>JAJDYX010000039.1 GCA_022824945.1 Candidatus Latescibacterota bacterium
CCATATTACGTCAACCATGAATTGCTGTATCATTCTGCCCACGATGGGACCGCGCCATATTATGGGGGCATTTTCTCCGGCGATAAGGCCGAGGGACATGAATTTGACATTGTGATTTTCAAGGGGCAGTATTTTTTGGTCTATTGACCTGGGTTGCGCTGTGCTGCCCATCATGATTGGCACGTTGGGTCCGTAAATATCCGCGTCGAGCAGGCCAACCGCTGCGCCCTGTTTGGCGAGTGAGACCGCGAGGTTTACGCTAACCGTTGTTTTTCCCACGCCGCCTTTGCAACTGGATACTGCGACGATGTTTTTGACTTCGGGTAAGATTTCAGGGCGTTGGGGTCGGTCTGGTGTTGGCATGGTGGCTCCGGAGATGAATTTAATAGTTCGGCGATATTTCGCGCAGGCGATTGACTTCTTGAATTACGCGCTCTGCAACATAATCAATTTCTGCTTCGGTGTTGAATCGTCCAATGCCAAAGCGTATGCTGCATTGCGCCATGTCATTGCTGACGCCAATGGCTTTGAGTACGTAAGACGGTTCGAGAGATGCGGATGTACAGGCAGAGCCGGATGAGAGGGCTACGTCTCGCAAGCTCATGAGCAGGCTTTCGCCATCCACGCCGACAAAGCTGATGTTGAGGTTGCCCGGCAGGCGTTGTTCGGGGTGGCCGTTGAGTTGTATCTGGGGTAGCGCGTCGAAGAGGTGTTTTTGCAGACGATGGCGCAAGTCCTGACTGTGTTTTGCTTCGGTTTCGATGTGTTTTTGTGCGAGCGCACAGGCTTCTCCCATGCCGACGATGCCCGGTACATTGAGGGTGCCAGAGCGCATGCCTTTTTCATGGCCTCCGCCGTCTATTTGGCCGACGAGGCGAACGCGCGGACGGCTGCGCACATAGAGTGCGCCCGCGCCTTTGGGTCCGTAGAGTTTGTGGGCAGAGATGGAGAGCAGGTCGATGTGCATGGCTTCGACGTCGAGCGGGTATTTGCCAATGGCCTGTGCTGCATCTGTGTGGAAATAGATGTTTTTTTCACGGCAAATCGCCCCGATTTCTTCAATGGCCTGGCAGGTGCCGATTTCGTTGTTGGCCGCCATGATGGAGACGAGTGCGGTGTTGTCTGTGATGGCGTTTGCGATGTCTGATGGGTCGGTAATACCGTGTGAATCTACGGGCAAGATTGTGACTGAGACGCCGTCGCGTTCCAGGGCGCGGCAGGAGTCGAGGACGGCATGGTGTTCGGTGGCTTGTGTGATGATGTGCGGAGTTTTGGCTGCGGCTACCACACCTTTTATAGCGAGGTTGTCGGATTCTGTAGCGCCACTGGTGAAAACGATGTCTTTGGGCTGTGCGTTGATGAGGCTGGCTATTTGTTCCCGCGCGAGATCAACAGCATCTTCGGCATGCCACCCAAAGGTGTGTGTGCGGCTGGCGGCATTGCCAAAGCGGTCTTTGAGATAGGGCAACATCGCGTTGAGTACCCGTTCATCTATGGGTGTGGTGGCGTTGTTGTCGAGATATATGGGTAGTTGGATAGGCATGAAAAAAATATACCCTATTTCGCATTGACGTCAATTAATCAAATAGAGCCTGGACAAAGGTCTCGGGGTCAAAGTCGTCCAGATCTTCAATGTCTTCTCCCAGGCCAACATAGCGCACGGGCAGGTCGAGTTCGTCGGTTATGGCGATGATGACCCCCCCTTTGGCTGTGCCGTCGAGTTTTGCCAGGACAAGGCCCGTGAGTGCGACTGTGCTGTGAAATTGTTTTGCCTGTATGACGGCGTTTTGTCCTGTGGTTGCATCGAGTACGAGCAGGGTTTCGTGGGGGGCACCAGGCAGTGCTCTGGCGACGACGCGACGGATTTTTTTTACTTCTTCCATGAGGTTGATTTTGGTGTGCAGGCGGCCCGCTGTGTCGATGAGTACGACGTCGATGTCGCGTGCTCTGGCTGCCTGAATGGCGTCGAATGCCACGGATGCTGCGTCTGCGCCCGGTTGGTGTTGCACAATGTCAGATCCCGTGCGGTCGGCCCAGATGCCGAGTTGGTCAATGGCTGCTGCCCGAAATGTGTCTCCCGCGGCAAAAAGTACTTTTTTGCCTTCGCGGCTGAGTTTGTGAGCCATTTTGCCAATGGTGGTGGTTTTGCCCACGCCGTTGACGCCTACGACGAGGATGACGTGGGGTTTGGTTGTGATTGCGATAGATGGCGCAGTATCTGAAGGCAGGAGGATTTTGCGGATTTCTTCTTCGAGAAATTCTTGGACTGCGGTTTCCGGATTTTCAACGGGTTCGCCGGTTTCGAAGCGTTCGCGCAGTTGGTCAATTATGCGGAGGGTGGGATCTACGCCAATGTCGGCTTCTATGAGGATCTCTTCTATTTCTTCAAGGGTTTCTTCGTCGATTTCAGGGCGACGCCGAATGACTTCGCGGATTTTTTGTACCATGCCTTCGCGAGTTTTGGTCAGTCCTGTTTTCAGTTTGTCGATTAATTTTCCGAGCATGAAAATTCCTTAATGTTTGCAAAGATGATTAGGGAGTGTTACAATAGAGGCAGAAGATACACAAAACGGATTTTTTTGACAAAAAAAAGACCGTTTATCAGGAAAATTTTGATTTGACACTAAAGAGGGATTTTCTTATATGTGAAATACAAGAGAAAGGAATAATGCGATGCAGTCGGATACGATTGCTTAAGTAGGAGGGTCAAAAAATGAAGATTCAATTGGCAATATTGGCAACGCTGGTGGTTGTGGCGACGGGATATGCAGAGGATGTTATGAAAGATAAGGGTATTGTTGAGAAAGAGGTTATGGAGGCCCAAAAAATTTGGGGCGAAGCCATTGTCGCTATCGGGGAAGCATATACGCAAAAAGAGGACTATAAGGCACTGGCCGAAAAGGTCGTCGATACATTATATGGTTATGATGAAGGCGTGGTTCTGTTTAAGCCTACGAAGGCGTCAGAAAAGCAATTTCGATTAACAAAAGAAGAGGCGGTATCTTATTTTGTGACTGGTATTGTACCTGAAGATCGCGGTTTTGCTATCCAGCCGTGGAGCAAAGTCCGATTTGAGAATGCTGAAATTATCATTGATGGAGACTCGGCTATTGCCATAGGGAATTACTATTTTACAGATGCGAATACCGGAAAAGAAGCCAAAGTGGAGTTCACATTTGGCTATTTTAAGGACGAGAATGGCAAGCTGCGTATCAATGTGCATCATTCTTCGTTTCCGTATAGACCGATGCCTTGAGTCTGCATGATGACAAAATTATCGGATGTACGAACAAAAAAGAACCCGCAATCGTTCGGTGGTTGCGGGTTCTTTATTTTATAAGGTTAATGTCTATAATGCCCTTTTATAAAAATTTCATGACAGCAGCAAAAGCCAATAGGGCAACTATCGTTGTGGGAACATACCACTTTATCAAATCATCAATCCGGGCATTGATCCGCATTTCGAGGTTTTCTTGCCCTTGCTTGAGGTCTTTTAAGTCCTGTTTCACATCTGAGAGCTGTTCTTTGATAAATTCCAAATTTGTCTCAAGGGTTGTTATCCGTTGAGTCTGTTCAGCAGTGGCGTTTTTATTTTTGTTGTCAGCATCCATTGCTATATCTCCTTTTGGTTGATCCTATTCAGCAGTGGCGTTTTTATTTGTAGCAATCGTTTCCATCACCATATCTCCTTTTAGTTGAATGATTGCGTAACAGAATATAAGAAAAATTTAATTTTGGTGAATATTTTTTTCTTTTTTGCGCTCACATCAACTGATCAGTGCGCGTGCGGCGCGGGCAGCCATGTCCCAGAAGGGACCGGGGAGCGTGCCCATTGCGATTACGAGGATGATGGTCGCCATTGCAGTGACGGCGATGAGGGGCGTGGGTTTTAGCGTGTTCTGTGTGGAGGGTTCTACCCAGTAGAGTTGGCGGATGATGAGGAGATAATAATACAGGGCGACCGCGGCGTTGATGGCTGCGATGAGGACGAGATAGAATTGACCGCGCTGGAGGGCGGCAGAGAAGAGGAACCATTTGCCGACAAAGCCCACAGTGGGGGGGAGGCCAATGAGGCCAAATAGGCCGATGAGCAAGGTGAAGGAGAGGAATGGTGCGCGCTTGTAAAGGCCAGATACGGAGTCGATGGTGATGCGGTCTTCGCTGCGACCGATTTCACAGATGACGAGGAAGCACGCAAAAGACATGGCAAAGTAGCCAATGGCGTAAAAGAGGGCGGCGGTAAGACCCCATTCGGCGAAGGTTTGCAGGGCGAGGAGCACGTAACCTGCGTGGGCGACTGTGGAATATCCGAGCAGGCGTTTGAGGTCTTTTTGCGCGAGCGCTGATAGGTTGCCCAGGCTCATTGCGATGACGCTTGCCCACATGAGCGCGGTTTGGGCATGGCCCGATTCCCAACCACCGGGTATGGCCAGGGATAACAGGCGGCAGAGAATGCCGATGGCGGCGATTTTGGAAACGGTGGCGATGAATGTAATCACTGGATGAGGCGCGGTTTCATAGGTGTCGGGTGCCCAAAAGTGGAAGGGGAATGCGCCGAGTTTGAAGAAGAAGCCGGCGAGTGTGAGCAACAGACCCAGGTAGAAGATGGGTTGCGCGGTGGCGTGTGGGATGCTGATGGCGGAGAAGTAGGTGGAGCCGAATGTGCCGAAGAGGAAGCTCATGCCGTAGAGCGAGATGGCCGAGGCTGCCATGCCCTGTACCATATATTTGGCGGCGCTTTCTCCGCCGATGTCTGAATTTCGGTGAAGGGCAACGACGATATAGACAGGGTAGGCGGCCAGTTCCATGGCGACATAGAGAGTGAGGAGTTCGGTCGCGCTGACCATCATCATCATGCCGAGTGTGGAAAAGATGAAAAAGAGGGGGACCTCGAGCCAACCATTGCGGTCAACGGTGAGGGGGCTGGCGCTGGCGATGACGACAAATAAGAATCCGACTGCAAGTGCTGTTTTGATCAGTTGGGAAAAGAAGTCAACAGCGTATATGCCCGGGAAGAAGGGTTCGCCTTCAAGGGATAGGGTCCAGAGACAGGCGGCGATCATCGCTATACCGGATGCTATGGCAATGCCCCGGGTGGTGCGATAGGACCAGTTGAGCACTGTGCAGAAGAAGAGCACGAGGCCCATGATCAGGCAAATAAGTTCTGGTGCGAAGAGGATAGCGTTTTCCATGTTAGAAATTACCCAAGAAAGCCATTGTCGTGCTGTTGATCAGGTCGAGCATGAGGCGGGGTACAAAGCCGAAGATCACGAGTACGGCGATTAGTATGGCGCGCGGTATCAGGTGCAGGCCAGACATGTCCTGTGCTTTCAGATTCTCCCATTTCGGATTTGGTGCGCCAAAAAAGGCCAGGTTGAAGACGCGCAGGATGTAAACCGCGGTGAGTACGAGGCCCAGGATGACGATGACGCCAGCGATGGGGTACGTTTTCAGGGCTGCGAGGAAGACGAGTAATTCAGCCCAGAAGCTCGCCAGGCCAGGCAATCCGGCACCACACAGGCCCGCGACGATGAAGATGGAGACTGCGCGGGGCATCTGCTTGCCAAGACCGCCAAAGTCGCCAATGGTTTTGGAGTGGGATTTGTCGTAGATATATCCGGCGGTGCTGAAAAATAGGGCGGTCATGATGCCGTGGGCAAACATCTGGAAAACAGCGCCGTTGAGGGCGTCGGTAGCTACGATTGGACCGAGGACCGCGAGATTGAGGCCGAGGAGAACGATGCCCATGTGAGATACAGATGAAAAGCCGATGACAAATTTGAAGTCGGTCTGCCGCATGGCGACATAAGCACCGTAGATGATTCCTATGACGGCCAATACCACAAAGGTGGGTGCCCAGTACGCAGCGCCTTCGGGCAGCAGGCGAATGCCCACGGTGAGTATGCCAAATGCGCCGAGTTTCATCAGGACGCCCGCGTGTAGCATAGAAACCGCAGATGGCGCGGCAACGTGGCCTGTGGGCGACCAGCCGTGGAAGGGGAAGAGGCCAGCCAGGACGCCAAAGCCGATGTAGATGAAGGGATAGACAAATATTTGGAATTGGGGATCGAATGTGTGTGCGGACAGGGCAATGATATCAAAGGTGTTGAGGCCCGCGTGGTGATAGATGGCGAGTAGGCCGGGAAAGAGGAGCGCGCTGCCAGCGAGAAGGAAGAGCATGAGTTTCATCCCGGCATAAGCTCTGTTGCCGCTGCCCCATATCAGGATGAGGGGGTACATGGGCACGACGGCGATTTCGTAAAAGAAAAAGAAGAAGAAGAGGTCCAGTGACATGAAGACGCCGAAGACGCCGATGACGAGGAGTACCATGAAGGCGAAATATTCTTTTACGCGGTCTTCGAGGTCCCACATGGTGAGCACCCCGGTGAAATAGACGATAGAATTGAGCATGACGAGGATGACGCCGAATGCGTCAACGCCGAGGTGATAGGAGATGCCAATGGCTGCGACCCAGGGGATTATTTCTTCAAATTGAATACCGCCGGTTGTGGGGTCATAACCCATCCAGAGTTGCAGACTCAATACACAGGTCAAAAGGCCGCTGAAGGCGCATATCAGTCGGATGCCTCGCACGGCTTTTTGGGGCATGAGCAAAAGAATGATGAGGGTGATGACGGGGGTGAGAAGTATGGATGAGAGAAGTGGCATATTCTATTGCAATCCGAGGTAAAGCGCGACAACGGCCAATAAGATGATGGCCCAGCCCAGGTAAAGCTGCATCCAGCCGCCCTGTACGCGTGTTGATTTCGCGCCTGTTCGCAAGATGCCGAGGCCAAAGCGGTCGTAGTTTCCGTCGAGGACGTGGTTTTCTATCCAGTGCAAGATGCGAGATAGTGCGTGGGTGATGGCGACGATGGTGACGCGATAGACTTCGTCGATGTACCATTTGTTTGTGAACAGGGTGTTGAGTGGTGCGATTTTGCTGATGAATCCCGTGCGCGGCGCGTTGTCGCGGCCATAGTCGAAATAGGCGATCAAGATGCCGAGGATGACGACGCCTACGGTGGGGATCATCAACATGACGCTGTGGTGTTGTGGTATAAGGCCGAGGCCCTGAGCGATGCTGGAGCCAAAAAAGCCGAGTATGATTGCGCCCAGGGTGAGGAGCAAGACGGGGGCTTTCATGTTCAGGGGTTCGGGATGGCTGTGGTCGGAGGTGGATGCTTGATCGGGTTTTGTGATGAGGAAAATCATGCGGAATGTGTAATAGGCGGTGAGGAAGGCCGCGAGAAATGCACCGGCCATGTAGATGTTAAAGCCATTGTGACCGAGTTGGGCAAAAATTTCCTCTTTGCTCCAGAATCCCGCCAGTGGGGGAACGCCCGATAGGGCAGCGCCACCGATGATGAGGCCAAAGGTTGTGGCTTTGAGGCGGCGGCCTCCACTGCGACCAATTTCGGCCATGCTATTGGTGTGATAGGCGTGAATATAAATGCCCGAGCAGAGGAAGAGCAGGGCTTTGAAGAAGGCGTGGGTAATCAGGTGAAATACGCCTGCGAAGAGGCTGCCAGCAGCGAGTGCCATGAGCATGAAGCCGAGTTGGCTGATGGACGAATAGGCGAGTACTTTTTTGATGTCGGTATCGACCATTGCAATGGTCGATGCGAGAATTGCGGTGAAGGTGGCGATGCTCAGGACGATGAGTGCTGTGTCTTGCGCTGCCATAAAGAGCGGGTGCAGGCGGATCATGAGAAAGACGCCTGCGGCGACCATGGTGGCAGAGTGCAACAGGGCACTGACCGGGGTGGGGCCTTCCATGGCGTCGGGTAGCCAGGTGTGCAATGGGAATTGCGCGCTTTTGCCCATGATGCCGATGAATATGAGCAGTGTGATTGCATTGAGTATGCCGGGCGATACCTGTGTTGAGAGGCCATTTTCAGGGTCTAAGAGGGTGGGGATGTCGAAGTTTGAAACGAGTTGGAGGATGATTAGAATGCCGATGAAGAGGCCGACGTCGCCCACGCGGGTCATGAGAAAGGCTTTGCGCGCTGCTCCGGCGGCTTCGGGTTTTTCAAACCAGAAGCCGATGAGGAAGAACGAAGACAGGCCAACGAGTTCCCAAAAGATGAAAGATTGCAGGAGATCGACGGCATAGACAAAGCTGAGCATGGACCAGGCAAAGAAGCTGAGCATTGCGAAATAGCGCGTTTTGCCCGGGTCTTGCGCCATGTAGCCTACTGAATAGAGCATGATGCAGGCGGTGATGAAGGCGACGACAACGCCAAACATGAGGCTTGGACCATCGAGGATGAAGCCAAATTGGAGTTGTATTGCACCGCTTTGGAACCACAAAAATCGCAGGGGTTCAACGGGTCCCTGTACGAGAAGGGCGATGGCACTTAATAGGGATATCGAGCTGCCAAACAGGACCAATCCCTGGGCGACTCTGGGTTGTTGTATAAGAAAGATGATGGCGATGATAAAGCACGCCAGGGGAGAGATTGTCGTTAAAAGTATGAGTGTAAGAGTGTCCATCAACCGCTCAGTTTGGTGAGTTTTTCAGCATCTATATCGTGATACGCCCGATAGATGCGCAGGATGATCGATAAAAAGATAGCGACTTCGGCTGCTGCCAGTCCAATGATGATGAGGACGAAGATCTGGCCGGTTGTTGGGTCGGTGACGACAAACCGGTTAAAGGCCATCAGGTTTAAGCTGGCGGCATTCATCATGAGTTCAATGCCGATGAGCAGGGCTATGAGGTTGCGGTGGGATAGTGCGCCGATTAGACCGAGTGAAAACAGGGCAGCGCCTACCAGAAGATAGGAGTCGAGGGTCACAAATTTTCCTTTGGCAAAGCCTTGCGGGCAATCAAGATGGCACCGATGATGGCCAGGAGTAAAACGAGGGAGAGGGCTTCAAAGACGACGTTGTAATGCGTGAGCAGTGCATGGCCCAATGCACCCACAGACCAGGCTTTTTCAGATGCCGGGGACGCGATTTGTTGGAATTGTGCGCCGCGGATCAGATGGGCAACTGCGCCAAAAAAGATGACGGCACAGGCAATGGCGAAGCCGAGTTTTCGGGTGTCGGGGTCGGGCGGGCGAATGGACATGGCTATCGAGAGCATCATGGCAAATACAATGGCAACGGTTATGCCGCCGATATAGATGAGTACCTGCATTGCCGCGACAAATGGACTGCCGAGGTTGAGAAATAGCCCCGCCAGTCCCAGGAGACTGATACCCAGACCAATGATGGCGTAGAGTATCTGGCGAGAAAATGCCGCCAGGCCCCCACCGATGAGGACGAGGGCTACAAATGTGTAGATGACAGCCTGCTCGAGCATTGTTGTTCTCCTGAAGGCGATCAGCAGTCAGCGGTCAGCCCGCTCCACTACCCTTCTTTCCACTTTCCACTTCACACTTCTTACTTCCTACTTCTTACCTTTTTCGCTTTTCTTGCTGCGGCTTTTCTGGCGCGTTCTGCTGCTTGTTCGGCTTCGATTTCTTTCAGGCGTTCGCGCGCGGCTTCTTCTTTGTCTGCCCAGGGTTCGAGTAAGTCGTAGAGAAAGTCGCTGCGATTGTATCCGGCTTCGTCGTGTATTTTGCTATATCCCAGGGTGTCTGTGGGGCATACGTCTAAGCACAGTCCGCAGTCGCTGCACAGGGCAAAATCGACTTCGAATTTGGTCGATCTTTTGCGCCGCAACCCTTCGGGGCGTTCCCCGTCGAGGTAAATGCAGAAGGAGGGACACACGCGCTCACAGAGTTTGCAGTCGATGCAGTCGTGCGAGCCGATGTCTTCTTTTTCGATGAGGACAATGACATTGCGGAACGCTTCCGTCATTTCGATTTTTTCCATTGGATATTGCGAGGTGACGGGCGGTTTGCGAAAGTTGTCCAGTGTGACTTTCATGCCGGTCAGGAGCGTTTTGGTGCCGTTGATGACTTCCTTGACAAGTCCCATGTGTATTTCCTTCTAAAAGCAACCACAGATGAACACGGATGAACACGGATGAACACGGATTAAGTAGCGATCAGCCAACCGCTTGTTTTGCTGACCGCTGACTGCTAATAGCTTTTACACGATTTTCAAGACCAGTGTTGTGATTAGCAGGTTGATGAGCGATAGGGGGACGAGTACCACCCAGGCGAATTTCATGAGCTGGTCAAAGCGGAGCCGCGGAAAGGTCCAGCGGAACCACATCATGAGGACGATGAGTGCATAGACTTTGATGAAGAACCATACGGCGTCTGGCAGGAAAGGTCCACGCCATCCCCCTAAAAAGAGTACGGTTGCCAGTGCGCAGGCAAAGATCATGTTGGAGTATTCGGCAAAGAAGAACAGTCCAAAGCGCATGCCGGAATATTCGGTGTGGAATCCGGCGACGAGTTCGGATTCCGCTTCGGGGATGTCAAAGGGGGCGCGGTTGGTTTCGGCTGTGGCTGAGATGATAAAGATGATCAGGGCAATGGGTTGTACCAGTATAAAGGGATAGGTTTCCTGTGCGAGGGTGATGTCGTAGAGCGACATGGTGCGGGTTATCATGACGATGGGGATGACCGATAGGATGAGGGGGATTTCGTAGGAGATATTTTGCGCGACTGAGCGCACCGCGCCGAGCAGGGCGTATTTGTTATTGGATCCCCAGCCTGCTAAGAATATACCAATTACGTTGATGCCGCTGATGGCGAGGATCAGGACAATGGCGATGTTGAAGTCGTGGAATATGTAGGTGCTCGTTATGGGAAAGAGGGACGAGAGGGCGACGACGGGCGCAAAGACTAGGATGGGGGCAATTACATAGAGCAGTTTGTTGGCGTGTTCGGGTGTGAGGAGTTCTTTGCTGAGCAATTTGCCCATGTCAAAAATTTGTTGCATCAGGCCAAAGGGTCCGCGCTGCGGGCCAATGCGGCGCTGTATGCGCGCGCTGAGTTTGCGTTCGAGCCAGATTAGCATGATGGCGTTGACGCTCAAATAGGCCATGATAATGGCGATGCTCACGCCGAGCGCGAGATAGGGATTTTCGAAGAGTTGGATGATGTCTGTTTTCATAAGTGCGTTATCTGTCTATTTCCGGAACGACAATGTCGATGCTGCCGAGGATTGCCACGGCATCGGCGAGCATGGTGCCTGCCATGACGGCGGGCATGGCCGAGATGTGTGAAAATGATGGGGTTCGCAATTTGAGGCGAAAGGGGATGTCGCTGCCGTCGCTTGCGATGTACATGCCGAAGCTGCCTCGAGGTGATTCGACGCAAAAGTAATAGTCGCCTTCGGGCGGGCGGATGCGTCTGGGCACCCGGGCTGCGAGAAAGAGACCGTCGGGCATGTCGCTTACGGCTTGTTCGATGATGCGAATGCTCTGGCGCATTTCTTCCATGCGAACGAGTGTGCGCGCAAAGCAGTCGCCTTCTGTTTGTGTGGGCACGTCAAATTCAAAGCGGTCATAGATGCCATAGGGTTCGTCTCTGCGGACATCGTGGGCATGGCCCATGGCGCGCATACAGGGGCCTGTTATGGCGTATTTTTGAACGAGATCGGGGGCGAAGATACCGACGCCGATGGTGCGTTCGCGGAAGATGACGTTGCCGATGACGAGTTTTTCGTATTCTTTTAAGCGCTCGACAAAGTAGGTGCAAAAGTTGGAGACATTATCGAGGAATACATCGTCGATGTCGAGAATCATACCGCCAAATCGCGCGTAACAATAGGTGAGGCGCGATCCGGTGATGCGGTCGAGGATGTCGAGGATTTTTTCGCGGTCGTCAAAGGCGTAGAGAAATGGGGTAAATGCACCCAGGTCCATCAAAAAGGTGCCCAGCCAGAGCAGGTGGCTGGAGATGCGGTTGAGTTCATTGCAGATGATGCGGATGTATTCGGCGCGTTCTGGCACTTCGATGTCCATTGCGCGCTCTACGGCTTGACAATAGCCCACGTTGTAAATCATGCCGCCGAGATAATCCACCCGGCTCGGGTTGGGCAAAAACTGGATATAGTCGCGGTTTTCCGCCATTTTTTCGTGTGCACGATGCCCGTATCCGATGATGGGTTCTGCTGATATTATGCGTTCGCCATCCAGGTGCAGTTTGATCCGCATGACGCCGTGTGTAGAGGGATGCTGAGGCCCCATGTTGAGATAATAGGTATCTCGACTTTTCGGGTCTTGTTCGACCTCAAATCTATTCATGACGCATCGTCCTCGCTGCGATAGGGATTGGGGGGATCGACGAAGTCTTTGAGCAGGGGATGACCAAAATAATCTTCTTCCATTAAGATGCGTTTCAAATCGGGATGGCCGTCAAAGCTGACGCCATACATGTCGAAAATTTCGCGTTCGTACCAGTCGGCGGCGGGAAAGGTTGCGGCAATACTCGGTGCCGTTGCATCGGGTGCTATGTCGGCGTGGATGACATGCCGTTGGGGCGTGCCGTATTGGTTAAACTGATAAATTAGGCGAAAAGCATCATCGTTTTCACGTCGATCCTGACAGGTTATCATTTCGAGGTGAAAATTTTCGGATAGGAATGCATCTGCGATCTGGGGGAGGGTGTCGGCTGAAGCGGTGTGTTGTACATGAAAGCCACGCGCGTCGTATTGGACCTCGGTCGCGTCGAGCACGAGCGTAGAGAGTTTGTCGGCGATCATTTCTTGAATTTCTTTCCGGCTCTGATTTTTTCTTCGAGTTTGAAGAGTGCGGCGAAGAGTGCTTCGGGGCGCGGGGGACAACCCGGTACGTACACATCAACTGGCACAATTTTGTCTGCGCCTTCTACTATGGCATATTGCCCGGGATATTTAAAGGGGCCGCCATCAATGGTGCATCCTCCCATGGCTATGGCCCATTTGGGCGAGGGCATCTGATCCCAGAGCGTTTTGATGGCTGGTGCCATTTTGCGGGAGATTGTGCCTGCGAGAATCATGACATCGGCTTGTCGCGCGCTGGGACGAAAGACGCCCGCGCCAATGCGGTCGAGGTCAAAGCGCGCTGCGCCTGCGGCCATCATTTCGATGGCGCAGCAGGCCAGGCCGAATGTGAGGGGCCACAGGGATCGAGACCGGGCGTGGTTGAGCAGGTTTTCCAGCAGGTCCATGTGTACTAATGGGCCAACCTCTTCGCGCAGTTCTTCGATGTCTTTGGGGTCGCTTGTTACGATAGGAAGTTCTATTTGTGACATTATTGACTTCTCCAGTGTAAGACGCCTTTGCTCCAGGCGTACACGATGGCGAGAAAAAGAATGCCGACGAAGATTGTGAGTTCGATGAAGTCGCGCCAGACGTAGGTGCCCGAATTGTAGATTACGGCGATGGGTAGAATATACAGTACATCGACTTCAAACGCGACAAAGATGAGTGCAAATAGATAATAGGCAATGTCAAAGCGCACCCATGCACTGCCAATGGTGTCCATGCCGCATTCGTAGGTCTCGCGGCTTTTGCGACCGCGACCGCGAGGGGAGATGATCAGGGGCAGTACGACGGGGATTGCACCGAGAACGATGCCCGAGAGGAGCAGGGCGCCGAGAAAGCCGTATTGCGAAAACCAGTCCATTGTATGCTCCTATCTGCTCAATCCGCTGCCTGACCATGACTGCCATCCGCTTCCCATAGTGCTTTCAGGACTCGCGATGGCGACATGGGTAACTCGTTTAACCGAATGCCAACGGCGCGGTAAATTGCGTTGGCGACTGCGGCTGGTGGTGGGACAATGGGCACTTCGCCTACGCCGCGTACACCATAAGGGTGCCCCGGGTTGGGGACTTCTACGATGACGGTTTCTATCATCGGCATGTCGAGTGTTGTGGGCATCCGATAATCCAGGAAAGAGGCGTTGACCATTACCCCCTGGTCGTTGTACACAAATTCCTCGTTCAATGCCCATCCGATTCCCTGTACCACACCGCCCTGCATCTGCCCTTCTACATAGCCGGGATAAATGGCTTTGCCCGCGTCCTGGATGATGGTCGCTCGCAAGATATCCACTTTGCCCGTGTCTGGATCTACTTCGACATCTACGATTAAGAGGGCGAATGCGGGACCGGCTTGCTTGCCGCTTACAGCAGCGCGTCCTACGACCGGACCGCCCGCGCGATTGACATTGCCGGCGAGTTCTCTGAATGTCATTGTTTTGGATGCGTCCGATTTGGAGCGGAACGAGCCGTCTTCAAAGACGATGTCGTCTTTTGGTATTTCCCATAAGGTGGCTGCTCGTTCGATCATTTGTCGCTTCACGTCTTGAGCGGCTTCATAGCTCGCCCAGCCAGTTGCAAATGTCACGCGGCTTCCGCCCGTTCCATCTGTTTGTCCGATGGTGTCGGTGTCCGTGACATTTGGTTTGATGTCTTCGATGGGAAGATTCAGGACTTCGGCAAATTGTATGGCGACTGAGGTGCGCGTTCCTCCGATATCGGGGGAGCCTTCGACGAGTGCTACTGTGCCGTCCGGGTTTACGCTGGCGACTACTGTTGATGTGCCTCCGCCGTTGAACCAGAATCCAGCGGCGACGCCGCGCCCTCGATTCGGTCCTTCGAGAGGCGCGCTGTAGTGCGGATGCGCCATGGCCGCTTTGACGACTTCTTCCTGGCCAATGCGCAAGAAGACCGGTCCGTCTGCCCGTCGGGTGCCTTCTTTGGACGCGTTTTTCAATCGAAATTCGAGGGGGTCCATTCCGATTTGCTCACATATTTCATCTATTACTGTTTCAGAGGCAAATGCAGCATTGGTTGCGCCGGGTGCGCGATAGGCGGAAGATTGGGGTTTGTTTACGACGACATCGTAGCCGTCGATGAGGGAGTTTGGAATGCTGTAGGGCGAGAAGATACATCCCGCACCTGCGCCTACGGCAGAGCCGGGATAGGCTCCGGCTTCATAGGCCATGTAGGCTTGTGCCGCTGTTAACATGCCGTCCCGCGTTGCGCCCATTTTGACTTTGATGTAGGATGCGGGCGTTGGTCCGGTGGCTTTTAATACTTCTGTGCGGGACATGACCATTTTTACGGGTTTGCCGGTTTTTTGCGCGAGCAGGGCTGCGGTCGGTTCTTCATAGACGCGGAATTTTCCGCCAAATCCGCCGCCGATTTCCTGCGGGATTACGCGGATGTCACCCACTTCGAGGCCGAGTACATCGGCGACCTGGCCTCGCACTTCAAATGGTCCCTGCGTACTGCACCATATTGTGAGTTTTCCGTTTTCGCTCCAGTGCGCGGTTACGTTGTGGGGTTCGATGTAGCCCTGGTGTACTGTTCCGGTTGCAAATTCCCGCTCTATGACTACTTCTGCATCTTCAAATCCCTTTTCTATGTCTCCCTGTTTGTGCTGGAAGTGGTTTGCGATGTTGCTGGCCTGGTCCGTTTCTTCGCCGAGTGATTTCATTTTTAAGTCGTCGTGCAATAACGGGGCATCGTTTTCCATTGCGCGGCGGACTTCCAGGACGGGTTCGAGTGTTTCGTAATGTACGTCAATCAGGTTTAACGCTTCTTCTGCAATATGTGCAGAGATGGCTGCTACGGCTGCTACGGCGTGTCCGTCGTAGAGGACTTTGTCTCCGGCGAGTACATTGGCGATTAAGAATCGCAGATCGACCGAGCTTTCACCGAGATCGGATACTTTGTCTTCGTAATTTTGTACGAGGTCTTTTCCCAGTACGATGGCTTTTACGCCGGGCAGTGCCTCGGCTTTGCTGGTGTCGATGGATTTGATCCGGGCATGTCCATGCGGGCTTCGCAGTGTTTTGCCGTATAGCGATCCGGTCAAGTGAAAGTCCGGACCATATACCGCGCGGCCCGTCACTTTGTCCGTTCCATCGTGCCTTATCGGTCGCGTGCCCACTACTTTGTAATTTTCTATTCCCAAATAGTCTTCTTTTTTAGTCGCCATAGCGCGGTCCTCGTAGGGAGAGGTGAGTTTCAGGTTGTGTGATTATTATATATATGTCATGTGTGACTTTAGAATAATGGTGAAAAAAACAAGCAATCAGTGGTCAGCAGTCAGCAAAACAAGGATTCTATAGCCGTCATTGCGGCAGGCTGTTAGCCGCAATCCAGTGGTTTTGACTTTCTTATCTCTGTTTGTCGGCATTATTCTGTGGCGATCTTAAAGTCACACATCGCATTATATATATAACAAAGTATATATCTTCAGACAAATAAATCTACACTCCCTTTTCGTCCAGAAAAGCGGTGATCTTCTCGATGGTCTTTGTCCTGAAACCCTTTACCTGGCTGATTTGTCCGTCCTTGACAACTGTCCGCAAGCCCTGCAAATCAACCACTCCCAGCTCGCTAAAAAGGCGCCTGGTCATTTTGCCACCGATCCCCCGAATCTCGACCAATTCCAGCACGGTCAAAGGAACGCCCTGCCGCTCCTGCAACGCGCGGATCTCTTTGCCTTCAATGATTTCGACGATTGTGTCTATCACTTCGTCGCTAAATTCGTTTGTGTTTTCCAGCAGTTCCCTTCCTTCAACAGGGTACAACTCATCCAATCTGCCGCGTGAAAACGACTGGACCATCCAGGCGGCATTGAGATAATCTGCTGGATCCTCACCGCATATCTCACGGTAATCCGCCACTCGCTTCAGTTCTTTTGCAATGGTGTAGTTTGATGGCATTTCATAGACTCATTTCCACGCGCTCGCGTACTGGAATCGCGTATTGTCCAGCTATGCGAATTGCTTCCACCATGCCCCGTTCTGCCGCTATTCCCTGTCCGGCAATGTCAAAGGCGGTTCCATGATCTACTGATGTGCGCAGAAACTTCAGTCCCATTGTCAGGCTCACTGTTCCGTGGAAATCCAGGGTCTTGGAGGCTATATGCCCCTGGTCGTGGTAAAGCGACAATACCCCGTCGTAACGCCCTTCCAGCGCGAGATGGAATACCGAGTCCGCTGGCACCGGTCCCAGTACCCGCCACCCACGTCTTTGCGCTTCTTTTACAGCGGGGCCGATTACTTCGATTTCCTCTCGTCCAAATAGGCCCTGCTCGCCTCCGTGTGGATTCAAGCCCGCCACAGCGATGATCGGTGTTTTTGTCCCCAGTTGCCGCAGATACAGGTCGCACAGTGGCAGTGCTTCCAGAATTCCCGCTTTTGTTATTGCATCTGGAATTTCCCGAAATGAAATGTGTCGGGTGAGGAAGAAGATTTTCAAATTTTTTACCAAAAATAGGGTCATCGGCACTCGCAACGCCGCTCGCGCATTGAGCATCGCGGTGTGGTCAATATAAGGTAGCTTTGCAGCTTGCAACGATTCTTTGTTCAGTGGCGCTGTAGATAGGCCGACTACGGTGCCTGAAAGTGCCGCATCTATTGCCCGGTCCAGATATTGATATCCCGCCTGGCCGCCTTCGGCAGAGATCTGGCCATAAGCTATCGGTTCAGACAAAATGCCAATGTCAATAAAGTCGATACATCCGACTTCATAATGCCCATTGTGCGGATTGTCTATAGCGTGCAAATCCATATCCACACCCAACATCTTTACCGTTTGCTCCAAAACCGAGCGGTCGGCAAAGACCAGTGGCTTTACTTCGTTGTAAAGTGCTGGTTCACACAGTGCCTTGATTACGACCTCTGGTCCAATTCCCGCCGGGTCGCCCACGGTTACTCCAATCACCGGGCGTTCTGTCAATTCAGCCACGAAGACCACCTCCTGTTCAAAGAATAAGCGTTCCCTGAACCACTGTCAACCGCATTGAGCTTCATTCGACAAAACGCCCTGTTTTCATTTTTCTTTTACTGTTGCGAAAATATCAGGTATATAATATAGAAAAGATGTGAAATCTAACACGGTGAAATCTAACACGGGAGGATCATTATGAAATTGCAAGCAGGGGCTGCTACGTCGAATATTACACCCTGGCTGGGTGTTACGATGCCGGGAAGTTTTCATCCGCGATACGGAGAGGATGTACACGATGAGCTTCTGGCTAAGGCGCTGGTGATCGACAATGGAGATGTCAGGATTGCTATGGTGACTTGCGATTTGATTGCAATACCAGAGGCGATTGCGAATGCCGTGAAGGCGCGTATTGAAGAACGGTGTGGGATATCTCCTGAATGCGTGATGGTGAATGCGACCCATACGCATTCAGGGGCAGGGGTGAGCAATCTTCTGGGTATGGGTGAAGATGAGGGTTATACGACATGGCTTCCGCTGAAAGTGGCCGATGCAGTGGAGTTGGCGATTAAGAGAATGCAGCCTGCTCGGGCGGGGTTTGCCAGTGTGATGGAGGATCGTATTTCGTTTTATCGGCGCTGGCTGATGAAGGATGGGACCGTGCGGATGAATCCGGGTTTGAAAAATCCTGATCTCGTGCGGCCAATGGGAGAGATCGATCCGGAGTTGGCGATGATGTATGTGGAAGGGGTGGATGGTACGCCGATTTCGGTGGTGGCGAGTTTTTCACTGCACTATGTGGGAACGGGCAGTGTCGGGGAGGTGTCGGCGGATTATTTTGGTCAGTTTTTCAATTTGATGCGGCATTATCTGGGCGGGAACTGCGTGCCGATTTTGTGGAATGCGGCGTCTGGACAAATTAATAACAACGATTATAGTGGCGAGCGGATTTGGCGGGATCGAGGGCACCCCCGGGCGCGGCGGATGGCAAATGTTCTGGCAGGGCATGTTTTGACAGAGATTCAGTTGATGGATCTGGATGAGGAACTGGTATTGGAGGCTGTGACGGGGACGCTGGCGTTTTCGAGAAAGGTGATTACAGAGGCGGATCTCGACATTGCCGAGCAGATTCTCGCAGGTGGATATGAATACGAGGAGGGTCCATTCAGTTGGGTGGTGGGTCAACCGGTGCGGCAGGATCGGGTAGGTGTATATGCCAGGCAGTGCCAGCGGTTGGCAGCGTTGCCCGAACAGATGACGGCACCCGTGCAGGCGATCCGATTGGGCGATGCGGCGATTCTGGCGCTGCCGGGGGAGATTTTTGTGGAGACTGGCCTTCAGATCAAGGCGCAGACGTCGGCTTCGCCGTTGATGCTGGTGAGTCTGGCGAACGGGTCTATCGGGTATGTGTGTACAGATGAGGCATTGACACAAGAGGGCGGATACGAGACTTGGGCATCCCTGTCGTCTTTGGGGGGTGTGGGTACAGTGCCGGCAATGGAGCGTTTGAGTCTGTCGCTTTTGGAGACGCTGGGGTTTGGAGGGTGATTGTCTCAGAGAGCGGTTACTCTGTTTTTTGATCGGGCGGTGGGATGGGGTCAAGGCCGTGCCGCGCGATGAAGCGATCGACCTGGCGGAAGACGCGGTGGATGGTCGCTACGTCGCGGTGTTCCATGTCGATGCGGCTGAAGATTCGGCGGATGGATCGGATGAAGGTCTGGGGGCGGTGCCGCGAGACAAAGCCGAGTTTGTCGAGTGCAGTTTCGATGTGGTCGTACATGGATTCGAGTTCGCGGTGCGTAGCCAGATCGACTTCTGATGGTTTATAGGGGGCTTCGGTATGGATTGCGCGGAAGAGTTCGTAGCCGTAGATGAGGGTGGCTTGCGAGAGGTTGAGGGAGGGATAGCGCACGGCTGAGGGGATGCGGGAGATCATCTGACACAGTTGGATTTCGTTGTTGGTCAGTCCGTTTTCTTCCCGGCCAAAGACGATGGCGCCTTTGTGGTTTTGGGGGAGGGATAACAGTTTGTCTGCTGCAGTTTGGGGCGGGTGTACGATATCGAATTCGCGGCGTTTGCGATGGGATGTGCCCACGGCAAGCGATACGTCTGCGAGTGCTTCTGGCAGTGAGGATACGACGGTTGCGCCGTAGAGGATGTCGCCCGATCCGTGCGCCATTGCGCGGGCTTCGCCGCTGGTGTGGTCGGGGGGATTGACGAGGTAGAGGTGCGATAAGCCCGTGTTTTTCATCGCGCGAGCCACGGCGCCGATGTTGCCGGGTTCTTTGGGTTCAACGAGTACGATGCGGATGTGGTCGAGGGGGTTGGACATAAAAATCTCCGTTTATGGTCATTACAAGTATATCTATATCAGAGGTTTTCCTTAGGACCTATCTACTCAGCTATATCCTGTTCATCCTATAATCCTGAAAATCCTGATTCAGACAAGGTTTTTTTAAAAAAAACTGTGTCGCACTTCGGTCATGGCGTCTAATAATTGTGCGATGTCGTCGTCGGTGTGAGTTGCCATGACGGAGAGGCGCAGACGGCTTTGGCCCTCGGGTACGGTGGGTGGGCGTATGCCGTAGAGGTAGATGCCGCGGTTGTAGAGGTGTTCGGATATTTCAATGGTTTTCTGGGCGTCGCCGATGAGTACGGGTATGATATGGGTTTGGGATTGTGCGAGGTCGAATCCGAGTGCGCGAAGATGCTGGCTGATGGTTGTTGTGTTGTGCCACAGGCGTTGGCGCAAGCTGGTGTCGCGCTGGATGAGGTCGAGTGCCGCGGTGGTGGATGCACAGGCGTCGGGCGGCATTGCGGTGGTGTAGATGTATGCTGCCGAGCGGTTGCGGATGAGGTCGATGAGGTCGCGGCTGCCACAGATGAAACCGCCGGATGCACCGAGGGCTTTGCTGCCCGAGGTCATGAGGATGTCGATGGTTTTGGGGGCGAGACCGTAGTGTTCAAAGGTGCCGCGTCCCCCGGGTCCAAGGACGCCGGTTGCGTGGGCGTCATCGACCATGAGGATGGCGTTGTGTTGTTCGGCGAGTGAGACGAGTTCGGGCAGTGGGGCGATGTCTCCGTCCATTGAGAAGACGCCATCGGTGACGATGAGGCGACGGCGATGGGCGGACGAGGTTTTGAGCTGGGTTTCGAGGTGGGCGATGTCGCAGTGGTTGTAGATGGCGATTTGTGCGCGGGACAGGCGGCAGCCGTCGATGATGCTGCGGTGATTTAACTGGTCGCTAAAAATGATGTCGTCGCGGTTAATGAGGGCGGGTATAACGCCGAGGTTGGCTGTGTAGCCTGTGGGAAATGCGATGGCGGATTCTGTGCCGAGGAATTGTGCCATGCTGTTTTCGAGGTCGGCGTGCGGGGGCATGTATCCCGAGATGAGTGCCGATGCCACGGTGCTGCTTCCATAGGTGTTGAGCGCTTCGATGGCTGCGTCTTTGAGGACGGGATGGTTGGCGAGGCCCAGATAGTTGTTTGAGCAAAAGAGGATGAGTTCCCGCCCTTTGATGCGGATGCGGGGTTCCTGGCTGGTTTCCACACGTCGCACCGAGCGGTAGAGGTTTTGTTCGCGCAATGCCTGGAGTTCTGAATTGAGGTCGGGTAGCATGGGTTATAGACCCGTTTGTTTTTTGGGACGGCAATTGACAGGGGTTTGAACCGCCTTTATATTGCATAGTCTTTGTGTTTTTTGCAACATGGATTTTTGTTTGTGCTTCTTGCTGTGAATGGTTTTTGAATCGATGGAGTTAAAAGAGACAGATGACGGATAATACGACTCAGGACAATACTTGGGGTTGGAAATTGGTGCTCGGGTATCCGATTTTGTCGGGTTTGCTGATGGCAGCGGCATTTCCTCCTTTGCCACTCGGTTTTTTGGCCTGTATCAGTTTGTTGCCCCTGATTCCCGTTGCCGAAAATCTGCGTGGGCGCGTGGCTTTTGGCGCGGGTTTTTTGCAGGGTCTGATTTTTTACGGTGCGAGTATTTATTGGATTGCGTGGATTACCCCCCCGGGTATGGCGGGGGCAATTTTGTATATGTCGCTTTTTCGGGGGTTGTTTGTGTGGCTGTGGTCGTTTGCGCTGGCGCGCGTTGGCAGGCTGGGTTTGTGGATAACGCCTTTTTTGTGGGTGGGGTTTGAATATTTTAATACGCTGGGCGATATGGGTTTCTCGTGGATGCTGCTCGGGCATACCCAGGTGGATTATTTGCCTTTGATTCAAATTGCAGAAGCGACCGGGGTTTACGGCGTGTCGTTCTGGGTGGTGGTGGTCAATCTCATTGCGTTTAAGGCATTGGAAAGTGCGCGGCGCGGCTTGATGGTTGGTGTTCTGGTTTTGGCTTTTGCACTGCCAGCGGGTTTTGGTTTGTGGCGTATGGCAGAGCCGGTTGCTGAGGGCGATTTGAAGGTCGCTATTGTTCAGCAAAATGTGCCGCCTGTGGAGAAGTCGTACTGGGGTTTTGATCACAATTTTGACAAGCTGAAACCTTTGACGATTCAGGCTGCGGAGACGGGGGCGCGACTAATTGTGTGGTCAGAGGCGGCTTTGCCCGCGCGTTTGAAAAGTGATTTGAAAAGTGGAAGATCATTGCACCAGGCGTATCAGGCGCGGGTGCAGGGGCTGGTCGATTCGCTGGGGATTTATCTGTATATGGGGGCGAATCGCTTCGAGGCCGCAGCGAGGGATCGCCTTTACAATTCTTCTTTTTTGTTTGAGCCTGGCGGGGGTGATTTGCCGCATTACGACAAGGTGAAGGTGGTGCCGTTTGGAGAGCGGGCGCCCTTTCCCAAATTGCTCGGGTTTTTGCGCGATTTTAGATGGAGCGGCGGGGGGTATATTAGCGGCGATTTTGAGAGTGGGACTGCGCTTACGGTTTTTGAGGTGCCTGGTGGAAAGTTTTCCGGGATGATTTGTTTTGATTCGGTGTTTCCCTGGCTTGCGCGCGATATGATGGTTCGGGGTGCCGAGTTTTTGGTGGTGATTACCAATGATGGATGGTATGGGCGCACGGCAGCGCCTTATCAGCACGCGGATATTGCAACTTTCAGGGCAGTTGAAAACAGGCGTTGGGTGGTGCGTTGTGCCAATACGGGTGTGTCGATGTTTATCGATCCACAGGGGCGGCAAAAACAAAAGACGGGTCTGTTTCACGAGGCTGTTGTGGCGGGGACTATTGCCCCGAGCAATGAGCAGACGCTTTATATGCGGTTTGGCGATTTGTTTTCTCAGTTGTGCGGCGTGATCGCGTTGATGGGGTTGGCGGTGTCTGCTATTCGCCGGCCGCGAGAGGTGGAGGAAGAGGTTGCACCGCCTGAGGGTACGGTGCCGGCGATTATGCCAGACCGCGATGAAGATCTGCCCGATGAAGGCAAGCCGATGCCTTTTCTCGATCATCTGGAGGAGTTGCGCTGGCGCATTTTGAAGGGTTTGGCCGCGATTATTGTGGGCGCGGTTTTTTGTGGGATTTTTGTCAATGAGATTTTGGCTGTGTTGACTCATCCCGTCCGCCTGATGGAAGATGAAG
Organism: Candidatus Latescibacterota bacterium; assembly: GCA_022824945.1. Classification (GTDB taxonomy): domain Bacteria; phylum Latescibacterota; class UBA2968; order UBA2968; family UBA2968; genus VXRD01. The sequence continues at coordinate 23,119 of JAJDYX010000039.1, forward strand.
TTGTGTTGCAGACCTTAAAACCCATGGGCATTTTTATGGTCAAGCTGCAGATCGCGCTGGTGGGTGGGGGGATTCTGGCGCTGCCGTTTTTGCTTTTTCAGATCTGGATGTTTGTCGCGCCCGGTTTGTTTGCCAGCGAGCGGCGATTTGTCACGTTTGTTATTGGTTCGGCTACTGTGTGTTTTGTTGTTGGTGCTATTTTGGCATACTGGGCGGTTATCCCACTGGCGATAAAGTTTTTTGTTGGTCTTACTGTTGATACGGATGTGAAGCCGCAGTTTGATATTGGGGAGTATATCAGTTTTGTGCTGCTCCTTCTAATTGCGTTTGGTCTGGTGTTTGAGTTGCCCGTGTTGACGTTTTTTCTGGCTAAGATGGGGATTGCAACAAGCGATCGGATGCGAAAGGGGCGGCGTTATGCGCTTGTGCTCGTGATTATACTCGCCGCTATTTTGACCCCTCCCGATCCCCTGTCTCAGGTTTTGATGGCTGTGCCGGTCGTGGTTTTGTACGAGATCAGTATTTGGGTGGCGCGGGTTGTGAATGAGTAGTGATAGAGGAGTTACCAGGTGAAGATTTGTTTATTGGCAAGTGGGAGTGGTGGCAATTCAATTTGCGTTCAAAATGGTTCTTCAAGTGTGCTTATCGATGCGGGTTTGACGGGTAAGAGGATTGAAGAGCGTTTGCAAGGTGTTGGGATTAATCCAGCGGGTTTGCAGGCTATTGTGGTGAGTCACGAGCATTCCGATCATATTAAGGGGGTGGGGGTGTTGGCGCGGCGGTACGGGCTGCCGGTTTGGATGACGGAGGGTACGTTGAATGCTTCGAAGAAGATTTTTAGAGGGACTGAGAAAATTCGGGTGTTTGAAAATGATGAGGAATTTTCAATTGGCGATTTGTCTTTTCAGGCGTTTCAGTTGCCTCACGATGCGGCTGATCCCGTGAATTTTTCTGTGACAGACGGACATTCCAATGTGACGGTTGCAACAGATATGGGTACGGTGACGCAGTTGGTTTATCAGTATATGCGCCGCGCCGATCTGTTGATTATTGAGTCGAATTACGATCGGCAGTTGCTTATGGATGGGCCTTATCCCTGGGTTTTGAAGCAGAGGATCAATAGTACGCACGGTCATTTGTCAAATGATGGGGCGGCCGAGGCGTTGTGCGATTTGGCGAGAGATGGGTTGAAGCAGGCGGTTCTGGCGCATTTGAGTGAGAAAAATAATCGGCCGGATCTGGCGCGAGAGACATGCGCGGATATGTTGCAGGGGCAGGGGATTCGGTCTTTTCCGATGAGTGTGGCTGAGCAGGATCGTCCCAGTGATATTTTTGTGATTTGATTTGGAAGGGTAGCGATGGAAAAGTGGATTGAAGAGCTTGTGATGGGATTGGCCAGTCCGTTCCTTCTCGTGATTATTGCGGTGACGCTGTACACGCTCGGTAAAGGTGCGGATTGGCTCGTCGATGAGGCTGTGACGCTTTCGGTGCGCTGGGGGCTGGGCAAAGCGGTTATCGGTGCGACGATTGTGAGTATTGGCACGACGACGCCGGAGGCAGCGGTGTCCGTGTTTTCGGCGATTCAGGGAAAACCGGGGCTTGCGCTTGGGAATGCTGTTGGTTCGATTATTTGCGATACGGGCCTTATTATTGGCCTGGCTTCTCTGATTGCCCCTTTGCCTCTCAACCGCCAGTTGGCGTCGCGGTTGTCAAATGTACAGGTGGGGGCTGGTATTCTTCTGGTGTTGGCCTGTTTTCCCTGGGCTTCTCCCGCGAAATTGTTTAGTCAAGGTGGGGTTTTGCCACAGTTTGCTGGTTTTGCCTTTGTCGTGCTTTTGGTGCTTTATATTTGGCAGTCGATCCGATGGGCCGCGACTACGTCAGATGCTGAGCAGGAAGATGCAACCCAGGCGGAAGGTAGTCGCGCGAGTGTGGTGCTTGTGAAGTTGCTCCTGGCGATTGCGGTTATTGTTATTTCGGCTCAAATTCTCATTCCCAGTGTGAGTGTTTTGGCAGAGAGGATTGGCGTGCCAAAGCATATTATTTCTGCGACGCTTGTCGCGTTTGGTACGTCGCTTCCAGAACTCGTGACGGCGATTACTGCTGTCAGGCGCGGACACGGCGAGCTGGCGGTTGGCAATATTATTGGTGCAGATATTCTCAATGTGCTTTTTGTTGCCGGGGTTTCGGCTGCAGCAACACCAGGTGGCTTGCAAGCCGATGGTCAGTTTTTCCAATTTTTGTTCCCGGCTATGGTGTTTATTCTCGTTGTTTTCCGCTGTGGTATTTTTGTGTCGGGCAACGCGATGAAGCGTCCTTTTGGGATCGTTCTGGTGGCGACGTGGCTTCTGGTGACTCTGCTCAGTTACGCGCTGTCCATAGATATGCATTAGGTCGTGTCTTTGGCTCTTCACCAGGTATAGATCATGTGCCCGCGTCCGTTGAACCAGATTATATCTACGATTGCCGATATGCCCACAGCCATTGCATGTCCCACGGTCAGTCCTATGAAGAAGGGCGCAATCCGGCGATAAAGCAGGGCACCCCCTGTGCGGAGTACTATGATCTTGATAGTCCAGACGATGAAGATGGGCAGAGCGGATATCCGTATCAGTGAGGTTCCGGAAATCGGGAACCCAATGGGGTTGATGGGCCACCACGGGAAGCGGTAGCGCAGAAATAGCAGGGCTGACATAATGGCGATTCCGAGCCAGAAGAAGGTGATTTTCCAGCCGCTGGGCGGGAAGGGATTGCCCATCTTGCCGACCACTTTTCCCAGTAGCCGTCGAGGTCCGCTGGAGAAAGGTCCCAGGGGGTTGAAGTTGTAAGCACCCAGGCTGTATCCGAGGTGCAGGGTATAGACGAGAGAAACCAGCGTTCCCACAACGAGTGCTCCCAGCAATGCGAGAAGCATCCTTCGCCTATTCGCCCGGACAATATCTGTGAGTTTCACAGCGTGAACGAGCGCGGGGAGAAAGAGTCCTTGTCCGTGAGAGAGCAGGGCATAAGAGAATCCCAAAACCGTCATACTGCTTTGGGCAACGGATGCGGATCCCAGGCTGTAGAAACAGAACGATTGCGCTGTCATTGGACCCCGTACGGAGATGAGGCCCGACTCTGCTACGATACGGGCGATTCCCAGATGAATCACAAACGTCGCAAATAGAAAGAGCCAGACAACCGATAGCTCCATCCCGGCGTAGTGCAGCCATCCCACGATGAAAGCGGCACTGAGGACAAGTCCCCAGAATGCGGTTCGGTAGGAGACCATTTCTCCTCGATCATCCAGCCCTCCCCGCGCGGCAAAGGCCGTCGCTATAACGCTCCTTATGTGGTGCCGCCCTATCCATAAACTCCATCCGACGAAAGCCGTCATTGCTCCCATTCCCTGCCAGCTATAAGCCGAGTGGTGTGACGACCACAGATCGCCGTTTGGTCCTATGTCGAATCCCACGCGGTTAAAGACCCAGACCTGGCCCAGGAAGAATAAAAGAAAGACCCAGAAACTGCCCAGGACTTCCACATTGGCAAAATAGGTGAATCCCATTAAAAAAAAGTTGAGACGAAGTGGAATGGATGGCAGTCCTCCTCCGAGCGCGAGATTTCCCAGGCTCTGCGGGATGTCGGGAAAAAGCGGCGAGAAAAACGACCCGATGTTCCAGGAGACCGCGACAAAGGCGAGTCCGGCACCTATCCAAAAGATGCGATGCCTCAGGATGTCGGGAAGCCGCTCATCACCTTCTGTGATGGCGAGTGCTGGCATCAGCATTGGGTAGATCAAACGCTCGTGCTCCGACCACTGGCGCCGCAGAACCACTGCAAGACAGATCGATCCGAGTGTCATCGCAGCAATCAGGCAGGACCACCAGAGGAGGGGTACGATCCACACATCCCATGGAATCGCAATTCCTTCGGGTAACCCTTCGAAGAGCCACTGCATGGCTGTCTTCTGTGAAGGGGCAAACCACGCGGGCAGATGGGGATGGAGGTACTCAGCCCAACCGTTTTCCGGTGTGGCGAAATAGTAGGGAGACGCGATAATGCCGAGAAAGAATCCGGTTAGACCCGCTGTGGGCAGGATGGATCCGAGGAGTCCGAGGGCGAGGGCTACAAGGAACTCAGAACGCGAAAATCCCAGGAAGTGACGGCACCGCTGAAGGATCGGATTGAGGAGAAGGGTCAGGAGAGCGTAGGAAAAGAAAAGCGCGATAGAAAAGTGGTTGAGATTGGTCTTGGACGACCGGACAATGTAATCCAGATAGTTGATGAAGAGGTTGAGAAAGATCACCAGCGCAAGGCCAAGCAGGATGGCGCGCCGGGTGACCCCTTCCCCGCGTGCTGGCTCCGCAGATGTGGTCACACCTACCTGGGAAGTGATTTCCGGCTTTGACACGGTTTTCCTTCAGGTGATTTTTAAGAGCCTGCCAGCGCCCCTGCCGAGATAGGTTCTTGAGTTGGCGCCCGGGTAAGCATAACCGTTTATAAAAACACGCCGCGATTTTTGCGAGCGGTTCGGTTCGCTGCCGTGAATGACATAGGGATTGAACAGAGCCACGCTGCCGGCGTTCATAATTCCCGTAACAGCGTCGTCGGGATTGAAGAGCGTCCGACATTCTTCTTCGCTGCGACTCAGCAGACCCAGATGTCCCAATTTACAACTTCCGGGGATAAATTTCAACGGTCCATTTTCTTCGGTCACATCGTCAATGGCGATGGCTTGCTGGACAAAGCTGCCGCGCCCGTTGACGTCCTTCCAGCCGGGTTTTCCATATCCCCGGTTCTCGCTGTCCTGGTGCCAGGGAAATGCGACGTTGTCGCCGGGTATTTTGAAATGGGCCTGATTGATCAATTGGTTCATTTCGTTGCTGCCGAGCAATTGGCTCGCCATGCCGAGCAGGCGATGGTCTTTACCATAAGCGAGTAATACTGGTTCGGCTGCCCCGCACCAGGAGATGCGCCGAATGATGACCCGGCCCGATTCCGTTCGATCAATGGCAAAATCAGAGCCATTGTGTATCCCGGCTTCCGATAGCGAGTAAGCCATTTCCTGCAGACGGTCGAATCCGGCTCGCATTTCTTCGATTTCGGTGGGTGTGAAAACGTCCGGTACGATGATAAATCCAATTTCGAAGAATGCTTCGACCTGTTCTCCACCGAGCATCGGGGGAGAAGATAGGTTTTTCAGAATGCACCTCCAACGCTGATGCGGATAGGCTCGTTCAGCAGATTTCCAAAGTTCGTGTAGGATACATCCACCGTGAACATGCGGTCATCTAACTTCCATTTGACTCCCGCACCCAGACTAAAACTCTCAGCGTCATAGTTAAACTTGTAGCCGCCTCTGAGAGCCAACACATTCACCAGCCAGAACTCGGCACCCACATGCACCCGCGTCCCGAAATCGGTTACGAAAAGGGCCTCGGAGGAAAGTGTGGCGTAGGAGGGGTCTCCCTGCTCACCGTAAATCTCCATCGCCCCGCCAATCGAGAATACGCTCGGTACGAAGAATGGTTGCTCGTCAATCGTGATGTCTTTGCTGAGGTTTCGGAGAGACATCGCCAGTCGGGTGCTTTTGAATCCCGTCTTGAACCAACTGCCGACGTTGAAGTCGAATGTGTTGATGGTTTCCAGGTCGAGGGACTCGCGAATGATTCGGAGTTGCGCGCCAAAGGAGAACCGATCGGTCAGCGTGATGGCATAAGCGGCCCCTACGGCCAGGTCTCCCAGGTCCAGCGTGCGTCCGGTGCCATTCGGTGCGAAGATGGTCGTTTCTTCCACGTCACCGGGGTCCAGAGCGATCACGCCAAGTCCGAGAGCTGCGCGTCCGTATTTGATCGCAAATGCTCCCGAGTAAATTTTTGTATCTACAAGCCAATTGGTATATGAAAGCGTATAGGCTCGCTTTTCAATCTTCGTCAGCCCGGCCGGATTCCAGAAGATCGCGTCAATCCCATCAGAAATCGCCGTAAATGCTCCTCCCATAGCTGCCGGACGTGCGCCCTGTCCGATCTTCAGGAAATTCAAACCCGACCGACCAACCCGTTCTGGCGGGTCATCTACGGCGCCTTCCGCATTATAGGCGAAGAGGGAAAGGATCAGTGCAATGCCGAATACTTTGTTCACTGAGGGCCTCCTTTTTAGGATGCATGGCAATCTCATTTTATGATTACAAAGGTACCGGACTGAGTTTGGCCCGGAGATACCAGCGATTCCACCACAAAGTAGTAGATTCCCGATGAGACAGGTCCGGTGACAGACCGGTTGAGCAGAAGCCGCCAATTGACTTCGCCGCGGTCTGGTCCGTCGTGTTCAAACTGCGCCACCAGGTCGCCGGAAAGAGAGAAGACGTTGATTCTGGCTTTCCTGGGTACGTTCACGAATCGAACGCGATCGGAACCTGAATACCTGTGGACATCGTCGGCTCTGAATGGATTGGGCACCACTCGGACACGGTCCTGTAGTTGGTCCTTGGCATCGGTGGAAGGCACGAACGGTACTTTCGATAGGGGCGTGCGCTGAGATTCGCCACCCTTTCCACTTTCAAGCCCCAGACTCAGACGCGTCTGTTCGAGATTCGAGAGATCGCTCATGGTTGATGTCCCATTTGTCCACGAGGATTTGCCCGAGGCATAGGTCGTAACAGCGTACCAGTACTCGAATCCCGCCGCAGACCGCGTGTCGGCGTAGGTGTAAATTCCGTTGTTCAGCGAGGAGTTTGGCGTATTGGGATTTGGATCTCCCACCGGGATGTCTTCGAGGAGCGTCCATGGCCCGATTTCCCGCACAGAGGACTGATAGACGCGATACCCGGCAATATCCGCTGTTCCGTAGTCCGGATTCGGGGACTGCTCAACGGAAGCGCTCCACGAAAGCTGAAGGTTGCCCTGCGGATTGCTTTCGACAGTGAACGCCACGTCGGGTGGGGCATCGGGAATATCAAACCCGTTGTCGTAGGCAAATTGCGCCCTCGCCAGGTGGTCGAACAACGCCTGTTCGCCGTCGGCGAGTTGATCCTGACGGCCCTGTATTGCCCATTCGTACATGTCCATTCCCTGGGCTTCGGCTCCCGAGCCGAGAACATAAGCGAGGACGATTTTCGCCTTATCTCCCGGTCCCAGGTCGTAGGGACCATAGGTTTGGGAGTTGAGGAGTCCCTTCACCTCACCCGGATTGTCGCGACTGGAGGCGGTAAAGATTTCGTAGATCTCCTGATCTGAATTGACCTGATTTGTAGGCTCTTCAGAGTTCTGCGTGTCGAAGGCTTCCCACCAATGGCCGGCAAAAGGTTGCTCCATTTGCTTTGGTGCTATGTAGATCTCTCCGGGATCATTGGCAAAAGGCGGTGTGTAATCCAGAGGCGCCACCCCCACGTACTGAAAAGCCATCAGTTCGCCTTCTGTTTCGGAATAAGCGGGAAGTCGGGTAGCGAGTTCGGAACTGAACGGTTCTCCGGTGTCGTCGTTGGTTGTGAAGGGTGAATCACCGTCCCATTGATACGCCATCTTCGCCGCACTGTGCGGACCCGAATAGTTCGGTGCCCCGGTATAGACAAACCAGTCGTCCTGGACTTCGTTGCGGTAGTTTCCGTAATTGCCGCTGCCAAAGCGCGAGACATGCCCGGCCTGGGCCACGGCGAAGCTGTTCACGAAGACGAAGTAGGTGTCGTTTAGCTGCACCGGCAGTCCGCTGTCGGCAATGCCGTCTCCGTCGGCATCTCCCGTGTTCTCGAAGATGTGTTCTACGATCACAAAATCGTCATAGTCGGGATAGCTCCAGGCATATGCCTTACGGGTAACTGTAATGCCTCGCTCCGTCGTCCACTTTGACACGATTATTTCCTCGGGGAAATTGTCCTTGTCGGCATCCATATACTTGCCGCCGGCATAGTTGTGGATTTCGACGGGTTCCTCGATTGGGGGCGCAGCTCCCGGGTAGTAGTTGCTGCGGCCATCGTTCACACCCAGAGAGGCTTCTGGCTCCTCGTTTGCATCGTAAACCATTGGCGCGATATCCACTGTCTCATATCTCGGATTCGATGACGAGACGTTATAGGAACCTGGCTCGCGCGTGAGAATCCAGACGCCTTGCCCCAGAGCGCAGTTGTAGCCATCGATGCCCGAACTTTGCAGGTCGGGGTACCACGATCCCCAGATCCAATCGTTGGGATCGCCGCCCGAGGTCGCGCTGTGTACCTTTGTGCCGGGATAGGACAAATCGGGATCCGTGAGCCCTTCTGCTCCGCCCCCTCGCCCAATATCATTCCGTCTCCCCATCGTTCCCGTGTTTCGAAAACTGATCCAGGTTTTTGACCGCGTCAGATGGCGCTGTTTTCCGGGGGGATTTCCCGCTTCCACTTCAGCAGTAAACCAACCCGAAAGCACGAGCGCGATAGCACCCGCGCCAAGAAGCCCTAAGGAAGTTTTCCAATGCATGGAATATTCTCCTTTAGTTCAAGGGATGACATATTGGTTTAAAAAGAGAGGCGAAGTCCAGTGAACGTCTCTCTCGGTGCCCCCGCGTAGCGAGTCCGGTCCAGGGTATCTCCGAAGGAGTTGTAGGTCGGACTGGTCGGGCGGGGAAGGTCTAAGCCGTACTGATAATAATCATTGCCAGCCGAACTGGAAACAGCCGACAGGTTGTAGTCTTGCTGATTGAACAGGTTGGATACTTCGAGGAAAAACTCGAGTTGCCTCTCACCGAGGTCGAATCGCCTCACGACGCCTAAATCCACAGTCGTCAGCATGGGTTTGGGTTTTATTTCCCGAGGTCCCACCAGGGGCCGGAACTGGAATGGTCCGCCCGTCACCAGTCGATAGACCAGATTGACATTCAGGTTTTCCAGGGGTGCGAAACCCCGGATCCTGGGACCATACTTGGAGGGCGATGCAAAGAGAAATGCCAATGATCCCTGGCTTCGCCTATCATCTGCGATGCTGTTCCTTCTCGCTCCATACCCCGATTGCCGCCAGACCAGGAAGCGCTTCATTCCCGGGTAGTCCTCGAAATCCATCAGTTCCCCTTTGATTCCGTTGAACTGAAGGGTCGTCGGGTCGTAAGCGGCAATGGCCGCATCGGCAATATCGGCCAATTCCCGAGCGCGCGCCGGATCTGCTTCGCTGATTGGAATCAGGCGCTCGCTGCCATCTGGCTGAGGTTCCCAATATTCATCCGCGCCGTTGGGCGCATAGTGGTCGCTCATGACGAACTCGCCGGTTGGCAAGTAGAAATCGAATGTGACGCCGCCTTCGCCCTCTGATTCCCACTGCAGGTTGTAGGCGGCTGAAAAAGAGAAGTTGTGGCTGAATTTCTTGCGGAGTCCCAACTCGAATCCGCGGACATCGTTAAATTCCTTGCGCAGAGACGAATACCGGAAAGCGATGCCAGCGCCTGTGGGGCGCCTTACACCTGCCGGGTCGTTCATGCGACTGAACCCGGAGCCATTGACCTGATCGTTCTGGCTCTTGTGGAATGTCGCCAGGCTCAGCGTGTAGTCGCCGACGAAATTCCAGTCGAAGCCGACCTCAAATTGTACTGTTTGTTCCCATGCCTGGACTCGGGGATCTCCGTACTCATCCGATGTCCTCAGGCGATTGTACAGTTCAGTCTCAGGATCGATGCGTCCGTTCTGATTGACATCTACATCTGCCTCATTGCCGCGCCACTCTTCGCCGAACATCTGATGGAAGTTGTTGATCTGGTAGAACTTCCCGAAAAAGTAGTGGAGTTTCGCACGCTCCGTGATGGGGTGCGAGATTCCAATGCGGGGAGAGAAATTTTTGATGACAGGTCCATCTACCGTAGGTGCTTGACGGTTCCGCGTGTAGGTCGTATAGATGGCCGGCCATCCGTGCCAGGCTCCAATCGGCGTGTTCGTGTCGAACAGGTCTCCGCGAATGCCGACGTTGATGATCAGTCCCATGAACTCCATTTTATCCTGGGCGTACACGGAGTATTGACGTGGCGTAACGCCTTCGCCCATCTGATGGGCTTTTCCCACAAAGAGGATCCGTCGCGAGTTCTCAGTGGTTTTAATGATGCGCGAGCCCCAGGAGTCGTAGAAGGTCGCGTCGAAGCCAGCCTTGATAAAGTGGCCTCGGTTCACCTGATTCGAGAGGTCGAATTTGATGCCAACGCGCTTTTGGTTGCCGATCTGGACGCTGACGGATGGCCGCGGGCGAATGTAAAACCAATTGTCTTTATCGCGGAATTCGGGACCCGGGTTGCGGACGTCATCCAGCGATGGTACCCCCGAGGAATCGCGCTTGCTTTCAGAGCGGTAAATGCGGACTTCGTAAAACATCTTAGGTGTCAGGGAGTGGGTCAGGGTGGCGTATAACAGGTTGTCTGATTCGATCCACTCTCCCCCTCCGGACACACCTGAGGGCAGGAAGATATTTCGCCCACTGTTCGACATGTTCCGCACTGTGCCTTCGCCTCCGTTGATGAACCCTCTGGATCTGGCATAGAAGCCGCCAGCGGTGCCCCTGATATTGGGCGAGATATCGAAGGTTAGCTTGCCAATATTATGGGAGTTTGGCGGCGCGGTATCCTCCGGGCTTGGAATTGTCGCTGGCTGGAGGTTGTAGCGCGAACTGGCGAAGAAAGAGGCTTTTTCACCAATGGGCCCAGAGAGATTTCCTTCAACAAAATGCCCTGAGACCTCTGTGTAGTTTGTCCTCTGGTGGACGAGGCGACCGGTCAGGGGATCAATTTCGTTTACCCAGTCGGTGTCGTCGAATTTCATACGGTCTCGATGCAGTGGAGAGTCATATACATTTTCTCCCCAGTGTCTTTGGGTAGATGGCGTGAATCGGTATTCCAGCCGTCCCCCCATGTTTTTTCCGCCCGATTTGGTTACGATATTGATGACGCCGCCCTGTGCGTTGCCGTATTCGGCTTCCATACCACCGGTCACGACCGTTAGTTCCTGGATGGCGCTGTTGTTGAATCCCTGGAAGTAGCGGGACCTGTCCCAGCCGGTGTCATTGTTGACAATCTTGATGCCATCCAGGTAGTAGGTGACATCTCCGGCCTCAACGGTGTCGCCTCCTCGGATCCGCTGTCGTCCGTCGTTCGAGACCCCTGCCTGAAGCTCGATCAGATCGTCGAAGCCCCGAATCAGGGGCAGCGCATCAATATCACTGGCGTCGATGACGTATTTGCTGGATGTTTTATCCGGTTCCACCGGGGGGCGCTCCGCCACTACGGTCAGGACTTCCATTTCCAATACTGTCGGCGGTAGCGTGAAATTTACGGTCGTGGTATAGTCTGCATTCACCCGTACCTGCGTCTTGGTCCGGGGTGTGTAGCCGACCAGGCTGGCCGTCATTGTGTACGTTCCCGGTTCCACGAGCAGGATGACGTAATTTCCTTCCGCGTCGGCTGTCGCCCCCCGCTGCGTACCCTCAATAACCAGATTGGATCCGGGGAGGGGGCTGCCATCTGGGTCCAGTACCTGACCGGTTATTTTGCCCGTTGTTCCTGCGAGGGCAGATCCCGATAGCAGTAAACTCAGCACAAAGGTCAACAGCCCGGTCGCGAATATAGAAAGTACAACTGATTTGGGCTGATTCATCAAGACCTCCTTCTATTTGAAATAGAATTTTATTCCCGCACTCATATCGAATAGCTGGATCGGAAATGTATGTCCGATGTTGTATTGCACGACTTCGCGCAGTTCGCCTATCACCATGTTATACCGCGCCCGCACATCCAATGCCCAGTTTTCGATGATGAAGGCCTGAGCACCAAGCCCGAGGTTGAAACTCAAGGCCGTGCGCGTATCGCTGAAGGGGTGAAGGACAAGAGTTGTGTCGAGCGGGGGTGTCGTCTGCGCGCCAAAGACCAGATTTTCATTGTAAAAATCGTAGTCGTAAAATCCGACGCCGAAAGCAAAATAGGGAGAAATACCACCGCGTGTGAAGGCGTGACCGCTGGGTGGATGCACCAGGAGGTTCACGATGGCACTTTTAAGTGTCATCTCCGATAGTGCTTGAGGGCTGCTATAGGAATTGCCATCTACCGGCCAGACAAATTCCAGGTCCTCGAGTTTTCCGTTGTTAAACTTGGCGTAATAGCCCTCCAATTCCAGGATCGTGCTGGGGGACATCACATAGCTGAGTGTTCCCCCTACCTTCCCGGTATCGGTGACTCGATCCCTCAGACCCATGAACGGCACGTTGAGGCTCCAATATCCCCCCAAACCCAGCCGCCATTGGGTCTTTTCCTGGGCATGTGCCTCCTGAGCTTTGCCGTTGAAAGCGAGACACATTAGCCCGCACATTGTTAATGCTTTGAGTAGCTTCAATGTCTGCCCTCCTTTTGGTTTTGATAGACTCGTTCACTGCTGTAGGCTAAATTTTTATTCGGTAAAATTATACAAAAAATAAGATTGTATTTATTCAAATGTCAAGCAATTTTTTGTTTAAACTTTTGTTTTATAATTCGGTTATACATGTTAAAATTCATTTTTTATTTTCAGATTTTTAGATTACAGCAATATATATCAATAGTTTACCTACGATAATATATTAGCTAAATATGCTTTTTCAATTTTTTGATATATATTGTCTTTTGATCCAAAACGTTTGAATCTGCACCAGCAATGCGTTTCAGAAGGTGCTATAATCGAAACGCTTTTGTCTATTGAGGCGTCCACATAGATAAACTTTCAATATTCCACTTTTATGGCGTGGGTAAAGCAATGTCTGATAGAAAAAAAGACAGGCTCGTACTGGTGACGGGAGCCAGTGGCTATGTTGGTGGGCGGCTGGTTCCGGCGCTTGAAGAACGGGGCGAACGCGTGCGTTGTCTGGCTCGCAATCCCCAATATCTGGCTGGTCGGTTTTGTTCCAGTACCGAAATTGTCGCAGGGGATGTGCTGGATCGGGATTCGCTGAGGGTTGCTCTGGAGGGGGTAAATACAGCGTACTATCTGGTGCATTCTATGGGGTCGAGAGCCAATTTCGAGGCGCAGGATCGAATTGGGGCACAAAATTTTGCTCGCATCGCGCTGCAGCAAGGGGTTCGGCGTGTGATTTATTTGGGGGGGTTGGTTGGGGACAGCCAGCTTTCTTCGCATCTGGCGAGTCGTCGAGAGGTGGGGACTATTTTGGCTTCTGAGGGACCTGCAACGCTGGAGTTTCGCGCTTCTATTATTATTGGTTCGGGATCGCTGTCTTTTGAGATGGTGCGGAGTCTGGTCAATAAGTTGCCGATTATGGTTACGCCGAGTTGGGTCCGCACGCCAACCCAGCCGATTGCGATTGAGGATGTGATTGCTTATTTGATCCGGGGTCTGGATGTGGAGGAGGAGGGTAGCGCGGTTTTTGAGATTGGCGGTCCGCAACAGGTGTCTTACGGCGGGTTGATGCGCGAATATGCCCGCCAGATCGGTGTGCGGCGTCTTATGATTCCGGTGCCTTTTTTGAGTCCTCGTCTTTCCAGTCTGTGGTTGGGGCTGGTGACGCCTCTTTACGCGCGGGTGGGTAAGAAGCTTATCGATAGTTTGCGGAATGAGACGATTGTTCGAGATGGTGGTGCGCGCGAGCGTTTTCCCGTCCGTCCTCTAAATGTGCGTCAGGCGATGGCACGTGCGCTTGAGGAGGAGGACCGGGAGATGGCTCAGACTCGCTGGAGCGATGCGGTGTCGTCAAGTGGCAAGTTGTGGCGTGGTGGGCGTTTTGGTTCGCGGCTTGTCGATCGCCAGCAGGCTTTTGCGAATGTGGAACCCGCCCAGGCTTTTGCCCCTGTTCAGCGCATTGGGGGGGATCAGGGCTGGTATTTTGCGACATGGCTCTGGTATTTGCGCGGTTTTGTCGATTTGCTGTTGGGTGGGGTGGGTATGCGGCGAGGACGGCGACACCCGGTTGATGTGCGGCCGGGAGATCCGCTGGATTTCTGGCGCGTTGAGGCTTTTGAAGAATGTCGCCTTTTGCGTTTGCAGGCAGAGATGAAGGTGCCCGGTCGGGCATGGCTCCAGTTTGAGGTCCAGCCCGTGGAGGGGGGAAGTCTGATAACACAGACGGCTATTTTCGATCCTCTGGGTCTCGGCGGGTTGCTTTATTGGTATGGCCTTTATCCCATCCACTATCTAATTTTCAAGCGTATGCTGAAGGGGATTGTCAAGCAGGCGGAGAGGTCTTTCAAATCAGCAATGGCTTAGTAGTCAATCAATCGCATCAACAGAGCTGTCATCGCGGCAGGGTGTTAGCCGCGATCCAGAAGGTTTTTGTCATTGGTCGGTGATCTTTAAGAGTCTGCCTGCACCCCTGCCAGGATAGGTTCTCGAGTTGGCGCCTGGGTAAGCATAGCCGTTTATGAAAATACGCCGCGATTTCTGCGAGTGGTTCGGTTCGCTGCCGTGGATGACATAAGGGTTGAACAAGGTTACGCTACCGGCTTTCATGATTCCCGTAATGGCGTCTTCGGGATTGAATAGCGCCGGGTATTCTTCTTCGCTGCGACTCAGCAGGCCCAGATGTCCCAATTTGCAGCTTCCAGGGATGAATTTCAGAGGTCCACTTTCTTCGGTTACATCGTCAATGGCGATGGCTTGTTGGACAAAGCTGCCGCGTCCGTTGACGTCCTTCCACCAGGGTTTTCCATATCCCCGATGTTCGCTGTCCTGATGCCACGGAAATGCCACGTTGTCGCCGGGTATTTTGAAGTGGGCCTGGTTGATTAACTGGTTCATTTCGTTGCTGCCCAGCAACTGGCTCGCCATTTCGAGCAGGCGATGATCTTTTCCGTATGCGAGCAGCACGGGTTCGGCTGCCCCGCACCAGGAGATACGGTGTATGATGACCCGTCCCGATTCCTTTCTTTCTATGGCAAAATCAGAGCCTTTGTGGATCCCTGGTTCCGATAGCGCGTAGGCTATTTTTTGCAAGCGGTCGAATCCGGCTCGCATTTCTTCGATTTCGGTTGGCGTAAAAACGTCCGGTACGATGACAAATCCAATTTCGAAGAATGCTTTGATCTGTTCTTCATTGAGCATTGGGTGAGGAGCCAGATTTCCCATAATGCATCTTCCTGAAAAAGCGAAAGGTCCCGATATATCCCAGGACCAACTGCCGACCGAGAACAATCCCCAGCCTCGAAAATATAGCGACTAAAAGCCTATTATGTCAAGAATGCTGTAGTCGCGTAGTGTTGTCTGTAGCCTCTTGCATGGAAGTATGCCATTTCTTATTTTAGATGTGGTGACAACACTCAGTGCATTTTGCAATCGAGATGAAAAATGAAAGATCCTATTGTCGAAAAAATTAGAACGATAAGAGAAGCCCATGCGGCTAAGTTTCAGTTTGACTTACACGCGATCTGCGAAGATCTTCGGAAGAAAGAGAAGACGTGTGGTCACCCCATTGTGTCACTGCCTCCTAAACGTATCCTTGAGAAACCGGTTGAGTAAAGTTCTATAATCAACTTGAATTGCTTGAATTGATCGTGGCTAACTATTAAAGGATGTTCGATCTCTCTGAACATCCTTAATTCTTTTCTGGAAATCCGCGATGAAAAAAAATGATAAAGAGACCACAGATGAGATTATCCATGAGACAAGAAAGATCAAAGAAGCCCTGGCAAAATCCAGGGGTTTTGACATTGATCGCATTTTGAAAGATGCAAGACTGAGACAGGGAAAGAGCGGTAGGAAGATTCTTTCTCCTCCAGTCCAGCAACTGATTGATTAAGGTGCTTATGAATGGAATAGAAAGGCTCAAAGCTTTCGAATCCGTAAACGACCTGAGCGATACACGACTATCATGGGAGGCGTCCAATCAACTGAGGCTGTCAGGAGATCGCACAAATCCGCAATCACTTCAGAGGGAAGACGCCCACCTGGCCTCAAATAAATAATACCTGTTAGGGGATAACCACGAAAAACGGCTAATGTTCCAAAATCGGAATCGTGCGTCAGGACAAATCGGTCCATTGCGTATGCCCGAGCCAATATTTGTTCGTCGCTTAAATGGCCCCACTGCATTTCCACAGAAGACACAATATCAATTCCGCTTTCACGCAGAAACTGAATAACAGGAATCCCGATATTCATATCCGCCACAAGAGGTGGCAACATACTTAGACTCCTGAAGCCATTTTGACATCAATCACAATATCGTTTTGCAATGCCTTTGCAGCGTATTCCAAAACGCCATTTATATCTTCAACTGTGAGTACCGGATACGCCTCCACGATTTCTCGGTGTGACATATTGCGCGCGAGTAAGCCTAAAATATGTTCAACACTCAATCGCGTTCCTTCAATAACTGGTTTACCACCCAGAACCCCTGGATCTGAAATAATGTGTTTCATGTTTTAGCTCCTACCGGATTTAATGAGGTATATTTATAAAAACAGAGCGTATCCTTTAATGACTCAGGTGCAGGAGAAAGGATACGCTACCTGTCAAAGAATATACTCCTTGTGAAGTCGAAAGCATAGTACAAGATACACTGACCGAAAGCCTTGAAGATGTCTTTGTGCATCCTTAAAAGAAGTATTGGTACTGGAAAATATAGCTATTAAAAGCCTACAATGTCAATAATGTTGTGGGGAAATCACAATGGAACTTTACGAACTCGTCCTTGAAATGAAGCAGCTTGAACGGCGTCTCACACTTTATGAAGAAAAATACGGCATTCTCAGTCAGGATTTTTACGATCTCTTAATGGCGGGAAAACTATCGCGCTACGACGATTTTGACGAGACTCGAACGGATTTTAATCGGTGGAAAGGTATTTACGAAACCTGGCAACGCCGCAGGACGGCCTATAGCGAACAAATCCGACAAAGCGATCCGGCAGACGTATTGCGTGTACAACCAGCTTATTGATATGTTTGAAAATTTCCTTGAATCATTTGCTAAGACCAACTTTTTCCACTCGGGAATCCGCGATGAATCTCGTTTCTAAAATCAAAGAGAATCCTCTTTTGAGCTTTCTTATTGCCCTGCTCATCTTGTTGGGGATCGTTTTTGTGGTCGTTCTGTGCTTCGAAAATCCCAAGTGGTTTTTCAAACTTTTTGGGGTATCTGGAAGTGAAAATCCGAAATACGAGGTTCTGAAATTTTTGGGAATCAGCATGGGGGGTATTCTGGTCGCCTTGCAAGCGTTAATGTCCTATAAGCGTGCCAAGGCGATAGAGGAGACTGCCTCGCATACCGAGCAAGGACTACGGCAGGAACGCTTGAAAAACGCCATTGAACACCTGGGACACGAAAAGGATTCCGTGCGCCTTGGTGGGGCATACGAACTTTTCCATCTGGCGGAAGACAACAAAGATTTGAGAAAAACAGCGCTGGACATTCTCTGCGCCCATATCCGCCAGACAACAAGTGAAGGTGATTATCAGGAAAAGCACGAATCTAAACCCTCGGAAGAAGTCCAAAGTCTGTTGACATTGCTATTCGTACAGGAACACAAGGTTTTCAGAGGTCTCCAAATCAATTTGCAGAGCAGTTGTCTAAATGGGGCTGATCTCAGAAAAGCGCGTTTACAAGGGGCTTACCTTTCTGATGTATATTTACAGGGGGCAACTCTTTCGGGGGTGAAGCTGCAAGGGGCTGGAAAACAGAGCTGGACTTCTTCTACGCCTTTTGCATGTCGAATTAGAAATTCGATTAACAAAGAATCAGATCTATCGAGATTGGTTTCCGGAGGTATAGGTCAGGGAGGTGTGGACTCCCTGTGCGAAGGCTTGTCTGATGACAACAAAAAAATGGTGATACGAGAGAGCTTGAGACAGCATATTGGCCGGTCCCTAAGCTATGGACTGCCGGAAGACAGCGGTGCAATTACTGGGGCCTATACTGAAGAAGAGGCAGAAAAATGGATTGCCGAATACGAGAAAGTCATGTCAGAAGTGTAGAAGGATAATAGTTAGTTTATATTGAACCAACTGAAAGAAGACGTGTATGAAATGATGGCGATGCCAGATCGGTATCGTGTCTATCTTACGGCGTTTAGAGGAGATGGCAATATGGCGAGTACAATTCAACTGGTTCCCGAAGCTGAGAAACGAATTGATTCCCTCGTAGAGCGAACAGGGCGCAGCAAGGATTTCTTTCTCGGGGAGATTATTAAACGCGGTCTTGAGGATGTGGAGGATTACTATCTTGCCGCAGAAGTATTGGAGGGCGTCCGAACCAGCCCCTAACCCCCAGTCCCCAGCCCCTTTTTCAATGGAGACCAATTTGAAGACAATGCTCATTACAGGCGGCGCCGGGTTTATTGGCAGCCATTTTGTGCGATATGTTCTCAATACGTATCGCGATTATCGCGTGATCAATTTGGACAAGCTGACGTACGCGGGCAATCTGGACAATTTGATAGATGTTGCGGACAGTCCTCGATATGAATTTGTGCGGGGTGATATTTGCGATGCCGAGTTGGTCAAAGGTTTGATGCAGCGGGTTGATCTGGTGGTGAATTTTGCTGCGGAGAGCCATGTGGATCGGAGTATTATGGGTGCTGAGGAGTTTATGAAGTCCAATGCACTGGGTGTGTACTCGTTGCTCGCTGCAGCGCGGGATTGCGGTGTTGAGCGATTTTTGCAGGTGAGTACAGATGAGGTGTATGGGTCTTTGGAAGAGGACGAAGATCCGTGGACGGAGGATGCACCGATTGCGCCGCGCAATCCCTATGCGGTGGCGAAAGCGTCTGGAGATATGATGGCGCGGGCATTTGCCATTACGTATGGTTTGCCCGTGGTGATTACGCGCGCGTCCAATAATATTGGGGGGTTTCAATATCCCGAGAAGCGCGTGCCCATTTATATTACGAATGCGATGGACGATCTTGCGTTGCCGGTGTATGGCGCGGGGACAGCGATTCGCGATCATCTCTATGTGACGGATCACTGCGAGGCGATTGATCTGGTGCTGCACAAGGGCGCGCAGGGTGAGGCGTATAATGTGGGGGGTGAGAATGAGGCGGATGGGCTTTCTGTTGCGGAAAAGATTCTGGAGTATTTGGAGAAGCCCAGAGATTTGATGGCGCATGTGGCTGATCGACCCGGGCACGATATGCGGTATTCGTTGGATGCGTCAAAAATTATGGCGCTGGGGTGGAAGCCGAAGTACAATTTTGAAGAGGCATTGCGTCTGACGGTTGAATGGTATTTGGGTAATGAAGATTGGTGGCGCAAAATTCGAGATAGTGCGAGTTATCGGGAATATTACAGGCGGCAGTACACAGAACGCGAATGAAGCGGATGAAAAACCATAAAGATGTGAACCCTTCAAATGGATAAGTGATACAAATATTTCACCTGACCACCCCTCCATGGTTCAAAATGTACCCTTTCGCCTTTCATCTGCGTCCATCTGCGGATTTAAATTCAGGTTGTGAACAAGGGCATAATACGGGTATTTGAGTGCTGTCCATACAATTTGTCGCGCGATGCTGCGACATTGGCATAATATTTGCTTTGGATTCTGACAGTTGCGTGTGTTCCAAATCAAGAAGGGTCTCATGGATCTCATCCGTGAATCATCTGGGGCTTGACGCGACATGTGAAATCAAATAGATTTGGAAGTGCATAGGGCACGGCTTTACTGGATTGGATTATGGTAGGAAAAACAGACGGCGAAAGAGTATCCATCTGGAGTGTTGGGGATAGGGAAAGATTGTTCTTTGTGGGCCTCTCTTTGGCATTCTTTGCTGTTGGGTTGTGGTTTGCCCTTTGTCATATTATGCAAGATGGTTTCACCAATGAGGCGATCTTTGATTCCATAAAAATTATTGGCCCAATAGGTCTTTCGGCAATCACCTTAACATTTTTTTTAATGGAGGGCAGGAATCTCATGCTTGTTCCAATTGAAAAATATCGCAGAAAACGCTACGAAGAAGGCCGGCAAGAAGGACACCAGGAAGTATTGGCGACAATTCAAGAGAAATATCCAAATATTGACCTGGCGGTCATCCGTGCTGCACTGGAAGAGAAAAATGGGAATGCAATAGACGATCACAAATAAAGGAGCAGAGAACGCGCCATTGAATATCTTTTTAAAATTCGTTTTGATATCTACAATTCGGAGTGTCTGAACGATTGTGTACAGGATGGGAAATATTAAAAAACGCCCCGGCGATATTTGTTGGGGCACTTTTTTATTTTCTACGACTTTTTAATCTGCGTCATCCGTTAATCCGCGTCATCCGCGATACTCTTTGAGGAAACGGCCCGTGTGGGAAGAGAGATTTTTGGCGATGGTTTCTGGCGTGCCGGTTGCGACGATGTGGCCGCCGTTTTCGCCCGCGTCGGGTCCGAGGTCGATGACCCAGTCTGCGCGTTTGACGACGTCGAGGTTGTGTTCTATGACGAGGACGGTGTTGCCGCGGTCAACGAGGCGGTCGAGGACTTCGATGAGGACGCGGATGTCGTCAAAGTGCAATCCCGTGGTGGGTTCGTCGAGGAGGTAAAGCGTTTGGCCCGTGGCGGTTCGCGCCAGTTCGGTTGCGAGTTTGACGCGCTGTGCCTCGCCGCCAGAGAGGGATGTGGCCGGTTGACCGAGGCGGATATAACCCAGGCCCACGTCGGCGAGTGATTTGAGTTGTCTCTGTGCCGATGGGATATTGCGGAAGAAGGTGCGGGCCTGGTTTACGGTCAGGCTTAGTACGTCGGCTATTGAACTGCCTTTGTAGCGGATTTCGAGGGTTTCTCTATTGTATCGGCTGCCACCGCATACGTCGCAGGTGACGAAGACGTCGGGGAGGAAGTGCATTTCGATGCGGCGCACGCCATCGCCCTGGCAGGCTTCGCAGCGCCCGCCTTTGATGTTGAAGCTGAAGCGCCCGGCGCCGTAACCGCGCACTCTGGATTCGGGCAATTGGGCGTAGAGTTCGCGTATTGCTGTGAAGAGGCCCGTGTATGTGGCGGCATTTGATCGCGGGGTGCGCCCGATTGGGGATTGGTCTATGCGAATGACTTTGTCGATTTGGTCAATGCCTTCGATAGATGTGTGGTGCAAGGGTTCTGCGCTGGCGCGGTGGAGTTGCCGGGCGAGCGCCGGATACAGGGTGTGATTGATGAGCGAGCTTTTGCCCGATCCAGATACACCGGTGACGCATACAAAGACGCCCAGTGGAATATCGATATCGACGTTTTGCAAGTTGTGTCCGCTGGCGCCTCTGATTGAAAGATGCCCGCGAGGTTGGCGAATGTCGGGGGGGAGGGGAATGGTTTTTCGACCGGAGAGATAATTGCCGGTGAGAGAATTTTCGTCTGAGATTACGGTTTCTGGCGATCCTTGTGAGATGATTTTGCCGCCGTGTTCGCCCGCGCCTGGTCCCAGGTCGATAAGGTGATCGGCCATTTGTATGGCTTCGTGGTCGTGTTCGACCACGATGACCGAGTTGCCTAGGTCGCGCAAGTTGCAGAAGGTGTCGATGAGTTTGCGATTGTCGCGGGGGTGCAGGCCAATGCTGGGTTCGTCGAGTACGTAGAGAACACCGACGAGACGGGTTCCGATTTGGGTGGCGAGGCGAATGCGCTGAAATTCACCTCCTGAAAGTGTTGCGGCTCTGCGGTTGAGGGCGAGATACCCCACGCCGACATCGGTGAGAAATGCGAGGCGGTTTTCGATTTCGCGTATTAAAGGGGCAGCGATCTCAGCCGCGTTGTTTTTGAGGTTCAGGGTTTGGAAGAAGTGCCCAATTTTTTCTATGGGCATGCTGGCAATGTCGGCAATTGTAGAATTGGAAATTGTGACGGCAAGAGCTTCTGGGCGCAAGCACGCGCCCTGGCAGTCGGGACAGGTTTGTCCGCGCATAAAGCGCTCGATTTTTTCTCGTGCTTCATCGGAGGTTGCTGCCTTGTATTGGTGCTGGAGGTCGGGTATGACGCCTGTTTTTCCTCTGAGGATCGCTCTTTGGACTGTTTTGGAAAGTTTGGAAAAGGGCGTTGAGGGATCGAAGGAGAGATTGCGCGATAGGCGTTGAAGTTGCTCTGCCTGGCGTTTGCCCTTGGGAATGCCCCAGGGCGCAATCGCGCCTTCGAGGACGGATTTTGAAGGATTGGGTACGACGAGGTCGGGATCGACTTCAAAAACTGCACCCGTACCGCTGCAAGTGGGACAAGCGCCGTGCGGGCTGTTGAATGTGAAAAGACGCGGTTCTAATTCTTCAATTTCAAAGTGGCCTTCTGTACAGGCATAGCGCGTGGAAAACGTCCATTCCTCATTGTCAATGATGTCGAGTGTGGCAGTGCCGTTGGCAAGGTCGAGGGCTGTTTCGAGTGAGTCCGCGAGGCGCGCGGCCATGTTCCCGCGCACGACGAGGCGGTCAATGACGGCTTCGATATTGTGCGTTGTATTTTTATTGAGGGTGATATCGCTATCGAGTGATAGAATTTCGCCATCAACGCGTACTCTGAGATAGCCTTCCTTGCGCAACTGGTTGAAAGTACTCAGGTGGGTGCCTCTGGTGTTGCGGATCAGGGGCGCGAGTATCTGAAGGCGTTGTCCTTCGGGTAGTGCGAGCACGCGATCGACAATTTGCGCGACGGTCTGGCGCACAATGGGCTGGCTGCATATCGGACAATGCGGCGTGCCTATTCTGGCGAATAAGAGACGCAAATAGTCATAGACTTCGGTTATGGTGCCCACTGTTGAACGCGGTGTGCGGGGGATGCCGCGTTGCTGAATCGCCACAGCAGGTGAGAGACCTTCTATGCTGTCGGCATCGGGTTTGTCCATGAGATCGAGAAATTGCCGCGCATAAGCGGATAGCGATTCGACATAACGGCGTTGCCCTTCGGCGTAGATGGTGTCGAAGGCCAGGGACGATTTGCCCGATCCCGAGGGTCCGGTGATGACGACGAGACAGTTGCGCGGGATATCCAGATCGATATTTTTGAGGTTGTGCTGACGCGCACCTCTGATGGTGATTGTATCGCTCATAGGTGTGATGATAAAAAATTCAGGCACTTAAAATTTAAGTGCCTGAAAAATAAAGTGCGGCAGAGAGGACTCGAACCCCCAACCCTCTGGTCCGAAGCCAGATGCTCTGTCCAATTGAGCTACTGCCGCTGTGCAAATAATATACGGATTGTGGTCGTGTTTTGCAAGCGGAGGAATTAGCTTGACAGTGAGAGGCGTAATTAAGATGTTGTCTCGAAATTCCATTTGTCTTTTCACGGAGGTGTAATTTGAGTAAGCGTTCAAAAGCGCTATTTGACGCAGCACAACAGGTGATTCCCGGCGGTGTGAATAGTCCCGCAAGAGCATTTGGTCCCGTAGGTGGTGATCCGCTCTTTATTGTGAAAGGAGAGGGAGCGCGAATTGTCGATGCCGATGGGAGATCTTATATCGATTTTGTGGGGTCCTGGGGACCGCTTATTTTGGGCCATGCACATCCGGAAATTGTCGCGGCTGTCAATGCAGCGGCTGCTGAGGGCACGAGTTTTGGCGCGCCGACTGAAATTGAGGTGAAGATGGCTCAATTGGTTACTGAAATGGTGCCGAGCGTGGAAATGGTGCGGATGGTAAATTCGGGTACCGAAGCTACGATGTCGGCTATTCGGCTGGCTCGCGGACACACGGGGCGAAACAAAATTGTCAAATTTGAAGGATGCTGGCACGGGCATGCCGATAGTTTTCTGATTCAGGCGGGGTCTTCGGCACTTACGATGGGCGCGCCGAGCAGTCCGGGGGTTACACCTGGAACTGCAGCGGATTCTGTTACTGTGCCTTTTAATGATCTGGAAGCTGTTGAAAAAGCCGTTGTGGAAAATAGAGATGAGATCGCCGCTGTTATTGTTGAGCCTGTGGCTGGCAATATGGGGGTGATTCCGCCAGCGCCGGGTTTTTTGCAGGGGTTGAGAGATATAACGGCAGAAATGGGCATTGTGCTGATTTTCGACGAGGTCATCACCGGTTTCCGCGTCAGCCAGGGTGGTGCGCAGGAGTTTTATGGGGTGACGCCCGATTTGACGACTTTGGGAAAGATTATTGGCGGTGGGCTGCCCGTTGGTGCTTTTGGTGGCAGGCGAGAAATTATGTCAGATATTTCACCTCTGGGAAAAATGGTGTCGCAGGCCGGCACATTGTCGGGCAATCCCCTGGCTATGACAGCGGGATATGAGACACTCCGACGATTGCAAGAACCAGGTGTTTATGACGTATTGGAAGCAAGAGCGCAGGCTCTGGAGACTGGTATTCTGGAAAACTTAAAAGCTCTGGGGTTAAAATATCAGACCAATCGGGTGGGTTCGATTATGACCTTGTTTTTTACGGAAGCACCTGTGACGTCATTCGATGCTGCCAATGCGTGCGATCAGGATTTGTTCGCCCGGTATTTTCGGGAGATGCTCAATCGCGGTGTTTATCTGGCTCCGTCACAGTTTGAGGCAGCGTTTGTCTCGCTGGCTCATTCTGACGCGGATATTGACAAGGCTATAAAGGCAAATTACGAAGCTCTAAAAGCATGTATTTAAGAAAAAAAATACTGCCGGTCCTTTTGCTTTTTTTATGTGGCTGTAGCTCTCCACACGGCGATTATCTTCGTCAACTGCGATCGGGTTCGGTTGATCAGCGCATTGACGCTGCTGCCTTTTTGGGCGCACAGCGAGTTTTTGAGGCTGTTCCCCATTTGCGCGCTGCTTTGCGCGATACTGTCACATCTGTGCGTACAAAGGCCGCCTGGGCATTGGGAATGTTGCGGGCGAAAGAGGCATTGCGCGATCTGATCCGAATGCTTGGAGACAAAGACCGGGATGTGCGCCAGATTGTCGCCTGGGCATTGATGCAAATTGAAGAGCCCGAAGCCATTTTAGCACTTGAACGCGCTATGGCGTCTGAACCCGACGCGTGGGTAAAAAAAGATATGGAGCGGGCAGTACGCTATTTGAGACAGTTTGATGGTGAAGCAGATGTTGAAGAAGGCCGCGTGAGAGGGGAGTTTTTTTAAAAATAGTTTGACTTTCGCGTCCTTATTTTATACATTCCGTGCTCTGCACCAAAAATGGTGCAGAATTTTGCTTGACTTGCGAAAGTCGATTTGATAGATTTACTCTTCACCGGCACTTTGTAAGTCAAGAGTGCCTATTTTGTTCTTTGAAAATCAAATAACGTGCATGTGTTATTCAAAAGCTTGGTAGGTTCTCAAAA
The DNA here is from genome assembly GCA_022824945.1 of Candidatus Latescibacterota bacterium. GTDB lineage: Bacteria > Latescibacterota > UBA2968 > UBA2968 > UBA2968 > VXRD01. The sequence goes on from JAJDYX010000039.1 coordinate 48,224, forward strand.
TTTTTTGAGAATTTCAGTAATTTGCAAAAAAAGCCCATAATATGGGCTCTCTCATTTTTTTCACGGAGAGTTTGATCCTGGCTCAGAACTAACGCTGGTGGCGTGTCTTAGTCATGCAAGTCGAACGAGAAAGCACCCTTCGGGGTGCGAGTAAAGTGGCGGACGGGTGAGTAACACGTGGGTAACCTGCCTTCGAGTGGGGAACAACCCCTCTAACGAGGGGCTAATACCGCATAATGCAGCGGCTCCGCATGGAGACAGTTGTTAAAGGGGCAGCTTCGGCTGTCTCGCTTGAAGATGGACCCGCGGTCCATTAGCTTGTTGGTGAGGTAACGGCTCACCAAGGCAACGATGGATAGCCGGCCTGAGAGGGTGAACGGCCACACTGGAACTGAGAAAGGTCCAGTCCCCTACGGGGGCCAGCAGTCTAGAAATTTGCGCAATGGGCGAAAGCCTGACGCAGCGACGCCACGTGGAGGATGAAGCCCTTAGGGGTGTAAACTCCTGTCAGAAGGGAAGAATGCAGGAAATAACTTTTTCTGTTTGACGGTACCTTCAGAGGAAGCCCCGGCTAACTTCGTGCCAGCAGCCGCGGTAATACGAAGGGGGCAAGCGTTGTTCGGATTTACTGGGCGTAAAGGGCGTGCAGGCGGACCGATAAGTCGTCTGTGAAATCTGTCGGCTCAACCAACAACTTGCAGTCGAAACTATCGGTCTTGAGTACAGGAGAGGAGAGCGGAATCTCAGGTGTAGCGGTGAAATGCGTAGATATCTGGGAGAACACCGGTGGCGAAGGCGGCTCTCTGGCCTGATACTGACGCTGAGGCGCGAAAGCTAGGGGAGCGAACGGGATTAGATACCCCGGTAGTCCTAGCTGTAAACGATGGGTACTAGGTGTTGGAGGTTTTGACCCCTCCAGTGCCGCAGCTAACGCATTAAGTACCCCGCCTGGGGAGTACGGTCGCAAGGCTGAAACTCAAAGGAATTGACGGGGACCCGCACAAGCGGTGGAGCATGTTCCTCAATTCGATGCAACGCGAAGAACCTTACCCGGGTTTGACATATACCGGACAGCCCTAGAGATAGGGTCTTCTTCGGACTGGTATACAGGTGCTGCATGGCTGTCGTCAGCTCGTGTCGTGAGATGTTGGGTTCAGTCCCGCAACGAGCGCAACCCCTATCCTTAGTTGCCAGCACGTCATGGTGGGAACTCTAGGGAGACTGCCTATGTTAAGTAGGAGGAAGGTGGGGATGACGTCAAGTCCTCATGGCCCTTACGCCCGGGGCTGGAAACGTGCTACAATGGCCGGTACAAAGGGCTGCAATACCGCGAGGTGGAGCTAATCCCAAAAAACCGGTCTCAGTTGGGATTGGAGTCTGCAACTCGACTCCATGAACGTGGAATCGCTAGTAATCGTGGATCAGCATGCCACGGTGAATACGTTCCCGGGTCTTGTACACACCGCCCGTCAAGTGATGAAAGCCGGGAATACTCGAAGTCAGTAGTCCAACCCTCGGGAGGGCACTGCCGAAGGTAGGTCCGGTAATTGGCACTAAGTCGTAACAAGGTAGCCGTATCGGAAGGTGCGGCTGGATCACCTCCTTTCTAGGGAGACGCGATGTAAGGCCACAGGCGCTTACATCTACTCCTAGGTCAATACCAGGTTTGGCATGTGCACGTTATTTGGTTTTTGAAAGGCCGGGATTTTTCCCGGCTTTTTAAGGCGGGCCTATAGCTCAGTTGGTTAGAGCGCGCGCCTGATAAGCGCGAGGTCAGTGGTTCAACTCCACTTAGGCCCACCAAACGAATTAAAATATTTGGGGATATAGCTCAGATGGGAGAGCGCCGGCTTTGCAAGCCGGAGGTCACCGGTTCGATCCCGGTTATCTCCACCAAAGTTGTATTTTAAAAGAATTTGTAACTGCTCTTTGACAATTGAATATGAATTGGGTATACACAATTTGCCAAACTGAAGTATGGATTCTGTGCAGAGCACAGTAGTGATCTGCTGAAAACCTGTTTTGGTCAAGCTAATAAGGGCATACGGTGGATGCCTTGGTACAGAGAGGCGATGAAGGACGTGGTAAGCTGCGATAAGCCTCGGGGAGGTGCAAACAACCTTTGATCCGAGGATTTCCGAATGGGGCAACCCGATGCGGGTCATGCCGCATCACCCCCGGGTGAATATATAGCTCGGGTGGGGCAAACGGGGTGAACTGAAACATCTAAGTAACCCCTGGAATAGAAAGCAACAGCGATTTCCTCAGTAGTGGCGAGCGAAAGGGAAATAGCCCAAACCGGTTCGCATGTTAAAACCTGCATGTGTTGTGCGGCCGGGGTTGTGGGGTGAGGTCTGATAGAGATGCAGATCTGTCAGGGAGTTACAAATTTGCAATGTAGCCAAACAGTTCTGGAAAGTCTGGCCGCAGAAGGTGAAAGCCCTGTAGGCGAAACATTGCAGACTCCTGTGATCTCATTCCCGAGTACTGCGGGACACGTGAAATCCTGTAGGAATCTGGGAGGACCACCTCCCAAGGCTAAATACTCCTCTGTGACCGATAGTGAACTAGTACCGTGAGGGAAAGGTGAAAAGTACTCCTGAATGGAGAGTGAAATAGAACCTGAAACCGTTTGCCTACAAGCGGTCGGAGGACAAACCGAGATTTTCGGATCTCGGAGAGTCTGACGGCGTGCCTTTTGCATAATGAGCCGGTGAGTTACTCCTGAGTTGCGAGGTTAACCTACTTTGTAGGGAAGCCGTAGCGAAAGCGAGTCTGAATAGGACGATTTAGTAGCTCGGGGTAGACCCGAAGCCAGGTGATCTACCCATGGCCAGGATGAAGCGTGATTAACCTCATGTGGAGGTCCGAACCCACCAATGTTGAAAAATTGGGGGATGAGCTGTGGGTAGGGGTGAAAGGCCAATCAAACCTGGAGATAGCTGGTTCTCCTCGAAATAGCTTTAGGGCTAGCCTCTTGATATAGAGTGGCGGAGGTAGAGCACTGGATAGGCTCGGGGGCTTCACCGCTTACCAACCCTAACCAAACTCCGAATGCCGCACACTTGTTTCAAGGGAGTCAGCGCATGGGGGATAAGCTTCATGTGCGAGAGGGAAACAACCCAGACCACCAGCTAAGGTCCCTAAGTACAGGCTAAGTGACAAAGGATGTGGGAGTGCGTAGACAGCCAGGATGTTGGCTTAGAAGCAGCCATTCATTTAAAGAGTGCGTAACAGCTCACTGGTCAAGTGAACCTGCGCCGATAATGATCGGGACTAAAGCCTGTCACCGAAGCTGTGGGCTTCAACTTTTGTTGGAGCGGTAGAGGAGTATTCCACTGTAGGCCGAAGGTGGACTGTAAGGTCCACTGGACGACGTGGAAGCAATCATGCCGGCATGAGTAGCGATAAAACAGGTGAGAATCCTGTTCACCGAAAGTCTAAGGTTTCCTGGGGAAGGTTCGTCCGCCCAGGGTTAGTCGGACCCTAAGCCGAGGCCGAAGGGCGTAGGCGATGGGAAACAGGTCAAAATTCCTGTACCACCTTAGAGACGTTTGAACTATGGGGTGACGCAGAAGTGACGATCAGCCCGCGACTGGAAATGCGGGTCTAAGCCTGTAGGGGGATCACCAGGGAAAATACGGGTGGTCATAACCCTGAGAGGTGATGGGGAAACGAGCCTTCGGGCAAGCCAACTGGTCTTAATCATGCTGCCGAGAAAAACCTCTATGTGAGTCTCTCGGGTGTCCGTACCGCAAACCGACACAGGTAGACGGGGAGAGAATCCTAAGGTGCGCGAGAGAACCCCTGTTAAGGAACTAGGCAAAATGGCTCCGTAACTTCGGGAGAAGGAGTGCCTCCAAGTAGGTGAACGGACTTGCTCCGGGAGCTGAAGGGGGTCGCAGAGAAACGGCCTGGGCGACTGTTTACTAAAAACACAGGTCTCTGCTAAGTCGCAAGACGACGTATAGGGACTGACACCTGCCCGGTGCCAGTAGGTCAAGAGGAGAGGTTAGTCTTCGGACGAAGCTTTGAATCGAAGCTCTGGTAAACGGCGGCCGTAACTATAACGGTCCTAAGGTAGCGAAATTCCTTGTCGGCTAAATACCGACCTGCACGAATGGTGTAACGACTTGGGCGCTGTCTCAACAGGGGACTCGGCGAAATTGTAGTTCCGGTGAAGATGCCGGATACCCGCGACGGGACGGAAAGACCCCATGAACCTTTACTCCAGCCTGGTACTGGGTTTCGACTCAGTATGTGCAGGATAGGTGGGAGACTATGAAGCGGGAACGTCAGTTCTCGTGGAGTCGCCCTTGAAATACCACCCTTATTGCGTTGGAATTCTAACCTCGATCCTTGAATCAGGATTGGGAACACTGCCAGGTGGGAAGTTTGGCTGGGGCGGCCGCCTCCCAAAAAATAACGGAGGCGCCCAAAGGTTCCCTCAGCGCGGTTGGTAATCGCGCGAAGAGTGTAAAGGCATAAGGGAGCTTAACTGCGAGACATACAGGTCGAGCAGATGCGAAAGCAGGGCTTAGTGACCCGACGGTAACGTGTGGAAGTGCCGGAGATCAACGGATAAAAGGTACTCTGGGGATAACAGGCTTATCTCCCCCAAGCGTACATAGCGACGGGGAGGTTTGGCACCTCGATGTCGGCTCATCACATCCTGGGGCTGGACAAGGTCCCAAGGGTTTCCCTGTTCGGGAATTAAAGTCGGTACGCGAGCTGGGTTTAGAACGTCGTGAGACAGTTCGGTCCCTATCTGTCGTGGGCGTAGGATATTTGAGGAGAGCTGTCCCTAGTACGAGAGGACCGGGATGGACGAACCTCTAGTGTACCAGTTGTCTCGCCAGGGGCATCGCTGGGTAGCTATGTTCGGAAGGGATAAGCGCTGAAAGCATCTAAGTGCGAAGCCCACTCCAAGATGAGATATCCCGTGGGATAACCCACCTAAAGGCTCCTTGTAGACTACGAGGTCGATAGGTCACAGGTGTAAGCGCAGCAATGCGTTTAGCCGAGTGATACTAATCAGCCGTGCGGCTTGACCTTTTTAACACTTTTCAGCAGATCGCTTCTGTGCTTTGTTTTGGCGCTCAATTCATATTCGATTAAATTTTTCCTGGTGGCTATAGCGGAGGGGAAACACCTCTTCCCATTCCGAACAGAGAAGTTAAGTCCTCCTGCGCCGATGGTACTGCTTGGGAGACCTTGTGGGAGAGTAGGTCGTTGCCAGGATTATAAAAAAGCCCGGATTTTATATCCGGGCTTTTTTTGTGTCACACAAGATCAAAAGAGTGCTTGACAAAACCCGTTTGTTATGCAATTATACGCGCCTCATTTTTCGAATTTCAAAACGAGTATTTAATACTGATATAGGAGGTTACTGTGAATAGATATACACCTGAAAATATCAGGAATATCGCCCTCTCGGGGCACGGCGGCACGGGCAAAACGTCCGTTGCCGAAGCCATGATGTTTTCTGTCGGTGCAACCAATCGACTCGGGGTAGTTGATGAGGGAAATACTATGTCGGATTATACCGATGCAGAGATTGAGCGCAAAATCTCTATCAGTACATCTATGTTGCACTGCGATTGGAAGGGCACCAAAATGAATATTCTGGATGCTCCGGGTTATGCCGACTTTATTGGCGATGCCAAAGCCGCGATTTGGGCATCTGATATTGCTCTTACGCTGGTCAATGCGGCCAGTGGTGTAGAGATTGGAACGGATAAGGCGTTTGGTTTTGCCGATGAATTTAATCGCGCAACTGTGTTTTTAATCAATCACGTCGATCGGGAATTTGCCGATTGCGATGGTGTGTTGTCGGCAATTCAGGAGCATTTTGGAAATGGGGCTGTTCCCTTTCAGATTCCGGTCAATGCTGGCGAAGGGTTTAATCAGATCATTGATGTTTTGCAGATGAAATTGGTAACCTATACCGATGGTAAAGCGGAGGCTTCGGAGATTCCCGAGGAATGGCAAGATGAGGCTGAGACCTTGAGGGAACAGGTGGTTGAGGGGGCAGCAGAAAGCGATGATGATCTGATTGAGCGCTATTTAGAAGAAGGGGAATTGACAGACGAAGAGATTGCACAAGGGGTCAAAATTGGGATGGTCAATCGCACTTTGTTTCCCATTTTTGTGAGTGCTGCCAGCAAAAATATCGGTGTTGACTTATTGCTCGATTTTCTTTCTGCATTCGCCCCCGGTCCGCTCGACTTGCCAATTCCCACAGCCTATAAAGAAGGGTCTGAAGAAGAAGTGGCACTTGCCGTAAGCGATGATGATCCTCTGGCGGCCGTGGTGTTCAAAACGATTTCCGAGTCTGTGGGTGATCTGTCATTTTTGCGCGTGTATTCCGGCAGTGTCCAATCTGGCGACGATGTATTTAATCCCAATCGCCGAGCCAGTGAGCGCATCGGTCAAATTTATTCGATGCGTGGCGGAAAGCGCGAGGATATGGACGTTTTGAGCGCGGGCGATATTGGCGCGTTGATCAAGCTAAAGGACACACATACGGGCAATACGCTTTGCAGCAGAAATACGCGCTTGCAAATTCAGCCGGTCGAATTTCCACATCCTTTGATTCGCGTGGCCGTAGAACCCAAATCGCGTGGCGACGAAGACAAAATTAGCGCGGGATTGCAAAGCATTCACGAAGAAGACCCGAGCTTTGTCGCCGGGTATGATTCGGAATTGCGTCAGATTATTGCCCAGGGGCAGGGCGAGTTGCATTTGACGGTTGTGTTTGATAAGTTGAAGAGCAAGTTTGGCGTGGATATAGAGGTGGGCGTACCGCGAATACCGTATCGCGAGACCATTCAATCGCGCGCAGAAGCGCAGTATCGGCACAGAAAACAAAGCGGTGGACGCGGTCAATATGGCGAAGCTTATTTGCGCATCGCGCCCAGGCAGCGCGGTGATGGGTTTGAATTTATTGACGAGGTTGTCGGCGGTGCGATTCCCGGGAAATTTATTCCGGCTGTTGAAAAGGGTGTCGTGGAATGCATGCAGCGCGGTGTGCTCGCCGGGTATCCCGTTGTCGATACAGAGGTCACGGTTTACGATGGGTCCTTCCACCCGGTTGATTCTTCTGATATGGCTTTTAAGTTGGCCGGTTCCTTCGCATTCCAAAATGCATTTATGGATGCCAGACCCATTTTGTTAGAGCCTATTTACAAAGTTCACGTCGTTGTTCCCGATTCCTATATGGGGGATGTGATGGCGGATCTCAATGGGCGACGCGGGCGCATTCAAGGGATGGATCCCGAAGGCAATTTCCAGGTTATTCACGCCGAGGTTCCACTGGCCGATCTTTACAAGTATTCGACCTCTTTGCGCTCTATGACGCAGGGTACAGGCGATTATACCATGGAGTTTTCACACTACGAGCCTGCTCCCCACGATGTGACACAAAAGGTTATTGAAGAGTCCGAACACGATCGCGAATTGGTAGAAGCATGATGAAAGGGGCTGGAGATGATGTCAGCCGGGCGCAGGTTCAGGGCGGCACTGGACGCAGAACGACCCTTGCAGATTGTGGGTACTATCAATGCCGTATCTGCGCTTATGGCAAAACAAGCGGGATTTCGCGCGCTTTATCTTTCCGGTTCGGGCGTGGCTGCTGCTTCTTATGGTTTGCCCGATTTGGGCATTACAACGCTGGATAATGTGATCGAGGATGCCCGGCGGATTACAGATGTGGTAGATTTACCGCTGATGGTTGACATCGATACCGGGTTCGGCGGCACTTCTTTTTCGATTGGTCGCGCGGTAAAGACGCTGGAAAAAGTTGGTGTTGCCGCTGTTCATATTGAAGACCAGGTATTGCAAAAACGGTGTGGACATCGCCCCGGAAAGCAGGTGGTATCTGCCGAGGAGATGTGCGACCGAATCAAAGCAGCGGTTGACGCGCGGTCAGATAGCGGGTTTGTGATTATGGCGCGAACGGATTCCGTGGCCAATGAAGGTTTGGAATGCGGCCTCGATCGCGCCCGGGAATACATTGCCGCTGGTGCGGATGCGATTTTTGCAGAAGCACTGTGTTCACTGGATGAGTTTCGCGCATTTGCCCAAAGGCTTTCTGTACCTGTGCTGGCGAATCTCACCGAGTTTGGACAAACGCCTCTGTTTGATCTGGACGAGATGAGAGATACAGGCGTCGCCATGGTGTTGTATCCTCTTACGGCGTTTAGAATGATGAATGCGGCTGCTTATCGGGCGTATAAAACACTGCGGACACAGGGCGCGCAGGAGGCGTTGATAAACGAGATGCAGACGCGGGAAGAGCTCTACGAATTGCTGGATTATTACGGGTACGAGGCACAGGTTAATCGACTTTATGGCGCGTGAATCGCCTGAGGAGATTTTACGGAAAAAGGTCGTGAGTGAAAATGCTCACGGCCTTTTTTTGAGAGGAGGATATTGTGAGCAAACAGACGGCAGGCTTGAGAGGGGTTAAGGCCGGGAGTACGTCGATTTGTACTGTGGGCGCAGAAGGTCACGGTTTGCACTATCGAGGCTATGCTATTGAAGATCTGGCACAATATGCATGTTTTGAGGAAATCGTGCATTTGCTGTTGTGGGATGCACTGCCCACTGAGAGGGAATTGGATGCTTTGAGAACGCAGTTGCGGGCGCACCGGCAGTTGCCTGATCTGGTTGTACGGGTTCTGAGTTCGCTGCCTTCAGACGCGCATCCGATGGATGTTTTGCGAACTGGTGTGTCGGTGCTTGGCATTGCCGAGCCTGAGCGGGATTTGGGGGATGGTGTGACTGTGGCTGTGCGGCTTTTAGGTGCATTGCCCTCTATGCTGGGGGTCTGGCATCTGGGGGCTGATGTTCTGGATGTGGATGTGGTTGGGCACGCGGCTTATATCTTGCACATGCTCAAAGAAAAGGTGCCTTCGGAGTTGGAATGTCGGATGATGGATTCGTCGTTGATTTTATATGCCGAGCACGAGTTTAATGCCTCGACATTTACGGCGAGGGTCTGCGCTTCTACGCTTGCCGACTTTTATGGATGTATTACCGGGGCAATTGGCACTTTGAGCGGGCCTTTGCACGGGGGCGCAAATGAGCGGGCAATGGAATTGATCGAGCAGTTCGAGACTCCCGAAGACGCGGCAACAGGTGTGCGAGAGATGCTGGCGCGCAGAGAATTGATTATGGGGTTTGGGCACGGGGTTTATCGCGTGCGGGATCCGCGCAATGCGATTATTAAAGATTGGGCGCGTCAGGTGAGTGAAGCAATGGGCGATATGAGTCTGTACGAGATTTCCGAAGCGATTGAGCGGGTTATGTGGGATGAGAAGAAGTTGTTTCCGAATCTGGATTTTTATTCGGCAACAGCGTATCACATGGCCGACATTGAGACGGCGCTTTTCACACCTGTATTTGTGCTCAGTCGTTGCAGCGGTTGGGCTGCTCATGTGGTGGAACAGCGGGCGGATAATAGGCTGATTCGACCTCTGGCGGAATACACGGGGGTAGAGGCGCGAGATTATGTGCCGATAGAAGATAGGGGCTGAGAAGTGTGAAGTAGGAAGTGTGAAGTAGGAAGTGTGAACAACCGTAGGGGCGAGGCATGCCTCGCCCGTCATCGCGGCAGGATGTTAGCCGCGATCCAGGATTTTTTAGCTGATCACTGATTGCTAATAGCTTGAGGATTGCTATGGATGGTCGGGTACCGGATAGAGAACTGGTGGCTATCGCACAGTACGTGCTGGATTGTGAGGTGAACTCCACGGAGGCTTTTCAGACGGCTCGGTTGTGTCTGATGGATAGTTTGGGGTGTGCGGTGCTGGCATTGCGGTTTTCTGAGTGTACCAAGATGCTCGGCCCCGTGGTGCCGGGAACAATTGTGCCATGCGGTGCGCGGGTGCCGGGTACTGATTACAAACTCGATCCGGTAACTGCTGCGTTTAATATTGGGACGCTGGTGCGGTGGCTGGATTTTAACGATACGTGGTTGGCGGCTGAGTGGGGCCATCCTTCGGACAATCTGGGTGCTATTCTCGGGGTGGCAGACTGGATGTCGCGCACGCAGCGGGCACAGGGGAGAGAAGGACTGGTGATGCGGGATGTGTTCGTGGCGATGATCAAGGCGCACGAGATTCAGGGCGTGATGGCGCTGGAAAACAGTTTTAATGCCCGTGGGCTGGATCATGTGATTTTGGTGAAGTTGGCGAGTGCCGCGGTTTCTGCTGGTTTGTTGGGTTGTGATGAGGATCAGGTGGTCAATGTATTGTCGCAGGTGTGGTGCGATTTGGGTCCTTTGCGAACCTACCGGCATGCACCCAATACGGGTTCGCGCAAGAGTTGGGCGGCGGGAGATGCGACAGCGCGTGGCGTATTTTTGGCATTGCAGACAAAGCGCGGCGAGATGGGATATCCAACGGCTCTGTCTGCACCTGTATGGGGTTTTTACGACCGCTTGTGGGATGGCGACCGGTTTCAGTTTCAACGTTTATACGGTTCTTATGTGATGGAAAATGTGTTGTTTAAGGTGTCTTTTCCCGCTGAATTTCACGCACAGACAGCGGTAGAAGCTGCGTTTGCATTGCACGATGAGGTGGCGCCGCGGCTGGAGGTGGTCGAGCGGGTAGTGATTGAGACACACGAAGCCGCTATTAAAATTATCGATAAGACCGGTCCACTGTACAATCCTGCAGACCGGGATCACTGTTTGCAATATATGGTGGCTATAGGGCTGATTTTTGGCGATTTGACCGCAGATGATTACGAGCAGGAGCGCGCAGAGGACGCGCGTATTGATGGGTTGAGAAAAAAGATGGTGGTGACGGAGAACGCGCGGTTTACGCGGGATTACCACGACCCGCAGAAGCGGTCCATTGCCAATACCGTGCAGGTGTTTTTTAAAGATGAATCGCCTACAGAGGCCGTGACGGTGGAATATCCCATTGGGCATCGAAGAAGGCGGCAGGAGGCCGCGCCCTTGCTGGTGGAAAAGTTTGTGGAAAATATGAGTACGCGGTTTGAGGCACAGCAAGTTCAAGATATTTTGGCTGTGTTTGAAAGTTCGGATTTGGATACTATGCCCGTGTGGGAATTTATGGATATGTTGCAAGTTCGTAAGTAGCGTATTTCCTATTGCACAATGGCGGGGTTCTGACTACATTTGGATCAAGGTAATAGGAGACCTATAAATAAAGGAGTATGGCAGGATGGCTGGACATTCTAAATGGGCAAATATCAAGCATCGCAAGAGCCGTCAGGACGCGGCTCGAGGCAAGGCGTTTACCAAATTGATCCGAGAGATTACCGTGGCTGCCCGCGAGGGTGGGGGCGATGAGGCGAACAATCCGCGTCTGCGCGCGGCTGTTCTGAGTGCGAAGGCGGAAAATATGCCTATGGGCAATATTGAGCGTGCGATTAAAAAGGGTACGGGAGAGCTTGAGGGCGAGTCTTATGAAGGTGCGATTTACGAGGGGTACGGACCGGGGGGTGTGGCCGTGTTTATCGAAACGCTGACGGATAATCGAAATCGCACGGTATCTGAAGTGCGGCATTTGTTTAGCAAATACAACGGCAGTATGGCCGAAAGTGGTGCCGTGGCGTGGGTGTTTGAGCAAAAGGGCCTGATTTCGGTGCCCAAAGAGGGTGTGGAAGAGGAAGAGATCATGCTGGTGGCGTTGGATGCCGGTGCCGAGGATATTGCAGAAGAAGAGAATGTCTATGAAGTTTATGCATCTCTGCCCGATTTTGAAAGCGTTCGCAAGGCGGTTGAAGGTGCGGGCATTGAGATTGAACGCGCTGAATTGACGCGCGTTCCGCAAAATACTGTGCCCGTTGAAGGCAAAACCGCGCAGCAATTGTTGGCCTTGATGGAAATGCTCGAAGACAATGACGATGTGCAGCGGGTATATGCCAATTTTGAGATTGATGATAGTGAATTAGCTGTCCTGACAGCGTGATTTCCTCTCCCAAATTTCTCGTCAGTCTCAATCCGCCAGTCTCCACGTCCTGGCGTCTTTGTGCAATTTCTCTCCCTTATCTCTCCATCTGCATTTATCTGTGTTTATCTGTGTTCATCTGTGGTTGCATGTGAAAGGCGGCTCGCGTGATCATTCTGGGTATTGATCCGGGTAGTGTGGTAACCGGTTTTGGTCTGGTTGAACACCAGAACCGAAAAAATCGGTTGCTGAAATGCGGCTGTATTCGGCCCGGTAATAAATTGTCTTTTCCCCAGCGCTTGCTCTATATTTACGATCACTTGCTCGCGCTGGTCGCGGATGTATGCCCAGATGAAGTTGCACTCGAATCTGTTTTTTACGGTGCCAATACGCAATCGCTGATTAAGTTGTGTCAGGCGCGTGGGGCTATTGTGACGGCGCTGGCCAATTCCGATTTGCCCATTTTTGAGTACTCGCCCCGCGAGGTGAAAAGAGCGGTTGTGGGCCGGGGTAGTGCGTCTAAAGAACAGGTGCAATTTATGATCCAGCGATTGCTGGGGAAAGAGGCAGTGGATCAGGGTTTTGATGCGACAGATGCCGTGGCGATTGCGCTGTGTCACGCGCATCAGAAGGTTGCTGCGCGTGGGCCTGGGATACGGCAAAATAAACTGGCAGAGAAAATTGAGGCGTTGAAACGGGGCGGTAGAGAACAGAGTCGATTTGATGAGAAACTCAAAGAAATCGGCGTGAGTGCGAAGTCGCGGCGGCGATTGAACCGAAGAGGAAGATGATACAATGATTGCGTTTTTAGAAGGGCGACTGGTCGAAAAACACCCGACCCATGTCATAGTTGATGTTCAAGGCGTGGGGTATCACGTCAATATTTCACTGGCGAGTTATGAATCGCTTTCGGTTGAGGACGGGTGCGTCAATATTCTCACGCATCTCTATGTGAGAGAAGATGCGATGACGCTTTACGGGTTTGCCTCAGTGTCCGAGCGCGATTTGTTTGAGCGCCTGATCGCGGTTTCGGGTATTGGACCACCGATGGCATTGAAAATTTTGTCCGGTATTCCCATTGCCGATTTCAGGCGGTTGGTCGCCGCAGAAGATGCCAAAGGATTGACGCGCATTAAAGGCATTGGTCAAAAACTCGCGCAGCGTCTGGTGCTGGAGATGAAGGACAAGATTGGCGATATTACGCCAGAAGATTTTACATCCGATGCCGTGGGGGATACAGATCCCGATGTGTTGGACGAAGCCGCTGCTGCTCTATCGGGTTTGGGCGCGAATCCGGTGCAGGCGCGCAAAGTTGTTGCAACGGTCTTACAGGAGATGGGCGACGACGCGCCGATTGAGGAAGTGATTAAGCGCGCATTGAGAAACATCTAAATCTGCATGGGTTGCGTACATAAAGAAACGTGGATATGTAGGGGCGGGTTTCTAACCCGCCCGTATTTAGCAGTCATAAGGCCATTTTTATGGATGAACGATTTACCGATCCCGATTTTCAGGATGGCGACGAATTTGAGCGCGATCAACGGATTCGTCCAATTCGATTTGACGATATGGTCGGGCAAGAAAAGGCGAAGGCGAATTTGCGTATTGCTGTGGAGGCTGCGGGTCATCGCAATGAGGCTATGGATCACATTTTGTTGCACGGGCCTCCCGGCTTGGGCAAAACGACGATGGCTTATGTGATAGCGCACGAGCTTGAGGTTGAAATTCATGTGACATCGGGACCGGTGCTTGAGCGCCCGGCTGATCTGGCTGGGATTTTGACGAATTTAAATGAGCGGGATGTGCTGTTTATCGACGAGATCCATCGCATGAATCGGGTGGTAGAAGAACATTTGTATTCGGCGATGGAGGATTTTACGCTGGATATTATGATCGATAGCGGGCCGAGTGCCAGGTCGTATCAAATTCCGCTTGAACCCTTTACTATGGTGGGCGCAACAACGCGATTGGGACTGCTCACAGCGCCGATGCGATCGCGCTTTGGGTTGATGGAGCGGCTGGATTTTTACGCTCCGGAAGAGTTGAAGGCCATTGTGATGAGGGCGGCGCGTATTTTGGATATTGAGATTGAAGAGGATGCCGCGCGCGTGATTGCCCACAGGTCGCGGGGAACAGCGCGCATTGCCGGACGTCAGTTGTCGCGGTCTCGCGATTATGCACAGGCGCGTGCCGATGGGGTGATTACAGAAGAAGTTGCGGTTAAGGCGCTGGCATTGTTGGGGGTGGATGCAAAGGGATTGGATGAAATGGATCGGCGATTGTTGGAAACGCTGATCGATAAATTCGAAGGTGGTCCCGTTGGTTTAAATAATCTGGGTGCTGCGCTGAGTGAAGAGACAGGTACGCTGGAGGAAGTGTATGAACCCTATCTGATTCAGGAGGGGTTCCTGATGCGCACGCCTCGAGGGCGACAAGCGACGGCGCGGGCGTATTTGCATTTGGGGAAGACGCCGCCCGAAGATGAGTCGCAAAGTACGTTGTTTTGAGGTATTGTAAGTTGCAAAAAATTTTGGGTATTGAGACTTCAACAGCGGTATGCAGTGTGGCTTTGGCCTGCGATGCCCGCGTGGTTGTGGAATACACGTTGGAATTGGGGTCACATCATTCGGAACGGTTGCAGCCGATGGTTGAGATGGTGTTGCAAGAGGCGAGTTTAAGTGTTGGCGACCTGGATGGCGTGGCTGTGGCTGCTGGTCCCGGTTCGTTTACGGGGTTGCGTATCGGTATGGGGCTGGCAAAGGGGTTGTGTCGCGGTGCGGATCTTGTGTTTGTGTGCGTGTCAACCCTCGCGGGCATGGCTTTTGGGACAGGGGTAGAAGGGATGCCCGTTTGCCCGATGCTGGATGCTCGGCGAGGCGATGTGTATGCGGGGGTATATGATCTCGTTGCGGGGGATCCGATTTCGAGAATGCCCGATCGCGCAGATGCGGTTTCCAATTGGGTTACACGCCTGCCGCGTCCCGTGACTGTGGTGGGAGATGGTGCTCAGGCTTATCGCGATGTTATTGTCGATGCGTTGGGGCGAGATGCGTATTTTGCAAATGCAACTCTGGGTCGCCCGACTGCCGGGGCTGTTGCGCTGCTGGGGCAGGCGCGTTGCGAACGGGGAGAGGTGGATGATATGGAGAAGGCAGAGCCTTTTTATTTGCGGCGAACACAAGCAGAGCGCGTGCGGGAAGCGCGTTTGACTGGTGATGGATAATCCGATGACACCCGTGTTGGTGGAGATGATCCCTTCGCATATTGACCGGGTTATAAAAATTGAAAGGGCAGTTTATCCCTCTCCCTGGAAACGCCGCGATTTTGAGTTTGCGCGCAATCGCAAAAACGGTTTTTGCCGGGTGGTTATGGTCGAGTGCGAGATTGTGGGCTATGTCGTGGGTTTTTTGATTGATCGGGAGTTTCATCTGGCGAATTTGGCTATTGCGCCTGATTTTCAACATAAGGGGTTGGGAAGAAGAACGCTGAAAGCTGTATTTGATCTGTTGGAGACAAGGGCGCGCGTGGTGTCTCTGGAGGTGCGTATGTCCAATTGCGCTGCGATTGATCTCTATAAGAAGATGGGGTTTGAGACTATGGCGATCAGAAAAGCGTATTATACACACCCTCGCGAAGATGCGCTCGTGATGTTAAAACCGCTCAATACCCGATTATCCGATTGGGTGTCGCAGGTGTTTGAAGTTTGATCCGCAGATGGACGCAGATGTGTAGGGGCGAGGCATGCCTCGCCCGTCATTGCGGGCTGACCGCTGAGGGTGTGGTGTTGAGGGGCATTTAATCGCCCCAATACAGATTGTGTCCTTGCCCGGGGAACCATAAGAGATCGACGCTCATGCTCACAATGAGCGATAGGGTGTATCCCACGATCATGCCGATAAAAAAGGGTTTTGCCCTGCGATATAACGCGATTCCTCCCAGGCGGAAGATGATAAATTTAATTAGCCAGGTGAGAAATACGGATAAAATGGCGGTGCGCGCCGAATAAAAGGTTACGACTGTAAAACCGATGGGATGGAGAGGCCACCAGGTGAATCGGTATTGGCAGAGGGTTAAGATGCCCATTGTCAGTGCGCCAAATGCGGTAAATGCCATTCGAAGACCGTAATGGGTCTCTTTGCCAATGTCGCGGATGGATGATACTATGCCGTCGTAGTAACGCGGCGCGGCAACCCGAAACATGTACGAGCCAAAATTAAATGCGCCGTCGGTATAGCCCAGATAAATTGTCGATGCAGCGGCGGCGATGAGTGAAAATACAAATGCAAATGCGATGGTCAAGCCCAGTACACGCGCCCGATTGCCCAGGTTGATGCTCAACCGCGCGGCATGGGCGGCAGCGGGCATGGTGAAGCTTTTACCGTTTTGATACATGCTGCCCACTTGTTGCCGCATGGCAATTGTGTTTGGGGATAGTGAATCAGGTGGCGCAAATCCCATAATGCCGGTGCCCAGGCTGCTGGGTGATTCCAGGAATACGAGTCCGGTCATTGCTACGATTTTGGCAAATCCGGTGTAGAAAACAAACCAGAACACCGTGACCAATACGGCCCAAAACGGTGTCATCCCTCCCTTGAATAACCAGAACATGGCAAATAGCGCACAGGCGAGAAATGTGGTAACCGCTGTGCGGTAGGACATCAATTCGTTCTGGTCGTCCATATTTTTTGTCTGGCGAAATGCCTGTTGGAAGACCGCCTTTATGTGGGTTCGCGCAATCCACAATCCCCACAGACAAAATACGATAAATCCCCCCAGTGCTTGCTGTCGCGTGCCTGCGAATTCGCCGAGGCCCTCTGCCAGACCCAGCCGGTTGGTCATCCCTATTTGCAGCCAGGTGAGTATCCAGAATACCCAGATTGAAAATAAGACCTGTAAGTCGGTGAAATACGCAAATCCGATGATCAAAAAGTTGAGCCGCCCGTGCAGGTAGGGCACATACCTTCCCAATGAGATTGTGTGATTCTGGATTCCTATGGTAATTACGGGAAAGCTGGGGTCGAAGTAGCCGATGATGTACCAGAGGACGATAACTGCGGGAATGGAAAAACCAGCCCAGAATAGCGGCTGTTTCATATATTCGGGAAATCCTTTTGGTCCCGCTGTTTCAGCGAGTTCTTCGGCGACTTGTGCAAAGGGAAAGGGCAATCGCTCCTGCTCGACCCATTGCCGGCGCAAGATTGTCGCCAATGCGACTGATCCCAGGCCGAGCGCGGCGATAAAGCTCAGCCACCAGAATGTGGGGCGTATCCAGATTGCCCAGGGTATCGTTGCGTTGCGAGGTAGGCCCTCGTAAAACCAGGCCAATTGATCTTTGGCATCTTCGACTACAAGATAGGGTTGGACGAGGCCAAAGACGTATTCTTCCCAGAGGTTTTCCGGCGTGGCCATGTAGTGCATTACGGCATAGGTTGCCAGTACGCGCCCGAGCAATTCATTGATGGACATGCTCACGTAGCCCACCGCAAATATGAAGATCAATTCCCAGGGTTGTAATGCATATCCCAGAGCGCGTAGCACGGGATTTACGATAAAGATCAGTACCAGAAATGGCATAAAAATACCCATCGGTATCATGCCTTCGACCAGTGATATGGTGTGCATGTAATGATGGGTATAGGGGATGATTGCGTTGATTGATACGGTGATCAATACGGCCAGTGCAATTGCCCACCAGGGCGATCGTTGTGTCAGGGGTTGGGGTTCCTGTATGTCGGTTGTTTGAACTGACACAATAAATCAGGCTCCTTCTCCGGGAAATCCCTCTTTGCGGATGCGTTCGCCCACTGCGAGCAGTACTGGTACATCTTTTTCGTCGAGTGATCCATCGGGCAGGGGTCCGGTGTTTAACAATAAATTGCAACCGCCTTCCCGCGCTGCTGTCAATGCCTGCCAAACTTCATCTTCATTTTTGTGGTGGCCCCCTTCGGCGAGATAGCCCCAGGATACGCCCTTCCCACCTGGTCCAGAACACATTGTCGTGCAGATTTCCATGGGTTTGTTTGCCTGTTCTACAGCTTGATGTTCAGGTGCCTGAAAGTCTTCGGTGCCCAACAAACCCTGTTTGTAGGAGACCAGCACTTGCGGTTGTACGCTGTGGATATAGTCGTAGAGTTCCTGGCACTTAAATTTCGCTCTGTCGCCGTTGTTGAGAACGCCAATCCCGTCCAGCCAGATTGCGGCTACGGGTCCGTAATTTGTGAGTAGTTCTGTGATTTGCGCCTGCATGAAGTCGAGATATATTTGCAAGTTGTGCGCGGAGCCAGTGGCATAGCTCGGTTCGGGCGGGTCGTATTTGGGTCTTGCTTGCCCGCCCCATTCGTCATTGTTGGGGGCATGTGGATGTTTCCAATCCCGTCCATGAGAGTAGTACAAACACAGTCCGAGTGCGTGGCGATCACACGCTTCGGCGAGTTCTTTGATCAGGTCGCGGCCCGCCGGGGCATTGGTACTGTTGAAATCCGTTTCCGCTGTGTCGAATAAGCAGAATGAATCGTGATGCCGCGTGGTGATGTTGATGTATTTCATCCCGCAGTCAACGGCAAATTGTGCGATGCGCTCGGCATTGAAGTTTTCAGCGGTGAAGTCGTCTATGAGTTTGGCGTATTCGGCTACGGGTATGAGTTCTCGCAGTTGCACCCATTCGTGTCGTCCTATTAGAGAGTAGAGTCCGTAGTGTAAGAACAGGCCGTAACGCGCTTCGCGGAACCACTGGAGTGCGGCTGCGCGCGGGTTATCGGCGTAAAGGTCTGCGTAATTTTTTAAATAGTTGGGGGTATTGCTCATGGAGGTCTCCTGTTGTAAGTGGGTTTAAATTATGCTTGTAAGAATTTAGGTACGCTGAAGTACCGCTCGCCCGAGTCGCAGATTATGGTTGCGACCCGCTTGCCCGGTCCCAGGTCGCGGGCGATTTGCTGGGCGGCGAATACATTTGCTCCGGCTGATATGCCCGCCAATATGCCTTCTTCGCGTCCGAGTTTGCGGGCGGTTTTGATGGCGTCTTCGTCGCGTACGCATATAAGTGTATCAAAAATATCGCGGTTGAGGACTGAGGGAATGAAGCCAGCACCGATGCCCTGAATGCCGTGTAGTCCTGGCTCTCCACCCGATAGGACCGGGGATTTGGCAGGTTCAACCGCGATTATGCGTATGTGGTCTAATTCGGCTTTTAAGACTTCGCCCACGCCTGTGATGGTTCCTCCCGTGCCCACGCCTGCGACAAAGGCGTCGAGGTGCCCGTCAACGGCTTCTAATATTTCTCGGGCTGTGGTTTGGCGGTGTATTTCCGGGTTGGCCGGGTTGTTAAATTGCTGGGGCATAAAGGTCGTTTCGGGTGATTCATTTACGATTCGTTCGGCTTCTGCGACAGCGCCGGGCATGTCGAGGTCGCCCGGTGTTAATATCAATTCGGCGCCGTAACTTTCGAGCAGGTCGCGTCGCTCCCGGCTCATGGAATCGGGCATGGTTAAAATCAAGCGATAACCGCGTGCTGTGGCAACCATTGCGAGACCAATACCGGTGTTGCCACTGGTCGGTTCAACGATGGTCATGCCCGGTTTTAAGTGTCCGTCGCGTTCTGCGGCTTCGACCATGGATAGGGCGATGCGATCTTTTACGGTGCGAGCTGGATTCAGGGATTCCATTTTGACGACGATTTCGGCCATGTCGGGTGTGGCCAGACTATTTAAGCGAATTAGTGGCGTGCCGCCGATCAATTGCATGAAGTCATCGACCACGACATTGTCTTTTGGCATGTGTTTTTCCTTTTTTACCATCCCCCTACTTGCGTTCGATCTACTACGTCTTTGGAGAGCATTCGCAGCGCGTCGCCAATGCCTTGTGTGCGGGCGAGGTCGCGTTGGCTTGCCGCGTCGTAGATGCCGTAACCGCGCATGCGGTCAATTTCCCAGAGGGTTTGTTTTTCCCGGGTGTCGTAAAAGGCCATTTTTACATAGACGGAGATTTGATATTGTTCGGCACTCGCCTGACCGCTATAGGTAAAGGGTTCTTCTTTGATTTCGAGGACCGTGCCTTGCAATATGGCATCGGCCTGATCTTCTTCGACTACGCGCAAGGCCGCATCAGAGACAAATCCCTGAATTAAGCTGTCTGTCAATGCCTGGTGAATTCCGGCTTCGAGGCTTTCATTGTCGAGTAGAGGTACAGCGACGGAGCGGATGCCCCCACTGCCCGTGGCTGATGTGGAGTAATAAGCACAACTCAAGGGTAGATACATGATGAGGAGTAAGCAATAAGCCGACCACTTTTTGAGTGCGCTCAATTTTTTTTCTCCTCTTCGTCCTCTGTGCTATTATCTGGTGTTTGCTCTTTTGCCTGATCCTCCGCTTGCTCTTCTGGCGCTTGGTCCTTTTTGAGTTCATCTACATAATTCATTCGCAGTTCAAATAATACGTGTTCCATTAATTTTTGCTCGTTGTCATTTAAGTTGCCTTTTGTTTTTTCGTCCAACATGCCGAGGATGTCTATCATGTTTTTTGCCTGTTCCAGGTTGCGTTCGATCTGGTTAGTCATGGGGTTCATAACTTTGCCCAGGTTTTGCAATGCCATGCCCTGAAACATCATGACCAGTTGCATGAATAACAATTCGTTTTGTTGTTCTTGTGTCGGTATGTCTTGATCGGCCATCTCTGCGCTCTCCTTCTTGTTTTTGGTTGCAGATATATTGAGCTTAATATTTCAAAACTTCTTATTCATGTCAAGGCGATGTTCGCTGTCCTTATGGGGTTGCACAAAATGCTGATTTTTTTATTTTAGTGCTGCTTGCAAATAGGCCAATACAGTTTCCGCGTCGTTATACCCTCTGGTGATAAAGGTGACGGACGCATTGTTTCTTATGACGAGGCTTGGAAACTGATTGGCATTCATTGACCGCCTGATGTTAAATCCATCCTGCATCTGTTGTTCTATTTCGGGTGATGCCAGATCTTGAGCAAATCGCTGTGTGTCTAATCCGATTTCACCCGCCAATGCGACGAGGACTTCTACGTCTGATGGATTGCGCGCTTCACGATAATAGGCGCGTTGAATGGCTTCATACATCGCAGTTCCAGCCCCTTGATTTTGAGCCGCATAAAATGCCCTGCAAGATGGATAGGTGCATCGCCTCGGTGTACATTTTTCCCAAAAGTCCCAGTTGAAACTCGCGCCTGTTATGACTGCGACTTCGCGCCAGGCGCGCTGGATATGCGCCTGCATCGCATCGGGCATGAGGTCATCGGTGTCGCGTGCCAATCCACCCATGATATATACGGGTGACAATTCTTTGGGTACGGCTTCTTTTACTTTTTCGAGTACTGGCTGAAATCCCCAGCACCACGAACACATGGGGTCGGCGACGTAGTAAAGTGTTTTCATTGTTTTTTCCTGTGTTGGTTTAATAACATAAGCTACGAAAGGGATGAAAAATAATGCGTTTGAGATATTTGATTTTGACCTTATGGATTCTGCTCACGATGGGAAATGCCGATGCGTCGTTGCGCCAGGTTTTCGACGCGTTTATTGCTGGGGAGTATGAGAAAGCAGAGGCGCATTTACAAACGCTCTTAAAAACATCGTCCGATAAAGACCAGATACACTTTCTTCTGGGTCGGTTAGCAATAATTTGGGGTAATAGAGTAGATGATTGGGATAATAGGGTAGATGATGCTTTTGACCATTTTGAGAAAGCCACTAAATTCGGTCCCCAAAATGCCAATTATTACTATTGGCTGGCGCAAATGTATGGTCAAAAAGCGATAAAAGCCAGCATTTTCAGAAAACCTGGACACGCTCGCAATGCAAAAAGGACCATTGAAAAAGCCATTGCCTTAGACCCGGATTATATTGAGGCACAGTTTTTCTTGATGGAATATCACCTCAGGGCACCGGGTATTATTGGAGGGAACAAAGAAGAAGCACAAAATCAAGCCGATCAGATTAAGAGACTTGATCCCATCAGGGGGTATTTAGCACAAGCTGGAATTTACGGCAAAAAGGATGAATTGGACAAAGTCGAAGAAGAATTTAGAACCGCATTAGAAAAAGCTCCGTCCAATCATTTACCCGTTTTATGGCTTAGCGGGCATCTCAGTCGAACAGAACGCCGCGAAGAAGCCGTTGATCTGCTCGAATCTTATGTGCAACAACACCCTTTTTCCTGCCGCGCCTTCAGCATTCTGAGTACATATTTGTTGGATCTCAAACAATTTGACCGAGCATATCGAGCTGCAGAACAATGTCTTCAGATGACGACCGATTCCCTATCGGTAAGGCGCGATACAACTATTTCATCATTTGAAAAGATAGTAATATTTCAACAGCGTAAATTGAATGTATTATACGCTTTAGGACGCATATCAGCAGAATCTGGGGACAGGCTTGATCGCGGTCTTGAATACTTCAAAGCGTGGCTGCAAATTATACCATCAGATGCAAAACGATCAAGGGGTAACGCATATTATCGGATAGGGCAAATTTATCTCCATCAAAACAAAATCCAAGAAGCTCGCGAGGCGTTTCAAACCGCTCTCAAGTGGCGGCCCAAACAAGAATCTGCCCGCAAAGCACTTGAAAAATTAGATAAAGAAAAAAATAAATTAATGGAGTGATGGCGCGGTGTAAAATGGGTCGTATCCCAAGATGGTTCACCTGTGCGTTAGAGAAATTGTTTGCATCGCGTTCTCATGCGCTATATCTTGCGATAGAGTGTAAGTTGTTTCCTTTCTTCCCCCCCTTTTCAAAGGAGGCTTGCGTGAAAATTGAAGTCACTGTGAACGGGGAGCATCAAAGTCACGACGTGGAACCGCGGATGTTGCTCGTGCATTTTTTGCGCGATGTCGTCGGGCTTACTGGCACGCATGTGGGTTGCGAGACCAGCCTTTGTGGCGCGTGCAGTGTGATGCTCAATGGAGATGCTGTCAAATCGTGTACGGTTTTGGCAGTGCAAGCCAATGGTGCTGAAATTACTACCATTGAGGGCCTGGCTCAAAATGGTGAATTGCACCCTATTCAGGAGGGCTTCTGGGAATGTCACGGATTGCAGTGCGGTTTTTGCACCCCGGGTATGATTATTGCCGCGCACCAGCTTTTAGAACGCAATCCCAAACCCAGTGAAGCCGATATTCGACGCGGTATAGAAGGCAATTTGTGCCGCTGTACAGGGTATCAACACATTGTCGATGCGGTTCAGTACGCATCGAAAAAAATGACCACATAGGAGGCGCCCCATGCCTGTTAGCAAATCTGTTGGCGCCCGTATTAAGCGCCGAGAAGATCCCCGATTGATTCAGGGCCTTGCACATTATGTCGATGACATTAAGCTGCCCAATTTGTTGCATGTCGCGATTTTGCGAAGCCCTTATGCTCATGCACGCATCAATGGTATTAATACCGATGCGGCTCAAAATTTATCCGGAGTGAAATCCGTGGTCACTGGCGATGATGTCAAAGATGTCATTGGTGGGATTCCCTGTGCGGCTACAGATCCCGAGGGATTTCCGGGCATTAAGGTGCCCCACCATCCTGTGCTTACAACTGGAAAGGTGCGTTTTGTTGGCGAACCCGTCGCCGCTGTTGCAGCGACCGATGCGTACATTGCCCAGGATGCACTGGATTTGATTGAGGTCGATTACGAACCTCTCGATGCCATCAATTCGGCTGAGGCTGCTTTTGCCGATGGCGCGCCTGTTATTCACGAAGATTGGGACGATAATATGGCTTTTACCTGGAGCATTGCCGGGGGCGATGTTGATGCGGCTTTTGCCGAAGCCGATCAGGTCGTCAGCCAGCGGATTGACCATCAGCGTCTGGTTCCCAATCCAATGGAGACGCGCGGCGTGGTTGCCCAATATTTGCCCGGTAAAGATCAGCTTAACTTGTGGTCTTCCACGCAAATTCCCCATCTTTTGCGCACGCAAATATCCGTTATGCTCAGTATGGCCGAAAATCATGTGCGCGTTATTGCGCCGGAAGTGGGCGGTGGCTTTGGTTGCAAGCTCAATGTGTATGCCGAAGAAGCCCTGCTGGGGCATATGGCGAAATATCTGGGGCAGCCTGTGAAGTGGATTGAAGGGCGGCGTGAAAACTTTTTGCATACGATTCACGGACGCGATCAGACCGGAGATGTCGAACTTGCGGTGAAAGACGACGGTACGATCCTGGGTCTCAGATACACGGTTTCGGCTGATGTGGGAGCTTATTATCAGTTGCTCACGCCAGCCATTCCCACGCTTACGGGATTGATGCTGTGCGGTTCTTATACGTTTAAAAATGTGCAGATGAATCTCAAAGCGGCTTTTACGAATAAGATGGCGACGGATGCCTATCGAGGTGCGGGGCGTCCAGAGGCCACGTATCTCATCGAACGCATGATCGATGTGGTGGCGCACGATCTGGATCTTGATCCTCTGGAGGTGCGGCGCAAAAACTTTATCGGCAAAGACGCTTTTCCCTATGAAACGGGGACTGCTGTGGCTTATGATAGTGGCGACTATACGGCGGCGCTCGACAAGGCGCTTAAGATTGCCGATTACGAGGCTTTGCGCGAGCAACAGGCCGAATTGCGCGAAGAGGGACGGTATATCGGTATTGGATTTTCCACTTATGTGGAGATTTGCGGGATGGGTCCTTCTGCTGCGATGCCCGCGGGTGGTTGGGAAAGCAGTACTGTGCGCGTAGATCCCACGGGTAAGGTAACCGTGCTCACGGGTGTATCGCCCCATGGACAGGGGCAGGAGACCACTTTTGCCCAGCTTATTGCCGATGGCCTGGGGGTTGATATTGACGATATTCGCATTATCCACGGCGATACCGATACGGTGCAATACGGTATTGGTACATTTGGTAGCCGCGCGACGGCTGTGGGTGGTACAGCGATGGTGCATGCGATGGGTAAGGTAAAAGATAAAGTGGTCGATATCGCCGCGCATCTGCTGGAGAGCAATCCGCAGGATATCGTGATTGAAGATAACAAATACTGCGTTCAGGGTGCGCCCGAGTCGGGTCTCACTTTGGGCGAAATTGCGATGGTGGCTCATGTGGGTGTGGAACTTCCCGAGGGTACAGAACCCGGTTTGGCTGAGTCGCACTTTTTTGAGCCGCCGAATTTTACCTATCCCTTTGGTACGCATATCGCCGTAGTCGAGGTCGATGCCGATACGGGCGAGGTTGAGATACAGCGCTATATCGCTGTTGACGATTGCGGGAATATTATCAATCCGCTGATTGTTGAGGGCCAGGTACACGGCGGTATTGCACAGGGGGTGGGGCAAGCCCTTTACGAGGAAGCTATTTACGACGAGAGCGGGCAGATGATCACCGGTTCATTTATGGATTATGCTTTGCCCAAAGCGCACAATTTCCCGCGCTTTGAATTGGCGAATACGGTTACGCCTTCACCCGTCAATCCAATGGGTGTTAAAGGTGTGGGCGAAGCGGGTACGATTGGTTCTACGCCCGCGATAGCCAATGCGGTGATTGACGCGCTAAAACCTTTTGGCGTGCGACATATTGATCTGCCTTTGCGCCCCGAAAAACTCTGGAAACTCATGGAGGAGACTTGAACAATGACCCCCTTTGATTACCACGCACCCAAAACTCTGAGAAGCGCGATACGTCTGGTGCAGGCGTTCGGCGACGATGCCAAAGTATTGGCGGGCGGTCACAGTCTGATTCCGTCTATGAAATTGCGTCTTGCCGCGCCTTCGGTCGTTATTGATCTGAGCGGTGTTGCTGGCTTAAAGAGAGTGACTGCGGGCAATGAGACCATTTCCATTGGTGCTCTGGCCACGCATTATGCTGTGGAAAGCCACCGCTTGTTGCCTTCGAAATGTTCACTTTTGCCCGAGACCGCTGCAGAGATTGGCGATGCGCAGGTGCGGAATCGAGGCACTGTGGGCGGGAGTATTGCCCATGCCGATCCGGCTGCGGATTGGCCGGCGACGATGCTCGCCCTCGATGCACAATTCGATATTGCTGGGCCAGGTGGTGAACGCGCGGTTGCTGCGTCTGATTTTTTTGTGGATCTCTTTATTACAGATTTGCAACCCGACGAGGTCCTTACTGGTATTCGCATTGCTACTCCGCCCGAGAATTCGGGTGGCGCGTATGTCAAGATGCGACAATCTGCGTCCGGTTTTGCCCTTGCAGGCGTTGCGGCTCATGTCACTTTGGACAACGCGGGCAACTGCGCTTCTGTGGCTGTGGGTGTTACAGGTGTTGCGCCTGCGGCGTATCGCGCACATGCGGTTGAAGACGCGCTTGTGGGGCAAGGTATTGACGCTGTTGCCGATGCAGCGGCCCATGCGGCTGATGGTGTGGAAGAGTTTCAGGAAGATCACCACGCTTCAGGCGATTACCGCGCCCATTTGGCTCGCGTGTTTGCACAACGGGCATTGAGCCAGGCAATTGAACGCGCAGCTTGATTTTACAGCCTCCTTCTCTTTCGGGGAAGGGGGCTGTGTGTTTTTTAGGAGACGTTTTGAAACTTACGGGTACACACACTATTGGCGCGACGGTTGAACGCGCTTTTGAATTGCTTATCGATCCCGAGGTGCTCGCTCGTTGTATGCCCGGTTGCGATAAGCTGGAACACAGAGCAGATGGGGTTTATGACATGGCTGTTTCCGCGGGGATTGGTCCCGTTCGCGGCAAATACACGGGTAGTGTCACGCTTTCAGATATTCAACCGCCCGAGCGCTATACGATGGTGGTCGATATCAAGGGCACGACCGGGTTCGTCAAGGGGCAGGGCGTTGTGGAACTTGCCCCTGATGGTGAAAATACGCGGATTTCGTTTGAGGGCGATGTGCAAATCGGCGGGCCAATTGCTGCTGTGGGACAGCGCATGCACGCCAGTGCCGCCCGTTTGATGACGCGGCAACTCTTTGGCGCAATTGACAAAGAGGCGCGCGCGTCTGCAGGATAGGAAGTCAAACTTTTCGAAGGCTGAAAAAGATGTCGTTTATTGATTGGAATAAGTATCCAGCTAATGAAGTCGCGCCCGGCGTACGCATTCGGACGCCTTATGGTGAGAATTTGATGCTCTCGCGCGTTGAGTTTGATGCGGGTGCTGTCGTGCCGATGCACAGCCATCCCCATGAGCAGGGGGGTATGATGCTCGAGGGGAGGATGAAGTTCACTATTGATGGTGAGACCCGCACGGTAGAACCCGGCGAAGCCTTTCTGATTCCCGCCCATGTGCCACACCGGGCCGAGGCAGTAGATGGTCCCTGTGTGGCTCTCGATATTTTCTCGCCGATTCGCGAGGATTATGTCGAACTCGCCAACCGCTATATTCCATCCAAAGACAAAACGTAATATTTTCCATTCACGGATCGTTTATCTTGTCTTCCTTTTTTTTCTGCGCCTTCAAGGCCTGCTCGATACTTCTGATATTTTTGCTGGGACAGTTTTGTACGCAGGGTTATGCGAGTGATGTAAGTGAAAGAGTAAAAAAACTCGATATCGGGACGTATGTCGAGGGTGCGTATTTTATCGGCGCGCAAAAAATGCGGTTTCAAGGCTATATCAATCGCACACAGGGATATGCGGTTACAATTATCACAAATCAATTGCCCTATAGACGCCGTATTACCTACCAGTCTATTGATCATCTGCGCGTGAAGAAAACGAAAAAAGTCGCCGTGCAGTTCAATCCCGAGGCGCGTCGATTTTTGACCCGGACTGGCGTCATACCCGGGCACCGGGCCGTTGTCGGCATTGTGGAAGCAGCAGATAGCCGGTTTGAGGGTGTTATTGCCAGTGTGAGCGACTCTTTGATCGTTTTTGCAGATACACATAAGCGCGATGAGTACAAAATTTTGACAGTTTCGGAACTCGATCAACTGTCGATTAATCTGAGCAAGACATCCCATATCGGGAAGGGATTCAAAGCCGGTCTGGTTACGGGTTTTTGTATTGGTGTCATTTTTTCCTCGTCCGATTTGAACAGGAGTACCGAGACGGGATGGTCAGCTCTTGCCAATATCGTTCTGAGCCCAAAAACTGTTGTTATTTCTGTGGTCGGTGCCGGTATCGGCAGTTTTATTGGCAAACTTGCCAGCTATGAGACATGGCAATCTATTCCATTGGATCGCCTCAAATTCAACCGCTCTCACACACCTTTGTCCCTTTCTGCATCTTATTCCTTTTGATTAGATATAAGGGTTTGTCTTTACGGGGGCATTTGTCTCTGTGAGATTGCAATCTTACAACAGTTTTGTAAGTTTACAATGCATTTTTACAACGGTTTTGTAAATTTGCAATGTATTTTTACAATTTGAAGGAGTTTCAAATGGAATATCGGCAACTCGGCAATTCAGGGCTTCAGGTTTCGGCTATTGGCCTGGGGACCAATAATTTTGGCTGGCGTCTCGACGCGAGGGCTACAGCGCGTGTTATGGATCGGGCGCTGGATGAGGGGATTACGTTGATCGATACGGCTAATATGTACGGGGACACGCTGTCGGAGTCCTATATTGGCAGGGCGATTAGAGGTAAGCGCGATGCGTTTATTCTGGCGACTAAGGTGTCGATGAGTATGGGGGATGGACCCAATATGCGCGGCAATTCGCGTTACCATATTCTCAAAGAGGTGGAGGACAGTCTCAGACGTCTCAGTACGGATTATATTGACCTTTATCAGATTCATCAGACCGATTCCAATACGCCTATTGAGGAGACTTTGCACGCGCTTGATTATCTCGTTGCTCAGGGCAAGGTGCGCTATATCGGTTGCTCCAATTTTATGGCGTGGGAGGTCTGCGAGGCGATATGGACTTCGCGTGCGAAGAATTTGGTCGCGTTTTCGACTGTGCAACCCCGCTATAGTATGCTCGACCGCGAGGTTGAAGCCGAGCTTGTGCCGTTTTGCAAGTCTTATGGTATTGGCATTTTGCCCTATTTCCCCCTTGCCAGCGGTTTTCTTACGGGTAAGTATCGCCGGGATGAACCGCCACCCGAGGGCACGCGTTTGGCAGAGGGCGACCGCGGGATGTTCACGGATAAGAATTTCGATATTCTGGAGGCGTTGGAAGAATTTGCACGGGAACGCAATTACACCATTCTCGATCTGGCTTTTGCATGGCTTCTCGCCAATCCCTGTGTGTGTTCCGTGATTGCCGGAGCTACCACGCCCGAGCAGGTCACGACAAATGCCGCGACGGTTGGCTGGGATCTCAGTGATGCGGAGATGGAAGAGATTGATGAAATTCTCAATAGTTAGAAAATTTTAAAAGCAAATGAGAGGGAAATGTTTTGAAAGGCGGTTGACAAAATCGCGTCATTGCTACACTTTTTATTTTTGAGGATAATTACTACCTGAGAACAGCGTTCAGCCGTTAGAGAATACCGAAAGGATGAGAATATGCACCAAATTAATCTTACAGAGGCGGAAAACTGTCTTGCAGCATTGGTCAAAGAAGCGGCCAATGGAGAGAAAGTGGTTATTACGCAGGAAGATGGTTCGGCCTTTCAACTCGTTCCTATGGCAAACGCACCAGATTCGTCTGAATTTGATCAAGGCAAGCTCTTTAATCCCGAAGGCTTGTGGGATCAGATGGATCCAATAACCGCTCGAGACATAGCCAAAGCTCGAAAGGAGATGTGGCATAAATTTAATCAAGAGGATTAGGCGTGATGTCTCTGGTTGTAGATACGCATTCATTTATCTGGTTCTTAGCACGGTCGTCAGACCTTTCATCTGTTGCTCGTCAGGCTATTAGAGAGGCAATTACATCAGGTCACCCAGTCTATGTGTCATCAGTGACAATTGTCGAGGTTATATACCTGACTGAGAAAAAGCGGTTGCCCAGACAGAATTTGATTGATTTGAAAGCTACATTGCACCGATCCGATTCGGGATTCAAAGTTGCCCCTTTTGATCTGGCGATTGCAGAACAGTTGGAAAATATCCCACGCGATCAAATACCCGATATGCCAGATCGTATGATTGCGGCAACAGCACAGTACTTCAGCCTGCCACTTGTCACAACAGATTATCGAATTCGACAATCAGATGTTGAAACTATTTGGTGAACTTCTATTTTTAATCACGCTACAAGTAACAGTTCATATCAATGAACCCACTTCTTTTTCCAACTTTCGAACCGATTTGTCATCACCATCCATGAGTGCCAGAAGCAATTCCGAAAGAGCAAAATCTTTGTATTCCGTTTTGTATTCTTCTCTAAACTCCGGGTCTTGCATCAGTCGCTCATAAGTAGATATTGGTTTTTTATTCATATTCAATTGTATAACTTTACTTGTACACAAGCAAGGCTAAAATTATTTTCCCTGGTTATCCTGTTTGCCATATAAAAACGGGCTGTGCATCTACTCACAGCCCGTTTTGTTTTACCAGTAACTTTCGTTATTCTGCTTCGTTCATTCCGATGACCCACTCCAATTGATGCGCCATTGCCACGCTGAAATCAGCACCCAATCCCTTGCGTTCATATCGAATCTGTCCGTTTTGATCGATGATGCAGGTATAGGGAATCTCGGCGGAGCCAAACGCTTTTCGCATTTCCAGATCGCCCAGTGCAAAGGTTAAAAGCGGTGCGCTCTGGTACCGAAAGCTGGCGACCATATCCCGGCGCATTGAGCTATCGTTGTCGATATTTACCGCTAAAAATTCAATATTTTGCTTGAGAAATTTCGCTTTGAGTTTTTGGAGATAGGGCAGTTCTTCTATGCACGGGCTGCACCATCCCGCCCAAAACGTTACCACCACAGCTTTGCCTTTTAAGTCTGCCAAAGTGATTTTCTCGCCGTCTAACTTTTGGACTTCAAAGGCCGGTGCGGGTCGTGAAATGCGTTTTTTTTCGACGCTTTGGATGATTTTCTTATCCCTCGTGGCTTTTAAGGAGGCGTAGGTTTTGCTCATTCCCGCACCTGAACCGAATTTGCCAGCATAAGCCTGGCTCCACAGTTCTGCTATATCCGTGCGGATAACTGAGGTTAGCAATAGTTCTGAGGCGAGTTCATAAGCCTCTGTCCAGGCTTTTTGGTCGTTATAGATCCGAAGCAAGTGGATCTTTGCTCTATCTACAGATGCCTGCCGATTTGCCAGTTCCAGATTGCCTAAATCCTTTCGGGTTTGCCATCCGCGAATTACAGTCTTTGCTTCAGCAACAGCACGGTCGTGTTGTCCAAAGAGTTGATGAGCACGCGCCAATAGCTTGCGACAGCTTAGTTCTCTCAGGCTGTTTTCCCATTTTTCCTGGTTCTGCAATGCTTCTTTTAATGCGTTCTGTGCGTATAGAAATGTCTTATCAGATCGAACTTTCTTATCCACGAGTGCCCGAGCAGCCGCTTCATAAGCGCCATTGGTGTGCATTCGCAATGCGAGCATTTTTTCACATAGTTCAATCAACAGGTGCGGATCATCGGTGACCTGCTGGTAATACCCCAGCAGGGTGATGGAGATGTCGCCTTTCAAAAAGGTGTTGGGGTAATCGGCAAGCAGTTGTTCAAGTCCCAATATGCCTTCCCAATACTGATCTGGGGTCTCGGGACGGTATCCGCTCGCAAATTGGCGAAATCGATTCTTTTCTTCTTTGGAATAGGTAGGTTGTTGTGCAAAACACAGAGTATATGCACTCAGGCACAATACCAAACTCACTGCCAGTTTACACTTGTTGAAATACATGCTGAGCCTCACTTTCTGTCTGTCCAGATGAGATTCAATTTCCGTACCTGGGCATTTTTTTGATTTGCTTTTAATTGCACAAAGTATGTTCCGTCGGGAAGTTCCCGTTTGGATAAGAATGTCGTGTAAGAACCTGGTGCTTGTGTTTTATTCACGGGCTTGGCTACTATCATGCCCTGAATATTGGCGCAAATGAGTTCTACAAAGACGGAGTCTTGATAAATCGTTTCTGGTATCCAGTACACAATTTTTACCAGTGAATCTTGTGGCGTACTTTCCATTTTGAAGTCCAGTTTTTCTGTATCGCCACTTGTATTGGAACCGGATTTGGCCTCTTGTCGCGAGGATTTTGTTTTGTCAGTTCTCTCAGGATTTGACTGCTCATTTTGAGCGAGTTCTTCCAATTCGAGTTGTATTTGGGGCACCTGGGATGGCTCAGTGTTTTCTTGTTCTAAATTCAACACTGCCGAAATCCCACCAAAATACAATCCCGTTCCCGCGATACCTGCGCCGATGATACCCATTATTTTGATCATGCCTGTTCCTTTCAGTTTGGCGAGCAGACTCGCTTGCGTTGGTACTGCGTACAATAGTGGAGGTAATGCGGCCATTACTTTGCGCGTCAATTGGCGCGTCGGACGTTTTTCTCGGAGTGTGTCTTCGACCAGTGGCATCAATTCGTCGCGCAAGCGGTTGCGTGCAACCTGAAGGCGACCGGTTACTGTGCTTTCGGGAATGTCGAGAAATGCGGCGATTTCGGGATAGGTCAGGCCTTCCATGTAGTGGAGCAATACGGCTTCCCGATAAATGTCTGGCAATGTATCAATAGCGGCTATGACGGCTTCTTTTGTTTCGGTTTTTTCCAGTGCTTCGTCGGGTAGGTCTGGCAATGGAAGTTCCGATACTTCAGGCGTTATGTCCCGAGATGTATCGTCAATTGAGACGACTGGGCGTTTTTGTTGAAGCCATTTATTGGACAAATTGAGTGCTATTCCCCGCAGCCAACCGGAGAATTTTTCGGGCGATTTTAGAGACTTGAGATGCATGTATGCCTCCACAAACGCATTTTGTACGATGTCTTCAGTTGCGGAAAAGTTGCGGATTCGACCAGCTACAAAGGCAAAGATGCGCCCTTGATACGTCTCGACCAGCGGTTCATAAGCAGCCTGGTCGCCAGCCAATACTTTTTCAACTTGTTCTGCATCGCGTTTGCTCATTGGAACTCCGCATAGATGGTTGCTGTGCTGACCGTTTGCTTTTCCGCCCGCTATATATATGTGACCCGAAAGCGCGGATTCCTAAATAAAAAAAGCCCTGCGATTTGAAATTACAGGGCTTTCTGGTTTTGGTAGTGTCCGTGTTATCCACGCGATGGTTCGGGCATTTCTTTTCTTGCGCGGGCGGAGAGTTCGGCGAGGTGATCGTCGTGTGCGAGGACTTGTTCAAGATGTTTTTTGCGTTCGGGTCCAGCGGTTGCGAGCATGATTTTACCGTAAGCGCGATCGTTCCAGAATCTCGCGCGTGCAGCAATCTGTGTTTTTAATAGTTTGATGTGTTCTTCATCTTCGGGGAAGCGTTCGCTGCAGTTGATGGTGAACATTCGCCGACGCGGACTGCCGCCAAAAGCCGCGTGTTTTAAGTTGTGATTGAATAAGACGACGTCGCCCGGATTGGTTTCCAGTGCTAATGCAGGTATATCTGGTCCGTGCATGTCCCATTTATCCTGGGAATTTCGTACGGTGTTTTCAATATTATTTGCATATTGATCTTTGAGATGGTGACTTCCTGGGATGACGCGCAAACAACCCGTGTCGCGCGTTAGGGGATCCAGGTACAGGGCTATTTTTACAAATCGAATTTGTTTGCCCCAGCCATCCGAATGCCATTGCGTGTCTCCGGCATAGTAATTTCCGTCCGATCCCATGTAGTTGAAATTTTCTCCCAGTAATCCGGTCAGGATTTCTTTTATTCGCGGATCATCCAATAGGGCGCATAGCCGTTCGTGCTGGTCGATAAATGGCACAATGCACGATCGGCGTTTGCCATCGTGCGGTTGTCCGTTGTGTCCACCACCCCGTTGTGCCCATATCGCTTCAAATGCATCGATAATTTCGTTGATGCAATCCGCCAATAACCCCGGAAATGCGAGAAATCCAAAGGTGTCAAAAAACGATTTTTTTTGCTCGGTGAGAATGTCCATCGCGCACTCCTTGTGGTTGACCTGTGGAGAAACTTCTGTTAGATTGAAGCGTTGATAACCTTTAGTGAAGGTAATATATTATTGAAGGGCTCCGTAGGAGGGAAATCCTTTTCCCGACCCTTAACTCCATCAACAAAGCCGTCATCGCGGCATGATTCCCTGCTCAACACCATGCAGGGACAGGCTTGAGCCGCGATCCAGAGGTTTTGGTTGTCATTACTTCCACCAATATATGAGGATAAATGCCATGCGCAAATATCTATTATCCATCCCGATGATTCTACTCCTGCTCGCTGGGTCTGCCTCTGCCGTCACGGTTGGACAACAGATTGCTGATTTTTCTCTAACGGGTCTCGACGGCGGTACATATAAGCCCTCTGACTATCGCGGCCAGGTGCTCATACTTGCGGTCATCGGGTGGAGCTGACAGACCTGTAGAGCGGCGGGTCCGTCACTCGAAACACTCTGGCAAAAGTATAGCGATTCCAGCGATTCCAATGTTGCCATGCTCGGTCTTGATGTTTATAGGGGCAGTCAGTCACAGCTTACGGCTTTTCGCTCCGCTGCAAGAGTCACCTTTCCTTTGCTTCGCAACGCAGGTAGCCCATTCAGTCGTGAGGATCTCATTGTCGTTGATTCCGATGGGGTTGTGCGTTTTTCGCAAAACAGTTTGGGTTCCTCCACTGTCCGCAGTAACGCAATAGCCAAGGTTGATGAACTGTTGGCATCGCCCCCCTCTGCGCCAGCGATCTCTGTACAGCAAACGGCA
The DNA here is from genome assembly GCA_022824945.1 of Candidatus Latescibacterota bacterium. GTDB lineage: Bacteria > Latescibacterota > UBA2968 > UBA2968 > UBA2968 > VXRD01. Next base: position 82,783 of record JAJDYX010000039.1, read on the forward strand.
GTTAATTTCGCCATTGACGCAGGTCAAACGGGTGAACAGACGATTACGATCACGAACACGGGTACAGCGGATTTGGAGATAACAGGTATTGAGAGTGATGTGTCGGGATTGACGTTTGATACTACGACGTTCACGCTGGAACCCAATGGTTCACAGACGGTTACAGTTACGTTGTCCGACGCCACGGAGGGCACGTTTTCGGGAAATATCACGATTTCGAGTAATGATCCGAATAGTGGAACAAGCACCTTATCTGTTTCTGTGATCGTTCAACCACCCCCTGCACCGGCGATCAGTGTGCAGCAAACGCCAGTTAATTTCGGTACTATTGAGGCAGGTCAAACGGGTGAACAGACGATTACGATTGAGAACACGGGTACTGCGCCGTTGGAGATTACGGGTATTCAGAGTGATATGTCGGATCTGACGTTTGAACCTTCTACGTTTACACTGGAACCCGATGGTTCGCAGACGGTGACGATTAGGTTTCCAAGTTCGACAGAGGGCACGTTTTCGGGGAATATCACGATTTCGAGTAATGATCCAGAACGTGCAACACAGACCTTATCTGTTTCTGTGACCGTTCAACCACCCCCTGCACCGGCGATCAGTGTGCAGCAAACGGCAGTTAATTTTGGTACAGTTGCATTTGCACAACCAGTTCAGCGAACCATTACGATTACGAATACGGGTACTGCATCTTTGATGATTACAGGTATTCAGAGCAATGTGGCAGGTTTGACATTTGATACTACGACGTTCACGCTGGAACCCAATAGTTCACGCACGGTGACGATTACGTTTCCGAGTTCTTCGGAAGGGACGTTTTCAGGGCTTATCACGATTTCGAGTAATGACCCGGATCGTGCAACCCAGACGTTATCCGTTTCTGTGACCGTGCAGCCACCACCTGTTCCGGCGATTAGCGTGCAACAAACGGCGGTTGATTTTGGTACTGTCGAGTTTGCTCAACAGGTTCAACAGATGATTACGATTACGAACACGGGTACAGCGAATTTGGAGATTACAGGTATTCAGAGCAATGTGTCGGGTTTAAGTTTTTCACCATCTACGTTCACGTTGGCCCCCAACGGTTCACAGACAGTTACGATTACGTTTCCGAGTTCTGTGGAGGGCACGTTTTCAGGGCTTATCACGATTTCGAGTAATGATCCAGAACGTGCAACCCAGACATTATCCGTTTCTGTGATCGTCCAACCGCGACCTGTGCCGGTGATTGCTGTTCAAGAGACGGCAGTTGATTTTGGTACTGTTGAGTTTGCTCAACAGGTTCAACAGATGATTACGATTACGAACACGGGTACTGCACCGTTGGAGATTACAGGTATTCAGAGCAATGTGTCGGGTCTGACGTTTGATCCTACGACGTTCACACTATCTCCGGACAGTTCGCAGACGGTGACGGTGACGTTTCCGAGTTCTGTGGAGGGCACGTTTTCTGGGCTTATCACGATTTCGAGTAATGATCCAGATCGTGCAACACAGACATTATCTGTTTCTGTGATCGTGCAGCCGCGACCCGTACCAGCCATTGCTGTTCAAGAGACGGCGATTGACTTTGGTACTGTTGCGTTTGCCCAAGCGGTTCAACAGACGATTACGATTCAAAATACAGGTACTGCTTCGTTGGAGATTACGGGTATCGAGAGCGATGTGTCAGGATTGACGTTTGATACTACGATATTCACACTGGCTCCCGACAGTTCGCGCACGGTGACGGTGACGTTTCCGAGTTCTGTGGAGGGCACGTTTTCGGGTAATATCACGATTTCGAGTAATGATCCAGATCGTGCAACCCAGACATTATCTGTTTCTGTGATCGTCCAACCGCGACCTGTGCCAGCGATCACTGTTCAAGAGACGGCAGTTGATTTTGGTACTGTTGAGTTTGCTCAACAGGTTCAACAGGCGATTACGATTGAGAATACGGGTACTGCACCGTTGGAGATTACAGGTATTCAGAGTGATGTGTCTGGACTGACGTTTGATACTACGATGTTCACACTATCTCCCGACAGTTCGCGCACGGTGATGGTGACGTTTCCGAGTTCTTCGGAAGGGACGTTTTCAGGGCTTATCACGATTTCGAGTAATGATCCAGATCGTGCAACACAGACATTATCTGTTTCTGTGATCGTTCAGGCGGCGCCTGTACCTGCGATCAGTGTTCAAGAAACGGCAGTTGATTTTGGCACTGTTGCGTTTGCTCAAACGGTTCAACAGACGATTACAATCAGGAATACGGGAACTGCGCCGTTGGAGATTACGGGTATCGAGAGTGATGTGCAGGGATTGACGTTTGATACTACGATGTTCACACTGGCTCCCGACAGTTCACAGACCGTTACGATTACGTTTCCGAGTTCAACAGAAGGTGCGTTTTCAGGGCTTGTTAGTATTTCGAGTAATGATCCAGATCGTGCAACCCAGACCTTATCCGTTTCTGTGATCGTCCAACCGCCACCTGTGCCAGTGATTGCGGTGCAGGAGACGGCGGTTGATTTCGGTACTGTTGAGTTTGCACAATCGGTTCAAAAGACTTTTACGATTACAAACACGGGTACCGCGGATTTGGAGATTACGGGTATTGAGAGTGATGTGTCGGGTCTGGCGTTTGATACTACGACGTTCACACTATCTCCGGACAGTTCGCGCACGGTGACGGTGACGTTTCCGAGTTCTGCGGAAGGGACGTTTTCTGGGCTTATCACGATTTCGAGTAATGATCCAGATCGTGCAAAGCACACCTTATCCATTTCTGTGATCGTTCAGGCGGCACCTGTGCCAGCGATTACTGTTCAGGAATCCGCAATTGATTTTGGTACAGTTGCGTTTGCACAACAGGTTCAAGATACGATTACGATTACGAACACGGGTACTGCACCGTTGGAGATTACGGGTATAGAGAGCGATGTGTCAGGTCTGACGTTTGATACTACGATGTTCACACTGGAACCTAATGGTTCGCAGACGGTGACGATTTCGTTTCCGAGTTCTACGGAGGGCACGTTTTCTGGACTTATTACTATTTCAAGCAATGACCCGGATCGTGCGAAGCATACCCTGTCAATTTCTGTGATCGTTCAGGCGGCGCCTGCGCCAGTGCTTGTTGTGGGGGCTCCCGCAATTGATTTCGGAAGTATTGATGCCGAAAAGACGGTTCAACAGACTTTTACGATTACGAATACGGGAACTGCGCCGTTAGAGATTACGGGTATAGAGAGCGATGTGTCTGGATTGACGTTTGATCCTGTGATGTTTACACTATCTCCGGATAGTTCGGCGACGATTACGATTACGTTTCCCAAACCCATGGAGGGCACGTTTTCGGGTAATATCACTATTTTGAGTAATGATCCGGACCGCGCGACGCATACGCTGTCTGTTTCTGGCGTTGTCCAGCCGCTTTCTGTGGAAGCCAAATCGGATTTTGACGGCAATGGCGTAATCGAGTTTGCTGATTTTCTCCTGTTTGTAAGTGCATTTGGATCGTCCGAAGCCCAATACGATATCGATAGGAACGGTGCTGTTGACTTTCCCGATTTTCTCCTGTTTGTGAGTGTATTTGGAAAAACGGTTGACGGATAGATTTGCGACTTTCGGCTTGACACTTGTAGCGCAAACTTCTATTTTTTGCCTTTAAAGTTATGACGGAGAAAAGTAGCCTGTTCCCAACTGCACAGAGAGGATGTGTCCTGGGCTGAAAGCACATCTGCAGGATGCACAGGCGAAGTTCCCTCCCGAGCTGCAAAGCCGAATGGAAAGACAGTTTCCTATTAAGCCGAGCCGGTGGGTCCGCCGATAATGGACAGGATGGTGATGGCCATCTACTGAGTGGTGCTTTTAAGCGCAAATAGGGTGGTACCGCGAAAAGCTCTTTCGTCCCTATGATGACGAAGGGGCTTTTTTTCTTATCTAAATACTAACTATTGGAGTTTCTATTGATGGATCTCGCATCTTTACATGCTCTCGAAATTCGCATTTTGCGTGTATATGAGAGTAATGCCAGTGCCGAGCAGTCCGATGCACAACTTCAAAAAGGGGCAGGTCTCGGCGAGGGACAGGTTCGGCGCGCGGTCGAGTGGCTGATTTCCAAGCAATTGCTTGAAGTTACCAGAGAAAATACGCGCGCAACGGTTTCGCTTACGGAAGTGGGACGGGATTTTGCCGCAAAGGGCGCGACGCCAGAGACCGCACTTTTGGCCCGGGCGAGCGCAGAGCGCGTCGGGATCCAGGACTTGCAAGCAGACGAGCGGTTTGATAGAGGTGCCTGGGGCAGTGCCTTTGGCGGTTTGAAAAAGGATGGGATTATTGATCTGGATAAAGGGGCTATTTTTGTTGTCGATACAGAGCGCGCTTCTTTTTTTGTCGATCGACTGATGCCAGAATTTTTTGACAAATTTTCCGATACTGGAATTGAGATTGATGATTTTTCAGGTGATGTTGTCCAATATATTGAAGCCAATGCCCGCAAACGCGGCGGGAGCAGGGCACCTGTTCGTTTGGACGAGCGTACAGAGCGGGTTTATTGCCTTACGGAAGAAGGGCGGCGCGTGCTTGTGGAGGTTGTCAAAGCCAATCTTACTGGTGATGAAGTTTCTCGTCTTACGCCGGAAATGATTCAGAAAGGCACATGGCAGGGCGCGTCTTTTCGCCGATATGATCTGTCGATTAAGCCGCCGCGCGTGCTTATTGGGAAGCACCATCCCTATCGGGCGTATCTCGATAATGTGCGGCGCCGGTTGATGGCGCTTGGTTTTGAAGAGATGAAAGGTTCGCTGGTCGAAACAGAATTTTGGAATATGGATGCCCTTTTTATGCCGCAGTTCCACGCGGCGCGCAATATTCACGATGCGTATTATGTTACGGAGCCGACGCAATCCCGAGAGGCAGAGGAACCCCATTTTTCCAGGGTGGCTGAGGCGCATCAAAATGGGGGCGAGACAGGGTCGCGCGGGTGGCGATATGAGTTTAATCCCGAACAGTCGCGCCGCCTTATTTTGCGGAGTCAGGGCACTGCGCTTTCGGCGCGTACGCTCGCTTTAGAGCCGAATATCCCGGGTAAGTATTTTGCTCTTGCGCGTTGTTTTCGTCCGGATGATGTCGATGCCACGCACGCGGCAGATTTTTTTCAGGCTGAGGGTATTGTTATGGGCGAGGAGATAAATTTTCGCAGTTTGCTCGGTTTGCTCAAGCTGTTCGCTCTTGAGATCGCGCAGGCTGAAGATGTGCGCTATGTGCCCGATTATTTTCCTTTTACCGAGCCTTCGGTAGAACTTCAGGCGAAGCATCCCGTTCTCGGCTGGATGGAACTCGGGGGCGCGGGGCTTTTTCGTCCCGAGCTTACACGACCTCTGGGTGTGGATGTTCCGGTTATTGCCTGGGGTCTGGGGGTTGATCGAATGGCGATGGTCGCGCTGGGTATTAACGATATACGCGATTTGTTCAGTACGGATTTGGATTTGGTCAGGAATACGCGGTAGGATATCAGGAGTAAAAATGCCAACGATTACTGTTAATAAACCCGATTTTGAACGTCTCGCAGGGCAGGCTTATTCTTCGGAGAGCCTGAGTGTTGCTCTTGAAACTGCGAAGGCAGAAATTGATGCTGAGGATGGGGATACGCTTCGCATTCAGCTCAAAGATACCAATCGTCCCGATTTGTGGTCGGGAGAGGGGCTTGCGCGGTTGCTCAAAAGCCATCGGGAGAATGTTCAGCCGGATTATTCTTTTTTTGATGCGTCTGGCGTATCGCAGGAACGGGAGGTTATTGTCGATCCCGGGTTGCGAAATATCCGTCCTTATATTGCCGCTTTTGCGTGTGAGGGTATTGCGATTGATGATGCGGCACTGGACGCGCTTATCGAGGCGCAGGAAAAACTCGCCGATGGATATGGGCGCGGTCGCAGCGTTGTTGCGATTGGGATTTACGATGCGTCCGATATTGTGTATCCGGTGCGATACGATGCGGTTGATCCCGATAAAACTGCTTTTGTTCCTCTGGAGTTTGAGTCTGAGATGTCTTTGCGACAGATTTTGTCCGATCATCCCACGGGCAGGATGTATGCACATCTTCTCGAGGGGAAAGATAAGTTTCCACTGATCCGCGATTCGCGCGGCGAGGTTCTTTCGATGCCTCCTGTTATTAATAGCCAGAGTCTGGGACGCGTTGAAGTGGGGGATGCGTTTTTGTTTTGCGAAGCAACGGGCCCCGAACTCGACGCTATTCTTTTGTCTATGGCAATTATGGCGGTCAATATGGCTGACCGGGGCGGCCGCATTTATCCCGTGACGGTGCGGTATCCATTTCACACGCCGAGGGGACAGGTTGTGACGTGTCCTTATGATCTGACCGAGCCGTTGCGGGTCGATGCGGATGAGATTTACAAGGTGGTTGGGTCACATATTTCGATGGGGCAGATTCAGACCGCGCTCAACGCGATGGGTTATCGGGATGTTGATGTACGAGACGGGATTATTAAAGTGCGTCCAGCACCTTATCGCGACGATATTTTGCATCCCGTCGATGTTGTGGAAGATGTTGTGATCGGCGTGGGGTACGAGGCTTTTGAACCCGAGATGCCCAGGGATTTTACGGTTGGCAAAGCCGCACCAGAAGAGGATCTTGCAGACCGATTTCGCAATCTCATGGTTGGGAGCGGATTTCAAGAGGTCTTTTTGCCGATTCTCTGTTCTAAAAAAGAACAGACCGTGGATATGAATAATCCAGATGCGAAGATTGTTTCGATTTCAAATCCCATGTCCGAAAATTACAGCGCGATTCGGGGGGCACTGCTGCCCGGTTTGCTCAAGACCGAGGCGACAAGCCGCCGCGCGCTGTATCCGCATCGGATTTTTGAAGTGGGTGAGGTGGGGGTTCTCGCGCCGGGAGAAGATTACGGTACGCGCACAGATATTCATCTTTGCGCGCTCGAAGCGAGTGACGAAGCCAATTTGTCTGGTATTCAGAGCTTTCTCGAGGTGTTATCCTATTATTTTAATTTTGAATATACTATTGCGCCGATTGAGCATCCCACATTTTTGCCCGGTCGCAGTGGCGAGATCCGAACAGGCGAGCGCGTTTACGGGCTTATTGGTGAGATTCATCCCAGCGTTCTCGAAATCTGGGGTATAAATTATCCCGTGAGCGCATTTGAGGTTGATATTCGCGTTGTGTCTGATTAATTGGGGGGAATTATGGACAAACTCAAAGTTGGTATTCTGGGCCTCGGTCGCGGTTTTACGCATTTCAGAAATTTTCTCGCTTTGGAAGAGGCTGAGGTTATCGGTGCTTGTGACCGCTTTCCTCGTTTGAGAGAACGCGCCGAGCAACATCTCATATCGGTTGGTGCATCGGCTCCTATCTTGCCCGAGTTTGACGATTTGCTCGATCTCAAACCCGATGCTATTGTGGTTGCTACGAATGGGAAATTGCAGGTGGAACACGGTTGTCAGGCTATGCGCGCGGGTTGTCATGTGCTTTCGGAAGTTCCCGGTGCTTATACGCAAGAAGAGTGTATGAATTTGCGCCAAACCGTCGAATATACGGGCAAAACCTATATGCTGGGAGAAAATACCTGCTATTGGGATTTTTTTCGCTATTTCCGCAAGTGGGTTGCCGAAGATCGCTTTGGCCCTATTTCCATTGCCGAAGGCGAATATATTCACCATTTGCCGGGTACGCTTTTTCGCCCTGATAGTTCGCGTCATACGCCGACTCGAGCGCGGGCAGCCGGTTATACAGATGCAATGCCGATCTGGCGCGCCGATCAACCCCCTATTCAGTATCTGACGCATGACCTGGGGCCATTGCTCGAGGTGATTGACGATCGCTGTGTTTCTGTTTCTTGCCGTAGCGCGCCGTTCCGAAGTGCTGATGCGCCTCTGCGTTCCGACGGCCAGATCGCGGTGTTTGAAACAGCAAAGGGCGCGCTTATCAAGATTATGGTTACGCTGAATACGGCCCGTCCTTCTGAACATCGCTATCGCATTTTTGGCGTTGAGGGCGGTGCCGAGTGGTTCAGCTATGAAAAATACGCCCGTCGCTTTTCTCGCGGGGCAGATCATCGCAGTGGCTGGGAGGTTTTACCCGTTGGTCTTGGTGCACATGGCGATGATACTTCTGCAGGTCACGGCGGTGCGGACTTAAAACTCGCCCGACATTTTACACAGTCTATTCTCGCTGGCAAGCCATCGCCGATTGATGTGTATCGCGCCATTGAATACTGTCTGCCGGGGATTTTGGCAAATAAATCCGCCGAGTTGGGCGGTGCGCCAGTTCCCATTCCGGATTTTCGCCTCACGCCATTTGAACACACAATTTTTTGGGATAGTTTGGGGCTTCCCGAACGCGATCCAGAATCCCGGCTTTATCAGCCGCTTGAGTAGAACGCGGTTAGAGTTGTTTTGGAATAAAAAAATCCAGATCGCAATGATCTGGATTTTTTTGTGGGAAGATGGCAAGTATTAGAACCGAACATGCAAGCTGCTTGTAATTAGGCGTCCGATCCAGGGCGCACCGACAAGTGATTGATATTCCTGGCTTAGCAAATTGCTGGCATCCAAACTCAGGGTGGTGTTGAAGCGATCATTTGAAAGAGGCAATTGATAGGTGATATTCAAATCCAAAACAGTATGAGCATCTACATCGCCGACATATATACCCGATTGCATTGGAAAGCCATCGCGGTAGCGCAATTTTCCTCGGACCGTGAGCGGTATATTGGGCAGTTGGCAATCGATACCGATGTTAAATTTGTGCCGGGGAGCATTGAGGGCAATGTCGCCGATGTTGTCTAAATTGGGGAAAAAGTCCTTGCTGACGTATGAGTAATTGCCGGTAAAAGCCCATATTTCGTTTGGATAATACGCAAAAGATAGGTCAGCACCGTAGAGGGTTATGTTGCCAAAATTGCGAGGTGCGACTATCACTGCATTGGGGTCTGCTGCCTGTTCGGGCACTATGGTGCCAAATGGAATCAGCGCGGCGTTGGCTACGAATAACTCCGTCAATTCATCGACGCCTGTTCCATTGCCATTGCCAACCAACCCTAACTCTGGCTCGTTGAGTTGATCTAAAAAAATAAGGGCAATTGCGAGGCTTGCATTGGCAGGGTCTTTCAGGTTCTCGGTAAGCGCGTCTGTGAGGGCTTCGCTTAAGGGACCGGGTGCGAGAAATACGTTGGGTGTTTCAATTCGCAACGGGCTGATAAAATTTTTGATTCTGGTTTGATAGACATCGGCTGCCAGGATGAGTTTGTTTTTGATGACGCCTTTGTATCCCAATTCAAAGGTTTCTGTGATGGTGGGTCCGAGTTTTTCTATGTCTGTCACTGCATTGGCGAGGTCGGGTATGGGATCGAAACCCTGCGTTTCTGCATTCAGTGTCGCAGCCGTATTTTGCAAGCCAGGCAGTTGTTCTGGGATAGTTCCGGGAAAGATCTCGACGAGTTTTTCGACCAGCGCAATCGCTTGATCTGGTGGTAGCCCAAGCCCGCCTGCGATAAGCTCTGTTGCGAGAGGTTCCAGTTCAGATAGAAAGCCGTCCAGTATTGCTTCTCTGGCAGCGCGCCACATCAAATTGGTGCCCTGGGGATCGTGCAAAGAGAAGTAGTGATCTTTTGATAATCCCGCTATGGGCGCAAAGGGCGTTCGATACATGGGTAGGCCATTGTCGTCTCTGCGAAATGTGAACCCGGTACCGGCAGTGCCCTGTGCGCGAAGGTCAATAGCTGGACTAAATCCCAATACTGGACTGAGACTTTCCCCCAGCATAAAGACGTCGGGGACGCCGACTCGATCTACAAATAAGTCGGGGGTTAAGGGCGTGCTAAATGCGCGGTTATATGTCAATCGCAGGGTGTTGTCCTGTGTGGGTTTGATGACCAGTGCTGCGCGGGGTGAGAAAAACAGATCTCCAATATGGCTGTGTTTGTCGATACGCCCGGCTAATATCAGATCGATTTGATCGCTCAGGTTGGTTTCGCTTTGGAGGTAAATCCCGTATTCATCGATGTCGTCATTGTCTTCATGCATGCCGTGTACTGTGCCCTGTGTTTTGGGCCGGGTGAGCAGTACGTCAGCACCATAAGCAAAGTGTTGTTTCTGTCCCAAACTGGCATTGTGTTGCAGTTGCAAGACCATCAAATGTGAATTATCTACAATTGGGTCACCGGCTGTGATCAGTTCCGTGTCGCCTGCATTACTGGTGTTGTAGAAGATCTGTGCGAACCATCCGCGATACAGCAGGCGGCCTTGATAAAAATTATAGGTCCAGTCTTTCGCCTGGCCCGCTCCCAAATCCGTCTGTTGAAGGCCGCTCATTTTTGAATAGCCCACCGACCCTATCAATGTCAGGTTGTCTGTTGGTCGAAAATCGAGTCTGAACTCCCCACTTGTCCTTTCTGTGCTATAATTGCGTGGATTAAAACCGCGCGCTTCTACTTCCAGGGAATCGACATATTCCCAGTCATGGGTTGCAACATACCCACCCGAAATTTTGATCCCGATCTTGTTGTTGAGGCTGCTGGCGTGCCGCAGTGATAATTTTCGCACACTGCGCTGGCCACCAGATATGGAAATTGTATTGCCTTCTGATCCAAATGGCGAGCGGGTGATAATGTGCATCACGCCATTGGCGCTGTTGGGACCGTAAAGCGCGGATCCGGGTCCTAAAACCACTTCAATGCGCTCAATGTCGTCACTGGTAAGGGGGATCAAATCATAGGCATTCAAGCGTAGCGACGGGATTCGGGCAATGCGGTTGTCAACGAGTGTGAGCAGTGCGCCAGAAAATACTTTGTTGAATCCGCGAACTACCATGCTGCCTTGCGATATGCCTGTTTGAGCATAGTCAACGCCGGGCAGGGTCTTGACATATTCACTCATTGTCAAGACTTCTCGATTTCTGATTTCAGACGCCTCGACTGTTGCAATTGAGGCGGGCGCGTCCAGGGCTTTTTCCTGTTTGCGCGATGCCGATACCACGACTTGTTGACCAATGAGGGTTACAGCGGTCAGTCTGAAATCTCGCGTCATGCTTTCGCCAGCGCGGATTTCTACGCCGGTTGTAACGATGGTTTCATATCCGATATAACTGATGGTGATTTCGTAAATGCCCGGCGGCAAGCGGTCGATGCGATAGTTTCCCTGGTCGTTGGTGATTGCGCCCCGGGTGCTTTCAATGGCCGGTCCTTTGACTATGATATTGGCACCGAATAAGATTTCTCCGTCTTCAGTTTCCACTTTGCCCGTCAAACTGCCGAAGTCCTGAGCTACGACCGAGTAAGCATTCCATAGTACGAAAGCAAGGATATACAATACACGCATAAAACCCTCCTTATCGCAATAATCTGGATTTTTTTAAGATGAGAGAGGGAAAGCTTTAGAATCGAATATTCAGGCCAGTTAAAATTAGGCGTCCAATAAATGGCGCACCGACAAATGATCGATATTCCTGGTTTAACACGTTGCTGACTTCCACATTCCAGGTGATCTTGAAGCGATCATTTGAAAGTGGTAACTGATATGCGGTATTCAGGTCCAAAACAGTATAAGCATCTACATCGCCGATATATACACCCGATCGCATGGGAAAACCACCGCGATAGCTCAATTTCCCACTAATAGTAAGTGGTGTATTGGGCAGTTGACAATCGATACCGATGTTAAATTTGTGCTTGGGTGCATTGAGGGCAATGTCGCCGATGTTGTCTAAATTGGGGAAAAAGTCATCGCTGACATAGGAGTAATTGCCGGTAAAAGTCCACATTTCGTTTGGGTAATACGCAAAAGATAGGTCGGCACCGTAGAGTGTTATGCGACCAAAATTGCGATATGCGACCATTACCGCGGTGGGGTCTGATGCCTGTTCGGCAGACATGGTGCCAAAGGGGATCCCCGCGGCGTTGGATACAAATAACTGCGTCAATTCATCTATGCCCGTTCCATTGCCATTGCCAACCAGGCCCAAATCCGGCAGGTTGAGCTGATCTAAAAGACCGATGGCAATTGCGAGACTCGCGTTGGCGGGGTCTTTCAAGTTCTCGGTAATTCCGTTTTCCAGAGCCTCGTTCAAAGGACCGGGCGCGAGAAATACACTGGGTGTTACAATCCGCAACGGGCTGGTGAAATTTCTTTTTCTGCTTAGATAGACATCGGCTGCCAGGATCAGTTTGTTATTGATGACGCCTTTGTATCCCACTTCAAAGGTTTCTGAGATGGTCGATTCGATTTTGTTTATGTCTGCCACTGCATTGGCGAGGTCGGGCTCGGGATCAAAACTCGCCGTTGCTGTATTCAGTGTACCGGCCGTATTTTGCAAGCCCTGCAGTTGTTCTGGAATGATCCCGGGAAAGTCTCGGACCAGTTGTGCGGCTACCGCAGCCGCTTGTTCTTGTGGTAGCCCAAGCCGATCGACGAAAAGTCCTGTTGCGAGAGGTTCCAGTTCCGCCAAAAGGATACCCATTATTATTTCTCTGGCAGCGCCCCACATCAAATTGGTACCCTGGGGACTGTGCAGAGAGAAGTAGTGATCTTTTGACAAGCCCGCTATGGGCGCAAAGGGCGTTCGATACATGGGGAGGCCATTGTCATCTCTGCGAAATGTGAATCCGGTACCGGCGGTGCCCTGTGCGCGAACGTCAATTGCTGGATTAAATCCCAATGACGATTGCAATGCCCCGAACCCAAAGGGATCGGGGAGGCCGATCCGGTCCAAAAATAAGTTGGTGGTCGAAGGCGTGCTAAATGCGCGGTTATACGTCAATCGCAGGGTGTTGAGCGGTCTGGGTTTAATGACCAGCGCTGCGCGGGGTGAGAAAAACGGGTCTTCAATATGACTGTGTTTGTCGATGCGCCCGGCCAATACCAGCTCGATTTGATCGCTCAGGCTGGTTTCACTTTGCAAATAGATCCCGTATTCATTGATGTTATCAATGTCTTCATGTATGCCGTTTATTGTACCTCCTGTCACGGGTCGAGTTTGCAGCACGTCAGCACCATAAGCAAAGTGTTGTTTTTGTCCCAAATTGGCACTGTGCTGCAATTGCATGACCATCAAATATGAATTATCTACAATTGGGTCGTTGGGTGCGATCATTCTCGTTTGACCTGCATTACTCGTGTTGTAGAAAATTTGTGCAAACCACTCGCGATAGAGCAGGCGTCCTTGATAAAAACTATAGGTCCAGTCTTTTGCCTGGCCCGCGCCCAAACCCGTCAATTCAATACCGCTTGTTTTTGTATAGCCCGTTGATCCTATGATTGTCAGGTCATCTGTTGGTCGAAAATCGAGTCTCAGTTCTCCCAATGTCTTTTTTGAGTTGTAGTCGCGTGGATTAAAACCCCGCGCTTCCACTTCCAGGGGATCGATGTACTCCCAGTCATGGGCTGAACTATGCAGACCTGAGACTTTGATCCCGATCTTGTTGTTGAGGCTGCTGGCGTGCCGCAGTGATAATCTTCGCACACTGCGCTGGCCACCAGATATGGAAATTGTATTGCCTTCCGATCCAAATGGCGAGCGGGTGATAATGTGCATCACGCCACTGGAGGTGTTGGGACCGTAAAGCGCGGATCCGGGTCCCAAAACCACTTCGATGCGCTCAATGTCTTCACCGGTAACGGGGATCATGTCAAAGGCATTGAAACGCAGGGAAGGGACGCGGGCAATGCGGTTGTCAACGAGTGTGAGCAATGCGCCGGAAAATACATTGTTGAATCCGCGAACCACCACGTTGCTTTGTGAGATGCCCGTCTTGGAAAAATCTACTCCGGGCAGGGTTTTGATATGCTCTGTCGGCGACAAGACGCCTCGGTCTCTGATTTCGGCTGCTTCGATCGTTGCAATTGAGGCGGGCGCGTCCAGGGCTTTTTCTTGTTTGCGCGATGCCGATACCACGACTTGTTGACCGATGAGGGCTACGGCGGTCAACTCGAAATTTCGCGTTGTACTTTCGCCAGCGCGGATTTCTACGCCGGATACAACTGTGGTTTCATAGCCTATATAACTGATGGTGATTTCGTAAATGCCCGGCGGCAAGCGGTCGATGCGATAGTTTCCCTGGTCGTTGGTGATTGCGCCTCGGGTGCTTTCAATGGCCGGTCCTTTGACTATGACATTGGCCGCGAATAATGCTTCTCCCGTCTCATCTTCCACTTTTCCAGTCAAGCTACCGAGATCCTGAGCTACGACCGAGCAGGTACTCCATAGTAAGAGAAAAATGATCCATGATGTACGCATAACGCCTCCTTAATGTTTTTTTAGCTTTTAATAGCTACCATGATTATTTTGAAATAATAGAGAAAAAAAATACAAATGTCACGAACAAAAGCAGCGATCAGGACCACGCATCTCACGCCATAAAGACATATTTGAGAATAAATATGATGGCCAATACATCTATAAAAAAATGTACCTCGGAGCCTTTTTTGCTCAATCTTTTGATTATGGGATAGGCTATAAATCCGAGTGCCAATCCATCGGCAATGCTGAATGTTAAGGGAATGGCTATCAGTGTTAAAAAAGCGGGTACGGCGTCCGACATATCATCCCAGGCAATGCGAGCAGCCGGGGCCATCATCATGACGCCTACGACGATGAGCGCGGGTGCTGTGGCAAAGGACGGTATGGCCTGTACCAGAGGTGTGAAAAATAAGGCGCAGATGAATAGGCCGCCGGTTACCAGGCTGGCAAAGCCCGTGCGAGCGCCCGAGGATATGCCCGCGGCGCTTTCGATATAGGTCGTTACTGTTGAGGTGCCCAATACGCTACCGCATACGGTTCCAATAGAGTCTGATAGCAGTGCTTTGTTGGCGCGCGGCAATCGTCCTCGCTTATCCAGGTACCCCACGCGTTCGGATAATCCCACCAGCGTGCCCATGGTATCAAATAGATCGACAAAGAGAAATGCAAAGACGAGTTCTATTACTGCGGTGTGAAATGCGAGGGGCAGATGATAGATGGCTTCTCCAAAGAGATGGGTAGGCCAAACGGGAAGGCTTGTGATCCCTGTTGGCCAGGGCGTAAGTTCCATAATCATGGATAATAAGGTGACGCCGATTACGCCGAGTAAAATTGCACCGCGGATGCCGCGCGTCAGCATGATGGCCGTACCAAAAAGTCCCACCAGTGCCAATCCAACAGGTCCCGTGCGTACATTGCCCAGGCTGACCAACGTGGCCTGATTATCGACAATAAAACCCGCATTCTTAAATCCGATGAATGCAATAAATAGTCCAATACCCGCGGCGGCGGCGAGCTTGAGAGGTTGGGGCACTGCTGTGATAATTGCCTCGCGCACCCGCAATACGGTTAATAATAAAAATAAAAGTCCGGAAGCGAGGACCACGCCCAGGGCCAATTTCCAATGTACGCCCATGCCCAGTACAATTGTGTAGGTAAAAAACGCATTGAGGCCCATGCCCGGCGCCAGGGCAAAGGGATAATTTGCCAGAAGTCCCATGAGTATTGTTGCGATGGCTGCAGAAGCACACGTTGCGAATAACAGTTCGGGAAATAAATCTTTGCCCAATGCGTCGGATAAGATGCCCGGGTTCACGGCTACGATATAAGCCATTGTCACAAATGTCGTTATACCACCTGTTGTTTCAGCGCGCCAATCTGTGTTTTGCGCGTTAAATTTGAAAAACTCTGCGAGTGATTCTGTGATTTTTTTTGTTCCCATTCGTTTCTCCTGTACAGGTGAGATACAAGATGTAGGGGCGAGGCATGCCTCGCCCGTTTTAAAGGCAGGTGAGACGTGAGAGTGGTTGGGTGGTCTTCTCACTTCACACTTCTCACTTCACACTTCACACCCGCCTTACATGATACTTGCGTCTGCAATCAAATGCAATTAGATTGAAACCTATAGCGCAATAGGTTCGGGTATTCTTCCGCCGTCAGCAGTTCAAGGGAGGTCTCTCCCACATATCAGGGGAACTTGCCATGACCGAAGATATTGGCCCTTTGCTGAAGCACTGGCCCTATGACCCCAAAAACAGCATTCGCAAAATTTTCTCGTCCAAAGGCGTTGAAAAAATTCAAGTGCGCATAGATCAAGGTCCATTTCAAGGCATTCTACAGATGGAGCTCGACGGGCGTCCCGATGGGCGCAAACCGCACAATAGCGCGTTTGTTCTGGATCATTTTACTGATAGGCTTCATCATTTCATTGAAGAACACGGTACATCCGATGGTTTTTCACTGAAAAAGGCGCACTGTCGCGAACTCTTTGATGAAAGCCGACTGCTCTACGAGCGGTATGTTTTTTTACTCCAAATACGAGATTATGACCGCGTTATTCGAGATACAGAGCGCAACATGAGGCTGTTTCGTTTTGTCAACCAATACGCTGCTGTGGAAAACGATCGTCTCAATCTCGAAAAATGGTGGCCTTATGTTTTGCGAATCCACGCGATTGCGCGCGTGATGATTGAATCGCAAAAGAACAATTTTTCGGAGGGCATACGAATTATTCGAGATGTGCTCGACAAGATTGAAAATCTGGAAGAAGTAGAAGCAGAAGAGTTTGACATTGAAAAAAAACGCTCTGTTGAGTCTCTGAACGAATTGCTCA
Source organism: Candidatus Latescibacterota bacterium (assembly GCA_022824945.1). GTDB lineage: Bacteria > Latescibacterota > UBA2968 > UBA2968 > UBA2968 > VXRD01. The sequence continues at coordinate 99,381 of JAJDYX010000039.1, forward strand.
ACGAGCTTGAACAACAGCGCCCCCTCACAGAGTCTGAGCGTCTGAAGAAAGAATTGCTGGAAGCAATTGACAACGAGGAGTTTGAACGCGCTGCCGAACTGCGAGACCGGATTAATATGATTGGTGAGAAGAATAGCTGATTTTCTTGACAGAACTGGACTGAGCCTGTATCTTGTCTCTCTAACTGAAAGCGAGCGCAGAGTTATGACACATCAGATCACCACATCCCGCATTGCAATTACAACGGCTGTTGTAGGCCGTGTTGTAGTACTTGTACCCATGTGATGATGGGATTGATGATCGCAATCGAAAAAACATCTTGTCCCGTCATCGCTACAATGCAATGGCGGTTTTTTTTTGTCTGACAAAGGACGCACGCGCAGGTGTGCTCCTATCTCAAGGAGATTTTTGCAATGGCGAGCAATCCCCAGACTCCGGCATCTGGTTCTACCTCTGGCGAAATGAGCGGTGCCGATATTCTGGTTGAATGTCTCATCCGCGAGGGGGTCGAAGTTCTTTTTGGCTATCCCGGAGGGGCCAGCATGGAAATGCACCAGTCCCTCACGCGTTCCAATATCCAGGTTGTGTTGTGCCGGCACGAACAGGGCGAAATTTTTGCGGCTGAGGGATATGCCAAAGTTTCGGGCAAAGTTGGCGTGTGTATGGCAACTTCTGGGCCGGGTGCTACCAATCTGGTCACGGGGCTGGCAGATGCCAAAATGGACTCCGTGCCGCTTGTTGCCATCACGGGGCAGGTCCCTACTGCTGTTATTGGGCGCGATGCGTTTCAGGAGACGCCGATTATTGAGGTGACGCGGCAGATTACCAAGCACAATTATCTCGTGGATCGCATTGAAGATATTCCCCGCATTGTCAAAGAGGCGTTTTACATTGCCTCGTCCGGGCGTCCAGGTCCTGTGCTAATCGATATTCCCAAGAATGTGCAGCAAAGTGTTTGTGTGCCCGATTTTCCCGAGACGGTTTCTATTCGCAGCTATACCCCCAATCATTTGCACGCCAGCCGTGCGCAAATTCAAGAGGTTGCGCAGGCGATTTTAGAATCCAAACGCCCGCTTATTTATGCCGGTGGGGGGATTGTGACTGCGGATGCGTCGGAAGAGCTTCGCGAGTTTGCCCGAAAGACACGCATTCCCGTGGCGCAGACGCTTATGGGGCTGGGTGTTTTTCCGCAAACAGATCCCCAGTCTTTGCAGATGCTGGGTATGCACGGGTCGGTTTACGCCAATTACGCCATCAATCACGCTGATTTGTTGCTGGCATTTGGGGTGCGTTTTGATGATCGGGTGACGGGCAAGCTCGAAGAGTTTTGCAAACACGGTCGCATTGTGCATATCGATATCGATCCTTCTGAGATTAACAAGAATAAGGTCGCCCATTTGCCGATTGTGAGCGATATTAAATATGCCCTGCAAGAGCTAAACAGTATTGTTGTGCCGGGCGATTATCAGGTATGGCGTGATGAGATTGAAACGTGGCGGGAGAAATATCCTTTTACATACAAAGATGTCGAAGATGTTATTTTGCCCCAGTACGCGATTGAGATGCTTCATAAGATGACAAAGGGGAAGGCCATTATATCCACAGGGGTGGGGCAACACCAGATGTGGGCGGCGCAATTTTATCCTTTTGATGAGCCGCGCCGTTGGCTCACGTCGGGCGGTTTGGGGGCGATGGGTTTTGGTTTGCCCGCTGCGCTGGGAGCGCAATTGGCTTTTCCCGACGCGCTGGTTGTTGATATTGATGGCGATGGCAGTTTTGCGATGAATGTACAGGAGTTGGCGACGCTGTATGCGGAGAAAATTCCCGTTAAGACTATGATTCTCAACAATCAGCATCTGGGCATGGTGGTGCAGTGGGAGGATCGTTTTTACAAGAGCAATCGCGGGCATACGTTTATTGGTGATCCGGAAGCGGCACAGGCGCATGAAGATATGAATATTCCGCCGAGTCACGCCATTTTCCCCGATTATGTGACGATAGCAAAGGGTTTTCGCGTGCCAGCCGAACGGGCGGAACGCAAGGAGGATCTCGTGCCAGCTATTGATCGCATGATTTCTTCCAATGGTCCCTATTTGCTCGATGTGGTTGTGCCGTATCAAGAGCATGTGTTGCCCATGATTCCCTCGGGTATGACGTTTGCCGATATTATTACGGAGTGAGCATCTGTGCTGCCGGAAATGGACATTGCTTTGAGCGATGTCCATTTTTTTGTTTTATAGGGAACGCGAATGTTGATTGGGTGGTCTAATCCTGCGAAACGGATAGACGGATAGACGCACAGGCGCAGCATGGCGTAGTCATACCCTACAACGGATGGCTGCTATAGGAAAAAGATAACGTGGCTGATTTTGATGAACGGGATCTGATTCGTCAATGCCAAAAGGGCGATGTGCAGGCTTTCCGCCAGTTGGTTGAATGTTATGAAGACCGAATTTACGGTCTGGCGTGTTCGATTCTCGGCGATAGCGAGGTGGCAAAGGATGCGGCGCAAGAGGCGTTTATTAGAGTGTATAAAGCACTGGGAAAGTTTGAAGGTCGGTCGAGTTTTTACACGTATTTGTATCGCATTGCCACCAATGTTTGTCTCACGTTTGCCCAGCGCGAGCAACGGCGGCCCGATCGGGTTTCTATTGAAGGGATGCAGGAGGCGAGCGACATGACGCTGGATCGGTTTTTGGGTACGGATGAACCGCAAAATGATATTGAGCGCATTGGTTTGCGCGAGGAGATTCAGAAGGTGCTCGATTATCTGTCGCCCGAGCATCGCGCGGTGGTGGTTCTCAAGGATATAGAGGGTTTTTCCCAAGAAGAGATTGCCGATGTTCTGGATGTTTCTGTCGGCACTGTTAAGTCGAGGCTTTCGCGGGCAAGGGCGCGTTTACGCGATTTGCTTTTGCCGCTGTACCGCGAATGGCAAGGAGAAAGTATATGACTGATCGCGATAAATTGTTGCTCTATGTTGACGGTAATTTGTCTGCGGAGCACGCGCGCGAAATTGAGGCGCGAATAGCAGAGGATGCAGAGTTTCGCGCGGAATACGATTTGCTTCGCCATGTGCAGAGACGCCTGAGTCAGCGCCCGATGGCGCCTTCGCCGGGGTTGTGGGATGGCGTTCAGGCACAGATTCGGGAAGAGAGTATCTGGAATAGCCTGGTCTGGGCGGGTAAACGCCTTGTGCCATTGGCCGCTGCCGCTGCTGTTATTTTTATGGTGTTAATAGATAATGGAGATACCGAGGCAAATACGGTGTCGGATTATTTTGATTCGCAAACTGAGATGGTGCTGTCGGAGGTGCAACCCGATAGCCTGGTTATCTATCCCGAGTAAACGACTGTAAAAGGAAGTGCCATGATTTCTTTTTCTCCTCGCACACAAGCTATTCTATTCTTTTTGGGTATTTTTGCTCTGGGACTGGTGTGTGGCGTTGTTGCCGATCGTAGATTTTTGCGTCAGCCAGGTCCGCGCGGGCGGCCTTATGACTACAACCGCATGATTGAGCGAATGGGTCATGATCTCGATTTGTCGGATGAGCAAAAGAGTGCTGTGCGGGCTGCATTTCAGGAACACCGGCGCGAGATCGAGACGATGCGCCGACAAATTGGCGAAGATATGCGGTCTCAGGAGCAAAAATTGCGCGAGAAGTTGAAGACGATTCTCACGCCTGAGCAGTTTGCAAAATTTGAGGAAAAAAACAGACGTCAGGGATTTCGCGGCCGAGGTGGCGGCCGCAGAGGTCCCCCGGGAGACCGTCCACCCGGTTCTCACCGAGGGCAATAATCCAGGACTTTCGCGTTGTGAGCAGATGCCGGCCTGAGCACAGCCGAGGGTTGTTCGATTTTTTATCGCAGACAGCATGTAGGGAAACTGCTGTTTAACTATGAGGAGTTGGTATCATGAAACGCAAAATTATTTACGCAGTTATCGGTGTTTTTGTTATTGGCATGATTGGAAGTGTCAATGCAGAAGATCACAGGGCCAATCGCCGCGGTATGCGCGGTATGGCGGCGCTGGAGTTGACGGATGAGCAGAAGGAAAAGATGTCTGATCTGCGTTCTGCCCATCAAAAAGCGATGGTCGATTTGCGTGCGGCACACGCGAAAGCGCGGATCGATTTGGGTGAGATTCGGAAGGAGGATAATCCATCGGCTTCGGATATTCAGGCTAAGGTCGATGCGGTGACGGCGGCGCAGGGCAAAATTATGGCGCGCGAAATTCAGCACAGTATGGATGTTAGAAATTTGCTGACCGCTGAACAAAAGGAGAAGCTCGGTGAGATTCGACGAGGCGGACGCAGAGGGTTTCTCGGTCGCGGTGGTCCTGGGTTCAGAGGTGATGATGGTCCCCGATTCAGAGGTCGTGGCGGGCCTGGGTTCAGGGGTCGCGGTGGTCCGGGTTTTAGAGGCCGTGGTCCTGGGTTCAGAGGCCGTGGTGGTCCGGGTCTAAGAGATGATGATGGCCCCCGATTCAGAGGTCGCGGTGGTTTCCGCGGTCGCCGGGGTGGAGATAGCGATCAGATGAAAAAGGAATCTGAGGCTCAAGAGAAGTCCGAGCATCAAGGCGAAGAGTCATCAGAGATGTAGTGCATCACGGCATAACGAAGTCATCCAGCTATCAACAGGGTCGTCATCGCGGCAGGGTTTTAGCCGCGATCCAGAGGTCTTGATTGTTATTGCGGCATGCTTAAAGCATGTCCCGTAAGTTGTAATACGGGGCCGCAATCCAGTTTATTATTTAAACACATAAGCGCGGCGGGTTTTTTCCCGTCGCGCTTTTTTTATTGGTACAATAATTGCATTTGTGCGTATAATGAATAAAATCCCCGCTAAAACCGCGCTTGCATGTGGTGTTTCCACAACAGGTGTGAATTTGATTCACAGGCGAAGGATGGTTCTAATTGGCTTTCAACATTTCAACAAAAGGTAGATATGATTCGCATTATTTTTAGTATAGGCTTATTTATTTTTGTCATTTTTCCATGTATTGTGCAAGCGCAGGATCGCGTTGTCGTGGATATGGGAGGCGATTGGCTGCGGCGCGATTGGGATGATTGCGAGGAAAATGTTACGGGGCAACATCGCGATGGGGTGTTTGCGATCCGCAGCGATCAGGCTGCGGCGCTTTTCTGGCAGGTGCCGACGAAGAATGGCACGGCGTTGTCAATTGATCGCGGTCAGGATTGGATCAGGCGCTGTGACCGCCCGCCCAGGGGATTTGGGAAGGATGTCCTCGAACAGGCGCGAGGGCAGCATGGTCTCATATCTGCGGCTGAGTATCAGCATATCTCATGGCGCTGGCGAGTCAGCAATACGATTGATGATAGCGATACGGCAGATCACAAAGGCAAGATTCAGAAATCGGGCGATGATTTTGCAGCTAAGATCGGTATTTCGGTTCTCAATACCAAAGGGAAGTTGCGGGAAATTGCCTATCTCTGGACGCGCACCATTCCCGAAGATACTTCGCTGACGCAGGTGACGTCTATTCTGGGATTTTTCAAGTTTAAGTGGTATCGCATTGTTGCCGAGAGCGGGGATCAAAATGTGAATCAATGGGTTGGAGAATCGCGCAATTTTTACCGGGATTTCAAGCGCTTTTATCCCGATGAAGAACCCGCAGAGATTGTGCGCGTGTACTTGATGTCCGATTCAGATAATACGGGTAGTAAAGTGACGGGCGCGTTTGCGGATCTCGTTTTTCATCGAAAGCCTCCCGGCTAATTAGTAGGCTTTGACATTCGGCTTACTATACCATATCTTTTGCTCATTCCTCTATGGATACAGGTGATATTATTTTTACGTCATGTGTGACTTTAGGATAATGGTAAAAAACAAGCAATCAGTGGTCAGCAGTCAGCAAAACAAGGATTTTAGAGCCGTCATTGCGGCAGGGTGTTAGCCGCAATCCAGTGGTTTTGACTTTCTTATATCTGTTTGTCGGCATTATTCTGTGGCGATTTTGAAGTCACACATCGCGTTGTTTTTATGAATGAGCAAAAAAGACGGAAAAATGAACGCAAGTTTCGCCAGTGGGTATCTCTATCAAGTGGTGGACGGCGTTATTCTTATGACGTGCTGAGTCGTAGAAGTGGTTGGAAAGCTCGATATATCAAAGATGTGAATGCCGATGAGGAAACGGTGCGTTTTTGGCAGGAAATTTACGATGATCAGGGAACATTGGTTGAAATTCATCAGAAATTTCCAGAGGATACAGGGCATCAACAGGTAAAGGATCAATCATGAATATTACGAGAGATGTTTTGGCTGATCGCCTAAAACTTTATCTCAACGGACAACTCTCGCTTGAATCACTTGTGTCCTGGGCTGAAGATGCGATGATGGAAGGTGATTTTGATGACAGAGATTTGCCGCTGATTCGCGATATTGTTGCGAAGTTAGGCGTTTCAGATGTTGCGGCTTTTGGCTTGACCTGGGAAGATGCGCGGTCAATGCTGGAGGCTCTTGGTTACCGTCCAAAGTTATCGTTTGAAATGATGGAGAGGTAGTTGTGTTTTTGTCTGACTGATGCTTTTGGTGTATTCATCACTAACATAAAAAACCCGCTTGACTTTACTGTATCTCCGATATATCTTCTGCACCATTCAGTTCTATCCGCGGATATAGTGAGATTAATATGATTTTTGTAACCCACCAGAATAATACCCAACAGATGATGGATAACTGCGCTATCAGTGCAACCGTGCAGATGTCATTTGTCCGTGCCACTGGCCATGTGTGCCCGGAAAGTGGACTGAATCTCGCGGTTTTCACGGGTAATGACAAAAATATTATTGGCGGGTTCAAAATGAGACGATAGACTTAAGTACATAATAGTCTTGAAAAAATGAACCCGCTGAAGATGCTTCGGCGGGTTTTTTTGTTGGTGGTTAGCTGAAAGCCCCTTTGGGCAGAAAGGACATGCAAGGTGGAATCCGATTTCGACTACCAGATGCCGTCCTATACAACTCTGATGGTTCACGATCTCAATATATCCACGCGATGGTATTGCGATACGCTCGGTTTTTCTCTGGTTTCACAGATGCCGGGTGCCAATGGCGATCCGATTATGTCGCATTTGCGGTGGGCACCCCATGCGGATTTGATTCTGATGGAGGAGGGACCAAATGTTTTGATTGCAAGCACCCGGGGTGCGGGTGTTACGCTCAATTTTACTGTGTTGCGCGAATCGGTTGACGCGATTGCCGAACGGGTGCGGCGCGATGGCAATGTCCAGATTTCCGGTCCGCACGATCGCCCGTGGAATGCACGCGAGGTTATTGTGATGGATCCCAATGGGTATCGGCTCAATTTCACAGAGCCGCTGCGCGCATCTGTTGATGGCGATGATTTGATGAATGATGTAAAAAAAGAAATCACTTTGAATTGATATAGGAGATGCAGATCCATGCCCGAATTGTCCTGGTCTTTTCCGTATGCTTCACAACGCATGCCGGTTATGGCACGCAATGTGGTTGCGACTTCTCAACCGCTTGCCGCTCAGGCAGGGTTGCAGATGTTGCTCAAAGGTGGCAATGCCGCAGATGCGGCTCTGGCGACAGCTATGGCGCTTACGGTTGTTGAACCCAATATGAATGGTATAGGTAGCGATGCGTTTTGCATTTTGTGGGATGGTGAGCAAATACACGGTCTCAATGCGTCGGGGCGTTCCCCAAAGGCGTGGTCGCTCGAATTGTTTGCAGCGCATGCTCAGATGCCCCAGCGGGGTTGGGATGCCGTGACTGTGCCCGGCTGTGTTTCGGCGTGGGCCGAGGTTTCAGAGCGGTTTGGCGTGTTGCCATTTGAAGCGTTGTTTGAACCCGCGATTCACTATGCTCGCGATGGTTTTGTGGTTTCGCCTATTACGGGGCATAGCTGGGCACAGGCTGTGTATAATTATGGCGATATGCCCGATTGGATGGCTACTTTTGCACCCAGGGCGCGCGCGCCCGGAATTGGGGAAAGATTTGCGTGTGAAGCGCAGGCGCGTACGCTTGAGCGCATTGCGGAGACGAGAGGAGAGGCGTTCTATTCGGGCGATCTGGCAGAGAAGATCGCTGCGCATGCAAGACGCACTGGCGGTGCGATGACTGAAGAAGATCTGGCGGAGCATCGGGCAGATTGGGTGGATACGATGACGATGGATTTTCGGGATTATACGTTGCACGAAATTCCGCCAAATGGTCAGGGTATTGCGGCGCTGATCGCACTGGGGATATTGGAGAATTGGGATTTGCCCGGGTATGCTGTTGATTCGGCGGATAGTTTACATCTTCAGATTGAGGCGATGAAGTTGGCGTATGCAGATACGCACAGGTATGTATCTGATCCGAATACGCGGGATGTTGAGTTCGCGCAATTGCTCGATGCGGATTATCTGGCCGAGCGCGCGAGGTTGATTGATCTGAAAAGGGCGGGGGTGCCCGCTTTTGGCATGCCGCGTGGCGATACGGTTTATCTCACGGCTGCGGATGAAGATGGGATGATGGTTTCGTTTATTCAATCCAATTATATGGGTTTTGGGTCTGGTATTGTGATTCCGGATACGGGTATTAGTATGCAGAATCGGGGTGCGGGTTTTGTTCTGGCTGAGGGCCATCCCAATCGCGTGGATGGGGGCAAGCGACCGTATCATACGATTATTCCGGCGTTTGCGACCCGGGCGGGGCAACCTGTGATGTCTTTCGGCGTGATGGGTGGGCATATGCAGCCGCAAGGTCATGCGCAGATGATGATTCGGATTTTTGCTTATGGTCAAAATCCACAGGCTGCGTGCGATGCGCCCCGATGGCAGGTTTTTGGGGGTTTGAGTGTGGGTATTGAACCCGGCGTGGATGCCGGTGTGCTGGATGATCTTCGCGCCCGTGGGCACGATATCCAGGTTCCGCTGGCTATTGGATATGGCGGGGGGCAGCTTATTTATAAACTGGATGACGGTTATTGCGCGGCTTCCGATCCTCGTAAGGATGGCCTGGCGGTGGGGTATTGAAATCATGAGTAAACGCAAAGATACAGCCTGGCAGGCGCGGGATCTGGCGCAGAAATATTTGAAAAATATTCGGCAGGCAATTCCGCTTTCCAATGAGCAGATTGCCGTTATGTGCCGGGTGATCAATGCGGATGATCACAGAGTCGATACTGTGCTGGATCTGGGGTGTGGAGATGGCATACTCGGCGCTGCGGTTATTGAATGCCATCCGGATGCGCGCGGCGTGTTTGTGGATTTTTCCGAGGCGATGATCGAGGCTGCGCGAAAACGGTTTGCGGAAACGGCTTCACAGCATCGTTTTGTTATTGGGGATTATGCGACGTCCGATTGGCTTAGTCTGGTTATAGATGACGCGCCTTATGACGCGATTGTATCGGGTTTTTCAATTCACCACCAGAGCGATGAGCGCAAACGCGAGGTTTATGGCGAGATTTTTGATCTGCTTTCTCCCAATGGCGTGTTTGTCAATGTCGAGCATGTTCGCTCTCCGACAAAGTGGGTTGAGTCGCGTTTTGCAGATCGCTTTATTGACGCGCTTTACGATTCTGTGACGCGGCGAGATCCAAATGCATCGCGCGATGAAATCGCGCGGGCTTATTATTATCGCGATGACAAACAGGCGAATATTCTCGCTTCTGTTGAAGACCAATGCGAATGGCTTAGAGATATTGGTTTTTCAGATGTAGATTGTTATTTCAAACTTTTTGAACTGGCTGTTTTTGGTGGGAGAAAAACTGGATAAATACCATGCATATACACTATTTCCAAATTGCTCAGTTCACTGGCAATAATAACGACGATAATAATCCGATCCGGCGACGGGCTGGACCGGCATAGGTCGTCTTATGCCAACATGTAGAGTAAAGTGCCCGTTGTCGAAAAGATGCGACAACGGGCTTTTTTTGTGCCTGAAAACCAAAAGGAGTCTGTCATGAAATACATCGCAATATCTGAACTGTCCAAACACATCGGCCAAACCGTTACGCTTCAGGGATGGGTGCATGCCCTGCGCGACCAGAAGCATGTCCAGTTTCTCATTTTGAGAAATCGCACGGGAAATGTACAGGTCGTTCACGAAAAGGTAGGAACGTTGGCAGAGCGGGTTTCTGCTCTCACGCGAGAATCGGCGATATCCATAAGCGGGCGTGTTGTAGAAAATCCCAGTGTTCGTCTGGGTGGTGTTGAAATTCAGCTTGAGGAACTGCGTGTTGTCAATGCAGCTGAATCTCCTTTACCCCTGGATCCGTTTTCCGAAAGTGCATCGGGTATTGACCATCGGCTGGATTGGCGGCATCTCGATCTTCGCGTTCCGCGCAATCGGTTGATTTTTGAGATACAAACTACTGTTGAAGGGGCGATGCGCGAGTACTGGATGCAGAATCATTTTATCGAGATCCACTCTCCCAAACTGATGGGTACAGCCAGTGAATCGGGGGCTGAGTTGTTCGCGCTGCCGTATTTCAATTCCACAGCCTATTTGGCGCAATCGCCCCAGTTTTACAAACAGATGGCGATGGCGTCTGGTTTCGATCGCGTGTTTGAGATTGCGCCCGTTTTTCGCGCCGATCCCTCATTTACTTCGCGCCATACGACGGAGTTTACCAGTGTGGATGTCGAGATTGCCTGGATTGATAGTCACGAGGATGTGATGGCATTTGAAGAAGCGTGGCTGCAACATGTCATTTATACAGTGCGAGAAAGACACGGTGATGCGATTGCCGAAAATTACGGCGTTGAACTCGTGGTGCCGACACTGCCCTTTCCGCGCGTTACGATGGCCGAGGCATTGGTAGTGTTGTCCGAACAGGGCCACGCGCCAGAGCGAGAAGGCGACCTCGATCCAAAGGGCGAGCGTTTGCTCGGTGAATATATTCGCAAGACCCGGGGATGCGATTATGTCTTTGTGATAGACTATCCAGTATCTGTGCGGCCATTTTATCACATGCGTCATCCAGAATATCCAGATTTGACCAGGAGCTTTGACCTGCTCTATCGCGGTGTGGAAATTACCACAGGGGCGCAACGCGAACACCGTCCCGATGTTCTGAGGGCGCAGGCGAGAGAGAAAGGGCTGGATTTGGAGGTTATCCAGTTTTATCTCGATTTCTTTAAGTACGGATGTCCACCACACGGGGGATTTGGTTTTGGCCTGTCGCGCCTGCTTATGGTTATGCTCGGGTTGTCCTCTGTGCGCGAGACGACTTTTTTGTCTCGCACGCCCAACAGGTTGCATCCATGAATATAAATTTTAATGTTGCGGTACAACGACATATAGAGTTTTTTTGTGATCGCGCCTTTTCATCTGTGTTCATCTGTGTTCATCTGTGGTTGCATTTTGGGGGTGTCGGAGCGGGGTTCGTCTATTCGTCTATTCGTTGAGGAGAGCTTATGCGTCAATACGATGTGTATGGGCTGGGCAATGCGCTGGTGGATATTCAGTTTCGGGTTGATCCGTCGTTTTTTGAGGCGATGGAGATTGACAAGGGTGTGATGACGCTGATTGACGGAGATCGCCAGCGCGCGTTGATCGATGCTTTGGGCGGGAAGGAGATGGCGCGCTCGTCGGGCGGTTCGGCAGCCAATACGATGATCGCGTTGGCCAATTGTGGTGGACAGGGATATTACGGATGTAAAGTGGCTGAGGATGCGGATGGCGAGTTTTATCTTCGCGATCTCAGTGCTGCGGGGGTGGCGTGCAATCCGTCACATCGCGGGCAGGGGATTACGGGCAAGTGTCTGGTGATGATTACGGAGGATGCGGATCGCACGATGAATACATTTTTGGGGATTACGAGTACGTTTGGTGTGGCGCAGGTTGAAGATGCTGTGGTTGCCGATAGTCAATTTATTTATATCGAGGGTTATCTAATTGCGGCAGATGACGGCTTTGAAGCGGCACAGGCGGCGCAAAAGGTGGCGCAGGAGCACGGTACAAAGGTCGCGCTTACCCTGAGCGATCCGTCTATTGTGGCTGCTTTTAAAGATAGGATGACGGCATTGGTCGATGCAGGCGTGGATATGCTGTTTTGCAATGAAGATGAAGGCAGGATATTTACAGGTGCCGAGACAACAGAAGAGGCTTTTGGTGCGTTGCGCCATCGCGTAGGCGGTTTGATTGTGACGTATGGCGCTGACGGTGCCAGGGTCTGCGATGGTGGTGATGTGGTTCACGCGCCGGGTTTTGTGGTAGATGCTGTGGATACCAATGGCGCGGGCGATTCATTTGCCGGGGCGTATTTGTTTGCTGTGAATAGGGGGTATGACGCGGCTCAGGCTGCGAGGCTCGCAACCTATGTTTCCTCGCGCGTTGTCGCCAAATACGGTCCGCGTTTTGAAAGAAAATTGAATGCGGCAGAGATCGATAGGATTTTAAAAATGCATTAACCTTACCATCAATCAAGCGCATCAATAGCGCCGTCATCGCGGCAGGGTTAAAGCCGCGATCCAGTGGCTTTGATTGTCATTTTTTAAAGACCCAGTGAGTCCTATAAATCAAAATATTTGCCCTGTTACAAATTTTAACAAACTTTTCGTTGACAAGGTTATTTTAACTTTTTTATTTATAGTTGCTTATGCTTTAATATAATAATTTAGAAATTCTTATTTTAGGCGTTTTGTTTGATAAGATTTTTGAATCTAAACCTTTTCGTAACCCAATGTTTTAAAATGACATACATGTAGTTTTGAGTCTGTTGAGAGCGTTTTTTGTACGCAACAAAGCAAGACAATCCCAATTTTCAACCCGGTCTTGAATGCTTTCTTGGAAGAATTATTTGTATTGTTTTGTGCTTAAAAAAATGCTTGTCTTGCCGATTATTCGGCATTATACTGTCCCCTCTTTTTTGTTTATCCGAAACCAGTTTTACTGTTTATTCGCTGATTCGCAGGATTAGACCACGAGATCAGCACTCGCGTTCCATAGAAAATAAAAAAGAGGCATTTTTTGCTCACCCCAAACCCAAGGAGGCACTTTTGAAAAGATTTCTAATTTTGTACGCCGGGGTTTTCTTATTTGCTGTATCTTCCGCTGATGCCCGCGATGCAGACCTGTGGGCTATTGGCGGATTGGTGAACTTTCATCAGCCGACGGGTCCTTTGAGTGGCTGGTATGCTGGTGATTTGAAGTTCGGCTTGAATGTGAGTTATGTGATTTCTCCGCGTTTGACCACAGAAGTGGAGTATCACTACTCGAAGTTCCGCAATTCAAATCTTCCCGGGCGCACGTTCGAATACAAAGGGCGTCAGGTCCCAAGTCCCGAGGCGGATTCTGAGATGATCTGGAATAGCGTGGCTTCAAACTGGCTGTGGTTTTTCAGGGAAAATGCCGAGACAATGTCCGAACGGAAGTGGTCGCCTTATCTGGGTTTGGGCCTTGGTTTTTACGATTATAGCCACAAGGTTCGTGGCCTGATTGCCCCGATCAATCGCGATATTCCAGAAGAGGTGGATCGCGGCGGCGTGCAGATATCGCTGGTGTATCCGGGTAATCCAAACTCTTCCCTGGATACCAAGAATCTGACAGAAGCTCAGAGGGATAACATCGGCTTGGTGGTCAATGGTCAGGTGTTGTTGCACGGATTGGTGCCCACAGAGGATACGCGGACAGCGTGGACAATTCCCGTAAGTGCGGGTTTTGAGGGATCTCTGGGTTCTTCGTATGGGATTGATTTTCGCGTGCGCTACAATCTCATTTTTGGCGAGATCAATCCATTGACTGCCTGGGGAATGAACAAGGCATTTCCAATAGGGACAGCTGATGCTGGTGTGAGTTTTAAATATTATTTCGAGTAAGAGCGTTCAGTTTTCCAGTATGGAGGACTATTCCACTCACCATTTTTTATGGAGGGTCGTAAATGAGCAAGCGATTATTGTGTTGTCTGGGTCTGCTGGTCGCCCTGGTGATCAGCACCGGATTGGCAGAAGCGGCCACAACGGGTAAAATCAGTGGACGAGTCACTGAGATTACAGGTGATCCACTGCCGGGTGCCAATGTGGTGATCGATATCGATGGCGTGAAACGCGCCGGGATCACCGATGAGGAGGGTGAATACTTCATCATCAATATTCCGCCGGGAACTTATGATGTTGAAACGGTGATGATGGGGTATTCAAAGTCTGTTCGCCAGGGTGTGATCGTCAATGTTGACCATACCACGACGGTGGACTTCGAGATGCAGGAAGAAGCGCTCCAATTGGGCGAGATGATCGTCGTTGCCGAGCGTCCGGCAGTTGAGCACGACAAGACGGAGAGCAAGTCGATCATTACGGCAGAGGAGATCGAGTCACTGCCGATCGTTCGCGAGATGTCGGACTTTGTGGAGTTGCAGGCGGGCGTGACCCCGGATGATGAGGAGAGCGTTCGCGGTGGCAACTTCTGGGAGACGGCGTATATGGTCGATGGGGTGCGCGTGGTGAATAACGATGCGCGCGCCGGATTTACGCGTTTTCAGGGCGTGAACACGAGTGCCGTGCAGGAACTGACGGTGTTGAGCGGTGGGATGAATGCAGAGTACGGCAATGCGGGTTCTGTGGTTTCCGTGGTGACCAAAGAAGGTGGTCAGAGGTACACGGGTAGAGGCGAGTATCGCATTACGCCTCCTGGGCAAAAGCACTGGGGAGCAAATGTGTATGAAGCACCCGTGCATCGCGGCAGGATGCAGTGGGGCAATCCCGAGTGGGAGAACTTGCAGGCGTGGTACCCGGGTCCCGACGGTATTCTGGGTCACGACAATCAGACGGGTGAGATAACCGATTCTCAGTTTGCCACTGACGATGTTCAGCGCAAGGTTCACGTACGTCAGGATTACACGGGCGTGTGGGGCGGTCGCGGCGAAGCCATGCTGGGCGGTCCGATTATGAGAAAGCTGGGCTTCACGTTGACGTCTTCGGTAAATCGCAATCCCTCGTCTTTGCCCTCACCCACGGCGGTATCACTGCCTAACAACCGCACGAATTTAAAGTTGACGTATCGCCCGAGTAACAACGTCAGATTTAACTATGGGTCTATATTCAATCAGCGTTCCCGATACAATGCGGGTGTTATTCGGCGCATTGAACAGGGTTCGCGCAAGAATATGAACTCTTCTGGTCGCAACCTCTTCGTGCCTGCGGAATACTCGGGGGCTGGCAAGTTGCGCACGCGCGACTTTATGAATTACGCGTCTTTGACGCACACGCTGTCGGCGCGCACCTTTTACGAAGTTCGGTTCTCGTATTCCCGCACATCTGAAGTGAATACGGAACTGCCCTTCAATACAGATCAGCCTTATGTCGAGCCGGGTATTGGCAATGAGTCTGGCTGGTTTTACATTGGCCGCCCGGTGGTGAACTGGACAAATTCAGAGCGCGACCGCTATCAGCTCAAGGTCGATTATTCGAGCCAGGTGACCAAGGGACACTTCATCAAAACGGGTATTGACTTTTTGTTCTACGACAACTGGGGTTTCTCGCGCAACAAAAACGACTTCAGAGGTTTGATTGAGCGGTATTACAGCCAGTTTAATAATCCCAATGTCGGCGTGGTGCCGCGTCAATACGCCGTGTATTTCCAGGATAAGATGGAGTTTGAGGGGATTGTGGTGAATGTGGGCTTGCGCGGGTTGCGCTGGAGCCCGAATACCGAGATGCCGCAGTCAGCGTATTTTATTCCATTTTACAAATATCACGATCCGACAAAGGTCGAGGGTATCCCGACCTATCGTCCAGAGTCCGTTCACGTCTTGTCCCCGCGCGTGGGTGTGTCGCATCCGATTACGGAGAGCAGCGCGATGCACTTCACCTTTGGCAAGTTTGAACAGATCGAGCAGTTCTGGTGGATTTTCTCACACAGCTATCGCACCGAAGAGAATTTTTTGGATGCGAACCAGAATGGTCGGATCGACGAGTCTGAGCTGTACAATACACAGGATGTCGTGGATGCCGGGCAGTGGGGCTGGCCGAAGATCAGGCCGCTGATAACCACGAGTTTTGAAGTGGGGGCAGACTGGAACTTCATCACGGATTACACGGCGGGTATAACGGCTTATTACAAGCAGCAGGTTTACCGCCGCAGCGGTGGCGTTTACGGTATGCAGTCGCAGGGTTTGCAGCACAACCGATCCGTGCAGTCATCGGGGCAGACGAATAACCGCGATACGCGCGGCTTTGAGTTGTCGGTTAAAAAGAAATTCAACTACATGACGGCGTTCACGATTGCCTACAATGTGCAGTGGGTTGAAAATGGCAACTCGGGTGTTCGCGGGTCGCACTATATCAACCCCGACAGGCTGGCGACCAAGAATCCGTCGAACTTTGGCAATTATGCCGGTTATATCGACAACGATGGCAACTTTTTGTCGCATTACTGGTATGAGTGGACACACGACTCCAATGGCGACGGTGATTTTCTTACCGACGAAGGTGTGGCAGGTCCCGGTATTGTCAATGGCAGCGATACGGGCGAAGAGTTCCCGCGGCCCATGGATGGTATTACGCGCTTTACGCGGGCACAGGCTTTTGGCAGTCAGGCGCGCAATCACCTCGAACTGGTCGAAGATGCTGCTGGTCGCAACAACTGGTCGCTGGATCCGGAAAATAGCTTGCTCAACTGGGATGGCAAAGGTGCCACGACCTGGTTACAGCGTCTTAACCAGTCTCAAGAGTTTCGGCCCGCCAACCTGAACCGAACAAACTTTGGCACGGTGACCTTTATGTTTACGTCGCCCGACAAGTTTGGTCCGCGTTTTGTGGGCTTCAACCCGTTTGAAAATCTGCGCCTGAATGTGGTGTATCGCCTGTTCACGGGACGCAGGTTCTTCTATTCTCCGCCGGAAAGAGGCGGCGAAGGCTTCTATAATGGTCCCATTCACACGCGCACAGACCTCAACTTTGAGAAGACATATAAGTTCAACAGGCGCGCGAGCGTGACGGCTTTCTTCGAAGCCTTTAATCTGTTCAACCAGAAAGACCCGCATATCAGTTATCGCGTGGATAATCAGCTGGTAGAAGTGGGGTCTGAATACGTGGAGTGGGGTGTGATTTACACGCCATTGCCAGACAACCCCGAATATGTCGAATACGGCGATGTGGGTGATTATCTGCGGTTCCAGGATTCACCCCGCGAGTTCCACTTTGGTTTGCGGATGAGATTCTAAAGCTTAGCTTTCAGCGGTCAGCAGTCAGCGGAAAAGCCGATTGCTGACCGCTATTTAATAAGGAGTTAGCTTATGCAACGGATATTTAAGAGATTTACGCGGGTGTTGCTCGCCTTTGTGGTGCTGTGGGGTGCATCGGAATTGTGGACAATAATCGATGCCGAAGCGCAGCAGCGCACGCGCCGCCGCACGACCAATCGCGGGAAACTCTGGTTGTCGATGCGCAATAATGGCACCCTGGGGCATTCGCTGGATGGTGGCAACATCTTTGGTCCTGAAGTGGGCATGGCTTATCCTGGGCGGTGGACTTCGACCTATCGATCGGGTATTGTGAACCGGTTTAACCGGCAGGATAATTCGCGCGGTAATGGCGTGTGGGTGATGGCGCGCACAGATGATGGGCGCAAATATGTGTCTCAGGGAGGTCCTCGCCAGCCATCCGCAGATATTTTCCCGATCCAGCACAATCCGCGCAATAATGTCGAGAGCATTGCAGCGATCTGGCGGTCTGTATGGCGTGCTGGTGGTCGTCCATTTAATCTGTTCAATTACGGGCAGAATGCCGCGCTCTACTGGCCCCGCATGAGAAATATGAAAATCACGCACAATTTTGTGAATGGCGAACCTGTGGAATACCAGTATGCTGTCGCCACCTATGGCGGTTTGGGACAACGCGGTTTTCCGCCTGGTCCTGACAAAGTGGAGCCAATAGATTATTACAACTGGGGCTTTGGGTTTTATCCGCTGAACAATGAGGGGTTCAAGCAGATGCTTGAGTCGTCCTACAACAGGGTGCGCGCCGGGTTGAATCAGATGCGTTCAAATGGCGTTGCGACCAATGATCCGCGCTTGTCGCCCGAGTTGTTCGGTGAGAATCTGCTGGTGACGGGTTGGTCGCAGGCTTCGGGCATTTCGGTGAAGCGGATGGTGCATGCCTATTCCACGCCGGGTACGGATAATGACGTGCTGATCCCCGTGCCGTCTCCCAATGGCAAGCAGTCTTCGATCAGGACCAGAGGTGATTACGATGACTTTTTGATTACGGAGATGGAGTTCTGGAATAATGGCGATACAGATGGTGATGGCACTACTGATCCTGGATATCCCAAACAACTCGACGAAGTCTATATCGTGGTCAAGAACGGGTTTATCGCCAGCAAGACAGGTGCTGACTGGGTACCTGCTGGCGGTTCGAATTCGAATGCGTGGAATTTTGTGCAGCCCTCCACGCAAGACGATTACTGGCGCTATACACAGGCGGACAATTACGATCATCCGGAATATGCCTACAACTACAAGGGCTCGCCGATGCATCTGACTTATATATATGATGGCGATGCGGTTGCCCGTTTGTGGGATGACTACGGAGAGCCTTATACCCGGTCCCGCGCACAGCATCAATACGTGTCAACATCTAATATTATAGATGGCACCTTGCTTTCTCCGCAGTATATCGGGATGATGCCGATTGCGACGGGAACAGCCGATCATCCGTTCAATGCCCTGGATCGCAAAGGCGGTTATGTACTGCCTCAGGGACCACAGCCGCACGCCGTGTTCAGATGGCGCATGTATTCTTCGGCATTAGGCGATGATCCCCACGGGGGTACGCACGGCGAGAACCATTTGTTCGACATCTACAGCGATGCTGCCGGCGTACTCGGAGATAATGATACAGACCGCATGTTGCAGTACCACGACAATGAGGAATTGGGTGCGTGGATCGATGCACAGGTTTATGGTCCTTATATCCTGGGTCCTGGCGACAAAGCCAAAGTGGTGATCGCTTATGTAGGGGGTATGGCGTCCAATTCTGCAAAGTATCGGATGGATACCGAGACTTATGCGCGTCCCTACGAGTGGAACTGGCAGCAGCAGAGCCTGGTTCCCGAATTGGAACTGGGTCTGGAAGCGATCTATGCACACGGCAATGAAGCGCAAAAGCTGTATGACCTGGGCTTTGATGGGCTTAACCAGCCGCCCGATGTGAAGGTCAATGGGATGACGAACCTGGAAGGCAATATTGAAATAAACTGGTCTGGCATTGCCGATACGGCGATTGATCCGGACCTGGGTCGTCCCGATGTGCTGGGCTATCGGATTTATCGCTCTGATTTTATGCGGGCTGGACCGTGGAAATTGCTGGCGACGATCCCCAAAGCCGTGGGACCTGAAGGCGAACGGCAGTTGCCCGCAGGTGCGCCCCCAGGTGTTGCTTTTCTCAATCAGCCCTGGGCAGAAGGCCAGGAGGATCCCGCCGAAGCTGAGATCGATGGTCCCTTCCGCTGGGGCACCTATCAGTTTATCGATCCAGAACCCGATATTGGTTTTATTCACCACTATTCTGTACGCGCGTTTGATGAGCAAGGTTTGGAAACCGGACATTCGGATGAGCGCAATCAGTACTTGTGGCCCGCCGATGGCATTGTGCCAAGGCTGACATCTGCCTTGCTCAACCATGAAAATGAATCCATGTCACTGCCGATCAGGGTGGTGCCCAATCCCTGGGTACAGGGCAGGGATGAGCACAGCTATGGCGCGCCTCGCATTCGGTGGGTCAATGTGCCGAGCCGGTGTACGCTGTACATCTACACGCTGACGGGCGATCTGGCATGGCGTCAGACTTTTGATACGCTCGACCCGCAGCGGGGTAACCCGGTGGCGCGCGGCGAGCTCGAGTGGGATACGCATACGGTGGGTTTGAATGCCAATACGCGTGGTCGTCTCAATGCCGGTACGTATATCTGGGCGATTGAGTCGCACCATCCCTCGAGTGAGGGTCAGATCCAGAAGGGTCTGTTTGTGATTGTCAATTGATCATTGGTCATTATTGAGGAGCAAATTATGAAATATTTGATTTGGATAGCGGCTATCGCGCTTTTTTTCAGCCCTCAAAGTGCCATGGCTCAGGATGTGGCAGGCTTTGATGATCTGGAACCCATAGCTGCGGAAGGGCATTTTCGTTCGGAAGGCGATAAGGGCAACCGCATTGCGCGCAGTGGTTTCGCGCTTTTGAAAATTTCGGCATCTGCACGCCTGGCGGGCATGGCCGATGCCAATGTGGGGACTTCGCGCGACATTCACTCGATATTCCAGAATGCAGCCGGATTGGTGCATATCGACAATATGGCGTATATAGCGTCTTATAACGAGTGGCTGGTAGGCACTAAGATGGGGGCTGGGGGTTTTGCCTATCGCATTCCCATAGGCGTTGTGGGTGTCGCCTTTCGCACGTTTACCTATCCCGATGTAGAAGAGACCACGCCCATGCAACCCGATGGTACGGGTCGCAATATCAAGCTGGGTGATTTTTCGGTTGCGGCGTCTTTTGCCAAGCAACTGACCGATAAATTTTCGCTCGGTTTTCGCCTGCGCTATGTGCGGTCCCAACTTCATATCATCAATGTGAGTTCCACAACATTTGATATCGGCACGATTTTTTACACGGGTTTCAAGAGTCTGCGCGTGGGCATGTCCATCAGCAACCTCGGTGGGAATAAGGAAGTGCTGACCGAGGATTATCGCCTGCCGTTTTACTACAATCTGGCTGTCGCAATGGA
Organism: Candidatus Latescibacterota bacterium; assembly: GCA_022824945.1. Lineage (GTDB taxonomy): Bacteria > Latescibacterota > UBA2968 > UBA2968 > UBA2968 > VXRD01. The sequence goes on from JAJDYX010000039.1 coordinate 120,076, forward strand.
ATTGCTGGGCAAGCAGGGCGATCCGCTTTATCTGACGGGTGCTTATGAGCATGTGTTTTTCCGCGATTATGGAGAGCGCGATCACATTGGTGGCGAGTTGTGGATACAAAATCTGCTGGCACTCCGCGCAGGTTATAAGTTCAGGTACGATGTGGAGACCTGGAGCGTGGGGGCGGGTGTGAATCTCAATGTGAGCGAAGAGCGCAAGATAAGTGTGGATGTTTCGTATAGCGATGTTGGCGGTGTGATTAAAGAGCGACCGCTGCGTTTGACGCTTTCGGGAACGTTCTAGATGTTTGTAGGGGCGGGTTTAAAACCCGCCCCTACAAAACAGGAGGAATCAAAAGATGCGTAAGTTTTTATTGCTTTGTCTGATTGGTGTGGTGGGCGCGACGGGATGTACTCGAGATATCCCGGTTGAGCCTGCCGAGGAGTGGCGCGGCAGCTATCGGCTGATTTCTGGAACGAACGGGGGCAGTGCCATAGATGTCGCCGATCCGCCTCAGGGTACGCCCCGGCATATCATTTTTACGGCGGCGGCATCGGATTATGGTACGGTGGTATTTGTGTACAATCCACCGCTTGCCGCACCGCCAATGACTTCTGTGACGTATGAAAAGACCGTGCGGCATTATTGGCGCACTGCAGAGGGCTCGCGCGATCAGCTTCGCATTGAATATGCACAGAACAATGTGGAGCGTATCAGGCTGGCTTATGGTGCGTTTTATCTTTGGCAGGCCGGTCCCAGGTTGCCGCTGGTCGGTGAATTGGGCAATAATTTGGCCAATTATACGAGTCCGTTTCCGGTGCGTCCGGGTGAGGCATTAAACCAGCCCAATACTCTAATACGCTTGCTGCCCGGAGCCGAGGAATACAGCAATGTAACGGTGCTGGGTAATGGGCGCGTTCGCATTAGTATTCCAAACGCTATGAGGCCAGACAACCGCTCGTTCCAAAATCGCAACAACCGTTCAGCGATTTATTTTAATAGTCCATGGCCATGGCAAGATCCTCGCCCCCATCAGATGGTTATGTGGATGGAGGACGGTCAGGGCATACGCTATGCGGTTTATGTTCCTCCGGCAGAGGTGGTTGCAGAACTGGATACCAATGACCCGCCGTATTCCGGGATATGGACATTGCGAGATTCTCACCTCAATGGCACGTGGATGGATCCCGAAGACCCATTCCCGGGTATTCCGGCTTCACTGGATATCCAGTGGAACCCCGTTCTGGAGCGGCGCAGCCCGCGCCACCGCGCGCCATCTGGCCATGTGCCAGCCGCTGACGTGGAGGATCCCTTGATCGAGAATGGCGTGGTCATCGAACAGGGTTTTGTGGAGATCACGTTTGCCAGGCCGCTCGAGTTTTTCACTCATGCCGAAGAATCCCGGTTCTTCAATAGGCGTGCGGGATATGTGATTGAGAATGGCAGGCCCGTGTTGAATGGCACGTTGCGGGGTGGTGCGCCAGATGGCGTGAACCTGACTTATGTGACGGCGTCCGATGTGGATTTCAGCAAAGAGGGTGATATTTTGACGGTGAATCTGACACAGGGCGGCTCGTCTTATATCCTGCAGTACAGGCAAGCCCCACTGAATCCCCAGCAGTTGGAAGGCTTTGGGGTTGACTCGATTGTTGTCAGGCCCGTTCCGGCAGATTTGTTCTGAGAAGAGCGTATTGTATAAAATTGTATAGTGTTGTATAAAATTGTATAATTGCATTGCACCATTAGGCATTGTGATATATTTTATATGAAAATATATCACAATGCCATTCCCTTAGGGGAATTTTTCAAGGAGGGTTGCTATGATATTGCGCTTTGCACTCGCTGTTTTGTGTTGCGGTGCGCTGCTTGCGGTAGCTCCGGCGGAGGCCGGGTTGAAACTGCCCTACAAAGCGGAAGGGCTGAGTAAGGAGCAGGCAGCGGCGTATCTCTTAGAGCGTTTTGCCTTTGGTGCGCGGCCAGGTGAAGTGGAAAGAGTGGCCAAGATGGGTCCCGAGAAGTGGCTGGCTCAGCAGTTGAAGGGCAATTTGCCTGATGCTGAGTTGGACAAACGGTTGGAAGCGTTTCCCGCGCTGAAAATGACCCAGGAAGAGATGGCCGCAACTTATGTGCAAAATGGCCGGATTCGCAGAATGGTGGCGAGAGCGGGGTTGATCGATCCCGCGAAGACACCTCGCAAAGAGATGAATGAAAAGATAAATGCGTATCGCAAAGAGCACGGGTTGCGTCCTTATGGCGCGCTTTCCAATCAGGAATTGAAGGGTCAGAAGCTGATGCGGGCTGTGTATAGCGAGAATCAACTCGTCGAGGTGATGACGGATTTCTGGTTCAATCATTTCAATGTGACCACGCGCGATGGTGGCGCGCGCAGTCGCACGCTTTCTTATGAGCGCGATGCGATTCGCCCCAATGTGCTGGGCGAGTTCCGCACGATTTTGGGTGCGACGGCGAAGCATCCTGCGATGTTGTATTATCTGGATAATGCACAGTCGCGTATGGCACCGCCAGAGCAGCGGGAACAGGCAAAGCCAGAGCCAAAGAAGGAGATGGCATCCGGCGAGATGGGGATGGATGGTGGTATGGATGGCGATATGGGTGGTGAGATGGCGAAGGCTCCTGAGAAGGCTCCTGCAAAGGCGCAGACGCCTCCGCAACGCAGACGCAAGTATGGTTTGAATGAGAATTATGCGCGCGAGTTGATGGAGTTGCATACCCTGGGTGTGGATGGTGGATACACGCAGCAGGATGTTACGGAGGTTGCGCGCGTGTTGACGGGTTGGGCTGCGGCGCCTTATGGCAATGGGCGAAAAAATATCGCAAAACAAATGGCAAATGGGAATACAAATAACATTCTTCAGGGCGAATTTGTGTTCCGCAAATCCTGGCACGACGACAAGGCCAAGGTGGTGTTGGGCGAGAAGTTCCCGGCAGGGGGTGGCATAGAAGAGGGTGAGCGCGTTCTGGATATGCTGACCAGTCATCCTTCAACTGCGCGTTTTATTTCCACAAAGCTGGCGCGTCGGTTTGTGAACGATGCACCGTCAGATGATTTGATTGATGAGATGGCGGAAACCTTTACCAAAACCAATGGGGATATCGCCGCAGTGATGGCTACGCTGGCGCAATCCCGCGTGTTTTGGGCAGAGGCGAAGAAGCGCAGTAAGATGAAGTCGCCGTTTGAACTGGCGGTGAGTTCTCTCCGTGCACTGGAAGCCGATGTGAAGAATCCACAGCCGATGATGCGCTGGTTTGACCGCATGGGCGAACCGCTGTATGGTTATTTGCCGCCTACGGGTTTTCCGGATTATGCCGAGTCTTGGGCAAATTCGGGTACGCTGATTGCGCGAATGAATTTTGGTATCCATCTGGCCGCTGGTCGTATTAACGGGGTGACACTGAAGCGATTGCCGAAAGATAGCAGTTCTCTGACAACGGAAGAGGCAGTGGCGATGTATAGCAAGTTGCTGTTGCCGGCACAGGATACAAGTGCTATTGCGTCAGAGGTTAAAGAAACGGTCCCCGCAGATGCCGAACGCAAAGAGGTTCAGGTTATCAGTATGTTGCTGGGGTCGCCAGAATTTCAATACCGATAAATCGGAAAGGAGATAGCGTTATGGAATGGACACGAAGAGCATTTATGAAGGGCAGCGGTTTGGCATTGTTTTCTGCCTCGTTTGGGGGTACACCGCTGTTCTTGAGCCGTGCGGCTGATGCTGCGAATAATCCGCTGGCACATAGCCGTCGCAAAGTGCTGGTGACGATTTTCCAGCGCGGGGCTATGGATGGTTTGATGGCGGTGACGCCGTTTAACGATGCTGCGCTTTCCGAGGCGCGCCCCAATTTGTTTATGCACCTGACCGATCCGAACAACAAGCTGACGGATCTGGATGGTCGCTTTGCATTGCATCCTTCTTTTGCGGAGCTGGCACCGCTGTACAAGGAAGGTCGCCTGGCTATCGTACACGGCGTAGGCTCGCCGAATAAGACGCGGTCGCACTTTGACGCCCAGGATTATATGGAAAATGGGACGCCTGGTGTGAAAGGTACGCGCACGGGTTGGCTCAATCGGGCTGTGGGTTTGCTCGGTCACGAGGGTACGCCCTTCCGGTCTGTGGCATTGACCAGAGCGTTGCCGCGCGCATTTTACGGGAAGGAGCCTTCGATTGCAGTGGATGATTTGCGTTCCTTTGGCATTCAGGTGCCGAATAATCCACAGGCAGCCGAACAGGTGGAGGAAGGGTTTGAGTCGATGTATGCGCGGAGTGCCAAACGCCTGATGCAGAGGGTGAGCCAGGAGAGTTTTGATGCGATTGAGTTGTTGGAAAAGATCGGTGTGAGGGATTACAAGCCCGCTGAAGGCGTGGAATATCCCAATACATCATTGGGTCGCAGGATGCAACAGATCGCGTTGTTGATCAAGTCGGATGTGGGGCTTGAGGTTGCCTTTACCGAGACAGGCGGTTGGGATACGCATGTGCAACAGGGCACAACGACGGGTTCTTTCCAGCGCAGAGCAGATGAGATGTCTAAGTCTATCGCGGCATTCTGGGCAGATCTGGGTACGTATCAGGACGATGTGGTGCTGATGACGATGACCGAATTTGGTCGCACAGTGCATCAGAATGGTTCTCTGGGTACGGACCACGGCCGCGGGTCGTGTCTGTTTGTGCTGGGGAATAATGTGGCTGGCGGAAAGATCCACGGGGATGTGCCAGAGTTGCTGGTGAAAGATGCACTCGAAGATCGGCGCGATTTGCCCGTGACGACGGATTTCCGTTCTGTGTTCGCCGATGTGGCTGGTAAGCATCTGAATATCGATCGTTCCCACGATATCGCGATGTTCCCGGGTTGGGAAGGTGAGCGGTTTAAGGTGATGACGTAAAGCCATTATCGACCACTCATTTGAACTGCTGTACTGACACGTTGTGTTGCGCGTGTGCAGTTTACACCGCCTTATGAAAAAAACTCGAGTGTCGGAGTATGGCACTCGAGTTTTTTTTGAGGAGGTTTTCAATGATATTGCGCGTTGCTTTGATTGTTTTGTGCTGTGGTGCCTTATTTTTTGGCACTTCGGCGGAGGCCGAGTTGAAACTGCCCTACAAGGCGGAAGGGCTGAGTAAGGAGCAGGCTGCAGCGTATCTCTTAGAGCGTTTTGCTTTTGGTGCGCGGCCAGGTGAGGTGGAAAAGGTGGCGCAGATGGGTCCCGAGAAGTGGCTGGCTCAGCAGTTGGCTGGCAATTTGCCGGATGCTGCGTTGGACAAGCGATTGGAAGCGTTTCCCGCGCTGAAGATGACGCAGTTTGAAATGTCTAAAGTTTATGTGAGTAATGGGCCGATTCGCAGAATACTGCAGAAAGAGGGCGTGGTTGATCCCACAAAGATGTCTCGCAAAGAGATGAATCAGAAGATAAGCGCGTATCGCAAGAAGCACGGGCTGCGCGCTTATAATGCGCTTTACAATCAGGAACTGAAGGGGCAGAAAGTTTTGCGGGCTGTGTATAGCGAGAATCAGCTCACTGAGGTGCTGACGGATTTCTGGTTTAATCACTTTAATGTGACTACGCGCGATGGTGGGGCGCGTGGTCGCACGCTTTCTTATGAGCGCGATGCGATTCGTCCCAATGTGCTGGGTGAGTTCCGCACGATTTTGGGTGCGACGGCGAAGCATCCTGCGATGTTGAATTATCTGGATAATGCAGATTCGCGTATGGCACCGCCAACGCAGCGGAATCAACCCAGGCGCAAGCAGGAGATGGCTTCGGGTGAGATGGGTATGGATGGTGGGATGATGGGTGGTGAGGCGCAGCCCCCTCCAAAAAACAGACGCAAGTATGGTTTGAATGAGAATTATGCACGCGAGTTGATGGAGTTGCATACTCTGGGTGTGGATGGTGGATACACGCAGCAGGATGTTACGGAGGTTGCGCGCGTGTTGACGGGTTGGGCTGCGATGCCTTATAAAAATGCGCGGAAAAATCTCGAGAAGCAGATCGCAAAAGGAAGCAATAATCTCGTTCGCGAGGGCGAGTTTGTGTTTCGCAAAACCTGGCACGATCAGAAGGCCAAGGTGGTGTTGGGTGAGAAGTTCCCGGCAGGGGGTGGCATAGAAGAGGGTGAGCGCGTTCTGGATATGCTGTCCGAGCATCCTTCAACCGCGCGTTTTATTTCTACGAAGCTGGCGCGTCGGTTTATCAACGATAGTCCTCCCGATGCGCTGGTTGAGCGGATGGCAGAAACCTTTACCAAAACCGATGGAGATATCGCTGCTGTGATGGCTACGCTGGCGCAGTCTCCCGAGTTTTGGGCAGAGGCGAAGAAGCGGAGCAAGATGAAGTCGCCGTTAGAACTGGTGGTGAGTTCTCTTCGCGCGCTGGAAGCCGATGTGAAGAATCCACAACCTGTGATGTCCTGGTTTGACCTCATGGGCGAGCCGCTGTATGGTTATGTGCCGCCTACGGGTTTTCCGGATTATGCCGAGTCTTGGGCAAATTCGGGTACGCTGATCGCGCGAATGAATTTTGGTATCCATCTGGCTACGGGCAAAATTAGGGGGATTGAATTGAAGCGGTTGTCCCGGGATAGCGATGGTCTGACAACGGATGAGGCATTGGCGGTTTATGGCAAGTTGTTGTTGCCAGCACAGGATACAAGTGCTATTGCGTCAGAGGTGAAACAGACGATTTCTCCAGATGCCAAACGCAAAGAGGTTCAGGTGATCAGTATGTTGCTGGGGTCGCCGGAATTTCAATACCGATAAACTGGCGGATGGGATACCCGGGCGGACAGCGACGAGTTCATTTTTTTAATTTTTTTTAAGGAGGTTTGCAATGGTATTTCGTTTTTCACTTATTGTTTTGTGCTGTGGTGCCCTGCTTGCAGGCACTTCGGCGGATGCCGGGTTGAAATTGCCCTATAAAAAAGAAGGGCTGAGTAAGGAGCAGGCAGCGGCGTATCTCTTAGAGCGTTTTGCCTTTGGTGCGCGGCCAGGTGAGGTGGAAAGAGTGGCCAAGATGGGTCCCGAGAAGTGGCTGGCTCAGCAGTTGAAAGGCAATTTGCCGGATGCTGAGTTGGAGAAACGCCTGAAGATTTTTCCCGCGTTGTCGATGACGTTGCCCGAGATGTACGACGTTTATGTTCAAAATGGGCGGCTTCGCAATAGGATGGAGAGGGAAGGGGTTATCGATGACGAAAAGATGCCTCTGAAAGAGATAAATGAAAAAATGAAAGTGTATCGCGAGAAGCACGGGTTGCGTGCTTATGGCCTGCTTTCCAATCAGGAACTGAAGGGGCAAAAGGTGATGCGGGCTGTGTATAGCGAGAATCAGCTCGCCGAGGTGATGACGGATTTCTGGTTTAATCACTTCAATGTGACCACGCGCGATGGTGGTGCGCGCAGTCGCGTGCTCGCTTATGAGCGCGATGCGATTCGTCCCAATGTGTTGGGCAAGTTCCGCACGATTTTGGGTGCGACGGCGAAGCATCCTGCGATGTTGTTTTATCTGGATAATGCCCAGTCGCGTATGGCGCCGCCAGAGCAACAGAATCAACCCAAACCTCAGCCGAAGAAGGAAGTGGCGATGGGCGAGATGGGTATGGATGGCGGTATGGATGGTGGGATGGATGGTGGGATGATGGGCGGCGAAATGATGGGTGGTGAGATGGCAAAGGCTACCCCGAAACCTGTTGCGAAGCCGAAGACGCCTCCAAGACGCAAGTATGGTTTGAATGAGAATTATGCACGCGAGTTGATGGAGTTGCATACCCTGGGTGTGGATGGTGGATACACGCAGCAGGATGTTACGGAGGTCGCGCGGGTGTTGACGGGTTGGACTGCGATGCCTTATGGCAATGGGCGGAAGAATACCAATAAGGCAATTGCCAATGGCAATAAGAATCTCATTCGCCAGGGTGAATTTCTGTTCCGCAATGCCTGGCACGATAAAAAGGCCAAGGTGGTGTTGGGCGAGACATTCCCCGCAGGAGGCGGTCTGGAAGAGGGTGAGCGCGTTCTGGATATGCTGACCAGTCATCCTTCAACTGCGCGGTTTATTTCGACCAAGTTGGCGCGTCGGTTTGTCAACGATGCACCGTCAGATGATGTGATTGATGAGATGGCAGAAACCTTTACCAAAACCGATGGGAATATCGCCGCTGTGATGGCTACGCTGGCGCAATCCCGCGTGTTTTGGGCAGAGGCGAAGAAGCGCAGTAAGATGAAGTCGCCGTTAGAACTGGCGGCGAGTTCTATGCGCGCGCTGGAGGCGGATATAAGGAATCCACAGCCGATGATGTACTGGTTTGATCGCATGGGTGAACCGCTGTATGGTTATGAGCCACCCACGGGTTATCCGGATTATGCCGAGTCCTGGGCAAACTCGGGTACGCTGATCGCGCGAATGAATTTCGGTGTGCGTTTGGCTACGAGCAGAATTAGAGGGATTGTGCTGAAGCGTTTGCCCAGGGAGAGTGATCGCACGCCAACGACGGAAGAGGCATTGGCGATGTATAGCAAGTTGCTCTTACCCGCGCAAGATACCAGTGCTATTGCGTCAGAGGTGAAAGAGACGATCCCCGCAGATGCTGTGCGCAAAGATATGCAGGTGGTCAGTATGTTGATCGGGTCGCCGGAGTTTCAATACCGGTAGATATAGATGCGCTGGTTTTAAGTGAAAAGACTCGGGTGCCGAAGGGCACTCGAGTCTTTTGCGTTTAGTTTACCCCATTTCGTCTATTCGTTCACATTTTTCATTCAGACGCTGTTCGGCATCGGTGCCGCGCATTTGGTGGGTGTGTGGGGCAATGCGAGGGGCTACGTTGATGTATCCCCGGTCATTTGGTCCTCTGTTTTTGGTTGTGCCTTCCAGGACGGTTTTGAGGTCGGCGATGTCGCCGCGCCAGGATAGGAGGGCGTGGCGCAGTTCGTTGCGGATTTCGAGATGGTCTGGATGGTGGTAGAGGTCGTTTTGTTCCTGGGGGTCGTTGATGCGGTCAAAGAGACGGCCTTCGTCTTCTTCAAAGAAGTAATCGAGTTTCCAGCGTTTGGTGGCGACGGCGCAGGATTTGTAGAGGGTAGCAACGGCGCAGCGACGGGGGGATTGTTCGTCTCTGGTGAGTGGGGTGAAGAGGTCGAAGCCCTGCATGGAAGGGCATTCGGTGCCAGCAGCCGCGAGGAGGGTGGTGGTGATGTCGTTCCAGATGGCGAAGTCTCGCGTTTCTCCTTGCGGAAGGGTGCCTGGCATGCTCATGATAAAGGGGACGCGCCAGGATTCATCGTAGAAGTTGTGTTTGTCGTTGAAGCCGTGATCGAAGTATTGCTGCCCGTGATCAGATGTGAAGATGATGAGGGTATTTTCCCGGAGGTTGTTCTGGTCGAGGTAGTTCAGGATGCGGCCGAGGAGGGCGTCGCAGTACGCGGCATAAGCATAATAGATTTTGCGCAGTTCCATGATGGTGTCGTGATATTGCGGGTCGTAGATGCGGCCAATGGCTTCTCGCCAGTACCCGATATCGTTTGGATCTTCGCCCGGATGGCATTCGTTTTCGGGTTTGATGCCGAGCAGGCGTTTGGTGTGTGTGGGCTGGTTTTGTTCTTCGCGGTGGGTGTAATTGAGGTCGGGCAGGTTGTCGCAGTTGTCGTAAAAAGTGAGCCAGTCGCCCGGTGGACATTCGGGTGGGTGCGGCGCAGGGAATGAGCAGAAGGCAAAAAAGGGACCCGAATCGCTCTTGACGACCTGATCGATTTGTTCGATGGTTTGTTTGGCGAAAAAGGTGTCGAGGATGTGTTCTTCGGGTACGGGTGTGGGGTGTTTGTGGTAGTCTTGAGGCGTGAACCCATACTTTGAGATGTATTCCCCGTAGTCGCTCTGGCCGATAATGATGTCGAAGGTGTCGGGGGTTTGTCCAAAGTGTTGTTTGCCGACCATGATGTTGGTGTAGCCCTGTTCTTTGAGGAGGTCGGGTAGGGTTGGGTAGTGGGTGAGGCGGGTCATGCCGTTTTCCCACACGCCGTGTATAGGGGTGTGCAGGCCCGTGATGAGACTGCTGCGCGAGGGGTTGCATACCGGTGAGGGGGTGTGGCCCTGTGTGAACATGACGCCTTCGGCTGCGAGGCGATCTGTATGGGGGGAGTGGGCAAATGAACTGCCCATGCAGTTGAGTGTGTCACAGCGCTGGGTGTCTGTTGTGATCAGTAAGAGGTTGGGGCGTTCGGTCATGTGTGTTCCTTTTGGGGTGTGATGTGTTGGAGTGGTCGGGTGGGGAACTGATAGCTGAAGCTGAAAGCTGATCGCTAAATGTTAGTTTTTACTCTGTGTTCATCTGTGTTCATCGGTGGTTGCTTTTAACTTTATTCGCATTAGTAGCCCGACAGGTCTGGAACAGTGAATCCGAAGCGTTCCAGGGCACCTGAAAGCCGTTTTTGCATGTCGGACACGCGACGGGCATAAGGGGGGTCGGCGATGGCGTTGGTGTATTCGTCGGGGTCGTTGACGAGGTCGTAATATTCGTCGCCTTCGCCTTCGCGGATGTAGTGGATGAGTTTTTCGGTTTGGGTTCTCAAGCAGACCATTGTTGGGAAATAGGGATAGGGCGGGTCTTCGAAGTATTCGAAGAAGAGGTCGTCTCGAGGTAACTCGCCTTCGTCGGTCAGGAGTGGTCGCAGGGAGTGGCCGTGGTAGTGCTTGGGTACGCCGAGACCGGATACGTCCATGATGGTTGCCGGGATGTCGAGGCTGATTACGTCGGTGTGTTCTACGCGCCCGGGGTTGGCTATGAGGTCGGGATATCGCATGAGGTAGGGCACGCGAATGGAGGGATCGTACATCCAGCGTTTGTCGCCGAGGCCAAATTCGCCGTGGAAGTAGCCGTGGTCGCTGGTGTGTACGACGAGTGTGTTATTGGTTTGTCCAATGGCATCAATTTTGTCGAGTACCCGGCCCAGGGCATCATCTACGCCGCGCACGGTGCGTACGTAGTTGCGCATAAAGGTGTCGTAGCGTTCATTGTCTTCGAAGTTGTACGGGCGTTCGCTAAGGGTTCTGGCTTTGCCATCGCGAGACGCGCCCAGGGCATTGGGTTTGGGCAGTTCGTCATCGGAATAGGCATGGGCGTGACGCGGCGGCGGGGTGAAGGGGCCATGAGGGGCTTTGTACCACAGGCAGATTGCCCAGGGGCGGTCGTCGTTCTGGTCGAGAAATTGTTCGACGTAATCGGCGAGGAGGTCGGTGTTGTATCCCTGGTGTTTGACTTCTTCACCGTCGATGATAAAGATGGGGTCTTCATAGTCTCCCTGACCGCGAAAACTGACCCAGCGCTCAAAGCCGGGTTTGGGATCTCCGCCGGGCAGGTCAATGCCTTCGGTTCCGTAGTGTATTTTTCCAAAGAAGCCCGTGCGATATCCAGCTTTTTGTAATTGCTCGGGCCATGTTACGAGGTCGGGGCGAATCGGTGCGCGGTTGTGCGCTGCCTGGTGAGTGTGAGGATAAACACCGGAGAGATGGCTGGCTCGGCTGGGCGCGCAAAGGGGTATGGCTGTGAAGCCATTGGCAAAGCGGATGCCTTCACGGGCGAGGCGATCCATGGCGGGTGTGTCGATGAAGGGATGTCCTGCACATCCCATGCAGTCGTGTCGCTGGTCGTCGCACATGGAAAAGAGGATGTTGGGTTGTCTGGTCATTATGAGTCTCCATAAAGGGATGATAGGTGGTCAGTGAAAGTTTATTTGCTTAATCCAGAAGGTTTTGTCTGTCATTGCGGCAGGGTGTAAGCCGCAATCCAGTCTGGTTTTTTGTTTTAGGGGACTACTTATGTCACTTTTGACTACTGAAGATAAAACTTTTTTTAAAGAAAATGGGTATCTCATTCGGCACGATATGTTGAGTGAGGGTCAAATTCAAGAGGCGGTCGATACACTTTGGCGTTATATTGAAGCTGATCGCGATGATCCGCAGACCTGGGTGGATGCCGGGCCGAGGAGTCCAGATTGTTGGGATCATCCGACAATTCGCGCGACGCTTTACGAAACGGATTTGTTTGCGATGTGCAGAGAATTGGCTGGCGATTTGAGCGATGATGCAGATCCTTCGACTATTCTGGTGTATCCGAGTGGCAGTGATGAGTGGGCGATCAAGTTGCCACATCTGGATGGATATAACAAGAGCGAGCAAGCAACCGTGGGTTTCGCGATTGGGGTGACGGTTTATCTGAGTGATGTGGCTCCGCGTGGCGGGGGTTTTACACTGTGGCCCGGTAGCCATAAGACAGTTGCAGAATTTTTCAAGTCGCATTCCCTGCTGGGTTTCAATATGCATCATCCCGGCGGTATTGTCGAGCGCGATATGACCCGCATTTTTGATCTGAATGAACCTGTTGAACTGGTCGGGCGAGCCGGGACTGCGTGTATCTGGCACGGGTATATGGTTCACAGTGGTACGTCGAATTGCAGCGATCAGATACGGATGGCTCTGGTGAGTCGCATGAGTACAAAAAATTGGGATCTGTTGCAGTTTGAGACGCCGGATGATATGTGGGAGTATTGGGAAGTGTGATCCGCAGGCATGTCCCTGCGGGTGTAAGCAGGGATGAACGCAGATGGACGCAGATGAAAGGCGAAAGGCAAGGGGTTGGGAGATGTAGAGGATCGCGTGTCGGTTGAGGAGGATATTATTATGGATTTTGTGAAATTGAGCGATGAACAGCGGGATTTTTTTGATGCGGAAGGGTATCTGGTGGTGGAGAATGTGCTGGGGGCTGAGGAGGTTGCGCGGTTGACGGAGGCGTGTGATGAGATGATGGCAGTTTACGATGATAGGGGAAGGGCGTATAAGCAGTTTCGAGATGGGATAGTGGAGAAGCCTGTATTTCGCTCATTGATCGCGCATTCGGGGACGGTGCCTCTGGTGATTCAGCTTTTGAGTCCGGATATTCATTTGCAGAATACGGCGATTATTTACAAGGATCCAGAAGATACCGAGACGACGGAGCCGATGCGTAGCTGGCATCGGGATATTGGGATTACGCAGGAGATCGGGCATGCGTATCAGCCGCGTGTTGGGATCAAGGTGTGTTATTGTTTGACGGATTTTCCAGGGCCAGATTCGGGGATTACGCGGTTTGCGAGGAGGAGTCATGTGTTGAATGAACCGCTGGGTATTCCGAGAGGTGAAGTCGATCCGCTCGAGGTGGTGCAGCCCGTGTGTAAGGCGGGTGATGTGTTGTTTTTCGAGAATCGCATTTTTCATACCAAGTCGCCAAATTTGAGCCAGCGCACGTCTAAGGTGGTTATTTTTGGGTATAGTTATAACTGGATGCGGAATGGATTTTATCTGGAGAATTTAGATGATGACGTGATCGCAGATTTGAGCGATATTGAGAAGCAGCTTCTGGATGTGCCGTTGAGCGATAATCCCAACTTGAGCGCGAGGGCAAATACGTATCCGCTTACCGATTGGGCAGAGGAACACGGGGTGACGCCGGAGCAGGTTCCGTGGACGGTTGAGGTTTAGAAAGAGGAGGAAGCAATGCGTGTTGGGAAATGGATTTTATGCTTTATTTTGTTTGGGACAATAGGTGTATATGCTCAGGATGCTGAGCGGAAAGGGACGCCGCCCACGCTTGAGAATGTGGCGTATGGACCTTATGAGCGCAATGTGCTGGATTTTTGGAGGGCGGAGTCGGATGCGCCTGCACCTGTTTTGATTTTTATTCACGGGGGCGGGTTTGCCAGTGGAAATAAAAGGAGGGTTCGCGGCAATGTGGTTGTTGAGACTTGTTTGGAAAAGGGCGTTTCATTTGCGGCGATTAACTACAGGTTTAAAAATACTGCGCCCATACAGGATATTTTGCGCGATGCAGCGCGTGCGGTGCAGTTTATTAGATACAATGCCGAGGCGTGGCATGTCGATCCCAAACGCATCGCTTCTTATGGTGGCTCTGCCGGTGCGGGGACTTCAATGTGGCTGGCATTTCACGATGATTTGGCAGATCCCGATAGTGAGGATCCCGTGCTTCGCCAGTCTTCGCGCATTGTAGCGGCGGGGTCTCTCAATGGTCAGTTTTCCTATGATTTTTTTCAATGGGAGTCTGTGCTCGGTTTGCCTGCTGAGAATTTTTACTCCGAGAATACCGGGGTCGCGTTTTACGGCCTGGCTACGTTTGATGAGGCTGAGACCGAAAAGGGCAAACGAATTCGGGCAGATGTGGATATGCGCGGGTTGATTACAAAAGACGACCCCCCTGTGTTTTTGTTTTGTGGTCAAAGGGGTGGCGCGCCCCAAAATCGCGGTCATTATGTTCATCATCCCAAACATTCAATTGCGATCAAAGAGCGGTGCGAGGAGGCCGGTGTTGAGGTGGAGATGTATTTGCCGAAGATGGGATCGCCACCGCCGGAGAATACCAATCGGGCGATGTTGGCGTTCTTTTTTAAGCATTTGAAGGTAGAATAAAGGAGGTTGATGTGACATTCAAAGTATTGACAGACGCGCAGGCAGCGCATTTTGTCGAGAAGGGGTATGTGAAGATAGAGGGGTGTTTTGAGAAGGCGGAGATTCAGGATTGGCTCGATCTGGCATATCTGCGGTTGGGGTATGAGAGAGATGATCCCACGACCTGGGCAGAAGATCGCATTCACATGCCGTCGATGAATCGGCGGGCAGTTGCCGATCTCGCGCCAAAGGCATGGGATGGGATATGCGATGTGATGGGCGGGGCAGAGCGCATCGAGGGTGAGCCTTCGTGGGGGGATGGGTTTATTATTAATTTTAATAAGGATGCGGATGATCCCTATGTTCCGTCGGCAAAGCGCGGGGGATGGCACAAGGATGGCAATTTTTTTCGGCATTTTTTGGATAGTCCAGAGCAGGGTCTGTTGACGGTGGTTGTTTGGGATGATGTGTTGCCAAATAGCGGCGGTACGTATCTCGCGCCGGATTCGGTTCCCAAAGTTGCGAGGTTTTTGTACGATCATCCCGAGGGTCTGGAACCGGGTTCGTTTGGAAAGATGATTGAGGGATGTGAGGCGTTTGTCGAGGCGACGGGTAATGCGGGCGATGTGTATCTGATTCATCCGTATATGTTGCATTCTGCTGCGCCAAATCCTTCGGGGCGTCCGCGGTTTATTACGAATCCGCCAGTTGCGTTTAAAGAGCCTATGAATTTCAATCGAGAGGATTCCGATGATTTTTCACTGGTGGAGAGCGTGGTGTTGCGGGCGCTGGGTGTCGAGCGATTGGATTACCGCATTACGGGCAAACGAGAGCGGTATTATACGGAGTTTCGCCGCGAACGAGAGCGCATGCTGGTGGAGCAGAAGGCGCGTTTGGCGGAACTGGAAGAGGAGGTTGTATGA
Source organism: Candidatus Latescibacterota bacterium (assembly GCA_022824945.1). Classification (GTDB taxonomy): domain Bacteria; phylum Latescibacterota; class UBA2968; order UBA2968; family UBA2968; genus VXRD01. Next base: position 135,428 of record JAJDYX010000039.1, read on the forward strand.
AATGATGCACAGGCGAATCAACGGAGCGGTGTACAACTGGTCGTTTTCCAGACCAGTTCATCAACGAATCTACGAATCAACGGTCAGCGGTCAAAAATCAGCGATCAATCCCATCCATCGTCATTGCGGCATGCTTTAAGCCGCAATCCAGAGGTTTTGGGTGGTTGAGCGGGGTTCGTCTATTCGTCTATTCGCGTTTTGTATTGCAGTAGCAATGTTTTTTATCGTGTACTTTGCAAAAACAGGAGGCTTTTGTCATGGATGCGAAATGTTTGGATTATTGCGTGACGGAAGAGGAGCGGTTGAAGTTTGAACGCGATGGGTTTTTTGTTCTCGAGAGCGTGTTGCCAGAGGATCTGGTGGATGAGTTGGTGCCGGTTGTGGATCGGGTGGATGGCGCGTACCGAGAGCGAGAGGGCATGGGACCAGATAAGCGGTCCAATATGCTGGATTTTATCGGGCAGGACGATTTGTTTTTGGAGTTGCTCGATTGGTATAAGACTTTTCCGAAGGTATGGGGGTTGCTGAATTGGAATATTCAGCTCTATCATTCTCACATGATTGTGACGCCGCCCGTTGGTCCGGGAAAGTCGCTCGAGAAGGATGGTCCGGGGCTTGGTTTTCACCAGGATAGCGGTCGCCTCAATCTCGATATTGAGACGAATCCACGTCCGAGGATTTCGCTGAAGGTGGCGTTCTTTTTGACGGATGCATCACAACCTGGTCGCGGGAATTTTGTTGTGGTTCCCGGTTCGCATCTGGGCAATGTGTTTCCGGGCGAAAGTCGCTCGGAAATGCCCGAGGGGGGTATGCAGGTGTGTGTGCCGAAAGGTAGTGCGGTTATTTTTGATCGGCGTATCTGGCATTCGAGCAGTACCAATTATTGGAATTCGCCACGTCGTACGCTGTTTTACGGCTATAGCTATCGCTGGTTGCGACCCCGCGATAATATGACGGTGGATCATTTTTTGGAGCGTAGCGATCCCATTCGCAGGCAGTTGTTGGGTGCGAGTCCTTCGGGTGGGTTTGGATATACGTCGCCCAAACCCGAAGATGTGCCTTTGAAGGCGTGGATTGAGGAGCATTTGGGTGAGAAAGCTGTTGCGGCGTAGGGTTAGTGGGTAAATAGAAGGAGTGTTCATGGGATTGCTGACTCATGAGGAGAAACAATTTTTCAAAGATAATGGGTATCTCATCAAGCGAGATGTTTTGCCCCAGGCATTGTTAGAACGCGCTGTAGATGGTCTCTGGCACGGTGTTTGGGCAGACCGCAGCGATCCGCAGACGTGGGTGAATGCCGAGCCGAAAAAGCCCGAGAGTAGTGATCCGATGCTGCACCGATCTATCGTGTACGATTATGGCGTGTTTGATATGGCCGAGGAGATGACGGGCAAAGGGCGGTTGACCGAGTGGGCTGAACCTGCACCCTTGTTTCGCTATCCCACGGGTACGGATAAGTGGTCAAAGCCTGCGGGCGGGCATGTAGATGGCTACGGGCAAAAGGATTTGACGGTGGCTGGTTTTACGGTTGCCGCGACTGTGTATCTTTGTGACATCAAGCCCCGCTCAGGGGGATTTTGTGTGTGGCCGGGCACGCATGTAAAGATGGCGGATTATTTCAGGTCGCATTCTTTGCTGAGTGTGAATCGCCAGTTTTTAGATCCCGATGAACCAGCCACTCAGATTCATATGGGGACGATTATTGATTTGCCCGATCCAATGGAGATTACGGGTCCCGCAGGTACAGTGATTTTCTGGCACGGTTTGATGGTTCACAGCGCGAGTAAGAATTGTAGTCGAGATATCCGCATGGGGTTGTTTACGCGGTTTAAGTGGAAGAATTGGAATGAGTTGCAGTTTGAGACGCCGGACAATATGTGGGAATATTGGGAGGGATTAAATGGCAGATAGACCTAATATTATTTTTATTTTAACTGATCAACATCGGCTGTCGGGCGTGGGTGCTTATGGCGAGACGCCGTGTCGCACGCCCAATATTGATCGCCTCGCGGCAGAGGGGGTGTTGTTTGAGAATGCCTATACGGTTTATCCGGTGTGTAGTCCGACGCGGGGTACGCTGCAAACGGGTGTGTATCCGCATACTCATGGCATTACGTCGAATATCCACGAGGTGGGGTGTAGTGTTCACGAGTTGGAAGATCGGCCCGAACTGTTGTCGCGGCGTTTGCAAGCGGCGGGATACGGGACGGGATATACGGGAAAGTGGCATCTCGGTTCTGAGAAGGCGCAGACATTTCAGGGGTCGAACAGGCCGTCTTCGCCTTCGCGCATCGGGTATGAAGGACAGGATTTTGCCGGGCACGGTGGGGCTGGTTCGAGTTATTCGGATTATCAAGCCTGGGCGCGGGCAAAGGGTTATGAGCCGGGCGTGAAGCCCTGGGCTGAGGCGACTACGATGATCCGCAATGGGGTGGGCGAGTTGACGGTGCCAACGGAGGCGACGGTGCCGGCCTATCTGGTGGATAATGTGATTGAGATGAGCAGGTCGTTTCGGGAGCGCGATTTGCCGTATTTTATCAGTTTGAATTTTTGGGGACCGCATGGGCCGTATCACGCGACGGGTGAGTTTCTGGACTGGTATCGGGATGTGGAGATTCCACCGTGGGGAAATTACGAGTGGCCCTCGCGGGAGATTCCCGGTCCACATCATTTGAAGATTCATTGGGATAAGGAAAATTTGACGTGGGAAGATTGGGCGATGGCGGTGCGCTATTATTATGCGCGGGTGTCGATGATTGACAGTCAGATTGGCCGGTTGTACGATTATCTGAAGGCGAGCGGGGAATTGGATCATACGGTGCTGATTTTTACGGCGGATCACGGCGAGACGCTGGGCAGTCACGGGGGGTTGCTGGATAAGGGATGGCATCATTTTGAAGAGACACATCATGTTCCGATGATTATCCGGCTGCCAGATGGTTTGCATGCGGGAGAGCGCGTTTCAGAGTTTGCTTCGTTGGCGGATATGTATCCCACGATTTTGGATCTGGCGGGCGGACATTACGATGGGGATGCGATTCACGGTGCGTCGCTGTTGCCGCTTGTTCGCGGTGAGGCGACGGATTGGCGCGATGCTGTGGTAACCGAGTTTTTGGGTTTGGGCAATGTGGCTACGTCGATGAAGATGCTGCGTATGGGGGATTTGAAATACGGGTGCAATTTGACGGGGCAGGACGAGTTGTACGATCTGAAAAACGATCCACATGAGATGCACAATGTGATTGATGATCCGGATTATGCCGATGATTTGGCGCGATTGAAGGCGCGGTTGCTGCAGTGGATGGTGGAGACCAATGATCCGGCTTTGCGGATGTATCGCTGGCGCGAGCGCGAGGCGATTGGATAGGGCTTTTGATTCTCATCCACTATCTGTCTATATTGTGGTAAAGGAGAGATTTCCATGCGAAAACAAATTATTCAATATACTTCGCCCATTGATGCACTGGTTGCAGTGACAAAGCGGTTGAGTACCTATGAGAGTCGGCAGCAGATGGACTCGGAGGAGTTCTTTGACCAGTATAGCCGGGGACAACTGTCAGATGATATTGTATTTGTAGAGTGGGCGAACGATTATCGCCACTATTTAGAACTCCGTCAAAAATTAGAGAAAATCCTGCCCGATGTTGCATGAGATTCTATCCGATTACTTAGAGAAGGTGACGCAGGCTATTCTTAAGTGCAGCGATGCTTAGGTTGATAGCGCGATGGAGGTGTTATGAAAAATAAGGATTGGCGAAATCAAGGAGTGCGGGTGGTGACGGGCGATCAGTTGGATTTTAATACACCGCAGACGCCGGGGATGACGCGGGCGGCGGCGATTAATCGGGCGAGTGCAGGGGCTGAAAAGTTGTGGGCGGGTACGGTTGAGATACATCCGAATGCAAAGACTGGCGCGCATCACCACGGGGCGCTGGAGAGTGTGATTTATGTGGTGAGCGGGAAGGCGAGGATGAGATGGGGCGATCAGTTGGAGTATGTGGCAGAAGCGGGTCCGGGTGATTTTATTTATGTGCCGCCTTATGTGCCGCATCAGGAGATTAATGCCAGTGTGGATGAGCCTCTGGCGTGCGTGCTGGTGCGCAGCGATCAGGAGCCTGTGGTTGTGAATCTGGATATTCCGGTTGTTGAAGAGCCTGAGGAAGTGTATTGGGTCGATCCGATACACTCGGATCCGAGAGATGATTAACATTTAGCATTTGAAGAGGTGAGATGGTGAAACGAAAATTGGGATATGTGGGGCTGGGGATGATGGGTGGTGGGATGGCGAGTCATTTGGTTGCGAGTGGTTATGATGTCGCGGTTCACGATTTGCGCGATGAAGCGGTGCAGGTTTTGCAGGAGAAAGGGGCAACGGGTGTGAATACGCCCCGGGCGGTTGCCGAGCAGTCGGAGGTGGTTATTTCTTCACTGCCGACGCCGCAGGCTGTTGAGCAAGTCGCTTTGGGACCGGATGGTATTGTTTCCGGATTGTCGGCGGGTCAGGTTTATATCGATATGAGTTCGATTGATCCGGATACGACGCGCAGGGTCGGCAGGGCTATAGCGGAAAAGGGCGGTCACATGCTGGATGTGCCTGTGGGCAAGGGTCCGGCAGATGCGGCACGGGGGGGACTGACGCTGATGATTGGCGGCGATGCCGATGTGGTGGCGTCTGTGCAAGATGTGCTGGATACATTGGGCGACGAGCAGTTTTATTGTGGCGAGTTGGGCATGGGGGTGACGACTAAGCTGGTCAATAATCTGGTGTCGTGTTCGGTTGCGACGCTGTTGGGTGAGGCTTTTGCGATGGGTGCGGCTGCGGGATTGGATGTCGATGTGTTGTGGGATGTGATGTCGAATACGGCTGCAAATTCCTCGCATTTGCAGGGGAGTTTTAAGCGCCGCGCTCTGGTGCGAAATTTTGAACCCTATTTTAAGCTGCGACTGTCGCATAAGGATCTCGGGTTGGCTGCACAGATGGCCGCTTCACTGGGTGCGACAAATTTGATGGGCGCGGCTGCGTATCAGATTCAGACCATAGCGATGGGGATGGGGTTGGGCGATGAAGACCAGACAGCGTCGATTAAGGTGGCGGAGAAGACTGCGGGGACTGAGGTGAGAAGTGAGAAGTGTGAACGGTGAAGAAAGGAGAACGAAGATGCCAGTTTTGAGCGAGAAGGATTGGGATTTTTGGCGGGAGAATGGGTATGTGGTGGTACACAATGCGGTGCCGCAGGAAAATTTGGATGCGATGGTGGATACGATCTGGACATTTTTGGATATGGATCGCGATGATCCAGAGGATTGGTATAAGTACAAACCCTATACGCGGGGGAATCCGTGTTCGATGATTGCGGCGTCGGGGATGGTGGAGATTTATCAGCATCAGGCATTGTGGGATAACCGGCAGTATCCCCGTTTGCATCAGGCGTTTTCCGAAATTTGGGGTACGGAGAAGTTGTGGGTATCGCTGGATCGCGCGAATATGAAGCCGCCTTCGCGGGAGGATAAACCCGATTGGCAAAATGAAGGCATGATTCACTGGGATACGGATACGTCTGTGCCCAAAGTGCCTTTTGGGGTGCAGGGGGTGTTGTATTTGACGGATACTTCAGAGGATCAGGGTGGATTCCAATGTGTGCCGGGGTTTAATAATATTTTTGAGGCGTGGGTCAAGACGCAGCCAGAGGATCGCGATCCCAGGCGGCCCAATCTGGATGATCTGGAGGTGAAGTCGATTCCGGGCAAGGCAGGTGATCTTTTGATCTGGCATCGGTTGCTGGCACACGGCAATGGACATAACCGTTCGGATAGGCCCCGTTTGGCGCAGTATATTACGATGTCGCCGGCAGAGGGTCGAGGAGAGGCAGAGCGGGATGAACGCATTCAGGCATGGCGAGATTGCAGGCCCACACCCCGCTGGCCGGGTGATCCGAGGGATTGGGAACACAAAACGCAGAAGCCAGCGAAGTTGACGGAATTGGGTGAGAAGTTGTTGGGCGTGACATCGTGGAATTGAAGGATTGATGGAGGAATTCCATGGGTGTTTTAACAGAAGCGCAACGCGCGCAATACGAAAGAGATGGGTATCTTCTGGCGTCGGGTTTGATTCCAGAGGATGTGGCAGAACGAGCAGAAGCGGCGATGTGGCGGATTATGGGTATGACGCCAGATGAGCCAGAGACCTGGCATCGAAAACCCGAAGGTGTTGCTGATTTTCAAGCTGCGCGGGGATTGTCTGTGTTTAACGGTCTTCGCGATCCGGATTTGATGGCCTGTGCAACGCCGCAGTATTTGAAGGCGACGGCTGAGTTGATCGGCGAAGATGCTGTGCATCCGCCGGAAGCGGTTCACACGCAGAATAAAGTTCCGGTCAATGAGGAGTGGTCTTTGCCCAGGGCGCATGTTGATGGTATTCCCAAAGAACACATGCACGAGACGTTTCCCGGTCCTTATCGCATTGCGAGTCTGGTATTTTTGAGCGATGTGAAACACAAGGGGGGTGGGACGGCGGTTTTTCCAGGATCGCATCGCAAGATTCTCACATTGGCAGAGTCGGATCGAGAAAAGTACAAGTATCTGTTTCACCTGAACCGGGATATTCCCAGGCTGGATTTGGGCGATCCGATTGAGTTGACGCCAAAACGCGGAGATGTGTTGTTTTTTACGTATTTGTTTGGGCACAATGGCACGGAAAATGTGGGTGGGCGTCCGCGCTGGATGATGCGGTATTTTTGTTCGTGTGAAGGATGTCAGACCCGCTGGAAGAAGACGGAAGATTGGGGTCTGTGGTCACCATGAGGAGCGTGTGATGGAACTGACTAAGTCTCAGAAGTTGGAATTTTACAGGGAAGGATTTTTGAAAATTGAAGGTGCTGTGCCGCGGGTGATGGTGGAGGCGGCGCGGCAGGCGATTAATGCGGAGATTGGGAAGGGTGACAGGCGTTCTTTTGGGGATATTCGCGCGATGCCGGTGATTACCGATATGTTTAACGAGACGCCGGTGTTTTCATTGCTCGAATCGGCATTGGGTGAGGGAAATTTGCAATGCCAGAGCAATGGCGCTGTGAAGCTGAATTTTCCCGCGGGGGTTGGGACGCCGCAACGGGATCCCCAACTCGCGACTGCGGGTCCGCCATTGCGAACGGGTGGTCATTTGGATGGGATTGCAAAGGCGCGCGATTTTTTGAGAGGGACGGCTGAAGAGAGTGCGTACAGTCGGGATTTTACGGCTTTTGCTGTGGTGTATCTAGACGATGTACCCGCGTCGTATTGCGGCAATTTTACGGTTTGGCCAAAGTCACATCATGTGATGGAGGATGTGTTTCGAGAAAAAGGGCATGAGATTTTGTTGAATTACATGCCCGATGTGTCGGTGCCCGAAGGTCCGGTGCAGTTGACCGGCGAGCCTGGCGATCTCATTCTGGCGCATCACCAGATTATTCACACGGCGGCGATTAATGCGTGTCCAGATATTCGATATGCCGTGATTTTCAGGGCGCGGCATGTCGATATAAAAAAGAATGGCATGGATGTGTTTACGGATATTTGGCGGGAGTGGGATGGGATTAGAGCGGAGATTGCGTAACCGGAGTGTGAGATGGATTTGGGATTGAAGGGAAGCGGGCGGTTGTTACGGGTGGCAGTCAAGGATGTCAATAACCCAGAACGCTGTAGTTGCCATCCAGGAGCAGGCGAACGGACACGTACAATCCCAATAACGGGAATAGCACCCAGGGGGCATTCATGGCGCCGATGTAGGTGTACAGCTCGCCCCTGGTGATATGGCACTGTCTCTTGGCCACGAAGAAACTGACCCAGTAGACCGACGTCACGTAGGTCCACTGCCAGAATATCATGACCCCCAAAATGCCAGCAACAACAGCCGACAGAAAATCGACGGTATAGGCCGCGTAAAGGACCAGTGTCGGAACCGGCGTCGCGAAACCGTTGGCGATATCGCCATTGAAACCGAACGTACGGCGATCCGAAAAGGATCCATCGAACAGGGAGTAAGTTGCCCAGACATCTGCCCAGAGCGTCGGGGACCATATCTGTTTCAACGGCACTTTGGTGGAAAGGAATTCGACGGCCGGTGTTCGCCTGGTTTCACGTTGCCGCCTGTGCCAATACTCGGTGCGCGTCTCGATATAGTCCCTTTTGAGGAATAGACACGCCTCCCAATAGCAAATCAGCAGATTGATCGAGAAAAACAGACTCAACAGACAATGGATGACGTTGAGATCCCCGTAGAAGTAGTAACGAGTACCAACGCCGAGAAGTGCCAGAAGCGTGACCACCAGCGCCGCAAACAGTCCGGCTGGCATCCCCGAACTGTTTCTGCGTGCGCTTTGGTCTGGAGCTGTTCGATAGGGGTTGTATTCACCCATGGCTTGTTCCTCAATCGTGATGATCCGCATCGACGACCATGGCCGATCCGTCATCAATCGTACAGTAAGACCGCGCCCATGAATATAAGCGCTGAAAACACGGCCGCCAAGGACGAATAATTCAAATATTTGGCGGGAGTGGGATGGGATCAGAGCGGAGATTGTGTAACCGGAGTGTGTAAATGGATTTGGGATTGATGGGAAAACGAGCGGTTGTTACGGGTGGCAGTCAGGGGATTGGGCGTTGCTGTGCGCTGGCATTGGCGCGGGAGGGGGCGCAGGTTTGTATTGCAGCGCGTACGCGAGAGACGTTGGATGCGGTGGTTGCCGAGATTAATGCAGCGGGCGGGGAAGGGCATGCGATTGCGGTTGATTTGACGCGGGAAGAGAATTGCGAGGTGGTGGTGAATGAGGCCATAGATGCGTTTGGTGGGGTGGATGTTCTGGTCAATAATGTGGGGGCGGCGCGCAATGCCGATATTTTGGATTTGGATGTGGCGCAGATTAGCGAGGCGTTGGCGTTGAAGAGTTATGGTTATTTGCGGATGGCGCAGTTGGTGATTCCGCTGATGCGGGAAAGTGGATGGGGGCGCATTGTCAATATCGCGGGTGGCGCAGGTACGAGTCCTACGCGGGGCAATATTCCGACGGGGGCGGCGAATGCGATCGTTTTGAATATGACGCGCGCGCTGTCCGATGCAGTGTCTGGCGATGGTGTTCTGGTGAATGCGGTTTGCCCGGGGTTGACCAATACGCCCCGCGCGCGTTCGCAGCAAAGGGCGCGGGCAGACCGCGAGGGGCGAGATGTCGAGGCGGTGCTCAAAGACATGGGCGCGGAGTTGCCCGCCGGGCGCATGGCCGAGCCTGAAGAGATCGCCAATGTCGTTGCTTTTCTGGCGTCTGAGGTGTGTTCTTATGTGTTTGGTAGTTCGATTTATATGGATGGCGGTGGGCGAAGAGGAACGCCGTAGGTGAAGTGTGATCCGCAGATAACGCAGATGAAAGCAGATGAAAGGCGAGAAGCAAAATATCGCTGGACAATGTAACCTTTATCGGGTAGTTTTTGCGAAGTGGCTTAAACGGCGTTTATTTATGTCTCAAACCGTAAGGAAAGCCAATGGCGATTGAAACCGTTGAAAAAGAACAAGCAGAACTCAAAGGGCAATTTGACCAGTTCGATAAGCGAGTTGAACGTATGCAAACCGATGTTGACAATACCAAAAGCGAATTGACACAAGCTATAAACCGCTTGTTTGATACAATGGATGCGGGCTTTCGGGACTTGAGACAAGAGATACAGGCCGCCAAACAAGACTTTGGCAACACGCGCAATTGGCAAATTTCTTGTGTCATTGCTGCTGTCATTGCGGTCTGTGCGGTTGTCGGGTTGCTGATCAAATAACACATTGAAATCATGGGACTCGTATTTCTCGACATTGATATCGCCAATCCCGCTCGGTCAGAGGACTTTCAGACCGAGCATTTTCTCATTGACTCAGGTGCGGTCTATTCCGTGGTTCAGCGATCTGTTCTTGAGGCACTGGGCATTCAGCCTCATTCCCGTCGAACTTTTACGCTGGCAAATGGCGATCAAATTGAACGCGAGTTGGGCGATGCGCTGTTTCGCTACAAAGAACACCGGGGCGCAGCACCTGTTCTTTTTGGTGAACCCGGCGATAGCAATCTCCTGGGCGTTGTTACCCTTGAAGCCCTGGGTTATGTTCTGGATCCTCTGAAACGAGAACTTCGGTCTTTGCCAATGCTTTTAGCGAGGCTTGATAGTTCGCGGTGAGGTTTGTGAGCTGAGGTATGGGATATTAAAAATTATTTGTGACGTTTAAAAATCCGCTTTGCGGATTTTTTTTTGCCCAAAAGAAAACCGGATGGTTCTGGGGTGTGTCTATATAGGTGAGAGGTAAGAGAGCCTGCCCCGTAGTGCCGTTATACGGGGAGAGATGGGGAACCGTTCGGAGGATATAGATGGTTGAGAATAATGAGAAGAGAACATCGCTTTTGCCCAGGATTTCGGTGACGCGGCCGGTGACGGTGACGATGTGTTTGGTGGGGTTGATGGTGATTGGGCTGGTGGCTTATTGGCGCATCCCCATTCAGGCATGGGCGTCGGGCAATGACTGGAATCGGTTTTGGGTGGATGTGGCGACAGAAAATGCGTCGGTTCAAGAGCGGTTTAACACCATTGCGCTGCCGATGGAACGGCATATGCGTACGGTGAGAGAACTCAGCGATATTTACGCTTTTGCTGGCGATCCGTGGGCCGGGGTTGAGTTGAAATTTCACCGGGGTACGGATATGCGCGAGGCGTATGTTCGCGTGGCAGACCGGCTTGAGCACGCCAGGCTCGATTTGCCCGAAGAAGTGCGCGATCAGATCAAGGTGTATTCGTGGAATCAGGAAACCGATTCCGAGGTGATTTGGACGGGACTGTCCATTCCGGAGGATATTGTCAATAAGGAGCAATGGATCCAAACCCATGTGCTCGATCCGATTGAGCGGATTGATGGGGTGGCGAAAACCAGTGTGTGGGGGTTTGAGAATAAGGAGGTTTTGATTCTGGTGGATCAAGAGCGGTTGCGAACGCATGGTATTGAAACCCATGAGCTTGTGGCGTCGTTGCAGCAGGACAATTTTTCTCTTTCTGGCGGTCAGGTGCAGGAGGGAGGTAAGCGGTTTTACGTGCGCTCTCTGGCGCATTATCAAAGTCTGAAGGAGATTGAGAATATTGTTGTTCAGAGCCGTTATAGCAGTGTGCAGGTGCGTCTCAAGGATGTGGCAGATGTGGTGTATGCTGCGCCTCCTCGAGATCGGGTGTGGCGCGTGGATGGGCAGCGCAATCTGGGTCTGGATGTGTATAAGGAGTCGGGTGAGAATATTGTCGATTTGTGCAAGCGTATCGTGGTCAAAATGGAGGAGATTGAGGCCAATACCCCTGCGGTGTTTCGCCTGTTTTACAGCGAGGGCAAGCTGATAGAAGATTCGATGGATAATTTGAAAGTCACGGGACTTTGGGGCGGGTTGTTTGCGGCGCTGGTGTTGTTGTTTTTTTTGCGTGCTCTGCGTATGACGGCGCTGATTACGCTGTCCATTCCGCTGTGTGTGATGATGACGATTACCGTGCTCTATTTTATGGGTTGGTCGCTCAATTTGTTGACGATGATGGGGTTGATGGTGGGGGTGGGTATGGTGGTGGATAATGCGATTGTGATTGTGGAGAATATTTATCGCTTGCGGGCAGAGGGTAAAGATCCGCGCGGTGCATCTATACACGGGGCCAGCGAGGTGGGGCTGGCGATTACGATGGCGACGCTGACCACTGTGGTGGTGTTTTTGCCGATGATGCTGATGAATGACAGCTTTGATATGAAGTTTTTGCTGTCGAAAATTGGGATACCCGTGGTGTTTGCACTCGTGGCGTCTCTGTTTGTAGCGCTGTTGTTTATTCCTCTGGCTGCACAGCGCTTTGGCGATGTGGTTGTGCGGTCAGATCCAGGATCCATCGCTTTTGTCCGCCGCATTTATCGGCGCGGTTTGAACTGGGTTATTCACCATCGGAGGGATGCGTTTCTCGTGGTGCTGGTTTTGTTTGCCACCATTTATTTTCCATATCAGAATGTGAAGCAGACCGATAAGATGCGTTTTTCTTCGAATCGCGTGACCATCCGCATGTACGGGCCCAATAACTTCTCGCTGGAAGAGATGGATAAAATTGCGAGCGATTTGGAAGTGTATGTGAATGAGCGGCGGGATAGGTATAAGATCAAAAATGTTATGACGTATTTTCGGCGGGGATATATCAATTTGCGAATGAATCTCGAGGAAGATCCCCATCAAGAGTGGTGGTATGCTGTGTATCGGTGGGCAGGCAATTTGACTGGCTTTCCCATTGAGCGGTGGATGACGCGGCAAGAGATTATTGACGAGTTGAATGTGGAGGTGCCGCGCTATGTGGGATTTCGGGTATCGGTGGAATCTCGCAATTCGGGTGGGCGAGATCCCTATGTGAGTGTGTATTTGTACGGTCCTGATTTTGAAGAATTGGAAGATATGCTGGGGGAAGTGGAGCGGCGGTTGAAGCAGATTCCATCGGTGACGAGTTTGCAAAGCGATCTGGAGTTTGGCAAAGACGAGATTCGCATTCGCGTGAATCGCGCACAGGCAAAAAAGTACGGTATTCCGGCAGAGAGGATCAGTCGCACGCTGGCATATCAACTGCGCGGTGCGACATTGCCCCGGTTTCAGACGGATGATCACGAGGTGAATGTGCAACTGATTTTGGATGAATCCGATCGGCAGTCGCTGGTGCAGTTGAAGAATTTTATGTTTGTGACTGATGCGGGTGAAAAGTTGCCGTTGTCGAGTTTTGCAACTTTTGAAATAACCAAAGGTCCAGGACATATTTTCAGGCATAATGGTCGCAATCGGTTGCGCGTGCGCGTTTATACGACCAAGGATGATGTGGAAGGGTTGTATCAGGAGATCGATCGGGTGATGGATGGGTTCACGCTGCCGAGGGGGTATGAGTGGAACAAGGGCGAGCGGTATTCGCAATACAGCCGGGAAAGTCAGGCGATGACATTTGCCGTGATTATGGCGATCGTGTTTGTGTTTTTGCTGATGGGCGTGTTGTTTGAGTCGGTTATTTTGCCTTTTGCCGTGATTTTTTCGATTCCATTTTCGTTTTTGGGGGTGTACTGGGGGTTGTGGCTAACGGGTACGACGATGGATTTTATGTCGAATGTGGGGGCGATTGTGCTGATTGGGGTGGTGGTCAACAATGCGATTGTGCTGGTCGATATGATCAATCGGTTGCGCCAGGCGGGTATGGATCGCGCGGCGGCAATTATGGCGGCGGGTCACAATCGCTTTCGCCCCATTTTGATGACGACCTGCACGACGGTGTTCGGGTTGTTTCCCATGGCGATTGGCAGCAGTACGATGATGGGGATGCCCTACGCACCACTGGGAATTACGATGATGGGTGGGCTGATTGTGTCAACGGCGCTGACGCTGTTTGTGATTCCGCTGTTTTACGTTTTGCTGGATGATTTGCGCGGGTTGTTGAAGCGGATTGCTGCGGTGAGTTTCCAGAGGTCTGAGCGATGGGGGAGTGACCCGGCGCAGGCGGCGGATTAAAACGGGTCACAGAACCACTCTCTCCCAAACAGAGAGCTGTGCTATTTTGCGCGGCTCTCTGTTTTTTTATATGGGGTCTAATTTGCAGGATCGGAAGGCGTATTGGGGTTGTTTAACCGCTCCTGGTCGGCATAGGGATAGAAATTCCGATTTCGCTCAAAGGGGTCAGATGAGGGACCGGGTTGACCGAGGCGCCGGCTGTCTTCCAATCCAGTACCGTTGAGGAATAATTCCGCTCTGCGCTGTCGAAAGATTTCTTCTGTGATGGCCTCGACGGTTTGTGGACCGCTGTAGGGCGGTAGTGATGCCCCAATGCCAAAGGGATCACTATCGGGTGTTTTTGTGCGGATGGCGTCTATTTCGGCGATTGCACCTGTGGTATTTCCCATCATTGCGTTTGCCTCTGCCCGTATCAGGGCCATTTCGCCGGGCAAATATGCCGGGATGGACGACGTGGCAGTGTTCCAAAAGCCGGATAGCGTTTCAATCGGCAAGGCGTTGGGATTGCTCATGCGGTCATTTGGCATGAGATAAAATGCAAGTCTCGCATCGTTGCTGTCTGTGACCAGCGTTCCGAAATTATCTCTTGGCGCATAATCATCCGCGACAAAAACCTGGTTGTAAATGGGGTTCTGATTTTCGGCGTCATAAGTATAGACAGAAGTTGCCGAGGGATCGACGGTATTGGCGGCTTCAAGTGCGGCTGGATAATTTCCCGCGAACAGGTTATAGCGCGCCCGATAAGCGTGAATAGTATTTAAGAGATCGAACCCCTGTCCCAGGATATCTGAGTCGAATTGAGCAGATGGTGGCGTGGCCGAGATGGTTTGGAGCGCGTTGTCCAGCAATCGAATCGCTTCGGCAAATACCTCGGACCGCGGCTGAAAAGTGGCTTGCCCATCGGCCTGTACATCTGTTGGTGCCTGTTCAAAAGCCTGTGCGACGAATCCCAGACACATCGCTTTGTAAAGTTGAGACAGTGCAATAATGCCGCTGCGCGTACCTTCTGACAGTTGCACATTGGGCGCGTTTTCAATTAAGTCGTTGGCTATTCCGATGACGCGGTATGAGTTGAACCAGATCGCGCTGATACCGCTGTTCGCGCCAGACAATGCATTGAGGCCATCCTCTAATTGTATGAGGTTGGCAAATGTCGTGTTTGCCGCAAATTCGCGGCTTGTAATTGCCGGATGACGCACATAGGCATCGATATTCTGACTCGCGTAATCTCGTTGCATGCCAATGGCGAGTGCGATAATGCCGTCACTGGTGGTTAAAACGCGCTCTTCCACTGCCTGGTTTGGATTTGTTATGTTTAAATCGCAACCTTGTGTGAAAAAGAGCAGCAATGCCGAGAGAATATACAGGTGACTCGGTTTCATATTTTTTCCCTTAGTAATTCAAACTTATACGGAATGCAATACTGCGCGGGATGGGCACTTCTACGAAGTCAAATCCGCGCACTGCGGTGCGCTGTCCGGCGATGTTGGTTTCCGGATCGTAACCGCTGTAGTTGTCTATGGAAAACAAATTGCGTCCAATCAGGCTCAATTGTATGCTGTTCAATCCCAAAAATTGGGGCTGCCAGCGATAAGACGCGGATAGTTCGCGCAATTTCACAAAGGATCCATCTTCAATCCACTGTTCAAAAATTCGGAAGACCCGCGCATTGTAGCCAGCGGGGAGTTCGCCGTTTAATTCGCGTTCGTAGTCTGTTAAAACGCCGAATGCACTCAATGCGGCCAGGCGTCTGGTAAAATTGAATATATCGCCACCTATGATGGCGTCCCATTGCATGCGAAATGACCAGTTTTGCCCCAAGGAGATTTGATTGATCAATGAAGCGGTAAAGTCCGGGTTGGGATCCCCAATAATTTTGCGATCAGCCGCTTGTATCGGGAGATTGTTTTCGTCGTTTGCGATATTGCCCTGGGCATCGCGTTCAAAAGCCGTGCTGAAGAAAACTCCGAGGGGTTCGCCGTTGATGGCCGAGACCTGGGAAAACGAATTTGGAATGATCAATCGCCCGCCCTCAATGCCATCGACTTTGTTTTTGTTCGTTGAATACGTGAGGGTTGATTCCCAGCGGAGATTGGAGCGAGCAAGCGGAATCGCGCGCGCGAGGAGTTCCAACCCGGTATTGTCCATGGTGCCGACATTTTGCAGGGCACGCGAGTGACCTGTGGAGGGGGATAATGTGCGGAATAACAACAAGTCGTCGATGCGCTGATCGTAATAGGTCAGTTCTATGCCCAGGCGATTGGACAGGAGACTAAAATCCGTCCCTATTTCAATTTCCCGCTGTCTTTCGGGTTTAATCGTCCCGCCGAGTTGTGTGCTGGGCACCAGACCGGGGTTGCCGTCATAGGAGGATGCATTGTAATTGGTCAGGCGGTCATACGGCCCAATAGCTGTTTGACCTCCTGAAGCGCCTATGGAGGCTCGCAATTTGAAGTCTGAAAAGATGTTTTGAAGTGCGCTATTTTGCCAGAAGCCCGTATCTGAAATGAGATAGGAGGCACTCGCTTTTGGATAAAATTGCCAGCGATTATCCGCGTCATAGACCGAAGAGGCGTCAATGCGGGCAGCAGCCGTGACAAAAAGACGGTTGGCGATCCCAAAGGTTTGCTGGATAAATCCGCCATAAATGACCCTTTTGCTTCTAAATTCGCCTGCGACGACGTTTGCACCGCTCGATACGACTTCTGCAACGGGACTCAGATTTCTGCCTTCTGCGCTGAAGTTTTCTCCTTTTTCGTATTGCAGGGTTCCGCCAATTCGCGTGGTTGATTGCACATTGGGAAATATGTCCCGCTGGTATCTGAGGTTGATGTCATTGTTGAGTTGCAGAAAATCGAATACGGCTCTTCGAGAAAAGCCGTTTGCCAGGCCCGGCGCAGAGGTGCCGGTAGGGATAAATGCGATGGCCGTCTGGTCGTAGGTATCAATGCCCAGAGTATAGTCAATGCTCAATCCAGATATCGGGGTTGCATTTAGCTGGGCACTTCCAATATAGCGCGTGATTTCTTGTGTGAAATCGTATCGATCGATGACTTCGAGGGGATTGGCGAGAACGCCGTCGTCCGGATAAGTACCGGTCGTGGGATCGGGCGTGAGATTATAGGTATTGGGACCAAAAATAAAACCCGTCATCGAGCCGTAGTTTGAATTTAGCCCGCCGTTGGGGATGTCATTGCTTTTGCTAAATACGAAATTTCCACCTACAGAGAAGGTCAACCAGTTTGACAAATTCTGGTCGATACGTGTTCGGGCACTGATCCGCCGGAACAATGTGTTTTCAACCACGCCTTGATCGGCGAGATAGGACCCGGAGGCAAAATAACGGGTATTGCCAGATCCTCCCGAAATCGACGCATAGTGCTCCATTCCCGCGGCTCGTCTAAAGATGAAGTCTTGATGGTCAAAGCGCTGTACATCGGAGCCATCGGGATTTTTATTTCCCCTGTTGTCAACGGTTGCCCGATTTACTGGCAGTGTTTTGCGTATGTTTGACGTTGAAAGACCATAGGTATAGTTTATGCGGGGCTTGCCCTGTGCGCCGCGTTTTGTAAATATTTGCACGACGCCGTTGTTTGCACGCGATCCGTACAGGGCTGCTGCTGCTGCGCCTTTTACGATTTCAATGCGTTCTACGTCGTTTGGGTTGAGATCGATGAGTCGGTTTTGCGACCCACCGCCCAGGCGGATGAGTTCTGGGGAGTCGTTGTTCACAATGACGCCATCTACCACATAGAGGGGATCGGCATCGCCCAGGACGGTACCGGTTCCGCGCAGACGGATGGTTACGCCGCCGCCGGGGTTGCCCGAGTTTTGCTGGATTAGAGCGCCGGCTAATTTACCGGTCAACGCTTTGTCGAGGGATGTGGCGCCCGTGGATTCCAATTGGCGAATGGTCAGGGTGGAGATGGCATTTCCCAGTTGTTTTTTGCTGGCTGCAGCGGAAAGGCCGGTGACGACGATTTCGTCAAATTGCAAGACATCTACGGCGAGTTGAAAAGAGACTTCTACAAGGCCGCTGTTTTGGCGAATGGTTTGTCTGGCAGATTTGTAGCCCACAAAGCGCGCTTCGATGGTGGTTTCCGCTGCTGGCTCTGATAAATATAGCGCGAAATTGCCCTGGGCATCGGTGTTCGTGCCAGTTGTTGTGCCCACAACAATGATATTGGCACCCGGCAGACTTTCGCCTCGTTCGTCTGTGACTGTGCCTTTAATGGTGAGTTGGGCAAAGGCCGAAATGGGGATGCTGAGAGAGAGACAAAGAGCGAAAAATAGTCGAGATAACATTGTGCATTTCTCCTTATATTTAGATGAAATTTAACTAATTATCGAGTAGCTGTCACGGTATTTTTTTAATTGCTCAATATTGTTATTTTTTAGAAATTCAGAGGGTATTACTAAGAGAATATCACAACAGGAGGAAGTACCATGAGCGAGTCGAATAGGGATCCGAGATATACGATGGGACGCAGTGAGGGAGAGACGGAGCGTTTGATTCAGCAGTCACAACTCTACGAGGCTGTGACGCTGCGTTTTTTTCAGGAGGCGGGTCTCGTTAGCGGGATGCGGGTTCTCGATGTGGGTAGTGGCGCCGGAGATGTGGCGATGGCGGCCGCTAAACTGGTCGGTGCAGAGGGGGAAGTCGTGGGTGTGGATGTCAATGCGGCGATTCTCGAGACGGCCCAGGCGAGGGTGAGAGAACTGGGTTTTGAAAATATCCAGTTCACAGCGGGGGATGCCAGAACGCTGGATGTAGGAGGGGACTTTGATGCTGTGGTCGGGCGCCTTGTTCTCATGTATATGTCTGATCCCGCGGATGCTTTGAAAGAGTTCACAAGACGCTTGCGCCCGGGGGGTATTGTCGCTTTTCAGGAGGTTGATTTTACGCCTTATATGTCGATTTCTCGTTCAGATACGCCGCTTATGAACAAGCTGGTTGAATGGGGGGTTGCAGTTTTTCAGCGTTCAGGGGCGCATACTGAAATGGGCATGGATCTTCACGGCACTTTTTTGGATGCCGGTTTACCTGCGCCTGTTTTGCATTTTGTGGCGCCAGTGGGGGGGGCAGAATCGTGGGCTGGGTACGATTTTATTGCCAACGCTTTTCGCAGTCTGGTCCCGCTTATGGAAGAGTTTGGAATTGCGACTGCTGAAGAGGTCGATGTGGATACTCTGGCAGATCGAATTTGGGAAGAGATCAGGGTGTCGAAACGCCCGCTTCTCTTGCCACCGCATGTGACTGCGTGGGCACGGCTTGAGACATAGGGTGTCAGGAGGTTGTTGTGTTGCGAGGTTTTTGTTGTGTGCTGATGTTTGCGATGGGGATGGTTTGGGGTTGTGGCGGGGAGCAGGTGATGCAGTCGCAGATGGTGGAAGGAGAAGAGCAGGTTGGACGTCCGCTGAGTAAGTTGGCTGTGCAGACGGCTGTGCCGCAGGCTGTGGTGGTGGCGACTGTGCTTCGGGATGGCGCGCCTGTGATTTGGGCGAAGGTGGCATTTTCGCGTTCTATTGCGGGGCGGGCGGCAGATTATCAGTGGTCGGGGGTGACAGATGAGAATGGTCGCGCGCGTGTTGAGATTACATCGGATGATGTGACGGGTTATTATCAAGCGCGTGCGTCGATAGATGGGCGAGAGATCGGTTTATGGTCGAGTATTCCGATCAATGGCGGGTATGAGGTGATGCTCGATTTGCCCATTGGTGGGCGGGTGCGTGTGATGGGTTCACCCAGGCGGATACCGCAAGCCGAGGGTGCAATCAAAATCGGCTTTATATATGGCACATACCGAAAAAACAGTCTGGATGGCGCGACTCTGGCGGCTCTCCAATTCAATGAAGCGGGGGGTGTGCGCGGTGTGCCAATAGAACTCATCGATGGCGGTGTACCCATAGAACAACTCGCTGAAAAAAATATAAGTGAGACCGAATACGTTGCAGCACTGGCAGAGAAATTGATTACTCAGGAGAAGGTGTTGGCAATTGTTGGTCCCAACCGCTCGAGCCAGGCCGTCATTGTCGGGGAAATTGCACAGCGCTATGGGATACCGATGGTGACGACGAATGCGACCAATCCCGCTGTGACTTCTGCGGGTGATTTTGCGTTTATGGCCGCTTTTACCGACGATTTTCAGGGCAAGGTGATGGCTGAATTTGCCGTTCAAGAGTTGGGTGCGGGTCGCGTAGCGGTGCTCACGGAGCGTGGAAGTATTTATTCGGAGGGCTTATCGCAAACTTTTGTCGATAATTTTGGCGCGCTTGGGGGCCATGTTGCGGCGCATCAATTCTATATGTCGGGGGAGACCGATTTTACCACGCAACTGATCGCTGTCACCTCTTCTATGCCAGATGTGGTCTTTATTCCGGGTTCCGTTGTCGATATTCCGTCGCTGGTTCAGCAGGCGAGAGAAAATTTTGGCCTGACAGCGACTTTTCTCGGAGGCGATTCATGGCATAACGCAGAGTTGCTTACCACGAGTGGCGCGTTTATTGAGGGAAGTTTTTTTAGCGGTTTCTTTTCGCCTCAAGTCGCACTAGGCGATTTGAGTGAAGACGCCCATCATTTTATTGATGCGTACACGGCGATGTTTGGTGTCGCGCCCGACGGATCGGCTGCACTGGGGTACGATGCTCTGAGGTTGGTGGTCCAAGCGATGCGTCGCACCGATGCGTTGACGCCGATGGCGATTCGCGATGAGATTGCAGCGACGAGGGATTACAGCGGGGCAACGTTTATCTCTGGTTATGACGAAAATCGACATACGACCAAGAGTGCGGTTATCAACCGCATTGCCAATGGGGCGATAGCGTTCTATAAGTTGATCGAGCCGTGATGTTTTACTGGAAAAAGTTGAGGAGGCAAAAAATGAAATGCGATCACATTATCACCTGTAATAAAAAGATTCTTGGGGGCACACCTGTTTTTAAGGGTACGCGCGTACCCATAAAGTCACTGGTTGACCATCTCAAAGCAGGCGACAGTCTCGAAGATTTCTTAGATGGATTTCCCTCGGTAAGCCGCGAACAAGCACAAGTATTTCTTTATCTTTCTCACGGAGATTCCACACGATGACCCGATCTGAACTCGCTCATCGCATTTATCAGACTTCTCATTTGACCGGACAGTTTACACTGCGCTCTGGCGCGGTTGCGACAGAGTATTTCGATAAGTATCAGTTTGAAACCCGTCCCGAACTGCTCCGCGAACTCGCCGCGCATCTCCAGCCTTTGATTCCCGAGGATACAGATGTTCTCGCGGGTCTCGAACTCGGTGGTGTGCCCCTGGCGACGATGCTTTCTCAGTTGTCCGGGTTGCCCACGTGTTTTGTGCGAAAAGAGGCCAAGACTTATGGGACTTGCAAACTCGCCGAAGGGGTTGATATATCTGGTAAGAATTTGCTGGTCGTTGAAGATGTGGTCACTTCTGGCGGGCAGGTTGTTCTTTCCACTCAGGACCTTCGCAATCTCGGCGCATGCGTTTCACAGGCGATATGTGTGATTGACCGCGAGTCCGGTGGCGCTGAGAATCTCGCCAAAGAGGGTATTGAACTCCGCGCGTTGTTTCGGATGAGCGAGTTGACGTGACGGTGGACGCGGAACTTATGAATACTTTTCAAAAGATTGCGGTAGCCCTATCGACGTATCAGCCCCATACGCGTTCGGAAACGGATAGAACGCAGGCGGCTGTGGCTGCGGTTTTTCATCCGAGACGAGATGATCTTTATCTTCTCTTTATTGAGCGTGCCGCACACCCGAAAGACCCCTGGTCGGGACATATCGCCTTTCCCGGTGGCACAGCCGAACCCGATGATCCAGATCTCAAATACACGGCTGAGCGCGAGACCCGCGAGGAACTCGGTCTCGATCTGAGCAATGCGCAGCATCTCGGTCGTCTGGACGATGTCACGGGTGCGACGTTGCCCATCCAGGTTTCCTGTTTTGTTTATGCGATTTCTGAAGGCGTTGAGGTTGTGCCTAACGACGAGGTGCGCGACGTTTTCTGGACGCCTTTTGCACATTTCGCCGATTCCGCACGGTGGCAGCGGCTCGATCTCGAAGGTTGGCGCGATATGCCAGCTATTGATTTGCTCGGTGCCAATCGCCCCGTTCTGTGGGGGCTGACTTATCGCATGGTCGCGCAAATGGCGGGGTTTGCGGGTGTTGATTTGCCCGAAAGACTATAGAAGTTTGCGTTTTCCAATATCTGAATTATTGACTAAACCGAGGAGAATAATGACTGAACTCAAACAAAGGGTGACACCAGATCGCGTTGAGATATTTCGCAGCGGACAACAAGATCCCATTCTCATTCAGCAGGCCAGAGCTGATACCCGCGCCTATATTCACCCCATTGTGGCGCCCGACGGTAATGGCATCCTTACCGAAGATACCCCTTCGCACCATCCCTGGCAGCACGGTCTTTATGTGGGTCTCAATGAGGTCAATGGGGTTGGGTTCTGGACAGAGGGGCTGCAGGAGAGGCGCAAAGATCAGGATGGGACTTTTCACCCCGAACCGATTAGCAATGCAGGTGTGCATAATAATACTACCACCTGGACCGTTACCAGTGAATGGCGAGATCCCGACGGTGCGCCCATGCTCACCGAAATACAGGCATGGACTTTCAACGATCAAGGCGATACGTACGATATCGATATCACATGGTCCCTTACCGCATTCTGTGATCTTACCTTTGGAGAATACGCCTACGGTGGTCTTTTTCTGCGAATGCCTTACAAAAGAGACCTCGGCGGCGAGGCTATTAACAGTGAAGGCCAGACCAATCGCGACGCTGAAGGACAACGCGCACAGTGGGTTTCTGTCTCTATTCCTATCGAAGGTCGCGCCGATTGGGCTGGCATTGCGATGATGGATCATCCCTCCAATCCCGAATACCCCAATCCCTGGCGCGTTGACGGGCAACTCGGCATTGTGCCCAGCCGCTGTATTGCTGGTCCCTGGATGCTGGCACGAGGTGAGACGACCGCAAGCAGGTATCGGTTGTTTGTTTTCTGTGGCAGAACGGATACTTCGCGTGTTGAAGAAAATTGGGCCAATTTTTCCGCGTAGTAGAGGGCGTGCGTTCTCATTTCACAATCTTGAGCCTGTTTTCTGCGCCGTACAGACGATAGACTTTTTGAACCTGATCCAATTCCCTTTCTTCTATTTTTACGGTGAGTGGCCGGGGGGCAAGCAGTGCGAGGAGTCCCGGTCGTCCGATATGTCGGGCGATGTAGGGTACGACGCCTTCCTGCCGATAGCGCTGTTTGTGGTGCGGCTCAATTCCCCCTCTGGAGCCGAGGGTGATTTCGGATATTCGGTCATCCAGGATCGCCGCGTACAGGGCGATGTCATCGACGTATCCATAGCAGGTTGCTTGCTGAATCTCCCGCTGTCTCAGGAGGTCCAATGCTTCGATGACGTGCTGTACGTTGGCCGTTGTCGAAGGTTCTCCCAGCAGCATCCCACTGTCGTCCATGCCGATACAATCCAGGGCGAGGACGGTTGTGCCAGAAGCTATCAGGTGCCGCACTTCGTCCGTTTGCAGGGCGCCCTGTTTGGTGCGGCTCTGGTGGAGATGGAGGGCTGTATTTTTTGATGTACCTTTCGGGGTTAATAAAAAGGATGAGAGATTGAGGACGCCGTAGCGAATTTCTTTTCCAGTAAATTCATCTTCTTCGAATGTTCGGATGGTTTCGGGTGAGATGCGCGGTCTGTTTTCGGGTATTGCGAGGACTTTTGCCACTGTTTCCCGCAGGGCTATTCGCTCGCGTTTCCAGTCTTCCAGTTTTTGGGGTATGTCCAGTTCGGGTGGTAATTCTTTCAAGATGGATGCTACCCATCCCCGCATCGCAAATTCCGGTGCTTCATATCCTTTCGGTGGCAAGCAGGCGAGTTCGTCGGTTGGTACTGGTGCCACATTGAGATCGACGACCGCGGTTCCGGCGTAGTGTTTGTGGCTTTTATAGCCCGATTCGATGTCGATTCCGTGTGTATCTGTCCAGTCTCCCAGATAGACTTCTGGTAGTTGTTTTACTGCTTCTGCGTCGAATTTCGGCATGCCCAGGTGTTTTTCTACCCAGGCGAAGGCGGGTTTGTTGAGGAAGTAGGGCCGGTGGCCGCCTTTTGGGGTGATGTGGATGTTGAATCGGTCCGGAATCCCGCAAATGTCATAGACCCGTCGCACTTGTCGGCAGGTTTCGAGTAGTCCACGATACGCATGGGGAGGATAGTCCCATTCTCCGGCGAGGATGAGCGTGGCGCACCGGGGGGCACCCATCGCGATTTGTTCCGGCATATCGACATAGTACTTGAGGCGATAGGGACGCCATTCGCAACTCAGGTCGCCAACGATGTAGTCGAAATGGGTTACCCAGGAGGCGGGTAGGCTGAGGGCCAGGCGGTCGTCCGTGCAGAGGACGTTCATGGTGATGGTGCAGCCGAGTGAGTGGCCCACACAGCCGATTAGATCAGTATCTACTTCGGGACGGGTACAGAGGTAGTCGATGCCGCGGATGATGTCGTAGGTCATTTTGCCGATGACGGAGCGGCCCACTTCAAAGCATCGGTCGATTCTGAATTCCAGACGGTGACCGCGTATTCCCGGGCGGTTTTCTTCGTCCCGTTCTTCTTCGCCCACCGGGTCGGGGATCAGGCAGATGATCCCCGCTTTGGCGTATATCTGACCCGCGTAGTGGTTGTAGAACGCGCTTTTGCTTCCGCCGTGACCGCTGGGGAAGATGAGGGCCGGGACTGGAAAGGCCACGTCTTTTGGCAGGAAGAGATGGGCGGGTATAGATGATCCCGGTTCGGCGTCGTAGATGACTTTTTCGATGGTGAAGTCGTCTCTTTCGATTTTCCCGACTGTGCGGGGGCAGAGGGGTCCGCTGGTTTCGGGAAAGTCGAAGATTGTGCGGAGGATAGGGCGCAGTTTGGCGGTGTGGGTCTCCCATTCTTCCCGGGTGCGGGGGAAGGCGTCGCTGATCCGCTTTTCGGGGAGTTGTGCCAGTTTTTCCCGCAGGTAGGCCACGTATTGCGCCTGTACTTTTGTGTGATCGGAATGTGTATGTGTGTTCACGGTGTTTACCTTTCGGGGAAGAAGTTCCGGGGACAAGAAAATCGGATGTGAACCCGAGGGCAATAAAAAAATGTCGTTTCCGATTTGATTTCTGCTTGATTTGTTTTTTTGGGATCACGATTTTAGGAGATAAGGGCGATACTATTTTTTCACTGATCAGAGAAGGGTTATCCGATATGGCGGAACGCAAGAAGTTGTTGATTACGGGGGCAGCGGGCAAGATTGGGACGGCGCTGCGCAAGCATCTGAGAAACCGATACGATTTTCGGTTGATGTTTCACTCGCAGATTCCGGACGGTCTGGACGAGAAGGACGAGGTGGTGGTTTCTGATATTTCCAATTTTGAGGCTATGGTGGAGGCCGCTGCCGGGGTGGATGCGATTGCCCATCTGGCTCTTTTTAGAACCTGGCAGGGGATGCCGAATGCACAGAGGGCGCAGGTGACGTTTGATGTGGATATGAAGGGGACGTACAATATCTACGAGGCCGCGCGGATTAACCGGGTGCCGACGGTGGTCTATGCGAGTACGAATCATGTGACCGGAATGAATGAGAAGGAGGGCATTTGTTCGGAGCCGGACAAACCCGTGCGTCCGGATGGGATCTATGGGGCTGGCAAGGCGTTTGGAGAGGCTCTGGGACGGTTTTACGCCGATCAGTACGGGATCCGGGTGTTCTGTTTGCGGATCGCCAATTTCAATGGGCTGGATGAACCGGGACGGGATTATGAGCCGGGGCAATCCCGTTGGTTCAGTCCCCGGGATATCGCTCAGATGACCTGGCGGTGTATTGAGGCAGAGGATCTGAAGTTTGAGATTTTCTACGGGGTGTCTCGGGGCGGCGAGGAGAAGTGGGATTTGTCCAATGCGCGGGAACTGATAGGGTTCGAGCCAGAGGACGATGGTTCTTTGCCGGAGCATCGGGCGAAGTATAAATGAGGGAAATTTTATGACTGACGAAGAGAGATACTTGTTCGACCTCCAGGGCTATCTGGTGCTCCGCGGCGTGCTGACGCAGCAGGAGGTGGATGAGTTGAACGAGGTCTCGGATCGGGTGTATCCCAGGGATTACTCGGATGGCAATGATTCCAAGGGGCGCCGCGGCATTCGCAATGTCCGCTATGTCTCCCGGTGGGATCCAGCTTGCCAGCGGTTGATCGATCATCCGAGAATTGTGCCGATTCTGGCGGAGTTCCTCGGTCCCAAATTCCGCATTGACCACGATTATGCCATGTTTATGAATGCTGGCAGCGATAGCGGGAATCTGCACGGCCTGCCAGAGTTGGGGACGCATCGATATTTCCACTATCTGGATGGGAAGGTGCGGACGGGGCTAACTGTGGTGACCTTTATGCTGGCTCCAGCCGGGGCAGGAGATGGCGGGTTTGTATGTGTTCCGGGTAGCCACAAAGGCAATTTTCCCGGGAACCTGCCAGAGGATGTGCGCATGCAGAAGAGGGTGCCGCCCTATGTGGTACAGCCCGAGGTGGATGCAGGCGATGCGGTTATCTTTACCGAGGCTTTGACTCACGGAACTAAGGGTTGGCGCGGTACCCACGAACGGCGTGCCTTTCTCTACAAATACAATCCGGGACACATGGCCAACCATCAGGATGCCTACGATCCGGCGAACTATTTCGAACCCACGCCACAGCAACGACGGATTATGGGTGCCCCGTCGGTTGGCAGTCGACCCAATGTGATTGCTCCGGACTCTACTCAATAGGTGCTGCAAGATCACTTAAAAGACGGGAGAGCATAGGAGGGCTGGAAGGCAAAGCGTTTTAGTCTCAGGTGCAGGCGCGCCTGAGCACCTGGACCCAGATGTACTTGAAGATGTTTGCCGTTTATCTCGACGGATTGGTCATCGCTCTCAAGGGTTTCGAGACGTGCTCGGGTAAAGCAGTGTTCGCCAAAGGAACCGGCCTGGAGCAGTACGGCTCGGCCCTCCACCGGATCGGTATTTACCAGCGATACGCTGACCTGGTCGGTGCTGACCCGGTCAACCAGAGCCGCGATGTGTTCGGGTAACCCCGGGCGGTGGCGTTGCGGGTCGAAATAGCGCAAGTGGGCCTGCAGCATGCCGCCGTTGTACATGGCCGCCGGCGTGCCCATGGCCATTTGAATGAGGGCTTCGGGCAGTACTGGATTGAGTTTCTGGAAGTGGTAGCATTCGCGCGTTTCCGGGTCGCTGTCATCGTTTTCCAAACGCTCCAGGCTGTGGCAGATGCTGGAATAGGTCGAGTCGAATACCTGGTCGAGGTAGTCGGGATTTTTACCTTCGGTAAAGGCGAACCAGGCTTTTGGGGGACAGATACCGGCTTTGGCAGCGCCCCAGTCGGGTGGCAGGCCCACGAAGCCCTCGCGCCTTGGGAAGATCTCGTCGAGGCGAGCCAGATCCTCGGTGCTCTGGCTCAGGTAATACAGGTGGATGTAAAAATGGGGGTCGGGCGGGCGGAAGTCGAACCAGCCGCAGTCGCCGTGTCGTGCTGGCACCAGAAATTGGCCGTTCTCTTCGCGCCGGTTTTCCCAGAGCATATCGAGTTGTGAACGGGCCAGGTCCAGATGCGACATGTCGCCGGTCATGAGCAGGGCGCAACTGCCGGCTACGAGGGCTGGCTCGACAATATTGCGCGCTCCGTGCGGCCAGCGCCAGCCGTAGTACCCGCCCCACCACTTGCCGCCCATCAATTCGCCGATGATGCCGTTGGGACCGATATTGTCGGGC
Source organism: Candidatus Latescibacterota bacterium (assembly GCA_022824945.1). GTDB lineage: Bacteria > Latescibacterota > UBA2968 > UBA2968 > UBA2968 > VXRD01. The sequence continues at coordinate 162,788 of JAJDYX010000039.1, forward strand.
ATGATGCCATTATTTTCGGTACAGCGCGTTTCCCAGGCTTGCAGATAATCCAGTACCCATTGCCGGTACTTGTCTTCGCCCGTGTAGAGGTACGCGTTGGTGATCAGGCTGGTGGCGCTCAGGTTGAGGGGTACGTCGCCGCGGGTCATGCGCTGATTGATCTGGTCGAGTACCCGGGCGAAGACCTGGTCGTCGGTCCAATCGACCTTGAAGAGTGGGTCGGAACTGTCAGCACCTTCTATGTCTTCATACGGAGCCAGGTATTCGGAGAGAATGGGGCGGTGGTAGTCCCAATCGGTTTGGGTGGTTACAAAGCGCGGTCCTTTGCTGCCGTTGAGGGGCGAGCGGATCATGCAGTGCTGGGCATCCCAGTTGGGTGCCAGCGGATCTTCGCCAGTGTACATGGCGGCGTAGCGCAGGGCGCGGGTGCGGTCGATGTGGTTTTTGGGATCGGCCATGGCCAGATAGTAGATGTAGGTATAGCTCTCGGAGTGGTGGAACCAGTCGAAGCCTGTGACGAATTCCCGTTCCACTGTGCCGTAGTTGGCGTATTGCCATGTGATGGCGTCCCACTCTTTGCGGGCGATCTGGTGGATGTGCTCACCGCCGCCTATCAGGTAGAAGAGGGGGAAGGAGAGGAAGGCTTCATAGCCGTTGTCTGTGCCGTCCATGCTCGTCCACACCGTGCGCTGGATCAGGGTGCCGTCCGGACGGGTGCTGTGTTCGACAAAGGGGTGGGCTGCGCGGTCCATTACCGCTATTAGTTGGCGCTGGCGCACAGCCCAGTCAGGTGGTTGTTGGCGCGTTTTTGCAGCGAGTGTTGCACAGGTCATTTTACTGTCTTTCGGGGTAAAGTTTGATGCTTTCTGGTCATGTGCCGTTGGGATAGTAAAATAAAGATACCATATTTTTTTTCAAACGCTAAATTATGTCTGGTCAGGCTGTTCGAGCAGTGTGTATGTGTGTTAAATTCTATCCGTGGGAGGACTGTATGAGCAATGATCACGAGGACAGAGCATCGCGTATTCGCGTTACGGGGTTGACTGCGATACCGATTGGCGTGAAGGGATATGTCAAGGTCGAGACGAATGCCGGGATTACTGGCTGGGGTGAGATCAATAATATGGATACCAAGGTGACTTGCGCGCTTGCAGAGTCGCTTTCCGAACTGATTATTGGAGAGAATCCCACGCGTACGGAGCACCTCTGGCAGCGGATGTTCCGCGCACATCGCAATATCCGCAACGGCGGTTTGATGGTTCATACGATTTCCGCGATTGATATGGCGCTGTGGGATATCTGTGGCAAGCTGCACGGCGTTCCGGTGTATCGGCTGTTGGGCGGTCCGTGTCGGGACAAGATATGGATGTATCCAAGTCCAAAGGCGATTAAGACGGGACCGGGCGGTGCCCAGTATTTTGCGGGTACGCCTGCCGAGATTGAGGCAATTGTTCAGAAAATTAGTGATGCGAGGGAGAAGGTGGGGCACGATGGTGCCGTGATGTTCGATGCACATAGCTGCCTCCCACCGCCTCTGGTGAGGCAGTTTGCGGGCTATTTGAAGTCCGACGATTTGCTGTTTTTGGAAGAGGCGTGGGTGCCGGGGAATATAGAGAATATGAAGAAGGTCCGCGAGATGGTGCCGGTGCCGCTTGCGACGGGTGAGCGAGATCGCACGATCTGGGAGGTGCGGGAGATTTTGGAGGCGCAGGTGATCGATGTGCTTCAGCCGGATTGCGGTCACGGTGGGGGGATTACCCAGATGAAGAAGGTGGCTGCACTCGCCGAGGCGCATTTTGTTCCCATTGCACCGCATTGCACGATGTCCCATCTGGGTTTGACGGCGAGCCTGCATGTAGCAGCGTCGGTGCCGATGTTTTTGATTCACGAGGGCTATGAGGGTGTGCTTCCCGAAGATGTGGCGATTAAGACCTGGGAAATGGATGACGAAGGCTATGTGTCTTTGCCCGAGGGACCTGGGCTGGGCGTTGAGGTCAACGAAGCGCGTGCTATCGAAGTGGGGCAGAATCCTGCGCGTCCATTCGAGTGGCCTAATGCGAGGCTCCGGGATGGGGCGGTGTCGGATTATTGATGGAGGAACAGGTTGATGAGTACGGACGCGAGGAAGATCTACGACGAGGCGATTGTGATAGATGGCCTGAGCATTAGCAACTGGGAGAGCGATGCGGTGTTCAGGCGTTTGCGGGCTGGCAATATCACTGCTATCAATGCCACGGTGGCTACGTGGGAAAATTTTGTGCAGACGATGGCGCATCTATCGGCGTGGATGCGGCGCTTTCGCGAGCGCGATGACATTTTGCAGGTGAAGGAGACTGCGGATATTTATGCTGCCAAAGAGCAGGGGAAGACCGGGATTATTCTCAGTTTTCAGAATGCTTCGCCCATAGAAAATGAGCTGGATCGCCTGGGGCTGTTTCTCGCCCTCGGCGTGCGCGTGATTCAACTGACCTATCACGAGACCAATTTGCTGGGCAGCGGTTGCTGGGAGCGAACCGATGGTGGCCTGAGCAATTTTGGCGTGGATGCGGTGCGCGAAATGAACCGGCTCGGTATTGTTATCGATTTGTCGCATGTCGGTCCGAAAACGACGATGGACGCCATTGAGATGTCCGAGCAGCCGGTCGCCATTACCCATGCCAATGCGCGCAGTTTTTGCGGTCATCCGCGGAATAAGGAAGAAGATGCGCTCAAGCTGCTCGCGGAGAAGGGGGGCGTTGTGGGTGCCACGTCCTTCGCCAATTTTCTTCCCAGGGGATTCGATTCGACTGTCGAGGATTTTGTCGATGCTATCGACGATATGGTGGAGCGGGTCGGCATTGATCATGTGGCTATTGGAACCGATTCCACACACGATCAGCCGCTCGAGTTCTGGCATTATATCGGTTCGCAGCAGGGTACGAAGTTTCCCTCGACTTTTGCCGATGGCTCGGTGCCATACACCGAACTGAGCTTTCAACCGAAGGGGATTGACAGCCCGGCGGAGTTTCCCAATCTGGCAGAGGCTCTCGTCAATCGCGGGTACAGCGCCGAGGATATCACCAGGCTGTTGGGCGGAAATTGGATGAATCTGTTCGAGCGAGTGTGGAATGTTTGAAGTAGGGGGTCACGATATGAAAGTAGGTGTTTACGCTTCGATGTTCGGGAAGGATGATCCTCCGCGCCTGGAGAGTGTGGAAAGCTATATCCAACTGGCGTACCAATTGAAGCTGGATGTGATCGATTTCCACAGTGGGCGTGGATTTCAGTCGAAGCAGCCAGCGTACTTGTTCGAGGTGAAGATGCAGTGCCTAAGGTACGGGCTGTCAATCGGGTATCTGGCTTCGGGTGGGCATTTTGTGGGGTCCGATGCGGATCTGGCTGAGAAACTGGCTCAGGCGAGAGCAGATGTGGATACGGCGGCGTTTATAGGTGCGCCCATGATCCGGTTGTTTTGCGGGCAGCCGCTAAAAGATGCCGAAGCGCAGAGGCGGGAGATCCGGTGTTTTCAGGATGCAGCCGATTATGCCGCAGAGAAGGGGATTGTTGTGGGGCTACAGAACCATCCTTCTACGGGGGAAGATGTGCTGCGGATTCTGGAACAGACAGATCGGGACAATTTTACGCTTATTATGGACACCGGACAGTGGGTCGGGTCGCCCGCGCGGAATCAGGGGGTGCCGGATCCGGAGGTGGATATCTATGCGTTTATGGAACAGACAGCGCCATATACAGCCCATGTCCGGGCCAAGTTTTACAAGATCGATACGGGGGAGGAGGCGTGGCTGGATTATCCGCGGATTATTCAGATCCTGAAGGATGTGGACTTCAACGGCACGGTTTCGGTGGTCTTTGAAGGCAAGGATTTGAATGCGTGCGACGATACAGAGGTGATCCGGCTGGCGGTTGCCCACCTGCGGGCGGTGATTGCAGGTTGAATGTACTCTAATACTTTTCTCCATGCTTTTCTATCAGATCTTCATTCCACTCAATGCCGAGGCCGGGTGCGTCGTCCATAATGACGTGTCCGTCTTTAAATTCTAAATCGCCTACCATATCTGTGCTGAAGTTTCTCAGGTAATTTTCCACTACCAGTCCGTTATCTACTGCGGCGACTAAGACGCAACCCAGGGCTCCCTGTCCATGCGGGGCCATTTGCAGGTGATGGGCGCTGGCTATGGCCGCAATTTTCATCCATTCGGTGATGCCGCCGCAGTTGTTTGGATCGGCCTGGACAATGCGTACACCGCCGCGTTCGATCAGGTCGCGAAATCCCCAGCGCGTGGCTTCGTTTTCCCCACTGGCGACGGGATAGTCCAGTGCCTCGGCGACGAGTGCCGAGCCTTCGAGATCATCCGGGCGTACGGGTTCTTCGTACCAGTAGGGGTCGTAAGCTTCGATCATGCGTCCGAATCGAATTGCGGTGTGCGCGTCCCAGGCATTGTTGGCGTCGATCATCAGCGCGATGTCGTCGCCTATGGCTTTGCGTACGGCGTGTACTCTTTCTGCGTCTTCTTTCAATGTGATGCCCGGCCACCCCACTTTCATTTTTACTGCTTGAAATCCCTGGCTTACATAGGTTGTCATTTCTTCGCAGAGTTCTGGTATCCCCTTGCCTTCTTCGTAATATCCACCCGCGGCATAGGCCCATAGTTTGTTTTGTACGCCGCCGAGCAATTTCCACACGGGTTGATTGAGTGCTTTGCCCTTTAAGTCCCAGAGGGCGTTGTCGGCTGCGCTGATCGCGTTGATGTATTCGCCTTTGGCAACGGGTTTGCGCGTGCCGCCCATGAATAATTTTTCCCATAAGTACGCGATCCGCATGGGGTCTTCGCCGATCAATTTTTCTTTTAATGTGTTTAGTTTTGTTCGAACGGATCCCGAACACATGGTCATGCCTACCAGGCCCTCATTTGTATAGATCTCCAATCTGGCGCGGGACTTGGAGCGCGTGGTGACAATCGAGTTCCAGAATGGTTTTTCCAGGCGTTGTTTTACGACTGTCATTTTGATATCTGTGATTTTCATTTTGGTCTCCTGTGAAAAAGTTTGTCGCAGCAATATAAAGTGCATCCCAAACGCGACAATGGAAATCTCACCTGTTCTGGTATTGCTTGTGCTGTTCTGGGCGACGGGTTATCATATTTCACAATGGATTTTTTTGAGAACAAATTGCCAAGGAGGTGAGGGGTTATGAAAAAGAGATCTGTTACAGCAACCCCATCCGAAATTATAGTCGAGCAACTCGCTGCGCTGGGCGTGCAGTATGTGTTTAACAACTCTGGCTCTCGGGAGGCTCTTTTTTTTGACGCGCTTCACATAAATCCCAATGTTCACGGTATTCTGGCGCTTCACGAGGGTAGTGTGGCCGCGATGGCGGGGGGATATACGCAAGGGAATCTCGATCCGGCTGTGATGGTCGTCCATCTGGGTGCCGGGTTGGCGCAGTGTTTGGGGCAGTTGATCAATGTTTGGAGTGGTAGTCTGCCCGTTGTGGTGCTTACGTTTGCGGGGGATACGGGAAGTTATGGAGACCGGGTAGGGCTGGATTTGACGCACAATGTGGGGCCGACTTCGATTGCGGAGCCTTTTACCAAGGCGAGCTGGACAGTGATTGAATCGGATGGCTTGCCACAGGCGATTGAGCGCGCGCTGCGCGTTGCCAAAACACCGCCGGTCGGTCCGGTTCACCTTGCTGTTTACGATCGGTTGCTCGGAAATGATATGGTGAGTACAGAGATTATTGAGGGAGAGATTCAGTCCATACGTGCGGGCTATCCGGCAGATGAGGATGTCGAAGCCGTTATTCGCGCGCTGTCCGATGCCCGGCGGCCGTTGTTTTATGTTGGGGACGGTATTTGGAAGAGCGGGGCAGAGGCGCGGGTTATGGCGTTGGCAGAGCAGTATGGATGCCCGATTGCGGGTACATGGACCGAGATGCGCAGGACTCCGCAAAGCCACAGTCTTCACTGTGGGCGGATCGCAGAGGCTATTGCGGAGGTGTCACCCGATCTGATTGTGTGCATTGGCGTGCGCCACAATGGTCGCGGGAAACCTCAGGATTTTGATGCGTTGTCGGGTGCGCAACGCCTGATTGGGATTGGGCCAGATGTCGAGAATTTTACGAATCTTCCGGGGTTGGATCTCGCGATTTTGGCAGATGAGTTCAGGACGCTTGAATGTATTGAGCGCGCTTCGTCTCAGGTGTCTTTTGCCGAGCGCCTCACCCGTGCCGAGGTGCACGCTGCTTCGCTCCACGCAAAGCGAAAAGCGGCGGCAAAGCGCGTGGCGCAGGAGGCGGGACAAGTGAGACCCTATGTGCTGGTGGATGCAATTGATCGAGGGCTGGAGAGGTTGGGCGGGGGTTTGACGATGGTCGAGCAATACGCCGTGCCAATAGATAGTCGAGGAGATGCTTATGGCGCGGGGCGCAATGCCTATGTCCGGGCGGCTGGAGGATCGGAGGGTTATGGGATTGGCGGAACGATTGGGTTGAAACTGGCAGTGCCGCACAAGCCCGTGGTTGGGCTGGTGGGCGATGGGTCGATGTATTATGCCGATTCCGGGCTTTGGACGGCTGCCCACCACCAGATTCCGGTGCTTTTTGTGATTCCAAATAATCGGTCTTATGGGATTGTGGCGACCAATTTTGAGCGGGCGGGTGGTGTGATGAAGGAGACGGGGGAGTACCCGGGGGTGGTTCTGGATGGGATTGATCCGGTGAAAATAGCAGAAGGGTTTGGTGTGGAGGGGATGCAGGTCGATGAGGAGTCGGATCTGGATGGTGCTATTGCGCGAGGATTGGATGTGGTGGAGGGCGAGGAACGCCCCTTTTTGCTGGATGTGAAATTGCCTCTTGGGCTGCCCGAGGGCGGACGGGCGGCAACGCCTTTCCATCTGACGGAGATTCGGAGCAAGGCGAGTGCGGCATAGGAGGTAATGGGTAAAATTGAAAGTTTAAGTTGCATATTGTCACATCTTCGGTTATTTTGGGTGCTATGATTAAGCGCGAGATTACACCCTGTCTGGTCGAACTTTTCAGAAAATATCCATTTGTCACTGTGACTGGACCGCGTCAGTCCGGCAAGACCACCCTTTGCCGCGCGGCGTTTCCCCATCTCAAGTACGTCAATCTGGAAGCACCCGATCAGCGGGAATTTGCCGAGTCCGATCCCCGCGGCTTTCTCTCTCATATCGGTGAGGGCGTTATTTTGGACGAGATTCAGCGCGTGCCAGAGCTTTTGTCCTACCTGCAGGTCCATGCCGATGAAGCGCGACGAAACGGTCTTTTCGTGCTTACGGGCAGCGAGCAATTCAGGCTCTCCGATGCCATTAACCAGTCGCTGGCAGGACGCACGGCGCTGCTACGCCTGTTGCCTTTCTCGCTTGCAGAACGCCGAGGAACCGGCGCGAGCGAAAGCGTAGATGATATCTTGTACTCTGGTTTTTATCCCCGCATTCACGATCAGAAACTCGAACCGCGTCAAGCTCTTGGCGACTATTTCGAAACTTATGTCGAGCGCGATGTGCGCCAGATTGGAGAGATTCGCAATCTTTCCAGTTTTCATCGCTTCGTTCGCTTGTGTGCCGGGCGCGTGGGGCAACTGGCCAATCTCTCTGCTCTGGGTGCAGACGCTGGCGTTTCTCACACTACGGCGCGACACTGGCTGACGGTCCTGGAAGCGAGCTATGTGGTTTTTCAACTTCCGCCGTTTTACGCCAATATTCGCAAGCGTCTGGTCAAGTCTCCCAAGCTCTATTTTTACGATGTCGGATTGGCGAGCTATCTCATAGGCATTGAGCATGCCGGGCAGATTGCCACACATCCGCTCCGAGGTGCATTGTTCGAGAATGCAGTCGTGTTAGAGGCTCTCAAGCACCGTTTCAATCGGGGCTACCGGTCCAATTTGTCTTTTTTTCGAGACGCCCGGGGGTTGGAATGTGACCTTTTGTATGAGAATGGCAATGGTATCTGTGCTATTGAGATCAAGTCCGGTGCTACGATTGCCTCCGACTATTTTAATGCACTCAATCGGATTGCAAGGGTGTTGCCACAAATTTCCGGCAAAGCGGTCGTCTATGGGGGCGCGGACCGACAATCTCGACGAGATGGCGAGGTGGTACCGCTGGCCGGTTTGGGCGAAGTACTTGAGCAGTTTGACCGCTAATCATTTTTTTTACCTCTTTTAGGAGATAGTTTTATGGCACTTAAAGTTGGTGTTGTTGGTATGGGTGGTGTTGGCAATCGGCATGCGGGCTGTCATGCAGAAGACGGCCTTGCAGATCTCGTTGCGGTGTGCGATGTTGTCAAAGCGTCCGCGGATAAGGCTGCGGAAAGACACGGTGTTAAAGCTTATTATAGCCTCAAAGATATGTTGGAGAATGAGGATCTGGATATTGTCGATGTTACGACCGGGGGAAACGAGAACGGCAGTTGGCACTATGAACCGACGATGGAGGCTCTCGCCGCTGGCAGACACGTTTTGTGTGAAAAACCCCTGTCCAACGATATTGATGAAGCCCGCGATATGGTTGCTTATGCCGCAGAACAAAATCTGTACCTCGGTTGCAATCTCAACCATTATTTCTCTCAGCCTGCGGACAAAGCGCGGGAATATATTGCAGAAGGCAAAGTGGGCGAACAAATTTACTGTATTCACAAGATGGGTTTTGCAGGGGGCGAAGCGACTTATAGACCAGGCAAAGGGCCTAAGTCGTGGGGACATCCCTATTTTCACGTCAAGGCTTTTCTCACGCATCCTTTTAGCGTGATGCGCGATTTTTGCGGCAATATCACCCATGTGCAGGCATTTTTTGATCGCCCCAGTTTTCGCAAGCAAGCGGGCGATCTCATGATTTCTCTCAATAGCATTCATGTGCGTTTTGAAAGCGGTGCGATGGGTTATTTGCTGAGCCAACGCGGCGATGTCACTTTTGGTCTGGGCGGCTGGTGGAGCGTTGAAGTGGCGGGTACACGCGGAACTTTCTGCATTGAAAATTGCGTTGAAAAAATCACTTTCTGGCCCGCGCCCGGCACAGCACCTATGCCGGAGAATATGTCGCACGGTGCCGCGCCCGGTCCCATTGTCGATGATACGGGGATTACTGACTTTGGCTCCACATTTCCCAATCGCATTCACGCTTTTCTCGAGGATGTCACCAATGGTGTGCCCCGGGAAGAACTCCGCGCTTCGGGTCACGATGCGCTCGCGGCTCTCGAATACACGTGGGCGGCGATTGAGTCCTATGAAAATGGCGGTGTGCTCGTCACGCCCAATCCCCTGCCTTTGCTCAAACGAGATCCGATGACTTAAAAAGCAAAAAACGGGACCAGATTCAGGTGTCCCGTTTTTTGTTGTATTTCACGCTTGCAAATTCTATGCCAGTCCCTTTTGCGGATTAAGAAATAGTTGTAAAATTGGTGCAAGGGACGTATGTTATCGCTGTCGAAGAACCTCAAATCTCACTCAAGAGAGGAAATACCTATGAATTTGAAAGAAGAAATCAAGGACGACATCGCGATTATTACCCTTACAGGTGAACTGATGGACGGTCCTGATGTTATGCCGTTTCACGACCACATCAAGCAACTCGTTGCAAGTGGTATCAATCGCGTAATTGTCGATTTTTCTGCCGTCAGATGGTTTGGCAGTGCGATGCTCGGGGTTCTCACCGCATCTCTGGCGACTGTCAAAGCAGCAGGTGGCGATTTGCGCCTGGTGGGTATTACCAGAAGAATCGAGAGCATTCTCATGGTTACGTCTCTGGCTTCGGCCTTCCAAACGTTCAGAACGTTGAACCGCGCTATGGTCAGTTTCAGGCATGAGTAAACGACCATCCGCAATTGACGATGTCACATTCTGAACTCACTCGCAGTATTCGATGGTATCCGATTTATGCTCCCCTCGCGCAGGCGTATTTCTGGTTGCCCGTCTTTTTTCTTTATTTTAACCAGCACATGCCCATTGAGCAGGTGCTGCGTCTCGAAGCCATTTACTATGTCGCTGTTGTTATTCTCGAAGTGCCCTCCGGGTATTTGTCCGATACCCTCGGTCGCCGTCTGACCCTTCTGATTTCCTCTGTTTCAGCGATCTTTGCGTATGCTCTCTTTTTTCTCGGTGATTCTTTTGATGTTTTTGTGCTGGCGCAAATTGGTTTGGCTGCAAGCATGGCCTTTCGGTCTGGAACGGATACGTCGTTTCACTACGATTTGCTCAAATGTTTGGGGCGAGAAGATGCTTATCCCCAGCGCGAAGCGCGCATTACGCGCAATGTTTTTATTGCTTCAGCAGGTGCCGCGCTCCTTGGAGGTGTAGGCTCCATCTATGCTTTGCGCGTCGCTTATGGCTTATCTCTGTTGGGGGCGTGCGTGGCTTTTGTGCTGGTTTTGTTATTTTCCGAACCCGACCGAGAGATTAGCCCTGCGCTCAGGAGACAGGCTTCGGGTTTTTTTTCTCAGATTCGCGCCTGTCTCGCTTATCTCGGCCAACCCGTACTCGGGTGGTTGATGTTGTTTTCCGTTTTTATGACGGTTATCAACCATATCCCTTATGAATTTTATCAACCCTATATCCAATTGCTCGGGGGCGAGGCTCCCACGCCGTTGCTTACGGGTTTGCACACGGCGCTGACGATGGGTATTGCCGCGTGGTTTGCAAGACAGAGTATTCGTCTGCGCGATCATCTCGGTACCCGGTCGGCTCTTATGCTCAGTGCAGGGGTGCAGGTTGTTCTCATTTCAATGATGGGGTTCTTTTTTCACCCCGTTGTTGCGCTTCTGTTGGCTTTCCGGTCTGTCCCGCGCGCGCTTATGATTGCGCCTCTCAATGCGGCGACTGTTCCGCGCTTGGAACAACACCATCGCGCCACGTATCTTTCAATTCAGAGCCTGATTGGACGTTTGTCATTTTCGCTTTGTCTCGTTCTTCTCGCTGGTGTTTCAGAAGGCCCGGATGTTGCACTGTCGCATACGCTTTTGCACTGCGCGATTTTTTCCATTGCGGGGTGTGTCGTCCTCGTCGTTATCGCGCTTATGATTCCCAGGTCGCAGTGGCGGTTGACTCCAGAATAGGATTTTATGATGAACTCATTTCTTAGAAAACCGAATTTGTTATTTATTTTTACGGATCAACAGCGCGCAGATACGATGCGGTGTTATGGCAATGATTATATTGATACGCCGCATCTCAATGCGCTTGCGGATAAGAGTTTTGTTTTTGAGAATGCCTATGTCAGCCAGCCCGTGTGCAGTCCCTCGCGCGCTACGATGTTGTGCGGTCTCTACCCGCATACTGCACGCGTGCCAGCGTGCAATGTGCCATTGCCCCGGGAGGTGCAAACTATTGCTGAGATGGTTTCTTCCGATTATCGCTGTTGTTATAATGGCAAGTGGCATCTCGGCGATGAAATTTTTCCGCAGCACGGTTTTTCCGAGTGGGTTGGCACCGAGGATTCGTACCGTCGCTTTTTTTCGAGTTCCGAACGCCACGCATACCGCAGTGCCTACCATCATTTTCTCGTGGAAAATGGTTTTGAACCCGATTCCGAATCCGAAGGTCAGGGCGTTTTTTCCCGCCATGTTGAAGCGAGTATGGATGAACCGTTTACCAAGGCGTCTTTCCAGGGCGACCGCGCTGCCGAATTTATACGCGCATGTGGCGATGATCCCTTTGTGCTCGCGGTTTCTTATCTGGAACCGCATCCACCGCATACCGGGCCATTAAACGATTATTACGATCCGTCATTACTTCCCGTTGGTCCCACATTTCGCCAGAAGCCGCCTGCCAATGCGTCTCTTCTCAATCGCGTTTTGTCTGCTTATTATATGGAGTCCGAAGAATACGGTTACGATCTTCGCACAGATGAAGGCTGGCGCGCTGTTCGCGCGCGCTATTATGGCAATGTTACGTTGATCGATCGCTCTGTTGGCAAGATTCTCGCTGCGCTTGAGGATAGCGGGCAGGCGGATAATACGATTATTGTGTTTACCAGTGATCACGGCGAGATGGTGGGCGATCACGGTATTTTGGGCAAGACTGTTTTGTACGAGGAGTCCGTCAAGGTGCCGCTTCTCGTTCATGTGCCCTATTTATCCAATCAGCAGCGTATGATCGGGGGGAATATTTCACATATTGATCTTGTACCCACGCTTCTGGATTTGATGGGTGAATCGATTCCAGAACACCTGCAAGGCGAGAGCCGCGTGTCTGTGCTAAATGGGGGTGCAACACTATCGGAGAATGATGTTTTTATTCAGTGGAACCGCAATGACGGACATCCACGTCCAGGTGAGGCCGAGGTCAATCCCGCTATGAGTACGCCGTGGCGATCTGTTATTTCCGCGGACCGCTGGAAGCTCAATCTCAGCGCGCACGATCAGTGTGAACTCTACGATTTGAATACCGATCCATGTGAAACTGTCAATTATTTCGATGATTCCAAATGCCGGGACCGCATCCAGGACCTGACTGAGCGTATTCGACAGTGGCAGGTTCGGACAGATGATAGGACTTTATTGCCAGAAGTTTAGCAGGAGATTGATGGCGTGAAAACGCAGGAAAGAAAATGGTGGTTGGCAATTTTATTGGGGCTTCTATTTCCGGGACTCGGTCAGGTTTATAATGGGCAACTCAAAAAAGGTATCCTGTTTTATGTTCTTTATTCAGGAGGGGTGTTTTTATCGATCCTTATCATTTTGGGAGGTCTTGCGATTGCTCCTTTGAATCTTGGGGTAGCCCTGCTTTGTTTCCTGGTCATCTACTTTTATATTGCCTGGGACGCATTCAAAACGGCAAAAAAATCAACTCGAGATTTTCAGCGGAAAAGATGTAATCACTGGTTGGTGTATCTGGCGGCAATTGTTGTGATCCTGTTCGTTTCTGGGGTAGTCATAAGACCATTTCTAAGAACCTGTGTACTTAGAACTTTTAGCATTCCCAGCATGGCAATGGCGGATACCCTTTTGAGTGGCGATTACATATTTGCAAACATGTTTGCCTATGGAATTAGAATCCCGTTTGTGGGGAATCGTGCGATAGGGGCTGATCGGCCAGATCCAGGAGATTTGGTTATTTTTAAATTTCCAAAAGACCCTGAACGCGCGTTTATCAAACGATGCATAGCAATTGAAGGGCAAATAGTGAAGATGGAAAATAAGGCTGTGTATGTGGATGGAAAGCGATTTGCAGATGCAGATGGTGTTAAGAACGAGGATCTGAGAGTGCTGGACAAACAGAATAGCCCGCGAGATAATTTTGGTCCTTATACGGTTCCAGACGGGCATTTTTTTGTTTTGGGCGATAACCGGGACGATAGTTACGACAGTCGATTTTGGGGTGCTGTTCCAGTAGAAAATTTACTTGGCAAAGCTATTCAGATTTATTTTTCAAAAGATGAAGAGAGTGGGGAAATCAGATGGCTTCGGATTGGTCAAATACCCAATTAGAAAAGAGGTTAAACATGCCAAAAGTCCTTCTCGCGTCTAATAAGCGCATTCGCGATAGCTATTTTCCGCCGGAGGAACTCACCCGCCTTGAGACCTTCGCCACATGGGATTGGTTTGAGTGCGAGGGCGGTGGTATTTACGAGGCCCATCACGACTCTGAAACTGTCGCACGTTTAGTTGATAGCATTGGGGATGTGGATGCTGTTGTCGTGTGCCACGGGTGTCCCACGATTGATGCCGAGGTGATGGATAATGCGCCAAATTTGAAGTTGGTTGGGGAACTTGAGGGCGACCGCTTTGCCGCGCGCATTGATCTCGATGCCGCCTGGGAACGCGGTATCCGCACGGTTGATACGACTCAGGGGTCGTCTTATCCGGTTGCCGAATGGGCGCTCGCGCTTATCCTGATTGCGCTGCGCAATGCGGGGGCGGCTTTTCGCCGCATTATCGCTGGCGATACTATTGGTGCTAAAAATCGCGATATGCGAGGCATGTTGTTCGGCAAGCGCGTCGGTCTTATTGGGTGTGGGCATATGGGGCGCCGTCTGATTTCTTTTTTGCGTCCTTTTAATACGGATATCTGGGTTTGTGATCCGTATTTGTCCCGCGATATTGCCGAGATTGTGGGTTTTACGCAGACGTCGATGGATAAGGTTTTTTCAGAGTGCGATGTTATTGTCTGTGTTGCCCCGCTTACACCGCGCACCAGAGGTATGATTGGAAAACGCGAACTCGATCTCATCCGGCCCGGGTCGGCTTTTGTCAATGTTTCGCGCGGCGCAATTGTCGATTCCAATGCTTTAATCGAACGCCTTAAGCGAGGTGATATTACCGCTGGTCTCGAGGTTTTTGATCCGGAACCTATTCCTCCCGATAGTGAGATTATTCACCTTCCCAATGTGTTTTTAAGCCCGCATTTTTCGGGCTATACGGGCGATGATTATCCCCCTTTCTTCAGGCTTATGGTCGATGAACTCGATCGCTTTTTTCAGGGCCACGAGACGTGGTTTGATCTTACGCCACAATCGCAGGCCAATCGCAGAGGCGACTGATCGCTTTTACGAGTTCCGCGTTTTGGGTATATTCATACCAACTATATCGGGAGATGTTATGTTTCGCCTCTATATCGCGGCTGTCTGCGGTATTTTGATGGCTTGCCAGAATCTGCCAGAACAGAAAGCAGAACCCTCTCAGCGGACATTCCGGCCACGCAGGTCGTTGGGCGCGGGTAGCGAACTGACAGCCTCGCTGAGTCTGGGCGACGTCAACGGCGACGGGACACTGGATGTGGTTGTCGCCAACGGTCGCCACTGGCCCGAGCAGAACCGGGTCTATTTCAATGATGGGCGAGCCGCCTTCACCCTCGCGCGTCGGCTGGGAGATGAAGAGGCCGGCACGTATGCCGTCCCGCTGGCCGATTTCGACGGCGATGGCGATCTGGACGTCGCGGTGGGGAACGACCGCACGCGGAACCTCGTCTTTCTGAACGATGGCGCGGGCCGCTTCAAGGCTGGAGCCGCCTTTGGCACGCCGAGTTCGACGCGGAGCCTGACGTTGGCCGATCTGGACGCCGACGGATACACCGACATCCTGGTTGTGAACCGGGGACGCCAGAACTTTATCTTCTATGGAGATGGTTCAGGGGCTTTCGACGAGGGGACGCCGTTCGGAACCGGAGACGACTCCACGATCAATGTCGTCGCTGCGGATCTCGAAGGTGACGGGGATCCGGACCTTGTGCTCGCCAACCGCAACCGGGGCGCGAACACAGTTCACTGGAACGACGCAGGCAGCTTCGATCGGGTGAGCCGGTACGGAACCGGCAGTGACGAGACCCGTGGCGTGGCGGTGGGCGATGTAGATGGCGACGGCCACCCAGACATCGTGTCGGCGAACATCGGCGAGGCGAACGCAGTGTACTTCGGCGACGGGGCGGAAGGATTCGAGCGCAGCCTGTTGTTCGGGTCCGACGATCGGAGTTACGCGGTCCGCCTGGCGGACGTGGATCTCGACGGCGACCTGGACATCATCGTGGCGAATGTGGGCGCGCAGAACGCGGTGTACTTCAACCGGGGCGGCGAGACCTCGGAGTTCGACGAGTTTCGCTTTGGATGCGCGGACTGCTCGACGTACGGGTTGGCTGTCGGCGATCTGAACGGTGACCGGTTTCCGGAGATCGTGACTGCGAATTCGGGGGCGCCGAATGGACTATTCGCGAATGTCGCAGTGAGGCGGGAGTAAAGAGTCCGTGTCTCTTGCGGAGGGCTTTTGGATGTGGTATGACTTCTCGACCCGACCTAACGTACATTAGTCGCTCAACTATATCGGGAGATATTATGTTTCGCCTCTTTCTCACAGCTTTCTGCGGTATTTTGATGGCTTGCCAGAATCCGCCAGAGCAGAAAGCTGAACCCCCTCAGCGACCGCAGTTTGCCGCGGCAGATATTGAAAGGGGGAAGGCTCTGTACACAAAATACGGGTGCGCGGTTTGCCATGGTCGCAACGGCCACGGCAATGGTCAGATTGCGCGTACCCTGAATCCAAGGCCCCGCGATTTTCACGATCCCAAGGTTTATAAATACGGGCGTTCAATTGAGGCTGTTTCACGTACTATTCTCAAGGGCGCGCTCAATGAACGGGGCATGGGTATGCCCGGCTATCCCCAAATTCCGGAAGAAGAACGCAGAATTATTTCCATTTATATTGTTTCGCTACAGAAATGAGATTGTGTCTTTTTCTTATATTTTCCCTGATTCTGCTTGGGGTGGGATGCAGTGATCGAGATATTTCTTCTATCACCATTAAAAACGCATGGGTGCGGCAGAATATTCCGCCACAGTCTGTGACGGCGGCTTATTTGGCTATTCACAATGAGGGGATGGCGACTGCGCTCATTTCTGCCTCTACGCCTGTGGCTGAGGTTGCCGAGATTCACGTTATGACGACTGATGGCAATATTATGCGTATGAAAAAAATTGACCGTTTGCCGATTCCAGAAGATGGTTCAGCGACTTTGCAACCCAGGGGTAACCATCTCATGCTCATTGGTCTCAGACGCGATTTGGCTCCGGGCGATTCTATCGCGCTTACGCTCACTTTTGCAAATGGTTATACACAGACGCTTCGGGCACCTGTTGTTTCATTTCGGAATGAAGGGCGCAGATGAATACGATCCGCAGATGGACGCAGATGGGCGCAGATAAATGGCGAGAGATACAGGGGGATGGGAGGTGGAGAGGTGCTTTACACTTTGTTCTTTGTTCTTTGTTCTTATTACTTGTGGCCTGTAAACCGCTTGAGCGCGTGCCGCAGTCCGATCCCGATCTCACCCTTTCTGCCGATCCCTTTCCCTTTGGTGGCGATTTGACGCTTGTTGACCACGATGGTAATTCGTTCCATTTGGCAGGTCAACAGCGTCCGTTTCTTCTCTTTTTTGGCTATGCGAGTTGTCCCGATGCATGTCCCCAAACGATGGCGCGGCTTGCCAGTGCTTATACGATTTTAGGTGAGGATGCACGCGATCTCAGGACGCTTTTTGTCAGTGTTGATCCCGGGCGCGATTCACCGCAAACGCTCAAAACTTATTTGTCGCATTTTGACGTGCCAGCCGTTGGTCTTACAGGGGTGCAGGATAGTATTGATGCGGTGGTCAAACGCTATGCCGCTCACTATGAGATTGGCGAGCGGAATTCCGCAGCGGGGTATCTTATCGATCATTCCCTCTATACCTATCTCCTTGACCAGAACGGCGATTTGCGTTTCTTTTTTCGCCCGTCCCACACCGCTGAAGATATCGCAACTGTGGTTCGTCAATTGTCCAGGTGAATTTTGATCTGAGACTGCGAAGACTCTGGAATAAGGAAATCGGAAACCGCTTGATGCGGAAAATATCTCACAGGTTGTGAGAGAATTAGAACGCAGTCCAATATGGCAATAGCCTGTTGCCATATTGAGCAAGGCCGCACAAGGTTGAGAGTCAATGACAACCATAAGCCTTACCATACCCGATTCACTTCACGCAACGGTCCGAGATATTGTCGAGCGTGAAGGCATGTCGCTTGAACAGTTTATTATGTTGGCAATGGCTGAGAAGGCGTCGGCAATTGCTACAGAGACTTACCTTGAGGCGCGTGCCAAGCGAGGGAGTAGAGAGAAATTTTGGGTAGCGATGGCAAAGGTGACGGATGTCGAGCCGCCAACAGATCAGGACCGGATTTAATTTGGGGTGAGAAGTCGATTGATCTTGGATTTAGTGGTCTGTCAAATAAGTTTCGCGTCTAAACCCATTGGATCCGACCTGCGTCGGAGTGACGAACGGCGGTTGTCATTGCGGCATGGTTTTGAGCCGCAATCCAGGCTATCAGATAAAAATGTTAGCAAATTTTTGGACTGACCATTCTTGACGGAATCAATCAAGAAGGAATACCATGTCAAATCAAGT
Source organism: Candidatus Latescibacterota bacterium (assembly GCA_022824945.1). GTDB lineage: Bacteria > Latescibacterota > UBA2968 > UBA2968 > UBA2968 > VXRD01. Next base: position 180,670 of record JAJDYX010000039.1, read on the forward strand.
GTAAGAGAAGAAGGTCGCTTGGTTTAACAGAGCCAAACCGTTAGGTGCAGACGCGTTCGAGATATTTCAGCAGGCCAGACGTGTGTTTATTGGTTATCCATTGATTAGAGAAGATGTGAATTTTGACCCAAACGCGCTTTGCTCTTGTCTCGTTAACCCTTTAATTTGTCCGGATGATAAATGGGATTACTACAAACCAAGTGGACGAAAAGGGGGGATGTACAGCACGAACCGTAATTTCATCCCCAGCGTAAAGGAGGGTTCAATTGTCGTCATCCCTCGCTCAGAGGAAGGTGCTATTTATGTTGGTCGCATCAGCGGCCCGTTCGAGATTATCAATTCACCGAGTTGGGGAGGAGATTATCAAAGTCTTCGGTCGCGTCAGGGGGAAGATTGGCAAAAAGATAACAAATACATCGCACAAGTCGCACAAGGCTGGCCGGTAGCTGGAGGATATAAGCGTTTTGATCTGTCCCTTGTTCCAGGATGGATGCGTCATTCAATGTTTGGCCAGTCAACTTTTGGTAGATTCAAAGATTGCCACCCGCTTGATGCGAACACGACAGCTTGGGGCGTGTTTGATCAAATCCTTAAAGGCGAATATCAAGTTTCGACGTCGTGGACGTGTGATCTTAAGGAAATCAAGCGACGTCTCGTTGATACGATGACTGCAAACGCGTTCGAGAATCTCATTGTCTCATTGCTTCAGCTCAAGTACCCGGACGAAATTTGGCACCAGACTGGCGGTCCCGGCGATGGCGGGATTGACGGGCTTGGAAGCGATGAAAACGGCAATGTTGTCGGTCTAATGCAGGCCAAACTCTACGATGATGGCACTCAACCTTTAAATTTGGGTGATCTGGGCCACAAAGTCTCACTGAGGCGCTACGCGGCGATTCTTGTCCAAAAAAAACGAAATCCGCCTAACGATGGAACGGAGTTTCTGGACTTAGAAAGGATTGCGAGAGCGATTCTCCGCCACTGGCAGGCTCTGCCGCAGGCACGCGCCATGCGCATTGGGGAAGAGTAAAGTTCTATATTCGGTAAGGTTGCGATAAGTCGAGAGAGAAGGCATGCCGTTCGAACAGTTTATTATGCTGGCAACGGTCAAGAGAGCGTCGGCGATTGAGAATTGAGAGGAGCTATGATCCCAACAGAAATCAAACGGACACATATCTTGGAAGCCCTGAAACGCATCAGCCGAGAGGGCGTTCCACCGCGGAGGATCAGCCGGGGGTATTGTCTGGTGAAAGCTGGGCATCATTTTCCTCCGAAGTACACCATTGCCTTGGCTCACGAGATAGCTACCGGAAAGTTTCTGTCCTCAAATGAGTTTTCAGGTGGCTCCGAGTCCAATGGTTTTCTCAAAACTCACGGCTTTGATGTGGTTGAGTGCAATTGCGGCTGTAGCCTTCAGTTAGGCTCAATCACGTCCCCGTCTGGCTCATCCGTAAAGAAAATACCTGCGAATCCATCCACACGTCATTCTGAGCGGTGTCCAGACTGTAAGATACGAGTCCGTGAACTTCTGGAGCGTATATATGGGACGTGCCTGCAGAACCACAAGTTTTCTTGGTCAACACACCTCTCCTCCTATGCAGGAACCTCCATCTTCCCAGTTCTACGGAAAGTGGTAAAGGTCTTGGAATCATACCGGGGCTTCGACTTTGAAGATTTCGTAAGAGCCAAAACGGTGGCACCCTGTGACTTTTGGGTTCCTGACCCCGGTTTCATTGTGGAGTTCGATGAGAGCCAGCATTTTACAATTCCCCGGAAGTTGGTGCTTTCCGCGTACCCAAATGACCTCCTTGTGAGATTCTCCAGAGGTCGCTGGATTTCTCTATGTGAGAAGCACAATGCCAGGGACAACGATCCGCCTTACCGTGACGAGCAGCGGGCATGGTATGATACACTGAGAGACATTATCCCCTCACTTGAAGGACTTCAGCCAACTGTGAGAATATACGCCTCCGATTACGCCTGGTGTTCACTCAATCCCGATAACAGTAACGATCTGCAACAGTTCTCCGACATTGCATTTCAGGGTGGTGCTCCAGCCCAACGGACGATGGTGAGAACCAATACTCACGTTGCTTCATCGCCATCCATCCTGCGGGTAGCCTTGGTCTTTCCTAAAGTAAAAAAGGGATCATCGCACGGTGTTCCACCGAGTGGAGAGGAATCCCAAAAATCCAACGTGCCCACTCTTGACTTATTCGCTGGCGAGGCCGTTGACTTCGTACTCTTTCCGGAAGGTTACATCTCCTCATCTGATCGTATGCGGATTGATCAGCTATCGAAGCTTGCATCGGACCTGGGTACTCCGTTGTTGGTCGGTGCGGTGGACAGTTGTGTTGACTCAACAGGTTGCATGGCCGACTGGCAAGTTCTACTTCGTTTTGATCCCGATGGTTCCTCGTCCCACCTATATACGAAACATTCCACAGCCGAAGCTGTCGCCTTTGAGAAGCCGGATTGGGAGCCAAACGTCATGCTCCCAACCTTCGAATTGAGTGGTGTGAGAGCCGGGGCGACCATTTGCCACGATCACTATTTGGGTCTGCTCCCGCGCTTTCTCGCTCAGCGCGGTGCCTATGTGTGGGTGAATCCAAGTTACGACAATGTTAAAGATATCAAGTGGTCGTCGATCTTGCGCTTAAGGGCGGTAGAAAATCGCTTCTTCTCTCTTTGCACACTACATGACAACGTCAAAAAAAGGGAAAGGACCCATCCCTTTGCTTTCTCTCCAGATGGAAATGAACTCTTGGGAAGAAAAGTGGGTTGCGCAGTTGTAAGGCCGCTATCGGAATGCAAGGATCCAGGAATATATGTAGTTGATCTCGATATGAGTACGATCGAAAAACCGCTGGACTGGTGCCTAATCCCGCGTGTCAAAAGGCGTCCTCGGCGAAGTGGTCCCAACGCAAAGCCTAAGCTTGTTAGGGCTACATTGGTGGAAGAACAACCTGCCATCTATGGGTGTTCAGGCTGGCAACAAATCAAGGAGCCTGGACAATCTGTTGAGACTGATCATGGCTGTGTGTACGTAGGGATAGTAATGAAAGAACAGATTCTGGATGCGACTAAGTGCTTTCGCATTCTGGACCGTGCGAAGGATATGGGATGCACTCCGATCATCTGGAACGCTTGGGATGAACTTCCAACCGATTCGGCGTGCTTGGCAACGCTCATGATGGGCAGAGCAATTGAATGCTGTGCGCCAGTATTGGTCTCGGATAGAGTGGAGATTCATGAATTGATTGAATTATCTAATCGCAACAAAATTCCCGCTCGAAGGACTGTGGAAGCGTCCGGAGAGGTGATAGTGGATATTAGATATGCCTGGGGTCTGGAGAATGCGTTTAATATGGTCACCGACAACATTCCCTCTCAATATATGAAAGGGCGAGCATTGAACCGTTACCGGAGACTTGCTAAATTACGTCCATAGGACAATAACCATGAGAACCATGAGTCTTTACCAAGGAGACATGACATGATTGCTGTCCATTTACCTTCTGAGATTGAGCAGCGTATTGCCGATCTTGCTGCCCGTACCGGGCGCACCAAGAATTTCTACATTGAGGAAGCTATTTTGGAATATCTGGATGAACTGGAAGAGAAATATCTGGCCTTAGATCGCCTGGAGAATCCCGGCAAGCGTTGGACTTTAGACGAGATGGAGCAAGGCATTGACATGGACCGTTGAGTTTGATGATCGCGCCGCAAAAGATCTGCGCAAGTTGGATAAACAAGCCCAGCGCGATATCCTCCGCTATCTTCGTGAACGCATCGCCACCAATGAAGACCCACGCCGGTTTGGCAGACCTTTATCTGGAAATTTCGCTGGTCTATGGCGTTATCGAATTCGTGACTATCGCCTGATCTGCAATATTGAAGATGACCGATTAGTAGTACTGGTTTTGCATACCGGTCATCGAAGGGATGTTTACGGTTAAATGAAACAGATCTCGGATAAAGTATGATGCGAAATGATCTTAATGTGCCTCACACAGAAGGAATCAAATACGCGGGATCTAAGTTGAAGCTTCTTCCGCATATTTTGCAACTGGTCAAGAAGGTTGATGCTGAGACGGTTTTGGACGGGTTTTCGGGGACGACGAGGGTGTCGCAGGCGCTCGCGAGGCTGGGTTATACGGTTGTTTGCAATGATGTTGCGGTGTGGTCGAAGGTTTTTGGGATGTGTTATTTGCTGAATAAAAAGAGGCGAGAGGATTACCAACCGCTTATTGATCACCTCAATGCGCTTTCGCCTGTGGATGGGTGGTTCACGGAGCACTATGGAGGGCAGCCCAATAACGGATGTGCGATACAGCGGGATGGGCGCAAGAAGCCGTGGCAAATACACAATACCCGCAAGTTAGACGCGATTCGGGAGAAGATTGACGCGCTGAAGCTCGATCCGGTTGATGAGGCTGTGGCACTTACGAGTCTGATTTTGGCGCTGGATCGCGTGGATAGTAGTTTGGGGCATTTTGTTTCTTATCTGAAGGACTGGTCGCCGCGCTCTTATAAGGAGCTTGTGCTGAAGGTGCCAGATGTTTTTCGGTCATCTGGGGAACATCAGGTATTTCAAAGGGATATTTTTGATCTCGTTCCCGATATATCCGTTGATCTGGCGTATTTCGATCCGCCTTATGGATCGAATAACGAGAAGATGCCGCCGTCGCGGGTGCGATATGCTTCGTATTACCATGTGTGGACGAGTGTGATTTGTGCGGATAAACCGGCTCTTTTTGGGAGGGCCAATCGCCGCAGGGATACGTCGGATACTGTGGCGGCGTCTGTTTTTGAGGAGTTTCGGCGGGGTGATGGGGGGCGCTTTATCGCGGTTGAGGCGATTGAGAATTTGATCGCGGAGACGCGCGCGCGGTGGATTATTCTGTCGTACAGTTCTGGCGGGCGGGCGACTGCCAGGGCGTTGAATGATGTGATGCGGCGCAATGGCGAGATAGTAGATGTGGTCGCGCTCAATTACAAGAAGAATGTGATGGCGGGGATGAAGTGGACGAATGAATGGTTGAGGGATGCTGAGGAACTGAACCGGGAGTTTTTGTTTTTGCTGGAGAAGACAGATCGCGGATTGAGCGGATGAAGGGATGAACGCGGATTAAGGCGGCCAAATCGGTCAAATAGACATTAAGTAAACAATCAGTCCAAACCTATCACTCAGATTTTTTTATGTCTCCAATTCTCTTTGAATACGGGCCAATTCGCATCGGCGTTTATGGCGTGATGCTCGCGGTTGGTTTGCTTTGTGCGTCGTGGGTGCTTAAGCGCGAGTTTCGGCGTCGCGGTCTTGATCCCACGCTGTCAGACCGCATTGCATTTGCCGCTGTGATCGGCGGTATTGTGGGGAGTAAAATTTTTCACGTTTTTGAGTATCCCCACGCTTTTGTGGCGGATCCTTTTGGTACGATTTTTTCTTCTGTGGGTTGGGCCTGGTATGGTGGGTTTTTAGGCGGGGCTGCGACAGTACTTTTCTGGCTTCGCCGATATAACGCGCTCGATTGGCCCGCTGTGGATGCGATTGCGCCAGCTCTTGTGGTGGGGTACTTTTTTGGGCGAGGGGGATGTGAGCTGTCGGGCGATGGATGTTATGGTATTCCCACGGATCTGCCCTGGGGCATGGCTTATCCCAATGGTCTTGTGCCCACGCTCGATTTTGTGCATCCGACGCCGATTTACGAGATGATTCAGATGGTTTGTATTTTCGGGATTCTTTTGGCTTTGCGCGATCGTCTCAGACCCGGTAGGATTTTTGGTCTTTATCTCGTTTTGATGGCTGTTGCCCGCTTTTTTGTCGAGTTTGTGCGTCTCACGCCCGAGGTTTTTATGGGGCTTACGGTGCATCAATGGGTCAGTATTGGTCTTGTGGTTATAGGGGTTTATCTCATCCATCTGCGCCGGAGAAGGCCTCAGAATTGACAAAATTATGATCTCGGTTTATTTTTGAACTCACATGGATATTCGATTTTACAATACGCTGACGAATCGCGAAGAAGTTTTTGAGCCGCTCGATCCTCCAAATGTGGCGATGTATTCCTGTGGTCCAACGGTGTACGATTTTGCCCATATCGGCAATTTCAAGTCTTTTTTGTTTTCCGATGTGCTCCGTCGCTTTCTCGATTTGGCCGGTTATAATGTTATCCATGTGATGAATATTACCGATGTGGGGCATATGACGGACGACGATGTGGCCGATGCGACTGGCGAGGACAAAATCGCGGTGGCTGTGCGCAAGCTCAAGGAGGAAAAGAAGTCGGGCAAGTTGCCCGATGGTGCGATTTCTAATCCCGATGATCCGTTTGCGGTGGCGCAATATTTTACGGATGCTTTTGTCGAAGATGCGCGTTTGCTGGGTATTAAAGTGGCGCACGACTATCCGCGCAATATGCCGCGTCCCACGGAACATATCGATGCCATACAGGTGATGATTCAGAAGCTGTTGGACAAGGGCCACGCCTATGTTGCCGACGATGGTGTGGTTTATTTTAGTGTTGACTCGTTTCCCGGATACGGCCGTTTGTCGGGCAATGATCTCGATCAACTCATTGAGGGTTCTGGTGGCCGCGTGCTTGAAGAACACCAGGCGATCAAGCGCAATCCCGCTGATTTCTTTTTGTGGAAGTCCGATCCATCTCATATCATGAAATGGCCTTCTCCGTGGGGTGAGGGGTATCCGGGCTGGCACATCGAGTGTTCGGCTATGGCGATGAAGATGCTGCGGCGCGAGGTTATCGATATTCACACTGGGGGTGAGGATAATATTTTTCCGCACCACGAATGCGAGATTGCTCAGTCGTGTTGTGCGACGGGGCATTCGCATTTTGCCAGGTACTGGATTCACTCGCGCTATTTAATGGCCGAAGGCGAGAAGATGTCCAAGAGCAAGGGCAATTTTTTTACGGTGCGCGATGTGCTCGAGGGCAAGGTGACCGGGCGTCCTGTTCATCCTTCGGTTTTGCGTTACGAACTCATTAAGACGCATTATCGCACGCAGACGAATTTTACGAAAAAGGGCGTTCGTGATTCGGCCAATGCCGTGCGAAGATTTCACGAGTTTGGGCAGGGGCTGGCCCAGGCGGCGAATGGCAATGTGACGGAGGTGGGCAACGATCATCCCGTTATTGCCGATTTTCTCAGTGCGCTGTCCAGCGATCTCAATATCAGTGCAGCACTTGCGGTTGTGCATAACTGGATGGGGCAAGAGGTAGATGACCCGTCCGAAGCGCTGGATGTGTTTGACAAGATCAATAGCGTGCTGGGGATTGCCGATCTTTCGGGATTGGTCAAGACTGATTCATCGGATGATACAGATACCAGCGAGGCGATTTGCAAACAGATTGATGAGGCCCGCACGTCCAAAGATTACGATACCGCTGATCGTCTGCGTCAGGAACTTATCGATGCGGGCTATGAGGTTCGCACTGCGCCGGAGGGGACGGTTGCTATAAAGCAGTTGGCGTAGAAGAAGGTGGATGACTTTTATGACTTTTCCGATTACCCGCATGCGCCGTTTGCGCCAGAGTGAGACTACGCGCCGAATGGTGCGCGAAAATTATGTGCGCGTTGACGATTTGATTATGCCCCTGTTTGTGTGCCCGGGTAGAGGCGTTAAAAAAGAAATTGGGTCTATGCCGGGCAACCATCAGATGTCGATAGATGTCGTGGTTGAGGCGTGTAGAGAAATTGCCGATTTGGGCATTCCCGCGGTGATTCTGTTTGGGATTCCCGATCACAAAGACGCGCGGGGAACTGGGGCTTATTGCGATGATGGTATTATTCAGCGTGCGATATCTGCGATTAAAGAAACTACGCCTGATCTCTATGTGATTACAGATGTGTGTTTATGCGAATATACGGATCACGGGCATTGTGGTGTGATTGTGGCTAACGATGTGCATAATGATGAGACGGTTGATCTGCTTGTCAAAGAATCCCTTTCCCATGTTCGCGCGGGCGCAGATATGGTTGCGCCTTCTGATATGATGGATGGCCGGGTTGGGGCTATTCGCTCTGCTCTGGATGCCCAGGGGTTTGACCATATACCTATCATGGCATATTCGGCCAAATACTGCTCGAGTTTTTACGGTCCATTCCGAGAGGCTGCGGAGTCTGCGCCGCAATTTGGCGATCGCCGATCCTATCAGATGGATCCGGCAAATGGCGACGAGGCCATGCGAGAAGTGGCTCTGGATATCGAGGAGGGCGCGGATATCGTTATGATCAAGCCCGCATTGCCCTATCTGGATATTATTTACCGGGTGAAAACAGAGTTTGGCGTGCCGGTTGCCGCGTACAATGTCAGCGGCGAGTTTGCGATGCTCAAAGCTGCTTTCGCAAATGGCTGGCTGGATGAAGTCCGGGTGCGAGACGAGGTTCTGGTGAGTATTAAACGCGCGGGCGCAGATCTTATTCTGACCTATTTTGCGCGCGATATTGCGCGGGTGTTGAGGTGAGAGGTTTTATGGATATTACGATTGATCGCATTATGCAAAATTTTGATGTTCTCACAGATTGGGAAGATCGCTACCGGTATATTATTGAACTCGGTCGCAAGTTGCCGCCTTTTGATGAGAAATACAAAGTTGATGATAATCTGGTGCGGGGATGTGTGAGCCAGGTGTGGCTCGTGACCGATGTTCGAGATGACGATCCCCCTGTGATCGAATTTCGCGCAGATAGCGATGCGCAGATTGTCAAGGGGCTGGTCGCTATTTTGTTGTCGCTGTATTCGGGCAAGACCGCTCGAGAGATTCTCACGGCTGATATTCGCAGTATTTTTGAAAAGCTTGAGCTCGCCAAGCATCTCAGTATCAACCGCGCCAATGGCTTTGCCTCTATGGTCAAGCGCATTCACGAACTCGCGCTTGCCACAGCGGCATAGGGTGAGAAATAATAAAAAGGGCCTTTGAGAGATAAACTCATAGGCCCTTTTTTATTTGAATATTATATGTTATTAGACCATCAGCGCGTTTTCCGCTTCTTTGCGGTGCGTCAATAGCGGACCGCGCACGCCGCGCTCAATTTTGGCATAAGCATCGTGGTTGTGGATGCTTTCATAGTTGTTGCTCGATACGTAAAACCACGCGATGCGCTCTTCATCCATCATGGATAGTAAATCCGTCGCCACATCGCGTACGATGTCTTCGACAAATTTGGGGTTGTTATATGCGCGCTCGGTTACGTATTTTTCATCTGTTCGTTTCAGGATGGGATAGAGTTGACACGACGCATGGTATTCGCCGATGTCGATCAAATCTTCAAACCAGATAAATTCATCCTCATAAGGCCGCACATCCATTGTGATTTCGGAACGTTGATTGTGCGCGCCGTAGTCGCTGATTTCTTTGCTACACGGGCAGAGGCTTGCCACGTTGGCTCGCACGCCAATCAGTTTGTCTTGCATGCCTTCATTTGTCAACATTGCCTTAAATTCACAGTTGTAGTCCAGCATGCCTTCAATGCCCGTGATAGGTGCTTTGCGCGTTAAAAAAATGGGAAATGCCATACTGAGAAACGCTTCTTCGGCTTCCAATAATTCGAGCATTTCTTCGAGTACGATGTGTACGCTGTCAGGCGTAAAGTGTTTGTGTTGTTCATTTAGCGCGATCATAAACCGCGACATGTGGGTGCCTTTTTGATGGTGGGGCAAGCTCACGGTCATGGATAGATTGGCCACTGTGTGAAATTCGCCGTTATCGCGCAGCGGCAAGGCCAAGGGATAGCGGACATTGGATACACCGACCTGGTCGATTTCAATGCCGCGTTTGTCATGTGAGTTTTGTATGTCGGGTAGTTCCATTCTGTTCTCCGTAGTTTAAAAAAGTTCGGCTTAATATACCTCAAAATGCAAAATGGTCAATCCTATAAAAATTGTCGATAGAGTGTTTTCCACCATCGCGTGTGTGTTTATCAAGGGCTATCAATATGTGCTGTCGCCTCTGATGCGATTTTTTGCTATTGCGCCCAGTCCATGTCGCTATCATCCCACATGTTCGCATTATGCCCTTGAGGCTTTTCGCCAGCATCCATTTCCGTATGCTCTTTCTCTTGCGATACGACGTATTTTGCGCTGTCGTCCGTTTGCCAGAGGTGGGTACGATCCGGTGCCTCCGCCTTCTGATCCATGATTTTTTACCTCGCCAACATCCTGCCCAGAGATCGTCCGCCGATCAGATGCATGTGGATGTGATACACTTCCTGGCCTCCGTCGCGATTGCAGTTGATGATGAGACGATATCCGTTTTCTGAAATGCCCTCTTCCGCTGCGATTTTTGCCGCTACAGTTATCATGCGCCCGAGAGCGGGTTCGTCTTCTTTTGTTACGTCGTTGATGGTTGGGATCAATTCATTTGGAACAATTAATACGTGGGTGGGTGCCTGGGGATTGATGTCTCTAAAAGCGGTTACCAGGTCGTCTTGATAGACGATGTCTGCGTTGATTTCGCGTCGAATAATTTTGCTAAAGATCGTTTCTTCGGCCATGGTTCTCTCCTTGGTTGGATGTTTGCGAACGCAGACTGTATGATAGCGAATAGGACCTGTTTTTGCCAAACGGATTTTGACTGTGACTAAAAATAATACAAATTTCTTGATGTTATAAAGGTAACACTGTATATTTCAACTTCTTGCCTCGCCGCGTGTTGGCGGTTTAACGAATGAAGATACTGGAGGTAGATATGGCTAAGCGACAGGGCAGCCGCGTTCTCATTAAAATGAAAAGTACAGAGAGTTCGCACCATTATCATACAGAAAAAAATCGACAGAATCATCCCGATCGTCTGGAATTGAAGAAGTTCGATCCCATACTGCGGAAGCATGTGCTTTATCGGGAAGATAGATAGCAATAAATATAAGAGGATTTTCCCATGGCCAGACGTTGTAGTATTACGGGTAGGGGACCGATGAGTAGCAATCATGTGTCCCACTCCAAACGAAGAGTCAAGCGGGTGCAGAAACCCAATTTGAAGAGCAAGCGCATTTACGTTCCCGAACTGGGTCGCTTTGTGCGTATCAAACTTTCTGCCCGCGCACTGCGAACGGTGAACAAAAAAGGTCTTTTGCCGTATCTCAAAGATCGCGGTCTTTCGGTGGAGGAAGTTGCGTTATAGTAAAAAATTAAATCTATACTCTCGGATTCGGGTTGCAGTATAGGGAAAACGGTGAAATTCCGTTGCGGTCCCGCCGCTGTAACTGGGGATGTTTCTCGCATTATGTCACTGGTAAAAACCGGGAAGGCGCGAGAAGCACGAGACCCAGAAGCCAGAAGACCTGCCTGAATCTCAGACCTTATTGATTTCCTCGTGGATTGGGAAAAAGGTGAGATAATGCGTGTGCTTTGTATGTGGTTTTGTCGCGTATTGATATGTCCCTGATTTCCGCAAGGAAGTCGGGGATTTTTTTGTGAATGGAGGTGTGTGTGAATCTGAAAATATGGATGATATGTTGTATCGGGATTTGGGCCATACCTGCTCAGGCGCAATTGTCTTTGCAATACGCACAGGGTTTTCGCGTTGATTATTTCGATTCGTACAGGGTTGTAACAGTGTCTGGGAATGGAATACAAAAAAAGTTTCAGTATGTTCTGGTGCAGCGCGGTGATAAGTCGCCCGATGGCTATGAAGGCGTTCCGAGAATAGAAATTCCCGTGCGGACTGTGATTACGACTTCTACGACGCATTTGCCACATATTGAAAAGCTCGGTGAGGTTCACAGCCTGGTTGGGATTGCTAATATCAAATACGTCAGTTCAGAGGCTGTCAACCAGCGCTTTGCAGCGGGTGAGTTGGTCGAGGTTGGACGAGATAGGTCTATTGATTTGGAAAGAATTCTGGTGCTTCAACCCGATCTCGTTATTACAGATGTGCAATCACAGGATAATGCCCTTGTCGCGCTTCGTGAAGCGGGTGTGCCCGTTGTGGTGAATACTGCTTATGCAGAACCTTCGTTGCTGGGGCGCGTGGAGTGGATCAAATTTATGGGTAATTTTTTTAATAAAGAAGAGCAGGCGTCGGCCCAATTTGATAGCATTGTTGCGAGGTATGAGGCGCACAGAACTTTGACGCAGGATTTGCCAGCGGATAAGCGTCCCACTGTTTTTGTGGGGTCTCTCTGGCGCGGAACCTGGTTTATGTCTGGGGGCAAAACCTATCCCGCACAGTTACTGAGGGATGCGGGTGCAAATTATCTGTGGGCAGATGATGACTCACAACAGAGTTTGGCGCTCGATTTTGAAACGGTTTACGAAAAGGCACACGATGCGGATTGCTGGATTACGATGAGAAATGAGTGGCGATCTCGAGACAATGTTGTAGCCGAGGACGCGCGTTACAGAAAATTCGCGGCGTTTGAGAAGGGTAATGTTTTCAATGCCAATGCAAGGCTCAACGCGCATGGGGGTAATGATTATTGGGAGACGGGGCTTATTGAGCCAGATGTTGTGTTGGCTGATATTATTAAAATTCTATATCCCGATTTGTTGTTAGATCATCAATTCAAGTATTATCGAAAGCTCAATCCATAGCTTATGAAAACGATGCGTTTTTTAATTGTGTTAATTCTCTGCGCGAATACGCCGATCTGGGGAGCGGAGATTACTGGTCGCGTTACCGATGCGGAGAGCCAGATTCCCATCGCAAGTGTGCGTGTTAGTATTCTCAATACGGATTTTGTGACGCAGACAGATGGGAGCGGGCGTTTTGTGTTTTTTGATTTGATGCCCGGTTCTTATACGCTTGCCATGACACATGTGGCTTATGCTATGGAGAAACGCACGGTTCACGTGGTCGATACGGCTGAGGTTTTTATTGCGCTGTCTCATAGGACGCTTTCTCTCGATGAGTTCTCGGTGATTGCCGATCCGATAGGGGCCAGCGATATTCACAGGAATCCGGCGTATGCGACGGTTATTACACGCGAAAGTTTTGAAGGTAGAGAGACTTCTTTGCCCGATGTATTGGCTGAGGCTACGGGTGTGCATGTCAAACGCCTCGGTGGGTTGGGTGCTTTTAGCACGCTTTCATTGCGCGGTTCATCCGCCGATCAGGTTGAGGTTTATCTCGATGGGGTTTTGCTCAATGCGGCTTTTGGAGGGGGGGTAGATCTCAGCAATTTGCCTTTGGCTCATGTGGGGCAGATTGAGGTGTATCGCGGGGCAGGTGCCGGCGGCAATGGTCTGGGGGGTACGGTGCATGTGCGTACGCGGCGGACGCAGCGGCGGTGGTTTCACGGGATTCGAGGATCGTGGGGTACTTTTGATACGCGGTTGCTGAGTGGTGTGGTCGCGGGCGGGTTTGGTCAGTCGGAGTTTCTCATTGTGGCTGATTATGCACATAGCGATAACGATTTTGGATTTCTCGATGATAATGGAACCGAATACAATGCCGATGACGATGTTTGGAGCAGACGTCAGAATAACGATCATAGATCTTTCAATTTGTTGGGCAAATGGCGTCGCGCTTTTGGAGAGGATAGAATTTTATCCGTCCACGAGACCGCGTACTGGAAATCTCAGGGTATGCCAGGTATTAGCAATAATCAGTCGCAGAATGCACATTTGAATGCTTTCCAAACGATGACGGAAGTCGCTTATGAGGATCGCGTTTTATTGGGTGGGGTAAGTACGCGGCAATCGCTTTATGTCACGCATGTCAAAGAGCGATTCCGCGATCTAGATGGCGAAGTTGGGATTGGTCGCCAGGATAATGATTATCTCACGCGTACTTATGGGTGGCAGGGGCGTTTGCAAACGATTTTGTTTTCGCGCTGTGATATCGCGGCTGCGATCGGTTTACACCGGGAGACTTATTTTCCCACGTCGCGCATCCGGTCTGTTGCCAGTTTGTTCGATAGTCAGCGGTGGGTTTTTTCCGCGCGCACGGGGTTGGATATTTCGCTGCCAGGCGAGATTGGGATCTGGTCTTTTGGCGCAGAGCAACGGCGGATATACAGTTCGTTTACCGGTGCGAATCCTTTTAATTTTTCACCGCTTGCGCCCGATTCGGCCAATACGCGCGATCTGACCAGTTTGCGTTCGGGTGTGCGGTTAGATCTGGCGTCTCATTTGATGTTTAAGGCCAATGCGGGGCGGGTATTCCGGGTGCCTTCTTTTTACGAGCTTTTTGGGGATCGCGGCGGTGTGGTCGGCAATGTCAATCTCAGGCCCGAGTATGGTTTGACCTGGGATGCTGGTCTGCGTTATGCAGATGGGATGACCACGTTGGAGGGCGCGTTTTTTGACCATCGCTATGAGGATTTGATTCAGTTTGTTCACACGTCACAGGCTACGTCGCGTCCGGTGAATATTGGCAAAGCGCGTGTGTATGGATTTGAAATGACCGCGCAAAGACGCTTTGGTTCCCGGGTGTATTTGTCGGGTAATTACACGTATCAAAAGGCTATCGATAAGTCCGAGATCCCGCATTTGACTGGCAATATTTTGCCCAATCGCCCGCCCCACGCGCTTTTTGTTCGTGCGACGATGCGTTTGGGACGCGGTACTGCGTTTTACGATTATGCGTTTGAAGATGGCAATTTTCTCGATCAGGCGAATCGACGTCCACTGCTTTCGCGGCATGTTCACAATGCGGGCGTGAAAGTGGATGTGGGGCTGCGGTTTCACATTGGATTGGAGGTCAAAAATTTAACCGGGGCACAAATCGCCGATATCTGGGGTTATCCGCTGCCAGGGCGCGCAGTTTTTGTGCGTGTGAATGCAGATTAAGGAATGAAGGGTTCTTTTTAACACAAGAGGAGGATGTAATGAGGTGGGTTTTAGTCGTTCTGTTTTTTGCAACAGATGTACTGGCAAATCAAGCGGTTATTACGACGACGGATTATAGCAGTGGTAGTTTTTCGAGTTTGGATCTCAGCACGAATACGGCAACAAATGATCATTTGACTATTCATTCAGATGCAGCGGTGCGGACGTATCGGGATAAGGTGTATATTATCAATCGTTTGGGACAGGATAATGTGATTGTTTTGAATCGCAGTGATCTGAAGACGCCATTGACGCAGTATTCGACGGGCAATGGTTCAAATCCGCACGATATGGCTTTTGTCAGTGAGGAGAAAGCGTATATTTCGCGGTATGAGCGTGTGCATTTGCTGATTGTAAATCCCGTTACGGGGGATTCGCTGGGTGCGGTGGATTTATCGGCATTTGCAGATGCAGATGGTTTGCCCGAGGTATCTCAGCTCGCGTTGTACGACAATCATTTGTTTGTTGCGTGTCAACGGCTGGATCGAGATAATGGATTTGTGCCGACGGATGTTTCGGTGATTGCAGTTGTCGATGTGCTGACGGATCAAGTGGTGGATGTGGATGCAAATACAGCGGGTGTGCAGGGGATTGTGATGGCAAGTAAGAATCCCGCGGGTGCAGTGCAGCGGGGGAATAAGTGGTTTTTGAGCGCGGTCAATACGTTTGATGATTTGACGGATGGTGGGATTGAGGTGATTGATCTGGCAAATTTGAGGAGCGATGGCGTTGTTCTGGGTGAGATGGCTTTGGGTGGTAATTTGAGTTCTCTGGCGATGGTTTCCGATGATGAGGGGTATGTCGTCGTTTTAGATGCGAGTTTTGTCAATGTGGTCAAACGGTTCGGTTTGGGGATGCAGTCCGTATCGTCACCTTTGGATGGTCTTTCTGGGGGATTTGTGCCGAGTTTGGGGGTGTTTGGGGGACGGTTGTACGTTTTGGATGGCGGGAGTTTTGTCGATCCGACATCTGTTGGTGTGAAGGTTTATGACGTGAAGACGGATCAGCTTGTGGCTGGTCCGATCAGTACGGGTCTGTTGCCTGCGAGTATTGCGTTTGTGGGCAGCGTGGCTGATTTTAATGGCGATTGTGTGGTTGATTTTAGCGATTTTCTGGCTTTTGCTTCCGCGTTTGGGAAATCAGAGAGTGATGCCATGTTCGATTTGGATGGCAACGGTTCGGTTGATTTTCCCGATTTTCTGATTTTTGTTTCGGAATTTGAAGGTGAATAAGAAGCCTTTATCCGCGTTCATCCATTCATCCGCGTAATCCGCGATCCAAAAGAGAGGTTGCTATGAGTACCAAACAACGCAAACGGCATGTGAAAAAGGGTCTGGTGATGGTTAATACCGGAGATGGTAAGGGCAAGACTACGGCTGCACTTGGGGTGATGACCCGCGCATGGGGGCGCAAGTTGCGCGTGGGTGTGATTCAGTTTTTGAAGCACGAGAATGCCAATTTTGGCGAGATTCGCGCGGCCAGGCGCATGGAGATCGATTGGATCGGTACGGGCGATGGGTGGACGTGGACGAGTAAGGATATCGATGAGACACAGGCTCGGGCATTGCGCGGTTGGGAAGTGGCGCAGGAGCGGATTGCGAGTGGAGATTACGATCTGTTTATTCTGGATGAGTTTACGTATTTGATGGCTTTTGGCTGGTTGGATGCGATAGAGGTGGTGGATTGGCTGAGGGAGCACAAGCCCGAGATGTTGCATGTGATTATTACGGGGCGGGATGCGCCAGACGCGCTGGTTGATTTTGCCGATATGGTGACGGAGATGCGCGAGGTTAAGCATCCGTTTAGTGATCAGGGTATTGTTGCCCAACCCGGGATTGATTTTTGAGATGGGTGAGTTTATCGATCAGCATGAATATTACGATTTGAAGCGCGATGGTCGTTTTCTAATCGCGGAATTGCTGGCACCGCATCAGGTGCTGAGTACGTCGGCATATCGCGGTGGCTTGTGCGAGCGTATCCGATATCTGGTGAATCACCAGAGTTGTGAGGGTAATGGACACGATGCGCGGTTTGCGCTGATTGTGCAACTCGGTGAGGTGGGGTATCATCGCCATGTATGTGAAGAACGCGGCTTGCCGCCGGACGTGGTCGCACTGATGGGTACGGCTGCGAATATGAATTATGCGGCTCGCGTTGTGGATACGCATGCCGAGTTGCGCGTGTGTGCAGTTGTTACCGCGGGTGTTGAAGGCAATGCGGGATGTGCGGGCGATGGGGCTAGTTGGCACGAAGAGGATGCGGGATGGCGCCATCTCTATGAGGGGACGATTAATGCGATGGTGTTTGTCAATTGGCCGCTTACGTCGGGGGCGATGGCGCGGGCGGTGGTGACGATGACCGAGGGAAAGTCTGCCGCGCTTCGAGATCTCGCGATTTCGAGTCGCTATTCTCAGGATCTCGCAACGGGTACTGGTACGGATCAGTATTGTATTGCTGCGCCTTTGGATAAAGCACGAGTGCCCAAGACCAATGCGGGACATCACGCAAAATTGGGCGAGTTGATCGGCAAATCTGTGCGCAGGGCCACGCTGGAGGCGTTGCGATGGCAAAACGGTTTGGAGGCGTCGCATACGCGTAGTGTTTTTCACGCGTTGAAGCGGTTTGGGTTTGGAGAGGATCGATTTTTGCAGGCGATGGAAAAACGGCTCAAAGTGGATGATTTTGCGTTGTTGCAGAAGAATTTCAAGTCTGTTGTTTACGAACCGCGCGTTTCGGCGGCGGCGTATGCGTTTGCAGCGGTTTGGGATCGGGTGCGATATGGGACGCTTTCACCTGCTCTGGCCGATCCAGTGTTGCGACAGCAGGCTGCGATATTGGCGACTTCGCTGGCGGCGAGGCCAGATGTCTGGTTGTCGTGTTACGAGCAGTTGCGCGTGAATGAGAACGCTTTGTTGGAGGTCGTTTACGATGCTTTTGCGCTTGGATGGCGTTTGAAATGGACGTGACAATTCTCGATCCGGATCCGGTTTTGCTCCTTTGTGCGGTTGTTTTGGATGGTCTTTTTGGCGATCCGGTTTATGCGTTGCATCCCATTCGTTTGATGGGTGCGACGCTGTCTTTTTTTGAGCGGTTGCTTCGCGGTCTGCGTTTGGATGGTTATGCGGGGGGGTGTTTTTTGTTTTTGTTGCTGGCTGCATTTTGGGTGGGGGTTATCTGTGCATTGGCGTGTGTGTTGAATTATGTCCAATCTGAGGTGGGTTGGATTTTTCAGGTTTTTGTTTTGTACAGTATGCTTGCGCTCAAAGATTTGTGCAAGCATGGGTTGACGATTGATCGCGCTGCTGATCTGGAGCATGCGAGAGAGGCTGCGTCTATGCTTGTGGGACGCGATACGGATGTGATGGATTTTGCGGCGTGCCGGCGTGCGGGTATGGAGAGTTTGAGCGAGAATGCAGTAGATGGTTTTGTTTCGCCGATTTTTTGGTACGCTATACTGGGGTTGCCGGGTGTTGTGCTTTTTAAGGTGGTCAGTACGATGGATTCCATGGTGGGGTTTAGGACGCCGCAATACCGCTGTTTTGGCTGGTGTGGGGCGCGGCTGGACGATGTGCTCAATTTTATTCCCGCGCGGTTGACGTATTTGGGGATGGTGCTGGTGGCGTTTTTCATTCCCGGATGTTCTGCGCGCAAGGCACTGCTTATCGGTTGGAGGCAACACGCGCTCGTTCCAGGTCCAAATTCCGGGTGGAGCGAAGCTACAGCCGCCGGTGCTTTGCAGAGGCGATTGGTCGGTCCTGTTTGGCAGGGGGGAACGCAGGTTACAGATCTCTGGTTGGGCGATGCGGATGATCCCGAAGGCGGTCAACCCGAGGATATGCGCCGTATGTGTGTTTTTGTGATTGTCACCTGTTTGCTCGCGATAGGGTTGACGGTTTTGTATTTGTTCTTAATTCCAGAGGTGCATGGTGGCAATTCTTAAAACAAAAAATCTCGCTGTGGGGTATAAACACGGCCGTCGTCCGCCTCGCGTTGTAGCTCGCGATATAGATGTGTCGCTCCATCGCGGTGAGTTTGTGTGTTTGCTCGGTCCCAATGGTGCGGGGAAATCCACGCTTATTCGCACGCTTGTGGGGATGCAGCCGCCGCTGGATGGGCATGTTTATCTCATGGGTAGAGATATTGAGGATATGTCTGCTATAGAGGTTGCCCAGGTGATCAGCGTGGTGCTTACGGATCGCATTAGTGTGGGTATTATGGCTGTGCGCGATCTGGTCGGTCTGGGACGATATCCCCATACGAATTGGATCGGACGCTTTACCGATGAAGATGAACGAGTTGTTTCCTGGGCTATTCGGGCAGCCCGCGCTGAGGACCTGGCATATCGCAATGTGGCCGAACTCAGCGATGGCGAGCGTCAAAAGGTTATGATTGCACGCGCGCTGGCGCAGCAGCCCGATCTTATGATTCTCGATGAACCTACGGCTTTTCTCGATTTGCCCCGCCGCGCTGAGATTATGGCTTTGTTGCAAGATCTGGCTCATTCTACGGGTAAGTCGATTTTGCTGTCAACGCACGATTTAGATCTGGCACTGCGCTGTGCAGATCGTATCTATCTTTTGCCGTTTGAGGGCGCGTTACAGACTGGTGCGCCCGAGGATTTAATTCTCAATGGTGCATTTGAAGGTGCGTTTCAGAGTGATGGCGTGCGTTTTGACGCGGATACGGGTGCGTTTAAGCTCAATGCTCAACGCGGTCACGCCTCAGTTACTGTGTCTGGAGAAGGGCGACGTGCTTATTGGACAAAGCGCGCACTGGAGAGAGCCGGGTTTCAAGTGAGAGATGCGGGGGCTGAGTGGTGTGTCGATATTCGGGAGGGTGAGCCTTGGTGTGTTGAACACGGTGACGTGGTTCGGGAATACGATTCTATTTGCGATTTGATTGCGGCACTCAAAGGTGAACGCGGATAAAAGGATGGTCGGGATGGAGGCTCAATACAAGGATGAAGTGCGGGGGGGATCGCGACACGCGGTTATTATGCTGGGTTTATTTTTGCTGCTTCTGATCGCGTTTGGTTTGAGTTTGTCGCTGGGGTCAGTTCATATTCCATTGGCGGGTTTGTTTGGCGTTCTTACAGGCGGAGAAGTGTCTTCTCCTGCATGGGCGATTATTGTTCATACGATTCGACTGCCCAAGGCGATTACTGCTGTGCTGGCGGGTGCGGCGCTTTCTGTGAGTGGGTTGCAGATGCAGACGCTTTTTCGCAATCCGTTGGCAGATCCTTTTGTGCTGGGTATCAGTGCTGGCGCGAGTCTCGGCGTTGCGATTGTGGTGCTGACGGTGGGTTCGGTGGGTAGTGCGCTTATCGCGGGGTTGGGCTTGATGGGGGATTTGAGTTTGGCCGTTGCGGCTATTATGGGTGCTGCCGCTGTGCTGGGGTGTGTGCTGCTGGTTTCCCGCAGTGTGCAGAGTGTGATGACATTGCTGATTCTGGGGCTGATGTTTGGGTATGCGACCGGGGCTTTTGTCAGTGTTTTAATTTATTTTAGCGTTCCCGAGCAGATACAGTCGTATATTTTGTGGACTTTTGGCAGTTTTGGCAGTGTGACATGGCGACAGATGTCCGTGCTCATTTCTGCTATTTTTGTGGGTCTTTTGCTGGCGTTTTTGTGTATTAAACCGCTCAATGCGCTGTTGCTGGGGGAAAATTATGCGCGCAGTATGGGGTTGAATGTCAAGCGCATTCGCTTGTGGGTTTTGATCAGTGCGTCGATTCTGGCGGGCGCGACGACTGCTTTTTGCGGTCCGATTGCGTTTTTGGGTCTGGCTGTGCCGCATCTTTGTCGCAGTTTGTTGCATACGTCAGATCACCGCGTGCTTATGCCGGCAGTCACCTGTCTGGGGGCGACGCTGGCACTGCTATCCGATCTGATTGCCCATTTGCCGGGGAGTCAATTTGTTTTGCCGCTGAATGCAGTGACGTCCCTGATTGGTGCTCCGATTGTTATCTGGTTCGTTCTGCGTCGAAAGAATTTGAGTCAGACGTTTTCGTAGTTCATATTACTGACTGATGTTACGCGGTGTTCCAATATCTCGTCAGGCTTATGGAAATCACGTCACGCATCTAACACGCGCTGAAATGCCTCGAGATTGGGTACCTGTATTGCCGCGCGGTGCAACTGCTTGAGGCGTTGCAAATCGTTGATGGCGGCAATGCGAGCAGATAGGGGGTGCGCTTCGCTCAGGTCAAATCGAATCTCCAACACTTCGAGGATATCTTCGATGGCACGTTGCCTGACCCCCTGCTCAAGACCCTCCTCTCTGCCCTCCTCAAGGCCCTGCTCTCTGGCTTCCTCTCTGCTTTCTTGGGTCAGGGATTGAAAAAGAGATGATTCGCGGATCAGATCCATGATACCCTCCTTAAAAATAATATCAGAAATGACTTCAGACTCATATACCAACTCACTCAATGCCACCATACCAGCGAGATAATCCGCCCTATATGTCCGAGCAATGCGGCGCGTCCGAGCCGTGTGAATACACTGTTGCAACCACGCATCTAAGGCCATCCCTTCAGGTGGCTTCATCAATGGCGTGAAAGGAATCAGACCCGATTGCTCCGATTCGAGGACGTGCTGGCCTTCTATCTCAATCAGTCTGATCACCCTGTAATGAATCGCTATTGGGTAGCCGAGATGCTCCTGGATATAATACCCGGGATCGCGCCGTCCTGCATTGGGGCGCAGGTAGATCACGTTGGAATAAATCGGCAGGCCGTGTTGCCGAATAGCATGTCCAATATAGCCAGCCATGCGGCGCGGCATAGGCGGATTGGTGCTGTCGGTGGTTTGAAACTCGTTGTGAACCAATACCTCTTCGTCATCAATACGCACGCGAATCAGGCTATCGGTTTGGTGTGCTTCCACAGTGTATTGTTCTGTGTCAATGACTGCAAGAACTTCAACGTCCTCGCGTCCGAGGGTGAAGCTGGCAAAGTCGTTGGGATATTTCTGAATGAGGTGTTTAGAAATCGTATCAAATTCTGCCATGTGAGATGCCCTGTTCTGAAAGTTGGTCGTATTTTGGACAAGCGCAACAGTCAGATCTCAAGCAAATATCAGGCCAAAAAATGAAATTATCACAAAATTGAACGATAAAAAGGCTCGAAAGAAGTTCAGGCACCTCATTATGTTTTTAATATGCAGTATTGCGGTCTTATTCACAACTTGAATTTGTGGATTGTCTGTTGAAGCGGAGGTGGAGGAGCACAAATGTCGGCGGAAAAAGTGTATATTTTGATCGATGAATGAGCGGTTATGTGAAAGATATGTACCGCTTGACCAGGTGGCTGTTGAGGAACTTGATCTGCCGAGTTGGGGTTCAGCCCAGTGTCAGGAGTTGCCGCTGAGCGTGTGGGATGCTGAGGAGAATTACAAAGCTTTTAGTACTTCTGACCGGGCCGTGCAACACTGGTTCTTGGTCGCATTCCACGCGATTCCAGTGCTAAAAGAACTCGGACACACGATTGATCCAGTCATGGTTCGCACTCTCGCGGAGACTCTTTAGAGTCATTGCCATTTCGCTGGGCAGTACATCCCTATCTACACCGAAGCCCTGATCGTAGAAGAACTTGCAGCCCGCTATGCCGCTAAGTTTGGCGAGCCGAGCAGCGCATGGTTGCTGGATCAAGCACGCGATTCAGGAGTCGGACCTTGTGCCTTATGGGCTCTGATTGACCAGCGAAAGCTCAAGAGTACTCGAGAAGGTGAGACGGATACACACTACGGCGAGATGATCATTCCTGAACTCATTCGCATCGCCTCGGATCGTTTTGGCGATGGAGGGCAATTCGATCTTAAAGCACTGCGTTTTTGGGGCCAACTATGGCTCTTGTTAGACGCGATTGATGAGGCTGAGCAGACTGCGATAGCGATCAGCGCGTTTCCGCTGGGACAGCGTGACCGTACTGATAAAATCCTGGTATTGAAACTGCTCACCTTGGTAGATAGCAAACGAAAGCTGTCTCCAGAGTTAGGGGATTATGTCGGGGAGATATATAGCCAGCTATGGTCCATCTACACACCTGACCAGGAACGTGGGGACCGCCAGCAGATTGATGAGTTGCGTAAACAGTCAAAAGTGGAGTCCAGTTAGGGGAATCACGTTTAGATTACAACTTCTTAGTGGATTGCGGCTCAAAATCATGCCGCAATGACAATCGCAATTCTGTGGCTCTTTTCTTACAGAAATATTCTTTAGAAATCATACACCGCAAATTCATTGATATGATCTAATATTTCGGCTTCTCAGATGCGAATCAATTATTGGTGCTTTGCTCGAGGGTTTCCAGCCAGCGATAGCCATAGGTGGGGATGTTGGGTGACGGCGGGGTTGTGTTATTGGTAAACATGTTGAATCGTTCGACTCGCAGACGGTAGCTGTAGTTGTGCCAGGGTTGGAAGTTCACGATTTCACTGCGGAATGCTTCGCCATTGACGACGTTGCAATACACGGGGTAGTTGTCGTTGCATGGGGTTCTGTGTGGTCCTACGGTTATTTCTTCTTCTGTGCCCGTCACTTCGATTTTTGAGACCATTTCGGTCAATACGTATCGCCCATCGCTGTATTGGTTTGCGTTGAGGGTATAGTGATAACCGGCTTCGTAATCAAAGTTGGTGATGATGTCGTCGTATGGCGCACCGTTAATCAGCAGGCAAAAGTCGTCGATTTGCACGCATTTTACCCGCGTCGGTCCCACGGATAGGGTTGCGGGCGTGGATGGCGCACGAGTTTTTTCTATTTGTTCCAGCAGGCGATAACTGTATTGGCCAGCATCCTGAGGTGGCTCCTCGCCATCATAGGGGTCGTATATGCCGATCCGCAGACGATAGTTGTAGCCCGCTTCGAAGTTGAAGCCCTCAATGCCGTCGTAGAACAATGATCCGTCAACTATCATGCAGGTCTGTTCGCCCACGCCGTAGCATCTGGCCAGGGCAGGACCGACAGTTACTTCCCGTATTTCAATGTATTCGGAGTTGTTCGGGTCTAACGGGCCTATACAGGCAGTAAGGAACAGTGCCAATAAAAAATACAATCTGATGTGCATTGGAGCACCTCCTTTTTTTCTATCCAGGACACGTCAAAATATAACCGTTTACGGCATTTGTCTAAATTAAACATCGCGAAGGGCGGTTGGGTTCCCTGTAAATATTTGTAAATGAATAGGAACATTGATTGAATTTCTTAGGTCTTGACAATAATGTGAGAATCGATTATCATCTCTCCATGCAAAGAGCGAATCAACAGCAAAGAGCGAATCAGCAGCTAACCGTCTTGCGAGCCCTTGGCGAGGCGGATGGTCCCCTATCCGCCAGGGAATTGTGGAGCCGCCTGATCGGAAGCGGAAAGAGTGTCGGTCTCGCCACGGTATACCGCGCGCTCCAACGGGGTGTTGAGGAAGGCACGCTGGAGTCGGTTGAGGGGTTGGGCCGCGGCGTTCGGTACGAGCCCAAGGACCGCGAGCATCACCATCACTTTCTTTGCTCGACCTGCGACCACGCGTTCGACCTCTTCGGTTGCGTCGAGGGCCTCGATTCCCTGGTTCCAGACGGGTTTCAGATGACGGGACATGAGGTGGTGTTGCTCGGAACCTGTGATGCTTGTGGCAATGCGGCATGATGGTCGCCCAGGATCGGTGGAATCGATTGGGGATCGTCGCGTCGCCCCCTGCACGGTCCACTGTCTAATCGCTCCCCTCCTGTTCCTGTTTTTGCCTCGATTTCCATGCCAGGAATTCCATCTCAATATCATCAATTACAGAGACCCGCTCGATTTTGACGGCCTCGTAACATTTTGAAGTCACACATTGCGTTTTTTGAATACTATACTTATGTTTGCACTTAAACACGTTGGGCATGTTTATGGCAGTCGTCTTGTATTGGACTTGCCAGAATATATTGAGGCCAATCCCGGTGAAAAATGGCTGTTGCACGGGCCATCGGGAAGCGGCAAGACGACGCTTTTGCATATTATAGCTGGTTTGTTAAAGCCCTCACGGGGCCATGTGCATATTGCCGAACAGGATATTTATGGACTGACAGAGACCGCTCGGGATCGATTTCGCGGGCAACGCATTGGCATTGTTTTTCAACGATTTTACCTGTTGCCCGTTTTTACGGTGCTGGAAAATTTGCTCATGGCGCACTATATGGCCGGTGTACCGCAGGACAAAACACATGTTCAACAGGTGCTTGCGACACTCGGTCTGGCGGGTCGCGAACACGCCTATCCATCGGAACTGAGTTTTGGTCAACAACAGCGCGTGGCAATCGCCCGGGCTGTTATTAACCGCCCTCAATTGCTATTGGCCGATGAACCGACATCTGGATTGGATGACACGCGCAGCGAACAGGTGTTGGATTTGCTCACGTCATCGGCGCGAGAGGTTGAGGCAACTCTGGTGGTGGCTTCACACGATCATCGCATTACCGACAGTTTTGACCATTGTATTGCGCTCGATGAACAGGTGGAATTGCCCGCATGAATCTCTTTAAAATTAGTCTGGCCTATATTTATCGGCGCAAGTTGAATACATTGCTCAATATGGTTTTGTTGGGACTCGGAACGGGTATTGTCGTTGTTTTGTTGCTTTTTGGCGAACAATTTGAAGAGAATTTGCACCGCAATGTTCAAAATATCGATGTTGTTGTGGGTGCGAAGGGCAGTCCCATGCAATTGATTTTGTCCAGCGTTTTTCACGTCGATGTGCCAACGGGAAACATACCGCTTTTAGAGGCGCGTGAACTGGCTAAAAACAGAGCGGTTGCACAGGCGATACCTCTGGCGTTGGGGGATAATTATCGGGGTTATCGCATTGTGGGAACGACATCCGAATACGCCAGGCACTATCGGGCGGAATTGGTTGACGGTACCTTTTGGGATGTCCCATACCAGGTGGTTATCGGCGCACAGGTTGCTGGCGTGACAGGTCTTGCGCTGGGTGACGAGATTATTAGTTCGCACGGTTTGACCGCAGAAACAGCTTCTGATCAACACGAGTCGCAACCGTTTCGCGTGGTGGGTGTTTTGCAACCAACGGGTTCGATTATCGACCGTCTGTTATTGACTTCTGTTGAGACTGTCTGGCTGGTTCACGAACCGCATGAAGAAGAGGGGGAGGGCGATGGACAGGATCACCACATGGAAAGCCATGCCGATGAGGATATCAGGCGCGATGTTCTCGGTTTGCCGATGGACAGTGAAGCCGATGCCGAGCGCGAAGTCACGAGTTTGTTGATTCGCTATCGTTCGCCTATTGCAGCCGTGTCATTCCCGAGGTATGTGAACAAAGAGACAAAATTTCAGGCTGCGTCCCCCGCGTTTGAGACAACGCGCCTTTTTGCATTGCTCGGTGTTGGGTTGGAGGTGGTGCGGGTTTTTGGTGGGGTTCTGGTATTTGCAGCGGCGTTGAGCATTTTTGTGGCACTTTATAATGCGATGAAAGATCGGCGATACGATCTGGCTATGATGCGTGCTCTGGGAGCAAGTCGCAGTAAACTTTTTGTACAGGTGCTTTTGGAGGGGGTCTTGCTTACACTGATGGGTACGGGGTTGGGTTTTGTGCTTGGGCATGCCAGCACGGAAGTGATTGGCGCATGGGTGCGCGAGGCACAGCATATAAATTTGACGGGATGGATTATTTTGTCCGATGAATTCTGGCTCATTGGTCTGGCGCTTGTGTTGGGTAGTGTATCGGCTCTTATACCCGCGCTTCAGGTCTATCGGACAGATGTCGCACAAACACTTGTGGAGGTGGCATGATGTATATACAGCGCACGGTAATGTTTATTTTGTTATTTGCTGTGATTTTGAGAATAGATACTGACAGTCGTGAAATGGACAATCAGAGCGACGAAGCACCGCCCTCGTCAACAGACCATCGCCCAGAACTTCAGGCGTCTCCATTGCCCCAGATGATGAAGGGATCGCTTTGGGAAACCCTTGCTACGGTGAGTTATGATCCTTATGCGCCGAACTTTGTACCTATATTTTCCGATACGTTAAAAAAAATGAATGGCAAATACGTTGAGCTTGTCGGGTTTATGATTCCGCTGTCGGCTCAAAAAAAACAGACGCGTTTTGTCTTGACTCCGTATTCACTTGGGGGCTGTTCGTTTTGTGTAGGCGGGGGAGGACCTGAGTCTCTGGTAGATATTCATCCGAGCAAACCAATTGATTTTACTTATAATCCCATTGCGATTACAGGTCGCCTGGAATTGTTGCAAAAAGATCCTACCGAGCTCTTTTTTCGCATCAATAAAGCCGAGGTGATGGATAAAGGAGATATGAAAAACAATCTGGATAATGCATATTAAGTGTGTATTTATGAAAAATAAAAAGGAGATAATAAATGGCGCGTTTGAGCTATCAAACCGCAGGTGACAAAATCGCCATTGTTCTTTCAACAGTGTGTGCGGTCCATTGTTTGACATTGCCCGTTGCACTTATTGCGTTTCCGTTATTGGCAACCACATTTGTTGGCGATGAACATTTTCATGGGCTTTTGATGTGGCTGATTCTGCCCACCAGCATTCTTGCTCTTGGGTTGGGATGTCGCCGCCATAAAGATCAATTTGTCATTGGTTTTGGTATCCTCGGGTTGTTCCTTCTCGTCGTAATGGTTGTGGTTGGCCATGATCTTTTTGGGGAAATAGGGGAACGGGTGGGGACCGTTTTAGGGTCGGGATTTCTGATCTCAGGCCATATTCGGAATCATCATTTATGTCGCAGAGATGATTGTGAAAAATAGGATAAACACGCGAAAGGAGACGTAAAATATGGAGAGACAAAATCCAATGCGGCTCAAAGTGATGAGTGTTATAGTGTTTGCGTTCTTTGCTTCTTGCCATGGAGAAAATAAAGAAGATGCACACCACTTGCGGCAGGCGGCGGAGATTCACAAGGCGATGATGGAAATTGAAGCGCAATTTGAGAACCAACTGGATAGTCTGAAGTCATTTTCACATCATGCTGTGGAAATACGCGATAGTCTTCAAGTCATTGAAAAGGACTTTGAATTGTGGGAAAAAAATGTGGTTGAAGTGCCGGGAGATGACTCGGCGGAGGCCCATGATCACGGTCATGAACACCATCACGAAAAAGAAAATCTACAGGTGACTCCCGAGCAAATGGTCGAGATCCAGAAAGAGCTAAAATCAAATCTCGAAAAACTGCTTTTGCGATTGCAATCGATCAGACAATTGCAGGCGCGTTCCTCAGAGGACGAATAGACGTACTGGTAACCAACTACGCGAGATAATCCCATATAGTATTAAGAATGAATCTCTACACCAGACACCCGCTCGTTAAAACGCTGATCGTCATATTGCTCGTCGTCGCGTTTGCCCTTGCCTTTGGGCATGCAGTTGACCATGTTGAACATGACACCCATTGCGTTGAACATGACACCCATTGCCTCGTTTGCCATTGGGTTTATAGCTTTAGTGGTCTTATCAGTGCTGTATTGATTTCTGGTGTATTATACGCCTGTTATTTTTTCGCTCTGCCGCACCCCACATTTTTATCCCACCAGTTTTTCCTTTCGCCTCAGAGCCGATCCCCTCCAGTAGTCTTCTGAATACTGAATATCTTAATAATAAAGTTTGCATTATTTTTTTGCGTTTTTGTGCCTTTTTGTGCGGGCCTGAAATAAGAGGGGCTCCCTCTGTGTGTTCTCTGCCCGTGCGGGCTTATTCAGGAGACTATCATGTTTTTTAGAAGAAACTCGTTTCAAGGCATTTTTGCCGCTGTGGCAGTTCTGGCTTTGTTTGTGAGCGGTTGTGGTAGTGACGATCCAATGGCTCACCAGGAAGAGCATTTCGAACCCGAGGGGCTGGTCATCATAGATTCGGGCAATCGTTTTTTCCGCTATTTTCAAGGGCAGATTGATGCCAGCGGTGGTCGGAAAGATCATCTCGATGCCCCCCTCAATGAGGAAACACCGCACTGGAGCATCCGTTTTCTGGATGACCATGGCGATGAGATTCCCCCGCCAGATGATCCCGATTTCAAATTTACATGGGCGATTGCCGATCCCACGGTTTTGGAAGTTGTTCAGGATGCCGACGATGTCGGCAAGTTTGATTTTCACCTGCGCGGTCTCAAGGTAGGCGAAACCACGATTGAACTTCAGGTCTCGCACGACGATCATGTAGATTTTCGCACCATTCCCATTCCCGTGCATGTCGGAGAGTAGTAACTGCTTTGCCCTCACCCGGTCTTTCAAATACAGGGTGAGGGCTTTTTATAGGAGGTATGTTTTGAGATTTACAGCCTTCATTCTCGTTTCTGTGGTCTGCTTTTCCGCGATCAACGCATCGAGTGAAATGCGTTTGCTCGAGGGATATGTTTTTGATCGCAAAACCCAACGCACAATTGACAATGTCGATATCATACTCAATAATGACGCGGTGGGTACGGCAACCGATGATCGAGGCCGTTTTGTCTTGCGTCTGTCGCAGGGTGTTTATCGCCTGTCTTTTTTTCGTGTCGGGTATGGGTTGGTGAGTCGAGAAATAAGGGTTTCGGATGAGAAATTGCCCATTCTGTACATCGAAATGGTTGCCCGGGAAATTGTTGCGGATACCATTGAGGTGGTCGCCCAAAGTGCAGAGACGCGCTTTGAAGCATTGCACGAAGCCACGGGCGTGCTTTCGGGAGATGAACTTCAGAAGAAATATAGCCTCACGCTTGCCGAGACGATGAAAAACGAAATCGGTGTCGCCATCCGCAGCATGGGACCCGCACCTGCTCGACCAGTTATACGCGGCCTCAGTGGCGATCGCGTGCAGATCAATATAGATGGTATTGAGACCCACGACCTTTCCGCTACTTCTGCTGATCACGCTGTTACTGTCGAGCCTTTTAATTCGGAACGCCTCGAAATTATCCGGGGACCTCGCACGCTGCTTCACACGGCATCGGCCATTGGCGGGGTTATCAATGTGGTGAAACAGAAGATTCCCGAAGACCATCCGCAGCGCGTTTTTGGCAGTGTTGGTGCTTATGGCGAGACGGCCAATCGAGGGTATCTCTCTGCCGTTGGGATTACAGTGCCTGTGGGGCCGCTCGCGCTGTATGCCGAGACCACGTATCGCAATACCCGGGATGTGCAAACACCCATTGGCAGACTCGCCAATACACCTATTGACACGCGTACGCATCTGCTCGGTCTATCATATCCCACTGACCGGGGGTATATCGGTGCTTCTTTTGATCAGTTTGATACCCAATACGGCATTCCCGGCGGATTTATTGGCGGGCATCCCAATGGCGTAGATCTGGATATTGATCGCCGCGTGTTTGATGGCAGGGCGGCATACCATTTTGATCGCGAGGTGCTCAGTAGCGTAGAGATGGATTTTACCAGGACTTTCTATCACCACTTCGAGTACGAATCCAGCGGCAGTATTGGGTCCGAGTTTTTGTTCCACGACTACCGCGGTGATCTCAAATTGTTTATGAACACACACGACCAGACGAGAAATACTGTGCTTGCCCTGGGCTTTGGTCATCATAATCTCAAATTGGGAGGGTTTGTTTTTACGCCGCCCACGCGAGAGCAATGCGCTTCATTAGGTCTTTACCACGAATTTATCTATCGCGACATTGAATTTCAGGCTTCTGCGCGTTATACATATACCGACTTTGATCCGCGTCCGAGTACAAGGAGTCTTGCGGCTCTCGGTGTAGATCGCACCTTTCACGCCTGGTCCGCGGCGATTAGTCCGCTTGTGAACATTACC
The DNA here is from genome assembly GCA_022824945.1 of Candidatus Latescibacterota bacterium. GTDB lineage: Bacteria > Latescibacterota > UBA2968 > UBA2968 > UBA2968 > VXRD01. The sequence continues at coordinate 211,219 of JAJDYX010000039.1, forward strand.
GACCAGCTAACTGGGGGTTTCAATTTCAGCCGATCCCAGCGCGTGCCCAGGATTGAAGAGCTTTACAACCATGGACCGCATCTGGCTGCGTACACTTTTGAAGTGGGCAATGTCGATCTCGAAGCCGAAACGAGTCTGGGTTTTGAGGTCTTTTTTCATTATTTGCAACCGGGTTTCAATTTTGTTTTGAGCGGATATTGGAATGAGTTTGATACTTATATTGCCCCGCGCAATACCGGAGAGATCAATTTTGCCCAACTTCTGCCGATTTACGCTGCCGATGGTGTTGCTGCGCGATTTTTGGGTCTGGAGATGCATCTGGGGTGGCGTTTGAATACGCGTTTGAATTTGGAATTAAATGGCAGTTATGTGCGCGGAGAGAACAGGGATGAGGATTTGCCTCTGCCCGAGATTCCGCCGCTCAAGTTTGTCGGAAGTACGACATATCAGCATCCCTATCTTACGTTTGGCGGGACTGCGGAATTTGTCGCAGGACAGGAGCGGGTGGATATATTCGAAGATTCTACGGATGGCTATGCTGTTTTCGGTGTGTATGCCCAGCGCGACATTAACACCGATCATACTCGCCATAGTATTATTCTCTCTTTGGACAATCTTTTGGATACGGAATACCGCAATCATCTTTCGCGCATTCGGTCTGTGATGCCCGAAATAGGGCGGAGTATTAAAGTGCATTACAAGATGTTTTTCTTTTAATTTATCGGTCAGATATGCTGCTCCTTTATAACGCCCCAGTTCAGCAGACTGAACTGGGGCTTGCTCTTTTTGAGGTCAAGTCCTATCTTTGAACTTAAGAGGCAAAAAAAGATCAACGGTTTTGGTATCCTCGGGCTGTCCTTTATCGTCGTAATGGCTATGGTTGGTCATGATATTTTTGGGGAAATAGGAGGACGGATGGGGACCATTTTAGGTTCGGGATTTTTGATCTTAGGCCATATTCGGAATCATCATTTATGTCGCAAAGATGATTGTGAAAAATAGGATAAACACGCGTAATGAATCTCAATCAGCCACTTATCAAAACACTGATCGCCATATTGTTCATCGGCGCGTTTGCCCTCGCCTTTGGGCATGCATTCGACCATGTTGAACACGATATCCATTGTCTTGTTTGCCATTGGGTTTATGGCTTTGGTGGTCTTATTAGTGCCATAGTTGCACTTGGCGCGTTATACGTCTATTGGTTTTCTTTTTTTTCGCATTCCACATTATTATCCCACCAGTTTTTTCTCTCACCTCAGGGCCGATCCCCTCCAGTAGTTTTCTGAATACTGAATTTTCTACTACAGTAGTTTGCATTATTTTTCCTTTCTGTATCTTTAAGCCTTTTTTGCGCGGGCGCAGGCAAGAGGACCTCCCTCTGTGTGTTCTCTGCCCGTGCGCCCTGTACAGGTTTTACCATTCAGGAGACTATCATGTTTTTTGCAAGAAAATCGTTTCAACGTACCTTTGCGGCTGTGGCAGTGCTGGCTCTGTTTGTGATTAGTTGTGGTAGTGATGATCCCATGTCTGATCACGAAGAACATTTTGAGCCCGAGGGGCTGGTCCTTATAGATTCGGGCAATCGGTTTTTCCGCTATTTTGAAGGGCAGATCGATGCCAGCGGCGGTCGGATGGGCCATCTCGAAGTTCCCAATGGTGGACTGACCGCCAAATGGACTATTATGTTCCTTGACCACGATGGCGACGAGATTGCCCCGCCAGATGAGCCAGATGACAAATTTACCTCAACCATTGCCGATCCCACGGTTGTCGAGGTTCATCAGGAGCCTGCAGATGTGGGTAAGTTTGAATTTCAATTGCGCGGCCTCAAGGCAGGTGAGACCACTATTATCCTCGAAGTCACGCACGACGATCATATAGATTTTCGCACGGTTCCCATTCCCGTGCGTGTACAGTAAATGCCTTGCCCTCACCCGGTCTTGAGAAGATCGGATGAGGGCTTTTTTTGTTGGAGATCCGTTTTGAGATTCGCGGCTTCCGTTCTCGTTTTTGTGTTCTGCTTTCTCGCGATTAGCGCATCGCAAGAGACGCGTTTGCTCGAGGGATATGTTTTTGATCGCAAAACCCAACGCGCAATCGGCGATGTCGATATCGAACTCGATGATGATGGCGCAGAGGGCACGACAACCGATGAACGAGGCCGTTTTATCTTGCATCTGTCGGAGGGCGTTCATCGTCTGTCTTTTTTTCGTGTAGGCTATGGATTGGTGAGTCGGGAAGTAAAGGTCTCCGGTGAGAAGTTGCCCATTTTGTACGTCGAGATGGTCGCTCAAGAAATTTTTGTCGATACCATTGACGTGGTAGGGAAAAGTGCGGAAACTCGCTTTGAAGAATTGCACGAAGCCACGGGCGTGCTTTCTGGAGATGAACTTCAGAAGAAATATAGCCTCACGCTTGCCGAGACGATGAAAAACGAGATTGGCGTTGCCATCCGCAGCATGGGTCCCGCACCTGCTCGCCCGGTTATACGCGGTCTCAGTGGCGATCGCGTGCAGATCAATATAGATGGTATCGAGACTCGGGATTTATCCGCCACTTCTGCTGATCACGCGGTTACCGTCGAGCCTTTTAATTCGGAACGTCTCGAAATTATCCGGGGACCGCGCACGCTGCTTCACACGGCATCGGCCATTGGCGGGGTTATCAATGTGGTGAAACAGAAGATACCAGAAGACCATCCGCAGCGCGTTTTTGGCAGTGTCGGTGCTTATGGCGAGACGGTTAATCGGGGGTATCTCTCAGCCGCTGGAATCACAGTGCCTGTGGGGCCGCTCGCGCTGTATGCCGAGACCACGTATCGCAATACCCGGGATGTGCAAACACCCATTGGCAGACTCGCCAATACGCCTATTGACACGCGCACGCATACGTTCGGTCTGTCATATCCCACTGACCGGGGGTATATCGGTGCTTCTTTTGATCAGTTCGATACCCAATACGGCATTCCCGGTGGATTTATTGGCGGGCATCCCAATGGCGTAGATCTGGATATTGATCGTCGCGTGTTTGATGGCAAGGCGGCCTTCCATTTTGACCGCGAGGTGTTCAGTAGCGTAGAGATGGATTTTACTAGGACCTACTATCATCACTTCGAGTACGAATCCAGCGGCAGTATTGGGTCCGAGTTTTTGTTCCACGACTACCGTGGTGATCTCAAGTTGCATTTGAATACACACGGCCTGACGCGAAATACCGTTCTCGCTCTCGGCTTTGGTCATCACAATCTCAAATTGGGGGCGTTTGTTTTTACGCCGCCCACGCGAGAGCAAAATGCTTCTTTGGGTCTCTACCACGAATGCACCTATCGCGATATCGAATTTCAGGCCTCTGCGCGTTATACGTATGCCGACTTTGATCCGCGCCCAAGAACAAAGAGTATTGCAGATCTCGATGTAGATCGCACCTTTCACGCATGGTCCGCGGCGATTAGTCCGCTTGTGTCCTTTACTGATCGGCTAACCGGCGGTTTAAACTTGAGTCGATCCCAGCGCGTGCCCACGATTGAAGAGCTTTATAACGATGGACCGCATCTGGCTGCGTACACTTTTGAGGTGGGCAATGTCAATCTCGAGGCTGAGACAAGCCTGGGCTTCGAGGTCTTTTTTCATTATTTGCAACCGGGTTTCAATTTTGTTTTGAGCGGATATTGGAATGAGTTTGATACCTATATTGCCCCGCGCAATACCGGAGAGATCAATTTTGCCCAACTTCTGCCGATTTACGCTGCCGATGGTGTTGCCGCGCGGTTTTTGGGCCTGGAGATGCAGGTGGGGTGGCGTTTGAATACGCGTTTGAATCTGGAATTAAACGGTAGTTATGTGCGCGGCGAGAACAGGGATGAGGATTTGCCTCTGCCCGAGATTCCGCCGCTCAAGTTTGTCGGAAGTACGACCTATGAGCATCCCTTGCTTACCGTTGGAGGAACTGCGGAGCTTGTCGCGAGACAGGAGCGCGTGGATATATTTGAAGATCCTACGGATGGCTATGCTGTTTTCGGTGTGTATGCCCAGCGCGACATTAATACCGATCATACCCGCCATAGTATTATTCTCTCTTTGAACAATCTTTTGGATACGGAATACCGCAATCATCTTTCGCGCATTCGGTCTGTGATGCCCGAAATAGGGCGGAGTATTAAGGTGCATTACAAGATGTCTTTCTTTTAATTTTGAAGATCAGGAGTCTGCACATGCATCATCCCACTGAATCAAAAGAAAAACTCGATATTCTCGAACACGGCGCGCCTGTTGATGGGAAACCGCAGACGAGCGACCGACGGCTTTACATGCAGTTGCAGGTTTTTACGGATGTCGGGAATGTTGGTGCCGTATCTCAGGTGCTTGATCAAAGCGGTCTCGATGTCGCGCTCTATCTCGATGCGCACGATCCCTGCGGTATTGGTATTGTGTTTTTGGCCGAATCACCGGATTTATTTGTGACTGATATTCGCGCGTTGCTCAATAGCGATCCGTTTTCTGCCTGTACACGCCGTCCTGAACTTACAATGCTCGGACGTACGTATGCCACGGGTTATGAGCCAGATCTCGAATACGCCCTTATTGACCGACCGCGCGATAATGTGCTCAATCCCGAATGGCCCTGGGCGATCTGGTACCCGTTGCGTCGCAACGGGGCTTTTGCTCGTCTCGATCACAGGGAACAGCGCAAAATTTTGATGGAGCACGCTTCTATTGGACGCGCTTATGGACGCGAAGATTATGCGCACGATGTTCGCCTGGCCAGCTATGGTCTCGATGCCGATGATAATGATTTTGTCATTGGTTTGATCGGCGCAGAGCTTTATCCGCTCTCTCGCGTTGTGCAGGATATGAGAAAAACCCAGCAAACCGCACTTTATGTCGAGTCGCTGGGTCCGTTTTTTGTAGGAAAGAAAGTGTGAGTAGAAGCAGGTCAGAGGTCGAAAGATTTCACAATTTTTCCAAAATTATCTTACGCATCGCATATGCCATCAGGGGCGGGCACCATTTGCCCAGGAGAGCGACCATGCGATTGGTAGCACCTGGTACGATCAGGTGCTTTTTCTTTTGTACGCCTCGAAAGACATGGTGCGCTAATTTTTCAGGTGGCATGCGTTTTTCTTCGCGTGTGTTGTGCGGGCTGTGACGCCGTGCGTGGGCTGTGCGCGTTGGGCCGGGAAAAACTGTTGTGACGTGAATATTCTGCGGTGCGAGAGCGATGGATAAACTGCGTGCATAGGAGGCTAATCCGCTTTTGGTCGCAGCATAAGTTGCAGCACCCGGATAGCTCGTGTAGTGGGAAAGGGAGGAGATGAAGACGATGGACGCGCCTTTTGCGAACAGGTCGGCTTTGAGTAGTGCTGCTGTGAGTAGCATGGGTGCGTAGAAGTTCACTGCGATTACGCGTTCGTGATTTTCTATGCTTATGTCGGGAAATCGCCCCACGGCGTTGATGCCCGCGTTGTGTATCAATACGTCAATCGGTTTTCCCTGGATTAGTTTGGGGAGAACTCGCGCGATGCCTGTATCAGAACGCAGGTCTGTAATGACAAATCGCGCATTCAGTTCTCGTTCGACTCTCGCCGCGCCCGCGGCATCTATATCCACGCCCGTTATGGCATATCCTTCCTGTGCGAAGCGATGGGCAAGTGCTTTGCCAATTCCATGCGCTGCGCCTGTAATGACCGCGTGTTTCATGTTGTACGCACCATGGCGTTGACCATGCCTTCGCAATAGCGTCCCAAAAATCGCGCCCATGCGTTTTGCCATCCAATTGTTGCGACAAAACGTCGTCCATCTATCGCCTGTGTGATTTTTTGGGCGACCCTTTCTGCGGACGGAAATTTCTTTGTCTTTTCGTTGTTCATGCCAATTTTTCGATGCAATCCCGTGCGCGTCGCTCCCGGGTGAATGATTTGTACATTTATGTCGCCCTCGATTTGTAGATTGCGTCCCAGAGTGTTGAGGGCTTCTTTGCTCGCTGCGTACACGGCGTAATCGGGACAGGGGAATGCATGTGTGATTGAGCCGATCAGTACGAGTTTTCCATTGGTTCTTTTCAGGTATGGAATCAAGGTGTGCGTCAAGCGCAAGGGTGCCATCAGGTTGACTGCTACGATCTCTCGAATGCTTTCCGCACTTTGTTCGGCGATGGTTCCAAAATATCCGGTGCCAGCATTTTGAATTGCCAGATCTATGGCGTCGATTTTTTGTGCGTTTAGAAATTCGCATACCCGATCTGCACACTTGTCCTGCGATAGGTCTGCACGACAATATGTATTTTTGGTGTATAACGCATCGTTGAGTGTGTCCAGTGCGCGTCTGCCCACCAGTACCAACCTATCTCCGCGCGACTGATAGATTTTTGCAAGTGCCCGACCAATCCCGTCTGTTGCACCGGTGATTAAGACTGTTTTCTTTTGCATTTGCTCTTGACGCCTCTCTTTCTGTCATGTACTATGCTCCTAACTTAACACAGGAGTTCTATATGATCCAGCGTCTTGAAACGCTTTATTATCAGTGTTTGCGTCATATCGAGCAGGATCTCGCGCCTTTTCACATGCTGGTTGGTGCCAATGGTAGTGGTAAGACGACCTTTCTCGACGCGATTGCGTTTTTGGGAGATTTTGTGCGCGATGGTCTCGATGCCGCTATTTATGACCGGGCGAATGATTTGCGCGATTTGACCTGGCACGGTTTTGCAGATCGATTTGAAATTGCTGTTGAATTGTCTGTGCCTGCACCTGAATCCAATCTGTTTTCAGATCGGGATTTTTCGCGGTGTCGATACGAAGTCGCTATTGGCGTGACCGAAGAAAATGGCGAAGTCGAGATTCTGTCCGAGCGGGTGCTTTTGCTCACAGATATTCAGCGAGATGACCGCGCTGTTCAAGAATCGCTTTTTGCCGTAGAGGGCCCCACACCGCAAACTCTGGCGACACCAAGGCTACGCGGCGTCAAAACCATTGTCAATAAAGTGCCTGGTGGCAATGATAAATTTTACGATGAATCCGGTGCGGGGTGGGACCCTTCTTTTAAGCTCGGCGCGAGGCGTTCGGCATTGGGCAATTTGCCCGAAGATAAAGCGCGTTTTCCCATTGCAACATGGCTCAAACACGTTCTTTCATACGGCATTCGCAAATTCGATTTCAACGGAGAAGGCATTCGCCGCCCCAGTCCGCCGGGGCAACCGCGCACTCTGTTGTCCGATGGCGCCAATCTGCCCTGGGTGGTTGCTGCACTGAAAGAGAGTGAGCCGAGTAAGCATGCGGCCTGGCTGGAACTTTTGCGCACTGTTTTGCCGGGTTTATCCACTATTTATACGGTTGTGCGTCCCGAAGATCAACACTGCTATCTGGTGGTCAAGCACCACAATGATCTCGAAACGCCGTCGTGGATGTTGTCCGATGGAACGCTGCGATTGCTGGCTCTAACACTGCTGGTTTATGCGCCTGATGACGATGGGATATGTTTGCTCGAAGTTCCGGAAAATGGTCTTCATTCCGGTGCGGTAGAAGCGGTATTCAAAGCTCTCAGTACTGTAGCACAGAATGAGGACAAAGCGCGTGCCCAAATTTTGACCACTACGCATTCGCCCGTTGTTCTCGATCTGGCTGACCCCGAGCAATTGCTTTGTTTTGTGATTACTGAAACAGGTGCGACGGAAATTGTATCGGGTGTTGACAGCGGAGTGGGCTGATGGCTGTTGACATAGATGTAGTCTCCCGTTATATTGATTCTACCAATAGTATCTGACGCAACTGGCGAATATCCGGAAATAACCGGAGGGGAGCGTTAGAAACAAATATTCAAGGGGTCGATCGCCTGGGCTCAATCCGTTAGAGGATTGGGCTTTTTTTATTATTTCTCAAAGGATTGTCTTATGCCTCAAGATGGACTGGTTCTGCGCTATGGCTGTAATCCGCATCAATCTGATGCGCGTGCGTACTCTCCCAGCGGCAAACTGCCCTTTACGGTGCTCAATGGCGCGCCGGGTTATATCAATCTGCTCGACGCACTCAATTCCTGGCAACTCGTGCGCGAACTCAAAGAGGTGCTCAATCTGCCGGCAGCCGCCTCTTTCAAACACTTAAGCCCTGCTGGTGCGGCTGTTGCCACGCCCATGTCTGACGCGCTGCAAAGGGCGTATTTTGTCGATGATCTCGTTCTTTCGCCTCTGGCTACGGCTTATGCACGCGCTCGGGGTGCGGATAGGCTTTCTTCTTTTGGCGATTGGGTGGCTTTGAGCGATGAAGTGGATCAACCGACTGCGCGTTTGCTCAGCCGAGAAGTGTCCGATGGTATTATTGCGCCGAGGTATCAACCGGAGGCGTTCGATATTCTCAAGAAGAAAAAAGGCGGCAGTTATCCCATTCTCCAGATGGATGAATCGTACACGCCTGCTGGTCCGGAGACTCGCGATGTTTTCGGTGTTGTTCTGGAACAGACGCGCAATGCCAAAGCCATTAATACAGATATTTTTACGAATATTGTGACTGATAATAAAGAGGTTTCTCCCGAAGCAGAGCGCGATATGCTCGTGGCGACTATTGCTCTGAAGTACACGCAATCCAATTCGATGTGTTTTGCCTTTGATGGGCAGGTTATCGGCAATGGTGCCGGGCAGCAAAATCGTCTGGCGTGTACGGATATTGCTGCGGGGAAAGCCGAAGCGTGGTATTTGCGCCAGCATCCGGATATTCTCGATTTCAAATTTAGAAGAGGTCTGAAACGCCCTGAAAAGATCAACGCTATTGAAGCTTATTTGCGCGGTAATATGACCGATGAGGAACGTCGGATTTGGGAAGGTTGTTTCGATAGGGTACCTCTGTTTTTGAGCGAGGACGCGAGACGAGATTGGATTGGACAGATGGATGATATTGTGCTCAGTTCCGATGCGTTTATTCCCTTCCGAGATAATATTGATCGCGCCGCTCGTACGGGTGTCAAATATGTGGTTGAGACCGGGGGTTCAGTGCGCGACGACGATGTTATCGCAGCCTGCGATGAATACGGTATGCTTCTGGTTATGACCGGGGTGCGTTTGTTCCACCATTGAGAATTAAAAGACAACTGGATTGCGGCTTAAGGCATGCCGCAATGACGCCAGCTACTCGTCACGCCTGCATGCCTTAAGCAGGCGTCCAGAATGGGGAGAGTTCTTAATTCGCATTAGAACTCATTGACCTCTTATTACCAAACCTTAACGTAACGTCAAAGTTTTTCATTGACATTGATGTTGTGTTGAGGTATATTTTTTCGTCCAACTTTAACGTAACGTCAAAGTTTGTCTGTTCCGCTCATGAAAACGAGGTGATTTGTCGTGTCAAAATGCAAAGATGGTTTGATGCATATTGGGAAATTGGCAAAAGAAGCCGGTACGACTACCCGCACAGTGCGCTATTACGAAGAGATGGGTCTGATATATCCCGAATGTCGAAGTAGCGGTGGTTTTCGGTGTTATTCCCACGAGCAACTTGCGCGGTTGCGCATGATCTTGAGTCTGAAAGAGATGGAATTTGATCTCGAACATATCAAGATCATTATTGACAAGCGAGAGCAAAACAAAACCGCAGGCGAACTCGCGCATGATATTCTCGAAGATCTCAATGAACGCCTTAGTGAAGTTGAAGAACAGATTGAACACTACAAGCATATACGCAAAACGCTGACCCAAACCATAGCCAGTATTTGCGCGTGTTTGCCCTGTGATCTCAGAGTTGAAGAGCGTCTCTGTCCAGCGTGTCAAACGCTCAACCAACCGACGTGTCAGTCCGTACCATTTTTTCACTCCCCATCAACTGCCGAGACACTGGAATTAAAGCTATGAAAAAAGAACAAAAAAAATCAGCAGAATTCCCGTATAAAAACACTACGGGACAGGCCCAAACGGGAAGCGATTCCCCTTTAGGTGATTCTTCGCAGGCACAGCTTACAGATCTTTATTTGCGCGATATTCGCAAATACACCCCTCTTTCCCGAGAGGATGAAGTCAAAGCGATAAACGCCGCGCGCAAGGGCGATCAAAAGGCGCTGAATCATCTCATTACAGCTAATTTGCGCTTTGTTGTGCGCGTGGCTGGCGAATACACGGGGCGCGGGTTGCCCCTTTCCGATCTCATTGCCGAAGGCAATATGGGTCTTATACGCGCTACCCAAACCTATGATCCAGAGCGCGGGTACAAGTTTATCACTTATGCGGTTTGGTGGATTCGCCAGGCCATGCTCTCTGCTCTCAATCGGCAGACGCATCCGATTGCGTTTCCGGTCAATCAAATAGATGATCGCGATGTGCTCAACAAAGTGTCTGCCGCACTTTCACAAACATACGGTCGCGTTCCCACGATTGACGAGTTGGCTTCAGAAACTGATTTTTCAACTCGACGGGTGCGCAAGGCACTTCAAACGAGCCTGGCATCTGTCTCACTCGACAGACCAGTATATGAAGATGGCGACCGTCAGTTTGCCGATGTTGTTCCCGATGATGCACCCCAGCCAGATGAAAATGTGCATGCCAGCCGATTGCGCGATCTTTTGCACAAGGGTCTGGCCGATTTGCCCGAACGCGAAGCCGAGATTATCAATCGCTATTTTGGCCTGGATGTTGACAACGCGGAATCGCTGGAGCAAGTGGGTAAGCGTTTTCACATTAGCCGCGAGCGCGTGCGCCAGCTCAAAGACCGCGCGCTTGGGTTGTTGCGCGAGCATATGGACATAGAAGAAGACATTGTATTATAGAGGGGTAATAAATGATTATCGATACGCATATCCATATTTACGATCCCACCCGTCCAGAGGGTGTGCCTTTTCCCGAGCCCGATGACGAGATTTATCGCCGGGTTATGCCCGAAGACTACAGAGCACTGGTCGCGTCTGAAGGTGTTACGGGTGCTATTATTGTCGAGGCGAGTACCTGGGTTGAAGATAACCAATGGGTGCTCGATGTGATTGAAGATGATCCGTTTATCGTGGGGCTGGTCGGCAATCTCGATCCGCGTGCTGGGGATTTTGGTGAGCATCTCAATCGCCTATCTCTCAATCCGCTCTTTTTGGGTATTCGCCCGCGCACGCATCCGTGGGAGCGCGAAGATTTGGGCGAGATGGCAGGTGCTTTTGAAAAGCTCGTCGAACACGATCTCGAACTCGATTCTGGGATCAATGATGCGGTTGTGGAGATCGCGCGTCGATTGCCCGATCTCCGCATTGTGATCAATCACTGCGGCAATGTCCCGGCAGATGGCAAGCCCATTGCGCCCGAGCATTTGGAGCTTATGCAAAAAGCCGCCGAACAGCCCAATATTTTTTGTAAGGTGTCGGGTTTGATGGATTTGCGCTGTCAGGTCGTTCCGGCGCCCACAGATCCCGATTTTTATGTGTATTTACTCGATGCGCTCTGGCATCTTTTTGGCGAAGATCGCGTGATTTACGGCAGTGATTGGCCTGTTCTCGAACGCAGCAAGCGCACCCCTGCCGAGGCACAACGCCTTGTGCATGATTATTTTTCTCAGAAGGGTGATGAGGTGCTGGAGAAGTATTTTTGGAAGAATGCAAAGGTCGCGTATAAATGGCCGGATAGATGAGGTGGGAATTATGCAAGTCATACCTTCTGGCGGCGCACTGGGCGCGGAAATTCAGGGGCTTGATCTTTCGCGAGCACTCGATGATGATATCGTTCAGGCGATTCGCCAGGCATTGCTCGATTACTGTGTGGTGTATTTTCGCGATCAGGATTTGAGCGAGGAAGATCAGATTCGCTTTACCAATTATTTTGGTCAGGCGGTAGAACACGTTCGCAAACAACTCGACCGGGAACACAAAGAGATTTTTATTGTTTCCAATATCGAAGAAAATGGCCAGCCCATCGGTGCTTTGGGCGATGGGGAGGTTAGCTTTCACTCCGATTTGTCGTATCTCAAGCGACCGGGCACGATTTCCGTTCTCTATGCGCTTGAGATTCCCAGTACAGGGGGCAATACTCAGTGGTGCAATTGTTATGCCGCGTATGAAGCGTTAGATGAAGAGATGAAAAAACGGCTCACGGGATTGCGAGCCGTACACCGTCATTATGTTGAGGAACAAAATCCGCCCGAGCGCGTGGACCATCCGGTCGTGCGCACCCATCCAGAAACCGGGCGCAAGTCGCTTTATGCCGGTCCCCATCTGACCAAATATATTCTGGATATGCCCGCCGATGAAAGCGACGCGCTTCTCAAGGCGCTTTTTGAGCACGCCGCCCATCCCCAATTTTTATGGACCCATATCTGGCAGGTCGGCGATCTGGTGATGTGGGACAATCGCCCCACGATGCATCGCCGCGAACCCTTTCCGCCATCGGAACGCCGCATGATGAAACGCACGCAGGTTTTTAATGCGGATGATATTCCGTTTGAAGCGTGATCCACAGATGAACGCAGATGAACGCAGATGAAAAAGAGGGGCTGTGAAGGGGCCTTTTATCGGTGTTTATCGGTGTTCATCGGTGGTTGCTTTTGGTTTTAAAACAACTTCTTAATTCCCAATTCCCTATACCCGATGCAGATGGGTTCCCTTGCTCTCCCGCATGTCTGTTATCCACCGCGTACACCATTCGTCAAAGCTGTTTTGCACAGATGCGGGATTTTCTTTGCTCTGGACGATAAATTCGGGCCAGAATGGACGTCCCGTGGGTGTGCCTGTTTTTTGATATCGCAGGTCCATGCTCCAGCGCACTATGTTTGTGCGGTTTGGCTGGCCTCTGTGCGGGGTGTACGCACTCATCATGAGTACGTCGCCGCGTTTCATGATGCAGTTTACGGGTTCGATTTCCGGCATGTACATGGGTTTGATCATGGTGCCACCTTCGCGCTGGTGTTCGAGCAGTCCCATGGGTACGACGCCGGGCAATACCTGTAAGCACCCGCGTTCTGGGGTGACATCTACGAGTGGTATCCAGCAGGTTATGATTTCCGAGATGTCCGCTTCTTCTTTTGTTACGCCCTGGTCTTGATGCCAGGGGACCTGTCCGGGTTGTTTGTCGCGCGCGGGCAAGTAGGGGCGGAAATGCTGGATTGGACTCAGGGTTATTTCTGGTCCTATGAGGCTTTCGACGGTGGATAATAATTGTTCGTTGAAGAAGATGTCGAACATCGGTTTCACACGCGCGCGCATGATGTCGAATCCACCCGCAAAACTGCGTAGCGCGTCATATCCCTCATCGTCTAATTCTTGTGCAATCGCAGCCAGCCGATGGCTGAAGGATTTGTCTGCATGTACGGATGAGATCACCCCTTCTTCCAGTAGCTCTTGCGCCTTCTGATTGATCAATACGTCATAAGCGTGTTCAATCGGTTCAAAGGCTGAATCATCCAATACATTTTCCGCAATCAAAAATCCCCGATCGCGATACTGGGCGATTTGATTTTGTGTCAGTGACATGGTGTGTTTTCTCCTGGTAAAAATGGCGGGCTGACGTTGGCTATCTCAGAACGATTTCGACCCGCGCCACGCCCTTTACATTTGCACAGCGGTCGTCGTGTCCGGGTATGATCAGTCGCAGGGGGCCGCCATAGCTGGCGGGTAGGGGTTGCCCTTCCAGTCCGTAGATTAACAATCCGCGTTCCCGAACGAGGGCGAGATCAACGGTGGCGGAGAAACGGTCGGCGTCTGCGTAAAAGATTGCGTCTGCATTGAGTGTTTCGTCCAATACTTCGCGTACCCAAATGCCCTGTCCTTGACGGTCGGGGACGAGGGTGCTTATATCTGCGATCTGATTTGGTAGTGTGGCGAAGTTTTCAAAGTCGAGGGTTCGAGATGTGTTCGGTGTTTCTATTGTCAATATAGGTGTGTTTTGCGTACTTTTTAGCGCGGCTGCCATGCGGTCCTGGATCATGTCGAATAAGCGAGGATCGCCGCCCAATGGGTTGGTGAGGAGGATGCGTGTTTGCGGGTTTTCAGTTTGGAGAGATGCGATGCGCTGTAACAGGTTTTCGCGCATTGCATCGGGCAGGGTGATGAGGGCGGGGAAGATGAGAATTTGATCGCTTCCTTCAGCGGTACGCACGCTTTCTTCCAATTTATCAAAAGAAGTGGCTACTACCTGATCGGCGATTTTGGCGTCAATTGCCGCGTTGATAAATTGGCGAGAAACTTGTACTTTACTTTCAGCACAAATTAAGAGTAGTGTTTTCACGATATTCGCGTCCTATTTAGGCGACGCTCGGCAAAAGCGATAATAACTGGTTTACCTTACAGCCCTTATATCCCACGTCCTTTAGGCGTGGGTCGCATGGCGAAGGGCTTCCTTTCTTACCCCTGATTGATTCTTTCAGGGGGTATATGAGCGTTGCCATATCGCTTGACAAAAATGACACATAAGTGTATATTTTACTTATGGTTAAGTCCTTCAAATATAGATTGCGACCAACGAAAAAGCAAGAGAATATCTTGCTGGCACATATTGACGAATGTCGCATACTATATAACCAGCTTATTGCCGCTCGGATACAAGCCTATGAGAATGGCAAAGAATCGCTGTCTTGCTATGACCAGCAAAAGACGTTGCCTTTGCTGAAACAGCAGCACAATGGTTTTGTGCAAGTATATAGTCAAGTCTTGCAGCAAGTCGCGGTACGTGTTGATCTGGCATTCAAAGGATTCTTTCGCCGTCTCAAAGAGAAAGCAAAGACGGGCGAAAAGGCTGGCTTTCCCAGATATAAGGGACAGAATCGCTATGATTCTATCACCTATCCTCAGTTTTCCAACGGTTGCCGATTGGACGACAAAGGCTTGAGAATGGGCAAAATAGGCTGTATCCGCATTGTCCAGCACAGACCTCTTGACGGTATCCCTAAATCTTGCACAGTCATGAGAACAGCGACGGGCAAGTGGTTCGCGTCTATCTCTTGTGATATGGGCGACGCGCCTGAAAGGAGTGACGCTGGTCCCGCCGTTGGCATTGACGTGGGTCTCAATTCCTTCGCTGTGACCAGTGACTGCGAACATATTGACAATCCTCGTTTCTTTAGAAAAGAGGAAAAGACGCTTGCCAAAGCACAGCGCAAATGGGACGCATTGAAAAAGGGCTGTCCAAAGAGGCGAGAGAGAGCACGTAAGGTTGTTGCCAGAGTGCATGAGCGTATCCGTAATAAGCGACATAACTTTGCCCATCAAGAATCAAGAAAAATTGTCAATCGCCACGGCTTTGTCGCCGTAGAGAAGTTGAAAGTCCAAAAGATGCAAAAGAACAGGCGACTGTCTAAATCAATAGCAGACGTAGCGTGGTCCCTGTTTCGGCATTGTCTCGAATACAAAGCGGAAGAGGCTGGTATTGGATTCAAAGCTGTCAAGCCTGATTATACGTCACAAAATTGCTCTGCATGTGGACACAGAAAAAAGAAATCTCTTTCTGTACGTGTTCATCATTGCAAAGTGTGTGGCTATAAGACGGACAGAGACCATAATGCTGCGATAAACATATTGACGTTGGGGCTACAACGTCAGGCGACTTAACCGCCGAGAAGCCCAACTGCTCTATCGTTGGGAGTAGTCACCTATCATGCATCCGATCATTCCATTTGACAACCTGCCTTTAGGTGCCCAGATTTTCCTGGTTCTCACGTCCGTTTTTATCCTGGTCGGCATTGGATATATCTTGTGGCAGATGATCCGCGCAATTCTCAATAAAAGAGAATAAAGGGTGGGCGTTTTGCCTGCTTTCAAACCGCCATTTCCGCGCGGATGGTGTCGTGGTGCTGATAATTGATGAGTTCAAAGTCGTCCATTTCAAAATGGTCAATTTCGGTTTGTCCGCGGTCTTTTATCTGCAATTCGGGCAAGGAATATGGTTTGCGAGATAGTTGTTCTTTTACTGCGTCGAAGTGGTTTAAGTAGATATGCGCGTCGCCGAGGACGTGGGTAAATTCACAGGGTACGAGGTTCGTGATTTTTGCGACCATGTGCAATAATACAGAATAGGACGCGATGTTGAGTGGCACGCCCAAGAACATGTCGCAGGATCGCTGGTACATTTGTAGGGATAATGTGCCTTCTGCCACGTAAAACTGGAAGAAGTTGTGACATGGGGGCAGTGCCACGTCTTGAGTGCCTATTTCCGCTGCGTTCCAGGCATTGACCATGATGCGCCGGGATTCGGGGTTTTCTCTGATTAAATCAATCGCATTTTGAAGCTGATCTACTACTTTTCCGTTGGCGCCTTTCCATTGCCGCCACTGTACACCGTAAATACGCCCCATGCTGCCGTCGTTTTTATCTGTTCCCAGGCGGTTCAAATAGTCCTCGTAATTGCCATCCCACAGCCGATTGCTTTTCAAATAGGTTTTTAAGTCGTAGATGTTGTCGGATCCGGATATAAACCACAGGAGTTCCGATAGTATTGATTTCCACACCAGTCGCTTGGTCGTGACTGCGGGAAATCCGTCTGCCATTGCATAGCGCGCATGCAGACCGAAACACGAGATTGTGCCCACTCCCGTGCGGTCACCCTTTTTTACTCCGTGGTCAAGGACATATTGCAGTTGGTCGAGATATGTGTGCATAAAGACCCCCAATGATTAAAATATAATAATAAAAGGAGGGAGAAGTAAGATACAAGAGGTTGGACTATTGGGAGGAGATTGTCGTAGGGGCGGTGCCCCCGTATAAGCATGTGCTGTAATGATTCTATACGGCAAGCACTACGGGGCAGGCCCCGTATCTGTCATCGCGGCATGGTTCCCTGCTCAACATCATGCAGGGACATGCTTGAGCCGCGATCCAGTGGTTTTGATCGTCATCAACGTAATTATCCAGTGACAGGTTTGCCAAAAGCATTCACGAAGATGAGGAAGTCGGGAATACCAACTCTGCCATTGCTGTCGAGGTCAAATTTTGGATCGAATTTCTCCTGTCCTCTCTGGGTTCCAAACGCATCAACAAATAGCAAAAAGTCTGAGATCCCAACCTGCCTATCGCCATCAAAGTCACCAGTTAGCATACTCGGTGTCTCCGTATCAGTCGTTTTCGCAAAAGTGATCACGATCTTAATCGGATCATCTGGCGGTACGTACGGAGAAAGTACATTTATTGCGAGGGGTCTTACAGATTCGGATAATGACGCCAATAATTCATCTAAAAGAAGCGGGCGTATAATATGCAGTGAATCCGCCGTAGCTGTGTACGTATAATGGAGTAGATCTTCATTTTCGCGCGTTATGGTGAGTGCATGGGTATCGGACGCGACCGTGTAATTGCCTGTATATTGGCTCGTATCGCGTACTGGAGTTACCCCGCTTCGGTGGAGTATTTAGGGTTTGTGTTCCCAGCGTGTGATTGATGCAGTTTTTCATAAGCTATCGGCGCATGATAGGCGATGGAAGAATGCCTGCGATGCGGATTATACCATCCTTCAATGTAAG
>JAJDYX010000018.1 GCA_022824945.1 Candidatus Latescibacterota bacterium
CGGCCAACTCAAGGCAATACTCAAAGGGCATGAAGGTGGTGTCCGTTCTGTATCTTTTTCGCCTGATGGTAGCATTCTCGCCAGTGGGAGTGATGATAAAACCATTCTGCTGTGGGATGTTTCGCCTGTCCCCAAATCCTATCAAGGCGATTTCGATGGCGACCTCAATGTTGACTTTGCCGATTTTCTCGCCTTTGTAGGTGTTTTTGGCTTGTCTTCATCAGATGCCAATTACGATGCCCGTATGGATATGAGCGGGGACGGTATCATTAATTTTTTCGATTTCCTTATCTTTGCCAGAATTTTTGGCACGACATATTCATAGGAGACACCATGAAACCCTGGTCTTTTCTCCATATCTGTGATATGCAACCCGGTTCGCCCCGGTCCTATCGCTTCAATCAGCGAAATATGGACAATTGGCAGACGGCTTACCGCCAGATTCAAGGTATTACCGATGTCGATCTTCTTCTCGTAGGTGGCGATCTCACGCGGGATGGGGCACTCCACGACTTTGAGTATGAGGTTGCCAAACGCGAACTCGATGCTTTGCCTTATCCGTATTACGCCATTCCCGGCAATATGGATACGTGCAATAAGCATACGGATAAAAATGGTGCTACCGGGCGCGAGGATATTCGCCTGAATGTCACGGCGGAGCAACTGGATCGGTTTGTGCCCTTTTTTGGCGATTTCCCCTGGAGTTTTGTTCACAAGAATGTGCGCTTTAGCGGTTTTTATGCGGCTGTGGCTGGTTCGGGATTGCCCCATGAGACGCGCATGTGGGACTGGCTCGAAAGCGAGTTGCCGTCTCTGTCTCGTGCGACGCATCACGTCGTGACGATGCACTATACCCTTTTTATGGATACGCTCGATGAACCCAGGTGGGATATTACAAAAGCGGACGAGTATAGAGACTGGTATTTTTCTATTGATCCACCACACAGACAGCGCATTTTTGAGGCTTTTAAAGAGTCTGGTGTGTCCATTGTGCTGAGTGGACATATTCACTGCCGCCGCCCGTCTCAGGTTGTTGAGGGTATTTCTTTTTACCGCTGCGCGGGTATAGCGATGCCCCAGGCGGCTGACCGATGGGATGACGGCGATCCCACTTTGGGCTTCTATCGTTTTGACGTGACAGACGCTGATATAACCCCTACATTTATTCCTCTGACCGAGGAATCGCAATCCAACGAGGGTTATGGTCCCGGGGGTCATCCCAGGCCTGAAGAACGCGATTATTCGCTCGCGTGGGAGAAAGGGTAGGGCTGGCTGGGGATTGCAACTATGTAAAGAGGAGAAATAAGATGAACCATTTGCTGGGACGCGATCCTGTTATTGAGGTTTACAAAAAGGACGTTGATCGAACACTCATTCGCAAAAATCTCAAACTTTCTCCTGAGGAACGGTTGCAAAATGCAATGGAGCTTCAACGCTTTGCACAGGAGTTGCGAAAAGCTGGGCGTCGTAAAAAATGACAGATTTTACAAAGATCCTGCAATTATTGTCTGACCACAATGTTGAATTTATCATCATTGGTGGTGCGGCAGCTATTGTTCATGGCAGTAGTCGTTTGACACAAGACCTTGACGTGGTGTACCGAAGAACTCGTGAGAATATTACACGTCTTTCCAACGCATTGGAGAAACAAAATCCCTATTTGCGTGGCGCACCACCAGGACTTCCTTTTCATTGGTCAGAAGATACCATCCGAATGGGTCTGAATTTTACTTTGCAAACGGATCTTGGAGATCTCGATTTACTCGGTGAGGTGACAGGTGGTGGGAAATACGAAGATCTTTTGGATCACACATTTGAGATTGAGGTTTTCAGTGTTCACTGTTTATGTCTCGATCTGGAAACTCTGATTCATGTCAAACGAGCGGCAGGCAGACCCAAAGATCTCGAAGCAATTTCAGAACTTGAGGCCATTCGAGAAGAGCAACAAAATGAGGAGTGATTTTTATGTCTGTTTTACACATTACATCACCTGCTGCCCCTCCGGAGTGGGCGCTTTTGCAACGGGAACTGATGCGCGCGCAAGCCACGGCTTGCGAGGTTTTTTATGACCGCTATTTTGACAGTCGGGGGTATCTGAAGTGCATTCCGCGGTGGGGGGGTAATGATGGGCCAGATGATGCGATAGAGAATCTCACGGGGTATTCAATGGTGCATACGCTGGGTGGTCCAGCGCATATTCTCGATCTTTACAAGCAGGCGTGGGAAGGGCATATCGAACAGTATTCCGAGGCGAAAACCGAGGTTGTGCCCATTGGACGCGATGGTATGTATTACAAGGAATTTCCCGCGTGTTTCGACTGGTTCCATCACGGGGAGTCGCTTACTATTTTTAATTTACAGGGGCTGTCCGATCCGCATGAGGTTACTTTTGGTCACCGCGTGCGTCGGTACGCGGGTTTTTATATGGATGAAGATCCACAGGCGAAGAATTACGATCCCGAGCACAAAGTAATCCGCAGTCTTTTCAATGGCAGTCGGGGACCGTTATTGCGAAAGGCAACGGGGCTTGATTGGGCAGGGGATCCCTTTGAAGTTGAGGGTCGCTTTCCCGCACCGCGTCACGGAGAGCGCAATTTTGAAGAGATGCTTATGCATTTTGAAGATTATACCGATGTGATTGGCGATCATCCCTTGAATCTCGCGGCTACTACGCTCGGTCTGAATGCGTTCGCACTGGCTGGTGAGGAGAAATACCGCTCATGGTTGCTGGGATATGTCGATGCGTGGGCTGAGCGCGCGGCTGAGAATAATGGTATTCTTCCGTCCAATATCGGTCTTGATGGTACGATTGGCGGCGCGTGTGATGGCAAATGGTATGGCGGTTGTTACGGCTGGGGATTTACGGTGGTTGTGCCGCAAACAGGCGCGCTTTCCAACCGCAATTCCATAGCCCGCGGCATTGCGGGGTTTGGCAATGCGCTTCTTTTGACGGGAGACCAGAAATATCCGATTGTCTGGCGCACGATGATCAATGCGGTGAATAGCAATAGCAAGAACGTCAATGGGGAAATGCAATATCCGCATATGCACGGAGATGATGGCTGGTATAGCTATAGTCCTCAGCCCTTTAATCAGGGTGCGCTCGATGTTTATTATTGGACAATGGATGATGCCGATCTTCAATACATTTCCGCAGATCCCTGGATTGACTATCTTCGCGGGAATAATCCCGATCATCCCACACGCACTTTGCGAAATGCGTTGAGTGCGATTCGTGGAAAGATGGAAAATGTACGCAACGATACGACCTCTACGGATACCCGTTTGTCCGATGATCCATTGCCCTATAATCCGGCAACGACTGTTAATGCGCTTATCCAGCTCCAACTGGGTGGTTTGGCACCGCGCCACGGCGAGCCACTGCATTGTCGCGTGCGTTATTTTGATCCCGAGAATCGCCGTCCCGGGTTGCCATCTGATGTTGCTGCTCTGGTCGAGACGCTGACCGCGGATAGCGTTGTGTTATCACTCGTGAATGTCAATCAGACAGAATACCGCGATCTCATTGTCCAGAGTGGTGCTTATGCCGAGCATCAGATTACTGCTGTGGAGGTTGATGGTAGTACATCTGATATTGATGCATCATGGATGTCGGTTCGCCTTGGGCCTGGATGCGGTGCTCGACTCACAATCAAAACAGAACGCTATGTCAATCCGCCCACTTTTGCGTTTCCATGGGAGAGATAAGTACTTCAGAGACTGGGCTGTTGGGCTATAAACAAGCAGTCAGCCAGAAATCTCGTCACGCCTGCATGTCTTAAGCAGGCGTCCAGTCTCTGGATCGCGGCTTAACACCATAGCCTGCCCCTTCATGGTTTAAGCAGGGGCCGTGATGGCACGCCTTTCACGTCTTACGATTTATAAAAGGAGTTTTTTATGTCCAGAGTTAACGTTGGTCTTGCCCGCCGCGAGAATCGCCGCCAGAATGTATTTGGCGCGCTTGATCTCATTCGCGATGATGTGGTTCCTAAACTCGCCGAGCAGGTGATGCTCAAACCCAATTTTCTTTCGTCCAAAAATCAACTGGCATCTTCTCATCCCGATGCGATACGAGGGGCTATTGATTTTTTGCTTACCACGCCCAATCCTCCAGATGAGATTCTCATTGCCGAGGGGGGTAACGAAGACATTCCGGGAGAAGCTTTTGACAATTTCGGGTATCACGCGCTAATAGACGAATACGATGTTCCCATTCGACTCATCGATCTCAATTCTGAGACCCGATGGGAGCCTGTGCCGATTTTTCTCGATGATCGTACGGAATACGTTATACATATGCCCAAGACCGTGCTGGATTGTCCCTGTACGATTTCAATGGCGGTTGCTAAGACCCACGATGTCACGGTTGTTACGCTCGCGCTCAAGAATATGATTATGGGTACGATCCGTAAAGAAGACCGCGTTAAAATGCACGGGTTTCCCTCGCATCCAGAACGTCTGCGTCCCAATGAGTCCAAACGGCTCAATGTCAATCTCATTCGGCTCGCCAAATATCTGGCGCCTGATATCGGTGTTATCGATGGTACTGTGGGTTTGCAGGGCAATGGCCCCGGGGGGACGGATTCGGTTGATCTGGGCGTTGCCGCGGCGAGTGTGGATGTTTTTGCTGTGGATGCGGTTATGACCAGTGTTATGGGCTTTGAACCCGCCAAGCAGGGGCTTCTCTATTATGCCAACCAACTCGGTATTGGTGTGACGGATCTCAATAATATCGATATTCTCGAGACTGCTATCGAAGATGTGGCTATGGCGTTCAAGCCGCATAAGTGGATCGAACAACAACGCCAGTGGCACGAGCCAAATGCAATGGCCGATATTTTTGCGTGATTCAAAACAACAAAAAACTCCCAAAGCTATAGTGTTATAGCTTTGGGAGTTTGGGTAGATGCGTGCGGACTTTTAGATGTGAAAAACTGTTATCTCCAACTACTGAGAAATTCGACGCGATTTTTCATGTCTTCTGCGCTTAATTGATTAATAAGCTTCAATAAACACCGCATTCGTTCTCCTATTGAGTAATGCTGTTGCAGGGAAAGAACCATCCCCGCATGGGATCGGTTTTGAGTAAGCCAGGCAGTATGAAGACGGCAAAAATCCCCGATATTGGAGCTATATAATACCCTTTCTTGTGCTGTCGCAAAGCTTAAATGCTTTTCATCTGGCTGTTCAATCATGTCGGCTTCAAGTGCCGTAATAATATCCACACCTCGATCTCTTAAAGCCCGAACCAAAGCCCTGTCCATTGAATCTTCGTCAAAATAAAAACAGATATTCACAATTTTAGGGTCTGTTCGAATTGGCGCGCTTCTGATTCTTCAACCGCGATATCGGCTTCTATTTCAGCTTGATTGGCATGGAAATAGGCCAATGCCGCCTGCACTTGAGCCAGGGTTAGATGTTCCAAACGATCCGTGATCTCATCTGGTGTCAATCCCATTTGGTACCATCCCACAATACGCCGAACTGTTACCCCCGTACCCGCAATGCGAGGTCGTCCTCCTCGTATATCATCCGAGCGGACAATCAGAGTTTCAATATCGGTCAAAGTGTTCATATCGCGATCCTGTTGCTTTTTATGTTTAACTTGTTGTCAAATATGGTCTAAAAGAGTTTTTTAAAATCCACCTATTACTCTTTTCCAAACCCAATATAGCCCATAATCGGGGTTTTTGCAATAAGGTGACGGACCATTTTTCACATGATTTAGCTTTTTTTGCTATATTGTCATTGTTTTTTTAGCCATTTACAGGAGTTTTGCTTGCCTACTATTGTCCTTATTGGCGGCGGTACCGCCGGGCATGTTACGCCCAATATCGCATTGTTGCCCGCTTTGCGCGATGCTGGATACGATGTGCATTATATCGGTACGCGGGACGGTATTGAGCGAGAACTAATCGCACGAGAGGGCATTCCCTATTACGCGGTTCCCGCAGGCAAGCTCCGCCGCTATCTGGACTGGCAAAATTTTACTGATCTGGCCCGTATCAAGTTTGGTTTTCTCAAGTCGCTGTTGCTCCTCATTCGCATCAGGCCCGATATCGTTTTTAGCAAGGGGGGATTTGTTACGCCGCCCATTATCTGGGCTGCGTGGTTGCTGGGTATTCCCGTTGTGTGTCACGAATCGGACCTCACGCCGGGGTTGGCCAATAAACTCGCTCTTCCGTTTGCCCGACGCATTTGCTATGCTTTTGCCGAGACTGCCAAATATTTGCCTGCTGAAAAAGCGGTTCATACAGGTATTCCGGTTCGCGCAGAACTCGCAAATGGCGATGCTCAAAAAGGGCGCGATTTGTGCGCTTTTACGTCCGAGAAACCCATTATTCTCATTATGGGAGGGAGCCTGGGGTCGCGTGCGATTAACGCGGCAGTTCGCGCCGCACTTCCCGATTTGCTTGTCGATTACCAGATTTGTCATTTGTGCGGGCATGGCAATCTCGATTCGGCTCTCGACCAGACCGAAGGTTACGCGCAGTTTGAATATGTCACGGATGACTTGCCCCATCTTTTTGCAGCGACCGATTACATTGTTTCTCGCGCTGGTGCTACCACACTTTTTGAATTTCTTTCGCTCCAAAAGCCCGCGCTTTTGATTCCCCTTTCCCTGCAAGCCAGTCGCGGAGATCAGATTGATAATGCCGAGGCTTTTCGAAATGCTGGTTATAGCCTCGTTCTCTCAGAAGAGGGGCTTACACCCGACAGGCTTTGCAAATCTATCCGCGATTTGTGCGATCAGAGCGACGCGCTCCGTCAATCTATGTCCGATTGGCGCAGGCGCGACGCTGTTGCAGAAATTCTTTCGATCCTCGCCAGTTGTCTGAATAAGAATTGAGTACTATGGCACAAGAAAGACATCCATCTGTTGAATCCACCCGGTTTGTAAGAGAAGCCGTTACGCTAAAGTCCATTCTGGTGGGCATTGTGGTTATTCTCCTATCCGAAGCCTATATCACCTGGGGCATGATGCATCTGGCTTCTCGTATGAATAAGTCCTATCTGCCGATGGGGCTGTTTTTTGTGTATGTGGTTCTGGTGTTGACCAATATCGCGTTTGACCGGGCAAAGAGCAGGTGGGCACTTTCGCAGGCTGAGATACAAGTTGCGCTTGGTATGGGATTGATTGGGGCGTTTTTCCCATTTTTTGGTCTGGCGAGTTTTTTGCCCACGGTGATTGCGGCGCCCTTTTATCTGGATACGCCAGAGAATGGCTGGCGCGAGCTTTTGCACGAGCATATTCCCAGGTGGATTGTGTTGCACAATGAAGATGGGGCAGCAACGCTGTTTTACGAGGGTCTTGCTCCGCATCAGCCGATTCCGTGGGGTGCGTGGGTGGTGCCACTGTTCTGGTGGGGGTCGTTGATTTTTGCAATTGGTTGGTTGACGCTGTGTATTATGGTGATTTTGCGGAAGCAGTGGGTGGATAATGAGCGGTTGGAATACCCGTTGATGAATGTGAGTATTAAGATGGCCGCTGGATCAGATGATGCGGAGGGCATCGCGCACATGGTTCGGCAGCGTGGGTTTAAAGTTGGTTGTTTTTTGGGTGCTATGGCTGTTTTGTGGAATATTGTGACGTTTTTTTATCCTTTGATACCGCGATTGCCCACGACGCCGAATGCCGCCAGTTGGTTGCGCTGGATGGATGGCGCGCCGACGTTCTGGGTGCAGATCAGTATTTATATTATTGGCTTTGCCTATTTTGCGCGTGTGGAGGCTCTGTTCAGTTTTTGGGTGTTTTTTGTTCTGACGGGTATTGAGATGTCTGTGTTTGATCGCCTCGGCGTGGGGTCTTCTGTTGGGCAGGGCGGGTTGGAGGCGGTTCGGTCTCAGAGTTTTGGCGCGTTTGTGATGATTGTGCTGGTGAGTTTGTGGATGTCGCGGGGTCATTTGAAGGCGGTGTTTCGGAAGGCGTTTAAGGGTGATGCTGAGGTGGATGATTCGCGTGAGGTGTTGTCTTATCGGACAGCGGTGTTTGGTCTGGGGATTGGGCTTCTTTATGTGGGGGGTTGGTTGCATCTGGCGGGTATGGAATTGAAGGTGCTGGTGCTGTATATGTTTTTTGCCCTGACTGCCTATATCGGCTTGTCCCGGATTGTGGCTGAGATGGGGTTGCCCTATGCGAATATTTCGGATACGGCGCTGAATTTCGCGCCTATTTATATTTTGGGGTCGCGTGCGATTTCAGCGCCTTCTATGGTGAGTCAGGGTTTTATCTATGCCCTATTTGCTACGACGCGGGGATTTCTCGGTCCGCCTCTGGCGCAGACGCTGAAGTTGACGAGTGGGTTGAAGTTTCGGCGGAATCGCTTGATCGGTGCGATTGCGATTGCATTGGTGTTGGGGTTTTTCGTATCTATCGGCGATACGGTTTATACGGCTTATCGGCACGGTGGCTACAATCTGGGGGGATTGACGCGGGTGGCGGGCGTTCGGAATAATTATCAAAGAGCCGTGACGTGGATCCGCAATCTCCAACCGCCGGATTGGGATAGGCTCACGTTTGCCGGATCTGGGATGGTGATTGTGTTGTTGTTGACCTTTTTGCGCTATAACTTTATCTGGTGGCCTTTGCCCGCTGTTGGTCTGGCACTGCAGGGCATGTATATGGCGCGTCGTCTGGTGTTTCCGGTTTTTATGGTGTGGGTCTATAAGTCGCTTATTCTGAAGTTTGGTGGTGTTGGGATGTACCGCAGGGGGCAGCCGTTTTTTATTGGTTTGATGGTGGGCTATGCTTTTGCGGTGTTTTTTTCGACTTTGATCGATCATCTCTTTTTTTATGGGCACGGTCACGTCGTGCATGATTTTTGAGGCAAGGGACCTCTATAACCGATGGGAGCGAATAATGGGAAAGAAACGGATTAACAGATGTATCGAGCTTCTCGAACAGGGCGAGTATCTTTATTATACGGGTGCTGGCCCTCTTACTTATGAGAATGGGAAGAATCAGGCAAAGACGTGGGCGGATTTTTTGATGGTGGATTACGAGCACAGTCCGTTTGATGTGGTTGGTCTGCGCGCGTTTATGCAAGGGCTGGTGGATGGCGGTCCCACAAATTCGGGGCATCGCACGCCGACTGTGTTTGCGACGCTGCCGTCCAATTGCCGTACCGTACATGAGGTTCGCGCCAATGCGTGGCAGATCAGGCATGTTTTGAGTGCGGGTGTGCATGGTATTTTGCATACGCATGCGCGGCAGGCCGATGCGGTGAGGGCGTTTGTCGAGGAGTGCAGGTATCCCTTCCAGACAGCCGGGCTGGATCGCGGGCTGGTGCAGGGGCAGCGCGGGGCAGGCGGTCAGGGATATGCCGCGGGTATCTGGGGGCTTAAAGGACCGGAGTACACGCAGGTAGCCGATCCATGGCCGCTAAATCCAGATGGGGAGTTGATGCTGGGGCTTAAAATTGAGGATCGAGAGTGCGTTGCAAATGCCGAGTATATATGCAAGGTGCCGGGGCTGGCGTTCGCGGAGTGGGGACCGGGGGATATGGGCATGTCCTACGGTTTTGCCGATGCACACGATCCGCCGTATCCGCCAGTTATGGAGGAGGCTCGGAGTATTGTGAAGGGGGCGTGTGATGATAATGGGATCCATTTTTTGTGTTCGTGGAAGGATTCTTCAAAGAGTGCGGAAGAGAATATCCGGTTTTTGATGGATTGGGGCGTTAGGATTCTTTCTGGTGGGGGAGAAGATCAGGCGAAGATTGGTCGCGCTATTTCGGGCAGGCAGATGCCTGTGTGAGGGGGAGAGGTCGATGAATAAGAAGCCCAATATTCTGTTCATTTTTAGCGATCAACACCGCCACGATGTGCTGGGCTGTGCCGGGCATCCGTTGGTCCAAACGCCGAATCTGGATCGACTGTCGGATTGGGGTATGCGTTTTGAGCGGACGTGGACGCAGTGTCCGGTTTGTATGCCGTGCAGGGCTACGATGATTACGGGGCGATATACGCATGAGTTGGGGTTTACGTCCAATGTTACGGCTGATCGCGGAGATACGGTTGATGGGAGTCCTTTCAAGCCCGCATGGCCGACGATTATGAAGCAGTTGCAGGGTGGAGGGTATGAGACCGCGTTGATTGGGAAGACGCACTATCACAGTCGGCCCGGTTCTCTGGAGGCGGGAGAGCGCGGGGAGCATTTTGATACGCGGCAGTTTGGGGATTTTGTGAAGGGTTTTGGGTGGGATTATGTGATGGAGGAGTACGACCGGTATGGACATGTTCAGGGCCATGTGAAAAGTCCGTATATGGATTTTCTCGAGGCGCGGGGGCTTTTGGAGGCACATCAGGAACAAATCAAAGGGATTTACAGGCTTACGCCCACGCACTGGCAGGGCGAGACGAGTGTGTTGCCGCAGGAGTGCGAGCTGTCCAGTTTTATTGCCGATCACGCGATGGATTGGCTACAATCGCGCGATTCCGAGAAGCCTTTTTATCTTCATCTGGGATTTGTGCAGCCGCATGTTCCGCTGATGGATGATCCGATTTGGGCTGCTTATTATGCAGATGCGGATATTGAATTGCCGGATATGACGATGCCGAGCGCCACGAATGAGGTTTGGGCAGAAAAGGTCAAACGGCTCAAGGGACATTCTCAGGTTCAGACGATGACGGATGATTTTGTGCGTGAGGGTATCAGGCATTATCTGGGCGCTGTTTCTCTGGTCGATCAGAAGATTGGCGAGGTGATTGATACGCTGGATGCGTTGGGGGAATTGGATAATACGTGGATTATTTACAGTGCGGACCATGGCGAGATGCTCGGCGAACACCATTTGTGGGCAAAGCATTGTTTTTACGATGGTTCGGTTCAGGTGCCGCTGATTGTTAGTCCGCCGGATCGCAGGAGCAGAGGGGTTTGCAGTGATCTCACGCAGTTGATCGATGTGGTTTCGACAATTGCCGATATCGGGCAGGTGGCACCGCCCGAAGGTGCTCGCGGGCAATCGCTGTTGCCGTTGTTGGAACGCGGTTCTGGTAGGTATGAGTACGTGTTTTCGACGATTGAGGATTGGACCGGGGTGCGGAATGAGGATTATCGTTTTACGTTGCATGTTCCAACGGGGACGCCCTGTGAGCTGTACGATCTGGCGAGAGATCCGGGCGAGTTGGATAATTGCGTGGAGGATTCCGCTTATGGAGAGATCGTGGCGCAACTCAAAGCGGTCGTTTTGGACCATCGCGCTGGTTGAGGTCTATAGATGAGTGAACAGACAGAGATATTGATTGTTGGCGGTGGGGCAATCGGTGTTTGCTCGGCTTATTATTTGAATGCTCTGGGTAGAGATGTCGCGCTGGTTGATAAGGGCGATATTTGTTCGGGGTGTTCGTATGGGAATGGGGGTCTTGTTGTGCCGAGTCACAGCATGCCGCTGTCCGCTCCGGGGGTGGTGTCGCAAAGTCTGAAGTGGATGTTGAATCCAGAGAGTCCGTTTTATATTAAGCCGCGTTTGGACCGGGATTTGATTTCCTGGTTGTGGCATTTTCGCCGTGCATGCAATGAGAAGCATGTTGTACGGGCAACGCCTGTTATTCGAGCGATGAATATGGCGAGTGTGGCGTTGTTTGAAGAGATGGTATCGCTCGAGGGTATGGATTTTGGGTTTGAGAAGAGGGGGACGATCACGGCGTATAGAACTGAGAGAGGTTTGGCAAAGGCAGTTAAAGATGCGGGTTTTTTGTCGGAGATGGGGGTTGAGACACGGGTTCTCAATGCCGATGAGATTGTGGCATTAAATCCTGGGGTTCGGACACGGGTGCTTGGGGGGATATTTTTTCCCGAGGATGCCCATCTCGTGCCGCATCGTTTTGTGCGCGGGTTGGCGGAGTACGTCGGTGGAAAGGGCGTTCGCATTCATAGGGAGACAGAGGTTCTGGGATTTGAGATTTCGCGCGATCGCGTGGTTGGGGTGAAGACTACTCGGGGTGATTTTCGAGCTGATCAGGTTATTTTGGCGGGTGGGTCGTGGTCGCCTGTGATTGCCAAGGATCTTCATATCAATCTGCCTATTCAACCGGCTAAGGGGTATAGTATTACTTTTAAGCGTCCGGATGTTTGTCCGACTATGCCGTTTTCTCTGGGGGAAGCCAAGGTCGGTGTTACGCCTATGGGTGATATGCTGCGGTTTGCGGGTACGCTTGAATTGGCGGGTCTCGATTTTTCGATTAACGAGCGGCGCGTGCAGGCTATTCTCAAGGCTGTGCCCGAGTATTTTCCCGATTTGCATCCCGACCATCTCGATATGATAGAAATCTGGTGCGGTTTGCGGCCCTGTACGCCCGATGGTGTGCCATTTCTCGGTCGCGCTCCCGGGTTTGATAATGTGCTCGTCGCTGCCGGTCATGCGATGATTGGCATTTCTCTGGGGCCTGTTACTGGGAAGTTGGTGGCGGAACTGGTTTCCGATGAGATACCATCTGTTGATCTATCATTATTAGAAGTGGATCGGTTTGGGTAGGCTATTTTATTTTTTGAGAGGTGAAATATGGTGAAGATGTTGCTGAGGGATGTCGCGATGTCCGATCTGGCGGAGATTTACGAGCGAAATGCTGATCGGTCACCTGCGCCGTATCTCAAAGATGCAGAGGCGGTGGAGCGGGCGAGGGGATTGGCGAAGAAGAATGGGGTGTGGGATGATTTGAGCGAGAATCTGGATGGGAGCCGGGAGATTCCCGTGTTGAAGCGGTCGGCTTTTCGCAATTATCAGCGCGTTGGGGATCGCAATTTGCCGCAGTCTGTAGCGGGCAACCGCAGACGCGAGTTGGAGCGTGCAGCAATGGCTTTGTGGCTGGGGCATCCCAATGCCGATGTAGATTATTTGCAGGATTTGCTCTGGGCGTATTGCGATGATCATACGTGGGTGATGGCCGCACACGAAGGTCGGGCTATTGATCTGGGATCGGCTGCGTTGGGTGCTGCGTTTGCAGAAATTTTACATGTTCTGGGAGATCAACTCGAGGCGGAGGTGGTCGAGCGCGTTTCGCGGAAGATCGAGGAGCATATTTTTGAGCCGTTCTGGAATTATAGACATCTGGATTTCTGGAAGACTGTGCGGATGAATTGGAACCACGTTTGCAATGGTGAGATTATTCGCGCGGCACTTTATCAGATTGAGGACCCGGTTGTGCTGGCTCATATGACCCACGCGGCGATTGTGAATTTGACGTATGCGATAGATGGTTTTACAGATGATGGTGGGTGCGAAGAGGGACCGGGATATTGGGAATACGGTTTTGGGCATTTTTTGTACGTGGCTTATGCTCTGTATTTGAAGACCAATGGGGAATTGAATTTGATGGTGGATGAGACTGGCAAAATCCATCGGATATGCCAGTACCCGCTCGCGGCGCATATTCAAGGTGCGTTGCGCTCGACGTTTGCGGATGCGAGTCACGGTTATACGGGGGCGCGGTCTGCTATGATTGTCAATGCGTTTTTTGATATGCCCGAATTGTACGCTCTGTGCGACAAGCATTCGGATAATACTTTGAAGGTGCGGGATATGCATAGCCTGGCGATGTATTCCGGATTTGAGGTAGAGGCAGAGGCGGATGATCGGGATTATGTTTTGCCCGATTTGGGACAGGCGAAGTTGCGGGGGACGCCCGGAAAAGAGCAGTTGACGCTGATGTGTCTGGCGGGGAATAATGGGGTGCCGCACAATCACAATGATATCGGCAGTTTTATTGTGCATCGCGGGGACGCGCTCTTGCTGACGGATCCCGGAGGTCCTGCTTACAGTCGAAAAACTTTTGGTCCCGATCGCTACGATATTCTGTTTTGCAATACGCTGGGCCATTCTTTGCCGGTGATCAATGGGCAGTTGCAGCAGCCCGGCGACGAGTATTTCGGCACGCTGGAGGTGGAAAATTTGAATGGCGAGGGCGAAAAATGCGCGGTGATAGATATGACGCATGCGTATCCCGAAGGTACGGTGAAGAGTCTGACGCGCACCTTTGTGCTGGATGGGAATGTGCTGACGATGGAAGATCGCTATGTGTTTGATCAACAGCCGCAGACGCTTGAGGAGGGGTTTATTACGTTTGAGGATGTGGAGATTGACGCGGGTTCGGTTCAGATCGGTCCCAAAGGCGAGGGTATTACACTTTCGGCAGTGGATACACCGGGTGCGTTTTCGGTCAAGCGGTTTGAAGATGAATCAAAAGAGGGGCGCACAGATGAGGTGGTTATGCGCGTGATTTTTACACCGGAAGAACTATCACAAGATCTCTGTTTGCGGTTTGCGATAGGGTGAGTTCTTGGGAGGATTCAGTCATGTATAGAGTTTCTTATGACGGTAGCAATAAGAAGGTGATGTGGCAGGAGATGTGGCGGCAGGAGTTTGAGGACGCTTTGGAGCGCGATCCCGTGGTGATTGTGCCGGTGGGATCTGTGGAGCAGCATGGGCCGCATTGTCCGATGGATGTGGATATTTCAGCGCCGTTTTATATGGCGGTGGCTGTGGCTCAGCGCGTGGATGATTTTCCCGTGATTGTCGCGCCGCCGGTGTGGTCGGGATTTACGCATTATAATATGGGATTTCCCGGTACGATCAATTTGCGTTTGGAGACGTTTCAGAGTTTGTTGGCGGATATTTTTCGCAGTATTTACGCCAATGGGTTCAAGCGGATTATTTCCGTGAATGGACATGGGGGCAATGCTGCGCCCTGTCGCGCTGTTTCGTGGCAGGTGGCAGAGGAGAATATTTTTACGCTGTCATTTAGCTGGTGGGATATGGTGGAGAAGGAATTGCGGGAGTGGAGTGCGACAAATGAAGGCGTGGGACACGCCGGGGAGTGGGAGACGGCTGTGCAGCTTCATTTGCGGGAACATCTCGTTGATAAGAGTCGTATTGATAGCGATGAAACCGGGACGAGACCCTTTAGCGATGAGTTGTCATTTGCGGAGTTTGCCGAGCGGCGACGCGATACGAAAAAAGATACGGGTATTATGGGCGATGCGTTTGCCGCGAGTGCGGAAAAGGGGGCGCGCATTTTTGAACTGGCTTGTGAACGCCTGGAAAAGCTGGTGCGCGAGTATCACGAGTTGCCCGTGCGCGAATACCGCGAGTTCGGGTCTCACTGTATTTGAAATTTCAGGGGGAGGGTACGACGATGTCAAAGTTAAGAGTGGGTATTATCGGTGCGGGAGGTCACGCGCAGAGCCACTTCAGGATGATCCAGGATGAGCGGGAAATGGATTTGATTGCGGTTGCAGACCTGGATCCAGAAAGACTGGCGCACACGCGAGAAACGCACGGCGTGACGTCCCTTTTTACGGATTACCGGGAGATGATTGAGAAGGTGCAACTGGACGTGGTCTATGTTGTGACCTTTCCGGGGCCATTGCCCGATATTGTGATTGACTGTCTGGAGGCGGGACTGCATACCTCAGTGGAGAAGCCGCCGGGCATCAGTTCGGATCAGACCCGACGAATGATGGAGGCCGAACAGCGATCCAGTGCCAGGGCGATTGTCTCGGTGAACCGGCGGTACATCCCAGAAGTGCTGGCGATTCGGGCCATGCTGCAAGATCGAGGCGGACCCGTTCATGTGGCGGCGACGTATAACAAGCCGCATATTGGGGACAAGGTCCGGGATGTCGGACATCTTATCCGATTGGACGCGATCCACCATGTGGATCTGTTGCGGTGGCTGGCAGGTGACGCCGTCGAGGTTTATTCAGAGGCGTGGTCTGCGCCTTCCCATCCTGCCGAGATGCGCCACAATGCCGTGATCAAGTTCGAAAGCGGCTGCCGGGGCGTGATGATGAGCCACTACGCTGTTGGATACCGCATTCAGCGGTTTGAAGCGCATGCGGAAGATTTCAGCGCGTATGTGGATCTCACGAGTGGCCCCAGGTGTGAG
Organism: Candidatus Latescibacterota bacterium; assembly: GCA_022824945.1. Classification (GTDB taxonomy): domain Bacteria; phylum Latescibacterota; class UBA2968; order UBA2968; family UBA2968; genus VXRD01. The sequence continues at coordinate 15,886 of JAJDYX010000018.1, forward strand.
ATCTATACTGACGGAGGGCCGTTTGAGGGCGAGTTGGATCTGGAATCGGTCGGTGGTCCCGACTTTAACGAGACCCGGCATTTTGTGGAGTGCATACAAAACGACACGCAGCCGTGGAGCACGCTTGAGGATGCGATCAAGACGATGAGGTTGTGCGAAGCGATTGAGGCGGGACATAAAGGTCAATTGGAATGATTTTTTGGGTTTGGATCGCGGTATGAAGATCGTCGATATAGATACTATTATGATTAATTCTCCCGGCCGCAAGTGGACGATTGTTCGGGTCCATACCGATGAGGGACTTGTCGGGTTGGGCGAAGCGACGTATTCCAATAAAGAACCCGTTGTCTGTGCGGCGGTTGAGCATATGAAACAGGAACTCATCGGTTGCGATCCCGCGCGGATTGAATACCTGTGGTACTATTTGTTTCGGCAATCGTCTCTGAGTGGTATCTGGCGCATGAGTGGGCCTGTGTGGATGAGTGCGTTATCTGGTATTGATCAGGCACTGTGGGATATAAAGGGCAAGATGGCGGGTATGCCGGTTGTGGAGTTATTGGGCGGTGTGTTCCGTGATCGGGTCGAGGTGTACACCCATTTTGGTGGGGGTACACCAGAGGCGGCTGCGGCGCACGCACAACGTCTGGTGGCGTGCGGCTTTCAGGCACTTAAAGGGGGGATGGGTAGTGTTAGTGCCGATCAATTTGATCCGTATGTCGAGACGGGTAATCCCCGACAAACAGCCGCTCGTTTTGAGGCTGTGCGCCAGGCAGTGGGTCCCGATGTCAAGCTGTTTATCGATTGTCACGGACGTTTGACTGTGTCTGGCTGTATTCGTCTGGCACGGGCACTGGAGCCTTTTGATCTGTACGCGTTTGAGGATCCGGTGCCGCCAGATGATTTGAGTGCTTATCCCAAAGTGCGGCACGCTATTAATATTCCGGTGATGGGGTCAGAGCGGCTCAATACGAGGAGCCAGTTTCGCCAGTTATTGGATCTGGATGGTATCGATATTGCTCAGCCGGATTTGATGTATGCCGGGGGGATTACAGAGGTGCGTAAAATTGCTGCGATTGCCGATACGTACCACGTTCCCATCTCACCGCACAATACCAAGGGGCCAGTGGGCATTGCCGCAGCAACGCATTTGATGGCGTCCATACCCAATGCTGCGCCTATGGAACTGGTCACGGGTATTGATTGGCGCGATGAGATTATCACCGAGCCGCTGAGAATTGAAGGTGGGTGCATATTGTTGCCACAGGGACCGGGCTGGGGCGTAGAACTCGATATGGATGGTGTTGAGAAACACCGCTGGCGACCGGGTGATCCGCGGTAAAATTACGCATGAATAAACCCTATCACCAGCGCCGTCATCGCGGCATGGGGTTGAGCCGCGATCCAGTGGTTTTGCTGTCTCTCCATCAGGAACAAATACATGAAAAAAGCAGTTCTTCATTTTTTCTTTCCAATCAGATTGGAAGTGTGCGTTTTCCTTTTTGCACTCGCCATTCTTCATCTGCGTTCATCTGCGTCATCAGCGGATACGTCTGTCTCATCCTCACTGTCGAATAATGTCCATATTTGCGAAGTTCTCGACTACGACATGCGGGCACGCGATAGTCTGTCTGCTGCCGCAAAGCAAGCACTTAATTTGAACGTTGGCGAACCGCGCACGGTGCGGATGATCTACTTCTTGCCGAATGACCGCCCGTTTCAGCAAGCAGTGGTTGATTCGATGAAAGTGACAATTCGACAGGTTCAGACGTTTTTTGCCGAGCAGATGGCGGCACACGGCTATGGTCGCAAGACCTTTCGCTTTGAAACCGATGTTGAGGGCGGTCCAGTGGTCCATCGCGTGGATGGTCAACACCCCGATAGTTACTATCGTGACGATACGCTTACTACTGTGTTTGGTGAAGTTCAACAGGTGTTTGATTTCTCTGCGAACATTTACCTCGTTGTTGTTGATAATGGAACTGAATACATTGGTCTCGGTAATGGCAGACAGGCGAAAGGAGTAGCTAATAGTAGAATCAGGGATGCGTTGATTCCTGACGACTTTCACTGGACAACAGCCGCACATGAAATTGGGCATACCTTCGGATTGCGTCACGATTTCAGAGATGAGGCTTATATTATGTCTTATGGAAAAAGCCGACGACGCTCTTTATCTGCGTGCCATGCGGAATTTTTGTCCATAGAAAACCATTTCAACACCGATAACGAAGATAAGAATACATCGCGACCAACAATCGAACTCATCTCGCCGACCGCATATACATACCCGACAGGCTCAACAAACATCTTTGTACAACTCAGAGCCAGCGATTCAGATGGACTTCATCAAGTGCTACTATTTACTGGAGGCAGCCTGAAGGCGTGTCGTGGACTAAATGGCGAAAGAGAAGCTGTTGTTCAATTCGATTATGACGGCCTTATTCCATCTCCGAGTGATCCTCAGGGTACGGGTACGAGTCTTTCCGATCCTCTCGTGCATCGAATTTATGTCGAGGCGGTTGATTTTTTCGGAAATGCTCGCTCTACGCCTTCTTTAAAGCTGGTTGATATTTCGACTCAGCGCAATCTTCTCGCTACTCTTGGAGGACATACAGGGAGTGTCTATTCAGTGACGTTTTCACCTGATGGTACCATCCTCGCCTCTGGATCATGGGATAACACGGTCAGGCTGTGGGATGTTGCAACGCGGACAAGTATTGCTACTCTATATATGAACAGGGTCAATTCAGTGGCGTTTTCGCCTGATGGAACAATGCTTGCTTCTGGGGGAGAATGGGGTGGGGATGGCATAGTCAAGCTGTGGAACGTTGCAAAGCCGGGGATAAATGTCTCCATCTTTGAAGGGCATACGCGCAGGGTCAATTCAGTGATGTTTTCACCTGATGGAACAATGCTTGTTTCTGGGTCAAGTGATAACACGGTCAAGCTGTGGGATGTTGCAACGCGGACAAATATCGCTACCTTTAAGGGGCATACGCGCAGGGTCAATTCAGTGGCGTTTTCACCTGATGGAACAATGCTTGTTTCTGGGTCAAGTGATCAAACGGTCAAGCTGTGGGATGTTGCGACAAGGGCAGAGGTCGCCTCTTTTGAGACTGATACGAGCAGTGTCAATTCAGTGGCGTTTTCACCTGATGGAACAATGCTTGCTTCTGGGGGAGAATGGGGTGGGGATGGCATAGTCAAGTTGTGGGATGTTGCGACAAGGGCAGAGGTCGCTACTTTTGAGATTGATACGGGTAGTGTCCATTCCCTGGTGTTTTCGCCCGATGGTACGTTGCTTGCCTATCGTTCTACACTTGGAACAGTCAAGTTGTTGGGCGTTGCAACAGGAGCAGAGGTCGCAACTTTTGAGGCTCAGAGGTATGGTGTCTTGTCTGTGGCATTTTCACCCGATGGCACGACACTCGCATCCGGTATAGGTGGTGGCGCGATTTCTTTCTGGGATGTGTCGCGGTATGTCACACCTGTGGTCTATATGCCAGATGCCAACCTGCGTGCGGTGATTCGGGATGCGCTGGGCAAGTCGCGTTTTGCGCCCATTACTACCACTGATATGGCGAGTTTGACGACTCTGGACGCGAGCAATCGCAATATCCGAGATTTGACCGGGCTTGAGTTTGCAACCAATCTGACCGAGTTGAATCTTATGGATAATCGGCTGAGTTCGTTGTCTGTCACCGCGCACATTCCAGCGCTTCAAGACAGAGGCGTTGAGGTCTTGTTTGACAAGACGCCAACGCCCGATTTTGATAGCGATGGTGTTGTTGGATTTGCTGACTTTTTGCTTTTTGTAGCGCAGTTCGGGTCCAGTGAGGACGATGAGGGTTATGACGTATGGTTTGATCTGGATGGCGATGGTGTGATTGGGTTTGGGGATTTTCTGATTTTTGTCAACGCCTTTGGTAAGAAGGTGTCATGACTTGCATCTTCTGGGTTTAGACTTCGCTGTTCCCTTGATAAAGGAGATTTTCCATGCGTCGTTTCACGCGTACGCCCTATTACAGCGGGCCGGATGATCCGGCTATTGGCGAGGTGCGCGGTACGCTTGCTCTGGGTGAGACCGTGGTTATTGAGACGATTGGCGGGGCTGATAATGATTTTGAGGCCGCTGGTGAGACCCGCGCGGGGATGATTACTTCTGGAGAAAGCCACCGCCGCTATGCCCGTCGGGGCGGTCCTTTTCGCATTGAAGGGATTGCGCCGGATGACTGGATCGCGATTGAGATTATCGATATTGAGGTGGGTCCTTATGGCTTTTATCGCAATGGGGGTCCCAACTGGGGCAACTGGCGCTGCGTGGCACCTGTGCGCGATGGGTTAATCCACTTTCCGCCGGATTTTGTGGTGCCGGTACGGCCTATGGTTGGCGTGGTTCAGCTCGAACCGTGGGCTGCCCATTCGATTGATCACGGCGGCAATATGGATTTTAACGCGGTTCAGCCGGGTAGCACTGTGCATATTCGCGCCCAAAAGCCCGGTGGATTGCTCTCCTTAGGCGATGTCCATGCGCGGATGGGTGATGGTGAGTTGACCGGTGCGGGTGTCGAGATCGATGCGGCGGTTACTATAAAGGTGGATCGCTCTCCCGGGTTTCCCAATAGCAGTCCGGTTGTGGAGACGACTACGGTGGTAGAAGCTGCTGAGGAGTATTTGACCAGTGCCCGGGCGACTGAGTGGGGCGAGGCGCTCAGGTTGGCATGGCTGGAGATGGTGGCGCTGATTATTGATCGCTACGATACGACGTATGAATACGCCAATATGATCGTGGGTACGATTGGCGATGCGCGGCCCGGCTTTGCCACGGGCTATATGGGCGGTTATGTCACATGCCAGATTGCGGTGACCAAGGAATTGCGGCGCACCGGAGTGCCGTATGAGGCGTAGGATTTTTGGAGTTTACAACATTCATGAAAGGATTTGCTATGTATTTGTACGGGATTCGCAATGCGAGTTTGAATATGGACTGGGGGAAAGATGCTTTTGCCACAGCAGGGGATATTGGGTTTGATGGGGTGGAGATTGTGCTGCGAGAGGAGGAGCGGTTGGACTGGCTTTTGAGCGCAGAGGGTCAGGAGGAGGTTGGGCGATGGGTTCAGGATACGGGTGTGCAAGCCTGTTCAATCAGTTTTGCTCTGTTTCGGGAATACAAGGGGAATGAGGAAGACGAGGCTGTGCGCGACCGCGTGGTGGGTCTCGTGCAAAAGGGGATTCGCGCCTGTAAGGGGATGGGGGGTGTCGGTATTTTGCTTCCGTATTTTGATGCGGAGAATCTCGATATGTCGAGCGCGCATGCAGAATTGCTGATTGAAGACTTGAAGCGATGCGCCCCTGTCGCTGAAGATGAAGGTATTAAGGTTGCTCTGGAGACGAGTTTTTCACCGGGGTTGTTGAGGACGATTTGCGATGGCGTGGGGTCTGAGATGGTGGGGGTGTATCAAGATACGGCGAATGCACTGCAGTACGGGTACGATTCGGTCGATATGCTCGTTACTTTACCGGAACATACCAAACTGATTCATATTAAAGATACGCGACGTTCTGATCTGGGCGAAGGCGACGTGGATTTCCCCGCGTGTCGAGATGCGATTGCACAGATCGGTTATGAGGGTTGGCTGATTTTTGAAACGCCAGGAGGCGCTGATCCCATTGCGTCGGGCAGGAAGAATCTGACGTTTGCAAAAGAGATGTTTGGGTAGGCTGGCAGAGGGAGGGGGACTCGAACCCCATGCGAAAACTCGCACGCGGGCTTGTGTTTTGCTGCCCGCGGCCCACCTTGGACCGTTCACCCCCTGCTTGTATTATGTTGAATTGGCAGAGGGCGAGGGAATTGAACCCTATGCGGTTACCCGCACCACCGACCAATGTCAGGCGGCCCACCTTGAACCGTTCGCCCCCTACCTATTTTGACAAAGCTGCGCGCTCAAGGGTTTCTCTTGGTTGTGGGAGTTCAGACATGTGTATTCCTCATAATTATCGGGACAAAATGCCATACTGGCGCAGGGTGCTTTCCAGTGTTGGCCTGCTAAGGCGAATGCGGTCGTCGTTTAACAGGTAGGAGAAGACGTAGCCGAGGCCGAGCATGAAAATTCCGATTAGGAAGCAATATATGACTGCTCGGTCGGGGTATTGGTCTTTCAGATATCCCACGTAGAGGGGACCACAGATGCCCGCTGCGGCCCAGGCGGTTAGGATTGCCCCGTAGATTGTGGACATTTTTTTGCTGCCAAAAACGTCGAGTACAAAAGATGGCATTGTGGCAAAGCCACCGCCAAAGCACAACAGGACATAACATACGAGCGCGGAAAAGATCCAGGGGTTGCGCTCTGTCATCAAGATGCCGAAGACAATCATCTGGCTGGCGAGCAAAATTCTGAAGACGCCAACGCGACCGATGCGATCCGATAGTAATCCCCAGAACAGCCGCCCCACGCCGTTGCACAGGGAACTGACGGCGATCAGCGTGGCTCCATATTCGGCGAGTGTTACCGGTTCCAGGGATGGATCTGCAAATCCCCAAACTTCTTGCAGGAGTTCTGACTGAAAGCTGATGACGGAGATACCCGCGGCGATGTTGAAGAAGAATACGATCCACATGAGGACAAATTCAGAAGACCGAAGATAGGGCGCGACTGTGTCTTCGTATTCCATGGGGTCATCGTCGGCAGCGGGTACAACTGCGACTTTGGGATCGCTCAGCACAAAGCTGGAGGGCAACAGGATACAGGCAAATACAATGCCGAGCCATAAGAAGACGAGGGTCAGGTCCGACTCTGTTCGGAGCACGAGAAAGGGTGCCAAAATTTTGCTTAAGAGAAATGCACCCACGCCAAATCCCATCACGACGATGCCTGTGACCAGACCCTTGCGATCTGGAAACCACTTTGCCGCGGTTGCAACCGGCGTTACATAGCCAAGTCCAATTCCCGCACCGCCGATAACGCCGTACCCCAGGTAAAAGAGTGGGATAAGGTCCAGATGAAGGGCGAGGCTTGCAATCATATAACCGCCTGAAAACATGATACTGCCCGCGACTGCGAGTTTGCGAGGTCCGAATCGCGGTAGTGTCGCACCTGCCCAGGCTGCGGATGTGCCGAGGGAAAAGATCGCGATGCTAAAAGCCCATGCGGTTTCTGTGAATGTCCAGCCGAGTTGTCTGACCAGAAGCGTTTGAAAGAAGCTCCACGCGTACACGGTGCCGAAGCAGAGTTGCAGGAGCGTGCATAAAAGCGCGATAACTGAACGCGGAATCTGTATTTCCCGTTTTGCCATTTTTATGTGTCCGTCTATTCGCTTTTTGCCTTTTTCCCCTCAGAAACATAGAAGAAGAGATTGGCCAGGTGCCCGACCTCGTCGTCGCGGGATAGTAGTTTGTCGTCCGAGGCTCCATCCTCACCGCGTGCGCGTCCCACTGCATAGGCGAGGAGATCGCCGAGGGGATTTGCCGCGAGGTTGACGAGCCATATCGCAGCAAAGAAGCCGACCACGAGTATGATGCAGATGAGATAGACCTGTCTTCCGATTGCTCTTTGAATTTTCAGCGCAATCAGTCCCGTGTCCATGCCCACGTGAACCGTGCCGGCAATGCCCGCGAGGATCGGACTGCCAACCTCTACGAAATCGCCCATTCCAGGCAGATTGCGTTCAATGGCTTCTGTCTTAAATGGGTCGTCTGTTCGAATGACTTCGGGAATACCAGGCACGAATGTATGGGCGAGAAATTCACCTGATTCATCCGTGATATAGATGTATTTGATGCTCTGGATTTCGACAAATTGATCGATGAGAGATTGCAAAGCCGCGAGGTCCCGATTTAAGAGAATATCGACACTGGAGTCGGCGATGGTCTTCGCGATGTTCTTGCTGTTGTTCTCGTATTCTTCTGACAGGTGTGTATCAACTGTGTAAATACACAGGGCGGATGTTGACAGGCTGATCACACCAAATAGCGCGAAGATGCCGAACCGCGTTTTTTGAAAGAGTTTTTTGATTTTCATTTTTTGCCAAACCTGTCTTCCCAGTTGTCCAGCGTGACAAAACGGTCGTTTTCGACAACTGTGTAATAGACTCGCTGTAGCCCCTGCCGTCGGTCTGGACCAAAAGAGACCTGTTCGCCGATGCCCAGATCGAAATCTCGAATGCTGAAGACCGCGTCTTCGAGCTGGCTTCGCTGGGGGGCGTCACTAAGACGGCGCAGAATTTCAACCATTAATTTGGCGTTGAGAAATCCCTCGAGACTGACAAAGCTTTGCGCAAAGGGTGTGTAGTCTTCTGTCACCAGTTCTTCAGGCGGTTGCGGGGCGTATTGTTGCATCATTCCGCGGTACTCCTGGACGGCTGGCGTGGATGTTTCTTCGTAGCTGGGCACGACCTGAGAGTTTACGAGCAACTGTGTGTATGACTCGCTGTTGTCCTGTCCTTCTGTGAGGAGTTTCAAGAGGTTCTCGCTTCCGACAAAGGACAGGTTGGCAATTGGAACGCGCAGGCCCAGGTTGACGGCGTCGCGCGCAAAGGCCGCACAAGCTGCATAGGCTCCGATGCAGATCACTGCTTCCGGGTCTGATGCTTTCAGTATTTCGACCTGTTTTCGCATGCTGCCGGTGAATTTTTCTCCGCGGCGGTACGTGGCTTCGCCCACTATTTGCTCTCCGTGCCGTTTCAGGGCACTTCTTACCCCCGCCCATCCACTGCGACCATAAGCATCGGCTTGATAGAATACGGCAATGCGTTTTCGGTTGATGCGGACAAAATTATCCACGAGACCGGCGGTTTCCTGGCGGTAGGAGGCGCGCAGATTAAAGGCAAAGTCGCCATAAGGCGGTTCTCGCTGGGGTTGCGCGCCGGTGAATGGAAAAAATAGGAAGATGTTTCTATCCTGGAATTTTTTGAGCATGGGGAGCACGCGGGTTACGGTGGGCGTTCCGACATAACCGAAGAGCAAAAATACTTCGTCTTCCAACATCAATTTCAGGGTGTTTTTGACAGAGGGGTCGGGTTGGTAGCCGTCGTCATAGGTTTTGAGAACTACTTTGCGTCCCGCAATACCCCCTTGCTGATTGATGTGTGTGAAGTACGCACTGGCACCGCGATACAGTTCGATGCCCAAACCCCGAGACGGACCGGAGAATGCTGCAGATACGCCGAGTGTAATCTCGGTGTCAGTGACGCCAGATGATGTCTGTGTCATGGTGTGCCTCCTTGTTTGTGGTTCAAGCTGGCCGGTGTTGGCGACCGCTATCAGAGTTTTCAACCATGGGGCGATCGCGCAACAGGCAAGGCCGGAACGGATGAGTGCTCTTCTCGTTATTGGTTTCATACGGGATGTGCTCTTTCGCTGACGCCCAGATCTGATCACTCTTCAAGCGTTGGGCGATTTAGCCGCGTGTGATAGGGCGGTTCCATGACCGCGCGTTGTCGTTCGTTTGCCCATTCGGGTATGTCATAGGCGCGTACATAAGCCATGTTGCCGGCGGTGTAGCGGGTGAGTGTTGACCGCCGCGGATGATCCGCTTTCCAGGGCAGGGTGCCGTGTGTGACGGCTTCGGTGAAGATGATTGCGTCACCTGCCTTACAGGTGATCTGGCGAATGTGTTCCTGGTGTTTTTGATACAGGCGCATTTCCTGCGGACAGGGGTAATTGCTTTTGTGCGATCCAGGAATGAGGGAGAGACCGCCGTCGCCTGGATTGACATCAGTGAGTTGGATGGAGACGACGGTGAGTCCGTTGTGCATTTTGCCATCTCTGAATATATAATACTGGTTGGGGTCAAATCCGGGTCCAGATGAGCCGTGGAAGCGATGGCCTTCGGCACCTTTGTCCATCCAGAGCAGAAACATCTGGTGGTCGATGCGAAAGCCTTTGCCGAGTATTTCGTTGAGGTAGGGCACTATGAGGGGGTGCGCCAGCAGGTCGCGGAAGGGATTGCACCAGGGTTCGTCCCAGTGGATGATGCTGCCCAGTTCGCCGCGACCATGCGTACCTTTAAGCGCTGGTGAGTTGCCATCAAGACGCTGTTCCCTCGGGCGAACACGCCCCTTGTCGAGATTGCGATCAACCGCTTCATTCGCCAGGGCGAGTTCGTCTTTGGTCAAGACGTTTTTGACGACAAGATACCCATTGAGGTCAAAGAGATATTTTTCGTCTTCGGTCATTGTAAATCTTCCGATTCAGGGTTTTCAATATTGGTGCGGATGACGAGCGTACCAGCAATAAAGTCGTGCAGGGCACGGCGTTTCTCATTTGTGAGCATGGTAATTAATTCGGCTATATACCAGATTAAAAGAATTGAGCCAAATAAGAGAAATCCTGTTGCGAATTCTCTGTTAATTTCTGTTGCGGATTCGATGTCAATGAAATGATCGCTGCTTATCGTTCCAGTTGTGAAGAGATAAACATGATACACTGTTAAAGCGATGACAGCTAAAATTGGGATGCTATCCCGCAATATGGCATGCCTGAAGGATATGGGCTTATGGGTTTTGGCATCGACGACTTTAACTCGGGTAACCATTTTGCCGACGGTTTGCCCATACTTGCCGTGCATGGATACGCTATAAATCCAGTGTGGGAAAAATTGTAGAAACCAAACTGTCACCAGTTGCCAAACAGGGATGTCGAGTTGCAAGATTAGAGTAAAGATAGCGTGTAATGGCCATAGTACAAGGCTATCTACAAAACCTGCCCAGAGCCTGGGCCAAAAGGTCAAATACTGTTTTTCTGAAGAGGCCTTGAGGTTCTTATAACACAACCACGCGATCACTGAAGGCACTAAAGCAAAAAACAAATTAAACCAAATTTCCATATTTTTTGTCATGGCGATGTTCCAGTTATCAGACTCGCATACGCTTCTCGTCCCTGGCGGAAGAGGTCTTTGACTTCTTCGCGTTGCTGGTCGGTGTTGTAGCGACCATAGGTGTCGATCCATTTGAGCGCGTCTTCGATGCCGTTGAGAAAATACTGCGCGGATTCATTGCGCTCGGCAGGTGGACGGCCGCAGGCAAAATAAACCGGGCTGCTGTGCGCGTAGATCGATTGGTCAAAGCTGTCGCGCTGGTTGCCCCAGAGCCGGGCTGCGATCCAGCCGTCGCGGTCGATATTTACCCGATGGCGAATGGCGCCCTCGCGTTTGCCTTCGGGATAGTTTTCCCTGTGGATGATGCGGCCATTCATCGCGATTTCGGCGCAGTGAATGGGGTAATAGGATGTGAATGTGGATTCTATGTCGAGCGAGCCGCCTGAAGGCAATTCGACCGTGGCGCCCATGGGGTGGTCGTTTACGTTCAGGTCAATGGCGGGACCATTGGTGATAAAGGTGTTGCCCGATTTCATGCCGTCTATCCAGTTTTCGTAGGAGAACGCGCCTCTGGTGTTGACATAGACGCGGTTGTTGGAGCAGACGAACCAGTCGGTGCCAGTGGAGGCGGGCAAGGCGATGCCACAATTGAGCAGTTTGTACCACAGGTCGTATTCGGGGTCCATCCAGAAGGGGTCGAACAGGTTGAAGGCATCCAGTTTGCCCAGTGCTGCGGCAATGGGGGCTTCCATGCCGCGACCGTTGTGACACCATATCACGATGCCGCCTTGATCGCGGGCTTCGTCGCAGCAAAAGCACAGCGGGGGATAGTCGGGGTCGAATTGCGCGGTGAGGATGTGGCCGCGGCTGACGGGTTGGATGAGGTTGCGGATGTTGAGGAACATGACGTGCCCATATCCGAACCCCCAGGGCGAGTTTTCGCCGTAGTGGCGGTTTTCTTCGCCGATATCGAGTACGTGATGTGCGGTGGTAAATTCGTTCATCACGCCGATGGGATATTTGTTGCTGGCGTAGGGGAGTTGTCTTCTGTCGAGGACGCTTACGACGGTGACGTTGTAGCCTTCCACGCTACAGTCAATGGCCAGACGGTCGTCGGGACGGGTTTCTTTTTCGTCGTAGTGGATGTGTGTGTTGCCCGGATACCAGTTGTTTTCTTGGGGAATATACCAGCGGTTGAGGGTGATTTCGATGTCTTTGACGCCGTTTTCCGGCATTTCGACTACGGTGCGGATGGGTTCGTATTCTGTGCCGCGTTCGACCAGTATGTCGGTGCGTCCGCGTGTGGCTTGAACTTCAAATTCGCCATCGCAGAAGAAGAAGGGCGTGCCGGGGCCGCGTTTGAGCATGGCATCGCGCGGGTGGCAAAAACGGCCGTTGGCGGTCAGGACGTGTACTTTGGCGTTGATGTGTTCGCCTGTCGCGCTGTCGATAATATGTCCGTGCAGGGTGCCCATCGTACGCTCCGGTTATTCGAGATGTTTCTGCAATAGCGTTTCGAGAATTCGATCAAATATTCCTTGCAGCCCCTCTCAGAGCTACAAGGAACGCCTGATTATAAGTCGAGCTTGTCTGCAAATGCCAGCATTTTTGCTTCAACTTCCTGGGCAATCGGTTGTAGTGTTTCCTGGTCAATCTCGATTTGCTGTATCCTTTCATCCACATTTGTCGTGAGACAAAAACGCAGGTTGTGTGTCAGGTCGTGTATCGCGTGCCCGATATGGTCTCGAACCGTTCCGGGAGGGTACATCCATTGCCTTGCCCGGGTCTGTTTCAGGTTGATGTGGCAGTGACCTTTCCCTCCGTGTTTTTTTGCCTCTCCAAAGCAGTCCAGACGCAAAACCTCCTGGTTGTAAGCATACACAGATGCTGCGGGACCATAACCCGCGCGGTCATTCCGCCAATAGACTTCCAGTCGCACATCGTCTTGTATCGGATATGTCGTCCGATCTTGTCTGCCTGGTTGTGTATCCATGTCATATCCTTTCTGTTGTGGCGCAGATGACTACATGATCTATGGGTCTTTCTTCAGGATATTATTAAAAATTTTTGAAGTCAAGATACATCTCTTGTGGATAAAAGAGATCGAATTCCGCATTCTATGTGATCGACGATGATTTCCCCGTCAATATTCTCCGCAGATTCAAGGGTCAGGCCCAGGTGGTTGTCGCCATAAATAAATGGCGGGTTTGATAGCGGGATTGTACACGATGGGGGTTGGTCGCCGTCGGGCCAGGTCCATTTCAGATTTTGAGATGGGATTTTTGTGCCGTTGATGTCAACTGTGAGTGCGTCGTCTTTTGACAAGCCCTGTATAAAGAAAGTCAGGGTGTTTTCCGAGGGGATGGGTTCGGGGGGTAAGTTCTCACACAGGCGAAATCTGAAGGTTTCTCGCTGTCCCGTTTTTTGGCGGGAGAGGACGAGTTCTTCTTTGACATAGACTTCGCCCAAACTTTTGCTATTTGCCCAGAGTGAACGGAATGTGTAGTGTCGATCTGGGCCGATGCTTTGCGGGTTTTTTAATTCTACGAGGTCGTTCATCGCCGCTGGATACATTGCGGGGTTTTTGGCACCACTATTTCCCGGGGGTTCAAACTGAGGTCCCCAGTGAAAGAAGTAATTTTGGGTCGAGAAACCGTCGGCGCCTGCGGCATAGAAGTTTTGCAACGCAGCGCGGTATTGGGGCATGTCCATGAGAAATTCTGTGTCTATACTGAGTCTGGGTTGAACCTGGGGATAGACATAACAGTTGTGTTGCCGGGCTATTGATACAAAGTCTTCGTATTTTTCGTTGAAGTCGGTGAATCCAAAATCTCCAGGTGCAACATAGTCGATCAGATCCTCTTTGATCCAGGTGGGAACGTCTAAGCTCAGGTTTTTGCAGCCCGCCATTTGCTGGGGTACGCGTACGCCGAGGATGAGGTTCCGCTCTCTGCCTGCTGGGGAACGGGCATTGTCCAGCATATTGCGGACTTGTCGAATAAAGCCGGTCATGGTGTTGTGGCTGTGTGATAGTTCAGCTCTGGGAAAACATTCTGCCAGACGGGTGAAGTTAAATTCCATGCCGTCGATGTCAAAGCGGTTGGCGACTTCCTCCATGATGGCGAGGAGAAAGGCGCGCACTTCGGGTATGGCGTAGTTTAGGGAGCATCCGTATTTGCGGCTTTCGGGCGATGCGCGTCTGGTGGAGGGTTTGTATTCTATGAGTACCCATTCGGGTTTTTCGTCGCAGAGTTTTTTGAAGAATTCCGTGTGGTGGCCGTGGCGGTCGTTCATTCGGAAACCGGCGATAAATTCCATGCCCTGCTTATGGCATTCGTCGATATAGATTTCGACGGGCATGACGCCCGTGTCCATGATAGGTACCAGGCGTTGGTGCTGGTGCCGGATGTCGTAAGGACATTTGTCGGTTCGCCAGAACATGGTCATTGCTTCGGCGAAGATTTCCTGTACGAGGGTGTCGATACTTCCCGCAGAGGCGTAATTGCGAACGATCTGACGCAGTTCTTCGGGTTTGGCCGCCGGGACGCTGAGGTGGCTGGTGGTGTTTGAGGGGTCGCTGACGTAGATGAGGCGGCGCGTGCCACGGGGTTGAAAGCGGCCCAGGTGCGGGGATGATGTTTGTGAAGTTGGCATTTGGTCCGTCCTTGTTTGCGTTTACGGTGGGTCTGTGTGTTGCGGTTGCGCGCCATCGGGCAGGGCAGGAACGTCGATGCCAGCTTTTGGCAGGGTGCCGGTCATTTCCTGCTGCGGATGTGCTACAAAGCCAGCGGCACAGCAGTAGATCATTTTCAGGGGTACGTCTCCTGTGTTGGTGAGTTGATGGTATTCTCCCGGGGGAATGTACACGGCCTGACCGGCTTTCAGGGTTTGTCTTTCGGTGCCGAGGCACATTTCGCCTTCGCCTTCGATGACGAAGTAGATTTCTTCTTGTGCCTGATTGTGCCAGGGCACCTGCCCCCCGTTGGGTTCAAAGGTGACGAATCCAACGGAGAATTCCTTTGTGGGGATGGGGGTGCCAGCACCTGCAACAGGCTGTGTTCTTCTGCGTGCGGGAAATTGTCGGCCTTCAATCTCGCGCAGGTCTGAGATGATCATATACTTACTCCTCTTCATTACACGACAAAGCGAATCTACAAAGCCGTCATTGCGGCATGATGTTAGCCGCAATCCAGAGGTTTTGGGTGGTAGGGCGGGGTTCGTCTATGAACTGGCCCCACATTACCCACTTGTGGGGCAGGCTCTGAGAAGCGGCCAGTTGTACCCCGTTCCGTCTAATCAGCAGCGACTGTTTCGCGGGTTTTCATTTTTTCGCGCTCTTCAATGAGCAGGTTCATCCAGTGTTTCATGTACTGACCGTGGTCGTTCCACACGCGACCGCTGACCAAATTGCCATCGATGACACACGGTTCATCGACGAAGATGCCGCCGCAGACTTCGAGGTCAAATTGGCATTTCCAAACGCAGGCCATGCGACGTCCTTTGACTACGCCTGCGCGACACGGGATTTCAACGCCGTGGCAGACGCTGGCAACGGGTTTGTTGTGTTCAAAGAAATAGCGCGTGATACGAATGAGGTCGGGGTTGTCGCGGATGTATTCGGGGGCGCGTCCGCCAGAGAAGAAGATGCCGACGTATTCGGAGGGGTCAATGTCTCGAAAGGCGATGTCGGCATTGATTGAATATCCTTTCCATTCTTCGGTGATGTCCCAGCCGGGGGAGATTTCGTGGAGTACCATTTGATAGCGTCGTTTGTCTGGGCCAGCAACAACGGGGGTAAATCCGTCTTCTTGTATTCTGAGAAATGGGTATAGGGTATCGACGGTTTCTGTGGCGTCTCCAACGATGATGAGGACTTTGTCCATGACGGTCTCCTTTGTTATATATCGACGAGGATGGTTTGATGCTCTTGAGCAGAGCGCACGATGGCGTCGGCCCTGCTCGGATGTGACGATCAGGGATGCGATCTTCAGAGGAGAAGGGGTTGGGTATAAAGAAATGCTACGAGAGGAGAGATAAAAAAAATATTATGGCTTCAACAAACATATATAACCTGCTTGTTCGAAGTGATGATCTGTTGTAAATGCCTCTGTCAGGTGACGCTCTTTCATCAGTACGAAACTCGAGCAATCTACAAGAGTCCACTCCTTGTCATCTCGTTGTTTGAAAAATTCCCACGATTGCCTATCAAGAGCAGCGTCTATGTGGATGATTTCTACATTTGGAGAGGCTTTCAAACTCTCCACGAATGCAGCAATTCTTGGTCGGGGTACTCGTAGTGGACTGATCAGTAAAGCGACCAATTCGTTCAGGATATAGTTAGTGGTAATGAATCTACGCTTTTCCTGCCGAGCCCTGCGATAGATTGATGCAGCTTGAGAATGATACGGCTGACCGGCGTCAACAAGGTGGCCCCAACCTGCTGTGTCAGCAAAAATATCAGACGTCTGAAGATTTGTTGTATTTCGTGTCATCCATTGAATCTCTTACTGATTTTCCAATGTATTGATCGTGGTGATCTGCCCAATCGGGAATAGAACTCTTTAGTGTCCCTATAAATTCCTCCAATGGATCATCTCCAAGACGCTCAGTTGCCTCAGCCAAGAGATTAGCAGCTAAAACTTCTGGGAGTTGCCCAACATGCGCCGCTGATTTTCTTAACAAATCATACACTTTCTCCGGTACTTCTAATGTAAGGGTGTGTCCCATAGCTTACCTCCGACAATTATTTTAGAACAGCAGAAATAATACGGGAATTCCCATTGTGTAAATCTACTATGATGCACTCAGGAGTCAAGAAATTATCACATTGATGATATAGTTTACTACTCCATCGCCCTTCGTATTTGGTCAGCGAGTGCTTCCATTTCATTTTCAGAAATATCCAAAATCCCTTCGCGTGTGCTGATGGCCTTAGTCTGTTGTTTCTCATAAGGAACGCCAGGAGGCAATGGAGCTATATGCCAGTGTACATGCGCGTTTCCTTGCTTACTCCCAAGAGATAGGATATACATCCGCTCTGTGCTGACGACTTTTTTGATGGCCTCTGAGATGTCGTATATGAGGGATTGTATTCTCAGATACTCGTCTTTTGTAAAGTCGCTCGTTACATGCTCTCTATGTCTGATGGGAGACACCAGGACGTATCCGTAGAGCCGCGTGTATTTGTTCATGAATGCAACTGCGAAGTCGTCCTGATAGACTATGTGATGGGGGTTTTTACCCGCCAGCATTTCGCATATAAAGCAGGGCCCGTTTCTGGTGCGTTCTGTATATGCCTCAATGTCGTGATGTTTTAATTTTTGCACATTTTTCATGGGTTGTCTTTCTGATGGATTGTAAAAAAATAAGCGACCATGGGCAAAAGCCCGGGGTCGCTTAAAATGTAAACACAGTGCCTGCCAAATGGCAAGCACTGTGCGGGAGAGAGGTTTTATTCTTTTCTTCCGTATTGGCGAATAAAATCACTCGTCATTTCGCGAGCTTGATCGTCGCTAAATTGTCTGGGTGGCGATTTCATGAGGTAAGACGATGGTCCCATCAAGGGGCCTTTGAGGCCGTGGTTGAGGGCGAGTTTGCAGAGCCTGACTGCGTCGATGACCACGCCCGCTGAGTTCGGTGAGTCCCAGACTTCGAGTTTGAGTTCCAGATTGAGTGGCACGCCGCCAAAGGTTTCGCCTTCCATGCGAATATGACACCATTTGCGGTCTTCCAGCCAGGGGATGTGATCGCTGGGGCCAACGTGGATATTGTCTTCTCCCAGGTCGTAGTCGAGTTGAGAGGTGACGGCTTGTGTTTTGGAGATTTTTTTGGATTCTAAGCGTTCGCGTTCGAGCATGTTGTAAAAGTCGGTGTTGCCGCCAAAATTGAGTTGATACGTTTTACTGAGTTTGACGCCGCGTTCTCGGAACAGGCGGGTGAGCACGCGGTGGGTGATTGTGGCGCCGACCTGTGATTTGATGTCGTCGCCAATGAGGGGCAGACCGCGTTTTTCAAAGCGCTCGGGCCAGTGTCCGGCACTTGCGATAAAGACGGGCATGCAGTTGACGAAGGCACATCCGGCCTGGAGGACCTGTTCCACATACCACTTGGTGGCTTGTTCGCTGCCAACGGGCAGATAATTGACGACGACATCTGTGCGCGTGGCTTTGAGGACTTCGGCGATGTCAACGGTGTCACCTTCGGCTTTTGTGATGACTTGATCGAGATATTTGCCCAGTCCATCGTGGGTCATGCCGCGGTAAACGGGAACGTCGAGGTGGGGGACATCGGCAAATTTGATGGTGTTGTTGGGATGTGCAAAGATGGCTTCGCTCAAGTCTTTGCCCACTTTTTCTGCATTGACATCAAAGGCAGCAGAAAATTCAATGTCGCGGATGTGATAGCCGCCCAGGTTGGGGTGCATCAATCCGGGGATAAAATCATCTTCAGAAGCGTTTTTGTAGTATTCGATGCCCTGTACAAGGGAGGATGCACAGTTGCCTGCGCCGATGATGGCGACTCGAACTTTGGAGGACATGTGTTTCTCCTTAAAGAGAAAGGTGTTTAAGGTATTGTCGGACAAAATGTCAGTGATTTTTTCTTATTAGACAAATCAATAATTACTATATTATATATAGATAAAATCTATAGATTGTGTTTTGAATTGGAGCGAGATATGAATCTTTATCATTTGCGCTATTTTTTGTCTGTTGCACAGACCGGGAGTTTTAGCCAGGCAGCACGGGAGATGCATGTGACACAGCCAACGGTGAGCAGTGGTATTGCCGAATTGGAAAAGACGATGGGTGTGAGGCTTTTTAACCGGGGAGGCAAGCGCGTGGCGCTGACAATGGAAGGGCGTACACTGGTGAATTATGCGATGCAGATTCAGGATCTGGTCGAAGAGGTTGAAGACCACTTGCAGCGACGCGATGTGTTGCCGGGAGAGGGGTTTCAGTTTGGCGCGATTGATGCGGCTGTGACGTATTTGCTGCCGGATATTTTGAAGGATTATATGCGCGCTTATCCCAGTGTTTTTCTGTCTGCACAGGTGGCACCATCGCGTTATCTGGTGGATGATCTGCTGATGAATCGCTCTGAGTTTGCGGTTATTTCACTGCCTTATGATCATCCGCGTGTGGAGACGGTGTCGATTTATCGGGATTCTATGCCGCTTGTGGTGGGTGCATCTCATCCTTTTGCTGTGCGAAAAAGCGCGACTTTGCAAGAGGTGGTGCAAGAGCCTTTGATCCTGTTTCACACGGATTCCATATCGCGCAAAATTGTGGATGAGCGATTTGCCGAAGCAGGCGTGTCTCCCGGCGTGGTGATGGAGATGCGAAGCCCAGAGGCGATGCGAAAGTTAGTGGAGGTTGGTGTTGGGATTTCGTTTCTGCCTATGCTAACTGTGCAGGAGTCTCTGGATGCCGGGGTATTAAAGGTGGTGGATGTGGCGGGGGTGGCATTTAGCCGCGAGATCGGCGTGGCGTGGAGGCGGGGGCGATATTTTAGCGCGGCGATTCGCTATTTGATTGAGGCGATTTTTGAAGCATACCAGGGGCTGGAGGTCTGGGAAAAGAAGGTGGGAATTGCAAAATGAGTGGTCTTTAAGAAAATTTATTGACTTAAAAAACCACTGGACGCCTGCTTAAAACATGCAGGCGTGACGAGTAGCTGGCGTCATTGCGGCATGGTCCCCTGCTTAAAACGTGCAGGGGCATGCTTGAGCCGCAATCCAGTCTAACTAATGAGTATGCTAAAACTTAAACGTTTTGCGTTCGGTTTGTTCAAGGGTTTGTGCGATGAGGGGGGCGAGGTCGAGCGTGGATTCGATTTCGCAGACTTTTTCTAAATTGGCGCGCGTTTCCGGGTGTTTGGGTACAAAGACAGAGCAACAATCTTCGTAGGGTTCGATGGAGATTTGATATGTGCCAATGCGCCGCGCTTCGTTGATGATTTCTTCTTTGTTGTCACCGGCGAGGGGACGCAAGATGGGGAGTGGGGTCACTTCTTCGATGACGCGCATGTTCGACAAGGTTTGGGAGGCGACCTGTCCGACGTTTTCACCTGTGACGAGTGCCTGAGCATTTACTTTTTCGGCAATGACTTCTGCAATGCGCAGCATGGCGCGGCGGTAGAGAATGACGCGATAGCTCGCAGGTGCTCGCGTCATGATGTGGCGTTGTATTTCGACAAATGGCACCAAGTAGAGGTCCGATACGTATTGATGTCGGGTGAGGAGTCGTACGAGGTCTTCGGTGTTGCGCTGGGAATTGCGATTGGTATAGGGCTGGCTGTGGAAATGCACATAGGTGAGTTTGACACCGCGTTTCATAATTTTGTAAGAGGCCACGGGTGAGTCAATGCCCGAGGAGATGAGGCTTACTGCGCTTTCATTGGACCCGACGGGCAAACCCCCTGGTGCCGGAATTTTTTTGGCGTAGATGAATATGCGTTGTGGAGCAATTTCAATAAAGCAGGTGAGATCTGGATTGTCCATGAGGACGCGGGCACCGGACAGGGTTTGAATATGCTTGCCCACATCCCGGTTGATTTGATCCGAATTGAAAGGAAAGGTTTTGTCGCCGCGTCTGGTGACGATTTTGAAGGATTCGAAATCGGCTTTTTGTGCAAGTGCCCAGGCTGTTTCTCGAATGGCTTCGATATTGCGTTTGGCGACCACTGCTTCGGAAAAGTTGGCGATGCCAAAGACTGTTGAGAGTCGTTCTCGGATTACATCTATCGGCGATTCTGAGGTGAGTGCGAGCATCATGCGGCCCGATAGACGCTCGAGTTTTCCACAGGGCACGCCTTTGAGTGCACGGGTGATGTTGGTCATCAGACGCCGTTCAAATTTGCCCCGATTTTTGCCTTTGAGGCCAATTTCGTGATAGTGTATGAGTATGAAGCGGTCGTTGGTCATTGTGAAATGGGTCAGGAGTTAAGGGATAAATCGCGCTGGAGAATAACGAGGGTTATATCGTCGGTGCGCCTCGCTTTGCCAATAAAGGATTTGACATTGGCGACGAGGTCGGCAATCAGGTCTGTGGGTGTCCGGTCTATGGATGCGCGTTCAAGACAACGTATAAATCGGTCGTCGTCAAAGAAGTTGCGTTTGGCATTTTGAGCTTCGACAACACCATCGGAGTAGAGCACGAGGCGATCACCGGGCGCGAGTGTTACATGTTCAACATGATAAGGCGTTTGGGGGCGCACCAGTGCCGGGATTCCAAGGGGATAGCCCGTGAGGTCGATAAATTGAGATCGATTGGATAGATGGATCGGGGGACAGTGTCCTGCGCTTGCAAGCGTGACTTCGCCTGTGGGTACGTCGAGCACAGCGATGCAGCATGTAATAAATGTGGCCTGGTCAATTTGACCTTCCAGCGAGTCGTTAAGACCGTCGAGAATATCGGCTGGCGCAACGCGATTTTGGCATTCATAGCGGAGCATTTCATTGAAACGCACAGCGGTCACGGCTGCTTCCATGGCTTTGCCTGAGACATCGGCAACGACGATGCCGAGTTTTGTTTTGTCTTCATCCAACCAGCGGTATGTATAGTAATCTCCTCCTACGCTGTTGGCGGGAATACACGTTCCGTCGAGTGCAAAACCCGGCAGGTCGGGACTGGATTGCGGCAACAGACCCATTTGCATGTCGTGTGCTGTTTGCAATTCATCGCGCATTTCCGAGAATTGTTGTTTGTAGCTTTCCCACTGTCGCGCTTCTTCGCAAAGGGTCTGGTTGTAGGCCGATGCAAAAATCCCGAGCGCGAGGGGTTGAAAGAGGGCGAAGACACAGAACTGGACGAAGGTATTGTCGATGATGTCTCTGGTGAGTGCGACTGAGCCTGCGAGAATTCCGAGTGCGGTGAGTATAAGCGCGCAGTGGCGAAAGAAACCGTAGCGTTCAACGGCTTTGCGACTTTCGACATAGGCTTCATCGATGTGTACCCCCCGGTCTGCTGCCAGAAGATAGATGTAGAAGCATTTGACAACAAAAATGAGGCAGGGCAAAAATAAGAGGCAAGCTGCCAGAATGACGGCGTAAAAAATAATATTTTTTTCTTCTAAGAATCTTCCAATGTGTTCTGGTGCAGCGGGAATAACCCAGGGCGTTTCCTGGGCAATGATCTGTTTGAATGCATTGAGCGGGAGTGCAAAGAAATCGCTGCTCATAAAAATCAGTACCGCAATGATGATGAAGCCGAGAATAAAAAATAAAAAAATAAAAATGTTCATCGAAAAAAAACGAATGAAACGAATGATTTGCCCAAATAGATCTCGCATACGGGGTTTTTCCCCTTGTTGTGCGCGCAAGATCATGATGGCAAAGCCAGCATATAAGCTGCCCAGGAGCAAAGTGCCCGATATCGCGCTCAGGAGTATTGCCAAAAATGAAGCGAGGAACAAAAAGGGCAGGTGACTCGCCCAGGAGGATATGCTGTCGTTAAGACAGCGGAAGTATTGGAGATTTGCCCGAACGGGGATATCGAGAGCCATAACAATCAGGGTTTTTCTTTGTTGAGTTTGTATTTGCGGTACAGGTGGCGAAATTGGTCGTAGCTGAGTTTGAGTTGTTTGGCGGCTTCGCGCTGGTTCCAGGAGACGTTATTGAGGATGCGCCGCAATAGACTCAGTTCAAAGGATTGCACTTGTGATTCAAAGCCGTCGCTCAATTCGGATGATTGGGATGCTTGTCGAGAAACTTCGGGGGGCAGATCATCGGGTTCGATCTCTGTCCCACGGGCGACACAGGCCGCGCGTTCAGCCGCAAATTTGAGTTCGCGCACATTGCCCGGCCAGCGATATGTCATCAGGCGTTCTATTGCCGCATCGGAAAAATTGCGTTTTTGAAGGCCTGGTACTTCCTCAACGATTTGCGCGACAAAATAGTCGGCCAATGCGGGAATGTCTTCGCGGCGTTCGCGCAATGGAGGCATGTGCAAAACTTCAAAGCGCAATCTGTCGTAGAGGTCCTGACGGAATCGGCCTTCGGCAATTTCCGTTTCGAGATCGGTATTTGTGGCGGCAATAACGCGCACGTCGATAAAGATGGGGGTCGCGCTGCCCACGCGCTGGATTTCGCTATATTCAATAGCGCGCAATACGTTTTGCTGAAATTCGGGAGTGGTGTTGCCAATTTCATCGAGGAATAGGGTGCCGCCACTCGCGGCTTCAAATTTGCCCGGGCGGGCTTCTGTCGCGCCCGTATAAGCCCCTTTTTCGTGTCCAAAGAGTTCGCTTTCGAGCAACTGACCGGCAATGGCGGCGCAATTGACTTTGACAAAGGGACGGTCTTTGCGGTCACTGCCATAGTGGATGGCAGCGGCGACGAGTTCTTTGCCCGTTCCGGGTTCGCCTGTGATGAGCGCGGGTCTGGGGATGGGGGCTACGGTTTGCGCTCGCTGGAGAATTTGCTGGAGTTTGGGGCTGGAGCCGATGATTTGATAGCGCTTGCCAAATTCGTCTCGGTAGAATTGGTTTTCGCGCCCCAGGTCCTGAACTTCGGCCCGCAGTTGGGCGTTTTCCTTAAGTGCTTGATACACGCGGTCGAGTTTTTCAAGGCTGAGTTCGATTTTGTCTTCTATATAAAAATCTTTTTCAATAAAGTCTGTTGCGCCCAATCGCAATGCAGCCACGGCAGTGTCTATTGTGCCCTGTCCGGTGAGCATAATGACGGGCAGGTCGGGAACCGTTCCGAGCATTTGTGGTAAAATTTCGAGGCCATCGGGTTCATTGGGTCCATAATCGAGGTCGAGAATGGCCAGGCTAATCTGATCGGGATGCTGTTGTAGATATGATAGCGCTTCGCGCCCGGTCGAGAAGGCATGGACCTTGCGCGCGTCGTCTCGCAGGCTTCGAATCAGCATGTCGAGGACTTCTATCTGGTCGTCAGCAACGATAATTTCGGTCATGGGAGAAATATTGAAAAAGGGACTTATTGAATAAATTCTTCAGCTATTGGATCGCGTGAGGTGTCGGGTACTCTGCGTTGCAGTCCAATGCTGTCTTGTTGTGTTGAGACTTCAAAATCGACGGGCAGGTCAATGCGAAAAACTGCGCCTGCGCCCGGGCGGCTGATCACGCGCAACGTGCCGCGGTGTGCCGCTGCTATGCGAGAGCAGATACTCAGCCCATAGCCATTGCCCCTTTCCCGCGTTGAAAATCCGGGATCAAATATACGGGTTTGCAAATTTTCGGGAATGCCGGGACCATTGTCTTCCACTTCAATATATACCGAACTGCGCTCTGTATCGGCGCCTACCTGTACTGTTACCCTGCCATTGTCTTCAGTGGCTTCGATGGCGTTGAGAGTCAGGTTTGTGACGGCTTCAGATAACATGCCAGCGTCCGCTATTACCTGAGGTACATGCGGTTCGGCAGCAAAGATGAGTTCTTTGTTCCCCGCTCGTGCAGAGAGTTTGTGGGTCATTTTTTTGATGAGTTGTGGGACATCGACCAGCGCGGGGTTCATGGTGTCTTGTTTCATAGATCGCAAGTAGGCGACCCACTGATTGTAGATGTGTTCTTGTTCGTGTGCGATGTCTTGCAGGTCATCCAGTCCGTCGGTATTTTGCGGTAAATTGCGTATGGCGCGGCGCATTCGGCTGCCGGAGAGACCCATCAGGTTTTTGATGCGATGGCCGTGCGTGTAGAGGCTTTCATAGACCTGTGCGCGCCCCAGGTCTATGAGTTCGAGAGATAGGCGGGCGAGAATGCTCGATGCTCTAACGCCAAATTCTTCGGTGATGCTCGCGTATTCGCGTTCCATTTGTGCCGAACTCATGTGTTGAAAGAGCAATCGGGCGAGGTTGCGATAAGGTAGCATGTAATCGGGTTCGAGGTGTATGGCGATTTTAAGTTCGCCAAGAGCCGATAGGATTTGCCCATTTTGCATGAGCAAAACGCCCAGGTTGTTATGCCCGGGCGCAAAGAGGGGATCGGCTTCTAAACCCCGGCGGTAAACGGCAATGGCTCGAGATGCGTTTTCCGGAAAGTCATCGAGCAGGCTGCCCAACAAAAAACAGACGCGGTCAATGAGGGCTTGTTCACCACCCCGGTTATCGACAGACAAAATGTATTCGAGGTGTTCAACCGCTTTTTTGTAGTCGCCTGAACCCGGCGCTGCCCCACGCGCGTGTTGCAGCGCCATTTGGAAATGGGTTTCCAGGTCGAGGTGTGTGTTAAGGGTGTTGGACATGGCTGTAAATGCCAATTAAGAATTGAGAATTAGGAATTAAGAATAGTGACATGCTGGGGAGTTGGGTGGCCTTCACCCACCACTCTTCACCCTTCTCACTTTCTTCTGCCGTTTGTTCACCGTTCATTTTGCCCAGAAATTCGGGTAATTCAAGTCCTGCCAGACGCGCCAGGTCGTGCATGGGCGGTATGGCACCCATGAGGCGTTGTCCCAGGTTGGACATGCCACTCTCGCCATTGCCGCTGTCCCAGACCATTACTTTGTCGATGGGCAGGTTGCTAATGGCTTCTGCCTGGATGTTGGCGACTTCGGTGAGGCGTTCGATGATCAGGAAAGCCGCTGCTGCCTGGTCGTTGCTGCCACAGGCTTCAACGAGTTGTCTGTATCCTTCGGCTTTCGCATTGAGGATGGCCTGAGTCCCCTCGGCTTCGGCCTGTTTTTGTGCGAGAATAGCGGCGGCTTCACCTTCGGCAATAAGGCGTCGCTGTTCTTTTTCGGCTTCTGCTTGAACGACCTGGCGTTGTTTTTCGGCTTCTGCCTGAACGACAATTTCTGCGCGCAGGCGCGCTTCTTCGCGCAGTGCCCGGGCTTCTTCGGCTGCTTTTTCCGCGGTTTCTTGGGCGACGCGAATGGCGCCGTCAGTGGCTTTGGTAGCTTCTTCTGCTTTTCGGCGCGCTTCTTCTTCTGCCACGCGTTGTCCCGCGCGATAGCCGGCTGTTTTTGCTTCTGCTTCTGTTTCTGACTGTACGGCTTCTGCTTCGAGAGCTGCGACATTTTGGCGTTTGTCTCGCCCTGCCTCTGCTTCGCCAATTTCAGCTTCGGATTCGAGTGCAGCAACTTGTCGTCGTCTGTTTCGCGTTGCTTCTGCTTCGCCGACGTCGGCCTCTGACTCGGCTGCTGCGACCTCCCGACGTCGATCGCGCGCGCGTTCGGCCACGCCAACTTGGCCATGCCTTTCTTGTTCAGCCACGTCAATAGAGGCCTGGTTGATGGCTTCGGCGGCAGCTTTTTGGCCGATGGCTTTGATGTAGCCGCTTTCGTCGTCGAGGTCTTTGATGTTGACGTTGATGACGGCCAGGCCAATTTTTTCCATTTCGGTGGAGACGGCATCATTCACTTTGGTCATGAATGCCTGTCGGTCCTGATTGATTTCTTCAATTTGCATGGTTGCAATGACTGCGCGCATCTGGCCGAGGATGATGTCTTGTGCCTGGCTCTGAATTTGATCGCGGGAAAGGCCCAGGAGGCGGATGGCCGCGTTTTGCATGATGCCGGGCTGGTTGGAGATAGCTGCTGTGACTGTGGTGGGCACGGATACGCGGATGTTTTCCTGTGAAAGCGCGTTGTCCAGATCGATGGGTACGACAAAGGGTTCGAGGTCGAGGTATTCATAGTCCTGCAAAAGGGGCAGGACAAAAGCTGCACCACCGTGTACGCATTTTGCGGCTGTGCCACCTCCTGTTTTGCCGTAGATAACGAGAATTTTATTGGATGGACAGCGCTTGTAACGCGAGATGAATGTGAGGAACAGCAAAAATACAACGGCTGATAGGATGAGGATGAGAATGAATTCGGTGGGCATGGGACCTCCTTTGGTTCAGGATTAAATGGGTTCGACTTCAACGGTGGTTGTGTCGAGTGTTCGCAATACGCGCACCGGCGTTTTGTTCTGGATGGGCTGCCCGTCTTTGCTGCGCGCAGAGATGTAGTTGACAGCCCCGCTTTCCATCACGCGAATTTGACCGGCGCCATTTTCAGGGATGTCGAGATAGACTTCGCCTTCATTGCCGATACAGGATGATAGGTTTCGGTTATGCGATTCGGAGAGTTGTTGCACTTTGTAGAAGAAATATGCAACCAGTACCATCCCCGCGCCGCCCCATACGAGGCCGCGAAGAACCGACTCTTCGATTGAGAGGCCCAGGTCGAGGTAGAGTGCGCCCGCCCATCCAAAGAGCATGCCAAAGGCGATCACAGAGCGCAGTGAGAGCAGTTGAAAGGTTGCGACACCGTGATCATAAGGACTATTATCGACATCTGGTCCTGCATCGTTGGCGTTGAAGTCGTCGGTAAGGCCATCTGCGGAATCGCCCAGGCCGATGAGTGTCGTGATAAATTGCCAGAGAAACAAAAGGGTGAAGAAGACAGCACAGCCATAGAATGCCTGATTGAGAGGCGCGAGTTCTGACCACCATGCCTGCATAATTAACCTCCAGAAATCGATTGCGCGTTCTATCAACTACTTTGGACAGAGAAGCGGGAAACCGCGACGCGCGAACCTGTTATTCTTAAATTTGTCTATGCAAAGGGCGAAAAGCAAGGGTTATTTCTTATCCGGTCATCCGGGTTGTAGGCCGAGTTTGCGAAATTCGCTTTTGAGTTGGCGGCGGGCGCGACACAGCCATGTTTTGACGGTTCCAAGCGGAACGCGAAGTGCCTGTGTGATTTCTTCGTAGGACCAGTCCATGACGTAGCGCAGCCACATGGCTTTGCGATAGCGTTCGGGTAAGTTTTGAATGCTTTTGTGGACCAATTGTATGCGTTCGCGTTTTTCGACTATTTGGTCTGGTAGTGTACCGGGGATGATGTCGCGGATGACGTTGCGAACGACTTCGGGGTCTTCGGTTTGATAGACCCAGTTTTGCCGAACTTGTTGCGAGCGCAGGTGCGAGCGATAGACGTTGAGGGCAATTTGTGTGAGCCAGGTCGAAAATGCTGCCTGGCCTTTGAATGTGTGGAGCGAGCGATAGGCGCGGAAAAATGTGTCTTGCATCAGGTCGTCAACGGTGTCGCGGTCCGAGATGCGCTGTGCGAGGGTGCCGTAGATCTGGTTCTGGTATTTGTGGTAGAGCGTTTCAAATGCCCGGCGGTCGCCCGAGAGGGATGCGCGAATCAGATTTTGATCCTGTGTTTTCACTTTTTTCTCCATTAGTTAAGATAATTCATTTATAGCTACTCTCTTGATTGTAACAAGACGGATTTTTCCGTCAGTCTTCTCTGCTGATCAACCGCCAACCGATCGCAATAAATCCAACGGCGATGACAAGTCCGATCAGATGAAAGATAGACTCCAATAGAGAGCCAAGAAACGGGAAGAGAACCTTGATGGTGATAATGCCGCCAATGACAATGAATACGATGCCGATGAGTTTTGCCAACATGGGATGTCCCTTTTATTTGTGAGGTGTGAGGTTGTCCGTCAATCCGAGATGGTCCGCGGGGGCGTGGGCAGTTCGACGCGGGATTGGCTGTTGAGACGCTCGAGTTTGTCGTCGTTGGTGATGACGATGTCCTGAAGGTCGATGAGGCGTTTTTCGAGTTCTTTCACGCGTTTTGTCAGTTTTTCAGACAGGTTGTTGTTTTTTATTGATCTATTTCTTCGTTCGTCTTCTGACGCAAATGTGAATGTGATGGTAAAAAAGGTGATGAAAGCCATAGCTCCCCAGGCTGCCATCAGGCCGAGACCACCTCCAAATGTTGGGTTTTCGATATAGACAATTGTGCCGCTTGCCAGAATAATCAGACTGATACCAACCGTGAGTTGCAAAAAGATACGCATGGTGCCCTCCCTGTTAGTCTAAGTTAGCGCGCGATGGGCGATCGGTCGAATTTTTCGTCAATAGTGATTAGAATATCCTGAATGTCCGTGAGCCTGCGGTCGAGTTCGTCCATTCGTTCATTCAAGCGTTTTTCCGCATCGCTGGGGATGGATCCTTTGGTGCGGCGATCAATGTATTTGTGTACCGCTGATGCAATGGCGCCTACAATGATGATCATCAATATGCCACCCATAGTGACACCAATAACATTAGTCATGTTACCCCTCCTTATTTTCTGCTGAGTTTTTCGTCAATGGTGATCATGACGTCCTGAATGTCTGTGAGCCTGCGGTCGAGTTCGTCCATTCTGGCGTTGATCCGTTCTTCCGCATCGCTGGGTATGGACCTTCTGGTGCGTTGCTCAATGTATTTGTATGCCGCTGATGCGAGAATGATTACTGCTACCATCATTCCAATTTCAAACATTACCATTATTTTGCCCTCCCATACACATTAGAGTTCATCGACGGGTCTCGCGCGGTATTTTTCATCCCAGCGTTCGATTTCTGGAAAATGGTAAACGACCAGTCCCGAATCTGAGATTCGCATTTCCGCATGACCACTTATGGTTAGTTCTCGCAGGATTTCTTCGGTTTTTTCAACTGTTATTCTGGTGTCCATAGCAGCTTCTGTCACGGTGAGGCTGCCCCCCTTGTCCCGGGCGAGACGGAGTATGCGGTGCTGATTTTTGGCATGTGCTTTTTTGTCTCCCGATCTTTTGACCCGGCGACCTGCCCACCATATAAGTTGAGAGAATACGATGAGCGCAAGACCGCCACTGAGTTCTTCGTGCATGAATGAGGTTGTGCCGTTGATCCAGGGGGGATGTTCTATCAATACCATGAGTACGAGTACGAGGCCGCAAAATCCCATCAGTGCGGCCATTCCTATTAAACCATAAGCGAAGAGATAACGCATGGCACAACTCCCATCGGTGGCGAGATCAGAGAGGCGGTCGGGCACTCGCTTGAATGAATTGGTTGCGGTTTGGAAATCGCTGCTCGCACTGTGAACGCGCGCCTCCCAGTTTCCCTTCCATTTCTTTTTTATTTTTCGCTCCGCATTGTTGACCGCGTGGTCAATTTTGCTGGCGATTTCATCGGCGAGTTTTTCCAGGTCACGCATCTTTTTGTCCCATTTTCTTTTTCAGTGCACTGAGTTCGTCTTCGACTGTGCTTTTGCGCTCGAGTTTGGAAAATTCTTCTTCCAGAGAGGGGTCAGCACTCGCCATTTCTTGATGGGCTTCTGCTTCTGCTTCTTCGGTTTCGATGCGCTGGCGGAACCGTTCAAAGCTCGAAAATGCGTCTTCACCCACTCCCGAGAGGCCCCTGGCGATTTGCTTGCGGGCTTCTGCTGCACGGCGGCGAGCAATCAGGGTGCCCTGGCGGGTGCGGGCTTCGTCGAGTTTGGCTTTGAGTTGGGTGAGTTGTTGTTTGAGTTGGGACGAGGTTTTACGGCTTTCTTCGAGGGCTACTTCGAGATCGTGCGTGGCTTCCTGATTTGCAGCTTTGCGTTCGAGCGCGCGGCGGGCAAGGTCGTCTTCGCCAGCTTCAACGGCCATTTCGGCCTTTTTTTGCCAGGCTTCGATCTGATCTTGTTTTTCGAGATATTGTCTTTCCAGACGTTTTTCATTGGCAACAGCCGTGCCGACCGAGGCAGTGGCTTTGTTGACGGCTTCTTCCATTTCCAGAATCATCTGGCGAATCATTTTTTCGGGGTCTTCTGCGCGGGTAATCAGGTCGTTGACGTTGGCTTTGACGATGTCGGCCATTCTGTAAAAAATTCCGCGTGCCATGATCTTCTCCTTTCACAAGGTGCTGCATTTATGGGGATTCTGATGTTTTTTGTTGTCGCACTCTTTTTATGCAAAGTCTGTGCCAGGCGTGTGATGTGATGTTAAGTGTTGTTTTTTATATATATAGGCATTTTTAAGAAATAGGATAGAGCGTTAAAGTTGGTAAAAATTCCCATGTGTTCTGGCGAAAGAGACCAAATTTACCATTTTTAGAGGGCACTATCTTGTCTTTTTTTTCTAAAAGGTCTATTATCTATCGGTTTGTCGCAAGTTGGTCTCAAATGACATCACTCTTCTCTCGATATACAGATTTTATGATCATGTTTCGATATATCCGAGTGTCTTTATTGGCTTGCCTCTTGTTGTCGTGTGCGGCACATGCGCCTGCTTTAACAGAGACTTATGTGGTGCAAAGAGGGGATTCTCTGTGGGAAATTGCCGATCAGTTTTCCATGAGTGTGACTGAACTTAAGCGGAGCAATGGGTTGAGGTCGCATCACATTTATCCGGGACAAAGACTGCTCATTCGCTCACAAGGGCGTAGCACTCGCTCCTCCAGTGGGGTAGAATACGTGGTGAGAAGGGGAGATTCGCTTTCTAAAATCGCCGCGCGGTATTCTATGAGTGTGACCGAACTGAAGCGGATCAATGAATTGAGATCGAATCAAATCTATCCCGGGCAAAAGCTGCGTACTCGCGCTTATGTAGCGCAACAGCCTCGCACCCGTCCCTCTCTTAGCCAGGTAGAAATGGACTATGTGGTGAGAAGGGGAGATTCGCTTTCTAAAATCGCCGCGCGGTATTCTATGAGTGTGACCGAACTGAAGCGGATCAATGGCATCCGGTCGGATCGCATTTATGTGGGCCAAAGGTTAAAGATACGGACTCGGCTGCAAAAGATCGCAATGGATAATGGACCGTATTATTTTTCTCGTCCCAAAGCCGCTGTGCAACGCAGTCGGGGATATCGAGAAGTGTCCCCCCAAAAGCCGATTGAAGATTATAGAAGTGCCCAAAATTTGATGGGCGTGTTTAATGCAAGTATTACTATGCGTCGAGATAGCAGATCACAGACGTTGAGAGGCTGGCGCATTGTGCTTGACCCTGGGCACGGGGGGCGCGATCCGGGTGCTATTGTTTCCAATTTAGATGGTAACAACCGTTCGGTTTATGTGGTTGAAGACGAATTTGTTTACGATATTGCGTTGCGTTTGTACCAAAAGCTGAGGCTTGCAGGTGCCGAGGTGGAGATGACGGTGATTAGTCCAAATCATCTCATTCGGGAAAATAATCCGCCTGCAAGGACGTTTGTACACGAACAAAACGAAGTCTATAACGATGTAAGTGTCAACAGAAGAAATAGTTTTTCAGTGCGTCCGGGGCTTCACAATATTGTACAGCGGGTAAAAATAGCCAACCGTTTCTTTGCAAGGCGCGGGAAGACTCTGTTTATATCGTTGCATGCAGACAACACGCCCAGTCGTCCAAAGGGTCCGCTGGTTATTTATTGGAGCAGGCGCGGGAAGATCGATTCCCGGTCCCGGTCATTTGCGCGGATTATGGAAAGGGCACTCGATCTGCCAGATGTGCCCGCTCAAATTGGGGGGCGCAATTTGGCGGTGTTGCGGGGCAATCTGGCGCAGGCAGAAATTCTGGTGGAGATACGCAATGTACACGATAAGGGCGAAGCATGGGCATTGCGTTCTCACAAGATACGCGACTCCGATGCGGATCGCATTTTTCGCGGGATATTAAATTACGCGAAGAGGTATTAGAATATTACGGACAAAATCGCTTTAAGCGCAGGGCATTGGTGACAACGGAGACAGAAGAGAGGGCCATAGCGGCTGCGGCGAGCATGGGACCGCCCAAAGGATTGAGCAGGCCCAGGGCAGCAATGGGAATGAGAAGGGTATTGTAGGCAAATGCCCAGAAGAGATTTTGGCGAATGACGCGCATGGTTTGCCGCGATAGTCGGATAGATGTGGCTATGGCCGATAGGTTGCCCGACATGAGGATCATGCCCGCGCTTTCTATGGCAATGTCTGTGCCCGAACTCAGGGCGATGCCGACATTGGCCTGGGCGAGTGCGGGGGCGTCGTTGATGCCATCGCCAACCATGCCTACATTTACATTTTTTTTCTGGAGTTGCGCGATTTTTTTGGCTTTGTCCTGGGGCAGAACTTCGGCAATGACCTGATCGATGTTGAGCTGTTGTCCAATGGCTTTGGCCGTGCGTGCGTTGTCGCCTGTCACGAGGGAGATTTCAAGGTCCAGATGCTGGAGGTCTTGAACGGCTTGGGCGGCGTCGGCTTTCAGGTTGTCTGAGATGGCGATGAGGCCCGCGGGCTGATGATCGACGGTGACAAATACGACGGTTTTGCCCTCGGCTTCGAGTTTTTCTGCTGGATATTTTGCGCGATCAGATATGGTGCGTGGGTTGCCGAGCACGATGCGCTGTCCGTCAATTGTAGCGGCGATGCCTACACCGGGTATGGCTTCAAAATCTGTGGTTGGCTGCAGGGAGAGGCTGGCTTCTTGCGCGGCGCGAACAATGGCTTCGCCAAGGGGGTGTTCCGATCCTTTTTCTGCAGAAGCTGCGAGTTTGAGTATGTGATTGCGGTGGTAATTTTCTGTGGGGATAATATCGGTGACAGTGGGTTTGCCCTCTGTTAGCGTGCCTGTTTTGTCCAGTACAATGGCATTGAGGCGGTGTGCATTTTCGAGCACATCGCCTCCTTTTATGAGGATGCCGAGTTGCGCGCCCCGTCCTGTGCCGACTGCGATGGCGGTGGGCGTGGCCAATCCCATTGCACAAGGGCAGGCGATGATGAGGACGACTACGGCATTGATGAGAGCGGTTTCGATTCCAAATCCCAAAATCCACCACAGGGCGCAGGTCAGCAGGGCGATGGCGAATATTATCGGGACAAAGATACTGGCGACGCGGTCGGCGAGATGTTGTATGGGTGCTTTGGATCCCTGTGCTTGTCGCACGAGATCAATGATTTGAGACAAGACTGTATCGGCACCGATCTGTGTTGCCTGGAAGATAAAACTACCGGTTGTGTTGCGCGTACCGCCTATGACTTTGTCGCCGGGCTGTTTGTCAACGGGTAGGGATTCACCTGTGAGCATGGATTCATCGATTGCGGATTGTCCGTTTTGTATGAGACCATCAACCGGGATATTTTCACCGGGTCGTACGCGAATGTGATCGCCGACCTGGATGTGTTCAATGGGTGTTTCAACATCCCGACCGTTGCGGACGACGCGGGCGGTTTTGGGGCGCAGGTCGAGGAGTTTTCGGATGGCTGATGATGTTTGGCCTCTGGCGCGCGTTTCGAGCAGGCGACCGAGCAGGACGAGTGTAATGATCATGGCGGAGGTGTCGAAGTAGGTCTGGATATTTTGCGTGCCGAGTGGGATAAAGGTTACCGCGGCGCTGTAAAAGTAAGCGGCGAGGGTTCCCGCAGCTATCAGGCTGTTCATGTCGGCTGTGCGATGGCGCAGTGCAGCCCATGCCCCTTTGAGAAAACGCCAACCACAGAAGAATTGTACCGGTGTGGTCAATGCAAAGAGCAATATGTGAATGTGATGGGGTGAAATGTTTGCGCCCCACATGGTGCGGGTCATGCCCGTCGCCATGATGAGTGCGGAGAGGATTGCAGCGGTTATGAACAGAGAACGCAGCTTGCGATATTCGGTTGTGCGTTCTATCTGCTCGGCGTCTTCAGACGTGTGAGAAGAGGCTTCGTAACCGGCATTGGAGACGGCGTTCAGGAGCACATCTATCAGGACGGCTTTGTGGTGAACCGTGGCTTGATGGGTGGCAAAGTTGACCTGGGCATCTGCGACGCCGGGGATGGTTTTGAGGGCATCTTCAACCCGCGCCACACACGCGGCACAGCTCATGCCTTTGATGGAGAGGGTAAGGGTTTGCATGGGGTGTTCGGTTTTTGTCATGTTTATTTGAGGTTTTCGGGGTTTAGTCCTTTGAGGTCCTCTACAACAAAACGTCCGTCTTTGCGAATGCACTCGTCATCGAAGTAGATTTCTCCACCGCCGTATTCGGGTGTTTGGATGAAGACCATGTCCCAGTGTACAGCAGAGCGGTTGCCGTTGTCGGCGTCGTCTTGATAGGCATTGCCAGGTGTAAAGTGGAATGATCCCGATATTTTTTCGTCAAAGAGAATATCGAGCATAGGCGATGTGATATGGGGGTTGAATGCGATGGCAAATTCGCCAATATAACGCGCGCCTTCATCTGTGTTGAGAATATCGTTGAGTTTGTCGGTATTGTTCGAGGTTGCGTCGATGATTTTGCCCGCTTGAAAGGTCAGTTTAATATCTGAGAATGTCGTACCGCGATAGATGGTGGGGACGTTGAAATGGATGTGACCATTTACGGAGTCTTTAACCGGCGCGGTGAAACACTCGCCATCGGGGATGTTGCGAAGTCCCGTACACGGTCTGACTGGTATGTCTTTGATGCTAAAGGATAGATCGGTATCGACTCCTGTGATGCGCACGCGGTCGGTTTGTTCCATGCGTTTTTTAAGAGGTGCGACTGCTTTGGCCATTTTGCCATAGTCGAGCGTGCAGACGTCAAAATAAAAATTTTCAAATGCTTCGGTACTTTGTTGTGCCTGTTGTGCCATAGAAGGCGTGGGCCATCGCAAGACTACCCATTTGGTATGCGGTACGCGGATGGCAAAATGCACGGGTTTGAGCCAGTGTTTTTCGTAGATGTCCATCGCGGTACTGGATACATCTGATAATTCTGAAATATTGCGGCTGCCGCGCAGACCGATATAGGCCTGTACGCGTTTCATTCGGTAGGCTTCATAATCGCCTGCTTGTTGCATGGTGGCGATATCGCCACCATGGATGAGTTCGCGTTGGATGCGGTTGTTTTTCATGGATATTAGGGGAGTGCCGCCGACTTCGCGCACTTTGCGAATGAGTGCAATGATCATGTCTTCGGGCATGTCGTAGCCCTGGATGAGGACGGTTTCACCCGCTTGTAATTTTGTGGAATGGCGAATTAGGACATCGGCGAGTTTTTCAAGTCGGGGATCTTGCATGAGGTCTCCTCGAGATGATTGCGGTTGATGTTGATACAAAAATAAAATAATATATGCTATGTTAGCAACCCCATTATTAAAATAAAATAGGTAGCTCACATGAAATTTAGACCGTGTATTGATTTGAAAGATGGTCGGGTTGTACAAATCGTGGGGGGCACGTTGCGCGATGGGGATGTCCAGCGCGCGGTGACGAATTTTGAGACCGAGCGCTCTCCTGCGGATTATGCCCGGCTGTATCGCGAGGACGGATTTTTGGGGGGCCATGTGATTGCGCTTGGCCCGGGCAATGATGCGGCGGCATTGGATGCTCTTAAGGCATTTCCCGGGGGGTTGCATATGGGTGGGGGTATCACGCCGCACAATGCGGAAAAATTTTTGCGCGCGGGTGCAAGCCATGTGATTGTGACGTCTTATGTTTTTCGCGATGGGCAAATTGATATGACGCGATTGGATGAGATGATACGGGCTGTGGGTAGGGAGCGTTTGGTTCTGGATTTGAGTTGTCGAAAATACGGTGATGATTATGTTGTTGTAACGGATCGCTGGCAAAGATTTACGGATGTGACTGTCGGCGAGGAGATATTGAGCGCGTTGGCCGATTATTGTGCTGAGTTTTTGGTGCATGGGGTTGATGTAGAGGGCAAACGCGCAGGTGTAGAAGAACCTCTGGTGGAAATATTGGGCAAATGGGCTCCCGTGCCGGTAACTTATGCAGGTGGGGTGCGAGAGCTATCGGATTTGCACCGCGTCAATGTGCTGGGCCAGGGTCGGGTAGATCTGACGATTGGCAGTGCGCTGGATATTTTTGGGGGCGATGTGGCGTATCGCGATGTTGTGGCGTGGGCGAGGGGGGAAGTGTGAAGGAAGAAGTGTGAAG
Source organism: Candidatus Latescibacterota bacterium (assembly GCA_022824945.1). Taxonomy (GTDB): domain Bacteria; phylum Latescibacterota; class UBA2968; order UBA2968; family UBA2968; genus VXRD01. Next base: position 52,264 of record JAJDYX010000018.1, read on the forward strand.
GGTAAAATGGTAGGGGCGAGGCCTGCCTCGCTCATCATCACGGCAGGGTTATGGATCGTTTTACGGATATAGGCGAGTTCGGTTTTATTGATCGCATTGCCGCGCACGCACAGCGCAATCGGGTTCTGTGCGGGATTGGAGATGATTGCGCTGTTATGGCAGCCGGGCAGGAGCGCGTGCGATTGGTGACGGTTGATGCGATGGTTGAGGGCGTACACTTTGTGCCACAGGCGCCGCCAGAAGGCGTGGGGTACAAATTGCTGGCCGCGAGTTTGTCCGATGTGGCTGCTATGGGCGGGAAACCAACTGATGCTGTTGTGGCGGTTAGCGCGTCGGGTAATTGTGATGTGGGTTATGTGGAGCGGATTTACAACGGGCTTTTTGCCTGTGCAGATCGCTTTGATGTGGCTGTTGTGGGCGGTGATACAACGCGCACGTCTGGTGCACTGGTTTTGAGTTTGACGCTTACGGGTGAGATGGCGCGAGATCAGGTGTGTTATCGGTCTGGGGCGCAAGTGGGTGATGCGGTCTATGTATCGGGCACATTGGGCGATGCTGTGGGTGGTTTGGGAGTGGTATTGGGTGATGTGGATCTGCCGGACGAGGTGCGAACCGCGTTGTTACAAAGGCATTATCGACCCGAGCCGCGGTTGGATTTGGGACAGGCGTTGGCAGAGACCCGTGCGGTGACGGCGATGATCGATGTGTCGGATGGGGTGGCTTCGGATTTGAGCCATATTTGCCAGCAAAGTGGTGTGTCGGCTGTGATTCGGGCAGCGGCGATTCCCATGTCGCGGGCGTTTGTAAAATTTTGTGAAGTGAGCGGCAAAGAAGAATTGGATCTTGCACTCACTGGTGGGGAAGATTTCGAGTTGCTATTTTCTGTGTCTCACAAACAGGTCGATAAGGTCGAGGCATTGGCAGAGGCGTATTCGATTTGTCGCATTGGCGAAATTGTGGCTGGCGATGGCAGTGTGATGATAGAAGATGGGGATGGAAAGCGCGTGCTATTGGAAGAGTTGGGATATGATCATTTTGGGGGCTGAGGGCTGGGGACTGGGGGCTAATTGTTGGCTGCTACGCGTTGTCGCTGGCGTTTTTTTTCTGAACGCTGGCGTTTTTTTTCGAGGCGTTTTTCGATTGAAGATCGGTTGGGGCGGGTTTTGATGCGCGGTTTGCGCTTTTTGTTGCGCTCGCTCAGGCGATTTTGCAAACGCTCGAGGGCGAGTTGTTTGTTGCGGTATTGTGAGCGGTGTTCTGTGGCGATGACTGTAATACCCGTGGGTATGTGGGTCGCGCGTACGGCGGTTTCAACTTTGTTGCGATGTTGACCGCCGGGGCCAGACCCGCGCATGGGTTGAAATCGAACATTCTTCAGGAGCGCGTTGTTGTCGGTGTTTTTAGACATTTTAAATAAAAAAATAGCGATCAGTTTTTAACGATTACCCATGAGACGTGATGGCGCAAAACTGACCGCTGAATTTTAATAGCTCAGGCCAGTCCTGCACGACGAAGGGCGTCGGCCATGGCATTGTCGCTGTGAGACTCTTGCGTTTGCTTGGATTTGAATGCGGCCATGTCCTCAATTTCGGCAGTTTGTCTATCTTGTTCTTCGATGGCGCGCATCGAAAGTGAGATGCGTTTTTTATTTGAATCGATTTCGCGGATCAAGGCTTTGACTTCTTGACCGGCTGAAACGACTTCGCTGGGGTTTGAGATGCGTTTTCCCGAAACGAACTGCGAGATGTGGATCAGCCCTTCAATACCGGGTTCAATTTCGACAAAGGCACCGAAATTCTGGATTGAAACAACTTTGCCGGTGATGATGCTGCCCGATTGGTAGCGCTCTGCTACCGTATCCCAGGGATCTTTTTCCAGCGCTTTGATGGAGAGCGATATGCGCTCATTTTTTTTCCCCAGATTTTTGAGGGCGATTATTTTGACGCGCACTTCTTCGCCTTTTTTTAAGACACTGCGCGGATTTTCTACGCGGGTGTGGCTGATTTCCGAGACGTGTACCAGGCCTTCAACGCCTCCGAGATCAACAAAAGAGCCGAAGCGTTCTATGCGTGTAATGGTTCCCGTTCTTTCTTCACCTTCCGAGAGTTGTTGGCGCATCTCGTCGGCTTTTTTGCGATTTTCTTCTTCCAGATAAGCGCGGCGTGAAACAACGACATTGTTGCGGCCCCGCAGTTCAACTATTTTAAAGTTGTGGGTCTGGCCCGCATACGAAGCCGGGTCGTCGCAATATCCCGTGTCGATTTGTGACATGGGGCAGAATGCGCGAAGGCCGCCGATATTCACTACGAGGCCTCCGGTGTTGAAGCCGGTGACTTTGCCGGCAATGGGCATGTCGTTTTGATGTGCGTGACGCAGGAGTTGTCGGCTGGAAACGCGCAATGAAAATGTCAGGCGTATTTCGCCATCGGTGCTGGCGACAAAGGCTTCAATGGTATCGCCAGTTTTGTATTTCAATTCGCCCGATTCGTCGCGCAATTCCTGGATGTCTATTGATGCTTCACTGCGTCCACCAAAGTCGATAAATGCTGTGGATTCACCGATTTCGCGGAGGGTTCCAGTGACTTTATCGCCAGTAGAGACCTCGCGATAATTCTGCTTATCGCTTTCTTCGAGCAGTGTAGCAAATTCGGTATCAGGTGTGTCTTCAGCGTATTTTTTGTCGAGTTCTTCAACAGTGGGCGCGTCGTCTGAAGGGGCAGGAGATGGTTTATCGCCAGCCGTTTCGCCTTTTTTTTCGAGGGTGCTCATAGTTTGTGACCTGTGGAATTGTTTTTGAGGGACGGGGGTTGTTAGACAGAATAAATAATCTATAAAGGATACCGAAAATAAGCAACCAAATTTTCCTTTACAGATGGGCGTTTAAATTCATCCCGATCTTGTATCTGAAAAAAAAAGTAACATTTTGGTCTGTGCGATGTGTTAAAAAATAAAGCGATGGGTTGTTTATGAATGCCGAATTTTTATATCGAAGATACGGTCCTATGGTGTTGCGGCGCTGCCGGCGGTTGTTGCGAGATGAAGATCGCGCCCTGGATGCGATGCAGGATGTATTTGTGCGGGTATTGCAACGCGGGGATCGTTTGAAAGTGACCTATCCGTCGAGTTTGCTGTATCGCATTGCGACCAATGTGTGTTTGAATCGCATTCGCGATCAGCGGCTCGATCTGCCGGGCGATGAGGTGTTGATGCATATTGCAGGGATGGAAGACCCTGAACCTCGATTGGATGCCCGGGCGATGCTGGACCGACTTTTTGCGCGGCACAGAGATTCGACGCAAACAATTGCGGTTTTGCATTTTGTGGATGGTTTGACATTGGCGGAAGTCGCCCAAGAGGTGGGGATGTCGGTTTCTGGGGTGCGAAAACGGTTGCGGGGGTTGCGAGAATCGCTGAAAAAGTTGGAGGAACTATGACGAAGCGACGCGGTGATTGGAAACTGGAGCGTTTTCGGCTGAATGAACTGCCGGACGAAGAAATGAGAGCCATTCAAAAGGCGCTGGATGAGGATCCGAATTTGAGAGCACGCCTGGAGGCGCTGGAAGGGTCAGATCGAGAAATTCACGAGTCCTATCCGACTGATTGGGTGGCGCAGCAGGTTGCGCGTCGATTGGAGAGACGCGGGATGCCGAGTATATCGCGGTCAGGTCCGCGTTTGGCTTTGGCCGCTGTGATTCTGCTCGCCGCTGTTTTTGCGATCTATTTGCCGGGGCCTGAAGTGCCACCAGCCTGGGATCGGAAAGGCATGGATGGCATTCGGTTAAAAGGCGTAATAAAAGGCGTAAAGCCAGATTTGTTGCTATATCGAAAAACGGTGTCTGAGGTTGAACAATTGGCAGATAGCAGTGTGGCTTATGCGGGTGATTTGATTCAGATTTTTTATCGCGCAGCGGGTAAGCCTTTTGGAGCGATTGTATCTGTGGATGGGCGCGGTACTGTGACGCGGCATTTGCCCGCTTCGGGAACAAGAGCCGTGCGCTTGATACAGGGCGATCCCGTGTCGCTGGATTATTCTTATGAACTGGATGATGCCCCAAAGTGGGAGCGGTTTTATTTTTTGACAGCAGATACGTCTTTTGACGTGCGCGATGTGGCACAAGCGGCAAAGGGCGGTCCCGATTCATTGCGGGTGGGAAGAGAATTTGAGCAGTTTGCCATTACGCTTTATAAGGGAGTCGAGTGATGTTGTTGCGTCAATGGATAATGTTGTTGGGGATTGGGCTGCTGTTATGTGCTCAGGGAATTGAGGCAACGCAAGTTGTGCAGCGTTGGGTTCTGGCGGTGGGTGCCAATGATGGCGGTGCAAAGCGCGAGATTTTGCAATATGCTGTATCAGATGCTCAAAATTTTGTTCGGGTTATGGAAACAATGGGCGGTGTTGATGCTGGCGTTTTGTTATCCGATCCGCGTATTGAACATCTTGAGGGAGCTTTGGACGCATTGCACAATCGGGTCGCGTCTGCTGAAGCAGCGCGGAGAGAGGTCATTATCTATTATTCGGGTCACGCCGATGAAAATGGTCTTCTGTTGGGTGAATCGCTTTTTTCCTACGCACGTCTTCGCAGTGCGATGGATAGGATGGAAGCGGAAGTGCAAATTGCTATTTTGGATGCCTGTGCTTCTGGTGCGATTACGCGATTGAAGGGCGGACGCCGTCAGAAAGCGTTTATGGTGGATGTGTCGTCGGATATGCGGGGGTATGCGTTTTTGACGTCGAGTTCCGAAGATGAAGCGGCGCAGGAGTCGGATGCGATTGGGGCGTCGTTTTTTTCTCATTATCTGGTGTCGGGATTGCGCGGTGCAGCCGATGTGACCGGGGATGGGCGAGTTACGTTGAATGAGGCCTATCACTTCGCGTTTCAAAATACATTGGAGGGTACGGAGCGCACACAGGGTGGGGCACAGCATCCAGCTTATGATATCAAGATGACGGGTACAGGCGATGTGGTGATGACGGATGTGCGACAAACGTCGGCGGGACTGATTTTGTCGGAGGCACTTCAGGGGCGATTTTTTATTCGAAATGCCAATCGACAATTGATCGCAGAGTTGTTTAAGCCCGCTGGACGGCGCGTTGAGTTGGGGCTGGAACCGGGGAAGTATCGCGTTCACATGGCTCGTCAGATCCAATCGGCTACTGCTTCGGTCGAATTGGAGATGGGACAACGCGAGGTGCTTGACGAAGCTCATTTTGAAATTATTGCGCGAGAAAGCACCACAATGCGGGGTGGGATCAAGTATAGCGTAAAACGCTCTCGGGTTGAATTGCGCGGGGGGTATTGGAGTCCAGGCGGAGAATCTACGACAATCACAGGCGGATTGGTGCGGCAAAGTGTAGAGAACTTGATGGGGTCCCTCGCTTATACCTATCAGCTAAACGAAAATTTGGCACTGATGGTTCGATGGGCCGGGTTGATTGCAGAGGTCAAAAATAATGTGGGTGCTCTGGGCACATCCCAGAGCGTTGTCATTATTACGCCTCTGCTTTTTGGTGTACGCTACTACTGGCCTTTGGCGCCATCCCCTTTTCGTCCCTATGTCGTCGCAAGTGCGGGGCCGTATTTTTCACAAGATGTTTGGCAAAATGATCAAGGTAGTTGGCAATATGATCGAGAAGATGACGAGGAAGATGACGAAGAAGACCGAGAATATAGAGGACAATTGGTGCAAGAGGTGAGGGGGCACGCCACTATCGGAACGTATGTGGGAGGCGGTGTTGATTTTGCTATCGGAAGGTATTTGATGCTCGGCGCAAGTGCGGGCTATCATCTGATTGCGGATTTCGCAGAGCCAATAAGAGATCGCAAAAATTTCAGTGGTCCCGAATTGAGCATTAGTTTGAGTTTGTTGTGGGGGAAAGATGTGGGAGCGGTCAAGAGTATTCGCAGATGAATATGTGGATACGGATGTTGTCCATCCTCTCTGCAAGTTTAGAAGGAGGAAATCATGTGGAAACGAAAGCTATCCATCCTATTCCTGACGCTGTTGATTTATCCGCTGTCGCTGTCTGCACAGGACACAAATAAAACCGTACCATCTCCCGATTTTGACGGGGATGGTACGGTAGGTATCTCCGACCTTTTGTTATTTATGGATCGCTTAGGGGCAATGCGTGGGGATGGGAGATATGAAGAGAAGTATGATCTGGATGGCAACGGTGTGATAGGGATTCCAGATTTTCTGATTTTTGCGGATAACTTCGGCAAGGCGGTACCTCCATCTGATCGTGGTGACGATGCGGAGATGGTTTCTATTTCAGATACGAATCTTCGTGCTGTGGTTGAGGACAGTCTGAACAAGGCGAGCGGTGCGCCGATTACCCGCGCAGAGATGGCGAGCTTGACGCGCCTTGAGGCTCCGGATAAGACTATTAGCGACTTGACTGGACTTGAATTTGCAACCAACCTGACGTGGTTGAGTCTTGCCCGCAACAGTATCTCAGATATATCTGCCCTATCAGACTTGACCAATCTCACACAGTTATATCTACAGGGCAACGACCTATCAGATGTGTCAGCCTTGTCTAATTTAACCAATCTGACCCGGCTGAGTCTTCAGGATAATAGGATCTCAGATGTGTCTGTGCTGTCTAACTTGACCGCCTTGACCCGGCTGTATCTTCATACTAATCGCATCACAGATGTATCAGCCCTATCTAACTTGACCAATCTTAACACGTTGGATCTTCAGAGCAATAGGATCTCAGGTGTGTCTGCGCTATCTAACTTGACTGCGCTGACCTATCTGAGTCTTGCTCGTAATAGGATCTCAGATGTGTCTGTGCTGTCTAACTTGACCGCCTTGACCCGGCTGTATCTTCAGGATAACAGCATCTCAGATATATCTTCATTGTCTAACTTGACCGCCCTGACCCGGCTGAGTCTTCATACCAACTCCATCACAGATATATCTTCATTGTCTAATTTGACTGCTCTAACGCAGCTATATCTTCGTACCAACAGCATCTCGGATCTTGCCTCTCTGGTCTCAAACACGGGACTGGATACAGGAGATATGGTTGATGTACGAAGTAATCCCCTGAGTGCGACATCAATCAATACGCACATTCCCACACTTCAAAGCCGAGGGGTTACGGTAGAGTCCGATGCCACAGAAACAGTGTCCATTCCAGACGCGAATTTGCGTGCTGTGATTTCAGATAGTCTTGGCAAGGCACACGATGCATCAATCATCCGCGCAGAGATGGCGAGTTTGACGCGTCTTGAGGCTCCGGATAAGACTATTAGCGACTTGGCTGGCCTTGAATTTGCGACTAACCTGACTTGGCTGAGTCTTGCCCGCAACAGTATCTCAGATATATCTGCCCTATCAGACTTGACCAATCTCACACAGCTATACCTTCAGGGCAACGACGTATCAGATGTGTCTGGATTGTCTAACTTGACCAATCTGACTCGGCTGAGTCTTCAGGATAATAGCATCTCTGATGTGTCTGCGCTGTCTAAACTGACTGCTCTGATCCGACTATATATTCATGATAACAACATCTCGGATATATCTGTACTATCTGACTTGACCAACCTGACAACGTTGGGTCTTCAGAGCAACCGCATCTCAGATATATCTTCGCTGTCTAACTTGACCAGTCTGACCTATCTGAGCCTTGCTCGCAACAGTATCACAGACCTGTCTTCGTTGTCTAACTTGACTGCCCTAACCCGACTATATCTTCAGGACAACCGCATTTCAGATATATCTTCTTTATCTGATTTGACTGCTCTGACTCGGCTGAGTCTTCACACTAACCGCATCTCAGATATATCTGCCTTGTCTAATTTGACCAATTTGACACAGCTATATCTTCGTACCAACAGCATTTCGGACCTCGTCCCTCTGGTCTCAAACACGGGACTGGAGACGGGAGATATGGTTGATGTGAGAAGTAATCCCCTGAGTGCGACATCAATCGACACGCATATTCCTGCACTTCAGAGCAGAGGGGTCACAGTAACGTCTGATGCCACTGAAATAGTAACCATCCCCGATGACAGCTTGCGTGTTGTGATTGCAGATAGTCTTGGCAAGGCGAGCGATGCATCAATCACCCGTGCAGAGATGGCGAGCTTGACGCGCCTTGAGGCTCCAGATAAGACCATTAGTGATTTGACAGGTCTTGAGTTTGCAACGAATCTCATATGGCTGAGTCTTGCCCGCAACAGTATCTCAGATGTATCCGCCTTGTCTAACTTAATCAATCTGACACAGCTATACCTGCAGGACAACGACCTATTAGATGTGTCCGCCTTGTCTGACTTGACCAATCTGACCCGGCTGAGCCTTCAGGATAACAACATCTCGGATGTGTCTGCCTTATCTAAATTGAATAACCTGATCCGGCTATATCTTCACACCAACCAGATCGCAGATGTGTCTATGTTATCTAACTTAAGGAAGCTGACCACGTTGGATCTTCAGAGCAATAGTATCTCAGATATATCTTCGCTGTCTAACTTGATCAACCTGACCTATCTGAGTCTTGCCCGCAACAGTGTCTCAGATATATCTGTCCTATCTAACTCGACCAATCTGACCCGGCTGTATCTTCAGGATAACAACATCTCGGACGTATCTGTGTTGTCTAACCTGACTGCCCTGACCCGACTGAGTCTTCACACCAACCGTATCTCGGACCTTGCCCCTCTGGTTACAAACACAGGACTGGATACAGGGGACATGGTTGATGTGAGAAGTAATCCCCTGAGTGCGACATCAATCAACACACACATTCCTGCTCTTCAGAATAGAGGGGTTACGGTAGAATTTGACGAGGATAATCAAGGTAATCAGGGCAATCAAGGTAATCAGGGTAATCAAGGTAATCAGGGTAATCAGGGTAATCAGGGTAATTCAGATGATGACGATGATGATAAGGACGATGACGACGATGATGACGATGATGATAAGGACGATGATGATGACGATGATGATAAGGACGATGATAAGGACGATGATGATGACGATGATGATAAGGACGATGATAAAAGAGAGGATACGGATCGCCGCAGTCGCGCTGGGCGTACTTCTTCGGGAAAATCTGGTAAACAGCCTGCGCCAAAACCGACTAAGTAGGTCGCATAGATTCATAAAAAAAAGCCAGACAAAATGCCTGGCTTTTTGATTAGGTTATAGATGATTTTAGTCGAGGATTGCAATACACATGAGATCTGATTTTATGGTAAAATATATTGGTTTGGTTTTTGTAGGATGCTTGTTGATCGCGCAATCTGTGGAGGCTGAAACAAAAAATACGCGGCAAGTCGGTATTGGTCTCGGTTTGTTTTTGATGCGTAGCCAGGACAATTTGGCTTCCCCATTTACGTATAGTGGAGATGGACGGGGATGGCTCATCAAATATCGCGCTCAAAATGCCAAAAGGCGTCATCAAATATCTTTGATGTGGGATACTGGGCTGCTCACATCGTCTATTACTCGAGGGCACAATCACAGGGTTGAATTAACTCGTATTCACGTGAGATACGCATATCATCGCGCCTTTCGGTCTGATTCGTCTGGTCGCCTGCGGTTACTTTGGGGTGTTGTTCAACAGGCGTTTCTTAATTTTCGCAGACAATTTTACTCACAATCTCGCCGTGAATATTTTGGTGAACTCGTCGGTTCGGTTCAGCCGTCAATTGCACTGCATTTTGAATGGACAGACAGATCATCTCTATCTTATGATCTGTCTGTACCCGCGCTCGTGTTCTTATGGCGTCATACCTATGGCATGGGTGAAAGTGGAGACTTCGATACGACAAGTCTGCACCAATTTTTAAGCGTAGAACACAATCTCGTCTGGACGCATAATCTTTCTAATAGATGGTCTATCCAGATACAATATTGGGGACAACTATATCGCTATACCGAACCGCGTCGTGTGCAAATCGGCATTGATCAACTGAGCGGGTTGATCAACTGGAGGTTTTAAACGTGAAGCCCCGCCTGCCAATATCCCTTATTTTATTCCTTTTGTGCATCGGATGTAGCCGAACCATTACCAATTCTGTTCCAGAAAACACACCCGAAAGTAATTTTGAATACCTCTGGCAAGAATACGACCGTCTCTACGCCGCATTTGAACTCAAAGGCGTTGACTGGGATTCGGTTTATGCCATCTATCGCCCACAGGTCACATCGCAGACAACGGACGAGGATCTATTTCTTATTATGAGCAATATGCTCGCAATATTTCGGGATGGGCATGTAAATCTTTACACTCCATTGGGGAATTATTCATACACTGACTGGTGGGATCAATACCCACGCAATTACGACCGCGAACTTTTACGCATCCAATATGGTATCGTGAAACGCACAAATAATCCCATACAATATCGCTTGTTGGATGAGCAAATTGGATATGTGCATATCAGCAGTTTTCTCAATTTTAGTGGTGGCAATTGGGGGCGTGATATCGAAATTGCCCTGAGAGAAATGGGCAATATACAAGGACTCATTGTCGATGTACGCAACAATGACGGAGGCAATGACCGCAATGCCAAGGATGTTGCTGGCAGATTTACAAATGAAAAGCGATTGTATCGATATGTTCAGTGGCGCAGCGGACCCAATCGCAGCAATTTTACGTCTTTTCTGGCAGGTCACTTTGAACCCAAAGGCGATATCACATTTACCAGACCAATCGTTCTACTCACCAACCGTCGCGTTTTTAGCGCGGCAGAATCCTTTGTGCTTATGATGCGTACTTTGCCCCATGTTACGGTTGTTGGCGACACAACGGGAGGCGGTTCAGGCAATCCCGTATATCGTGAACTGCCCAATGGCTGGACCTATCGCGTTCCGCGGTGGTTAGAATTTACCCCCAACTTTGAATCTTTTGAAGGTGTTGGCCTTGCACCCGATGTTTGGGTTTCGACGCCGGACGCGCTTTTGGAAAGTGGGACGGATCGCATTTTTGAGACAGCGATTGAGATATTGGTAAAAAAATGAGGATTTTAGGGTGGGGAATCGTTAATCAGACGGCGGACGACTTCGGCGGGGTCGCCAGTGAGGGTGAGGAGGTCCATTTGTCGTTGCGCCCAGGTGGGTTGGTGAGCCATGTCGAGGACGTGTTTGAGAAAAGGTACGCAATTGAGCTGTTCGGCCATGGGAAGCAGTTTTTCGACGAGTTCCTCGGTTATTTGTGGTACGGATTTGAGGTCGTGAGAGGTGGAATCGACCAGTTGTGCATTGATGCCGTATCGCGAGGCGTGCCATTTGTTTTGACGGATGAGCATGGGGTGGCTGTCGTGTTGATAGATTCCCCGATCGATTTCGTCGGACAGATTGCAAATTAAACACTGAATTAGTGCGACCAATCCCAATGTGTCTTCGAGAGTGCCGGGAATGTCGCAAATTCGGACTTCAACGGTGCCAAATGCGTGGTGCGGACGCACGTCCCACCAGATTTCTCGGATGGATTCAATATAGCCGGTGTCGATGAGGTGGTTGATTAGCCAGACGTATTCGCTCCAGTTGCGCATTAAGGGGGGCAGCCCAGCGGTGGGGAGGCCCTCCATTACTTTTGATCGCCACGAGTGCAAGCCCGTAACCCGACCCTCCCAGAATGGGCTGTTGCAAGAAAGAGCCAGCAAGACGGGCAAATAGCGCAGTATTCGATCGCAGATCATTATGGCTTTGTCGCCGCTGTTGACGCCTACGTGTACGTGGAGGCCAAATGTGACCAGTTGTCGGGCAGTATCTTGAAGCATATTGACGAGACCCATGTATCGGTCATTTGGTGTGATTTTTTGTTCGCGCCATGTGGAAAATGGGTGTGTGCCCGACCAGTAGAGTTGGACATTCTCGGCGGCCGCTACGCTGGATAGCGTCTGGAGTTTTGGCTTGAGGTCGGCTTCTACATGGCTGACACTTTCACATATATCGGTGTTGATTTCGACATAACACTGCATTAGTTCGGGCTTGATTTTGTCGGCATATTCGTCGGGAATGCGATTGAGTATCGCGGCGTTCTTGCTGCATAAAGCCATGGTGTTGGCATCGACCAGAGCCAGTTCTATTTCCACGCCGAGGGTGGGTTGAATACTGGGATTAAATTCAAGTCGGGTCATGGCAATCTCCATTCTTTTTTCGCGATGGATCGAAATAGTTGACGACGCTGCGCGCGAGTATTTTGGCACCTATGACCAGGGCGCGTTCATCAATGTCGAAGTCGGGTGCATGCAAGGGCGGGGCACCTCCCCGGGCGGGCAGGCATCCCAGGCGAAACAGGCTGCCGGGCACATGGTCGAGATAATTGGCAAAGTCTTCGCCACCCATGCTCGGTTTGGCAATGGTCTGAACGTGTGTTTGGCCCAATAAATCGATGGCGTTTTGGCGGATCAAGTCTGTGAGCACGGGATCGTTATTAACCGATGAGGGACCAGTGATAAAACGAACATCAATTTGCGTGTCGGTGAGATTGGCTATGCCATTGGCTATTTTGAGAATGTGGTCCATGGCATGGCTCTGAGAGCTGCCACTGAGGGTGCGAAGGGTGCCTCGAAGCAGAGCCTGGCCGGGTATGACGTTGGGATTTTCGCCCGCAGAGATATGCCCAATTGATATGACAATCGGGTCGTAGGTATCTACATTGCGAGGCAATGATTGATAGAGCGCAGTGATGACCTGTGCGGCAGCGATGATGGGGTCTCGCGTTTCCCGGGGGCGCGCGGCATGTCCGCCCCTGCCCTGGATGCAAATTTCTATTTCGGCACAATTGGCTGTGAGTACGCCCTGGCGTGTGCCCACAGTACCTGTTGGACGCGAGGGGTCGAGGTGAAGACTGAGCAGGCCACAGACGTTTTTGAGGGCGCCAAAGGCGATCATGTCTTTGGCACCGCGGTTGGTTTCTTCAGCAGGTTGAAAGATGGCGCGCCAGTGTACAGGCCAGGGCAATACATGATCGCATTCCAGAAGGCCCAGAACAGCACCGAGCACGGTAGCTGTATGACCATCGTGTCCGCAGGCGTGCATCACGCCGGGTACGCGACTGCGGTAGGGCGCGTTTTTGGCATCTTGTATGCGAAGCGCGTCGATATCGGCTCGCATGCCTATACGCGTTTTTTCCAATGTATTGTCGGCTATAACGCCACAGCCTCTGGAACCCGTCTGTACATGGCATCCGGTTTGTTGTAACAATTTGACGAGATATTGCGTGGTTTCCACTTCGCGACCACTGGGTTCGGGATACATGTGCAGATCGCGGCGGACGCGTACAATTTTTTTGCGTTGTGCGTCAATGGCACGGTCGAGTTTTTGTGTCCATGTATTGGGCATATTTCTAAAAATACTGATAAATTTTTTTTTGCGCTATAAATTGTTTTAAGTGGTTCGCATGCTTCTGCAATACCTGTTTTCTCTTGACTTCCTGTCGTGTATGGTTGAAATTAGGTCGTCATTTTTGTAGTAATAGATAACCGTAGATTATTTCTAAGGAGCGTGTTATGTGGCGACGACAAGAATCAAATCGCGATTTTTTTTGGATTGGGGTCGTTGTTGGACTTGCTGCCGTTAGCCTCGCCGTTGTGGGATTTTTGCTGGGAACGGAAATGGGGCGAAATACGCGCACGAGATTGGGACAGACTGTTCAACGCGTGCGTAGCCGCATCAATGGTTCGGCAGAATCCAATGGTTCAACAGAATCTCAGGAATCACCCGCTGAAGAATATATAGATTAAAAAGAATCCCGGGTGTGTTTCTGGATTGAACTACCCGAGTGGTTAACCGATAAGAGGTGAGACGCAAGAAGTAAAACGCGAGGGCGTTTTACTTCTTGCGTTTTTATATGTGATGAATTTGCTTTATAAACCCGATGGATATCCCATTTATGCCGTTGTGGAAAATGTTCGTTCACTGTTTAATGTGGGCGCGATTTTTCGCTCGGCAGATGGGGTCAATGCATCGGGGGTTTATTTGACGGGATTTACGGGATGTCCCCCGCGCAAGGAGATCAGTCGCGTGGCATTGGGCGCAGAAGAGACGGTGCCCTGGTATTATGAACGGGATACGGCAAAGCTGATCGGTGATTTGCGCTCGCAAGGTGTACAGGTGGTTGCGTTAGAGCAAACGCCAGATAGTGTCGATTTTCGAACTTTTTGCTATCGCTGGCCGGTGGCTGTGATTTTGGGCCATGAAGTGACGGGTGTGCGTCCTGAGACACTGTGTTTGTGCGATGGTGTTGTTCACATTCCGATGTTGGGAACAAAAGTGTCTCTAAATGTGTCTGTATCTGCAGGGGTTATGCTTTATGAATTGTTGTCCGTTTTTGAGAGACAACGAGATAGGGAATGATATACTTGGCTTGAGGTCCGGGGCTGGGCGGGCTGAAAATGTAGTATAACTGGCTACTTAGAAAGGACGTATCCCAATGAGTTTACGCTTTTGCGCTGTGCTGTGTATGCTTATGGCCCTGAACGGAGAGGAACTGCGGGCTGAAATGGATGTGTTTTGGGTGGCCAATGGTCCGATGGCATCGGATTTTGATGGCGATGGCGAAGTGACGTTTTCCGATTTTTTGCACTTTATCAATAATTTTAATGTGGATTCAGAGGGTGAGAGCTATGATCCTCGTACGGATTTGAATGAGGACGGGGTCACGAATTTTAACGATTTTTTGGCATTTAGTGCTGCTTATGGTGAGGCGCAGATCCCTGCTGAACCGAGCGGGGATCGGTATATTATTTATGTGGCGGATTCAGATGATAGTTCGGTTATGGCACTGGATTTTGATTCACACCTGATACTCGATTATCTACCCCCTCGAGGTCCGGGTGGCGTGATAGTGTCTGCGGATCAGCAGTCGATTTATGTGACGGATATATTTGGGTTTTACAAGCTGAATACGCGTCATGAGGTGCAGTTTAGCGTGCCTGTTGAATCGCGGGGTAAAGCGGTGTTGAGTCTGGATCAGACGCGGGCTTATGTGGCCGATCAGGTACAGGATCTGGTTCGGGTGGTGGATGTGGTGAATGGCGTTACCCTGGATTCTATCCTGGTGGGCAATCTACCATTTGATGTCGCGCTCGCGCCCGATGGCACAAAGTTGTATGTGGCAAATCGGACCGATCAAAATGTGGCCGTTGTCGATCTGGCAACGATGACGGTTACGGCGAGGATAATTATTGGCGATTTTACGGGGGAGATATCAATTACGCAGGATGGGGCGCGTGCTTATGTGACAAATTTGACGCGTGGTGTGATTTCTGTTTTGGATCTCAATACCAATCAGGTGGTGGGCGCGCTTCAGATTGATCAGAATGGTTCGTTTGGCGCAGAATTTTCGCCCGATAAAAAGTCATTGTACGTGAGTGCGCAGGGCGTGTTGTTGGAAATTGATGTAGAGCACAATTTGATTGTTCGCACATTGCGATTGGGGCGTGATTCGACGGTGCTCGGGGTTTCGCCCGATGGCTCTCGAGCTTATGTTACAACGCTTGTGCAACTTAGCGGGCCGGGACTTACGGTGGTGGATTTGAATGAGTGGAGGATTCTCGGACGGGTACGGGGATTCCTTTTCCCGAGGCAGATCGCGTTTCGGGCTGTGCCGAGAAGCACGGATTCTCAGTGAGGCGAGGGTATGATTTGATCTATGAAGAGACAAGAAGCGACCTTAATGGTCGCTTTTTTTATTTGGTAGCAACAGGTCGAGACATTCTGCCATGAGGATATTGATGCGTTCAAATTCACGTTGATCTGTCAGTATTTCGCGGGCGGGCTGAATATAGGGGGCATCGACGATTTCGTGCCCACAGTGATCAATCAATGCCTGTGCGGCGTTGCGCGTTGTTTCCAGGTGGAATTGCACTGCGAGGATTTGATCGCCTACCGAGAATGCCTGATTCGTGCAGGCACGACTTTTGGCGAGATGAGTCGCGCCAGTGGGGAGGTCATAAGTGTCGCCATGCCAGTGAAAAACTTCGCCAGCATTGGAGAGTACCTTTTCTATTAAACTGCTGGGCGCCGCTCGCACGCCCTCAATGGGAAACCAACCGATTTCTTTGTGGTCATTTGGATAGATCCTGGCACCGAGTACGTCGGCAATGAGTTGGGCTCCCAGGCAGACGCCCAGTATCCGTGTACCGGAATCCATCGCCTGTTTCAAAAATTTTTTTTCGCGCACGAGCCAGGGATAGTCGTGTTCGTCATAGACGCCCATGGGGCCTCCCATGACGACCAGTAGATCAATTTCATCGGCCGATGGCAATGCCTCGCTGGCAAAGAGGCGCGTGCGTGAGATTTGAGCGCGACGCGCTTTTGCCCAGGATGCAATGCTGCCGAGGCCCTCGAATGGCACATGCTGGAGATAGTGCAGGTTCATGATTTCAAGAGATGTCAACGGGTTGTTGTGTTTTCATGGACTCGTAAATGGCGTCCATTGTTTTCATATTGCCGATGCTGTTTTCCGGTGGGATACGGTGCGCTTGCCCGGTGTCGAGGCAATCGCACAGATGGTGGAGTTGATTCAGGAATTGAAAGACGGGTTCAAATTCATGGGTTTCTACGCCGTCGCGGGTGTGAACCTCAAGGATTGTAGGCTGGTTTTCGTTGTTCCAGGCGCGTTCTGTTCGCAACATGCCATCGATGCCGGAGATTTCAAAATATTGTGAGGAGGCCATTTTGAAGCTAAATGTGAGTTGTGCGGTGACGTGATTGGGAAATTCGTAGATGGCGATAATTGTTTCATCTACTTCTCGGCCAAATTCTCCCGTGGCATAGACGCGGATGGGATCGGCGTTGGCTATGAAGCGGGCATGATGGGTATTGTAACAACCCAGATCATAGACTGCGCCACCGCCTTTTTCTTTGTTGAAACGCCAGTTGAGTTCGGGTTTCCGGCGGTCGTTTGAAACACCAGTGCAAAAGGTGCTGCGAATGTTGCCCAGGGTTCCGATTTTTCCACTGTCGAGAATTTCTTTGGTTTTGAGATGTAAGGGATGATGGCGAAATTTGAAGGCTTCGGCGAGGAGGATATTATTGGCTTTGGCGCAGGCGACCATTTCTCGGCATTCTGCAGCGGTTTGTGTGATGGGTTTTTCGCAGATGATGGCGCGGACTTTTTGCGATTTCGCGATTTGATTGCTCAGGCTGGCGTGAAAGCGTCCCCATGTGCAGATGATGGCGATGTCGAGGTTTTCATTGTCGAGCATCAGGTCGAGATCTGTATAACCTTTTCGGATGTCAAATTCGCCGCGGTATCTCTCAACTGCTTCGGGCAAGACATCACAGACTGCGACGATTTCTGCGCGGTCAGATTGTGCAGCAGCCCGACCGTGAGCACGCGAGATGCCGCCAGCACCAACAATTCCAATGCGATAAGACATGTGAGACTCCTAAAAAAGATCCTCAGGCCAATGCATCCAATATATGTCGCGCAACAGATTCGGCCAGTATGGCAGAGCCTTCTTTTGAAAAATGCACGTTGGCGGGGAGTTGTATATCGTCAAGGCGTTCTATAGCATAAGTATAGAGGTCATGTGTGGGAATGCCGTGTGCGTCCATGACTTTTTGTGCGATGGCGTTGTATTCAACTTCGTCGCCGGGTTTGCGGATGGATGCGCCTTCGGGAACCGGTGTGGTGGCGCACCAGATTAGTTTGGCTCCAGTTTGTTCGAGGCGTTTGACTAAGGAGTCGAGGTTTTGTTCGTATTGGTCGGCGGGCACTTGATGTTGGCCCTGCGGGGGATCGACGCGCTCACCCTGTTCTGTCATATAGACGATGTCGTGTAATCCCCAGTTGAAGTGGATGACATCCCAGGAACCATCGCCGAGCCAGTTTTCGATTTCTTCTATGCCGCGTTTTGTCGGTCCGCAGTTGGTGAGCGGGCGGTGGAGATTGGCTTTGCCTTTGAGTAATTCGCGCACAGGTAGGGTATAACCGATAGAGATGGAGTCCCCAATGATCAGTACGCGGGGTAGGCCAGGGGTGTCTTCAATGGGTTCAAATGCCGGGTTATTCATGTGGTTCTCCTTTTTTATTTTGTTCAGGCGTTATGCCAGGCGTCTTCCCAGGGTGTATCTTCAAGCGATTCTGCGGCGATATCCCGGGGACTGCGTTTGAGCACTTGTTCTTTGTATTTTTCAATACTCAATTTATCGGGCGATAAGGTGGTTTCTTTGCTGATGGCACGGGTAAATGCTTCGGCGAAAGTTTCGATGCTGTTTTTTTCATCATCGGGCAAGCGTTTGGGCCAGGGGCCATCGTTGAGGTTGACCGTGCGGCATTCTTCTTCTGTGGGGATGCGGTCTGGACCGGGATACGAGCGGAGCCTGTCGCCGTCAAACGAATCACTCAGGCCGTGTTGTCGTTCCCAAGCGATGATTTGGTTGCGAAATTTTGCCGCGAGTGCGGGGTGTTCGGCTATGAGGTTGTGCTGTTCGTGTGGGTCGTTTTCAAGGTCGTAGAGTTCTTCGATGCCGCCGTGGGCAAAGAAGGCGTATTTGTGTTTCTGATTGCGCGCTGAAATCCAGCGTCCTTTGCCCTTGCCGTAGTCTATTATGGCGGATTCTCGGGACTCTGCCAGACCTCCACCTGCTGCGCCCAGTAGGTTCGCCCCCGACAATGGGCTGTGTTCTTCTGGATATTGGAGGTCGAGTTCTTCGATGAGGGTGGGAAAGAAGTCGAGCAGGCTGACGAGGTCATCGCATTGTTGCCCTGCTCGCGTTTTGCCGGGCCAGCGCAAGAGATATGGAATGCGCACGGAGGATTCATAAGGGCAGTTTTTTTGCGACAGGCCGTGTTCGCCCATCATTTCACCGTGGTCTGAGACAAAGAGGATGACGGTGTTGTCGGATATGCCGAGGGTTTCGAGTTCATTCAAAATGCGACCGATGCCGTCGTCAACATGAGTGATGAGGCCATAGTAAAGGGCGCGCAGGCGGCGCAGGCGGTCGGGGTCGCGATGGGCTCCGTCCAGACGTCCGCGGCTACCGTAAAAATTGGGGGGCAGGTTTTCGATAGGGCGGTCGGCAAAGGGTGGAATGGGCATATCGGCGGGGTCGTACATGTCGTCGTACGGTTCGCAGGGCGCAAAGGGCGGGTGCGGTGATATCCAGGAGCTCCATAGAAAAAAGGGTTGATTGGGGCGGTAGCGCATATGTTCGCGGAGAAAGTCAATGGACCGGTCGGCGACCCAGGTGTTTTTGTGGTGTTCAACAGGTATGCCACAGGTCTGAGGCTGGAAGAAGAGCAGGTCGCGGATGCCTTTGGGAAAACGGGTGCGGACGCCGTTTTCTCGCAGATAGCGGAGGTAGTCGTCATTGACCCGGTGATCGATGCATTCTTCCATGGTGAGGAGGTTTCGGAAGCCGTAGTGCCGACCGTGAAAGTGCATTTTTCCAATGCCCTGCGTCCAGTACCTGGCGCGCAAAAGAAGCGTCATGATGGTGGGGAGTTCGGGTAAGGGACCAGGTAGCGCACTGTTGTCTGTCCAGTGGTGCCGGGACATTCTGTGACCGGTGATGAAACTCATGCGCGCAGCAACGCAGACGGGGGTGGGTGTGACTGCCTGCGCAAAGCGAACACCTGAATCGGCGAGTGCGTCGAGGTTGGGCGTTTGGATTGTTGTATTTCCAGCGCAGCCCAGGGCATCTGCGCGCTGCTGGTCGGTCATGAGGACGAGAATATTGGGGCGATCAGGCATGGTATTAATATGTCGAGTCGAGCCGATAGTTGGGTGCTTCTTTGGTAATGGCGATGTCGTGAACGTGGCTTTCTCGCATACCGGCAGAGGTGATGCGTACAAAACGCCCATTGTTGCGCAAGTCGTCGAGAGTGCGCGTGCCACAATAGCCCATACCCGCGCGAAGCCCACCTGCGAGTTGATAAATAAAACCAGAGAGAGACCCTTTGTAAGGCACCTGTCCTTCAATGCCTTCGGGCACGAGTTTGTTGGTCGCTTCAACCTCGCCCTGGAAATAGCGGTCTTTGCTACCGCGCTGCATTGCGCCCAATGATCCCATGCCCCGATAGACTTTAAAGGTGCGCCCCTGATAGATAACGGTTTCGCCAGGGCTTTCGTCCGTGCCTACAAATAGGAAACCGATCATGACCGAATGGGCGCCTGCGGCAATGGCTTTGGTAATGTCGCCAGATTGTGTGATGCCCCCATCGGCGATCAGAGGGACACCGGTTTTGGCGGCGATTTCGGCACAGTCCATAATGGCTGTGATTTGGGGTACGCCAATACCTGCGATTACGCGGGTGGTACAGATTGTTGCGGGACCCATACCTACTTTTATGGCGTCGGCACCTGCCGCGGTTAAATCGGCTGCCGCTTCTGTTGTGGCGATGTTGCCTGCGATGAGGTCAGTTTCGGGATATTTGTTTTTGAAGCGCTCTATGGCTTCGAGTACGCCGCGCGAATGCCCGTGCGCCGTGTCGATTACTATGACATCTACTCCCTGTTCGATCAGCGCGGCGGTGCGTTCTTCTGCGTCGCCCCCCACACCGACTGCCGCGCCAACGCGCAAGCGCCCGAGGTCATCTTTACAGGCGTTGGGATATTGAATTGTCTTTTCGATGTCTTTGACTGTAATCAAACCCTTTAAGATGCCCTGATTGTCGATAACGGGTAGCTTTTCTATGCGATGTTGTTGTAAAATTTCCTGCGCGTCTTCAAGCGAAATGCCCAGTTTGGCTGTTATCAGCCCTTTGGATGTCATGACATCTTTGACATGGCGATTGAGATTTTTTTCAAAGCGCAGATCCCGGTTGGTCAAAATGCCGACAAGGCGGTTGCCCTGGGCGACGATGGGGACACCCGAAATGCGATATTTTTGCATGAGTTCCAGCGCTTCTGAAATGTAGTGATCGGGCGATAGGGTCACGGGATCGACAATCATACCGCTTTCTGACCGCTTGACTTTTTCGACCTCTTCGGCTTGTTCTTCAACGGAGAGATTTTTGTGGATGATTCCGATGCCGCCTTCCTGTGCCATTGCAATGGCGAGGCGCGCTTCTGTTACGGTGTCCATGGCGGCGCTCACCAGGGGGATGTTGAGTTTTATGTTGCGCGTGAGTCGCGTGCTGAGGTCGGTGTCTTTGGGCAAAATTTCCGATTTGCAAGGCATGAGCAACACATCGTTAAAGGTGAGACCTTGTTTGATAATTTTGTCTGTTGATTTATCCATCACATGTCCTTTCTATAGTAAAGTCGAGAAAGTCGATGAGGATTATTTTTCCCCTTTAGATAGAATACAAAAATCCCCTTGACGCAGACACATCAAGGGGATTCAAGCGGCAGGCACAGTTACACACTCCGCTCCGAGGCCTGGCGGAGGTGTAAACCGCCGTTTTTTTCGGTAAGTGTAAAGTCTCTGGTACATGACCTTCTCCAAATCGCGATTAGATTTGCCAAATATACCGCTTCTCTTTTGTTCTGTCAATATGTGTGAAATAGATTTTATTCACAAGGGTCTCTGGAAAAGGGGTTGACACCGGTCTTTACTGCTTATATTTTTATTTTTAATTAACTCAAACTTCTAATATTGCTGTTGGTTAATTAGTTGTTTTAAATTTTTGAGACCGGGATAATTAACACTCCTCATAACGCATTGTTGCAGTGTTGGATATACCGGGAACTCTACTGATTTGTATTTCGTTTAATCTAAAGCAGATTTTGGCTTGACAGGGTTTTTTTCATTCATTAGATTCTTCAGCCCTGATGTCTGTAATTGCATTATTTTTCGGTGTGAGCTATATATTGTTATTAACAGGGAAGCGGCCTGTCTAAACAATGTGTCGTTTTCTGCGAATTTTTACCACAATATTATGGAGATTGGGATCATGATTTTAGATTTGAAATTCCGATCTGGTTTTTTGGCTTTGTTGTGTGGGTTTTTTGTTTTGAGTACAGCGTCACTTTGTTTTGCCGAAGAAGGCGAGATCGAGATGACACAGGCGGATTCTATTAAGAGGGCCGGCCAACATTTGGGTTGGGGTGATCGGTATCTCAAGAGCAAGCAATATGAAGACGCCGAAACACAGTTGCTCAAATCATGGGGGTTTAATCCCAGAAGAGCAGCAACGGCTCGACGCCTGGGCAAATTGTATAATGAAACAGAAAAATATGAGGATGCTATTCAGTGGTATCAAAAAGCCATTGAGCTCGAACCCACGAGCAAGTACACCAAGGGGGCACATTTTGCCTTAGCTGGCATCTATATTATACGAGAACAGCCCGAGAAAGCCATTGGGCATTATGAAGCGTTGCTGGCATTTAACCTCGAATCAGAGGAAGAAATTAAATACTATCATGCGTTGGTCAGTTTGAATGTTGAAACTGAAGAGTATGAGATGGCATTGGATTATGCCAAAAAGTGGGGTGAATTGGCTCCAGATGATCCCGAAGTGCGGGATATGATTGGTAAATTGCATCTGCGAACAGGCGGCGAGGACGAAGCTCTGGCCGAAATGGAGAAAGTGCTGGAGCTAAATCCCGATGATTATGCTACGCTGGAAAAATTGGCGGGGATGTATGATCGAAGAGGCGATGATGATAAAGCCTTTGATGCCTTTGAAAAGTTGTATCAAAATGATGACTCGAGTGTTTTCTTTCTGGAAGAGACCATTAAATTGGGCAAGAGGATAGGAAAATCCAAAAGCTGGATCGTCAGTCGGCTTGAAATATTACACGCCATGCGGCCCGACAATTTGGCGGTAATCGAAGAATTGGCCGAGTTGACCGGGAGCCTCAAGTGGGTCAATAAAGGACTTAAACAAGATTCACAAAATGGCAGGTATCCCTATATGATGGGGGATCACTATTTTAACAGGTGGGAAAATTCAAGTGGAAAACAGGATTCGATCAATGCCTTGACATGGTACAAAAGGGCATTGAAAGATCCGATGTGGAAAGGCAATGCCACTGCAATGATCCAAACACTTGATCCTCCCCTGACTGAAGAAGAGAAGAAACGTCGAGAATTTTTTGGAAAAAAGAAAACGGAGGAGGTGGAAACAGAAGGCAAGAAGTAGAAGGCTCTATGTTGTTAATCCATTTTTCGCAATTCATAACCTAACTTCGGGAGATGTGGCATGGTTGATCTTTTTATTAAAGGCGGAAACTTTATGTATCCGTTGCTGGTGATGTTGTTTTTTGGTGTTGTGGTGATGATTGAGCGCTTTTACACGCTTTTTAAGGCGCATATCAATGCCAAAGAGTTCATGGTAGAGCTTCAGGATGCCCTCAAGCAAAATGGGCCAGAAGGTGCTGCCGAGTTGTGTTCCAATACGCGTGGCCCGGTCGCCACGGTGCTGCACGCAGGTTTGTTGCGTTTAGACCGCGGTATTGAGCATGTGGAAAAATCGATTGAGGAATCCGGCGCTATCGAAATGGCTTTTCTCGAGCGCGGTCTCGTGTGGCTTTCCACTGTCGCAAACCTGGCACCTCTTGTCGGTTTTCTGGGCACCGTGTCGGGTATGATCCGGGCGTTTAACGATATTGCCGCTGCTGGCGATGTTGATCCCAGTGTTGTGGCTGGCGGTATTTCTGAAGCTTTGATTACAACGGCTTCGGGCCTGGTGGTTGCTATTCCGGTGCAGGCTGCATACAACTTCTTCCTGTCAAAAATTGACAAGATCATCATCGATCTCCAGGAAAGCTCCAATCAATTTGTCGATGACCTGATTCAGTTGGGCTACGGCAAGGAGGACTAAGACATGGCCCTTCAGCGACGCGAAAAATCTTCACCTGAAATCCCCACCGGATCTATGGCAGATATCGTGTTTTTGTTGCTGGTATTTTTTCTGGTGACAACCACGATGAACCAGGATAAGGGTATTGGTATGCACTTGCCCCCGGCTGGCGAGTCCAAGAAAATCCAGAAGAAGAACATTTGTAACGTCTGGGTCAATGTCAATGGGGAGATTCTCATCAATTTGGAACAAAGTGTACCGCTGAATCTGCTTCGAGCGGATATTGAGCAGCGATTGGCGCAAAATGAGAAGCTGATCGTTTCATTAAAGGCCGACGAAGAAACGCCCTATGAGAAATTTATCGATGTGCTCGACGAAATTAAATTATCAGGGGCAGATAAAATTTCGCTCGCCTCGCCCAGTGAGTGAGTTCAGGAGGTTTTCATGAATTTTAAAAAAAAGGGTGGTGTCTCACACAGCATTCCAACCGGGTCTATGGCCGACATTACTTTTTTGCTGCTCATTTTCTTTATGGTCTCTACGGTTTTTGTCCGCTACCGCGTGACGGGCATTATTATGCCCAAGGCCGAAAAAATCGAAGAGCTTAAGAAACGTCGCCACATCAATTATTTATGGGTTTCTGCTGATCGCAAGATATATATTGACGACAAGTTGGCGAATCTCGATCAAGTAGCCGGGATTTTTTACGATCGCCGCGTCAAAGATCCTCGTATGGTTGTGTCACTCAAATGTGACTATCGCGCGCCTTATGGATTGATCAGCAGAGTGATGGAAGAATTGCGCGAGGCCGATGCGTTGCGCATCAACTTTGCGACTAACCGAGAGGGGTAAGCTATGGCAATGATTCGGGGAAAAGCACCAGAAGCCGATTTGCGACGAACGTATAATAAGGTTTTTGGATATTGTACGTTGATCACGTTTGTCCTGCATACCGCCGTGGCTGTGATTTTTCCAACTTTTGAAGCCTCTGCGAGTGATCGCAAGAAGAAACAGATTATTATTGAAAATGTAGATATTCCAGAAACCCAACAGATCAAGCGTCCGCCACCGCCGCCGCGGCCTGCTGTGCCAATTGAGACAGAGAGCGACGATGTGCCCGACGATGTGACTATTGAGAGCACAGATCTCGATTTTGACGATGCAATGGTCGATATGCCACCGCCACCGCCGCCGGGTTCACAAGAGGAAGAAGAAGAAATTTTCGAGTTTTTCATGGTTGAACAAAAACCAAAAGTCATAAAGCAGGTCAACCCTAAATATCCGGAAATCGCTCGCAAAGCCGGGTTGACTGGAAAAGTGTTTTTGAAGTTTTTGGTTGATAAGAGTGGTCGGGTAAGCAATGTGTCTGTTCTCAGAGGTCAAGAAATTTTCCGGCAAGCGGCGATTGATGCTGTTCTGCAATTCAGGTTTGAACCAGCCCAACAAAATGACAAGCCGGTTTCTGTTTGGATGACACAGCCGATGTCTTTCCGTCTGAATTGAGGTAGTAGTTTTATGATTAAAAGGCCATTGTGCAGGGCGTACAATGGCCTTTTTTGTGTAAATATGTAAACAATACTTGACATATACGCCGAAATTTTACAATATATATTGCCTAATCCGAATTTTAAGTCTTTGTAAAGGTTCAAAATAGAGGAGATTTTCCATGTACACGCGTTCCTTCTTTGCGATGCTTTCATTGTCTGTGCTAATGGCTGGTTCTGCCCTCGCACAGGGAGTGAGCCCCGAATCGGCTGAAAAATACAATGCTGGACAGGAATTATTCAAGAAACGACAGTTTCAAAGAGCACTCGTATCCTTTGAAGAGGCTGTAAAGATCGATGGCAAAAATGCGCAGGCATATCGCGCGATGGGCACGACATATAAAAAGTTGCGCAATTATAAAAAGGCCATTGAAGCTTATCAAATGGCGACTTCAATAAAGTCGGATTATGCAGCCGCTTATTTTGAGATGGGCGAATTGCAATTTCAGACCAAAGACTATAAAGGTGCCCAGGCCAGCATACAAAAAGTGATGTCGATTAATCCCAGCTTTGAAGCAGCTAAAACACGGGAGATATTGAAGAACGCCTATCTTCAAGAGGGCACCACATTGTTCAGGCGGCGCAATTACAAGGATGCTGCGGCTCAGTATGAAAGTGCCACGCAAGTCGATCCTTCGGATGCGACCGTATTTTATTATTTGGGATTGGCACATAAAAGTGCGCGCAGTGTAAATGCCGCACGCGAAGCGCTTGAGACTGCTATTGAACTGAATCCGAACTATGGCAAAGCCCATCGCGTTTTGGGCGATATCTTCAAGGCGACCGGAAAAAATAGCAGTGCAGCCAGGGCGTACTTAAAGGCGATTCAAGCTGACGCAAAAGATACGAGGTCTCGCTTGAGCCTGGCTTTGGTCTATCAGGCGATGAAGCAAAATAGCAAAGCGATTTCCGTGCTTTCAAAAGCGGCACAGGTTGACCCTAAAAATGCAACGGTTCACACAGCACTTGGCAAAGCCTATTCAGATTCCAGACAATACACAAATGCTGTTGCTTCCTACAAAAGGGCACTGGGCATTAAGAGTACTCCCGAGGTGAACTATCGGATATCTGAGCCTTATTTTGGACTCAAGCAATATCAGAATGCCATCAGGTACGCCAATCAAGCCCTGTCTTCGTCTAAATGGAGAGTGTCCGCCAATGTCATTCTGGGCGATTGTTATCGAGAGCTTGGTCAAAAAGAAAGAGCGATAGCGCACTACAAAAAAGGGGCCACTGATCGCCGATACAAGAAATATTGCGAAGACCAGATCGATCGCATTCTCAATCCAATGGGCGGTGGAGAAGAGGCACAGTAAGTCGTGCAGTGACTTGTGTTAAAAATGAAAAGGGACTCTTTTGAGTCCCTTTTTTTTTAGGAGAATCCTCTTTTTGTGAAAAAAGACACTTTTTTGTATATCAATGCCTTTTTAATGGATTGTTGTTTTTCCATTGTAGGCGTTTGCGTGCCATTGCACGCTCTGCATTTTGGTGCGACTTATGACGATCTCGGGCACATCAATGCCTGGGGAGCATTGGCTTATACTCTGACCAGTCTCGTGTCGGGCCGTCTTGCAGATCGCATGGGTTATCGCCTTGTTATGACTATTGGGTGTGTTTTTCTCGCGCTGGCATTTGTGGGATATATCGGTGTCAATCGCATCTGGCACTTTGTTTTGCTTTCTGTGCTTATGGCAGTTGCCATTGCACATTATTGGCCCCCGATGCAAGCCTATCTTGGGCGTGGGAAATCGCGGGATATGCTGTTACCCGCGTTGGGGCGATTCAATGTGGCGTGGACATTGGGTGTGTGTATTGGTCCGGCCGCAGGTGGTGAGTTGTTTGAATTTCACCCTTTTAGCGGATTTATTCTGAGTGGTTTTTTGGTCGTTTTGTTATTTGCCGGTTTGCTCTTTGTTCCGATTGTAGAATCGGATCCTGATGTTGTAAATAGACGGTCAGTTGCCGCAACGTCGGGACATTTTTTGCCGCTTGCATTACTGGCCAATTTTGCAACGTTTTTTGCTATTGGTCTTGTGCGCGCGCTGTTTCCAAAGTTGGCGACAGACCTCGACATTTCACCGAGTTTGCTGGGGTATTTGCTCGCGCTGATCGCTTTGACCCAACTTGCGGTTTTTTATTTTATGTCGCGGACGGATAGATGGCAATTTCGCATGTCACCCATTATTTTTGCTCAGCTTTTGGCCGCTTTTGGTCTCGGTTTGATCGGGATAGGTACACAGCCGATTGTTTTTGCATGTGGTTTTTTGCTGTTGGGCGGGCTTATTGGGGTGACGTTTACAGCGAGTATTTTTTATAGTTTATACGCCGAAGGTCCAGGAGGTCGTCGCACGGGTGTTCACGAAGCGATTGTGGGGAGTGGATTTTTATTTGGTCCCCTTCTCGGCGGTTTTGTTGCCGAGCATTTCAATGCGCGATTGCCCTATTTGATGGGTAGTATGGTTATTCTGGTGACGATAGGTATTCAGTTGTTTATCCATAAAGTGAAAGCGCCCAGAGGGTTTGTGCCACAGGCGGGCGATTAGTTTTCAATTTGTGTGGAGGATGAATTTGAAAAAGCGTTTTAGTAAAGCTGAGAAAGCCGAAAAAATTGCCGAAATTTTGGACGAATTGTATCCCGATCCCGAAGCTTCGCTGAGACACGGGAGCGCTTATACCCTGCTGGTCGCTGTGTTGTTGTCGGCGCAGTGTACCGATGTGCGGGTCAATCAGGTGACGCCGGTTTTATTTGCGAGAGCAGATACACCGGAGAAAATGGTTGCGCTGTCGGTTGAAGAAATCGAAGGTATTATCCGTCCGTGCGGATTGGCGCCTCGCAAAGCGCAGGCGATTTTCGATTTGTCTCATATTTTGCTGGATAAGCACGATGGCGAGGTGCCCCAATCTTATGAAGATTTGGAAGCATTGCCCGGTGTGGGACACAAGACCGCGTCGGTGGTGATGGCTCAGGCTTTTGGCGTGCCGGCATTTCCCGTGGATACGCATATTCACCGTCTCGCCTATCGATGGGGGTTGTCCAATGGCAAAAATGTGGTGCAGACCGAGCGCGATTTGAAACGCATTTTTCCCGCAGAAATTTGGAATAAGCTGCATTTGCAGATTATCTTTTTTGGACGAGAATATTGTCCGGCGAGGGGGCATGATTTCCATCAATGTCGCATTTGCGGTGTGTATGGACGCAGGAGTTTATTGTGAGATATAGGAGGTGGAAGTGAAGATTCGAGCGATTTCGATTTCGGTGTTTGAGTTGCCTGCCAATACGGGGCGGTTTAGGATGGAACAAACCGGTCGTGGTGCCCGTAAGCGATGGGCAAAGCGGGGTGCGGGTAAGTCGGCAGAGCATGTACACGTTTTGCATGTAAAGACAGACGAAGACATCGAAGGGGTATGTACAGTGGGGGATGCGCGGTACACGACGATGCGTCCTGAAGATCTGGAGCAATTGCGGTTGCTGGCGATTGGCGAAGATCCTTTTGATCGCGAACGACTCGCGCAAAAATTACACAAAGCAACGCGCGGCATGTTCACGCGACCCGGCTGGTTTGGCGCTTTTGACAATTGTTTGTGGGATATTGCTGGCAAGGTTGCGGGGCTGCCCGTTCACAGTCTGATTGGTCGGGCGCGGTCTCGTTGTGCGGCTTATTACAATTTTAGAAGTGGTTCAAAAGAAGAGGCTGTAGCCGATGCAACGCAGGCAGTGGAACGGGGTTTTTGGGCTGTAAAAGATCACTTTGGGGGTACGGCAGATGAAAATATCGCGTGTTTTCACGCTGTGCGCGATGCGGTTGGAGATGATGTCGATATTTTGCACGATGCCGCAGGATGTGATTATACGTTGCAAGATGCGATTCGAGTGGGTAAGACTCTGGAGGCGTTGCGGTTTGGTTGGTTTGAAGAGCCTCTGGCAGACCGAGATCAAAAGAGCTTGCAGCGTTTGTGCGCTGCGCTGGATATTCCCATTTTGGCTCCTGAGACTTTGATGCATGATGTGGATTTGAGTGCGCAATGGATTATTTCTGGAGCAACCGATGCCTTGCGCGCCAATGCGCGGCTGGGTACAACTCCGACGTTGAAGCTGGCACATTTGACGGAGATGCACGGCGCAAATATTGAATTTAACGGACCGGGTGGGTTGTTTGGGCTGGTGCATGCACATCTGGTTTGTGCTATATCGAATACGAGTTATTACGAGTTTTTCCCAGGTGGCTCCCGGGATGTGCGCGGTCGGGAGATTGGATTGCTCAATCCACCCCTGCCCGAGAATGGCTATATTACACCGCCCAATAATCCCGGATGGGGTGCCGAATGGGATTGGGAGTTTTTTGAGAAGAAGCGGATTGAAGAATTGTAAAAAGCAACTACTGAAAGGAGATTTTATGGCTTCTGATAAACCGAATATTATTCTGATTTTGTCCGATGATTTGGGATATGAATGCCTGGGGTGTTATGGGGGAGAATCGTATCAGACGCCCGTGCTGGATGGTTTGAGCAAGGAGGGGATGCGTTTTGACCATGCGTATGTTCTGCCGTTGTGTACGCCGACACGGTTACAGTTGATGACGGGTAAATACAATTTTCGCAATTGGAGAGCTTTTGGCGTGATGGATCCCCAGGAGCGCACTTTTGGGCATTTGATGAAAGCGGCTGGGTACAAAACGTGTATTTCGGGTAAATGGCAGATGTATAGCTATAATCCGCCGGATTTTGAACCCGAGTGGCGCGGCAAGGGGCAATTGGCGGAGGATTCGGGTTTTGACGAGTATTGCTTGTGGCATACCGAACACACGGAGGATAAGGGATCGCGATATGCCGATCCGGTGATTCAGCAAAATGGGGAGTATTTGGAGGATATAGAGGGCAAGTACGGTCCGGATATTTATACGGCTTATATTTGTGATTATATCGAGCGGCATAAGGATGAGCCGTTTTTTGTGTATTATCCCATGGCGCTGACGCACGGTCCGTTTGAACCCACGCCCCATAGTGAAATATGGTCTGAGAATCGACACGATAGCGGGGTGAAGTATTTTAAAGATATGGTTGAGTATATGGATGTGGTGATTGGACGGATTGTGGATAAATTGGATGAGCTTGGGCTTAGAGAAAATACTTTGCTTTTGTTTATAGGCGATAATGGTTCACCTCGTCAGGTGACTTCTATGATCAATGGTCGCGAGTTCCAGGGGGGAAAGGGCCTTTCGACTGATGCGGGTACGCGGGTGCCATTTGTTGCGAGTTGGCCGGGTACGATTCCGCCGGGGTCTGTGTGTGATGATTTGATCGATTGTAGCGATTTTGTACCGTTGATGATGGATATGGCTGGCACGCCTTTGCCCGAGGATGATGTGTTCGATGGGGTGTCATTTTTGCCGCAGTTAAAGGGCGAGACAGGAACGCCGCGCGAGTGGATTTTTGCCCATCACGATCCCCTGCCCGGATGGGGTAAGGAGGGCTATTACTTAAAGCGATGGGCACAGGATAAACGCTGGAAGCTCTACGATACGGGCGATTTGTACGATGTTGTAGCAGATGAGTTGGAAGAACACCCAGTCGTGGATGGAGGCGCAGAAGCAGAGGATGCGCGACAAAAATTGCAGCCCGTGCTGGATCAGATGAAGTAGCAGGTGTGTTGCACATTTTGTTCTGTGCGAGATGGCTTTTGTGAATAGATCGTTCAATACTTGTTTGCTTTGATGTGACGTAAATAATTTTAAAACAATAAGTTATTGTTTTGAGTAGTTCTGGCACACTCTTTGCCTGATTTTAACTTCTTTCAGTTGGTTCCTTTCAGGCAAGGAGGTTTTGATGACTGCGCGTGTGTTGAGTTGTGCAACGCTGGGTATTGATGCGTATATCGTGCATATTGAGGCGGATATCTCGCGTCGGCTTCCCGCATTTTCAGTGGTGGGTTTGCCCGATAGTGCTGTGAAGGAAAGCCGGGACCGGGTGATGGCTGCGATTAAAAATGCCGGGCGAGCATTTCCAAATAATCGGATTACGGTGAATTTGGCGCCAGCAGATATCCGAAAGGAAGGCTCGGCATTTGATTTGCCGATTGCTATAGGCATTATTGCCGCGATGGGCGATTCAATTTCACCCGAGAAGTTGTCGCAATATCTCATTTTAGGCGAGTTGGCTTTAGATGGCACGGTGCGGCCCGTACGCGGTGCGATGTCAATGGCTGTGGAAGCCAAAAAGGCGGGTTTAAAAGGGTTGCTCGTCCCGGTGGAGAATGCGCGAGAGGCGGCGATTACAGGCGGGTTAGATGTTTTGCCGGTGCGCGATTTGAGCGAGGCACTGGATTTTTTCGAGGGGTACTGCGATATCATGCCCTTTGAAATCAATAGCAATGCGATTTTTCGGCAGGCGCGGGTGCATCGGGTGGATTTTAAGGATGTGCGCGGGCAAGAGCATGCAAAGCGCGCGCTGGAGGTGGCGGCGGCAGGCGCGCATAACGCGATTCTCATGGGGCCTCCCGGATCGGGTAAGACGATGCTTGCCAGACGATTGCCGACCATTTTACCCGATCTGACTCTGGATGAAGCCCTTCAGACGACAAAAATTCACTCAGTGGCGGGGTTGCTGCCGCCCGATACGGCACTGGTGGCGATAAGGCCGTTTCGCTCGCCGCATCACACGATTTCAGATGCGGGATTGATCGGTGGCGGTTCCTATCCCCGGCCCGGAGAGGTGTCGCTGGCACATCACGGGGTGCTGTTTTTGGATGAGCTTCCCGAGTTTAAGAAACAGGTCCTGGAGTCTCTTCGACAACCCGTTGAGGACAGTTTTGTGACGATTGCACGGGCGGCGATGTCGCTTTCGTATCCCGCGCGGTTTATGCTCGTTTGCGCTATGAATCCGTGTCCCTGTGGGTATTTGGGCGATCCACACCACGAGTGTATTTGTTCGCCACCTGTGGTGCAGCGCTATGTCAATCGGATCTCGGGACCGTTGATGGATCGCATTGATATTCACGTAGAAGCTCCGGCTGTGCAGTATGAAGAATTGGCCAATGAACCCGCTGGCGAGTCTTCAGCAGAGGTTCGCAGGCGCGTGCAAGGCGCGCGGCAAATACAGTTGGACCGGTTTGCGGATTATAGAGATTTGTTTAGCAATGCGCACATGGGGTCGCGCGAGATTCGGATGTTTTGCAAAATAGATGATAGGAGCGAGGAGTTGTTGCGGATGGCGATTACGCGATTGGGGCTTTCGGCGCGGGCTTATGATCGAATCCTGAAGGCGAGCCGCACGATAGCAGATCTGGAGGGGGAGGAGGATATC
This sequence comes from Candidatus Latescibacterota bacterium, assembly GCA_022824945.1. GTDB lineage: Bacteria > Latescibacterota > UBA2968 > UBA2968 > UBA2968 > VXRD01. Next base: position 84,778 of record JAJDYX010000018.1, read on the forward strand.
CAATCGCGCCATGTTGCCGAGGCGATTCAATACCGCAGTCTGGATAGAAGGTTGTGGGAGTAATATCACAATTGTAAAACTATGTCCAGGACGGTATATTATGACATTCCTCGAAACATCTGTATTTACGCGTTGCGTTCAAAATATACTGACCGACGATAGTTATCACCGCCTGCAACTTCTGTTGATACATCGCCCCGATACGGGCGTTGTTATTCCCGGTAGTGGTGGTTTGAGAAAGATGCGGTGGTCTTCGCCAGGGCACGGCAAGCGCGGTGGCGTTCGCATCATTTACTATTGGGCAGTGAAGGAGCAGCAAATTTTGATGCTTTTGATGTATTCAAAAAGTGAGCGAGATGATCTGACGTCGGCGCAGCTCCGAGCTTTAAGACGCGTTGTTGAGCAGGAGTATCCAACATGAAAAAAGAACTGTTTGATGATTTACTCCAAAGTGTGCGTGAGGGGGGTGCTATTATGCGCGGTGAGATGGCACCGAGTCGCGTATTTGATTTTATGCCTTTGGATGTCAAAGCCATTCGCAAAAGGCTTAACAAATCTCAACATGAATTTGCACTCATGGTCGGCGTGAGTACGTCAACGCTACAAGATTGGGAAAAAGAATGTTGCATTCCTCAGGGGCCTGCCCGTGCAGTATTAAAAATTTTGGAAAAGAATCCTCAAGAGTTTGCCGAGGTATTAGAGGCGTACAGAAAATCTCTGGTAGGGGATCTTCAGGTTTCGTCCAGTCAACAGGGTTAAATTTATCCTGAGCATGCAGATCTCTAAACAAAAAGCGGAGCATTGACAAGTGCTTCGTTTTTTTTTAGGCTTGCAATATGAAACGCGACGCAAAAAAAATTGTGATAAGAGGTATAAAGGGCGAGGTGTGTATTCGGCGGATGGCGCATGGGTTTCCGCATATCTCGGCGGGGGATGAAGGGGATCGGTATTACGGTCTGGGTTATGCCCATGGCCGGGATCGGCAGATGCATATGTGGTTGCTCAAGCTCATTGGGCGCGGGAATGCGTCGGCATATCTGAAAGCGGATGAGAATTTGATTGAGGCAGATCGGTTTATGCGCTGGCTCAATATAGCGGGTGATGCAGATCGGGAGGCGCGGCATTTGTCGCCAGAATTGCAAGCGGTTCTGGATGCGTATTGCAAGGGGGTGAATCAGGCGGTTCGCGCAACGGGAACGCCTTTTGAATTTAAGCTGATGGGGTATCGACCGGATGAATGGACGCCAGCAGATGCACTGCTGATGGTCAAGCTGATCGGGTTTGTGGGGCTTTCACAAGTGCAGGGCGATATGGAGAAGTTGATTGTTCAGTTGATTCAAAAGGGTGTGGATATCGAGCAGTTGAAGGCGCTTTTTCCGGCGATTCGGGACGATGTATCGGAAGAGTACATTGATCTGATAAAGAAGGTGCATCTGGTGCGTCCGATGATTCCATCTTATGTGGTTTGGCGCGATTTGTTACCCGATTTTTCCGCGAGCAATAATTGGGCTGTCCGTCCGTCAAAGACGGCATCTGGATGGGCGATGTTGTGCGGGGATCCGCATCTGCAATTGCAATTGCCTTCGGTGTGGTATCCTGCGGTTCTGTCTGGGGATCAGGACTATTTGATGGGCGCGACGCTGCCGGGATTGCCGGTTGTGGCTATGGGACGGTCACCTCATCTGTCGTGGGCAGCGACTTATGGTACTGCCGATGTGTGTGATTATTTTGTGGAGGAGGTGAGGGATGGTAAGTACAGATGCGGGGATAAATGGATTCCGCTGCGCGTGCGGGAAGAGGTTATTCGGTCCAAAAATCGGGATCCGATAGGGTTGCGCGTTTGCGAGACGGACCGCGGTTTGTTGGAGGGCGAGGTCAATGAGGATGGGTATTACCTGTGTTATGCGTGGACGGGTAAGCAGCAAAAGGGGACGGGTGCGGATTCGCTGGATTGTGTTCTGCGAATTACGAGATCAAAAGGCGTTGAAGAGGCGCGGGATTATTTTGCGGGGTTGACGTTTGGACCGTTTAATTGGGTGTTTGCAGATCGGGCGGGGAATATTGGCTATCAACTCGGTGGGCTGGTGCCCAAACAACCTGAAGGTTCATCGGGTTTGCTTCCGTATTTGGGGTGGGATGAGAAACAGAATTGGGATGGGATGGTCGATCCAAAATTGTATCCACGTGCGATGAATCCGGAATGCGATTTTATTGTGACGGCAAATCAGGATCTCAATTTTATGGGGCAAACTGATCCAATGAAATTGTCCATTTCGTCTTATCGCGCGGATCGAATTTGCGAGATGTTGCGGGAAAAGGATGACCTGACCGTAGAAGATATGAAGCGGATTCACTACGACCTCCACGCGCTTCAGGCCAGGGAGTTGATGGCAGTTATACGTCCGTTATTACCCGCATCGGAGAACGGGAATATATTGCGGGATTGGGATTTGTGCTATGATGCGGATTCTCTGGGGGCGACGCTTTTTGAGCGCGTTTATCGCGAACTCGTTTTGCTCGTCTTTGGGGATAGTGGTTTGGGGCGCGAGGTGACGGCGCATTTGCTGGATGGTACGACGCTGTTCAGCGTTCTGCATGGATATTTTGATCGCATTCTTTTGAGCGAAGCGTCGGTCTGGTTTGGAGATCAGTCGCGCGAGAGCCTATATCAAATGGCGATTGAGCGCGGTTTAAGGGATAAAGCCGTGCCGCACGGCGAGGTGAGTAAGGTTTATATTGAGCATATTTTTTTCAGGGGGAAGTTGCCAAGGGTTTTGGGATTTGATTATTCGCTTGCAAATATTGGGAGTCGGTCAACGGTTTCTCAGGCTGGCGTGTTCAAAGGTGGCGCACTTGCACCTACTTTTCGAATGATTTGCGATTTTGGAGAGGATGTGTTGCACACAAATGTTGCAGGGGGTGCTTCAGATCGACGTTTTTCCAGATATTATACGTCGGGGTTGGATGCATGGGCGCAGGGTGGTTACGAGGTTTTAGGACCATAAGGAACTGACCGCTACGAACGGGCCGCCCTGTTAATGCCTTTGATTTTTTGATTTGCTTTGGCGCGTTGATCGATTTCTTCAGGGTTGACGATGTTGTGGAGGTCGGCGCGAAGGTCAGAGAGGATGTCGGCACAGGTGGGGTCGTCGGCGCGATTCTCGGTTTCATCGGGGTCGTTGGCGACGTTGAATAATTGGTCGGGGAGGCCGACGTAGTGGATGTATTTCCAGTCGCCTTTTTTGATCATGAAGCCGCCAGTTAGCGCACCCTGGGCGTGGTATTCGCTGAAGATGGGGCGGTCGGGGAAGGGATGACCGAGGATGGCGGGGCGGAGGCTGCTGCCGGGTAGTGGCGCGGGGTCCTGTTCGGCGAGGTCGAGAAGGGTGGGGAGGATGTCGATGAGGTTGGCTCCTGCGGCGACTCGCTGGTTGCTCTCGGCGTTTGGATGGCGAATGATCATGGGGACGCGTACGGAGTGTTCGTAGAAACATTGTTTTTGCCATATACCGTGGTGTCCGCCCATTTCGCCGTGGTCGCTGACGTAGATGACGACGGTGTTGTCGCGTAAGGGTGAGTTATCGACTATGTCGAGCAAGCGACCGATGAGGTCGTCCGTGAAAGAGATGAGGCCGTAGTAAGCAGCGGTTGCAGTGGTGGAGATGTCGTCGGGCAGGGGTTCTTCGTTGCGCAGCCAGTGGCGGAGTTGCTGGATAGAGGGGTGCTGGGTTTCGCAGGGTTCTGTTCTCGTTTGTGGCAAGATGACGCGGTCGGGATAGTAGCGGTCGAAGTATTCCCGCGGACACAGGAGTGGGAAGTGGGGGTTCATGAAGCCGGTGTAGAGGAAGAAGGGACGGTCGGGGTATTGCGCGCGAGATTTGAGGAAGCGTTCGGAGAGGTCGGTGGCTGTGCTGTCGTAGTCGATTTGCCAGTTTTCTCCGGGACCGCATTCGGTGACGTGGCTGTTGCTCCCACGCTGGTTATCGGGTGTGCGCGAGGGGGCACCCATACTCCAGTGTTTCCATTTTTCGGCGTCGTCCATGAGTCGCACGCCAAAGCCGTGCAGGCGTTCGGGACCTATGAAGTGGGTGCGGCCGCAGACTGCGGTTTCATAGCCAGCGGCTTCGAGGTAGCTGCCCATTGTGGGGATTGTTCCCGCGAGGGGTGAGCCGTTGTCATAGGTGCCGATCTGGTGGACGTATTGTCCGGTCATAAAGGACATGCGCGCCGGTACGCATATCGGACAGGCGGTATAGGCATTGTCAAAGGTGGTGCCTTCGGATGCGAGGCGATCCAGGTGTGGTGTTTCGATATGGGGATGTCCGTAACAGCCGGTGACTGCGGGGTCGTGTTCGTCGCTCATGATGAGCAAGATGTTGGGTCGCTGGTTCATGCTAATATTTTCCTATAACGGTGTTTTTGTTTTATGAGTTGATATTTCAGGCCTGGTACAGGCTCTCTGTCGGGATGTCGGTGATCATTGCGTGGCCAGGAGTGTAGGATATCATGAATGGGAGCCTGGCCTGCTCGGCGACAATGCGGGGTGTGATGCCGCAAGCCCAATACAAGCGGTCCGTTCCTTCGGGTACTTCAAACGTGTGACCGTCCATGTTGACGTTCAGTTCTTCGATGCCAAGTTCGTCCGCATTGTTTTTTCCGATTGGAGCGCCGTGACACCCGGGGAAGTGGCTGGTGAACTCCCATACATCGTCGATCACAGCCGGGTCGAATGAGCGGATGGTGACGGCCATGTTGCCCGAGAAGGGTCCGACTGTTTCGCACGGGAGCGACGTGAGTTGGATGGTCGGTCCGAATGCGGCGGGGTAGCCTTTCTCGGTCAGGAGGCCGTCGAAGGAGACGCTCGATCCGATCAGAAAGGTAACGGTTCGGTCGTCGAACAGATCTACGATGTCCTGTCGCTGTTCGGTGACTTCGCCATCGCGTACGATGTCGTATGACCCCAGGTCGGTTCGGATGTCGAGGGCGCGTGCATACTCGGGGCAGTCCGTCTGACCGGGTTCCATTTTAGCGATTAGCGGGCAGGGTTTCGGGTTGGCGCGACAGAATGCCTCGAAATCGTCGGCGTAGTCTGTGTCCAGAAAGGCGACGTTGACGCACAGGTAGCCGGGCAGGGCTCGGGATGCGAAACTTTCGAGTTCGTTGGCTCTGCAAGCGAGTCTGACGTCTAACGGTGTTTTGAATTTCATGTTGCGCCCTCCATTGAAACGCTGGCTCGTGTTAATACCTTCCGATGCGCTGGGGACCGGGGTCGGCGCATATAATGGTGTGGTCGAAATTTTGTTTTGTGAGTTGGTATTTCAGATCTGCGTGGGATGGGTCTTCCCAGAGGTTGTGAAATTCATCGGGGTCTTCTTGTAGATCGTAGAGTTCGCCATAGTCGGCATCGTGGTAAACGACGAGTTTGTAGCGGTCGTTGCGAAACATCGTCGCCCAACAGGGTTTGTGTTTTTCCGAGGCATGAGGGGCGAATTTATCGACGACGTCGTAGTATTCACAGCGCACGAATTCGTGGTGCGCGTGTCCGGGATGTTCGCCCGTGAGTATGGGGATGAGGGATTTGCCGTGTGTCCATTCGAGAGGGATGCCAGCGAGGTCGGCGAGAGTGGGCGCAATGTCTAAGAGCGCGATGAGGCCGTCGGCGCGTTGGCCCTGCAGAAAGGTGCCGGGCCAGGAGATGATGAGGGGAACCCGCACGAGGGCTTCGTAGAAGCGACAACCTTTGCCGGTGAGGCCGTGATCGCCGAGCATTTCGCCGTGGTCACTCGTGAAGATGACGACGGTGTTTTCGCGTTGGCCCGTGCGCTCAAGTGCATCGAGCATGCGGCCGACGTTTTCGTCGATGAGGGCGATCATGCCGTAGTAAGACGCTTTGTTGTGTTGTTCGCGGTCCCCGGGTGGGTTGCCTTCCTTGTCAGCAAAAAAGCGTTTGAGTCGCGTTTGTGTTTGCAGGTCGTTTTCGCAAAATAGCGGTGGTGGCAAGTCGGCTGGATTGTATTTGTGCGTGTCGGGCGCGTCAAAAGGTCCGTGCGGGTCAAAGGGGTTGACGCTCATGAGATAGGGGCCGTCGTGGGGGGATTCGATAAATTCAATGGCGCGATCCGCACACCAGGTGGTCTGGTGGTGTTGGGGATTCATGTCGGGGCGATAGGTGCCATACGTACCGTCTTTTTTTCTTTGAAAGACGTCGCCGAGGTCTATGCCCTGTTCGGTGATCCAGTCGGTGTACTGGTTGCCAATTCCGATGCCCTGATTGTGTGAGTGGCTATACCAGAATTTGCGATATCCGTCGTCAACGCGTTGTTCTTCGCCGTTCCAGGCAGAGGCGAGGTGGAGTTTGCCCGATAAACCGCAATCGTATCCGGCATCGGCGAGGCGTTTGGTGATGAGTTGTACGCGTTCATTTGCCGGGAAATAGGCATTGCCATTGCGATTGCCGTGTACGGTGCTGGGATATAGCCCGGTGAGAAAGCTGGAGCGACTGGGCGTGCATATCGCGCTCTGGCAGTGGGCGTGTGTGAATGCTACGCCTTCAGCGCAGAGGCGGTCGAGGTTGGGCGTTTGGATGTGTTCATTGCCGAGGGCATGGATGGTGTCGTAGCGTTGTTGATCGGTGCAGATCCAGAGGATATTGGGGCGTTTTGATGTCAATGGGTGATCTCCTCAATCGCGCGCGCCTCTGATGACGCGGCCATTGTCGATCCAGTGATCGCGGTAAAAGGTAATGGGTTCAAAGGTGTCGTTTAGTGCGTTCATGCGCGTCCGAATCTTGTCGCGGTAATGCTGGATTGTTCTGGCGTGGTCAGGGCTGCTGGCGAGATTGTGCAATTGAAGCGGGTCTTCGCAGTGATTGTAGAGGGATTCTCGATGTTTTTCAATGGCATAGGTATATTGTTTGTCGCGCAAAGCACGCCATTCAAAGCCGTCGTCCCAATCGACACTGGGACCCATGCCCTGTAAGAATGCGGCTTCGGGTTCTTTTCCACGCTGACCAAATGCGCAATGCGAAAGGTCAAATCCATCGATACCATCGGGGATATCGACGTCTATAAGTGAGAGCAGCGTGGGCATGATATCGGGTGTGTTGAGGCAGGCATCGCTTTCGGATTTGGGTGCGATGCGGTTGGGCCAGCGCATGAGAAAGGGGACGCGAGCGGCTTCTTCATAGTAGATGTTTTTCTGAACGCGACCGTGTGCGCCAAACATTTCGCCGTGGTCTGATGTGAAGACGACGAGGGTATCGTGCGCGAGGTTGAATCTGTCTATCGCGTCTAAAATTCGGCCCACGTTCCAGTCGAGGTTGGCAGTCATAGCGGCATAGATTCTTTGCCATTCAACGAGGTTGGGTTTGACGGATTTCATCCACCAATCGCGGTCGTACCATGCGTGCCAGTATTCTCCCGATCCGTCCCGGTAATTTGGCGGCAGATCAAAGGCCATGTCTTTGAAGTGCATACCCCATTCTTCGGGGACGTTGTCCCAGTTCCAGGGCTGGTGAGGTGTGCCATAAGAGACGAAGAGGGCGAAGGGGTCTGGATTTTCGCTCGCGTTTTCGAGATAGGAGATGGCGAGGTCGGTCATGGCATCGGGTTCATAGGCAGGTATGTCGATGCGTTCAAATTTGTCTTCGTAATAAAATCCCTTGTAATAGCTGTGGTTGAAGTTGTAGGCTGCCCAATAGTGGTCAAATCCCAATCGGTCTGGGCCTGGGGGCACGAATTGATTGGCGGGATTCTTGTGAAAATCTCCGGCCTGTTTATAAACTTTGCCTTCGGTTGCGTAAATGTGCCATTTGCCGATGTAGGCACAATTCACGCCGTTCCGCGTCAATGTGCCGGCAAGCGTTGGCAGATCGGTGCGGGCGCCTAATTCGTTCATGACGTAGCCATTGGTGGTGGGATAACAGCCCGTAAAGAGGGATGCGCGATGCGGGCTGCACACGGGATAGACCGAGGTGGCGTTGACAAAGTTGATGCCTTCATAAGATAGGCGGTCGATATTGGGGGTGTGGGCGCGGTTGTCGCCCATATAGCCACAGGATTGCGGGCGGAGTTGATCGGCGAAGATGTAGAGCAGGTTGGGCATAGATTACGCGCTTTCGTGTTCTGCTCGCATTGCGTTGAAGAATCGCACATCGATCCGCGCCAGGTCAATTACGGTTTCTATCGGCTCGCCGCTGTATTCGCTGTGGAAGCTCACGGGGCCTTCAAAGTTCAATCGGTCCAGTGTTTTTACGACTGCGGGCCAATCGCCAAATCCCTGTCCCAGTCGCATTGTTCCGCCCGTGGGCGTGCCCTGTACGGTTCGTCCCAGAGGTCGCTGGCGAATCAGGTCTTTGAATGCCAGGACCGAGAGGTACCCGCGCACGATATCCAGTGCCATTTCTATGGGTTCGCCACATATCGACAGGTGTCCCGGGTCGGAAAACACGCCGATGTGCTCGGGGTTGAATCCCTTGACCACGTTCATGACGGCACACGAATTTAATCCCATTGATTTGCCCGAGTGGTTGTGTACTACGGTTTTTACGCCGTGTTTTTCCGATAATTTCTCAAAGCCTTCCATCCAGCCACGGATTTCATCCAACTGATCCCAATAGTGTTTCGCATCCGACCAGTGCCAGTAGCCCAGTTTCACATGCGCCACGCCGGCTTCGCCCAGTGCGCCGTAATAACGCTCGGTGTAATCCATATCCGGGCGATTAAAATCACCGGGAGCTGTTACGAGTGGAATGCACAGGCCCGCTGCTTCAAACTGTTTGGCGGCTTCGGGCAGTGCTTTGTCGATATTGTCTGGGTTTACCGGATATCCTTCTCGCACACACAAATCCGCGCCCTGTACGCCTACAGATTGAAGTGACTCAATAATTTCGGAAACGTCCAGGCCTTCGAGGTGCTTCGTGAACATGATGTACGTGAGCTTCATTTTCTTTCCTTTCTCTGGTGTCGTTTGTATTTGTGAGCACTTCAGGATACGCAATTGTGCGTCGAAAATCAATGGTGAGTTGAAAGCTCAAATCTTGACATGCTGTGAAAAATGTATATATTGTCGTCAAATTGTTGTGAAAAATGACGATAAGGTAGTCAAATGACAATTCCACGTATTTTTGAGGCACCTAAAAAAAGCTTTTTTCTTTTGGGTCCACGCGGTGTTGGAAAAAGCACGTATTTGCGAATCGCTTTTCCCAATGCTTACGTCATCAATTTGCTCGCCGAAGATATTTACCAGCGTCTGCTTGCAAATCCGGGCCTCCTATCTGCCGAACTTCGGGCTGTGCCCGGCGACCGCTGGGTGGTTTTAGACGAAATACAGAGATTGCCTGCGTTGCTCAATGAAGTACACCGTTTTATTGAGGAAAAGGGTCTGCGTTTTGTGTTATGCGGATCGAGTGCGAGAAAGCTCAAACGGGCAGGTGTCAATCTGCTTGCCGGTCGTGCCCTGTATCGCGCAATGCACCCCTTTATTCCCGAGGAATTGGGAGAGCGATTCGCACTCAACGATGCTTTGCAACACGGTTTGTTACCCATTGTATGGGATTCAGAGGATAGAGCAGAGACGCTGACTGCCTATACACAGATGTATCTCAAAGAAGAGATTCAAGCTGAGGCTCTGGTGCGCAACCTTCCGGGATTCGCGCGTTTTCTGCCGATTGCAGCGCTTTTTCACGGGCAAACCCTGAATGTGGCCAATATTGCGAGAGAAGCTCAGGTTGCACGCACGACTGTGACGGGTTATCTGGATATCCTGGAGGAAACGCTTCTCTGCTTTCAACTTCCGGCTTATGAAACCAGATTGCGCGTGCGCGAACGCAAATTGCCCAAATGGTACTGGTGTGATCCCGGTATTGTGCGCGCTATGAAAAGGGTTACGACGTCCCCAACACCGGAGGAACGCGGTGCTCTGTTCGAAGGGCTGATTGCACAGTTGATTCGATCCTACAAAGACTATCGCAATTTGTGTGACGAATACTTCTACTGGGCAACAGCTGCACAGACTCAAACAGAAGTCGATTTTCTGCTCAAACGCGCGGGAGAATTTGTCGCAATTGAGGTCAAGTCCGGTGGCACATTTTCAGAAGCATGGTGCAAGGGATTGAGAGCGCTGTCCGACCTGAAGGGTTTGTGCAGACGCATTGTCGTCTATCCCGAAGGGCCTGAATTGCAAACTACAGATGGTATTGAGATTCTTCCTTTTTCACAGTTTTCCGACCTGTTGGCCACCGATGCCTTGTGGCCCTGATCGCTAAATGAAAAATAAGCCATGAAACTCAGTCGCTTTGCCATTTTTAAACCCATCAGTACAATTATGATCGCACTTAGTCTCGTGGTGATGGGTTTTATTTCCCTGTTCAAGTTGCCGCTCGAATATTTGCCCAGCGTCACGTTTCCGGTCCTTTTTGTGTCTATCCGGTATCCCTCTTCGTCCCCTGAGGAAATTGAACGGTTTATCACGCGACCAGTTGAAGAGATATTGGGCACTATGCCCGGCATTGAAAATATGGGATCCACATCCAATGAGTCTTCTTCGACCATTCGCCTGGAATTTGCAATGGATGCGGATATGGATCTCGTCGGTATTCATTTGCGCGACAGGCTCGATCAGGTTCGCGCAGATTTGCCCGATGACGTGGATTATATTGGGATTAAAAGTTTCGATACCGAAGATATTCCGGCTCTCGAATATACTGTTTCGTGGCTCGGTGAAGATCCAGAGGATCTCCTCGTGGTTTATAACCAGCGCCTGTTGCCGCGATTGCAGCGGCTCGATGGCGTGGCGAGTGTTGAATTGAGGGGGTTACAGCAGAAAGATCTCCTCGTCGAGGTCGATCAGCGTGCTCTGATCGCGCACAAATTGGATTTTCGCACGATTAATCGCGCGCTTCGCAGAAATAATATCAATATCTCGGCGGGTTATGTCACCGATGGCGACAGGCGATTCGCTGTGCGAAGTGTGGGCGAGTTTGAGACCGTTGACCAGATTCGCAATCTGCCCATTCGCCCAAATCTGGCACTGTCCGATGTCGCATCGGTTACTTACGATTATCCCCCCGCTCGTCGATTTGATCGCCTCGATGGCATCCCTTCTCTTTATCTTTCTGTGCATAAGTCTTCAACTGCAAATATGGTCGATGTTTGCAAGCGCGCCCGCGAAGAACTCGTCCGCATCAATGAAGAGGTCGGCAACGATAATCTTCGAATGCTTCTGGTTCGAGACCAGTCAACAGCTGTTATTGCCAGTATAACCAGCCTCAGCCAATCGGCGATTATGGGCGGTCTCTTAGCCGTTATTGCCATTTTCGTTTTTCTCCGCAACTTCCGCAGTACGCTTATCATTGGCTCCGCCATTCCAATTAGCGCGCTCACGGTGTTTCTCATGATGTATTTTCTGCGGCAATCGGGTACTGATATCACTTTGAATTTGATTTCGATGATGGGTCTGATGGTTGCTATTGGGATGCTCGTGGATCCCGCAGTTGTGGCTCTGGAGAATATTTTCCGCAAATGTTTTGATGAGGGTCAGGATGCCACACAGGCAGCGCTTGAGGGCAGCGAGGAAATTGGTCTCCCGGTTCTGGCTGCTACGCTTACTACTGTGTGTGTATTTGTTCCGGTCATTTTTGTGGCTGATTCGAGTACTTCGCTCTTTATGCGGCAATTCTCTGTGACAGTTGTCGTGTCTGTTATTGCGTCGTTTTGTGTCGCGCTTTCCCTGATCCCGTTGGCTGCATCTCGCGCTTTCAATACAGGTGGTCAAACTTTCGATCGCATTCTCAAAAGTATTTTGGTGCTCGCGGCCATTGTCGGGGTGGGCGCGTATATATATTATACGGATTTTAGTAAGATTGATTACGCTGGTTTGTGGGACACAATTACGAGTACTATCGCTGCTCTGCCTTTGTTTGCCAAAATTGGTTTTCCCGCGGCAATTGCACTGACGATTTTTCTGTATTTTCGTTACCGCGCTATTGGTGCCAAAGCCTTTTATGCGAGGGTGGTCGCCAATACTTTGCACTATCGCTGGGCAACGCTATCCGTTGCATGCGTTCTTCTCTTTTTGGGGAACCACATCTACGGCAAAATAGAACAAGAACCCTTCCGCTATCAACCCACCCGCGCGATCAGATTGACAGTGGAGATGCCTCGTACGTACGACTTGGAGCAGGCGAGTAATACGTTCAAAATAGCCGAAGATATGCTCATTCCTATGAAAGAAGAACTCGACATAGAGGCGATTGCGACGAAGTTCAATACGGGTAATCGCCAGGGAAAGAGAAATGCACTTTTGACTATTTATCTCACGCCTGCAGAAGAGAGCAAGTTGACGACAGACGAGGTTCAGCACAGGATCATCGCGCTTCTTCCAAAGGATATTCCCGGTGTGCGTTTCAGATCTCGCGGGGGCAAGTCAGGCGGGACTGCGGGGGTGGGTGTTGAACTCAAAGGGCGGAAGCAGGAAATCCTGGAGGTTCTGGCCGAGGATATTGAAATGAGTATGCAAGGGATGCCCGGCGTTCACGAGATCGAGACCAGCCTTGAGACGGGTATGGAAGAGATCCGCGTGGTTGTAAATCGCGAACGGGCGCAGCGGTATGGCATTTCTCCGCGCGATATTGCTACGAATATCGCTTCGGCACTCGGGTCGCGCGGAGCTTCACACTTCAAAACACCCGAGGGCGAAATCGATATTACCGTTCAACTCCGCGAAGAAGATCGCGCTACTCTCGAGCAGATCAAAACAACGGCGTTTGAAAGCGATAAGGGCGGTATGGTCACTTTCTCGAGTTTGGCGGATTTTAATCTCATACAAGGACCCAATGCCATTTCGCGCGAAGATCGTATGCCCACGCTAACTGTTTTTGCCAATACAGAGCAAAAAGCAGTATTCAGCGTGGGACAGATTATGAAAGCGCGCATGGAAGATGTGCCCTTGCCCAAAGGATATACCTATCAGATGGACCGCCGCTTCACGTCTATGAATGCAGAACAGGATCAGGATTTTGAGACGATGATTTTTGCGCTGATTCTCATTTATATTATTATGGCTTCGCTCTTTGAGTCCTACGTTCATCCGCTCACCATTATGTTCTGCATTTTCTTTGCTTTCATCGGCGTGGCACTCGGTCTCTACACTTTCAAGATCGCTATGGATAGCAATGCGAAGTACGGCCTTCTGGTACTTTTTGGCATTGTGGTGAATAATGGCATTGTCCTGGTCGATCATATCAACAGGTACCGAAAACAGGGGCTTGTTCGCCGCGATGCCATTATCCGCGGTGGGCAAGACCGCTTGCGCCCGATTATGATGACGGCCACGACCACCATCATTGGCCTGATGCCGCTGGTTATTCCAATGCTTTTTGGCCATGCCGAAGGCACAGCCCGCCGCTGGGGTCCCATCGGTCTGGTCGTCGTATCGGGATTGTCCATTTCAACAATTCTGACGCTTGTTCTCCTGCCTACCATGTATTCCCTGATGGATGACCTCTCCCAATTTACCAAACGCGTTGTCGCAGTGGCTCGTGCGCGGTAGAATTCACAGCCCAATCTCCTCCTTGATCAGGGTCCACGCTTTTCCTCCGCCAGCGTCCAATTCCCGTTCTGCCTCAGCAATGTCTTCTATGACTTCTGGCTCTAAATTGAGCAAAGCAGTTTCACGCCATTCGGCGAGAAAAGTCGAAAGTTCCGCGGCATCTTTTTCCTTTTTTGATATCTGTGTTATCAGGGTGAGCAATTTTGCGAAAAACTCGACAAGCTCCTCGGTTTCCAACCACTTGAGCCAATCAAAGGATTTGGAAGTCGCTATAGATTTGACGAGTAATTGGTCATCCAGAAGGTGTCCAACGACAAGTTTGGGATTTTTCATCTAAACCTCCGTCATATCGCAGAATACGTTTCTTTTATACATAACTCTATCCGGAGTCACATGCTGATAGGGTACACACCGAAACGGGTCAAGTCCATTCTGTAGTCCATTTTCTTTTTTATGGTTTATCTCCAATTTCTTACACGTTGTGTAAGAAATCTGATCTTTCTCTAAGTAGGTTATAACAACACCACGTCCTCTGCACTATCTCCAACCCCTAATCCGCGTCCTCCGCGTAATCTGATTCATCCGCGATCCAGACAGTTTCCGCCTCACCAACATAATATACCCAGATTTTGAAAGAGTAGTCTTGCCTTTTTCAAATCCCGTCTTATTTTACATAAAATCTCAAGTGCAGCAAAAACATCGTTTTGACGTTGTAAATCACCTTATCGATTTGATATCGATATCCATATTTCGGAGGGAAGAAGATGAATCCACTCGAAGAACGTTTGAACCAATTAGAGATGCGCGTTACGCGCTACCGCAATCTCAATATCCTGCTGTGTCTTCTGCTGGTGACCATTGTCTCGGTTGCTGCAACGGATGGCATGTCACCATTTAAGGCGAAATCAGTCTCTGAACCCCTCACAATGCCTGAAGGCAATGTCGGGGTTCCCGATTTGCCGAATGAAGATATACCTGTTGCGATTCCAGATGCATATAGAGCGGAAAAAATAGTAGCACAGACACAAGGTGTAATTCGTACGAGGAGATTGGAAATTGTAAATGAAGCTGGAGAGGTGGTTGTTAAACTGGTGGCCAGTGCCAATGGCAATGGTCTCATCTTGGTCAATTCTTCCGAAGGTAAGCGACAGACTTATATTGGATCGTCAGCCTCAAACGGCGACGGATTAGTAAATATCAATTCAGCGGAAGAAAAAAGGCTTATTAGCTTGGGGGCAAATCCTGAGACGGGAGATGGAACTATCTGGATAAGCAATAGAAATGAAGAGAATTTGATTTGGTTGAGTACGACCGAGAGTTCTGGTCGGTTAAGAATAGCCAAAACTGGAAATGAAAATTTGGTGTATCTGGGGGCAAGTACTTTGGGTAATGGACTTTTGAGTCTGAGTAATAAATCGGGAAAAGATATGGTGTCTATATTGGCAGGGGATATTTCTGGTCATCTGTCACTACGAAATAACAACGACAAGATGATTGCTTATTTGGGAACGGATATTGGCGGAGGAGGAGGATTGCAAATCAACTCCAAAACAGGTACAGAACTCATTAGAGCCGGTTCAAACACAAATGATGATGGGGTACTCAGAGTAAGCAATAGCTATGGCACCTTCGGCGTTTGGATCGTTGGCGCAAACGAACATGGATACGTAGGGATACAGGACGCTCAGGAGAGGCTCCTTGCGGAAATGGCAGCGACAGCAGACGGTAATGGACTTGTTCGTACGCTGTCACCAGAGGGTATTACGACCTGGTCGAGCAATACTGTTCAAGTCAACACGGGTTCACTCTTAAAGGGTGATATGGACAATGATGGCGATATTGATGGCGATGATTTTCTCATTTTTTCTGAAAACTTCGGCAAAAAACGGTGAGCAATGTTTGTCTATCTGAAATTTTGGGGAGAACGCTTGGTTCTCTCTGTGCTCATTCTGCTATTTCATGATGCTGTGGTTTTTGGCGCGGCTCCAATTGAGTACGAAAAGGTAGATCACCCGCCGAAGTTGGAGGGCGTGTTGGCTCGAATTCAAAAGAATTGGATGGCGCAAAAGCGGGCACTGGCCAAGGCGACGGCACGACAATATGGTGCAGCAGATATTGATGGCGAAAATATCACGGTCGTATTGGAGCCTCTCTATGGGAGGCTTTCAGAAAGTATTGATTTTGGGGCGTTGTCCAGTTTGGGCGTCAGGATTGTTGCACAATCGCAGCATTTGGTTGAGGTGTCTGCACCCATAACCGCACTTGTAAAGTTGACACAGGTGGATGGCGTGCAATTTGTGCGATTGCCCATAGAGCCAAAACCTCTCGTTGTCAGCGAGGGCGTGGAACGCATCAAGGCATCAGTTTATTCAAATAGAGGATTTACAGGACGGGGCATAAAGGTTGGGGTCATTGATCTCGGTTTTGTCGGGGCTCCGTCACTGCAAAATCAAGGAGAATTACCCAATTTATCTCATCGGGATTTTACAGGAGAAGGGCTTTTTCAACAAGGTCATCTTTCCGAAAGCGCGAGGGTGCATGGATCGGCCTGTGCTGAAATTGTTCACGATATTGCCCCGCATGCTGAAATTTATCTCTATAAGGTAGGCAATATTGTCAGTTTGGAAAACGCTAAGGACGCGGCAATTCAAGAAGGACTGGACATTGTCACTGTATCTTTGTCATGGCGTTGGGGTACAGGCTTTGGGGATGGAACAGGTCTTGCGAGTGAAATTGTAGATGATGCTTTTCAGAATAATGTGTTGTGGGTGAATTCAGCGGGAAATTATGCCCAACGCCAAATCTCTGCGCTATTAAACGACCCGGATGACACTGGATATCACAACTTTGATAGAGGAGGTGAAATCGTCAACTTAAAAAATGTCCAGGTAGGAGATGAAGTAGAAGCATGGTTGACATGGAATGAATGGCCCCTCACGTCTCATGACTACGATCTTTTACTCGTAAAAATCAAGGCAGATGGCAGTACCGAGATTATTGAGCACGCAGATACCAAACAACTTCAGTCACGCCCTGTAGAACATCTCGTTTATACCATTCGAGAATCGGGAACTTATGGTTTTGCTATTTGGCGCGCACCCGACGCCAAAGTTACCCTTTTCAAATTGATCAGTGAAAACCACGATCTCGATGGGCCTGTATCCATTAGAGGGTCAGTGGGAATACCGGGGGACGCGCGCGGTGCGTTGACTGTTGGAGCATTGTATCATCGGTGGTGGACAACAGGACCTATTGAGAGTTACAGTTCTCAAGGTCCTACATTTGATGGGCGAATTAAACCCGATTTGGTTGCGCCTGCTGGTGTTTCCACCGTAAGCTACGGCTCCTCGGGGTACTATGGAACATCTGCGGCGGCGCCCCATGTCGCCGGGGCGGCAGCACTCTTAAAATCAGCCAATCCCGTCTATTATAATGCACGAAGGCTGAAGGACGCACTTACGCAATCTGCGGTCGATATGGGGGTTGCTGGACAGGATAATGTCTATGGCTATGGGCGGTTAGAGTTGTCTTTGCTTCCAGTTGGCACACCTGTTATGAATCTTTCGCGCACTGAACTCAATTTTGGTGCGGTCTTATTGGGGTCATCTCAAACTCTTAATCTTGGGATTGTCAATACGGGTCAGGCGTCGCTGGTTATTACAAATATCCTGTTGCCATCCAGTGATTACAGTCTTTCTCAATCTTCTTATGCTGTAGCACCGGGTCGTAGCAGACAGATTTCTGTCACTTTTTCTCCGCAAAGTGTAGGCGATAAATCTGGCAATATGACTATTTTGAGCAATTTACCTCAGGCCACTGTGACACTGCGAGCACAAGGTGTTCAACAACCCATTGTTCTCGTTCCGCAAATATCTGTCAATTCTTCTCAGCGCGATTTTGGCAGTGTTGAAGTTGGCAGTTCAAAGTCTATGACTGTGACTGTCACAAATTTTGGAGACGCTTCCCTGTCGATTACTGATATTATTGCTAGCGATGAGCAGGTGAGCGTTACGCCCAAACAATTTGTGATTCCCGCAAAGCAAAACGGCTTTTTTACGCTTCGTTTTGAGCCAAATAGGGTAGGGGATTTGGCAGGGCGTGTGACCATTTATAGTAATGATTCCAAAACACCTGCTGTCAGTTTCCCGGTTGCTGGAAAGGGGCTTCAACCTCAAACTACTTCCTTTACATTATCTCTTGTAACAAATGCGTCTGAAAATCAGGGTGTGTATGTCACGCCTTCGGATGGTGTGATTGCTATTGAAATTCACGGGCAGCAGGTTGTGGATGCAATAGGATTTCGCGCTTTGTTTGATTTTGATGCACCATTGTTGGCTTACGAAGGTTTTGATATTGGAGATGGTATTCCAAATGGACATTCGCCAGGGCCTTATTATCCGGTCAATCCTTCTTCTGTTGAAGTGATGGCAGCGTCATTTGGCGGAAAAATTGCACGGGAGTCCGTGAGGCTCGGGACGATACGTTTTCGCGTTTCGGATACGTTTCAGACAGGTCAAATACGACTGCGGTATGCACGTATTCGACGGTCTGAAAAGTTTGAATCCTTTGCCAATCCTGTGGTCTTAAGGTTTGCGCAACAGGGGGCACTGAGATCAGATTTTGATGGCGATGGCTCGGTGGGGATAAGTGATTTCCTTCTTTTTACTTCTCATTTTGGTTACGCGGTTGGCGACGCAAACTACGATGTACGATATGATCTGGATGGTGATGGGCAGATTGGTATTGGAGATTTTTTGATCTTCACACAGGATTTTGGGCAGTAAAGAGAGTCTCATATAAATGTAAAAGGGCTTGCGATTCGATCTCGCAAGTCCTTTTCTGTGCCATGTGTTTATGAGCTATACCTATTGTGCAGATGCCAACATCTCACCAACGGTATCGGGCAGGTCAATACCATGAAAGCGGTGGTCGCCCAAAGCGTAATCTTCACCACTTTCATCAATGATGCGAATATAGCCATGAGCAGAGGCTTCGTCATCGGAAATGATGCGATAAACCTTACCCATTTCGAGAGACGCCTCGTATCCCTCGTTATTGATGCAGAGGGCAAATTGGTGTGTCATGTTCTTTTTTTCACTGCCGTTTAGACTTGGCAAAGGTCCGTGAAGTGCTCTAAGGGAATCTGAACTTCCTTGCTCGCTTTCTGACCCTGGACATGGAGTTCGTTGAATCGTTTTTCAATATCCCTCAATACCTGACCTTCAAAATATTGCTCGCCGCAATACGCGCATTGGAGACAGGGTACATCATCCACGATAAGAAATTTGCCATCGTGCCGGTAAATGTATTGCGTTTGGCGAGGCTGGAGATCTTTATGACCACAGAAAGCGCATCCTGTTTTCATTCTGAACCTCGTTCATAAGGGGTTGTGAATTTTGGTGGCGTTGGAATATAGACGGTAATAATGACCACGCGGTTCTCAATTTCGCCACACACTATATGCAGAGGCTTGCCCTGTGTCGTGAAACCTGCTATCAGGCAACTTTCCCCTCTGCCCGTGTCTTCGTACTGCTCAAGAATTCGTCCCGTCAGCAGAGCTTCTTCTACTTCAGCAATGGTCAGGTTGTCGTTTTGTCTTTCCTGATCGCCATGTCTCGAAAAGTAGTAATCACCATCTTTGATTTTGCTTTTTATCCAGACTATATCAAACATTTTTATTTTGTTTTGACCCTGTCCCCGTATAGGGAACGACTAAAAACAACAGTCGTCTCTCTTATTTCTGAGATGTTTCAATCCCGCTTCGGTGTAGGAAGTGACTCAAAATATATGGTATATGCTGGTATCGGTCAAAGTTTCAATCCACGCCCCCATGAGACGACCCGTTGTACACCGCTCCCAGACCAGTTCCTCCGCGACTCAGACAGTTTCCACTTTGCTGATATAATATACCCAGATTTTGAAAGAGTAGTCTTGCCTTTTTCAAATCCCGTCTTATTTTGGTAAAACTTTAAGCGCAGGATTTTGGGCAGTCTTGAAAGTTAAAAAAGGGTTGAGTTTGAAAAGTACGATTCTATCAAAAGTGACGCGGCGGTCGCTTGTAATTGGTCTGATCATGGCGGCGTGGGTCAATTTTTGGCCTGTGTACGCGAGTCTGGTGTTGCATTCCACACGCGCCGATCACGCGCATTTGTCCGTGGCTTTGCTCATTCCGTATTTGTTTTTGCTGGTGGGCAATCTGTTTCTGGGACGGCGCAGCTTGTCGCCGTCTGAGTTGCTGATCGTGTGTTGCATAGGCATAGTGGCTGCGTGTATGCAGGGGGAGTGGTTGTCGAATTATTTGCTCGAAGCGCTCACTATGCCGCATTATTTTGCGTCGGCAGAGAACCGATGGGGCGAGTTGTTGTTGCCTCATTTGCCGGGGTGGGCTGTGGTAAATGATCGCACGGCTGTGACGCATTTTTACGAGGGATTGCCGCCTGGGGAGGGGTTTCCGTGGCGTTTGTGGATTGCCCCGCTGTTCTGGTGGGGCACTTTTTTGGGTGCTATACTGGGTGTAAATCTCTGCTTGAGCGTGATTTTGCGAAAGCAGTGGGTGGCGCACGAGCGGCTGGCATTTCCCGTGGCGCGCGCGCTTTTGGAACTGACGGGTGTGTCTGGGACGCGCGGCACGCTTTCATCGCTGGTGCGGTCGCGATTTTTTCTGGTGGGATTTGCGGTCACCTTTCTGCTTATTTGCTGGTTTATGCTCACCTGGTTTTATGTGGCTGTGCCGCCGCCGCCCATTTTGAGTGGGAATTTTGCGTCTAAAGTGTTGCCGCTTGCGCGGGGTTTTCCGCCTTTTCAGTTGCGGTTCAGTCTTTTGACACTGGTGTTTGGGTATTTCACGAATCTGGAAGTGCTGTTTTCAATCTGGTTTTTTCATGTGCTGGCTATTGTGCAGGCGGGGGTGTTTAATCGCTTTGGTCTGGAAGTGGGGAGTGTGGATCCGTGGGGGTCTTTTCACGCGGCGGTGGGGTGGCAGAGTTTTGGGGGAATGATCGTTTTTGTCGGCTGGGGGCTGTGGATTGCGCGGTCGCATTTGCGGGATGTTTTTCGCAAAGCGTTCTGGGGCGATGATCGCGTGGATGATACTGGGGAATTGATGTCGTACCGGACCTCTGTGTGGATGATGCTGGGCTGTTCTGCATATCTTTTGTTGTGGTTGAAAAGCGCGGGCATGGCCTGGGCACCCATTTTGGCATTTTATTTTGCCACGCTGGTCTTGTATTTGGGATTGGCGCGGATTATGGTGGAGAGCGGGCTTATTTTTTTGCGGGGACCGATCACGGCGCAGGCTTTTACCTGGCATTTGTTCGGCGTTTTGGGCATGGGGCCGGGCAGTGCGGTGATTTTGACGCTGACCAATGCGTTTGCATGCGATGCCAAGACGTTTGCGATGACGCCTATGGCGCATGTGCCGAGGTTGGGTATGGCGATAAATAGCCAGTTGCGCAAAGTACTCGCGCCGGGCGTGATGTTGGGGGCGTTGATTGGGACTGTGACAGCGGTGGGGTTTATTTTGTATTACGGCTATTATGTGATGGGAAGTTATAATTTTGGGACTGTGAGTTTTCGGGGCATTGGGGCGCTGAATCTGGCGGGGTTTAACCAACTCGCCGTGGGGCGCATTCAAGCCGGGACAATGGGCACGAGTTGGGATCGCATTGGTTTTTTGGGGATTGGTGCCGCATTTACGGGATTGTTGTTTTTTTTGCGGTATCGGTTTCCGGGTTTTCCGCTTCATCCGATTGGGTTTACGATTTCAGCTTCTGCACCGCTTCGCAATACGACGCTGACGATTTTCATGGTTTGGGCATTGAAGACGATTGTTTTGCGGCTTGGTGGATTGGAGCGCTATCGCAAGTTGACACCGCTTTTTCTGGGGATGATGGTTGCTTATATGGCGGGTACGGCAATCGGCGTTGTTGTGGATTGGATCTGGTTCCGCGGGCAGGGGCACATGATCCATGTCGCGTGGTGAGTGGGCCTACTTTGCTCTTATCTGCTGGTATAAATTTGGAATTGTCTCCCGGTGGTCGCCCTGAATATAATAGCTTTCGCCGCCGTCTCGCACGGTGCGGACGAGGATGGTTTTGAAGGGGCGGTAGTAATAACGGGGATCGGTTTTGGGGGCTTCGGTGTCGAGGTCGTCGCCGAGGGGGATGAGGTCGAAGACTGCTGTGGTAAATCTGGCGATGCTGCGACCTTCCTGCCGGGCGACATTGCGGGCCATGGCGAGGGCTTTGAGATAGACTTCGGGACCCATGATGGCCGTACCGATGTTGAGCAGGACGCCGCCTTCGAGGTGGGTGATGGATTCTGTGAAAATTAAGAAGTCGGTGTAGGTGCTTGAGCCAATCGCGGCACCGTCGCAGTTGGGGTGTTCGTGAACGATGTCATAACCGATGCTGACGTGTGTGGTGATGGGGATATTGAGTCGGACAGCAGCGGCAAAAATGCTGATGTCTTTGTGCGGGTAATTGCTTTCGAGGATGTCGTGTCCGACTGCTTCGCCCAGTCCTATGCCTTTTTGTGCCGCTGTTTGGGCAATGAGGTTGAGATCGCCTGTTTCTGTCCACAGTCCAAATTCTCCGGTGCGGATATATTTGCCCACGCTTTCGGTGGTTGCGCCGATGCGGGCAAATTCGTAGTCGTGAATGGCACAGGCGCCATTGCCCGCAATATGGGTGATGAGGCCGCGTTCCATCAGGTCGATGAGATAGCGCGCGGCGCCAGCGCGAATGACGTGTGCGCCGATCATGAAGATGACTGCGCGATTGTTTTGTCTGGCGCGCACGATTCGCTCTGCGACAATGGGCAGGTTGGGGTTGTCAAAGGGCGGTATTGGCGCGTTGAGGTCGGGGATCTGATCGACAGAGAGGTCGTGTTCTCGCTGGTTGAGCGGCCGGAGTTTGAGTTTGGAGCGGTCGAAGGTTTTGTAGGGCATGTTTGGGATTTCTAAATGTATTGGTATTCTTTCATCGCGGGATGTAAAAATTCAAAATCATGGACGCCGTCATCGGTTTTCCACCTGCCCACGGAATCGGGGCGCACGATTACTTTGCCCAATGGAAATCCGAGAAATTCCTCTACCTTCGCAAATGTCTCATCCTGATTTAATATCGCATCCTCAAATCGCACGGTGATGCAGTGTTTGGGCACGGGCGTGGATTTCATGATTTCATACTGATACAACCAGGAGATCGCCCGCCGCTTGCGCAAATCATCCGTGTGCGGATATTGAATATCGAAGTCGCGCAAATCATCTGTTTTGTGTCCACTCAAAATACAATCGCGCGGGTCGCGTACCCAGTGAATGTATTTTGCATCGGGAAACATGCGCACGATCCATGGATAGACCAGTGTGGTTTCGGGTAATTTCCATCCGTAGTTCTCGTAGCGTTTTCTGGGGGGAAGCACGTCTTGCAAATAGGTTTCGACGAGGTGGATAAATTCGGGATCGATGTCCATGGTGTGCAGGTCATCAAAATCCCACGATAGGCCGCCATTCCATTTTACGTATTTTGCCATTACACGGCACGCATCATAAAGCGCCTGGGGAGGCATTTTATCGCCCGATGCATTGATCAAGCGGCCCATGTACATACCGCTGGCATAGAGTGTGTGCGAGATTAACCGCGTGCCCGAATGTCCGCGTCCGATGACTGTGATTAACGACAAGGTTTTTCCTCCTTAAAGTTTTTGTTCAAACTCATTTTTGATGCGAATTTTGTCGGCTGCATTTCCAAAGCCCAGGCTGAACCATCCTTCGTAGCCCATGGCGTTTAAGCGTTTGAAAAGCGCGTCAAAGTCGATGGTTCCTTCCCCGGGTACCAGGTGTATTTCATAATCGCCATTGTTGTCATTGACGCGTACCTGGCCGATGTTATCTACGCCAAATGCGTCGAGAAATCCCGCCCAGCCTTCGGGCACGAGATGTCCGTGCGCGATGTTGAAAGCCCACTTGAAGTGATCGGATTGAATGGTATCAAAAAACCACTTTGTCTCTTCGACGTTGTGCGGCAAATAGTGAATTTCAGCGTGTTCGGGTTCCAAATTGTGGTTTTCAAAATAGATCGCTACATCGGTTTTTTCCGCTCGGTGTACCAGTCGTTTCATGCGTTCTATGGCAGCATCGCGGCGAGGACCTGTATCGCCAAAATGATAGCCCCCATGGCCGACGACCCAGCCACACCCCAACCGAACCGCGAGGTCAAAATTGGCGTTCACATAGTCATCGACTGCTTCGGATAAAATTGGGACATATTCGGCATTGTTAATGGCGGAAGAGGGATGTACGCCGATTTGCACTGCGTGTTTTTCGCACAGATCGCGAATGCGTTTTACGCGCGTATTGTCAAAAGAAGCGAGATTATTTGGGGGCGTATCAGCCTGAAAGTCGATATAGCGAAATCCATTTTCTGCACCCCATACAATGCCTTCTTCAAGGGGTGTATTTTTGTCCATGTTGTATCCAAATCGCCCGCTCATTATTATCTCCATACAGTTGATTGTGACTATGGATGAATGTCAATTGGCGTTCCGTCTTTTACAGAAGTCCAGATTTCATCCATGGCTTCATTCGATACGGCAATACATCCATCTGTCCAATCGCGTCCCAAAAACCAGTACCGATTCCACAGCGATGCCGATTTACCCGTTGGGTATCCGTGAACCATGATGGCACCGCCTGGATTTACACCAAGGGAGTCTGCGCGTTGTTTGTCGGCTTTGTTTGGATAGGATATGTGAAGAGATAGATAGTATTTGCTGTTGGGGTTGCGCCAGTCCAATATGTAGCGGCCTTCTGGCGTCCGTGAGTCGCCTTCTCGTGTTTTATGGCCCTCAGGCGATTTGCCCAGTGCAATTGGATACTGTTTGAGCACGCTATCGCCCTGGCACAATTGCAATATGCGCTTTTTTTTGTACACGACTACGCGATCTACATTGGGTATTTGCTCACCTGAAACGGGCATTGCAAAAAGGAAAATGATAAATACGGTGAATAGTTTCCGATGAAAAAAAATCATTACTCAGTCAGTGCCTGGTACACCAGTGTCTTAAATTCAGCGCGAATGCGATAGTAATTTGCGGGCATAAATTGCGTGAGCAATAATCCGACGAGTTCTTCTTCATAATCGATCCAGAACGCAGTTGTTGCCGCGCCACCCCAGCGAAATGTGCCCACACTGCCGGGACCACCGGTGGCAGCATCGAGCAAGATCGCGCCTCCCAATCCAAAACCTTCACCCGACAGATTTGCCAGTCCCAGAGAGATGGGCATCAATTCATCGGGCAAGTGGTTCATCGTCATCAGTTCGACGGTTTTGCGCCCCAATAGCCGTACGCCTTGAAATACGCCCCCATTGAGCATCATGTGGCAGAAGCGGATGTAATCAGAGGCTGTGGAGACCAATCCGCCGCCACCGGAAAAGAATTTTTGCGGACTGGAAAATTTGCTGGTCGCCGGGTCGTCAATTACTCGAATCCCACCTTCTTGTGCCGGGCCGTAATTTGTTGCAAACCGATGGCCCTGTCCCTCGCGCACCCAAAATTCCGTGTCTTCCATGCCGAGGGGATCTAAAATTTGCTCTCTGAAAAACGCATCGAGAGACATGCCGGAGATAACTTCGACAAAATGCCCGAGTACATCGGTCGATACGCTGTAGCGCCAGGCCGTGCCCGGTTGATTCGCCAGAGGTAGTGTTGCCAGTGTTTGTACCATTTCTTTTGTCGAGTGGTCTGGCCGATTAATTTTTGCCTGATTATACATTTGTTCGACGGGCGAATTGCCCATAAAGCCATACGTCAGCCCCGATGTGTGGGTCATCAAATGGCGAATCGTGATTTCTCGTTCCAGGTCCTCTGGGGGCATGCCTGTACCGGCGAAGACTTGTACATCTTTTAATTCTGGAATAAAATCCGATACGGGATCGTCCAGTTGAAAAAGTCCCTCTTCAAAGAGCATCATGGCCGCGACAGTTGTGATGGGCTTGGTCATTGAATAAATCCGAAAGATCGTATCGCGCGTTGTGGGTACTTTTGTGTCTTGCGTTCCAAAACATGAAAAATGCGCGATTTTGCCCTGCCGACAAACCATCGTTATAATGCTGACGAGTTTGTCTTCGTCGATATAGCGTTGCATCAGGTGATTGATGCGGTGCAAGCGCGTAGCTGATAGTCCCACATCTTCTGGTGCAACGGTGGGAAGTCCTGGATCACTATTCAAGATTTACTCCTTTCGACTAAAGTGTATATCGCTTTTCAATTCAGCCCGGACACCAGATCTGGCGGTATGGACGCGACGTGAATTTGGGGCTGTCCGCTCAGGTCGGATGTGAACACCAGCCACCGCATATCCGGAGAGGCGTAGGCGTGCGGATGCGCTTTTTTGACGAGAATTGAGGTGCGAGCGTCGCATACGACCGCATTTTTTCCCGTCTGGATGGATCCCAGTATGAGCTTGCCGGACCCCTGCCAGTCGTCGGCAAAAAAGTACTGGCCACACGGAGATGTCCCCAGGTGGTTAAACCGGTGCCCGCGCGAGACGACCCGGGGCGGTCCTCCGGCTTTTACCCCCAGCAGATTGCCCTTTTCTGGGGTGTAGTCGCCTTCTGCAAAATACCATTCTTCGGGGCTGTGTAGCCCCCGGGCGTTTGGGGCACGGACCGTGAGCAATATCTCGTTGGTTCCCGCAATCCAGGCCTCGTGTCCCACGATGCTGGGTGTATAAGGTTCCCCCACCTGCAACCGCGTCACCTTTCCGCTCGGGATGTCCAGGAGAAATTCCGTGGCACCCTGCTTCCCGAAAATTACCGCCCTGGTACCGTCGGGCAGCACTTTGCACCCCCGGTTGTGCTGCACCATAATTTGCTTGCCCCAGGTGGGTTCGAACTGGGTGTGTGGGTTGCAAATATCCGGATCGGTGTGGATGAGATCCCGCGTACCGGTCTTCAAATCCAGAAGTTCGATCCCGAACATCTGGGGTTCCAGGCTGAGGGTCACGCCGTAGGCATAGTAGCGCTCGTCGGGAGATACTGTGTCCATCCCCCGGTGCTGAAAATCTTCGGGAAATTCGAAAATCATCTCCCATTCGCCCGTGGCGAGATCAACCCGCCGCAGTTCCAGGCATTTCCCCTCCCGAACGTGGCGGTAGTAAAAGATCCCGGTATGGCTCATTCCCGGTGCCCGCAGCCCCTGTCCTATAACCTCGGACTTCCAGGTCCCGAATTCGCAGGTCACATATTCGGTATCGTTCGGGCCGGGTTTCGGATTTTGCCGTTCGTACACAAAAACCCGGGAGTCCGCCGAGCAATAGGGCTGTTCGCAGTAAATATTGGATTTTTCGAGTGGGTCATCGGTAATTTGATAGACGACAGCGCCATTGGCCTCTTCTTCAAGTGTTTTAGCCATAGCTGGTCTCCTTTTTGATTGGGAGATTACCCTTTGCGCCACCAGACGTTGGCATATTTGAGATCTGGCGCAACGACGAGTTGGCGTTCCCATTCAATAAGACGTTCCCGGTGTTCTTTTAAAACAGATGCGTACTGTGGATCGGCTGACAGATTGCGAGTTTCACCGGGGTCTTCCCGCATGTCGAAAAGCTGATCGACTTCGTCTTTAGCATAGGCTATGTATTTGTAGCGACTGGTACGCACCATACGCCCCCGGTTGCTGTTGGACTCGCAGACGACGGCGTCATCCCAGGCTGGATCGGGTTTTGTCAACAGAGGGCGGAGGCTGCGACCACGCATGATTTCGGGTAGTGGAACGCCCGCGAAGTCGCATACCGTTGGGAAGATGTCCATCCCTGTGATGAGGTGTGAGGTATCGGTCTGGTTTTGCGGCAGGTGGCCCGGCCAGGAGATAATGAAGGGGACCGCCAGCGCTTCTTCGTAGAGCGAGCTTTTGCGTACGGTTTGATGATGGCCCATGCCTTCGCCATGGTCGGATGTGAAAATGACGACGGTATCGTTGAGATGGTCCGTGTCTTCCAGTGCCTGGAGAATGCGACCGATTTCGGCATCGACCATTTCGACATGGCGATAATAGCTCCACCGATAGTAACGCCACTGCATTTCGTCCCAGTTGCCTTTGGGGGGATCGCGTCGCTGACGGTTGCGCTTTACATAGTCGGGTTCTCGCGGGTCGTATTCAAAGTTGTCGGGCAACGGCGGTAGTTCGGGTTCAAGCTCTGCGTAGCGAAGCTGGTCGGGTGGGTAGGTGTTGATGCGCAGCCACTCGCAGATATCGTGGGGTTGGAGAAATGAGGCGACCATGAAAAAGGGGTGATCAGATGTGCGATTGTGCAGATAGGTCTCACAGGCGCGCGAAGACGATGTGTCGCAAACATTGCCTTGTCCGCCGATGCCGGTGTTTATGACGTTGAATCCGGGTATAAAGTGCGTAAATCCCTCGGGAACGTGCCACTTGCCGGAATAAATCGTTTCGTAATCGGAATGCTGTGAAAGCCACTGTCCGAGGTTGGGGATGTCTTCGCGGAGGGGGCGACCGTTGACTGGTACACCCGCTTCGGAGGACGTGCGTCCGGAGAAAATACAGCTTCGCGAAGGGCCACAAACCGGGTTGCCGCAATAAGATTGGGTGAAAAGTGTCCCTCGATTTTTCAGCTTGTCCAGTGCAGGCGTTTGGATATGAGAACAGTCTGCGGCGGAAATGGTGTCGAGGTGTTGCTGGTCTGTAAGAATCAATACAATATTGGGCATTGAAGGGGCCTCGGCGGCAAAGATGCGATTTTCCCGAGCTGTGAGCGCCAGTGCGGTGCCTCCGCTGATTTTCATGAAATCCCGACGGTTGATGGGTTCAAGCATCGCGATCACCTCCCGCGTATTTCCTGTGACGGCGCTTAAATGCGCGTGTTCCCCGAGTTTTCTGATGTGTTAAACGCCCTTCGGCATCGTCTGATAGGATGTAAGTGCGTGCGCCAGTGGTGACCATCTGGAGACGATGGCGATCATCGAGCCAGTATTCATACGGCAACACACCGTGGCCGATCTGATGAAACCATTGCAGGGAAGGCCGGTTGTCCGCACGGGTGTACAGGCCGCGATAAGACAGACGTTGATTGTATTTGTGTACGCTTAACCCTTCGAGGATATCGACGACAAGCGATGTTGAGGATTTGAACGGTAATCGCTGCACTGCTTCAAATAAGCACCAATCTGCGGTGATTGGGTTGACACCCGAAGCGATGCGCGTTCTGTTGTTGATCGTGATTTCCGCGGTCGTACCGTTGGCTTTTCCCGTTTCTTCCAGTGCTTGCGGATCACTTTGATTGGGGGCTGTGAATTGATTGGATAGCCGCCAGGAAACAGGGCTTGCAGCGAGGTCTTTCCGACAGATGATTTCTGCGGCGTACTTGTGTAGTCTGTGTTCGTCGTTGACGATTTCTCGATCGACCTGCAGGCGGAAGGTGTCGTCTGTATCGGGGGATTTCGAGAGGCGCAGAAGACCGATGTCTTCATTGCCATCTTCCCGATAACCATGACAGGTCATGATGCGATAGGTATTGGTCCACTGACCATTTGGGTCAAAGTGTGCGGGTGTTTCTGGAAATCCCTGAAGCAAATTCATGTCGCCCAGAAGATCGGGTACTAAGGGGTATCCGACAATAGTGCGTTTTTTTGCCATAGGACATACTCCTCAATTTTTAGAAGTGCGACTATCAAAGTAGGATATTAGGGGATAAATCTGAGCGTTAATTTCTTTTGCTTTATCCACAAGATCTACAAAAGGCTCATATCGGATGCTTAAAAAACCCTTATTGGATCCGTTGGGCAAATCTTTTGTATCGCGATAAGTATGCCAGAACCAGCCGATACAGAATTTGGATTCCAGTAGTCCCAGAGTGAAGTTCTGATAAAATCGTCCGCGATCAGCCTGAGACTTGACCACGCCACCTGCTCCATCTGTATTTTTATATCCGGAATCCTCTCCTTTTACATACCACTCACTAATGATAAATGGTTTATCCCCAGACCAGGTGTTCCAATTTTTTAATTCCGATGTTCTGGGTGTCCAACGGTGATAATAATTTACCGAAATGACATCGGCATATTCGCCTAAAGCTTCAAATACTGGCTTGAGGCGAATGGCCTGCCCATGCAACCGCGATCCCAAAAAGAGATGATTGGGGTCGCGGTTCTTGAGTACTTTAGATACAATGCTAAAATATAATCTGGCAATATACCCCAGAAATTTTTTCTGCTCATCAGAGGTCACACTTGATTTGAGCGTATCGATGTTGATATTTTGCGACTGAAGGTTTCTCTCTTTTTTTATCCATTCAAATGCCTTTTTAAAGTTGATATTCGATTGCTCCAGGCTGAGATACCGGGTCAAGGCATCCTCTCGCCAGGGAAGTTCATTATCTACAAAATATCCCAACAGTGTCGGGTCGTGAATCATCTCATCTGTTATTTTTTCTTTTACTCGATCTCTGCAAAATGCTTCAAACTCAGGATCAAAAATCGGGATACAGTGATTTGGGAACTGCATGTTGTTTGCATTTGATTTTGCCCCATATCGCGTGCCAAAAGGATACATCATATAAATGACAGTTGTCCATGCCTGCGGTCTGTTGTGTTGTGTGTTTAAAAGTAAAGGATCACTCCAGGTACCAACCACATTGAATCTGTTTGTTCTCAAAAAATCAACGGTCTCATAAGCCCAGGTCTCGGGTTTTCCCCATCGGTGTTCAAAAACAGGTGGCGCTGTCACGCTCTTGTCTTTTGCTGCGCCCCACCGGATGGAATTGAGTGCTGTGCAAAAAAACAGATATCCATCGGGGTCCACAAACCACCAGCGATTATCTATCTTCTGGATGCGAAAAAATCCTGTGCTCTCAATTTTTCGATCTGCCCACCCGCCATAAGGACTGAGTTGTACCTCAGATTGGGATGTATAGTCGGGTAGCATACTCAAAAGACGTGTTGCATGTGGTCGATAAGATCCAAATATGCGGTTCCCTCTATAAAGCCGCATCCGCATATCCACCATCACATGCTGATTGGGATCGTCTTCCCAGGATTGAGCATGTAGATCTGTCACACTACCCAATATCAATATTCCAATCAGAACCATACAGGTAACAATTTCACTCATGCAGTTGTCTCCAGATGGAATACAGATTACTCAAGATGTTTCAATTTAGCTTCTTATACTAAAAAATCAAGGCTAAGCGGATATCTCTACCAGGTATGGATCCAGTGACCCCCCTCGGGAAACCAGATGAGGTCAACGATGGAGGAGGCGACGATGCCAGCGACATACCCCACCGTGATACCGATAAAGAAAGGGGCGGCGCGGCGGTAGAGCGCGATCCCTCCGATGCGTAGCAGGATGAGTTTCGCTGCCCAGGTGAGGAATAGCGAAAAGGAATAGAATCGCAGGCCTCGTGTGTCTTGAAAGACCAACCCGAGCGGGTGAATTGGCCACCAGGGAAGACGGTTGCGCAGGAGAAGGAGGAGACCTGCCTCGAGGCCCCCGATCAGCCAGACGATCATTTTGCTGGGATCGAAGACAGTGCGATCGACGTGAAGGATGTCTGATCGCATCGCATTGTAGGAACCAACGGGACCTGCGCTCGAGCTGAATGGCGCAAGGTGAAGGTTCTGTCCGCCGTAATGATAGGCGATATAGATGATAGAGACGAATGAGGCGGCTATACCGACGACAAAGGCCAGCAAAGCCAGGTTAGGGAGGCGGGAAGATGTTCTGGTCTGTCCGCCGAGAAGCTTGAAGTGGTGGGGTAGTGCGGGCCACGCCGGTACGCGAGCGTTACCAAAGAAACCGCAGGAGTTCACCAATCCGATTCCGACGAGGTCTTTCCGGTCCAGATGCGCTGTGCCGACAAAGCTTGTCAGCAACTCTCCGCCTTTGGCTCCGTAGGGATTGGTGGTGGGGGAAAAGAGGTGGGTGAATCCGGTGGCAGCGGTGAATTTGGCCACAGTGAAGTAGGCAATATAGAGCAGGAGTGTGTGAAACACAGCAATCGGATAGGCCATGCCAATGGCGTGCATCCACCCGATGATGTAAATTGTGGCGGCAAAAAACGCGATCAATACAGCGCGATAGCGTCTCTCATCACCCGCTATGCGGTTACCAGTGCGCGCCGACTGCCATACCTGGTGGAGATGCTCCCGTGTCGCCCAGACCGACCATATTACGAGCAGTACCATAGCGCCGTGGCTTTCGATCTCGATGATCTGTTCGGGTCGGGCCTGCTGGCCCGCCATGCCGACAGAGAAGCCCGTCCGGTTCATCATGCCCAGTTTCAGGGTGGCGAGAAGTCGGATAAACCAGAAACTGAACAGAATATCGAGATCGCAGAAGTAGGTGAGTCCTACGACAGAAGGCAGAATGCGAATGGGGATGAACGGGTAGCCTTTGGCAATCTCTATCTGTTTGCTTCCGATGCCGCCATAGATGCCCAGAGGCGGTAGTTCGTGGAGGAAATAGCCCGCGATATTGTATAGAATGACGCCGAACACAGCGAAGAATCCCGCCCAGAAGATCTTTTTTTTGAAGATGGCAGGCACGCGGTCGCGTCCGTCGAACCCCGAAGTCAGGTAGATAGCGAACTGCCCGAGAGGATATGTCAGGCGCTCGGCGTCCTCCCATTGTCGCTGGAAGAGCATGCAGAGGCAGACTCCCGCGATAAACAGGGCAATGGATACGGTCCCCCACCAGAACATGGGTTTGATCCACCCGATCCAGGGTATCGCCATACCCGGAGAAAGACCGTCGAAGAAAGGTCGAATGACGCCTGTATCCGTATCTGTAAACGCCCACCAGGGAATAGCGCTGAAAAGGACCTCTTGCCACTGGTTTTCGGGAGACGCGTAATAGGTCGGGGTCGAGACGATAGTGGACCAGTAGGCTGCCCAGCCTTCAAGGGCAATGCCGGAAGAGATCCAGGACATACAGTAGATGACCAGAAGTTCTCTGCCGCTGAGGGCGGCGGAAGGAAAGAAGGCTTTCAGAACGATATTTACAAAGAGCCAGAGGAAGAAAGGTATCAGCATCGCCATGGGATATTGTGACTTTACCAGGGCGGAAGATCCCATGACCAGGCCTGCGTGATTGGTATAGATGTGCAGGGCAACGATGGTGACCACACCCAAGAAGACAGAGCGAGGCGTGATGAGAGCTAGCCTGGAGGTTTCGACGTTTTCTGTCGGATTTATCCCCGGTGTATCCAGTGATGACATCCATAATTCCCGTTGGCTGGATCGATGCGTACCCATCAGACGATGAACGAGTTGCTGGTGAGTCTCAATCTTTCGACCAGGTGAAATCCCCTTCTTCCAGGACGGCGAGGTCGGGCACTCCCCGATGTACTTCCAATGCCGTCCGGAAGATGCGCGATTTGCCCTTTGCTCTGAGGAGAATTGTGCCTTTGCCATCTGGAATGGGGTTGCCGGGGGTCTGCGCCGATGTGATTTCGAAGGGACCATCGGAAACGGCGAGCAGGCGCAGCCAAATCCGATCGGAAATTCGCCAATCTACGCAGAGAGTTCCGTCTGTGGAAGTGGTCTGGCGATTCCTGAGCCAGGCAAACACGCCGTAGTATGACAGAGGCGGGAAATCGAGGTCATCGATAACATTTGATGGACGAACAATCATGTCGCCTTTAGCATGAAATACCCACGCGTACCGGTGGATGGTATCGGATGTGCAGCGATCTTCGATCCATATACAGGGTGGTCCGAACCGGATGCGGCGTTCCAATTCCACACCCTCGTAAGCATCTTCGAGTACGGCAGATGCCAGTCGAGGATCTATTTCACGGAATTCCAGCCGGGCCTTTTCCACTGGCTGCTGATTCTGCTCATCTACCATCAGGGTGTTATGCGACAATGTGCTTCTGTAATAGGCATGGATGTCGCTGACAGCATAGCCCGCGGTGCCGAGGTCGGACGCGATTTGTACTCCGAGGGCCCTGAGATCGATAGACAGCTTATCGGGATGGTCGTGACCGGCTCCGTGCGCACCTCCTTTGAACAAAAGATAGAAAGGACCTTCGGCTGTGTCTTCCCGGAAGATGCCGAAGCCCATGGCCGAAAGATGGGTGGATTCCTGCGACAGCGGATCTGCATCGATCTCGTCAGGACCGAAGGCGAGTGCGGTCAGGCTGTTGCGGGGGATACCTCGCTTGTATATGGCACTGAGCGTTTCTGCGAACAGATCGCCGCCGAGTTGTCCAGCAGCGTATTCGTAAACGTGTCTGTAGATGGCCAGAGAACGTGAACCGGGCGATCCCAGGTCGCCTACGCATGGCAAGTCGAGATGCTGATCGCACATGTGTACGGGTGCTTCGAACAGCTTTTCAAAACGCGTCTGGATATCCTGGGTCACCTGACCTTGCTGGCGAAGCATTTCAAACACAGTGATCATGGGACAGACCGAGTAGAAATGGTAGAACATAGTCCCTTCAAACCAGAATCCATCCACTTTGCCTTCCGAGTCGGTTCTCAATCCGTCGGTAAGTAGCGCAGATAGGCCTCCACGGTCACCGCCCAGACCCATTGAAAGCCAGTCTTCATGGCCGGTCGCCTCGCCGGAGAGAGCCAGGCACGCACCCACGTAACAGGTCATGTTGTGCGCGCCTGTACGTTCGAAAAATTGGATCTGCGAAGGCATCCCGGCCTCAAAGATCCCTTCGCGGATGGTTTGGTGGTCGGTGCTGGAATACACCTCGCTGTCGCGCGTCCAGGAGTAAGCATTAGCTATTAGAGCCAGTACCTGGGCATCGTAGAGCGGCTGGAAATAGAGAGCGTCACCGTGGTTCCCTTCGCGGAGATCTTCCCGGGTGAAGAACTGGGCTGCCAGACGCATCCCTTCGGCTATCCAACTGGCATAGCATTCATCTCCGGTGAGGCCGTAGAGCAGTCCCAGGCTGCGCATAAGGCGATAGGTGCGTTCGTGGGTGAGCAGTGTCCAGGCCCGGTGTTGGACTTCACTTTCGTGGAGTGATTGGTCTGTGGGATCCAGAAAACGATGTGGGCTCTGGGGGTCATAGAGCAGGTGCTCGGCAGTGGTGTGCGAGTAGAAGTCGTGGCGCCACCCTATCCGTTCTTCGGGTAGCTGCGGTGGTTTTTTGAGTACAATCCTGGCTTCTTCTTGCATCTGTGAGAGGGAATCGGCGGCCCATTGCAGTGTATCTATTTTTCTGCGGATCTCTTTTAGGCGTTCTGCGCCAAAGAAAATTGTCGGCCAGACATCCTCGATGACCATACCCGAGTCATAGGGCGATAATGTGTAGGGCCATTGAAAGGAGGCGGTGGTATTGTCCCAGGTCAAAATGCAATTCCCACTGAAAACCGGCTCACATTGGCGAAAAACTCGTTCCTGGTAAAGGAATAATCGATCAGGACCTGCCTCGCGCCGATACGTTGCTTTATGCCAGCTCCCGCGGTCAGGCTTTCCATGTCGTGATTAAACTTGTAGCCAACCCGGAGTGCCAGCATCTCCTGAAACCAGTATTCTCCGCCCAGATAAATCCGCTCGCTGAAATCGCGCGGGTGGATGGCGTCAAATGCCAGCGATAGAGAGTGTGAGGGGGAGTCAAAGAGTTCCATTGCAGCGCCGATATGGAACGTCAGGGGAAGCTGAAAACCGATTTTCTGGTATTCGATTTCTGGCGAGAAGTTCCGAATGTAGATCCCCAGTCTCAGGCTCCTCAACCCGGTGTAGTAGATGGTCCCAAACGTGAAGTTTACCGCATTCGCTTTGTTATCAACGGCCACGTTGGATGTCCCCGCGGGTGAGATTATGCTTGAGCCCAGGTGCTCGGACACATACTTGATCTGACCCCCGATGAAGAACTTGTTTGTCAACTGCTTGGAATAAGCAAGTCCCGCAAAATAGGCCCCCACATCGATGCTTCCCGTCTCGGTAAATCCCTTCTCGTTTCCGGCGACCTGCGTCCCGATCAATTCACCGTAATCGACAGCGCCGAAATTCACTGCAAAAACCCCGTGAGATGCCTTGTAGGCAGTCCCCAGTGC
This sequence comes from Candidatus Latescibacterota bacterium, assembly GCA_022824945.1. GTDB lineage: Bacteria > Latescibacterota > UBA2968 > UBA2968 > UBA2968 > VXRD01. The sequence goes on from JAJDYX010000018.1 coordinate 120,357, forward strand.
CGTATAGTTGATGTCCGCGATCCACTGGACTCGGTGTGCGGCCATCTGGATCTTAGAGTCCATGCGGGCCATGCCGGCCGGATTGTAGAACATAGCATCGGCGCCGTCACCTACCATCGAATACGCTCCGCCCATTGCCTCCGCCCGCGCACTGAGACCAATCTTCAGAAATTGAAACCCCGTCTGAGCCAGTTTCTTCTTCTGTGCCTCGGCAGGTGTAACCAGGCATATAAACATCAACAGTATTAGAGTTAAACAGATACATTTTTTCATTGTATTTCTCCTTCTCCGGGACCGTCGATTACCTGACGATGACGAATTTGACAAAGCTGGATTCTCCGCTTGGCGTCTCTACATGCGCGATATAGACGCCGCTGACAACGATCTGCCTGGTTTCGGTCGTCAAATCGCTCCAGGGTTCATCCCCCGAACCGTCCGTGTGTTCCAGGACTTTGATCAGGTCTCCACTTATAGTGAAGATACGGATTGTACATTCTGGCGGCAGCCCTGCGAACAGGATCTTGTCATTTTCTCCTGGGAACTGTAGGCCTGCCTCTGCTGCCGTAATATTGTAGGGATTGGGCACGACTCTGATATCGGCCAATGTATTCCCTGGTGCCCGTGTCAGAGAGACCGGTTCCGTGGTTCGGTTATACAGGATGCCGCTTTCGACGCTCTCGCCGGGTCGAAGTCCATTCTCGATGCCGGGCTGATTCTGCGACCCATCGTCAAACGCTGTGACGGCGTAATAATAAGAAACGCCCCGCTGGGCGGTGATGTCGTCAAACGAGTGGGCGATGTTTCCGGGAGACTCGTGGATCATCGTGAACGTCGTGTCGGGACTCCCAACCGCTCGATAAACCCTGTATCCGGCAAAGTCGGACGCGGATTCGGATTCGGATCCCCACAAAATCTGGACCCTATCGGGACGCCCCCATACCTCAATGGACGGCGGTGGCGGAGCCTTGGGGACGTTGTAATTGTGTTGTACGGCCCACTCCGCGTTGTGGATGTTCTGGAACAGAGAGTCCTTACCCGTGGCGACCCAGTTGTCTTTGGCGCGATCAACGGCTGTCGGAATGAGATCCGGGAACGCCTGGCCCACGGGCGGAATTTTGTCTTCGCCTTCCCAGGTCAGTGTTCCGTTTTTCCATCTTCGTCCGATATCCCACCTCATCTCGCGGGAGATAGAGCCGCCGACAACGGCGAATACCACCCGGAAATCATCACCGGCCTTCATCTCGTCGAACGGTCCCAGAGACATATAGATGGCCCCGCGTCCCTTCGTCGCATCTTGTACCCATTTGATCTTTCGCTCATCCATTCGCGACTGGTAGCGCACACGGCCCTCGGCGGGAACGTTAAGGCCGAAGTAGTAAGCCTTCTGGCCCTCCACCAGTTCGGGAAAACCGTAGTGGAAGGAGCTATATTCCAGTTCGGTCACCGTTGGATCGTTCTGGTCATGCTGTTGGGCGGTGGTGTATTTCTGCAGTCCGGATGCAAACACATGCGGCTGTTCTCGGTCGTCGGTAGGGTCGTCAACAGATTTGTCAACGTGTAGAATGGCGATGCCAACGTAGGATGGCTCTTTGATAAACCCCGTGGTAGGATCGGGATTTCCGAAGGTGTCGTATTGCTGGCCCCTGTTCCAGGCGGGATAATTGTAGGCGACCCGCAGCGAATCGCCTTCCTGTTCGCCATACGTTGTGCTCCATCCGAAATTCCCCATATCCTGATTCACCCATGCAGCGAGGGCAAAATATACGCCATTCAGGGTCTGGGCGGGCAGATCCACCTGTATCCCGGACGGGGTCAGGTACTGGCCTGTGGTATTCTTAAAAGTCCAGTCATAAAGCACATAGTCGTCGTGGTTGACCTGCGAAAAAACGAACACCTTCTGATGGATCGTGATCCCGACCGAGGTTCGAATCCAGGATTCGATTAACTGATCAGCGCCTTTTCCCCCACTCGAATCGATATAGTCTGGGTTGACTTCATCCCCTTCCAATGGAAAGAAGGGCTGGATGGGGGCGCCTTGAACGGATATAGATGGAGGCTGGAACCTCACATACCTTCTAATCGTAAACCCATCCACATCGACGGGCATATTGTCAAAGGCCTCTTCACCGTTATAGACACTCGTACCGCTGGTCTTGAAGCCCCAGGTGGCACCCTTCTCATCGGTCCAGTCCCTAACCGCAACCCTCCACGCGATATTCTCCATGAATCGGTTTCCATTGTAGTAGAATTGCCGATATGATCCAAGCGGCCTGGACATATCGCCGGAATCGAAAATGGCGCTCCACATTCGCCCGATTCTCACCCACTTGAACACATCTGCCCGGGCAGTATTGTCGAAGATCAGGAAGGCAATCAATCCAAAAACGATCGCCACCAGTGCCTTCGGGATCCTTATCCTTTTCACTGAATATTTCATGGCTTTTCCTTCCTCTTAACTGTCAGACACAGAACAGTTTTTTAAAAACTCATCTTGATTCCGAAGAAGATATCCCTCGGAGGCAAGAAGGTCGCGCTTTCTGCATTCGGCATTATGATATGGCTGTCCTCTCCCCCGATGGCCCCCATCCTGTCGTTCCCCACCGGATTTTCATAGGCTGGAGATTCGGGCAGGTTCAAGGATGTCATATAGTCCTCCCTGTCGGAGGTGCTGACAAACCCCGCGCTCCCATTGAAGTGTTTCTGGTTGAACAGATTCGTAATATCCACAAACAGGCCGACATCTACCCCTCTCGCCGCGAAGTCCTTGGATATCCGCGCGTTCCAGTTTGAGTAGTTCTCCCACTGGAGGTTGTTCTGGATACCTGGAATCTGGTTTGGATTGTAGGTGATCCAGCCCCCGGCTCTCCAGTTGTAGAAGAGGCTGAATCGAAATCTCTCCAGCGGCTTGAATCCGGCCACTTCTGGTCCGGAATCCGGGGGCACCAGGAGCATCACATTCGCCCGGAATGAGGGCCGGGTTTTAGGCCTGCTCTGGTATGGGTCCTGCAGGCCAAAAAGCCTGTGTTGAACCGGGTCCTCGTAGTAGTTCCGACGCCCGATAAACCCACTGGTCAGGACCATATAGTTGTAGTTCGCCCATCCTGTGAACCACTGCCCCACGCTTTTATCCACTCTGATTTCGAAACCTCTGATGTCCGCGTAGTTGTTGTTTTCAATGGTGGTATAGACCACGCTTCCATCTACATTGTTGTAGGTGACATTGCCAGCCTGATCGGCGACATCCTTATAGTATCCGGCCAGATGAATGAGCACCGTATTGAACAGATTGTGGTCGTACCCCAGTTCATAAGCGATGGTTCGTTCCCACTCTGTGCTCGGGTTGCCCAGATAGGTTATCTTGCCCGGAAAACTCCTTCGGACGCCGTAGTAATGCTCTGTTCTGGGTATGCTGTAGAAGTGACCGTAGTTGAAATAAATTTTCGAATTCACTGTGATGGGGTGCGATACGCCCAGCCGTGGGCTGAATTTGAGGTGGCTCTCGGCTGGCTCCGTGGGAACGACTTCCTCAAAGTCATCCTGGTATTTCGCCGTCAGGAATTTGGAATAGCGATCCACCGAATACCAGTCTGTGGCGGGCGTGGCGTAATCCATACGAATCCCAATATTCGCGATCATGCCCTCCACCTCCAGCTTGTCCTGGGCGTACGCGCTGAACCGTTTGGGGATCTTTTCGTACGTGTTGATCCAGGTGTAGGGTGTGATGCCCGGATTGTAGATGGCATTCCAGATGGCCATGTCGTTATAGACGTAGTGAAATCCCGCTTTGGCCTGATTGTAACGGCCGATCTGGCTGGTGATATCCGCCCGGATATTTGTGGTCGTAATAATCGAGCTATCACGAGCCGTAGAAAGATGCATGCCCATACGCATTCCGTCCTGGGCTTCAATTGAATCAAACCACAAACCCAGCGGCGCTTCATCTACCATCATTGGACCGAACTGGTATTGCAGCGTGCGGTCCCTGATGGGCAGAGCAGTTGTACGGTACTCGGATTCCATCCGATCTACCCTGAGGTTATAGAAAGTAGATCTGCCCAGCGTGTGTGTGAGTACGAAACCCAACGAGGTCCTATTGAGGCTGAACAGAGAAAACCTGGATGGTGTATAGATCGTTGCGCCGCTATAGCTGGTCGCGTCCGCCAGTGCCTCGATGGCGTTGTCGTAATAGAGCCCTGTGTTGCCGTCTGCGACCGACTCGATATTGCTGTATCCTCCGACAACAGTGAGTTTCATTGATGGGATGATATTCACAATCAGCTTCAGCGTCGAGTTGTCTTCCCGATGGTTGTCCCTTGACATCGGATAGGGATAGACATTGATATCCGTACGGTGTGATGCAAAGAAGCTCAGCTTCCTGCTGCCGGGAATCAGCGGTCCGCCGATACTCGCGTCTCCAATATGGTCTGCTTTGTCCCCATCCTTTAAAGGGCGCGGTCCTCCTTCGGCGAATTTTCTGAACATAAATAGCTGCTGGGCCTCTTGGGGCGACATGTCATTTGAGGGATCGTCATCTTCTGTATATCGCCTGGATATCTCATTCCAGCCTACAAATTGCCTTTCCTGTAGCTGGGTTTCCTCGTCCCACTTGCCCGTACCTTCAAAGGCGACCTCAGGATCGAGAAAAGCCCGCAGATAGTAGTTATCTGCGCTATACCAGGAGGGCCCGAAATGCTTTTTGGCAGGTGGGCTGTACCGATAATCAACCGACCCGTGGTAACGGTCCTGGGCAGATTTTGTGATCACGTTGATCACACCTGATCTCACATTCCCGTATTCTGCATTGAATCCACCGGTGATAATCGAGATCTCCTGCACGGCACTCAGGTTGAGGGAGGTCAGCGCGGGTCTGTTCACCCGTTCATCCACCATCAGGATACCATCCACCATCATCGCGACCTGATTCTGTCCACCCCCTCGGACCACCATATTCTCGATTCCCGGCTGCGTGTTCAGGAACTGCTCGACCTTCACAATCGCAGGGATCTCTCTCACCAGCTCACCCTGGGCGATTACTTCGCTGGCGGAAACGTCCATCTGGACCACTTCCTTTTCTGCCATTACTGTGATCTCCTGCCCCTCTATACTACTAACCTGCAATGAGAAGTTGACAGGAACCGTACGTCGTCCCTGCACCAGCACGTCCGTTTTGCTCACAGTCGTGTATCCGACCATGGATGCCCGCACCACATGCTTGCCCGGTGAAACGTTCAGGATGTTGTAAACGCCTTCCGCATCGGTTGAAGCCCCCAGTGATGTACCTTCGATGATCACGTTCGCTCCCGGTAGGGGATCTCCGGTCTGCGCGTCTGTGACGACACCGCGGACCTTACCTGTCTCTTGAGCAAACAGGTCTCCCTGCACAAGGAAGAGGGAAAGCGCAATGCTGAGTAGCGGTAGAAAACACCTTCTTATCTGTTCCATATTTCTCTCCTCTTTTTTAACCTGTGATACAACGTATTAAATTTTATAGCATTTACCTCCTTTCTACCGAAAGACCCGATGATGTATCTTCTAACCGGGACAAGGGGTCACCGGTGGGCAAATTTTGTTGCTGAAATTATTTGAGAAAAGCGGATAAAATAAGTTTTTCTAAAAAATATGCCAAATTAAATTTATTTTTTTTATTAGCAGATGTCAATATTTTTCCGATAGGTTGCCTTATGGTGGGCAGTATTGGATTTAAATAAAAAAAGGCCTACGATCTTCTCGTAAGCCTTTTTTTGCTGAAGTTTATGGTGGGCGATACTGGATTCGAACCAGTGACCTCCTGCTTGTAAGGCAGGCGCTCTAACCAACTGAGCTAACCGCCCGGATAATTAAACCCTATCTCACATCGGTTGATGGCTCCTCTTCTTTCTGTCTGCTGAGCAGGGCTATTGGGATAAATACGCAGTAACCGAGCACGAGCAGCAATGGTGCAAGCGTGAGTGACATAAAACCATCAACGGGCGGTAGGGAAAGAAAAATATAGCCCAGTGCAATGGTGGCAAGTCCAAGCCCAAAAAGCCACATATTCCGTTCCGTATAGGGCAACTTTGGTCGGGGTTTGGGGGTGTGGCGTTGTCGCGTTCGGCGAGGAGGCATAATAGTCCCTATCGACGTTCTGTAATACGGGCAGCACGGCCGCGCAGGTTGCGCAGATAATAAATTTTTGATCGCCGTACTTTACCGCGACGCAGTACTTCAATTTTAGCTATGCGAGGCGTGTGCAGAGGAAAGATGCGCTCTACGCCAACGCCACCCGTGCTAATTTTGCGAACCGTAAATGTCGCATGAATACCCGGTCCCCGGCGCTGGATGACCACACCCTCAAAAAGCTGGATGCGTTCTTTTTCGCCTTCTACCACGCGGACATGAACGCGCACGGTATCGCCAGCTTCAAACCCGGGCACGTCATCGCGCAGTTGTGCTTCGGAAACAGATTTTAAAATGGCATCCATGATATACATACTCCTGAAAAAAATGAAAGTTCAAACAAAGTTAGTTATTCCAACAGGTCGGGGCGGCGCTCAAGCGTGCGTTGTCTCGCGTTGTCTCGCCGCCATTGGGCTACTTTTTTGTGGTCTCCGCTGAGCAATGCCTCTGGCACGGTCAGGCCTTCAAATTCACGAGGTCGCGTGTACCACGCACAATCCAACAGGCCATTTTGAAACGAGTCTTCAAGTGCTGACTCGGCATTGCCTATGGCACCGGGAATCAACCGGATCAATGCATCGATCAAAATGAGGGCGGGCAATTCGCCACCGCTGAGTACATAATCACCAATTGAAATTTCATCATCGACATAGTTTTTGCGGACGCGCTCATCAATGCCGCGATAGTGACCGCACAGTAATACGAGATGATCCGATAAAGACAATTCATTGGCCACAGATTGCGTGAATTGTCGTCCTTCAGGCGTGAGAAATATCACGCGGCCACCTGGGGGGAGTGCTTCTATCGCGCGTGCAATGGGTTCGGGTTTGAAGATCATCCCCGCGCCACCGCCATAAGGCGTGTCGTCGATTGTTTTGTGCTTGTCGTCTGCGTGGTCTCGAAGGTCGTGCGCCAAAACGTCGATCAATCCCGCATCGATGGCACGTCGGGGGATACTGTACTTCAGTACATCCCGAATCAAGTCGGGAAAAATTGTGATCACGTCTATTCGCATCACAGATGGTCGTCCTACAAAAGTCCTTCGATTTCCTGAACGACAATTTTGCCGGCTTTTTGATCCACATGGACAATTTCGCGCACGGCCGGGATCAATACGTCTTCGCCATTGCGATCTACCACATATACATCGTTGGCAGGATACGACAAGACTTCTACGACGTGTCCTATCATCGCTCCCGATGCTGTTTCAACTGGGAGTCCCTCGAGTTCAAAAACGTAAAACGAATTGTCGGGCAAGGGATACACGGCATCGCGAGCTACTAAAATAAAGTGCTCGCGCAATCGCCCCACATGTTCAGGGGTGTCAATGTTTTGAAATTTGATTGCCAGGCGAGAACCATAAGCGCGTACATAAGCCACATTCAATGCGGAATATGTGCCATTGGGCGCTTCAATGCGCACAGTATCCAGATCGTCAAATCGTTGCGGGAAATCGGTCAACGGTAGCAAAAAAGCTTCTCCCCGAGTGCCTCGGGGTTTCATAATTTTGCCAATCGTGACAAAGCCTGTGCTGGAGTGGTTTAATCCAGTATCCGGCTCCAAGGCTCATTCCTCGGATGGGGCATCTGGCTCAGCATCGGCAGGTTGTGCGTCCTCATCCTGAGTTTTTGAGAGCAGACCCTTTTGGCGAAATAAACTGAGTACTGTATCGGAGGGCTGTGCGCCCACGTCCAACCAATACTTTATGCGGTCTTCTTTCAACTCGATAATCTGGGGATTTTTGGTCGGATTATAATGCCCCAGAACTTCGATGAACCGACCATCGCGAGGTGAGGTGGCATCGGCCGCTACCACGCGATAGAACGGCGCTTTTTTCGCGCCCATACGACGTAAGCGAAGTCGAACCAAATCGTACTCCTTTGTGTTATCCGAACATCGGAATTGCCATTTTGCCCTGTTTTTCCATACGGGACATGCGTTTCATCATTTTTTGCATCATGCTGAATTGCTTGAGCAATTTGTTGACATCTTGAATGCTGCGCCCGCTGCCATTTGCAATGCGTTTGCGCCTGCTGCCATTAATAATATGCGGTTTGTCGCGCTCCGCTGGTGTCATTGAATAGATGATTGCCTCAATATGCGAGAAGGCCTTTTCATCTACCTGCAAATCCGGCATGGACTTGCTCACTCCGGGGATCATTTTCATCAATTGATCTAAGGGTCCCATTTGCCTGATTTGCGCCATTTGCTCGAGAAAATCGTCAAATGTGAACGATGCCGAGCGGAGCTTTTGCTCGACTTTTTTGGCCTGTTCAGCGTCAATGGTCGTCTGTGCTTTCTCCACCAGTGTAACCACATCGCCCATGCCCAAAATGCGAGAGGCCATGCGGTCGGGATGAAATACTTCCAGACCATCGACTTTTTCGCTGACGCCGATGTATTTAATCGGAACGCCCGCGACCTCGCGGATGGATAAAGCCGCACCGCCGCGGGTGTCGCTGTCCATGCGCGTGAGTACTACACCTGAAAAATTGAGTTTTTCGTAAAAGGCCGAGGCTGACGATACGGCATCTTGCCCGGTCATGGCGTCGCACACAAACAGAATTTCTGAGGGCGATACGGCCTCGCGGATGCGAAATACCTCATCCATGCGCTCGTCATCAACGTGTAGCCGACCCGCCGTGTCGAGAATTACCACATCGAAATTTTCATTTTGCGCCCGATCCATCGCTTGCGTGCAAATATCGACCGGATCGGTACCTTCTGGCGCCCGATGCACGGGTGCGCCTACTTGCTCGCCGAGTACGCAAAGTTGATCAATTGCTGCGGGACGATAAATATCAGCCGCCACGAGCAGGGGTTTTTTGTTTTCCGATGCCAATAGTCGGGCCAATTTTGCGGAGGCTGTCGTTTTACCCGATCCTTGAAGCCCGACCATCATGATTGCTGAGGGTGGCGATTCTGCAAATTGCAACGCGGCATTTTGATTGCCCATCAACGCGATCAATTCGTCGTGGACAATTTTTATAACTTGCTGCCCAGGTGTGATGCTTTTGAGCACTTCTCGCCCTATGGCGCGTTCTTTGACCCGTGCGATAAACGAGCGGGCAACTTTGTAGTTGACATCTGCCTCGAGCAATGCCCGGCGCACCTCACGCATGGCGTCGTCGATGTTCGATTCGCTCAATCGACCGCGGCTGCGAAGTTGCTTAAATACGCCATTGAGGCGCTCTGTCAACATTTCAAACATAAATAAACCTTAAAAAAATAACGGGGCAAGACAGAGAAATATAGAAGATTCGTCGATTTTATGCAAGAAATAAGCTGGTAAATGAATCAACGAATCAACGGTCAGTGGTCAAAAATCAGCGATCAATCCCATCCATCGTCATTGCGGCATGCTTTAAGCCGCAATCCAGAGGTTTGGGAGGTTGGGTGGGGTTCGTCTATTCGTCTATTCGTTCAGCCGCCTGGCGAATGGCCTGTACGTTTTTTGCAATAGCCCCGTCGCGAAATACTGCCGAACCCGCTACGAGCACTTGCACGCCGGCTTCGACCACCCGATGTGCGTTTTCCACGCCAATGCCACCGTCAATTTCTATTTCGACATCCAATCCCCGCCGCACAATTTCGGCTTTTAATGCCCGCACCCGATCCAGAGACGCCGGCATAAACGACTGGCCACCAAAGCCCGGTTCGACCGACATAATGAGTGCGAGATCCAACCTGGGCAACAGCGGAAATAACGCCTCGATCTCCGTGCCGGGACGCAGGGTAGCACCGGCTTTCATATTGGCTTTTCGGATGCGATCCAACAGTGAAGGGACATCTTCTTCGACTTCGACATGAACGGTCAAAATATCTGTGCCGGCATCGGCAAAATCTTGCAGGTATTTACCGGGTTCAGAGATCATGAGATGCACGTCCAGCACCAGGTCTGTTGTTTTGCGAATGGCTTCGACGACCAGCGCACCAAATGTGATATTGGGCACAAAATGCCCATCCATAATATCCAGATGGATATATTCGGCACCGGCCTCTTCGACCAGGCGCACCTGATTTTCGAGCGTGCGGAAATCGGCAGAGAGAAATGATGGGGCGATTTTTATCATTTTAACCTCAAATAAAAACTTTTTACAGCTTACTCACAATCAGTATCACAGGAGAGCCGCGTTTTATTGGCGTGCCCGATTCTGGCTCCTGGCGGATTACGATGTCGGGTTCATAAGCGGTGCTAAATTCGTATCGGATATTATTGGGCTGCAGACCGAGTGACGATAATAGACGCCGGGCTTCGTCCAATTTTAGCTCGGTAACCCGGGGCATATTGACAAAGGCGCGAGGAGCACCCGTGCTTACAATCAGTTCGACCTGTGTCCCCTGGGCGACTTTCTCGCCAGCTTTGGGTTTTTGATCGATAATATTGCCCTCTTTTATTTCTGAAGATGATATTTCGATGACTTTACCGACGGTCAAATCTGCCTGTGCAATCCACAACTGAGCCTGTCGCAAAGGGCGGTTGAGAAGATCGGGTACGGCGTGGAGACGCTGTCCCAAACTCGGCGCGACATAGACCGTGCGATTGGGTTTTACGTGCGAGAGAGGAGACGGATTTTGCCATACGATTTGTCCTGCAGGTGCCGAGGGGTCCCAACGCGGTTCCCGTTCTTTCATGCGCAGGCCCTTGTCTTGCAATTGCGTCTGTGCTTGTGAAGGGGTAAGTCCGATGAGATCGGGAACAGTGACTTCTACGCCTTGTCGCACATAGATGGGCATTGCAATTTGATCGATTACGATCAATCCGATTATTGCCGTAAATATGGCACACGCACCAAAAAGAGCGATTTCGCGCAAAATTTTCAAGGCCAAATTCATGATCCCAAAATAGCCGGAGGCCCAAATCCTGTCAAGCGCGAATCCCTTGAAGCAAGGGGTCAATGCTCAAAGATTACCGAAGCGCGATGTGTGATTCCCAATACTGTATGCCATACTGCGGCATAGTCGATCGCAAAGCCACTTTTTTGTACGCCAAATCCCGCGCTCAATCTTTCCGGGCGGCTGCCTGCACCCGTGCGTAGCACCAGTTGGGGGTGGATATGATATATTACTCCAATGCCCGCACCTGTGGGAAAATTCGCTTCTTTCTGTATGTCTGTTACCAGCATAACCCGCGGCATGACGGCAATGCCCATTCCCACGGTGCCACTCTGGCCCAAAAGCGATGTGTGCCTGCCACCTGCATTCCAGATTGCTGCGCCCAGAAAGACGCCTTCGCGCATCTGCAATTTTATTCCCGCATCGAATACCACCCAGTGTTGTGTGGGTATTCCCGCTGTGCTCAGTTGCAAGGCGCGTATGCCGAGTCCCAGGCTCAGTTTTGGATATATGCGCAGTCCATAAATGAGACCAAATACCTGTTCTTTGTATAACGCGAATCCAAATCCGGTATATCTCGCGCCCAGGCCGTGGCGGCCATTCCGCAGGCCAGCACTGAACGCATGGGTTGCCAGTTCGGCTATTCCAAAGGGGCGGTCATACATGCCAAACAAGCTCAATCGCTTGCCCCATGTCAGTGCTGCGGGATTCCAAAATGCGCCTGCGGCACCGACTGCCAGTGCCACGCCTGCATCGCCAGTACCTGAAGTATGGGCACCAATGGGTTGAAATTCAAAGGCTGCGTGAGCAAATGAAGGGAAGAGTGAGAAAAGTAAAACAAGGACAATCTGACGATATTTTGTTCGCATAAGCGAACTGAGATACAGTTGATCTGGCATGTGAGACCACTTATGGAATGGGTTAGGGGTGTGTGTGTGTTTCCTGTCTATCTGCAAATAACATGCCAGAGTTATGGTTTAGCCCATAACTCTTTGATATTACACGCCAAAATCTGTTTGTTGTCAGTCAAAACAGGCGGGTACCTGTTGGCGGATATGCGACAGAATATTTCAATCTGTCGCGTGTTATTAGACAAGAAATGCTCTCAATGGGGTGAGATAATCGAGGTTGCTTTATGAGAAAAAAAAACCGATATTTTAACCGTTCGATTTCTACAAATCTTCACCTGGGAGAGACGGTTATGGCTTATTTTACCGATAAAGAAAAATTGCATTTCAAAGAACAGGGGTATGTTGTCAAACGCGATGTCGTGCCGATGCATTTGATCGATAAGGCGGTGGATGTGTTGTGGGAGGAGATTGAGGCAGATCGCGACGATCCCCAAACGTGGATCAATGCGGGACCGAAGGGGAATTTGAAATGCAGCAGTCATCCCGATGTGCGGGCGACGTTGACGGAGACGCCGATTCAGGATATGTGCGAAGAAATGGTGGGTAAAGGGACTCTGGCAGTGTCGAATTACACGTTTGCCAAGATGATTTATCCCGAAGGACACGACAATTGGACGCCGGCCAGGCACATGCATCTGGATGGCTATACGTGTGAAGGCGTGGTAGATACGTTTGCGATCGCGGTGACGGTGAATATCAATCACGTCAAGCCGCGCTCGGGTGGTTTTACAATATGGCCCGGCGCACACAAGCGAGCCTATGAGTATTTTAAGACGCACAGTTTGGTGAATGGGTTGGATGCGTTTCGCAATGAGCAGGGGGAATATTACGACCTTCCCACGCCAGTTGATGTTACGGGACCGCCGGGCACAGTGACATTCTGGCATCATCTGATGTTGCACAGCCCGGGCGTAAATTGTGGGCGGGATATTCGCATGGCGTTTGTGAGTCGGTTTCGGCGGAGGGATAATAACGAGATGCGCTTTGAGACGCCGGATGATATGTGGGCGTATTGGGATGGATTGTAGGCGGATTTCGCGTTGCAATAAAGAAGGCCAAGACGTTACATGTCTTGGCCTTCTTTATGGGTTTGAATGGCTTGCCGATTAGGAAAAACAAAAAACAGGCTATTTTTCATCTCCGGGAATGGGTGGTTTATTCGCCTGCCGAACGGCGTCGAGTACGCATAATGCTTTGTTTTTAGATCCATTTTGTGCACGTTCCTGCATCATCCGCGCACCTTCTTCTGCACCGATATATCTCAGGGCAATTTCGTTGATGAGATGACTAACCGATACGCTCTTTCTGCGTGCAATTTCTTTGAGTCGATTCTGTGTAAACGCACTCAGGCGGATGGTGGTTTTGTTCATGATTGCTGTTCCTTATAGGTTTTGAGAAATTCGCCCGGACGCTGAATCTGAAAAGAAACTTGATTGCGAAGAGTCTGGAAATGCTTCACATTAAACGTGATCAATGCATCGACATTGGCATTGTAGGCCGATTCGGCAACAATGGCATCATCTTCATCAAGCAAAATTCCTCGCCAGACAAAATCATTACGCACGGGCCGGATCACCGATGCCAGATAATCCAAAAAATCATTGATTTGTGTGAGCGAAAGCGGTGTGAGTTCTAAGAAGCGTTCTGAATGAAGTTGTTCTTCGTATTCCACCCAAAGCGCAGGCGTTGCCGCACAGGTCAATGCGCCTCCAATCGCGAGTGACAGAATCTGGTAAGATGCACCGTGAGGAGATATCAAACCGGCAAATAATACATTGGCATCCAAAACGACCAGCATAGTAATCTCTAAAGAATAAGATGGCGGATACGCCATAATATATTTGAAATTATTAGGACTGTCAAGCCAGTGCCAATTGACAGTTGATATGACTTTACACATATTAGGGGCTACTAAAACAATTGGCATTTTAGACCTATGTCCTATAGAAACGAACAAATAAAAAAACGCAGATCGCGTAGAAAACGACCGAATCTGATGTCGGCGGTGTGGTCGCTGCTGCCCGTGTGTATGCTCAAAGATGGCATGGAGATTGCGCGGCAGTTGCGGCAAATACAGCGGCAAAAGCGGCGCGATACGGGGCGGTTGAAGAATTTGAAGGTGCAGGCGGAGCGGTCGGTGGCGTTGCGGAAAGACCGGGGGGAGAATCCGCTGCATCTGACGTATCCAGAGGCGTTGCCGATTGCGGCGCGAAAGGATGAGATTGTCAGGGCGATTCGAGAACATCCGGTGGTGATTGTGGCGGGTGAGACGGGTTCGGGAAAGACGACGCAGTTGCCCAAGATGTGTTTGGAGGCGGGTCGCGGTGTGGCGGCGAAAATTGCGTGTACTCAACCCAGGCGCGTGGCGGCACTATCGGTATCGCGGCGTATTGCAGAGGAGTTAAATGTTGCGTGGGGTGCCGAGGTGGGGTGCAAAATTCGGTTTAAGGATGAGACGGCGCCCGAGACGCGGATCAAGATGATGACGGATGGGATGTTGCTCGCGGAGATTCAGGGCGATCCGAATTTGTACGAGTACGATACGGTTATTATTGATGAGGCGCACGAGCGCAGTTTGAATATCGATTTTTTGCTGGGGTATTTGCGCCTGTTGCAGAAGCGCCGGCCCGAGTTGCGGATTGTGATTACATCGGCGACGATTGATACGGAGGCGTTTTCAAAGGCGTTTGACAATGCGCCCATTATTGAAGTGTCCGGGCGGATGTATCCGGTGGATGTGCAATACTGGCCTCTGGAAGATCTCGCCGGGGAGACGTATATCGATGCGGCGGTGACTGCTGTGGATATGGTGGTTGATTCGGGGCGAGGCGATATTCTGGTGTTTATGCCCACTGAGAAGGATATCCATG
>JAJDYX010000047.1 GCA_022824945.1 Candidatus Latescibacterota bacterium
ATGGGCCATAGCATATCTTGGGATGTTCCCCACGCAGGTGGGGATGAACCGTAGAAAAGAAACCTTTATCGCAACGATGGCATATGTTCCCCACGCAGGTGGGGATGAACCGTTTTACCTTATGCAACGCCTCCAAAAACCTAAATGTTCCCCACGCAGGTGGGGATGAACCGAGAAGTCGGGGCAACATTCATCCCGTATTTTAATGTTCCCCACGCAGGTGGGGATGAACCGTCGGGGGTGTCTGAGATACGTTGTTACGCGTTATGTTCCCCACGCAGGTGGGGATGAACCGTCCAACACCACGCGCTGATCGGTTGCGCCGTCATGTTCCCCACGCAGGTGGGGATGAACCGATAGGCAAGCCATCAGCAAAGCCCATACCGCCATGTTCCCCACGCAGGTGGGGATGAACCGATGCTGTAATCAGGGAACAAAGGACAATCAATATGTTCCCCACGCAGGTGGGGATGAACCGGGTAGAAGATGGCAAACATCTTGATAGAGATAATGTTCCCCACGCAGGTGGGGATGAACCGCGGGAAGCACAGCAGAGGGCGAGCTTGCCCTGATGTTCCCCACGCAGGTGGGGATGAACCGCGCGGATATTTCGTCAAACCGGGCCGCGGGGTATGTTCCCCACGCAGGTGGGGATGAACCGCCAAATTTCGAGCCTGCTACCACCTCGTCCGAATGTTCCCCACGCAGGTGGGGATGAACCGATATGGAACGCATCATGGACGGGCTGGCAAAGATGTTCCCCACGCAGGTGGGGATGAACCGACCTCGTTTAGTCGGCGAATAACGAGGGGTGTATGTTCCCCACGCAGGTGGGGATGAACCGTTCGTTGATGGGGCCCGGCCGGTTCGCTTCCAATGTTCCCCACGCAGGTGGGGATGAACCGACAGTATTTCGCGCTCCATTTCGTCTAACAGTATGTTCCCCACGCAGGTGGGGATGAACCGGTATTCGAGACTGGATTTCTACTGTCTCACGGATGTTCCCCACGCAGGTGGGGATGAACCGGATCTTGTTGCCACTCTCGCCCGCACTTTTCGATGTTCCCCACGCAGGTGGGGATGAACCGGTCTGGGATCGTTTCGCGCTGCAATGCACCGGATGTTCCCCACGCAGGTGGGGATGAACCGCCTGCAAAATGCAACACTGCCCTCATCGCCATATGTTCCCCACGCAGGTGGGGATGAACCGGTGATGGGCTATCCTCTGGCTAATGACAGAGGATGTTCCCCACGCAGGTGGGGATGAACCGGACGCTTACGGGTATATGTTCGGGTCGTCAAAATGTTCCCCACGTAGGTGGGGATGAACCGTCTGTGCGGGAGTTGCGCGGGGCACTGGAGGCATGTTCCCCACAGGCGTGGGGATGTACCGCTATACGTTGAATTTATCCGTGATTTGTTGGGAATCTCCCCACAGGCGTGGGACAGGCTATTGCGTGAACACAAAAAAGCCGCTCAACACAGCGGCTTTAACATAAAAAAGCCAGGGATATAGAATTGCGCGAACCGCAGCCCGGCAATCACACGGCTATGGAGCCGAATTTCGTCCACTGGCGATTCTATTGTAATCAATACCACATAAATGTCAAGTTTTTATACCATTTAATTATCTCAGGAGAACATTTTGGAACTAGTGTTTCAGTTAAACGTAAAGGATCATTGGACTGAAATTTTCGCTCGCAAAGTGCGCTCTATTCTCATCTAAATGAGATCGGAATGAAACTTATCGAAGTATTCCACCAGAACAAGGAGTCAACCACCACACGGCTAAAGCCAGTGGCTTGCAGCTCTTCCACATAAATGTGGTCGTCCGCATTAGGCTTGTTGACATAAAGCCCTTGCTCGGATGTTCCGAGCAGCGTTACGGTCAGCATGGTCTGTATGCCCACACTGCTTGCAATAGAAGATGTCTTGGGATGGACGATTCGCTTTGTTACAGTGTCCACACTCGGCACAAGTTCGGCTGGTATATGCGGGCTTGACAGGCAAAACTTTCACACCAGCACGCTTCGCCTTGTATTCGATAAACGTGCGGAGTTGGTGAAAAGACCATCCAGACATTTTTGCACGCTGAGGCTTGCGAAACCGAGTCTGGCTCTTGCGGATACCTTTGAGTTTCTCAAGGGCGATCCCTTTACCAGTGTCTTTAGCCTTCTCAACGATGCATTTAGAAATAATATGGTTGGCGTTTCTACGGTAGTTACTTTCTTTTCTTGATACAACGCGCAACTTGCGCTTTATAGACTTGGGACGCTTACCCACCTTTTTGACAGCGTCAGCCTTTTTTTGCAACGCTTTACGTAAATTGTGGTATTTTTGGCGTATGCTCTCAACGCTGTCGCCAGAGAATGTTTGACCGTCGTCCGTCGTGGCGAGGTTGACAACACCGAGATCAACGCCAATAAAGTCTGTTGTTGGTGTTGGCATCCTGTTAGGTACATCAACAGAGACGAGAAAGAACCACTTGCCATCTTTGCGAAGTACAAGGTCTGCTTGCCCTTTGGCATAGCCAAACAGTTCTTGCTGATACTTCCCCATAATCATAGGGATAATCACACGTCCTTCAAGTGTGAGCAGGGATACACGGTCTATACCTTTGAAGCTATACAGGCGTTGGTCATACGGTATGCTCGCCTGCTGACGAAAAGACGGCTGCACCTCTTTGTCACGCTTGTATGCTTCTACAACTTTTGATATGCAAAGACACGCCATCTGTGCAGAGAGATCAAAGCGGTCTCGCAGATCATAGTAGTATAACTTTTGCAATGCTATCTTATTGGTCAACTTACGCTCAAAGGCTTTTGGCGCGAGCCAATTGGCCGCTTCATTAAACCGCTTAATGGTTTCCCTTAACTTGCCAGCGTCACCAGAGTCAGGAAAAAGCTGTATTTGTAATGTGAGTTTCATATTGAGAAATACACTCAGTTCAGCAGCTTTTGTCAACCTCAAATTCATCGCAGCAAATTAATTCAGGCTTGAGCGAGTTGGTTTACGATTCTGAAACGATTTCTGATATTATTTTTAAGGAGGGTATTATGGATCTGATCCGCGAATCATCTCTTTTTCAATCCCTTACTCAACAAAGCAGAGAGGAAGCCAGAGAGGAGGGCATTGAGCAAGGCATTGAGCAAGGTGAAAGAAGAAGCACGATCGGAGCGATCCTCGATGTGTTGGAGATTCGATTTGATCTGAGCGAAGCTCATCCCCTATCCACCCGCATTGCCGCCATTGACGATTTGCAACATCTCAAGCAGTTGCTCCGTGCGGCAATACAGGTACCCAATCTCGACGCATTTCAGCGCATATTAGATGCGTGATGTGATTTCCATAAGCATGTTTTGCTTGTATGATGCTATACAGACTCAATATTGTCCCATATCTTCAGATAGAAGCTGTCCGCAACCAACCCGATAGGAGAACCACCATGGGGGCAACCTATGTTGACGTAACGATCCGCAATCCAGCGGACCGACAACGTAGCTGGACCGGCAAATTCCTGGTCGATACTGGCGCATTCGACTCGCTCGTGCCGAGGGTGCGTCTCGAAGAAATTGGACTCGAACCGAGGGGTAGCCGCGATTACGTACTTGCAGACGGAAATCCTACGACCATGGATATAACCATCGCCGAGATCGAGTTCGAGGGAGAAATCGTCGGTGGGACCATTGTGTACGGCGAAGAAGGAGCGGAACCATTGCTCGGCGTTACCGCTTTGGAATCCGGTGGATTTGAGGTTGACCCTCGTAATGAAAAACTGAAACGGCTACCAGCAGTTCTTCTGAAGGCTACCCATGGCTTTGTTCGCGGCGATATGGAAGGAAACGAATAACATGAACGACAACAAAGATGGATTTGTAGGCGGTTTTATCAAAGGCTTTTGCATCGTTTTTTTTGGTGGTATAATTATAGTCCTTATTCTAATTGCCCTGGCCCTGGGTTAGAAGCGAGTCATCTCATTTGCAAAATCACCTCTGGCGCGTTTGCCGAGCCGGTAATTTTTATCCGTATGGGAATGGCTCTGCCCAGACGAAACCCGGCAAATTGGATAGGCATCTCCACATCCAGCACATAATCCAACTGACCCTCCCGAGCACTCTTACCATTTAATACACAAACTATATCTGAAGCAGTGAACTTTGTCCCATCCAGAATCACCTCATCCCCTTGCACCTGAAAAGCTACGGTCACATCTTTGAGCGGAATCTCATCGGCAGGTAGCAAACCCCATTGTGCCAGCGGGTGCAATAACCGCTGCAAAAAAGCCCACTTCACAATGCGCCCCTCGGCCATACTTGCGGTACCACGCACGCTGGCACCCGAAATCTGAACCGTCATATCAACCGCACCGTAAAGCGGAATACCCCAACCAATCGAACGCACCACCTGTTCTGCCTGGGCATTTGCAAGTGACACAGACCCATTCCAAGTGCCATTATCCCACACCAGGTCACCCGTGAGCGTCCCTTCACACACCTGTCCTTTTATCTGAGAGAGATATAAACGCCCATTTTGGTGGTACAAATCCATCCCCAAACGACGGAACACAAGCTCAATGCGCCTCTGCCCCCCAGGCGAAACAACCGCACCTTCCAGCACCAACTCACCCCACCACCTATCACCCAACAACCACGCGCTCGGCGACACAGGCACCTGTGCCCGATCCGCGACTAAAAAGGGATCGGCACCCTCCCCATCTTCCACCCTTAAACCCGAAAACACCACCCTATCAGACAGCCCCCACTCTATGCGGTCAAACATCACCTCCCGGCCCAAAGCCGATGACAACTGCGGCTGCACAATCGCCTTCAACCGTTGCGGTGTCACATACCAGTATGCGCTGGCGACCACAATAATCAGGATCACCGCAAGAATCGGGAAAAACCATTTGAGAAAACGCACCAGCAGATTCCTTTCCCCAGTGCTCTAAAACCAGCCCCTAACCCTCAACCCCTTGAAATTCCAACACATCCCGTACAATCCTGACACCCAGACCAATCGGCAGCACCCGCCGCGCTTTGCCATGCCCATAAGGCAAACCGCAAAAAACCGGGCAAGACACCCGCGCAACAAAATCATCGATCACATCTTCGATCCGGCCCTCTATCTCGCGCTCGGGTTCGCAATCCACAAACTCTCCAAACACCACACCTGCGACCCGATCAAACACCCCGGCCATCGCCAACTGATTCAGCATCCGATCCACGCGATACGGCGGCTCATTCACATCCTCCAGCACCAGCACCGCACCGTCCAGCACTGGCAAAAACCGTGTCCCCACCAGCGACGCCACCAGTGACAAACACCCCCCAACTATCGGGCCATTCACCTCGCCACCGCGCAGAGGCGTTAAACCAACACCCTCAAACCGATGCGAACACACCGCCGCCCACAATGCCTGCTCCGTCTCTTCGTGGACACCTTCTGCCGTCACATCTGAACACAGCAAAAACCCGGAAAACGTCACCAACCCCGTTTGCTCAAAAATCGCCAACTGCAACGCCGTCGTATCGCTCAATCCCACCAACATCTTTGGATTTTGGGCAATAGACGCCCAATCCAAAAACGCCAAAATGCGGGCTGCCCCATACCCGCCGCGCGCGACAAAAATACCCTTCACATCCCCATCTGCAAACATCGCATTCACATCATCCGCACGCGCCTGATCCGCTCCCGCCAAATACCGATCCCGCGCGTAAAGCGACGCTCCTTCGCGCACTTCAAACCCCTTCGCACGCAAAAACGCCAGCCCGGGCGCCAATTGCGCGCGCTCAAAAGACCCGGACGGAGCAATCACCCCCACCGTATCGCCCGATTGTAATTCAGGAGGCAAACTCATCGCACTCAGCTCCTAAAATGCAACCACAGATGAACACAGATGAACACAGAGAGGTGTGCCTGTACTTCGTGTAGCTTCGTGTCCTTCGTGGATCTAATATTAAAAGTCTCATTGCACCCTGCTCTCAATTTGTAATAATATATCTCTTGCAAAATCCGCCAGTGAATCATCCCGCGCACCCATTACGATAATGCGATCACCATCCCGCGCCTCCTCCGCCAAACGCACAACAATATCCCCGCGCCTTTCAATATACTCAGCCCGCCGTCCGGCACGCGCGATCTGGGCGATCAAATCCCCCGACGAAATATCCTTTTGCGCTGTCCCGCCAGCATAAAAAATCTCCGACATAATTACCAGATCATCCGCATCCATTCCATTGACAAATGCCGAAATCAGCCCATCCATCAAAAACCGCGTTGGCCCAAACCCATGAGGCTGAAACACCGACAACACGCGCCCGGGCTGCGCCTTCAACGTTGCCAAACTCGCGGCAATTTTATCCGGATTATGTGCAAAATCATCGATCACCGTCACCCCCTGCGCCTTGCCCACCACCTCCAACCGCCTGCCAATCCCCCGAAAATCACCCAATGCTTCTGCCCCATCCCTCGCGCTTATCCCAAGCACCCCACACGCGGCAATAGCCGCCACTGCATTGGCAACATTGTGCTGCCCGGGCACGCGTAACCGACAAGCCTGCCCATTGACAACACACCGCACACCATCGGGCAACAACGCGACATCAGTAGCGCACACACCTGTCCCTTCGCAATCCACCCCAAAAGTCACCCGCCGCTTCAACCCCTGCGTCAACGCCATTGACCGCTCGCACACGCGATTCACCACCACATCTCTTGCCCGCGCGCAAAACGCCCCAAAAAGCGACTCCAACTCTGCCATCGGCTTGTGATCCAGCGAAATATTCGTCAACACCGCCACCGTCGGCTCGTACAGCGCAATCGTTCCATCGCTCTCATCTGCTTCAATCACCACCAACCCGACATCTCCACACAGAGCATTGCCCAACCGCGGAGGCTGCACCGCATCGCGCATTATCCCCCCATTGATCACCGTGGGATCGCGCCCGGTCCTATTCAAAATATGACCAATCATCCCCGTCACCGTTGATTTCCCACTCGTCCCCCCCACAGCAATCCCCGTCCCCCGATGAAACAAGTCCGCCAGCACCTCTGCCCGCTTGCAAATAGCAACACCGCGATCCAGCCCTGCCTGCACATCTAAAATCGTCGGCTCGACCGCACTCGACACCACCAGCACATCCACATCTGCATCCACGCCCGACCCATCCTGCGGAAACAACACCACCCCAAGCGCCTGCAACCGCGCGTACAAATCCGCATTTTGCCCCTGGTCATAACTCCGATCCGACCCGCGCACCGCATGGCCTTGATGCAACAGCACCTGTGCAATAGCACTCATGCCACTGCCACCAATACCGCAAAAGAAAAAAGTTTGTCTATTCATTGCCCAATCGCCAGCATTTGAAAACTGCGTAACATTAATATCCATCAAAAAATTATACGTTCTTACAGCTATTTTGGCAACCACCCAGGCATCATCATGCCGCGTCGCCCTTATGTTGCGCTTTTCACCTCGCGCATTTTCCCGTATATTCTGACGAACAAAAGAAGGACGTCCGCCCCTACAATCCGAAGGAAGTCTCCATGGAAGGCATGTATCGCTTTGTCCTCACCGATGTCGAACGCGCACTCTGGACCAAATCGTGGAACATCGATGAATCCACCCTACCACTTGGCACAGAACACACCTGGCGCGTGCAAAAAACCGCCCTCAAAGGCGGCGTACAAGACGGGATCGACCTCATTGAAATCGACAACGGGGCACTCTCTGTATTCATCGTCCCCACGCGCGGCATGGGAATATGGAAAGGCACTTATCGCGGCATACCCCTCGGCTGGGAATCCCCCGTGCGCGACCTCGTCAACCCGGCCTTTATCGAACTCAACGACCGGGGCGGCCTGGGATGGCTCAAAGGCTTTAACGAATGGATCGTGCGCTGTGGCCTCGACAGCAATGGCGCCCCCGGCAACGACATCGTAATCGACAACAACGGTAACGAAGCCGAAGTCTTTGTCCCCCTGCACGGCAAAATCGCCAACATACCCGCGCGCCATGTCGAAGTACAAATCGACCTGACACCACCCCATCGCATCACCGTATTGGGTATCGTCGATGAAACCATGATGTTTGGTCCTGCGCTGCGCCTCACCACAGCCATATCGACCGAACTCGGCAGCAACAACTTCACCATAGCCGATCAAGTCACCAACCTCAACGACAAACCCGCTGAAATGCAACTGCTCTACCACTGCAACTACGGCGCACCCCTCCTCGAAGAAGGCGCGTCCATCGTAACACCGCACAAAACCGTCTCTCCACGCGACCCACGCGCAGAGGAAGGCTTCAACACATTCGACAAATGCCTCGGCCCCACCCCGGGTTATATCGAACAAGTTTATTTTTACGAACTCGCGGGCAACAGCGAAGGCAACACATCTGTCCTGCTCAAAAACGCCGAAGGCAACCTCGGGTCTTCGCTCCACTACGCACGCAAACAAATGCCGTACTTTACCCTCTGGAAAAACACCGCAGCAACCCGGGATGGATACGTCGTGGGCCTCGAACCCGCCACCAACTATCCCAACGCCAAAAGCTTTGAACGCGACGCCGGGCGCGTCATCACACTCAACGGCGGCGAAACCTATCACTGCGACCTCACCATCGCCGTTCACGATACCAAAAACAGCGTACAGGCTGCAGAGCGTGAAATCGAACAAATGAAATAAGAACAGGACTTTCCCATGCTCAGAACATTCGGCAAAATGCGCGAACAAGCCATAGGAAAAGTACGACGTTATTTCCTGCTGCGATTTCGCAAAGCCTACGTCGCGCAACAAGAAAAAAACCGACAGGGAGAATGCAACCAGTGTGGCAACTGCTGTGAACTCCTGTTCAAATGTCCATTTCTCATCAAAAATGACACTGGAGACACCCTGTGCAGCATCTACGAAAACCGCCCAAAACAATGCGCGGCATTTCCAATTGACACCCGGTGTTTATCCGAAGTTGACTTCGACTGCACGTACACCTTTGGCACAGAACCTTCCATATTGCAAATTGACAACGTACAGGACCGCTGACGGAACCCATAACCGCCTTCTCGCGTCATAAAAACCATGCGCCATTTCTACCTCTTACTCCTGATAACCTCAGCACCCAGCCTGGCCCAATTGCAAGACCCGCCCGCGGCATTCACCATAGCGCGTCTCAAATACGACGGTGGCGGTGACTGGTACAATGGCCCAACAGAAATCCCCAACCTGCTCTCATTTATCAGACAACACACGCCCATCCGCACCGCCGAGCAAGAAGCCCAGGTCGCGCTCACCGACGAACACCTCTTTGCCTATCCCGTTCTATTTCTCACCGGACATGGCAACATCCGATTCTCCGAAGAGGAACTGCGGCGCTTGCGCCTCTATCTCGAACGCGGCGGATTTCTCTTCGCCAACGACGACTACGGCCTGGACGAATCCTTTCGCCGGGAACTCAAACGCGCATTCCCCGACAAAAAACTCGTCCAACTGCCCCCGTCTTTTGGCCTCTTCAAGACACCGTTTCACTTTCCAAACGGCTTGCCAAAAATCCATGAACACGATGGCGACCCACCTCAGGCTCTGGGGCTATTTCACGAAGATCGCCTGATCGTCTTTTACAACACGAGCAGCGACATCGCCGATGGATGGGATGATCCCGACGTACACAACGACCCGCCAGAAAAAAGAAAAGAAGCCCTCAAAATGGGCACCAACGTCATTGTCTGGGCACTAACGCATTAAAAAGTAATAAGTTAGAAGTGAGAAGTAAGAAGACTCAACCCAACCCCAAAGGCAGGTGTTCCTTCACACTTCACACTTCAACCTTCACACTTCAAATTCCATGACCTCACACTCCGCACATCAAAAACTCACCTACCGCCTCACAAGACTGCGCACACTGCTCGCGGCGAATCGGGCACTAACAGGCGTGGGCCTCGCGCTGGTATTTATACTCAGCGCGGGCATAGCCCTCGTCATCCTCGAATCGATATTCTACCTGCACCCAATCCTCAAAATTATCTTAGAGAGTTTGTGCGTCCTGTGCCTCTTATACCTGCTCGCCCGCTTCTGCATCATGCCATTTATCAGACCGCCCAGTCTCGACCAGATCGCACTGCGCGTGGAACAACACTTTGGCGGCCTCCAGCAACACCTGATCAACGCACTCCAATTGTGGCGACAAAGAGACCGCGAAGAACACGCCACCGCACTCGTCGATGCAGCAATCATCCAGGCAGAACGCGCCACACAACATCTCCCTTATGAAACGCTCATCAATCGCAAGCCACCTATCCGCGCTGCCACGGCGGTTGTTATAATCGCCCTACTGGGCCTATTGCTTCACGCGGGATGGCCCATGGCCTTATCCGGCGCAGCCCAACGCCTCGCAAACCCACAAACCCCATACACCCGCCCGCCAGACACGTACATAATTTTGCAACCGGGCAATGTCGAAATCATCGGTGGGGAGCCACTTACGCTCACCGCACAATTTGCAGGTATTGTTCCGCGCACTGCGCGTCTCTATATCCGCGAGAAAGGCGTACAAACGTGGGCTTCCTTTGCCTTGCCCGTCAAACAAGCGGGCGCATCTCATCACTTTCCCAATATTACGCGATCCTTTGACTACCGCTTATCTGCCCACGACGCGCAAACCCCTACCTACACCGCAACCGTACACCCGCGCCCCATTGTCACGCGCATCTCGCACCGCGACCGATTTCCGCCGCACACAGCCATGCCCGACCGCATCGATCAACAGGGCGGCGATATAATTGTACCAACCGGCACAGAAGTCTCATTGACGATTGAAACCAACAAACCCCTCGAATCGGCTGCGCTCGTATTTGACGACGCAACCGAATTGCCCGCCGTAGTATCTTCATCACTTGCACGGGCGACCTTGTCAATAAAAAAAGACGGGCGCTATCGCGTACACCTGCGCGATCACCAGATGATCACCAACAAAGACCCCGTAGCATATCGCATTGTCGCGCTACCCGATCAACCGCCCGATGTGCGCCTGTTGCGGCCCGGACAAGACATCGACCTCACGGAATCGATGCGCGTCTCCCTCGTTGCTGAAGCCTTTGACGACTACGGCATCTCGCGCCTGCAACTCAGATACCAGAAAGACGACGATACAGACCACACCCTTCCAATTGTCACAACACCCGGGCGCGAAATCGAGGCATCCTATCACTGGGACATGTCCAACCTCGGCTTGCTACCGGGCGATCAAATCACCTACAGAATCCGCGCTTATGACAACAACCCCAGGCCCTCTTATGGGGAAACAGCTACCTTTACAATTCGCATGCCCAGCCTATTTGAGATCCATCGGGAAGCGGACAAAATACAGCGCGAAAGCATCGACGAGATCGAGACCGTGCAACAACGCGGGCGCGAAATCGACGCGCGCCTCAAAGAACTCGCACGCGATATGCTCTCCAAAGACAAACTCGATTGGCAGGAAAAACGCGAACTCGAAAAAGCGCGCCAAACGCAAGAACAACTCGCCGAACAAATTGAATCCACAGCCGAACAACTCGAACGCGCACTCGACCGCCTGCAAGAAAGCGGATTGCTCGAAGACAATACCCTGCAAAAACTCGAAGAACTACAAACATTGCTCTCACAAATCCGCACGCCAGAACTCGATGACGTCATGAAAAAATTGGGCGAAGCCATCAAAAATGCCGATGCAAACATGGTGCGCGAAGCCCTTGAAGAATTCCAGATGGAGCGCGAAAAATTCCGCGAAAGCCTCGACCGCACCCTCTCCCTTTTGCGGCGCGTTCAACAACAACAAACCCTTGACGCGCTCAACCAAAAACTCGAAGAACTCGCCCATGCCCAGGATCAGATCACGCAAAATATCGAACGCGAACCCGCTAAAGAACTCGCTCGCCGCCAGACGCGAATCACGCGAGACACTGAACAATTGCGCGCAGAACTTCAACAAACATCGCAAGAAATGGACAGCCCCACCGACGACGAACTCGACCAAATCGCCAACGCAATAAAAAATAAACAACTCACCCCCCGCATGGATCAAGTACGCCAGAACCTCTCCCAGGGGCAACGACAAAGTGCGCGCTCAGGCAGCGATTCTCTCGCCCGGGATTTACAAAACATGAGCCAGAGGCTCGCGCAGACCCGGCAGCAATTTATTCAGCGACAAAAAGATGAGATCGCCAGAGAACTCAACCGCGTATTGCACGATCTCCTCACCTTATCCCAGGCGCAGGAACGCACGGCACAGCGCGCCAATGAGGCGGGCAGCCGCGACGACACCGCTCCCCTCGCGCTGGATCAGGCGCGTACGATGACCGGGGCATCGCGCATGGCACAACGCCTGATGGACGCCTCGCAAAAAACCTTCTTCATGCCTCCCCGCGCACAGGCATCCCTCGGTCAGGCCCTGAACAAAATGGAAGGCGCTGCCGAACAACTCAACGCGGGCAATGCCGGTCAGGCGGCTCAACTCGCCCGCGAAGCCATGGGAGAAATCAATCGCACAGCCATGATGGTACAACAAGCGCTGGGACAACTCGCCTCTTCGGAATCGGGCACGGGCTTTGAAGAAATGATGGCGAAAATGGCTCAACTCGCACAACAACAGGGAGAACTCAACGCCCAAACCGAAAATCTATTTGGGCAACCCGGACAAAGCGGCCAACCTTCGTGGCAAAAACTCGCGGCTCAACAGCGCGCCATAAGGGATGCGCTCAATGCCCTGCGCGGCGAATTGGCGCGGCAACAGCGCGAAATGCTCGGCGACCTGGGCAAAATTGCCAGCGACATGCGTGAAACCGCGAGCGAACTTCTCCAACGCCGGGCTGCCCCCCAAACCCTCATGCGACAGCGACAAATCCTCTCCCGTCTGCTCGATGCCCAACAGGCCATGAGATCACGCGGAAAAAGCAAAAAGCGACAGGCGCGCACGGGCGTAAATCTGACCTATCGCGGACCGGGAACGCTCCCCGCAGATTTAGGAGAAGCCGACAACCCCCTGCGACTTATGATGCGCGACGCCCTCAAAGAAGGATATTCACCCGAATACCAGGCCCTCATTCGGCGGTATTTCGAAAACTTGATTGAAGATGCGAAAAAGACTACGGACAATTAAAATTTGGTTTTTTCGAGGTAGTTGCTATATCGCCATCCTCCTCTTATTCGCGGGGATTGCCAATGCATCTACCGAGCAAATCAACGCCGCACTCAAGCGTGCAATAGCCCTTGAAGCCAAAAAGGACTTCACGAGCGCGATCCATATCTACCGCGGCCTTTACATCCAGCATCCCCATCGCGCCGACCTTCTCATGCGCCTCGAATCCTCACTTTCGCGGGCGGGCAGGCATGACGAAGTCGCAGCGCTGTTGCGCCAGCGTCTGTCGTCTGTTCCAAACGATAACAACGCGCGCCTCCGGCTGGGCATCGCCCTCTTTGAACTGGGTCAAATAGATTCCGCAACGGCATTCTGGGAACCCCTGCTCCAGAAGGCAACCACCACACACCCCTTTGCCATCATTGCCGGCCGCTATCGCAAACGCAACCTCGACAAACGCGCCGAACAGACCTACCGCCGCGCGAGAACCGCACTCCAGAACACAACGCTTTTTGCCCGCGAACTCGCCGAAGTCGCCGAACGCCGCGCCCATTACCCCGATGCCGTGCGCGAATATCTGATCTGGATTCGGCAAAACCCGCAGTATCGCGCACACGTCGAAGCGCGCCTGCGCGATTTCGCCCAAAACGGCGACCAGCACGCCGAGGTCTTTGACCTGCTCTCATCGCCCAGTGATCAAACCGATCTCAGCCTGCTCATCGAATACGCCCTGCCCGCTGGATTTATCGCGCAAACGCTCGACCTTTTGCTCTCGCCCAACGCGCTCACAAAAAATAACTGGAACTATCTCTTCCGCATTGCACACTACGCCCTCGACAATGAAAATCCCACAACCGCCATTGCTGCTTATCGTGCAATATGCGACCGCGCAGACCGTCCAGACCATCTGGCGCGCGCGCAATTGGGCCTGGGCAAAGCATATCAGCTTGCAAACCGCCCCAACGAAGCACAAAACCACTACAGCGACCTCATCGCCCATCACCCAAACCGCGCAGAGGCCGACGAAGCTCGTTTTCTCGTGGGCATCATCTTGCGCGACCACCACAACGACGACGCAGGTGCTCAAAAAGCATTTCTAAACCTGATCCAGACCCATCGCCGCAGCACCTGGCGATACAAGGCACTATTTGCCCTCGCCGAAGGACATCTACAGGCGAACAGCACAGATAAGACGCGACTCATCTACCACCAGATCATCGCCGAAAGAGCGACCGCCTCCGAAGCAACCGAAGCCCGCTTTCGCCTCGCCGAATTGCATTTTCTAACAGACCAGATCGACCAGGCACAAACCCTGCTCAACGCCGTGCTTAAAACAGATGTCAACCGCGACATCATCAACGACGCCATCGCCCTATCCGCGCTATTACAAGAAGGCCAGCGCACAGACGCAACCCTGCTCAGCGCGTATGCCAGTGCCTGCCTCAAGCAGCGACAAAAAGATCAAAACGGAGCATTACACGCTTTTGAAACCCTTCACCACGCCCATCCGCAATCCTTTCTCGCGGATCGCTTGCTCGACCATCAGGCAAAAATTTACACCGACCAGAAACGCTATCCACAAGCCCTTCAGACCTATCGCAAACTCATCGCCACACAACCCGAAAGCCCGCTTTCCCCTGCCGCATATATCGCACAGGGCGCGATATACGACAAATACCTCGGACAATATTACGACGCGCAAAAAATCTATGAAACCCTCCTCGTCAACTATCCCCTAAGCCTTGAAGCCGACATAGCCCGCGAGCGATTGCGAAACCTCCGGCAAAAAATCCAGATTCTCGAAAAAACAAAGGAAGCGGGATGAAACCACAAGATTCCCACAAGCAAAAAGACAAACATATCTTAGACAATCGCCTCAATACAGTCGTCGATTACCTGCGAGGACATCTGCCCACCACAGAGATATTTCGTCTGGTATCGGCGTATTTCACCATTTACGGGTACGAAGCTCTGCAAAACGAATTGCAGAATGTAAAGGACGTACGCTTTCTCTTTGGTGATCCCGCATCGGTTGGCGAAGTAGATCCCAGCGAGAAAACGCAAAAATCTTTTGATTTGATCGAAGGTCGGCTCTCGCCGAATCACGCATTGCAGCAAAAATATCTCGCGCAGCAATGCGACAAATGGGTACGCAGCAGAAGAGTCAAAATTCGTTCTGTCAGCAAATCCAATTTTTTGCACGGCAAAATGTACCTCACCGAATCCGAAAACGGCGGCTCAGCAGTAGTCGGCAGTTCCAACTTTACCCGCAGCGGTTTGGGCTGCGGGACAAGTGCAAATGTGGAAATCAACCTGGCGACTGGCGACGCGGAAACACGCGCCGAACTCAGCACCTGGTTTGACGACCTGTGGGCAGACGAGGACTTGACCGGGGATGTAAAAAGGGATGTGTTGCGCGCACTGGCGCGAATCGGCAAAGACCACGCACCGGAATTTATCTATTATAAAACGCTATACGAGTTGTTCCGCGAAGATATAGAAGATAGGCAGAGAGGCGAAAGCCAACTGGAAGATACACACCTCTACGATACCCAAATCTGGGAGACGCTGTACGATTTTCAGAAAGACGGAGCCAGAAGCGTTATCGGTCGCCTGTTGCGACACAATGGCTGTATCTTAGCCGACAGCGTGGGATTGGGAAAAACCTACACAGCGTTGGCAGTGATCAAGTTCTTTGAATTGCAAAATGAGCCGGTTCTGGTCTTATGTCCCAAAAAGCTGAGCGAAAACTGGGCACTGTATCCGGCGCATAATGCCCATACCAGTAATCCTTTCCCCAATGATCGCTTCGGTTACACGTTGTTATCGCACACCGATTTGTCCCGCAATAGCGGAACAGTTGGCCATATCGATCTGTCAGATTTCGACTGGCGCCATTTCAAGCTGGTGGTTATAGATGAATCTCATAACTTCCGCAATGACTCAAAACCCCGCCTTGACGACGACGGCAATATTCGCCATAGCCGCTACTCGCGGCTGTTGGAGGAAGTGATCAAGGAAGGCACCCAAACCAAAGTACTGATGCTTTCGGCGACCCCAGTCAACACCTCGCTTATTGACCTGCGCAATCAAATCTATTTAATGACCGAAAAGCGCGAGGATGTATTCCGCAACAGCCTGGGCATTGGGCATATCGGGACCTTGCTGGGGCAGGCACAAAAGGAGTTTAAGGCATGGGAGAATAATTCAAAAACAAAAAGAGACAAAGCCGAGTTATTAGACAAGCTGGGGGCTGATTTCTTTCATTTATTAGGCGGCGTTTCCATCGCCCGCTCGCGGCGACAGATCAAGACGTTCTACGCCAAGGAAATAGACAAAATCGGCAAATTTCCCATACAGCAGGTACCGGATAATGTCTATCCACAAACCGACATAAGAGGCGAACTGTCCTATCGGGATTTGTCCAATCAGATAGGTCAATTTGCCCTATCCATCTACCGCCCCTCCAGCTATGTCATTAGTGCAGAGGCAAAGAAACGGCTGGCAGACGAAAAAAGACAACTGCGATTCAATCAGGCAGACCGCGAACGCTTTCTAATTGGCATGATGCAGACAAACTTTCTCAAACGTCTGGAGAGTTCCGCGCATGCGCTCACGGAAACACTCGGGCGTACCATCGGTAAAATCGACGATCTATTAGACAAGATAGACCGCTACGAGCAGATGCCGGCAATACAGGATGAACAGGCTGATATACTGCCCGACGAAGATGAGGATGACGAGGAGTTTCTGATCAATCGGGCGCGCACCCCCTACCACTTGCGCGAGTTGGATTTGCCTCGCTGGAAAAAAGACTTGCTAACAGACAAACAGACCCTCACAGCAGCCTGGGAAAAGGTCCGTGCCATCACGCCGCCACGAGATGACAAGCTCAAAACCATTCGAGAACACATTCAGGGCAAGGCGCAAAATCCGACGCAGGACAGGGATGGCAAGACCAACCGTAAGATGCTGGTATTCACCACCTTTAAGGATACAGCGGAATACCTTTACGAAAATTTGACAGAGTTGGCCAAAGAACACAGATTGAACATGGCAATGGTCTCTGGCGACGCGACATACACCACTTTCGGCGACAACAACTTCAACGCCATCCTGACCAACTTCGCTCCACGCGCACGTCAGCGCAGCAACGGTGTGGATGGAGAAATTGATCTACTCATTGCTACCGACTGTATCTCGGAAGGGCAGAATTTGCAAGACTGCGACACCGTGCTCAACTACGACATTCACTGGAATCCCGTACGCATTATCCAGCGCTTTGGACGCATTGACCGCATTGGCAGTCGCAACCGATCCGTGCGGATGATCAACTACTGGCCCACCAAAGACATGGACGCCTATTTGCGCCTGCAAAGCCGCGTAGAAGCGCGCATGGCTCTGGCAGACGCGGCGGCCAGCGGTGATGATGATCCGCTGAACGACTACGCCTTCGAAGAAGCACAAATGGAACTCAATTTCCGCGACGAGCAATTGAAGAAATTGCGTGAAGAAGTGCTGGACTTTGACGAGTTATCCGACGGCGTCGCCATGAGCGATTTCACCCTCGATTACTTCTTTGCCCAATTGTTGCGATATTTAGAAAAAAACAAAGCAGAACTGGAAGCAACGCCCTATGGAGCCTATGCCCTGACCAATGGCGGGAACGATTCCACAAGACCGGGCGTGATATTCTTCCTGCGCCAGCGCAACGCCAGTGAGGATAAGCGAGAAAAAGTAGCCAGCCCAATTCATCCTTATTACGCCGTGTATATCCGCGATAACAGCGACATTCGCTACGGTTGTGCCAATGCCAGACAAGTGCTGGAATTGTTTGAATCCGCAGCCATTGGTAAAACCGAGCCACTACAAAAGCTCTGTGACCAGTTTGACCACGAAACTCAAAACGGCAAGGACATGGCCCGCTATGACCTGTTGTTGAACGAGGTTATGAAGCACATCAACAGGGCAAACACCTCGACACAGATCCAGGGAATGGGCATTGGCGGTCAGCGCGATTTTAGATTGCCAGTAAAATCTGAAAATTCTACCGGCGATTTTGAGTTGGTAACATGGTTGATCATCCTCAATCCCGAGATGATCACACATCCTTGACTATCATTGACAAATTCCCTGTAACCTTATATAGTGCAATAATGAACACGCCCGTCACACCTGGCGAAATTCTCATGGAAGAGTACCTCAAACCAATGGGAATTTCGCAGAATGCCATGGCCCGCGCCATAGGTGTTGCGCCGCAGACAATCAACGAAATCGTTCACGCCCGGCGTTCAATCACGCCAGCCTTGTCAATCCGCTTTGGTGCCTTCTTCGGACAGTCAGACGAATTTTGGCACGGCCTTCAGGTCGAGTGCAACTTTCGCAAACTGGCCAGTGAAAAGTAGCGGCTTAGTGCCAGCACCCGCTCAGCTTCAACCGCCTAAAGGGAAAAATACATGAATATCAATGCCAGTATTATCGATCAGAGGATATCAGGTATTGTTGATAATCACCCCGAATGGCTACCGGAAGGAAACGATATCAACAAAAAGAAGTCAGCGGCATTTGTGCTCCTATGCATGTCAACATGCCTTGAAATGACACTTGAAGAAAGTGCCGAACTGCTTACCGAAGGCGGGAACGATGCCGGTGTTGACGGACTTCATATTGGTGAGGTAGAAGATGGTGATTTTCTTGTCACGATTTTTCAAGGCAAGTACAAAATCAATGACCTGAGTGGCAAAGCAAATTTCCCGGAAAACGATGTGCAAAAAGCTTCAGGTACTGTTCGGGTGCTGTTTGATCCCAATAGGGACGTCGCGCTGAACCCAAGAATAGCCCCTAAAATCGAAGAGATTCGCTCGTTGATCCGCGATGGGTATATTCCCAACGTTCGGGTAATCCTTTGCAATAACGGAGACAGATGGACACCCCAAGCAGATAATTGGGTAGCTGACACAGAAGGGAGCTACGATGGCAAAGTGAAATTTCTCCACTTCAATCATGATTCCATCGTCAGCATCTTGCAGCGCAACCAACAGACGGATACCACCCTGACACTGAGTGGGCAAGCCATCGTAGAAGATATGAATTATATGCGCGTTTTGGTTGGGCGCGTTTCCGTTCAGGAGATCCAAAGACTGTTTAATGAACATGGCGATAGCTTGCTCGAGCGCAATATCCGCCGTTATCTTGGACTTCACACCAATCGCGTCAACACGGCAATTCATGAGACGCTTTGCGATTCAACTAAATCCGACAAATTTTACTTTTACAACAACGGCATTACTGTGGTCTGCGACCGGTTTGATTACAACGCCTTACAGCGATCAGACTACCAGGTACAACTCAAGAATATGCAGGTGATTAACGGAGGTCAGACCTGCAAGACAATCCAAGAAACGCTCAATGGCGTGTTACCCATTCCCAATCTCGTCGGTGAATCAGCCTATCTGCTGATTCGCATTTACCAGTTGGCCGATACACATAGAGAATTTATCCAAGATATCACCTACGCTACCAACAGTCAAAACCCTGTGGATCTCAGGGACTTGCGCTCCAACGATGAGATGCAGAATCAGTTGGAACTGGGCCTGTCTGATCTGGGCTATACGTATAAACGTAAGAGGGATGATGGAGGAGGTGGTTCATCGGTCATCACCAGTTCGGTTGTGGCGGAAGCCGTGCTCGCGATCTGGCGGGAAAGGCCGCATCAATCCAAGTTTCGTCGTAAAGAGCACTTCGGAAAACTGTACGAGGATATTTTTAAACAACTCAACGCAGCTCAGGCACTGCTTGCAGTCTTAATTTTCAGGGCTGTCGAGAACGAAAGAAAACGCCCGACAATGGCAGCACCACCGGACTTTTTGCCCTATTCGTCCCACTGCATCGCCATGTTGATCGGCCGCAAGCTCTTAAAAGATGAGGGTATCTCCCCTGATCAAATTTCCCATCGAAACGTTCAGGGACTCTTACATGCATTTGAAGACAATCAAGCTCAATACCATGCGGATGCCACCCAATTGCTGAAAAATGCGTTAAAGGCTTGCTATGGCGAGAGGGATGTTTCGCTTCAGCAGTTGTCGGCGACCTTCAGGCGTGGCGACCTGCTGGAAATGCTTGGCACCACCCAGCAACCGATGCTATAGATATTTGACGCCATAAAAAAATGGAGAAGGCATGAGAGAGAATATCCAATCCGCCTTAAAGGCAATACCCACCTGCGATTTTCTGTCGGCAACTAAAGACCTTCTCAATATCCTTGGATACCAGAGCGAGCGCATAATGGAACTCTCAGGCGATCCAGAGGACTTCATTCAGCAATTTCCCGCCTTAAACGAGAACACCGGAACTGAACAGACATTCCGCAAGCACGTCCAATCCATACGGATTGTCTTTCAGATGACAAATGACGAAATCGTCTCAGCTAATCAGCAGACGCCTGAACTTGAGGGTACTTCCCGTAAGGAGGGCCGACAGAAAAGCTTTCTCTTTTTTGCCGTGGAACTGCGGGAGAACAACTACCCCCAGGGGATATATGATGAATTTACACGGGAGATCGATAAGCGGATAATCTTGCCAACCGTGGTCTTCTTCCGCGCTGGAGCACACTTGACCGTCGCGGTTATCGGTCGCCGTCCACATAAGCGCAATGAGAGCTATGATGTGCTGGATCGCGTCACGTCGTTGAGCAAAAATATTCCTTTAGAAAATCCACGGCGTACCGATATCGACATCTTGTCCCAGCTATCACTACCCAAGTGTACCGCGTGGATGAATTCCAATGCCAAGCCGCATAACTGCGAAGGCTTGCTGGCTGCCTGGCTTGCCAAACTGGACGCCACAGAGCGCAACCAGCAGTTCTACCGATACATGTTCGCCTGGTTTGAACAGGCGGTGTCTGAAAAAAAAGTCCCAGAAGGAGAAGAGAACAATCTACGACTTTACTTCGACGATGTCGCTGAGTCCACACCTCTTTCGAGAGAGCGCGAAGTAGAACTGGCTGACCGCATCAAAAATGGCGACATGCGCGCCCGTGATGAAATAATCCAGGCGAATTTGCGCTTTGTAATTAACGAGGCCAAGAGATACCAGAACCTCGGTCTGCCCCTTTCTGACTTGATTAGCGCTGGCAATCTTGGGCTGATTACGGCGGCTGACCGCTTCGATGGGACGAGGGGCAACAAATTTATTACCTATGCGGTCTGGTGGATTCGCCAATCTATTCACCAAACGCTCGCCGAGCAGGTGCGTATCGTGCGTCTCCCCCACAACAAGGTCGGCTTGCTCAGGGAAATTTCCAAAGCCTCGCGCAAACTGGGCCAAGACTGGGTTAGTGAGCCTGATATAGGAGAAATCGCCGCCGAGCTTGAAGTTCCGGCTGAAGAGGACCTGGAAGAAATCGCCACCGAGCTTGAAGTTCCAGTCAAGAAGATCCAAGAGACTATCCTCAGCGACTTCGACGTGTACTCGCTCGACGAAGCCCTCACCGACGATAAACGCAGCCTGCTCGACACCTTGACAGATGATGCGACAACTCCTCTTGACGCCGACATCTTGCGCAAATCCGCGCTGACACAAGCCTTAGGGCTTCTCAAAGAGCGCGAATCGCGCGTTATAAGGCTCTATTTTGGTCTTGATGAAAACGGACCCCTAACGCTCAGTGAAATCGGCGACACGATGGATCTCACACGCGAGCGCATCCGCCAAATCAAGAATCAAGCACTCAGCAAACTGCGCCGTCGAATGAGTTACCAGGCGCTGGAGACGCTGATTACATGGCCCGGTAAAATAAACTATTGAACGTCGCGATTGGCGAGTGAAGTTCCGAAATGAGAATGGTCAGGCGGCTGAAATAAACTATATAGACTATTATTGATGGGAGCGAAAGTATGACAATCTATAATCCTCTGGATCAGGTCCAATGAGTAGCGTTTTTCAAACAAAGCAACAGATTTCATCAGCTCTGGCAGCCATACCTGATAGCGATCTTCTGTCGACAACCAATGCCCTTCTTGATATCCTCGGGTATCAGAGCGAGCGCATAATGGAACTCTCAGGCGATCCAGAGGACTTCAGCCAGCAATTTCCCGCTCCAAACCAGAACACCAGGACCGAGCAGGATTTCCGTGAAAACGCCCAATCCGTGCGGTTCATTTTTCAGCTTACCAGCGATGAAATCGCCTCCAGCAATCAACAGATGATAAATTTTGAAGCGGCTTCTTTTGACAAGGGCAATACAAGTAGTTTTATCTTCTCCGCCGTGGAACTGAAGAAAGACACCTACGCTCGTGGGCAGTACGCGCAATTCACACGCGAGATCAACAAGCGCTTGAGTCAACCCTCCGTCGTCCTTTTCCGCACCACATCCAACCTGCTCACTCTCGCCTTTGTTCACCGCCGCGTCCACAAGCGCGATCCCAACCGCGATGTGATGGGCAACGTGTCTTTGATCCGAGAAATTGATCCCACCGATCCGCATCGCGCTCACCTGGACATTCTTGCGGAGTTATCTCTGCCGAATCTTTTGTCGTGGATGGACGCCAACAACCAATCGCACAATTTTGATGGCTTGCTCGCCGCGTGGCTGGACAAACTGGATACCCAGGAACTCAACCGTCGATTCTACCGGGATTTGTACAACTGGTTTGAGCACGCCATCGCGGAAGCCACTTTTCCCAAGAATCAAGCGCAGACCATATCATCTGAAGAACACATCATCCGCCTCATTACTCGCCTGCTATTCGTCTGGTTTATCAAAGAAAAGAGGCTGATCGCCGAGAACCTGTTCAACGAGTATAAGGTTGACGGTCTGCTAAAAAATTACGATTCCGACACTGGCGACTCCTACTACCGCGCTGTGTTGCAAAACCTATTTTTCGCTACCCTGAACACCGAAATTGACAAGCGCCGTTTCAGCAAACAGAACCGCGCCGACCACCGCAATCCTTCTGTGTACCGATACAGAGAAGAGATTGACGACCCCGACAGTCTGATCAAACTATTCGAACATACGCCCTTCATCAACGGCGGCCTGTTCGATTGCCTGGACAGCTTTGAAGGCGTCAGGGCCGGTGGCACTCGCATAGACTGTTTTACCGACAACCCCGCCCAGCGACGCGACTATTCCATTCCCAACCGCCTATTTTTTGGTGCCGATGGACTAATCACCCTATTCGAAAATTACAAGTTCACAGTGGAGGAGAACACACCCATAGAGCAGGAAGTCGCGCTTGACCCCGAACTGCTCGGTAAGGTGTTTGAGAACCTGCTGGCGGCTTATAACCCGGAAACGCGCGAGACCGCACGCAAGCAAACCGGCTCCTACTATACCCCGCGCCCCGTGGTAGATTATATGGTGGAAGAAGCCCTAATAGCGTCACTTATAGAAAATTGCCAGCCGACTGATGGCGATGTAGATTACTGGCAAGAACGCCTGCGTTATCTGCTGGATTATGAGGACGCATTCGACGACGCTAATGATCTTTTTGAGGAAGAAGAAGCGGAAGACATTGTGCGAGCGATTGCAGACATCAAAGTTCTGGACCCCGCAGTTGGTTCCGGTGCGTTTCCCATGGGCATGCTACACAAACTCACTCTGGCGTTGCGGCGGCTTGACCCCGGCAACAAACGCTGGGAAGCGCTGCAAAAAGAACGCGCCAAAGCAAAGGCAGACGCGGCGTTTGAGACCCAAAACCAACAAGAACGCGATGCCGAATTGCTGGAGATTAGCGAAACCTTTGAGCGATATTCGGGCGACTTCGGGCGCAAGCTATACCTGATTCAAAACAGCATCTTCGGCGTGGACATCCAGCCCATCGCCTGCCAAATCGCCAAACTGCGTTTTTTCATTTCTCTGGCAATTGAGCAGAAACAAGATAAGAATGCCGACAATTTTGGAATCAAGCCCCTACCGAATTTGGAGACACGCTTTGTTGCAGCAGATACGCTGTTGGGAATTGAAGATGCAGATCAACTGGACTTGTTCCGTCAGCAGATTGAAGCCCTGAAAACGAAACTATCGGAGAACAACGAGCGACATTTTCACGCGACTACACGCCAAAAGAAACTTGTCTGCAAAACAGAAGACAAAAAATTGCGTACAGAATTGGCACAGGAATTACTTGCCGCCGGTTTTCCGCAAGACGACGCACACAAAATCGCACAGTGGGATCGCTACGACCAAAACGCCAAAGCAGACTGGTTTGAGTCCGAATACATGTTCGGCATAACACGCGGGTTTGATGTGGTCATCGGGAATCCGCCATACATTCAACTGCAAAAAAACAGAGGGGAATTGCGCCGCCGTTACCAACACACTAATTTTGAAACCTTTGCCTCCACTGGCGATATCTATCAGCTTTTCTACGAAATAGGCTGTCAACTGCTCATACCTCAGCGCGGCTTGCTATGCTACATCACTTCCGACAGTTGGCTGAATACAGAATATGGCAAAACCACGCGTCGCTACTTTGCCGAGCAACACACGCCACTGCGACTGTTGATAATCGGCGAAGGGACTTTTGAAAACGCTATTGTTAATACCAGTATTCTCACCGCTCGCCACGGTAGAAGCGATGAGGTCGGCAAGGCGGTGAACATAATACCCCTTGCCAACAAAGACTTTCCCCCCGCTGTAAGCTTTTGGATGCCGTTCCAACCACAAGGCGAAAGATCGTGGAGCGTGCTTTCCGTAATAGAACAGTCCATTATGGATAAAATGGAGACCGTCGGAATTTCGCTGAAAGAATGGGATATTGCGATTAACTACGGAATTAAAACCGGTTATAGCGAGGCGTTTATCATTGATAACCGTACCAAAAACGCACTAATCGATAAAGATCCTAACTCTGCTGAGATCCTCAAGCAAGTGTTGCGCCGAGGAAATGATCTCCAACGCTTTCTGGCACCTTGGACTGGCTGGTGGCTGATCGATACGCATAACGGGTATGATAACGTTCCCGCTGTTAATGTTGACGATTACCCGGCTATAAAATCCCATCTGGACAGGTTCTACCCACGGTTGGAAAAACGACGGGATAAAGGCGAGACTCCGTATAATCTCCGCAACTGCGCTTACCATCAGGAGTTCGAAAAAGAAAAACTGATCTGGCTGGACTTGACTCAAAAAGGACGTTTTGCTTGCGATAATAGTGGCCTATATTGCCTAGACTCATCATTCATAATGACATCTAATTGCACAAAATATCTCTGTTCCATTCTCAATTCAAATCTCATAGCTTGGTTTATGAAGAACACAGCACCTACAGGAATGGGTATGCACCCCCGCTGGAAAAAAGTCTATGTAGAAACAATCCCCATTCCTCAAATCTCCGCGGGAAAGCAACGCCCGTTCATCCAGTTAGTTGACAGCATCTTATCAGCCAAAGATGCCGATCCAGATGCCGACATCACCGAGCAAGAACACGAGATAGACCGCATGGTCTATGCACTGTACGGACTTACAGAGGAAGAGATTGCTGCGGTGGAGGATAAAGCCTGAGTACGCCAAAAGGTTCCAGTTTCCGAAACGGCCCGCCTATCTGCCAATGCCCAACTTATTGGTAATCATAAAAGGGGACTATCACTTATGAAATCGCGTTCCAAAAAGTTGCTCGATAAATCGATTGCCGCAACCGTTTCCGCGATAGAGATCTACAATAAACCAGATTTTCAATATCGAGAGGAAACCTTTTCCATTCTCGCAATCAATGGATGGGAGCTTCTTTTTAAGGCAAAATGGTTGCATGAGCATAACAATGAAATGCGGTCTCTTTATGTAATGGAACCGTTTCGAAAAAAAGATGGATCAAAAAGCAAAAAACTGAGAATCAAGCGTACTCGATCAGGAAATCCATTAACACATAGTCTTGACTATCTCGCTAAGAAGCTTATTGAACAGGGACATTTAGAACAAAACGTCTGGACAAATATACAGGCACTACTTGGACTTCGTGACTCATCCATCCACTTTTACAATTCATCCCGTACGTTTGCCGTTACACTTCAGGAAATAGGAGTAGCCAGCCTCAAAAATTTTATTTTACTTGTAAAAGAATGGTTCGATCACGACTTAAATGAATTTAACTTCTACTTGATGCCCTTATCTTTTTTTGACCTACCCAAGCAGACAGAAGCAATTGTTCTCAACAAAGAAGAAAGGGATTTCCTAAATTATTTGGCGCAACTTGAGGCTGGAACGGATGAAGCTGATACCAAATACTCCGTTGCGATCAATTTCGAGGTAAAGTTCATGCGGTCCAAAACAAAAGGCGCACTCGGTGTACATATTACCTCAAATCCCGATGCGCCAGGAGTTCGTATGACAGAAGAACAAATTCTTGAGCAGTATCCTTGGGATTACCAAACGTTAACGAATAAATGCCGCGAGCGGTACTCGGACTTCAAGCGCAATCAAGACTATCACGATATCAGAAAGTCTTTATGCGAAGATAAAAAACTATGCAAGACCCGCTACCTTAATCCGAGCAATCCAAAAAGCTCTAAGAAACAGTTCTTTAAGCCAGAGATTCTGAAAGAATTGGATAAGCATTACTCGAAGAATGGGAAATAGGTCAAAGGGTCTAATGCTCTGTACGAACTTGTAGAGAAAGAAATTGCCATTTTGGAGAGGACAACAAGTTGAGTGTTAAATTGTTCGAAAAAAACTATGAAAAATATGAGGTTAGCATATGAGTGGAACAAAACGGCCTGTCTATCATCGACAACGCTTACTTCTGTATTTTTTGGAAAATCTGCCTGTCGGACAGTCAGGTGAGAGGAGTGGACTCGCGAAAAGCGATTTGCAGAAGTTGTTACTGTTGTATTGCAAGGATATGGGATCAAGGCATTATGACTTCGTGCCCTGGGACTATGGAGGCTACTCTTTCCAGTGCGATAATGACCTAACTTGGCTGGAAAAACAAGGTTGGATAAAAACACGGAATAACGTCCTGTTTTTGAATCAAATGATTGACGGTGAGCGTTGGGCCACGGAAAGCGAGGAACGCGAAACAGTTCGGCATTGGTTTTTTCGGCATCCATGGCGAGGGGATGAGTTAGTGGCTCGAACCTATCGACTTCATCCTTATCATGCTTTGCACAGCAAGATGAAGGAGCAATTGTTAAACGCGGAAGAACTTGCAAGGGTAGAGCGTTCGGTGGACGCAATAGAAAACGATGAGGTTATAGTGTTTACGTTAGGTTATGAGGGTATTCACTTTGAAACCTATCTGAATAAGTTGATATCCAATCGCGTGGCGGTATTGTGTGATGTGCGGTGCAATCCATTGAGCTACAAGTTTGGTTTTTCAGCGCCCATGCTTTCGCGGGTATTACCTAAATTAAATCTCGAATACAGACATTTTCCTGAGCTTGGTATTTTATCTGAAAAACGACGATCCTTACACTCAAAAGCAAATTATGAAGTTCTATTTAATGACTACCGTGAGAATCTGGCGAACAGGCGAGAAGGATTGAAACGGCTTATGCAGGTTATTGAATCCAAACGCCGCGTGGCGTTGACTTGTTTTGAAGCGAATCATCAATATTGCCACCGCCATTGCATCAGCGATTTTCTTAAAAACAAATACTATTACAAGGTGGAGCATTTATGAAAGAAAAAATCCTCATTACTGTGAAGTCTTACCCAACGTTGTCAAAGAAATATGCAGAGTTGGTATGCACTGCGGGGGTAAATAAAGCAGGCCAGTGGCGGCGGATTTATCCGGTTCAATTTCGACAACTCAACAGTGAAGAAAAATATAAAAAGTACCAA
Source organism: Candidatus Latescibacterota bacterium (assembly GCA_022824945.1). Lineage (GTDB taxonomy): Bacteria > Latescibacterota > UBA2968 > UBA2968 > UBA2968 > VXRD01. The sequence goes on from JAJDYX010000047.1 coordinate 27,888, forward strand.
TGGATTGAGGTGGACCTAAAAAAGTCAACATCCGATAGCAGACCGGAAACCTATCAAGTTGCAGGGGAATTGGAGCTTTTGAACGGTCCATTACCTACCATCGATTCTTGGCGTTTACGCCGTGAGGCATTCATCAACAAGGTGGAAATTCATGAAAATTTACACAATCTGATTGAGGATGCGCATGGCAATAAGCTGTCTCTTGCAGTGTTCCGTCCTTACAAATGGCTTGGTTTTGAAGTGGAAGAGGTAGAGCGAGAATGGGATAAGAAAAAGCTGGCCGTTCTGGAAGCAGAAAAAAAACAAGGTAACCTTTTCAAGGACGCAGAGACTGTAGCACAAGAATTTGCAGTAGTGAAGAAGCTGCCCTACAAATTTTCCTATAAGTTTGAAGATGTTAGAGGCAAGCAAAGTAAGCTGATGATTGAGGATTGGGAAATCGGCGCGCTATATTGGAATTGCTTAAGAAACAGCAAAGCAGATGAACAACAGGCCGTAAAAAAAGTGCGCGAGAAATATTGGGATGATTTCATTCAGAAAAAAGAAAAAGATACTTTGTTGATTTTAGGAACCACACTCGAATACCACAACAAAAAGTCTCCCAATCCGTTTATCATTGTCGGAGTCATTCCGCTACCTCATGAAATACAACAAAGGTTATTTTAATTATAGCGTTGCCTGATGGCGGACTGCGAAAGGGCTGAAATCATGGCACCACACCGCAGGTACAACACCAGTAATGACAAGTAAAAACACCGAATTACTGACATTGTGTCTGCGTGGGGCGGGTCAAAACCACTGGATTGCGGCTTACACCCTGCCGCAATGACAAGTGCTATTCCTATCGTCTCAGGAAGAACTAAAAACAAAGGAAGCGGGATGAAGTCAAAACGACAAAATGCAAGACATACCCATTTCACACTTCACACTTCACGCTTCACATTTCTCATCTTACTCCTCATTCTAACAACCCCATCCATCTCCCCAGCGGCGATTGGTGGTGGAAGCGCGAACGTCGGCAAAATACTCATCCCCATGGACATATCGCAAACCGATCATCTCAAAGCCTACGGCATTGCGTATTGGGCACTGCAACAGGGCCATCCCGTCGAATGGTTGCTCAACTACCGCGGCGGATCCTTCCTCATCGACAACCGCGAAACCATCGCGCGCGAAGCCCGCATACGCGCCGTCTCTTTCCAGGCCATCTCAGCCGCGCAGGCCACGCGCATCTACGCCGATATTGAATCCGGCAACATGAACCGCATGCGCCTTGAAAAAGCCCCCCGAATCGCGGTCTATACCCCCCCGAACAAACAGCCCTGGGACGACGCCGTCACACTGGCGCTCACGTATGCTGAAATCCCCTATACCACCTTGTGGGACGAGGAAGTTCTCATGGGCAAACTCGAAAACTTCGACTGGTTGCACCTGCATCACGAAGACTTCACGGGACAATACGGCAAATTTTATCGCAGCCACGGCCACACCCTCTGGTACCGGCAACAACAGGCCGGATTCAAAGCCCTCGCTGGCAAATTGGGCTTTGCCAAAGTCTCCCACCTCAAAGGCGCGGTTGCACAGGCCATTTACAACTACGTCGCACAGGGCGGATTTCTCTTTGCCATGTGCTCGGCCACCGATACCTTTGACATTGCCCTTGCCGCGCGCGGAATCGACATCGTCGATAGCGTGTACGATGGCGACCCCGCAGATCCACAGGCGCATCAAAAACTCGATTTTTCGCGCACCATTGCCTTTGAAAACTTCAACCTCGTTATGGATCCCCTCGAATACGAGCACGCCGACATCGACCTGTCACCCATTGAAATAAGCCAGATCAAAAATGCCGACATCGACGCCTTTTCACTATTTGAATTCTCGGCAAAATACGATCCCGTACCCACCATGCTCACGCAAAACCACACGCCCATCGTCCCCGGCTTTTTGGGCCAAACCACCGCCTTTCGCAAAAATCGCATCAAAAAATCCGTCACCATCATGGGCGACATCCCCGGCACAGACCACGTCAAATACATCCACGGCAACATCGGCAAAGGCACATTCACATTTTATGCGGGACACGACCCGGAAGACTATCAGCACTTTGTCAACGACCCGCCCACACAACTCGCACTACACAAAAATTCGCCAGGCTATCGCCTCATACTCAACAATATTCTCTTCCCGGCGGCGAAAAAGGAAAAACGGAAAACCTGAGAAAGGAAACAAAATGCCCGAAGCATCACCTCACGAAGACCTCCAGGCCGTTGAACAATTAAAAACCGCGTATGACCAGATCGTCGCCGAAATTGGCAAAGTCATTATTGGACAGCGGGAAATCGTCGATCAGCTACTCATTGCCCTCCTCTGCGGGGGCCATTGTTTGCTCGTCGGCGTGCCCGGCCTGGCCAAAACGCTCCTCATCAGCACCCTTGCGCGCGCCCTCGACCTGTCCTTCAGCCGCATCCAATTTACCCCCGACCTGATGCCTTCGGACATCACGGGCACAGAACTCCTCGAAGAAGACCAAACCACCGGACACAAAGCATTCCGCTTTGTCAAAGGTCCCTTATTTGCCAACATCATCCTCGCCGATGAAATCAACCGCACCCCGCCCAAAACCCAGGCCGCCTTATTGCAGGCCATGCAAGAACACGAAGTCACCGCCGGAGGGGGAACCTTTCGCCTCGAAGAACCATTCTTTGTTTTAGCCACCCAAAATCCCATCGAACAAGAAGGCACCTATCCCCTGCCCGAAGCCCAACTCGACCGCTTCATATTTAACCTGTGGATCGATTATCCCACCCAGGAAGAAGAACGCGCCATTGTCAAAGCCACCACAGGTTCCCAAACCCACGACGTGCAGCCCGTAATCAACGCCGAACAAATCCACACCCTCCAGCAACTCATCCGCAAAGTCCCGGTTGCCGATCACATCGTAGATCACGCGGTAGCTCTCGTCCGCAAAACCCGTCCTCAGAATGCAGACACATCCATCGCCAACATGCTCAGATGGGGCGCTGGCCCGCGCGCCTCTCAATGCCTCATCCTGGGTGCCAAAGCGCGCGCCGTACTCAGCGGACGCTACGCACCTTCTATAGACGACGTATCTTTTGTCGCCAAACCCGTCTTGCGCCATCGCCTCGTCACGAATTTCAACGCCGAAGCCGAAGGCATCACCCCGGTCGATCTCATCGATCAATTGCTACAAGAATAGCTCTCACCCGGAGACTTCCCGTGAACTTAAAAGGCCAGCGCGTCACAGTAATGGGATTGGGATTATTTGGCGGGGGCGTGGGAGCGGTGCGCTTTCTGGTACGCGAAGGCGCGGTGGTGACAGTAACGGACTTGCGCCCTGAAAAAGACCTGCGCGCGTCGGTGTGCGCCCTAAAAGGGTTGCCCATCGCCTTTGTGCTGGAAGGACACGAAGAAACGGATTTTCGGAACGCAGATTTAATCGTCGCCAACCCCGCGGTACCCCGGTCATCGCGATACTTGAAAATCGCAGAATCTGCGGGCGTACCCATCACATCGGAAATTTGCCTATTTGTCGAACGCTGTCCCGCCCCCATAATCGGCATAACGGGCAGCAGTGGCAAAACCACGACAACATCGCTCATAGGAGAAATGCTCAAGAAAAAAGATAAACGCACGCGAATCGGTGGCAATATCGGAGGATCCCTGCTCAATGAATTGGACATGTTACACGCCGATGTACCCATCGTACTGGAATTATCGAGCTTTCAACTCGACCGATTGGGAGATCTGCCGTGGAGCCCCCACATCGCTGTCACAACCAACTTCGCGCCAAATCACATCGACGTTCACGGATCCCTACAAGCGTATCGAAAAGCCAAGCAGCAAATCGTCATGCACCAGACAAAAAGCGACTGGACGATTGTCAACGGAGAAGATGCCGAAGTGTCTCGTTGGACGGGCGCCGGGCAGCGGGTGGTATTCGCCGTTGAAGGCGAAGGGGATGTATTTGTCCGCGAGGGAAAAATTCAACACACAATTGATGGCGATATGCGACCCATCTGTTCTGCAGACACCATATCTTTGCGCGGTCGGCACAACCTCGCCAACGCGCTGGCAGCCACGGGTGCAGCGGTCATAAGCGGCGTATCTGAAGAAAATATCGCCGAAGTATTACAGACATTTCAGGGGGTACCGCACAGATTGGAGCAGGTGGCAGAAATGAACGGTGTGCTCTATGTGAACGACTCAATAGCCACGAGCCCCGACCGCACGCGAACAGCGCTCATGGCATTTGACAGGCCGATTGTGCTGATCGCAGGCGGCTACAATAAGGGCATTGCATTTGACAATTTGGGGGTAGCGATAGCGGAAAAGGTCGCACATCTGATTGTGATGGGCGAAACTGGGGAAGCAATTGCGGCAACAGCAAAAGGGAAAACCAGTATTCACCGCGTAGAAAATTTGGAAGAAGCGATGGGTTGCGCGACAGGTCTTGCACAAGCTGGCGATGTGGTATTGCTATCGCCAGCATCGGCGAGTTATGACCAGTTTCGCAATTTTGAAGAGCGCGGTGAGCGGTTTCGAGAATGGGTGGAAAAATTGAGGCGTAATATTCACGCATCTTCCGCATAGGGCATCAGCTTTCGCCCGCGCGTGGGGTGGCGCAATTTTCGGAGTGCTTTTTCTTTAATTTGACGAATCCTTTCGCGCGTCAGGCGAAATTGCTTCCCAATTTCTTCGAGCGTCATCTCCGTGCCGCCACCCAATCCAAAATAGAGTCGGATCACTTTTTGCTCACGCTCATCAAGGGTGCTCAAAGCACTTGAGATTTCATCTTTCAGGGTATTGCGCAGCGTCATTGCATCCGGCGCCTCTTGTGAGTTGTCGGGCATCATTTCAAGAAGGCTATTTTCCCCATCGCCAAGAGACGTATCGAGAGACAAGGTGCGCTGCCCACTCGTGAGAATATCCGTAACCTGCTCCACTGGAATATCCAATTCTTCGGCAATTTCTTCTTCGGCAGTGCGCGTCGAAGGCTCTTGCTTCTGGTTGTTCTTACAGCGAGATATACGTCTGAGCAATTCCACGCGATTGAGTGGAAGACGCACGACCCGAGCGTGTTCCGCCAGTGTTTGTAAAATAGATTGGCGAATCCACCAAACAGCATAAGAGATAAACTTAAACCCTCTCGTCTCGTCAAAACGCTCTGCCGCTGTGATCAAACCGACGTTTCCCGAACTGATGAGATCCACGAGCGGCACACCCTGATTTTGATATTCGTAGGCCACAGTGATCACAAAGCGCAGATTGGCTTCAATGAGCTTTGCTCGCGCTTTCTGATCGCCTTCGCGAATGCGAACAGCGAGTTCAACTTCCTCTGCGGAAGACAGAGGTTGAGACGAAGCTACATCTTCGAGGTAGTGATGCAGTGCATCTTTGGGGACACCTTGGGCTGATGTAGGCAAAGCGATCACCTCATTAAAAGATAGAGTAAAGGGGATATTAAGTTTTGTTTATTAAACGTTCTGACTATATAGTGATTTTACCACAAGAGTCAAGAAAAAAACACACAGCACACTCTGGCAACTGAAAAGCGATTCCAGCTACCATATCTCAATCTGGCTGGTCGCGACGGTTTTGCAATCAGTAGAAAATGTAAATGTCGCCCTGACGCACTTATTCTTCAACACATATGGATACCAGTAGGTGGCATCATCCCACATCGTATCAAAGGGCAGGTGATCAATTTCAAACCATACAGGGCGTATTTCCCCTGTTTCTATCGGCTCGCCCTGCCACCTTTGTCCAACAAAAATACGAGTCGTGAGATTCCACTGGGGGCGGGCTGGAAAATAAAACGTCAAATGCCCGGCATCCACCAGGTCCTGAGGCGACATCACAACGCCTGTTTCTTCATGCATTTCGCGCACAGCGGCTGCACGCACCGTTTCGCCTGGCTCGATTTTCCCACCAATCCCCGTGTATTTCCCTGCGCCAAACCCGCGTTTTTTATAACCGAGCAAAACGTGAGTTATGGGATCGCCCCCCTGCTTACCCCCGCAGGGGCAGGTTCTCACGAGCAATATCAGCGTGGTGTGGTTCACAATATACATGCGACTACGGAATCAACAACACTTTCCCCGTAGTCTGCCGACCTTCGAGGCGGTTATGTGCTTCAGCCGTATTTTCAAGAGGATGCTCTTCGCCAATACGCACATCCAGCTCGCCGTTTTGAATCCAGCCCATAACCTCGCGGGTACGCTGGAGATATTCTTCGCGGGTCTGCGTGTAGCTATTGAGGGTCGGACGCGTGAGATAAATAGACCCTCTTTGCGACAGGAGCAGGGGATCAATCGGAGGAACTGGCCCACTGGCATTACCAAAAAAGACCATATAACCGCGCGGTTTGAGACAATTTATGCTTTTCTCATAGGTGGCTTTGGCAACGGAATCGTAAACGACCTCGACACCCTGACCATCTGTGAGGCGCAGAACTTCGGCTTCAAAATCCCGTTCGGTATATAGAATAATATCATCGGCACCAGCACCCCGTGCCAGAGCCGCTTTTTCTTCCGTAGATGTGGTGCCAATAACCCGCGCCCCGCGCATTTTTGCCATCTGTACGAGCAAAAGGCCAACGCCTCCTGCGGCTGCGTGGACGAGGCAGGTATCGCCTTCTTGAATCGGATAAGTGCTATTGACCAGATAATGCGAAGTCAGCCCTTGCAACATCACCGCGGCTGCGGTTTTAGTAGCGACATCTGAGGGAATTTTGACCACCTCGGCTACGTCTGCGACAACTTGCTCCGCATAAGAACCCTCCACACTTTTCCAGGCCACGCGGTCGCCCTCAGCTAAATCCGAAACGCCTGCACCCACCGCATTCACAATACCGGCACCTTCCAGGCCCAGCGTCAACGGCAAATTCAGAGGATAAAGGCCCGTGCGGTGATAGGTGTCGATAAAATTGACACCTGCTGCTTCTATGGTAATTCGCACCTGTCCCTCGCCTGGATCTGCTACATCAATATCTTCAAAACTCAAAACTTCTGCACCACCGTATTGCGATATGCGAATAGCTTTCACCTGAATCTCCTTTTGATGAGAATAAGAATCCTTTGACAAAAACGGCGTTTTCAAAGTATATAGATATTACCCTGATTAGGCAATAGGAGGATAGAGTATATGTCATCACATCCAGATATGGAAACACAATACCGGGCCGTTCGAGAAAACGCGGGAGTATTCAACCGCAGTAAGCGGGGCAAAGTGCGTGCAGAGGGCGCGGATTGTCTGAGATTTTTGCACGGCATGGTGACCAACGCCGTTGAATCCCTCGCCGAAAATGAAGGCAATTACGCCGCAGTCACATCGGCGCGGGGGCAAACGCTATTAGATGTTTGGGTTCACCGCTTACAAGAATGTATCTATATGGAAACAGAACCGGGACTTGCGACAAAGTTGATTGAAACCCTGGACCGCTATCTGATCGCCGATGATGTCGCGCTATCGGACGAATCCGACGCCTGGGCCATTTTTGGGGTACAGGGTCCCGCGGCCTATGAGCTGGTCGGTCAGGTTGTTGGGCGCGTACCTGCTGACCTCCCCGAACACCACACGGTTGTACGCGCTTTTGAAGGTACCCCAATCTGGGTCACAGCGCGGTCATACACGGGCGAACCGGGCTTTGATCTCCGCATTGCACAAAACGACTCATTGCGGCGGGCACTCGTCGCAGCGGGAGGAACGCCAATCGAATGGCAAGTAGAAGAAATATTGCGGGTCGAAGCCGGTATTCCCCGTTATGGCACCGAGATCGATGAGTCAGTCGTGCCCCTTGAAGCTGGTTTAAATCACGCAGTCGATTTTGACAAGGGATGCTACATTGGGCAAGAAGTAATCGCCAAAATGCACTTTCGAGGACGCCCCCGCCGCTATCTAACGGGCCTAATCTGTAATACGCCTGTTTGTGGCAATATCACAGTCAACGATAAAACCGTCGGACGGGTAACGACATGTGTGAAATCTCTCCACTTCAATCGCGTGATCGCCCTTGCCATCATCCGCCGGGGCTATCACGAAGCGGGACAGCGCGTGCTACTGGATGACGGCTCGGAGGCCGAAGTAGTCAACTTGCCATTTACAGCAAACTCCTTGACTTAACAAATGGAATTGTAAATATTAGCACCATGACAAAAGACGTACTGAGAATAAAAAATATGGCTTTTTACGGCTACCATGGCCTGTTTGAAGAAGAAGCCAAACTCGGTCAAAAATTTGAAGTTGACGTAGAAATCTATGGCAATTTCAGAGGATTTGCACGCAATAATACACCTCAGACCGTAGATTATCCGCGCGTCTGTAAAGTAGTCGAACAAGTGGTGACAGGCGAGCGATTCGGCCTTGTCGAAGCCCTGGCAGACCGCATCGCTGACGTTTTGCAGTCGGAATTGGGACTGACAAAACTTCTCGTGCGAGTGCGCAAACCCAATCCACCGGTCTCCGTCAATTTCGATGGCGTTGAAGTTGAAGTGATCCGCAGATGAACGCAGATGAACGCAGATGAACGCAGATGAACGCAGATGAAAAAGGGTGAAGGGTGAAGAAGCACCAGACCTGGGGCAGTGTTGGGTGGGCTGACCGCTGAAAGCTATAATTATGATCTACATTGGCATTGGTGCGAATTTGGGAAATCGGGAAAAAACGCTCCAGGACGCGGCGGGTATTCTGGATGCAAAACCCGAAATCGCCGTTGTCGCTGCCTCTGCAGTCTATGAGACCGCCCCAATCGGAGTGATTGACCAGCCGTATTTTCTCAACGCAGTTCTGCAAGTCCACACCAGTCTCTCTGCGCGAAGTTTATTGAATTGTCTATTGGCAATTGAGCGCGGATTTGGTCGCGTGCGCCAGACGCGGTGGGGACCGCGCACCCTGGACCTCGATATTTTATTTTATGGCGATACCGTCATCAACCAACCGGGCTTGCAGGTGCCACACCCACACTTGCACGAGCGCGCATTCGTCCTGATACCGCTTTGCGACCTCAATCCCGATCTCAAACATCCCGTTTTAGATCAATCGATTCAATTTTTGACCGATTCTCTGGGCATGGACCTGCCCGTGCGAAAAATTGAAGGTCTCAATTTGATAACGCGAACCAGAAGACAGCAAATAATTTGAGCTGTTCAGCAAATAATTTGTGTTCAGATAAAAAAGGGGGCTGGGGACTGGGTGCTGGTTTTGCTGACCGCTGACTGCTGATAGCTCGTTTTGCTAAAAAATAAGGCCAGGGGATTTAGCATTGCGATATATAGCTATTGAAGGAGTAACAGGTGTGGGCAAGAGGCGTTTGGCTCGTCTTTTGGGGCGTCGTCTAAATGCCCGTCTGATGCTCGAAGAACCCGAAGAAAATCCCTTTTTGCCTTTGTTCTACGAGGCTCCTGACCAATATGGCTTTCAAACCCAGGTCTTTTTTATGCTAAGCCGCTATCGACAGCAACAAGAACTACACCAGATGGATTTGTTTGAAGAAGCTGTGATCAGCAATTTTATTTTTGAAAAAGATCGCATCTACGCCAATGTGACACTCAATGATACGGAATTTGCCCTCTATGAGCGACTGTCCGAAACATTGAGCGAAAAACTCCCCCGTCCAGATCTGGTGATTTATTTACAAACCACAGTCAATCATCTGATGCGAGGTATAAGACTCCATGAACGCGGATATGAAAGAGAGATAACAAAAGAATACGTCTCGAAGTTATTGGAAGCTTATAACCAGTTTTTCTTTCACTATTCGATAACACCGCTACTCGCAGTTAATGTATCGGAGATCGATCTTGAAAACCGCCCAGAACACTTAGAGGATTTACTGGCACAAATTAAATCGCCTCCGTCTGGAACCCGTTATTATCGACCGACACACATGGAAGCTGACAACACGAGGCGGACCTGACTTATGGGATCGCGGGTAAAACCAGAAACCCTCGCGCTGATGAAACAACGAGGCGAACCCATTGCGATGTTGACCTGTTACGATCATCCCACGGCTGTTTTTCAGGATGCTGCAGGTGTCGATGTCATCTTTGTGGGAGACTCGGTTGGCGTCAATGTGTTGGGGTATAAAAGCCCACAGCAGGTGACAATGGATGATATGCTCCACCACACACGCGCAGTGCGGCGCGGAGTAGTGAGTGCCCTGTTGATGGCAGATTTGCCCTATCGATCTTACGAAACGCCGGAGCAAGCATTAGAAAATGCGCGACAATTGGTTTCTGCTGGTACCGAAGTGGTTAAACTCGAAGGAGGGCGCAATATAACGTCCCAGGTCGAGGCACTCGTCGCCGAGGGCATTCCCGTGGTTGGGCATGTGGGCTATACGCCTCAAACGCGCACGGGTAAGCGTCCCGTGTTTGGCGATCGTGCCGAAGAAGCACTCGACGTCCTGGCAGATGCCGATGCGCTGGCGTCTGCTGGCGCGCTGGCCGTAGTTTTAGAATGCGTACCCGAGCGCATCGCCGAAGTCGTGACCAAACGGGTGTCCATGCCAACTATTGGAATTGGTGCCGGGCGTGTATGCGATGGACAGGTACTGGTCGCACACGACATGCTGGGCGTTTACAAAAGCCATTATCGGTTTGTTAAAACATACACCGATCTCAAAAGTGAGATGCATCAGGCATTTGCAGACTATGTCGCGGATATCAAGTCGCGTCGATTTCCAGAAGACAAACACCGTTTTAAGATCAAGAGTGCGGAACTGCGCCGATTTAGAGCGCGGATAGACACATAATGGCCGTAAAAATTATAACAACCGTCCGCGAGATGCACTGCGCAGCAGACCGTATCCGACAGGCGGGCCTGCGCATCGGGCTTGTACCCACAATGGGATATCTGCACGACGGACATCTCAGTCTCGTGCGCCAGGCATTAAAAGTGACAGATCGGGTTGTGGTGAGCATTTTTGTCAATCCGCTACAATTTGGTCCCACCGAAGATCTCGCCGCCTATCCAAAAGACACAGATCGGGACATAGAATTGCTCGACCAACACGGCGTACATCTCGCATACCTGCCCGATGAAAAAGAAATATATCCCGGAGATTTTGCAACGTCGGTACATGTGACAAAGTTGACTGAAAGACTTTGTGGCGCAAGTCGTCCGGGACATTTTGAAGGCGTGACAACAATCGTCACCAAACTATTTGCAGCAGTAAAACCCCATGTAGCTGTATTTGGACAAAAAGACGCGCAACAAACAATAGTCATTCAACGCATGGTGCGCGATCTCAACCTGGACGTAGAGATACAGATGGCCCCCACAGTGCGCGAAGCGGACGGACTGGCGATGAGTTCGAGAAATGCTTATTTAAGCGCTGAAGAAAGGCGAGAAGCCCCCGCGCTTTACCGCGCATTGATGGTGGGACAAAAAATGATTGATCGGGGCGAAAGGCACGGCCAAAAAGTCATTGAGGCCATGCGCGATGTCATTGAACCTCAGCGCAGTGCAAAAATCGACTATATCGAAGCCGTCGATGCAAAAACCCTCACACCCGTTGCCGAGCTAAAAGATTCTATCTTACTGGCCGTGGCTGTGCGTTTTGGCAATGCACGTCTGATAGACAACGCACTGGTCCACATCAAATGATTTTTTTTGATACATATCAAATTGTTGTAAGTATTTATGTTATATAAAATAAATGACTTGTATAAGGACTTGACGCCCTTATGGGAGTTCATTATATTTTGATTTCCGACTCAGTAACGCTATTCATCTTTAAACAAGGAGTTTCAAAATGGCATACGAATTGCCCGACTTGCCCTATGCTTATGATGCACTCGAGCCACATATTGACGCGCGGACGATGGAAATTCACCACTCCAAACACCACAATGCCTACGTAACTAATCTCAATGCCGCACTTGAGGGACACGACGATCTGGCAAATCAGTCTATTGAGAGTTTGATCACCAATCTGGACAGCGTACCAGAAGATATCCGTACGGCTGTACAAAACAACGGCGGCGGCCATGCCAACCACAGTTTGTTCTGGACAATTATGAGTCCCAATGGCGGTGGTGGGCCAACAGGTGCAGTCGCCGAAGCCATTGCCGCCGATTTGGGCGGCGTGGAAGCGGCGAAGGAAACTTTTGTCACCGCTGCAACAACGCGCTTTGGAAGTGGGTGGGCCTGGCTTGTAGTCAAAGACGGCAAGCTCGATATTTTGAGTACTGCCAATCAAGATAATCCGATCATGACAGGTGACGGAACGCCCATTCTCGGCCTCGATGTGTGGGAGCACGCTTATTATCTCAAGTATCAGAATTTGCGTCCCGACTATATCGAAGCCTGGACCAATACAATTAACTGGGACGAAGTCAATCGCCGTTACGAAGCTGCGCTATAAGTTTTTCCAAAGGATATGAGAAATGGGTATTACTGTAGGTGACCAGGCACCGGATTTTACGCTGAAATCAAAATCTGGTGACGATATGAACGATATTTCTCTGAGCGATTACAGAGACGAAAAAAATGTCGTGATTCTATTTTTCCCCCTCGCTTATACCGGCGTCTGTACTGATGAAATGTGCTCGGTCAGTAGTGGTTTGGCCGATTACGACGCACTCAATGCTCAGGTTTTGGGCATCAGCGTGGATAGTCCCTTTGCCCAGGAAGCATGGGCAGAGAAAGAAGGTATTACCATCCCCTTGCTCAGCGATTTCAACAAAGAAGTCAGCGCGGCTTATGGATCGCAATTCGAGGATTTGATTGGATTTAAGGGCGTGGCAAAGCGTTCGGCTTTTGTCGTAGATAAAAGCGGTGTGGTGCGCTTTGCTTCTGTGTCCGACGATCCAACCGAATTGCCCAATTTTGATGCGATTAAAGCGTGTTTGCAAGCGTTGAGTTAATGGAGGCATTATGGTTTGCGTCACAGAAAACGCAGCGGGCAAAATAAAAGAACTCATGGACCGGGAAGGACGCCCCAAAGATCACGGTTTGCGCTTGAAAGTGATCGGCGGCGGATGTTCTGGCCTTCAATATCAGCTCGATTTCGATGAGACAGCCCGCACAGATGACAGCGTAATTGAAGCCTATGGCGTTCGGGTTTTTGTCGATATGAAAAGCGCGCTCTTTTTGACAGGCACTGAATTGGACTACGACGATGGCCTGATGGGAACGGGATTTCGATTTAACAATCCCAATGCCACAAATCAGTGTGGATGTGGAGAATCGTTCAGCGTTTGAACATCGTTTTGCAGAAATGCCAATGTGCCGAAGGGAGGGGTCGTCTCGCGATTCCTCCCTTTTGGGTCCTTTGAAATATTGGGTGGATTAACTGAATCATATCGCTTTGTGACAGCTTCTGAGGAATAAAAACGCATGACGTCTATTTTTTTAAAACTTTTTTTTCTTTGCGATGCGTATAACGCATCGGCGCAGTTTGTGCAGAAGCTTTTTGGAGACATCTTCAAATGCACCTGCGTTATGGATATAAAACCGGATTTGAATTTTGACAGGAGGCTCCAATGGACATGCTATTTCAGGGAGCTTCAATGGCAACGAACATTATCATCTATCTGGCAGTTGCCATTGCCCTTATTACGTTTGGAATCGGGTGGTTTGTTGGCACCCGCATTAGAGATCAAAAAATGCGAGATATTGAGCAACAAGCGGAGAAACGCGCAATCAAACTCGCGAAACAGGAAGACCGAGACCGCAAGACTGCTTTTTTAGAAATCAAAAATAGCTGGTATGAAGAAAAGGCAGAAATTGAAAAGTCTTTTGATGACAAACAGCGCATTTTAGATCGTCGGAATGATGAATTACACGAACAAGAGGTCCGCCTCACAAAACAGGCCGAAGTTGCAAGCCAACGCGAAAAAACTTTAACCCGGCGGGAACAAGAAGGAAGTCAAAAAGCCGTCCGTTTGGAGAAACGAGAACTGGAACTGACCGATATTCTCGATCAGCAACGGGAGCAATTGGAGCGCATTTCGGGCATGAATGCCGATCGCGCCCGCGATATGCTGCTCGAAAATATCCGAAACTCACTGCGGCAGACATCAGCAAATATTGGCCGAGAAATTATCGATCACGCCAGGGAACGAGCCGACCGCGAAGCCAAGAAAATTCTGGCACAGGCAATAGAACGCTGTTCCACCGATCAAACCGTTCAGTCATCCATATCGGTTGTCACATTGCCCGATGATCATATCAAGGGGCGGATTGTCGGCAAAGAGGGACGCAATATTATTGCTTTTGAAGCCGCCACCGGTGTGAAAGTCATTGTAAATGATACACCCGAGGCGGTTGTCTTATCCAGCTTTGATCCGGTCAAGCGCGATGTGGCGCGCCTGTCTATGGAGCAATTGGTGCGCGACGGCCGCATCAATCCAAGCCGCGTTGAATCGGTTGTTGCTAATTGCGAAAAAAAGATCTACTCACTCATTGCCGAAGAAGGCCGTCAGGCAGTGCGCGAATTGGGTATTGAATCATTGCATCCAGAACTGGTCAAACTGGTCGGGAAGCTCAAGTATCGCACGAGTTATGGGCAAAGCGTTTTGGGGCATTCTAAAGAAGTGGCTTTTCTGGCCGGTGCAATGGCAGCAGAATTGGGCATGGATGAAAAACTCGCGCGGCGATGTGGGCTATTGCACGATATCGGCAAAGCCGTGGACCAGGAACTCGAAGGAAAACACACCGATATTGGTGCGCATCTGGCTGGCAAATACGGCGAGGGCAAGGAAGTTATCAACGGCATTTTTTATCACCATGGCGAGGCAGAGGCTTCCACCCCACTTTCGTTTTTGGTCAAAGCAGCCGATGCGATTTCTTCATCGCGGCCCGGCGCTCGGCGCGACGATGCCGAAGGGTATATCAAACGGGTGCGCGATTTAGAGGAGGTGGCACAATCTTTCGATGGTGTGCGCGATGCTTATGCCATCAATGCTGGACGCGAAGTGCGCGTACTGGTCAATGCCGGGCATGTGAACGACGAACAGGCCAAAGATCTATCCTTTGCAATTGCCGAGCGCATTCGCGAGGACATGACCTATCCGGGCGAGGTTCAGATCACGGTAATTAGACAAACAATTGCTACAGATTGGGCTGGCCGCTCTGGCAAACGCATCCCGCGCAGTCGGGGACGACGCTACGGTCGGCGCGGGCGCAATAGCAATTACCGCTCGAGATCTTCTACACGGGCCAGCGCGTAATCCCATGTCTGACGGTTACTCCACGATTTTACGGGATCACTTTGAGCATCCCAGAAATATCGGCGCATTGGACACCCCCGATGCAATTGGATTTGCAGAAAATCCAGCTTCGGGTACGACCCTATCCCTGCACCTTGCCATAAAAGACGGTATTATTGACCGCGCTCTTTTCCGCGCGCAGGGATGTGCTGCAACCATTGCCTCGGGATCTGTGCTCACGGAATGGGTGATTGGCAAAACGCCCCGTCAAGCTCGCAAAATCGTTCGTGCCGATATCGAGACTGCGCTTGACGGCTTGCCCCCGACGCGAAAACACGCCGCTGATCTGGCGGTAGATGCAGTTCACAATGCACTTGGCAAACTGGCTCGTCAGACCTGAGAATCGCGGGGCAGGGCATTGTTGTGTCCTGCCCTCTATTTTTGGAGTACCTGCATGACCCATCGGATTAAGGACGCGGCGCGGCGTTTGGGATTTAATCCCGTGGGGATTGCATCCGCTGATCCCCCGCAACACTGGGCGTTTTATCAAAAGTGGTTGGGGATGGGCTACGCGGGGGAAATGGGATATTTGGCTCGCAATCTGGATCGGCGTTCAGATATTCGCCAGATATTTCCAGACGCCAAATCAGTACTGTGCGTGGGTCTCAATTATCAGCCCCGTTCCGATGGATCTGATAATGGCGATGAGCCCAAAGGGCAGATTGCGCGCTATGCGCGTGGCGATGATTATCACACCGTCATGAAAGACCGCTTATTTGAATTACTGGCCGAAATCCAAAAAATAGAACCCTCTGCTGAGGGGCGGGTCTATGTCGATACCGGGCCTGTTCTGGAGCGCGATTTCGCCGCCCGAGCCGGGCTGGGCTGGTTTGGGAAACACACCTGCTTGATTGACAAAGGTCGCGGATCCTGGTTTTTTTTAGGTGAGATTATTCTGAATCTCGATCTCGAAGTTGATCGCCCACAACTCGATCACTGCGGCACCTGTACGCAGTGTCTGGATGCGTGTCCAACAGATGCTATTCCAGAACCTTATGTCGTGGATTCGCGGCGGTGTATTTCCTATTTGACTATTGAATTGAAAGGTGCTATTCCGCGGGATTTGAGATCGGATATGGGCAACTGGGTCTTTGGATGTGATATCTGCCAGGAAGTATGCCCCTGGAACCTCAAACACGCAAAGCCGACTTCTGAAAATGCCTTTCAGGCGCGCGAGGGTTTGAATGCGCCCGCGCTGACCGACTTGCTGCACATGGATCAAGAGACTTTTTCAAAGCGATTCAAAAACAGCCCGATAAAACGCGCCAAACGGCGTGGATTATTGCGAAATGTTGCCGTAGCACTGGGCAATGTGGGAAGCAAATCTGAAGTTCCTGCCCTAACAGATGCCCTGAAAGATGACGAGCCACTCGTGCGACAACACGCGTCCTGGGCACTGGGCAAAATAGGAGGCGCGCGGGCGAGACGGGCACTCGACAAAGCACTGATGTGTGAACGCGATGCAGAAGTAATTGAAGAAATGCGGTTGGCAAGAAAAAAAATAAAAAGGAAACGAACGTGAGCGCATTGCTCGATATCGAATTAGACGGTCGCGCCGTACAAACCGAACCCGAGATACCTGTCGCGCCCGTGTTTGGGCAAAAGGTTTTTATCGAGACGTACGGGTGCCAGATGAATGTATCGGATACGGAACTGATGCTGGGCATTTTAAAGCAATCGGGTTATACCTCTGCCCGTCGTCCAGAAGATGCCGACGTCATTGTGCTGAATACCTGCGCGATACGCGAACACGCCGAAGAGCGAATAAGGGGCAGATTGGGACAATTGCGCAGGCTGAAGTATCGGCGTCCAGACCTGATTATGGGGGTATCGGGATGCATGGCCAAGCATGTTTCAGAATCCCTGATGAACGACGCGCCCTATGTCGATCTCGTCGTGGGGCCAGATTCGTATCGGCGACTACCCGAACTCATTGCCGAAGCGCGTGGCGATTCGGCTCTGGATGTGCGTTTGGATCGCGGCGAATACTATATGGATATCGATCCCTTGCGCGAAGAGGGCAGCAATGCCTGGATCACCATTATGCGCGGATGCGATAAGTTTTGCACGTTCTGCATTGTGCCCTATGTGCGCGGCAGAGAGCGTAGCGTGCCGGCACGCGAAATTGTCAGACAAGCTCGCGCCGCCGCCGATGCGGGTTTTCGAGAAGTCACCTTATTGGGCCAAACCGTCAATTCTTATCGCGATAGTACCTGCGATTTTGCCGATTTACTTTCGATGATTGCGCGCATAGACGGCATTTCCCGCATTCGCTTTACCTCGCCTCATCCGAGTGATTTCTCTGAAAAATTCATTGAAACGATGGCGAATGAAAAAAAAATCTGTCGCTTTATTCATTTGCCTGTGCAGTCCGGGTCAAATCGCGTTCTAGAAGCGATGAAGCGCAGCTATACGGTCGAAGACTATCTCGCCCTGGTCGATAATTTGCGCAACGCAATGCCGGATCTGTGTTTGAGTACGGATATTATCGCTGGCTTTTCCGGCGAAACACAAACCGACTTCGAGGCCACGCTCGCATTGATGGCGCAGGTGCGTTATGATTCCGCATTTATGTTTAAGTATTCCGCGCGAAAAGGCACGGTCGCCTTCCGCGAGATGCCCGATACAGTATCAGAAGAGGAAAAGGTGCAAAGGCTCGAAACCATTATTGCACAACAAAATCGCATTTCTGAAGAAATCAATGCGACTTATATCGGTCGCACCCTTGAGGTTCTGGTACAGGGAGATGCCCGCAAAGGCGAGGGTTTGGCCGTAGGAAAATCCGATGGTTTCAAGACGGTCGTATTTCCCCGAGAGGGCATTGCAGACAACGCGATAGCCGATGTCGAAATTACCCAAACGACCCTGCGCACACTGACCGGGCGGAGAGTGCAATGAATGGTTTGATGGACATAAAAGCACCTTCTGTACGCCGCAGGCGACTGCCCGAATGGTTTCGCGTACCAGCCCCAGGCAGTGAAGGGTACCGCGCATTGAAAAACTTGATGCGCGGGTTAAATCTCCACACAGTATGCGAAAGTGCGCGTTGTCCCAATATCGGTGAATGCTGGAACTCGGGCACAGCGACATTTATGATTTTGGGAGATGTGTGTACGCGGAGTTGTGGATTTTGCGCGGTGAAAACCGGTCGTCCAGAGAGCCTTGATACCGAAGAACCCGAACGGGTCGCCGAAGCCGTGCAGACGATGGGATTGCGACATGCGGTGGTTACCTCTGTAAATCGCGATGAACTCCCAGACGGGGGCGCGCGCATTTTTGCCGAAACGATATGTGCGATTCGGCGGTTGTGCCCACACACAAAGGTCGAAGTCTTGATCCCGGATTTTCAGGGCAATTGGCAGGCATTGCACCTGGTCATAGAAGAAGCTCCCGATATTTTAAACCACAATGTCGAAACCGTACCGCGCCTGTATAAAACTATGCGCCCCCAGGCCAAATACGACAGGTCGTTGGCACTTTTGAAACGGGCCAAAACGATGGGGCGCGGTATGCCCACAAAGTCGGGGATTATGGTCGGTGCAGGTGAAATCCCGGTCGAGGTGCGGCAGACGATTCGAGATATCGCAGATTGCAAAACAGATATTCTCACAATAGGTCAATATCTGCAACCGTCTGCCCAACACGTACCTGTGGCGCGCTTTTACCATCCCGATGAATTTCTGGATCTCAAACAATTCGCGCTCACGCTGGGTTTTCGGCATGTCGAATCCGGCCCACTGGTGCGCAGTTCCTACCATGCCGCCGATCAAGTGACTTGATAACCCTTGATTCCATTCTCTCAACTCTTTATACTGTCTTAAATTCCAGCCGGGGAATTGTTGCATATACACCTGGAGGATCGTCATGCGTTCCATAAAATGGTATGTTGCAATGGTTGCCACCTGTTTTTGGGCAACTGCTTATGGGCAAGAAGATGCGCCAATATATCGAGATATGCCGTTGCACTCAAAGGGTGAGTTGCGCGTTTTTGCCGAAACTGCCGCATTTCGGGGGCCCCAAAACCTCACGCGCCTGGAAGTCTATACCTTAATCGATGCGCGACAATTGCAGTTTGTACCCGAAGACGGCAAATACGTATCCCAAATTGACTTTGAGCTTTCCCTGCAAGATTCCGCGGGAAATCCCATAGTACAAGAATTGTGGACGCGAAATGTTTCGGTGGCAAATATCCGAGAATTGAAACAGGATGGCGCGCTGGTACGCGATATCATCGCCCTTGACATCGCGCCAGCCCCCTACAAAATGACGCTGACAGCCGAAGATATTTACGGAGATATTTCAGGCACCTGTGAAGGGAATATGCGCGTACGTCGTTTTGAGGGCACAGAGTTGGTCGTAAGCGATGTGATATTCGCTTCGGAATTAAAAAAAGCTGAATCTGCCGGACGTTTTGTCAAAAATGGATGGCGTGTCGTGCCCAATACAACGCGGTTCTTCCGCACAGGTAAGCCGATTCAGATCTACTTTGAGGTTTACAACTTCAAGGTCATGCCCGACAAACCCAATGATTCATTTGTCCTGGGATACAGCCTGCTCGACACCGCCGATGTCGTTGTCAAATCGTATCCGGCAAAGCGATTGCTCAAGCCCGGGGAAAGCGTGGTAAAAACAGAAATCCTGGAAACAGAAGGATTATCTGGCGGCGCGTACGATTTGCAAGTCGAGTTATTTGACCGAGGCACGCGCGAACATGTGCGGCACAAACGCAAAGTCTTTCTCCTTTCAGATGAAAATGAAAATCCACAATTGACCGAGGCACAACAGGAGCAATTGCGATATTTTCAAACCATTCATCACATTGCGTCTGAAAAAGATCTCTCTATGTACGAATCTTTGCCAACGCAGACGTCGAAAATGAAATTCCTCCGGGCATTTTGGAAAAAACTGGATCCAACTCCGAACACGCCCTTAAATGAAAGACTTAGAGATCATATAAATCGCCTGAAATACTCTGACGATACGTTTACAGCACAACCGGGCAAGCGGGGATCAGATACGGACAAAGGGCGCGTTTATGTCAAATACGGACCGCCCAGCGAGCGCGACTATACCACATCGGCTTCAATAGGAAAAGCCATAGATACCTGGACTTACGAAAAGTCGGGACGATATATTTTTGTATTTTTTGATCGCCGTGGAACCGGTGTTTACGAATTGGTACATTCGACCATGTCGGGTGAAATCTACAATCCCGATTGGCAAAGCACAGCATTTTAAAATGCACTAACCTTCGGTGACTAAAGTTTAGGCAGAGCGCAAAGTCCTAACAGGAGGTCTTTCAATGCAGATGAATATACAGGAAGCAAAATCCCAACTTGCGCGGCTGGGAGAACTGGCTTGGCAGGGCGAGGAGGTCGTAATCACTAAGGCCGGCAAACCATATTTGAATTTGGTGCAGTATCGCGGTTCTAAGAAAGTGCGAAAACCCGACTTGCTGAAAGGACAAATTTGGATTGCCCCTGACTTCGACGAAACACCCGAGGAAGTGATTGATTCGTTCTACAATAGCACTTTATTTTCCGAGGAGTAATGCAACGTCTTTTGCTTGATACGCATGCCCTCATTTGGTGGTTTGCAGAATCCGAGAAATTAAAGCGATATCCCTACGAGGCTATCGCTAACTCGGAGAATGAGATTTTTGTTAGTGCTATTAGTGGTTTGGAGATTGCCATCAAATCCTCTCTGGGTAAGCTTAAAGTTCCTAATAGCTTAGGTGCCCTGGTTGAGGAGGCAGGCTTCACGCATCTTCCTGTGACTTTCTTTCATGGAGAACAGGCGGGCCATCTTCCAGTATATCACCGAGACCCCTTTGACCGAATACTGGTTGCCCAAGCCCAAGTCGAAAAACTTATACTCATTACCAGAGACTCTCAAATCATGCAGTACGACGTGTCTATCATAGAGGCATAAACACAAGTGACACGCAATCTATTCATAACATTTTAGAATGAATTGCAACCACGCTTTAAAAACGAATCTTTGGAGATTTTGTAATGGCTGACAATTTCAATCCAGACGTTCCAACCTTTAACGATCTACTAAATCCGACACTTACTGCGCTCCATGCTCGTGGTTGAGGTCGTAGAAGTGGACAGAAGCTGGTTCGATTCGATTTAGCGGACATATCGCATTGTGTAAAGGATATCGATGGATCCTCGATTTACATTTGAGAAGGGCACAGGCATTTTTACGGGCAATGAATTAATTGTCAAGGGTAGCCTCGAAGGCGGCATGGGACTGATGACGGGATATCCCGGCTCACCCGTGGCAGAAGTATTTGATGCAGCAGAGCGCATCCGCGAGTTGTTGGTGGAAAAAGGCGTGATGGTGCAAATAGCCAACAACGAGGCCCTGGGGGCTGCGCGTCTCAATGGGGCGCAGATGGAATCCATTCGCGCCATCGCAGTCATGAAAAGCGTGGGCGCGCATGTCGCTTCAGACGCGCTGGCACTGGGCAATATGGCCGGAACGGGTGAGGGTGCTGCTGCGGTTGCTGTATTTGGCGATGATACGTGGTCTGAGGGTACACAAGTGCCCGCGGATTCTCGCTTTATCGCCAAACATTTGTACATGCCCGTATTCGAACCCAGCACCTTTCAGGAAATGAAAGACTGGATCAAAGTAGCCTTTGAGTTGTCGGAAAAAACCCGGCTTTATATCGCCTACCTCGTAACATCCAATCAGGCAGATGGCGGGGGCACCGTTGAGGTACACGCAAACCTGTTTCCCGAAAAAACATTTAACCACCCCATCCGCCTGGATCCACAGACGATTTCACCAGATGATCGGGTAATCATTCCGCCACATACTGTAATAAAAGAACAGGAGGTCCTCGAGCAGCGTTTTCCCAAGCTGCTCACCCTCGCAAAAGAATACGGGATGAATCGGATTTTATATCGGCCAGACTCTGGCAAAAAGCGGATCGGCTTTGTCACCAGCAGTTTGGCCTATTGTTATTTGGAACACGCGCTCAATATGGTTGGGTTGGGGGGCAGCATTCCCATTTTGAAATACGGGATTACCTATCCAATTGATTCGGAAATTTTGCGCGAATTTACAAATCTGGTCGATGAAATTTACGTGGTGGAAGAAAAACGCGGTTTTCTGGAAGAACAAATTGCCACTGCCTTGCAAAACCTGTATCAAGCCGGCAAAACAAATGCGTTTCGGATATGGGGCAAACGCTTTCCCCATGGACGCGGTTTTCCCGACAGTTGTGGCCTGAACCCGAGCATCACACTCAATGTGCTGGCTCCAATGTTGAAAACGCTTGACGACCCTACAGTATCCGTAGATGCCAGGCGCATTGACGCCGTTGTAGCCCTGATGGCTCAGACAGAAACTTATGACCTGAACGCATCTGTTCGCACCCCCTCGTTTTGCCCGGGCTGCCCGCACCGAGATTCAGCCAGCGTGCTGGACAAAATGATCGACGATTTTCAAGATGGCGATTACATGCAGCGCAAGCACGGCACAGATCCGATGGATCTGATTTTTCACGGGGATATCGGATGTTATTCCCTGTTGAAATACGAGCCGTTTAACCGGCTGATGCACAATTTGTCGGGAATGGGACTCGGTGGCGGCACGGGTGCCGGTATCGATCCTTTTATCGACAACAAACAACTCGTGTTCATGGGCGATTCGACATTTTTCCACAGTGGAATGGCGGCGATTTCCGATTCGATTAAACACGGGCAAGATATTACCTATGTCATTTTAGACAATAAAACCACGGCAATGACGGGTCATCAGCCCACGCCTGGGGTAGATATCGACCTGATGGGACGCCCGACCTTTGCCCAGGATATCGAACAGGTCGTGAGCGGTTTGGGGGGCGGTACAAACGGCCCGGTGATGGTCGCCCGCATGAACCCGGAAAATCGGGAGACGTATCGCGATGTCCTGGAACAAGCACTTCTAAAAGACGGCGTCAAAATTGTCATTGCCGACAAAGAGTGCGGCATCACATATCACCGCCGCGTGCGCGCAGAGCAGATTCAGACCATTCGAGAAAAGGGATTTCTATCGAAAGAGACCCACATCAACATCACGCCAGAAGTCTGCGAATATTGTCTGGAATGCACGCAGGCAACCGGGTGCAGCGGCTTGACCGTAGAAGAATCGCTTCACGGTCCAAAAGTCGCGACCGATCTGTCTTTGTGCGTTGCAGATGGCGCGTGTACAAAAGTCGAAGTCGCCAATGGCGATAAAACGTGTCCCTCTTTTGAAAATCTGACAATTCACCGATCGCGCCCGCCCGAGGTGCAAACCGAATCGATAGATCTATCAAATATTCCCGAACCCAAATCCCGCGACTTTGATACAGCGTGGTACGCTTATGTGGCCGGCGTAGGCGGCATGGGCATCAATACCATTTCTGCGATTATCGCCGTTGCAGGCGCAAAGCAAGGATACACCGTGCGCTTCACCAACAAAAAAGGACTGGCTATCCGCAATGGCGGCGTGTATTCACACGTCAGTTTCACCAAAGACGAGCGGGTGATTTCACAATTGACACCCTACGGACATGCAGACTTGCTGTTGGGATTGGACATTCTGGAGGCCGTGCGCGGATTAGACCCAAATGGAACCGGTCGCGTAGGCAGCCCTCAGCGCACCACAGCCGTCGTGGAAACCGGCAAACGCGAAACCATTTTGTCGATGATTGGACGAGACGATTTTGATACAGATCATCTGGAGGATATGTTGCGGCGTTATACCAATGCCGACACGTATTTTGGGATGGACCTCGGCGAAATCTCTGAACGATACCTGGGCAACAAAATCTATGCCAATAGCATCTTGCTGGGCGCGGCATTTCAACGGGGCGCATTGCCCTTAACACTGGAAAATATCCGGTGGGCGATGAAGCAAAATATCAAATCGAATGAACTCGAAGCCAATCTCAAAGCATTTGAAATGGGGCGCAAAGCCGCATTGGATCCCGATGCATTTTTCAAACCCAAACTCGTAACCACATACAGGGGCCTCATTGACGATAAAACGGAAATTCTGGCCAAAACTCGGGGCAACAAATTGGCCGAGACCTATCGCACCCTCTCAGAGACCGTCGCCAACTGGTCACTTGCCGACGCGACAAAATTGCAATTTGCCCTCGGCGTTTACGACCTCATCCAATGGAGCGGCGTCGAATACGCACAGTCTTATGTCGTCCGCGTAAAAAGGATTTACGATCACGATGATGTCCAATATCAGTATCGTGCAACCGATGCTGTGGTGCGCTTTCTCGCCCGCGTGATGGCCTACAAAGACGAAATCTATGTTGCCCATCTATTGACGAGCGAGGAAAAATACCGCCGCGATCGTGTGCGTTATGATGTCGATATAGATCGCGGTGATCGGATTTCCTACAGGCATTTAACCCGTCCGCATTTCACCGTCCTGGGACTGGACATCAGATTCGATATTCAAACCCGCGACTGGATGCTCAATATCATGAAACGCGCACGCTTTTTACGCAAGCTACCAGCCTGGCACCGCGAAGAAAAGAACTATCGAGATTGGTATATCGATCTGGTAGATGATTTTGATTTTGACAGTACAGAGCGATACGATACTTATGTAAAAGCACTGCGCCTCCCCGACGATGTGCGGGGCTACCGCGAAGTGATCTGGCCCAAAATGGCCGCCGCCAAAAAAATGGCGAACTACTGGCTCAATGGCAAAGGAACACCCCCCAAACTCGACCGCGAGGTCCTCGATATTGAGCCTGTTATTGAAAAAGTTTAGCTGGCCTGCCAACCCCCAGCCTCTAACGCAAAACGAGATTTTCTTGAACCAAACGCTTTGATTGGTTATATTCCGCACTCGCAATTTTCTGAATAAAACGCATACTTATAAGGAGGATGTATTTTGAGCACCAATGACTGGAGAACACACAACGAATCGGGCAGCAAGCGCGTCGTCGTAACCAAAGAATTACCTGGCGACCGCTGGCTTGAGATTCTCACCGCTGCTGATTGCCGCATAGAGATTGGCACATCGACGGAAATTTTGAGTGTCGAAGAGATCGCAGACAAAATCGGCGATCAGTGTGACGGAGTGATCGGACAATTGACGGAAAAGTGGGGTGAAGAACTGTTTACCGCCCTCAAAAATGCGGGAGGCAAAGCGTATTCCAACTATGCTGTGGGATACAATAATGTGGATGTTGGCGTGGCGACAAAATACGGCATTCCAGTGGGCAATACGCCGGGCGTACTGACCGAGACCACCGCGGAAATGGCCATCTCCCTCACCTTTTCAGCCGCGCGGCGGGTAATCGAAGCCGACGCCTTTATGCGTGCCGAAAAATATCACGGCTGGTTGCCCACGCTTTATCTGGGCGAATTGATGACCGGGAAAACAGTCGGCGTAATTGGCGCTGGTCGCATCGGCTGTGCTTATGCCAAAATGATGTCCGAAGGGTTCAAGATGAACGTGGTTTATTTTGATCCATATCCCAATGAATATATGGAAAATTATATCGCGGCTTATGGCGAGTTCTTAAAATCTCAAGGCGATGAAGCCGTAACCTGCCGGCGTTTAGACTCAGTAGAAGACGTATTGAGAACTGCCGACGTGGTGAGCTTGCATCCACTATTGGACGACACCACCTTCCACTTGATGAATACCGAGCGTCTTTCACTGATGAAGGACAATGCGATTCTCATCAACGCCAGCCGCGGCCCCGTCATCGATGAAGTCGCCCTGGTCGAACACTGCAAAACCCATCCCGATTTCAAAGTCGGCCTCGATGTGTTTGAAGACGAACCCCTGATGAAACCCGGACTAAAAGAGTTGCCCAATGTGGTCATTGTGCCGCATATTGCATCGGCAACGATATGGACCCGTTCGGGAATGGCCACTTTGGCGGCCTCAAATGTGGCTGGTGTTCTAAATGGATATGGCGCGTGGCAAGACCCGGATGATGTCTTGCCCTTCCTCGGCGACAATCCCCCACAGGCAGCCCCCAGTATTGTCAATGCAAGTGAAGTTGGGCTTTCCGCCTATGCGTGATAAACACTGGTATTAATCCAAAACGAGTCGGTTGCCCATGTGATCGACTCGTTTTTTTGTTGAGTTTTTATATGACTATCGGACGCAGCAGGCGATTTTCAATCGCGCCCATGATGGATTGTACAGACCGGCACGAGCGGTATTTTTTGCGCCTGATCACCAAACGGGTTTTGCTATACACCGAAATGGTTGCCACCGGCGCAATCATACACGGAGACCGCGCGCGTTTATTGGGATTTGATCCTATTGAACACCCCATAGCCCTACAATTGGGCGGAAGCGACCCCGCCGACCTCGCACTATGCGCCAAAGTGGGGGAAGACTGGGGATATGATGAGATCAATCTGAATGTGGGATGCCCGAGCGACCGCGTACAATCAGGTCTATTCGGCGCGTGTTTGATGAAAGAACCCGAACGGGTGCGCGATTGTACAGGCGCAATGCGCGACGCGGTGGATATTCCCGTAACCGTGAAAACGCGAATTGGCGTTGACAATCGCGATTCTTATGAGGAACTGGTGCATTTTGTCCAGACCGTTACCGAATCGGGATGCCGTATCTTTGCGTTTCACGCCCGCAAAGCCTGGCTTCAGGGCCTGAGTCCCAAAGAAAACAGAGAAATTCCGCCATTGTCTTACGACATAGTCTATCGCATCAAGCGCGACTTTCCAGATCTGGACATCGTAATCAACGGGGGGATTACGTCGCTCGACGAAGCCGCTGGACATCTGGCGCATGTCGATGGCGTGATGGTCGGCCGGGAAGCCTACTCAAACCCCTATTTCTTATCCGATGCAGACCATCGATTTTTTGGTGAAACACGCCCAATACCGTCTCGGCATGAAATTCTGCACGCGTATTTGCCCTATATATCCGATCAACTCGAGCGCGGTACGCGATTGCACCATATAGCGCGACATCTCATAGGCCTATTTGCCGGCGTACCGGGTGCAAAAACCTGGCGGCGATATATCAGCGAAAACGCGTACAAAAAGAATGCGGGTGTCGATATATTAAAGACTGCGGCAAATTTTATTCATTAGACCCCTTGACTTTTCGCGCTCTATCTTTGATGTTTGGGTACCAATACTTTGGACAATACTATTGGGTACATTAAAATGGAGGAATAGCCGATGGGAATGACCTATATCGAAGGGGTGGCCTCGGGGATAGATGACCAGCGAGTAACGGTGCGCTTTCTGGTAGATAGCGGTGCGACCTACTCGCTACTGCCGTATGACGACTGGCAGGCGATTGGGCTGGCACCGAAGCGGTCAATGACTTTTTCTTTAGCCGATGGAACAGCAATCGAACGCCAGATATCGGAATGCCATATCGAAATTGCCCAGGGCGAGGGGCACACACCCGTCATCCTGGGAGAACCAGGCGATCAGGCTCTGTTGGGGGCCGTTACGCTGGAAATTCTCGGTCTGGTGCTGAACCCGTTTAAGCGCACTCTGGAGCCGATGCACATGTTGCTCGCCTGAATCTTTCAATTTTGTTCATCAGGAGCGTGTCCCCAGGCGTTTCACTTCCCTTGACCTCATTTACGCTTTAGCTTCCAGTTGATCCACCAGCCGGATGGAATTGATAACATCTCGCAGATCGTTGTGAGGCATCTCATTGTTATTGATACAATCGACAAAATGCTGGTGCATCGTCAAAACACCCTCGTAACTGGCGACATCTTCCTCTTCCACACCATCAACTTCCCATCCCCCAAGGGTACGCACCTGATTGTCTTCGTGAATCTCGATCTCCTGGGGAATTTTCATATAACATCCAATACCCACGCCGTGCAGTTCAGAGCGCAACACGCGCCCACCAGAAGCGCGATTGCCATGAATAGTGGCAGTTGCGTTATTCTCAAAACGAACAAGAGCCGTATAATTATTATAGCTCTCCCCGCCAAATTTATCCTGATAGGCGGTCACTTCCACAGGTTCACTCCCGGCCATATAGCGCGTGAGATCGACAACATGGCAGACGTCATTCCACAGTGTAGAGGTAAATTCTTTGCCATCGCCACCGAGCATTTGCTTGTTGAATGTCGTGACAATGGATGAAACGGGACCTTTTTCTGCTACAAGACGCATCGCTTCGCGCGTAACCGCTGTATAGCGACGCTGAAACCCGACCGCAGCAAACACATTATTAGACACAGCCACCTCAAGCAATTGCTCAGTCTCTTCGAGATTGGCACCGGGAGGCTTTTCAATAAAAATGTGTTTGCCCGCATTCATGCAATCAATAGCCGTCTGCAAAATCCATTTCTCATTCATCACGCAATAGATCACATCGAGATCGGATTCATCAAGCATCTTCTTGTGATCTGTATATACTTGCGAAAACTCGTATTTTTTCGCAACCTGATCCAGGCGTTCCTCATCGAGTTCGCAAACCGCGTGCATCTCGACATCCTGCTCCAGGCGATGGACATTTGGATAATGCGCGCCCTGACTGCGATTTCCCGCTCCGATAAATCCGGCTTTTAACATGTGATTCCTCCGAAAGTAGTTATTAAAAAGCAGATAAGACCTGAGATTTAGACTGGATTGCGGCTCAAGCATGCCCCGTAGTGATTCTATACGGGGACCATGCCGTAATGACAATAGTCACTCCTGCGCAGGCAGGAGTCCAGGAGGGGATTGCCTCTGATGTCTCATCTTTTCATCTCCCATTTATGCTTGCTGTGGGCGTCAATGTCAAGTCGATTGTTGAGCGGATGTAAGAGCACTTTGATATTTCGTTTATTAGAGCTATAATTGTCTGAATCAAAACAAGGAGGACAATCATGGGATTTATCGATGCGGTAGATAAACACGTACAGGAGATATTTACGTGCTGCACACACAAAAACAGTGCGTTGCTGGCAGACGGACTCGACCTCTCGACTGCACAGCCGCTGATCTGGGAAGGAAATATGCTTTCCAACCTCGCGTGTCAGCAAAATTTTTTGCGGGTGCTGGACGCATTGGGAACGTTGACCGCGCAGGACAAATACCATAATCAGGCAGATGAATGGATAGGCTACGCACTGGATAAAATTCACGATATAGAATCTGACCTGTTCTACTGGGGAGGGCACACCAGCTACGATCTCTTGACAGACGCGCCAGTATTGGGCAATCACGAAATGAAGTGCGTCTATCCGCATTATGCGTACCTCTATAAAGTTCATCCCGAACGCATGCGCCGCTTTGTCAAAGCCGTCTGGCACGCGCATATCTGGGATTGGCCCACCTTGCTCTTTAATAGACACGGAATTTACGAGCCGTGGGAAGAGAAATGGGATGCAGAATTTGAAGGAGGACCACTGCCAATTGTGGAGAACACCGCGCTCTCCTTTGTCAACACGGGAAGCGATTTAATCCTGAGCGGGGCAATGCTACACGCGCTTTCAGGCGAAGAAACGCCTTTGAAATGGGCAAAACATCTACTTTCCCGATACGATCAAATTCGACACCCCGAGGCGGGATTGGCGGGATATCAGTTTAATCACCGCGATCCCTGTCGGGTGCGAGAGTCATTCAAACCGCCATTTAGCGAACAGACAGATGTCAACGAAGTGACCATTATAACCAATGGCGTGATTCAAACTCGATACGGACGAGCCGCCGTCACCTTCCTCAATGCGGCGGGAGTCCTGGGCGAAAAAAAAGGCAAAGCATTTCTCAATGTGGTAACCGCAGATTTAGAAGCCCTGGCAACCCACTGTTATAATATCGATGACCACAGCTTTTATCCCGCAATCAATGACGGCACCCGCCTCTATCCAGAAAACAGCAATGAAGGAATCGGCTATTGTCCGCCTACAAAGCTGAGAAAAGTACCTGCGAATGGACTGATGTTCTTATCTTACGCGCGGGCATACCACCTGACCGGCATTGTGCGTTTTCGAGAAATGGCTTTCTCCCTCGCCAAAGGAATGGGCTGGGACGATTTAAGTACACCCGTGAATTTTGGATCTGGCGGTTCACCTGCGAGTAATGAAGCATGGGTAAACAAAGGACAGAATGATGCCTGCGCGCTATTCGGTTTATTAGAACTCTACTCAGCAACGGGCGATAATGCGCTATTGCAGTCTGCCACCTCTCTTGGAGAACAATTGCTGCGTCAATATCAGGTAAACGGCCTGATTGTCTCAGATAGTCGAGAAGGCGAAACAAATATCGATACCGCGCTACCACTCGCACTATTGCATCTGGAAGGTGCGATACAGGGGGATCGCTCATCGCTACCCGATTTTTATCCGAACAACACCTATTTCGATCCCAAAATTGTGATTCGCCGCTGGGAAGAAGAAGGACGATAGACAACAACAGGAGGTTCACCATGAAAGCCGCTGTTTTGCGCGAAGCACATCAGCCAATAAGTGTAGAAGATGTCGAAATTGCCGATCCAATCGGGCGCGAAGTATTGATACGCACCGCCGCCGCGGGGGTTTGTCACAGCGACGTCCATTATCAGCAAGGGCATTATACCTGCGAACTACCTGCCGTACTCGGTCACGAGTCAGCGGGCATTGTAGAGGCGATTGGCCCAGACGTGACCTATGTGAAACCCGGCGACCATGTAATTACCTGTCTATCGGTTTTTTGCGGACATTGTCGCTACTGCACCACAGGACGTCCAAACCTGTGTGAAGACAGAGAATCGACCCAGCGCAAAGAGACCGATAAACCGCGCCTGTCCCAGGAGGGTCAAGCGTTCTTCCAATTTGCAAACCTCGCCTCTTATGCAGAACAGTTGCTGGTACACGAAAATGCAGTGTGCAAAGTCCGCGAAGACATGCCACTGGACAAAGCGGCCCTGATCGGATGTGGCGTAACAACCGGTGTTGGTGCTGCGCTCAACACCGCCAAAGTAGAGGCGGGTAGCACAGTAGCCGTTGTCGGATGTGGCGGCATTGGACTGAGTGCCGTGCAGGGTGCGCGAATAGGTGGCGCAGGGCGTATTATTGCAGTAGATACTGTCTCTTCCAAACTGCAACTGGCTCGAGAATTGGGCGCGACAGACCTGGTCAATGCCAACGATGGCGACCCCGTTGAGCAAATAATGGATCTGACTGGTGGAAAAGGCGTATCGTACTCTTTTGAAGCCGTGGGATTGAAACAGACTGCGGAACAGTGTTTTTACATGCTCGAAGAAGGCGGCACCGCCACAATTATTGGCATGATTCCCCAGGGCGTTAAAATTGAACTTACAGGGCACAACTTTTTGCGCGAGCGCAAAATTCAGGGATCGAGCATGGGATCCAATCGCTTTCGCGTAGATATGCCGCGGTATGTGGATATGTATCTCATGGGCAATCTCAAGCTCGACGAAATGATCTCACACAATATTGCCTTAGATGATATTGACGATGCGTTCAAGGCTCTGGTCGCAGGCGGAGTCGCCCGGCAGATCATCATATTTGATGTTTGAGGGACGAACGATGAATACCGATCTAAACCGAATCCGCAGAGACGGCTGGACCGTAATAGAAGGCGTAATCCCGGAAAATGAGATATATGCAATACGCGATCACGTATTGCAATCGACCGGGATACACGGCAGAACAAAGGCCGCAGAACAGGGCATCGGACATGTACCGGGATTTATACGCTACGACCAGTCCCTCGCGCCCTATCTCGCAGACGCAAGATTAATGGCTCTCTTCGAAGCACTTTTGGGCTCCTTTGTCAAAGTCTCTTACACCACAGCGACCATCAATCGCCCGAACAACCCGCGGGGCAGGTGGCATGCAGACTGGCCGTTCAATCAGATAAACGCAGCGCATGTACTTGCACCGTATCCAGATGCGGTAATGCATATCACAACCCTGTGGATGTTATCTCCCTTTACCCGTGAGAATGGCGGCACATTAATCGTACCGGGCAGCCACCGATGGTCGAATAATCCAACCGGAAATATAGACGTGGAGCCACTCGCGCCTTATTCAACCGAGATGAATGCAACGGGTCCAGCGGGAAGCGTCCTCGTGCTGGACAGCCGAATATGGCACGCAACCGCACCCAATCAATCTCAAGAGGACCGGGTATCCGTTGTCGTTCGCTATGCCCCATGGTGGTTAAACACACGCGTATTGATGCCGGGGTCTGAAGAGCGCAAAATGATGGTAGATGAAACCGGCTTGACCGAAAACGATCAGGAACCAGTACCGCGCCGTGTTTACGAGAAATTGCCGGAAAACGTCAAACCCCTGTTCCGACACTGGATAGGCGAGTGAAAGGAAAAAGAATGGGCACAGTCACCGAACAACATATCCAACAGTATCGAGAAGAAGGATACTGTCATGTAGAGGGATTGATCCCCGCTGAACTCATGGCAAACGCCTGGGCGCGAGTGCGGAAAATAATAGATCATCCACCAGATTGGAAAAAAGGCAGATTTCAAGTCCTCAATCCGGAAATATACCGCGCATCTTCAGGCGAACCAGTGCCCAAGGGCATTCAACGTCCGGGCCTGGAAGAAGCAGTATTTGCCAGCGTTGCAGAACACAGCAATATGGCAAATGCAATGGCGGGAGTCTTGGGCGGCGATGTAGAACTCTTCACAGATCAGATAGGGGTTAAACACGGCTGGATTGACACCGAACAGGGTGGGTGCAGTTATTTTCACCAGGATTCGTGGTACTGGAAAATCGATCCGGAATTGGGGTGCAATTGCTGGATCCCGATGCAGGAAGTCGGAAAAAACGCCATCGCATTATCGGTCATGCCGCGCAGCCACATCGGCTGGGAACTCGTGCCACACGAATCTTATTACGACGACCCGCCGATGTTCAGAAAATCCCGTGTGAATGGCGACGAAACCTATGAACCCTTTAAGCGCCACCGCATCCCCCTTGCTCAGATCGATTACTCCGATGAAGTCCTGGTCAAAATGAAACCGGGCGACGGCCTCTTCTTCTCAAATTACACCTGGCATCGGAGCGAGCCAAATCGCACGGGCAACACAATGGCATTTTACGCGATTGCATATCAATTGAAAGATCGCGTATAAAACTTATCCCTCTCGCCACGGGGGCACAGTCCATGTATTGTGCCAATCCCACGCCCACACAACTCTTTTTTCGGGCAATTCAATCTCGTACTGGACGCCAGCAGTGAACGGCAAAATTTGGGTTCGGTCACCAGCGTGTTCGCGGATACTCTCGATAAAAGCATTCACATCCGTAACATCGGGAGGCCAATGTCCTTCGGGAACAGGATCGGTTTTGCGATCTGTTCGATAATGGGTTGGAATCAAAAATCGGGGCTGCACGAGATCGAGAAGACTTGAAAAAACAGGCCAGTTCTTCAGCCCCGTTTTCATGTGGATAAGATAATCTACACGCCCTTTTAGCTTCTCCAACGCAGGATAGGTCGCATGAAGATCGCCAGTGTGGTAGAACGAAATATCTTTCTCGATATATGTGATTAAATAACCACAAGTGGGTAAATCGGGCCGCGCATTTTCACCACTTTCAACAGCTTCTACCTGCACAGCGCCCAGGTCGCACGAAAAGGGACCGGGAAAAGTGCGCGCGTCATCGGTGCGATATTTGGGGTAGAGTACCTGGATTTTTTCCTCGGGTATATGCTTGCTAATGGGCAGGTCCCGAGAAAAAGCCGCATCGCCATAATTTTCGTCAACAGGTTCGTTTGGCGTCATACAACCGATATTGACAAAGAGTTTCTTGAAGCGATTCCCCCGACACAATTTCGTCAGAGTTTTGGGATGACAGTGGTCAAAATGCTCGTGACTGATAAAAATGTAATCGTAAATGGGTTCGGCACTATTTAGATTATCACCGAAAAGATACGGATCAATGGCGATATTGACATCCCCCGAGAGAATATCGAAAGCACCACACCCCCACCATCTCAGATGTATATTGTCCATTGTGAACCTCCTGAAGTGTAAGTTTGACCAATGGAGTTTAGTAGTTTATTGTTAGTTAGCAAACTAAATTCAGATGCGAAAGGAAAAAAACATGGCGCGTGTTGGGTTGATCGGTGTCGGAGATATGGGCAGTGGGATGGCTGCGAACATCTTGAAGAACGGACATGAGCTTGTCGTGTATGATTTGCGCCCCGAACAATTGGAACCATTTGTCGAGCGGGGAGCTTATGCAGCCAAAAATGCAGGCGAAGTGGGCGAGCGCTCAGACTTCGTGTTCGTCATGGTCATGAACGGCGACCAAATTAAGGCGATCTTAAACGGCGGCTTGTTGGACGGCATGAAACCGGGATCGACATTTATCTGCACAGCAACCATCTTGCGGTCGGAATTAGTCGAAATCGCGCAATGCCTGGAGGGAAAGGGCATTCGCGTCATAGACGCCCCAGTAAGCGGTGGCACACCTGGCGCAGCGGCTGGCACACTGACAATGATGGTAGCGACACGGCGAGATGTTTTTCAGGACGCGACAGAAGTCCTCAACGCAGTCGGAGAAAACATCTTCCATGTCGGCGAAGAGATCGGGGCTGGACAAACCGTGAAAGCGTGTCTGGCCGTCTTGACAGGCGTCACCTATGCGGGCATCTTCGAAACCCTATCACTGGGCGTAAAAGCCGGTATAAAACCCGAGACCCTGTACGAAGTCATCAACACCAGTGTGGTCGGCAGCTTTTTATTTCGAGACACAACACAAAACATCATGGAACGAAACTTCGCGGGCCAAAGCCGCATTGGCACAATGTACAAAGACCTCGGAATCGCAAAAACACTGGGACGCGAATGTGGCGTGCCCTTGTTCACACTCTCATCGGCTGCGGAGTGGTTTCAAGCGGGCATCAGTGTGAACCCCGAAGAAGCGAACTGGGCCATCATCAAAATTTTTGAAGATATGCTGGGTATTGAAGTGAAAAAAAGAGAGACTGGGGATTAGGGACTGGGGGCTGGTTGGATTGACAACTTGACTTTGGAGTTACTTGTGAAACTCGGTGTAATTACAGATGGAATCAGCAGGGATTTTGAACACGCGTTGAATGTCATGGCGGAATATGGACTGAAATATCCAGAACTTCAGTTTGTATGGGATCGGGAAGTAGGAGATCACGACACCGGGCAAGTGGCGCAGATGAAGGCACTACTGGATCAGCACGACATGGAAGTCTCCTGTATCTCGCGACACAACTTTGGCGGCTTGCCCGTATTGCAAACCGAGATAGGAGATCCTGTATTTCAGGATCATGTATCGGGATTGCGGCGGTGCATTGCCCTTGCAAAAACCCTCGGGACAAATATGGTCAGAATTATGAGTTGCAAAAAAGAAATGATACTTTTTGGGTACAACGGCGCAGAAGACTGGATTGTAACGGCTGGTGCGTGGGATAAACTGGTAAAACTCATGGCAGTCCCCGTTCAAATTGCCGAAGAAGAAGGCGTGACACTCGTCGTCGAAACGGGCAATAATGCCATGATCACATCGGGGTATCTGGCGAGAAAATTGATCGACGAATTGGGTAGCTCCCACCTCAAGCTGCTATGGGATATTCCCAACACAATGTACTGTACGGATGTCCCCTTTCCCGATGCCTACAATGAAATTCGCGATTACATTGGCCATATTCACATCAAAGACGCAAAAGCCGATATAGCGCGTGCGACCGTTGGATTCTATCCCCTGGGCGAAGGCGATGTAGGACCATATCTGGAACCTATTGCAAACGCGCTCAAACGCGACGGGTATGCGGGCGCGATCTCTTACGAAAGCGTCTATCGCCCCGAAGGCGGCACATTTGAAGACGGGTTCAGAGCAAGCGTTGCAAAATTTGTAGAAATTTTTGAATGAGGAGACCCACCATGGCTGATCCAATGCGGTTATTGAATGATGAAGAGGTACAGCGATTTATCGTGGATGGATGCATGACCGTTCACGCGGCTTATCCGCCCTCATTTCACGCGAATATCCACGACCAGATCGAGACCGTCTTTGAAAAAGAAGGCAATCCCGGCAATAATATCTTGCCCCGGATACCGCAAATCGGACAGGTATTTGAACACCCCAATGTGAAAGGGGCACTGACCAGCTTACTGGGACCGGGATACATCTTGAACCCCCATCGACATTGTCACCTGAATCCCCCCGGGCGAAACGGACAGCGATGGCATAAAGACTGTTATGTATATGATCACAATCTGCGACATCCAAAATTCTACTGGGTGCTCGCTTTTTATTTTCCACAAGACACGACTGAAGACATGGGACCTTCGGGTGTATTGCCCGGCATGCAAATATACAAAACCATCAGCGATGTAAATCCTGCACAAACGAAAGAAAAAGCGCGGGCATTTTGCGGACCTGCGGGCACAGTAGCTCTAATCCACTTCGACTCCTGGCACCGCGCAACGGAGAACATCAGCAATAAAAATCGGTACATGCTAAAATTCCAATTTGCGCGCACACAGGAACCGCAAAAACCCACCTGGGATCACCAAAGTCGTGTGTGGTCCCCGGGCATTGAAGATCGGCATCCAGCCGTATCAAAAGACGTGTGGAATTGGATGTGCGGAAACGCGGAAAAAGAACGCGAAACACCAGAGAGCAATCTAAAAAATTTGATTCAAGACTTAAAGAATGGACCGGAAAGTGAACGGTTAGACGCGGCGTATAAACTCGCCGAGTTTGGCGAAGAAGCCGTACCTGAACTCATCGCCGCCATGCGAGAGGAAACACTCGCGACAATTGATGAAACAGAAGCCAAAACACCGGACAATGCCCATGGAACAAACCCCACGAGCGGATGCGCGGCACTATCCCTCGCAACCATAGGAAAACCCGCAGTCCCGGCCCTGACAGAAACACTATCAGACAATCACTGGTGGATACGAGCGGTTGCTGCCAATATATTGGGACATATCGGATCAAACGCCATTGCTGCCGAGTCCGCTTTGAGAACCGCGATAAAAGACAATCACTGGTGGGTACGCCGCAACGCAATCGAAGCACTAGGCGCAATCGGTGATTTTTCCTCAGAACTACTCTCTGATCTGACACAGGCACTCGGTGATGAAGACTATCGCGTGCGCCGCAACGCAGCCCTCACCCTCGCAAAATTCGGAGAATCGGGCGATATTGCAGTTGGAGCACTATCAACAATGCTCGAAGACGAAAATCGCTACAACCGCTTTTACGCTGCATATCTTCTGAAACAAATCGGCACACCTGCAGCACGAGATATATTATTCCACACCCTATTCAATTCTCGCTGGTGTCCCATCACGACAAAAGACGATATGTACTAATCGATTATGCGAAAAAAAATAATGCAAAAATTTTATTTTTTATTACATTACATTAAGTAAGTAAAAACTTACTTAATGCCATCCCATCGGGGTTGGGACTGACTACTGAACACTATCCAGGAGCAAAATATGATCAGAGCGTGCTTGCTTGGGCTTTTCTGTATAGCGATTTGCGCGCGGCCGGCTGAAAGTGAAGACATAGCTGGCATTGTCAAAGAAATCACGGGCGATCTCGCTTATGTATCTGGACTCAATGGGGCGGCATCCCTGGGAAGCCAATTGCAGATGGACAATGGGTCCACGCTTCAGGTCATCAAAAAACTCGACGACGACGTACTTGTGGCTCGCGTGGTAGAAGAAAACGGTTCACCCGTAAAGGTAGCGGATCGCATTCGCGTTGTCACCACACAAACTTCTGACGATGCACCGCGGGCGGTTTACGCCACCCGCGTGGATCAAGGTCCCAAAATGGACGGACATTTAGACGATCCTGCATGGCAAAATGCAAAACCCATTGAGGGGTTTGTACAACGCGATCCGGGTTACTGGGTGCCGAGTACCGAACGCACAACAGCCCGTATTGTATATGACCAGAGAAAA
Source organism: Candidatus Latescibacterota bacterium (assembly GCA_022824945.1). GTDB lineage: Bacteria > Latescibacterota > UBA2968 > UBA2968 > UBA2968 > VXRD01. Next base: position 66,005 of record JAJDYX010000047.1, read on the forward strand.
ATCTATTTCGGATTTGAATGTTTTGATTCTGAACCACACAAAATCGTGGCAAATAACATGCGGCGCGATTCGGAAGTGTGGGGCGATGACAACGTTCAAATTCTTCTGGACACTTACAACGACCGCCAGACCGGCGCGTTCTTCTTCGTCAACTCCCTGGGCGCAAAGCGAGACCTGATCCTATCGCGGGAAGGCCGCACCTACAACGACGACTGGGATTGCATCTGGGAAGCCAAAGGACACCGGCACGACAAAGGATGGTCGGTTGAGGTCGCGATTCCATTCGATCAACTGCGATTTAAGGACGAAGAAGATGCCGTATGGGGTATCAACCTCGCGCGATTTATCGCCCGCAAAACCGAATCGACAGCACTGATGATAGGGCAAAGATCGACATCTCCAACACAGCGCTATCGCACGACAGACCTCGCAGAACTCAGAGGGCTAAGATCCTTAAAAACCCGCCGTGTATTTCAGATCAAACCCTATGTATTGCCCGGCGCAGTGAAAGATTTGCAGGCAGAAGACCCATCTGTACAGGAGACTTTTGAATCGGGTGTAGATCTGCGGTATGGCCTCACACCCAATATGATACTGGATCTGTCTTATAATACCGATTTTGCCCAGGTTGAAGGAGACCAGGAGGAAGTGAACCTGACGCAATTCTCGCAATTCTTTCCCGAAAAGCGCGAATTTTTCCTGGAGGGATCCAATCTCTTTGATTTTGGCGAAGCCGCCACGAGACGCGGTGGGGACAGCCGCCCGCCCACGATCTTATTTTACAGCCGCCGAATCGGCCTGGAATCGGGGGAACCCGTACCCATTCTCTTGGGCAGCAAACTGGCGGGCAAAGCTGGCAAGACGAGCATTGGCGCATTGAATGTATTGACAGATTCCAAAACGCTTCAGGATGATACATTTGTTCAACGCAGCAATTTCTCGGTCTTGCGCCTGAAACACGATGTGATAGCGCGGTCAAATATCGGTGCGATTATTGTGAACAAACAAACCCCTGTTCCGGGTGCGGGTTGGGACCAGTACAACCGCGCTGCCGGGCTTGATTTCAGTTACTCGCCATCCAACGCTCTCAATTTTCAGGGCTTTTACGCAAAAACCTGGGATTCTGCTGAAGACGTGCCGACAGGAGCTGCAGGATTTTTACAGGCCACCTATTCGGGAGGTATTTATTCCAGCACCCTGAAATACGTCGATATTGGAGAACATTTTCTACCCAAAGCTGGATTTGTCAACCGCCGCGCAGGATTGCAAAGACTCAGGCGATACGAGGCACAATTCAGAGCGCGAATACCCGCCAACACAAATCTCATTCGCTATATTTCCACGGGGCCGAGGTTTCGGCTCTTTGCAGATCCCAGTGACCCAATAAACAAAGTCAAATTCTGGGACTTACAGGTCTCTACTTACACGCGATTCAATGCCGGAGACTGGTATCGGATCGAATTTATGCGAACACACGACGTGGTCGAGCGCACATTCAAGCCATCGAAAAAGCGACCAGAAATAATAATCCCACACGGCACATACAATTTTACAAAATTCAGAACCGGTCCCTATCCAAGCCGCTCGCGGAAAGTCCGTCCCGAGTTCGATATTGAAATCGGCAATTATTACACCGGTAAGCGATATAAAGTCTCAGTCGAAAACAGCTACAGACCTTCGGGAAAACTTTCGCTTGAAACGGATTATGAAGTCAACTGGCTGCGCCTGCCCCAGGGCAACTTCAATATTCAGGTATTGAGCAACCGCTTGATCTATTCATTTTCCACGGACTTTTACGTCAAACTATTCGCCCAGTGGAATAATGACAGCGAACAGGCCAGCGTAAACGTATTGTTAAATTACCGCTTCCGCCCCGGCAGTGATATTTACTTTGTCTATGACCAGGGCTTTGATGTGACCTACGATCACAACCTGGATGACCGAGATGTCCTGCGCGAATGGAACGAAAGAAACCGGGCTGTTCTCATAAAAGTCTCATACATGCTGGGGATGTAATCCCTCTCCCACAGTACAATTAAAAAGACCGGACAAAGCGTCCGGTCTTTTTTTATCTGTCTTACCCGCGTCCAATATAAGGCATCTTGGTCGCCATAATCGTCACAAACTGAATATTTGCATCTAACGGAAGGCTCGCCATGTGGAGCACGGCTTGTGCAACGCCTTTGACATCCATCGTAGGCTCTACCAGAGTAGAACCATTGGCTTGCGGAACGCCTCTTTTCATGCGCTCAGTCATATCGGTCGCTGCATTGCCGATATCGATTTGCCCGCATGCGATATCGTATTTGCGTCCATCGAGCGAAGCGGATTTGGTGAGACCGGACACCGCGTGTTTGGTCGCCGTATAAGGCGCAGAATTAGGACGGGGGACATGCGCCGATATCGATCCATTATTGATGATCCTCCCCCCCCGGGGCGTCTGATCTTTCATAATCTTAAACGCCTCCTGAATGCACAGAAAGACACCTGTTAAATTGGTATTGACCACAGTTTGCCATTGCTCAAAAGTCAGATCCTCGAGATTGACACCGGGTGCGCCCACACCCGCATTGTTGAACAAAACATCCAAACGTCCAAACTTCTCTTTCGTCTGTGCAAAAAGATTTTCCACAGATGCGGGATCGCCGACATCTGTCGGCACAACAAGCGTATTAGAATCATCTACACTCGATTCACTCACTGTGGTATTCAAAGTTTCTTCGCGTCGTCCTGCCAGAGTCACAGAATATCCCGCATCCAAAAAGGCAAGCGTGGTATATTTTCCAATCCCGCTGCCCGCGCCAGTGACAATTGCAACTTTGCTACTCATAGTCAAATCTCCTGATGGGTTATATGATTTATGTCTAACGCATGATAACATACAGAACGCATAAGTCAAAAAATTTATGTACAGCCAAATGCACAGGGATTTTAGCATCATTCCTCAAGTTCGGGCATCATGACTGTTTTTATTTAGGAAATCTATATTTATCATGTTATTATTCCTTATGAGAGCAAGCAGTAACGCTTAAACTCTAACAAGAGGGAGGAAGTCATGCGCTTATTACTATTTGCAATCGTTTTCGCAGGTCTTTTGACTCAACCACTCCAGGCCAGAGTTGGATCACAATCAAGTAATCCAGACTTCGATGGAAGCGGCTTTGTCGATTTTTCCGACTTTTTGCTCTTTGTCAGCAAGTTCGGAGCACGTCAGGGCGATGAGAGGTATGAGACCCGATTCGATCTGGATGGCGATGGCGAGGTCGCGTTTGGAGATTTTCTAATATTCGTCGGACAATTTGGCAAAGAAGTGCCCAAGGCTATGGGAAAGATATACTGGACAGACTCCGGCACGGGTAATCCCACTCCCATGGAAGACGATAAAATCCAGCGCGCCAACCTCGATGGATCCAATGTTGAAACCCTCGTCACCTACGAAAACTTCTTGCGGCTTCCAATGGGCATTGAGCTGGATGCGGCTGAAGGCAAAATATACTGGACAGACGCCACCAGGGATAGAATTCGGCGCGCCAACCTCGATGGCTCTGACGTAGAAGATATCCTCAACACCAGAACATTCGGTGAGCAAGCACTCGATGGTCCAGCCACCACCCCGCGCGACGTCGCCCTGGATCTGACAAGCGCCCCCCCAAAGATGTACTGGGTAGATGCTGGCACGAATAACGTCAATGACGGTAAAATCTGGCGCGCTAATCTCAACGGATCCAGTCCCGAAGCCCTCGTCACCACTGGATTGATTACGCCACAGAGCATCGCTCTGGACGTAGCCGGAGGCAAAATGTACTGGACGGATTCCGGCACGGGTGGCCCCGACGCACCGCAGGACGATAAAATCCAGCGTGCCAACCTCGACGGATCCAATATCGAAACCCTTCTCACCTACGAAAACTTCTTGCGGGTTCCAAGAGGCATTGCTCTGGATGTAGCCGGAGGCAAAATGTACTGGACAGACATCAGCAGAGATAGAATCCGGCGTGCCAACCTCGACGGCTCTGAAGCAGAAGATATCCTCAACACCAGAACATTCGGCGGGCAAGCACTCGCCGGATCAGCCACCACCCCACGCGATATTGCTCTGGACTTGACAAGCGATCCCCCTAAGATGTACTGGGTAGATGCTGGCACAGCCAACGTCAATGACGGCAAAATCTGGCGCGCCAACCTCGACGGATCCAGTCCCGAAGCCCTCGTCACCACTGGATTGGTTAATACACAGGGCATCGCCCTGATGCTCGCGCCATAGTCTGTGAAAACCGCGGGTTCGTCCAGCACCGGGCGAACCCGTTTGCCGTCTCACTTCATCCCTTCTCCTCGCCTCCTTCCCCTCCGCACAATACATCCGCATTTTTTGGTTCTTGTTTGTCCAGACAAGACGCATTATCTTGCCATTCATATATGTTATTTTTTATAATCAATAGAAAGGATGGATAATGGCGATTCTGTTTGCTCGGACGCAAAATTTGGAACGATCATGGCCATTTGTCCCAGAGGCATTGACGGCGCGGCTAAATGAAATAGATGAAGTGCGCGTGGTACAGATAGAACGCGGTGTACCACTTGGGGAAGCAACGGATTTATCGCATGTATCGGCCATCGCGCTATTCGGCGGACAGTTGACAGAAGCGTGTTTGGCCCGCGCACCCGAACTAAAAGCCGTGGGGGGGGTGCTGGATAATTGGGGCCATCGCTCTCTTCCCGTCGATGGCATGTTCGAACGCGATATCCCCATCATTGATGGCACGCGCGCGTGGGCGGCATCTGTCGCAGAAATCACACTCGCCCTGACATTAAATGCCCTGCGCATGATACCGCAATGGCACAAACGCATGGCATCGGGGGAACGCCTGTGGAATTTTGAATACGTGCAATTTTGCGACAACCCGGATTTTGTCAACGGCACATTGGGAACCAAAACAGTCGGCGTCATGGGACTGGGACAAATCGGCGGACGGATGGCGTCGTGGTGCAACGCGCTCGGCTCGCGCGTGCTGGGCTACGACCCGTTTATTCCAAAATCGCGACTGGATGAACTCGGCGTAGAAGGCGTGGAAATGGACACCCTCGTAGATGAATGCGAGATAGTCGTCGTCACCATACCGCCAACGCCTTCAGCCAGAAAAATCCTATCGCGGGAACGCATTTATCGGTTGCGTAAAGGAAGCCTGGTCGTAATCACCACCCGCGCGCATGCCGTCGATATGGACGCATTGCGGGAACGCATCATCGCCAACGAACTCGCTGGCGCATTTGACGTATATGACAATGAGCCAGTGCCAACCGACGATCTATTGCGGAACCGCGTCAATGTCGTCCACACCCCACACATTGCCGGACGCACGCGAGATGCGAACTTGCAAGTCGCCGAAGTAATCGGCGATGATTTTGAGCGAATATTAAAAGGCGAAGCACCCCAGGCTCGGCTCTCCAGAGAAGCGATAGACGTACGAGGATCGCGCACGGACTTGCCAGCGATGCAGAATCAATAAACCCCTTACAGGAGGAAACATGAAACTTGGACTCAACTCAGTTCTTTTTGGCGCGTGGGACATGGAAACCGCTTTTAAGTACACGGCCATGGCCGGATACGACGGCATAGAAGTCGCGGCAATAGGCGGCATGAGCCAGCACCTCGTCCTCGACAACTGGCGCGAAACAGCCCGGGAAGCCAGGCGTCTGGGGCGTGAATACGGCCTCGAACTCCTCGCCATGGAACAACCCAGACAAGACCCCGAAATGATGGAAAAAGCATTTCAAGCTGCAAACGAAGCTGGTATCCCCGTCGTCAATTGCGGTCCGGGTGGAAAATCAGATGACGAAGAAACCTTCCAGCAAAGCATCGAATCCCTCGGCAATCTCGCCGACATGGCCGAAAAATATGGCGTAACCCTCTGTGTCAAAGCCCATGTGGGGGCGGCCATTTACAACACCCCAACCACCCTGCGCGCGATGGAAGCCATCTCATCCCCCGCCTTTGGCATTGATATGGACCCCTCGCACATCCACCGCGCAAACGAAAATCCAGTCGAAGCCATCGCAGCCGTCGTCTCGCGCGTCAAACACGTTCACATCCGCGACTGCAAAGGCCGCGAACGCGGACCAGGCGCTCCCGAAAACCAGGCCAATGGCCGCGGCGACATCGACCTCGTCGGCTATATCCGCGTCCTGCACGAAAACGGTTATGACGGACCCGTCAACCTCGAAGTCATCGGCACAAGAGCACAAGGACACAGCCTGGAACAATGTTGCATCATCGGCGCGGAAACCCGCGGGCACATGCAGGCATCCTTGCAAGCGTGCGGCGCGCGATAAACTGGAACCTATCATCTCACACAGAAAGACCACTCACAATGCCCCATAAACCCAATATCCTCTGGATCTACGGCGAAGACCTCTATCCCAACCTCGCCTGCTATGGCACGCCAGCAGTGCAAACCCCCAACATCGACAAACTCGCCTCAGAAGGCACGCTATTTACAAATGCATTTGTCACCTGCCCGGTGTGTTCCCCGAGTAGATCGGCCATCATCACTGGCCGCTATCAAACCAGCTTTGGCGCGCACAATCACCGCAGCAAGCGCGACACCCCATTGCCCGAACACATTCGCCTCATCACCGACTACTTCCGCGATGCGGGATATTACACCTGCAACAGCCCGGGACCGCCCTTTGACAAACCCGGCAAAACCGACTTCAACTTCCAGCGCAGCGGCGTCTTTGACGGCATCGACTGGACCCAACGCGCCGAGGGCCAGCCCTTTTACGCCCAGAACAACATCACAGACACCCATCGCAACTTCACACCCGACCCGCAAAATCCTGTCGATCCCGACGACGTAGAGATCCCGCCATATTATCCCGATCATCCTCTCATCCGAAAAGATTGGGCAATGTATCTCGAAAGCGCTCAGGTCTTCGACCGCAAAGTCGGCGAGGTACTCCAGCGCCTCGAAGACGAAGGCATAGCCGACAACACCATCGTCTTCCTCATCGCCGATCACGGACGCGCGCATATCCGCGACAAACAATTCCTGTACGACGGTGGCATTCGCATACCCTGCATAGTACGCTGGCCCGGGCACATCGACGCAGGCGTCGTAAGCGACGAACTCGTCAGCGGCATAGACCTTGCACCCACCGCGCTCTCGCTCGCGGGTTTAGAAGTCCCCCCGGAAATGGAGGGCAACATCTTCCTCGGTCCCGATGCCAAATCCCGCAGCGAAATCTTCTCAGCCCGCGACCGATGTGATGGCACAGTAGATCGCATCCGTTGCGTACGCACCAAAAACTACAAATACATACGCAACTACCACCCCGAACGCCCCTACATGCAATTCAACCGCTACAAATACCAGCAATACCCCCTCTGGACACTCCTGCCCCTGCTCGGCAAAGAAGGCAAACTCACCGAAGCACAGGCAAAATTCCTCGCACCCTATCGCCCGTATGAAGAACTCTACGACCTGCAAGCCGATCCCCACGAAGTCGAAAACCTCGCAGAGTCACCAGATCATCAGAACGCGCTCAACGACCTGCGCACGCGCCTCGACAACTGGATCGAAACCTACGGCGACCAGGGCGAAAACCCCGAAGATCCAGAGGTCATCGCAGCACAAGCAGAAGACATGTACGACAAACATCAAAGCGCCCCAGATAGCCAACTATCGCCTGAAGAATACATAAAAGCCTGGGAACAGAAATTGATCCGCAGATGAACGCAGATGGACGCAGATGAAAGGCGAAAATTTGGGCTGATTGGTGCTTTCTCACTTCTCACCTGTGGTTGCTTATGTTCTCTGCCCCACAAGAATCCGTCATCCGGCGCATGACCCGCCTATCCCTTGAGCACAATGCCGTAAACCTCTCTCAGGGGATCACGGACGAACCCGTACTCTACGACCTCGCCTGGGCGGGCATCGCCGCCATACTGGGTGGCTCAGACGAAGGCGCCGAGCACTTGCACGCGCTCACTCTCCGAGACCTCCTCTCGCGCAACGAGGGAAATGACCACCACAACCGTTCTCTCAAAGACCTCTGCACCATCCTCCGTCCCGAGCACGACCGCTACAACCAATATTCCTTTCCCTACGGCCTGCCCGAACTCCGGGAAGCCATAGCAGACTATACTCACCGGTTCTACGCCTTTCGCCCCAATCCCGAAACGCAAATCACCGTCACCGCAGGCGCGACCGAAGGACTATCCTCAACACTTCGCGCCCTGTGCAATCCCGGCGATAGCGTCATCGTCTTACAACCCTTTCACGAAATGTATCCCAACCAGGCCAGCCTTTTTGGGCTGCGTTGCGAATATGTCTCCCTGCGCGAAAAAAGCGATGGCTGGGCAATCGACAAAGACGAATGGGCCACCGTGGCAAAACGCGCGCGCGCACTCATCCTCAACACGCCACACAATCCCACAGGCAAAGTCTTCTCCGAAGCAGAACTCGCCTTCATCGCAGACCTCTGTTGCAAACGCGATCTATATTTAATCACCGACGAAATCTACGAACACATTCTCTACGGCGATTGCGTCCACATCTGCCCCGCAACACTCCCTGACATGGCCGAGCGCACCATTATTGTCAACGCCATCACCAAAACCGCCAACGCCAGCGGCTGGCGCGTCGGCTGGGTCCTATCGCCCGACCAACACACCCCGCGGATTCGCGCTGTTCACGACACCCTCGTCGTACAGGCCCCTACCCCATTGCAAAAAGGCGCCGAGCACCTGTTGCGGTTGCCCGACGCCATCTTCAAAAATATTCACAAACCATTCTTACAAAAACGCAACCTGCTCCTCAACGCACTCCAATCCACCGGATTCAAAATCACCCCACCCGATGGCTCCTACTACCTCTTTGCCGATTACCGCTCTGTCCCCACCCTATGCGACATGAACGCAACCGACGCCGCCCTGTACATGACCCGGGAAATCGGTGTCACCCCCGTACCCGGCGACAACTTCTACGCAACGGGCAACGACGGCGACCGGTACTTGCGATTTGCCTTCTGCCGCACCCTCGACAGCCTGAACGAAGCAACAAAACGGCTGAAGAAGCTAAACTGACTTCATCGCCCCTCGTAGTCAAATGGGAACGTCACAGGTTCACCATCATTTGCCCACGATTGCGCCATCGCCACGTCAATCTCCCGATCCTTACGACCATTGTAAGCCCCATATTCTGGCTCGGTATCGTTGCGAACGGCATTTGCGATACTCACCAGCTCTGACGCGACGGTAATTTCGCCATCACTGAGCGGATAATTTTGCAACGGATTTTCCCACACCACCTCCGGCGTTGTATCCGCCACGAGTGCGGCGAGGGTCTCAAACCCATCGACATCGTTGGTTCTGCGGGCAACCGTGATTTTGCGTTGCTCATCGGCGGTATCGTTCAGAATAACCGCTTCATCGCGGAAGCACATCCCACGTTCGCCGTAGAACTTCGTGCCGTTGAAACCGCGAAGCGGCGAACCGTAAGACAAACTGCTGAAATTGAATACCCCGACCGCGCCATCGGCAAATTCAATAACGCCCTGCTGCCAATCCTCTGAATCGCGCGTCGGCTGACCTTGCCGCCAGATGTGCTCCTGCACGGTGAAGCTCTTTCGAACACCGAACACGCGCAGGGGTTCGTTATCAAACCCGACATAACTGCGAATCAAGCCGACCCCGTGATACCCGTGCCCGCGAAATTCGTTGTAAGCAACGTTGATCTTGCCGAATACACCCGCCAGAATCATCTCGCGTTTAATTCGTTCCGATGGCACCCGATAATAGTTTTCGTTGACCTCAATCTTCGTCCCGTGCTGCTTTGCGGACTCAATCATCTTGTCCGACCAGCCGAGGTCTGTATCGATAGGCGTCTCGGTGCAGTAACTCACGCCATGTTCAGAGCACAACAATCCTGGGATATGATTATTGCTTGGGGTAATAACGATGGAGCAAATATCTGGTTTCTCTTTCTCCAGCATCTCAGCGGTATCTGTGTATGCAGCAACATTATACTTTGCACCCTCTGCTTTGACGGAATCTTCGCTTACATCGCAAACAGCGACCAGTTCAAGATCGTCCTTCAACTTGGCGATAAGCGGAAGGTACACGCGAGTTCCACGATTCCCTGTGCCAATATGTGCAATTTTGAGCTTGTCCATTGATATGCCTCCAATTGAAGAAAGCCGATATGGTATGCCCCTCAGTCTCACGCCTCACACAGCATCTTAAACAACGCATCTGCAATAATAAAGTGCCCTGTCCGATTGGGATGCACAGGTTCTGGACAAAAAGTTTCTGAACCTCTATATTTTAAATGCTCTTGAAAGAGATCGTGCAACCGCAACAGCTTTGTCCCGTATTTTTTACTCATCTTCTCCACAATGCCGATATACTCCGGAATCAACGCCATAACCTCGCTCTGGAACGTCTGTCCGGATGTATCCGTCGAAATATAAAACGGCGTAATCAGCACAACAGGACATCCAATCTCCCGTTGCGTCGTATCCAAAACCGCATCGTATAATTCTTCAAATCGCGCGGGCGGAACCGCATCCTCCGCCTGTCGCAAAAGGCTGTGCAAATCGTTAATCCCGATCTTAATCGACAACTTATCTGGCGCGTGATCAATCACATCTTCTCGCCAGCGCTCGTGCAAATGCGTCACGCGATTACCGCCTATTCCTCTATTGATATACGCGATATTTCGCTCGGGAAACTGCGCCGTCACAATCTCTGTAAACGCCCGCACATACCCACTGCCCAGCGGTGCCTCAGCCGCCCGCCGACCACAATCCGTAATACTATCGCCAATAAACAACATCGTCTCGCCATCTTGAACCCAAAAATCGGACATACTATTCTCCTTTATCCCATGAAAAAACTACTCATCTACATCTTCATCGCAACCTATCTCTCAACGCGCGGAATCGCCCTCGCCGAACCCGTAACCGTATATGCGGCTGCCAGCTTGACGAGTGCCTTGCAAGACCTCTCCAAAACCGCAGAAAAACAGGGCATACCGTTGCGAATGTCTTTTGCCGGTTCTTCGATCCTCGCCAAACAGATAGCCCTGGGTGCGCCTGCGGATATATATTTCTCCGCTAATGTAAAATGGATGGATTTTTTGGCAACGGAAAAATTGATCGAACCCAATACCCGAATCAACCTGCTGGGCAACGCCCTCGTAATCATCTCCCCCAAAAATGAAAAATTCAAAGTCGAACCCCACGCGGACTTTGACTTCCCCAACGCATTCGATGGACAACTGGCCCTGGGCGACCCATCTCATGTACCTGCGGGCATCTACGCTGTAGAAGCCCTGAAAAGATTGGGCTGGTCGGCATTGCTCAAAAACCGCATCGCCCCAGCAATGGACGTGCGCGGCGCACTCGCACTGGTCGCCCGCGGAGAATGTGCCGCGGGCATTGTCTATGCCACAGACGCGACAATCAGCGATGGCGTCGAAGTAATTGCCACACTCCCCGATTCCCTATTGCACACACCCATTGTCTATCCCATCGCCATCGCAAAAGGACGACACACCCCAACAGTCGAAGCCGCCATGCAATTCTTTCAATCAGACACAGCGGCTGCGGTCTTTCAGCGATATGGATTTCGCGTGTTGGCTTCAAGAACTAAAAAATAGGTCTTTTTTTAGTTGATATAACCTTGAATATTGAGTAATCTAATTCAAGCTGGAGGGCATAATGCCAAGGGTCAGTAATATACAGGGACCATATCGATTTTTCTTTTATAGCTTTGACTGTCATGAACCTCGGCATGTGCATGTGAGACGAGACAGAAGAACCTGCAAATATTGGCTCGAGCCCATTGCATTATGCAAAAATTACGGGTTCTCTCCCCATGAACTGAATGAAATCCGGCGGTTGATCCACTCGAACTACGTGATAATTTTGGAGGCATGGCGTGAACACTGTGAATAATACTGAACCTCGCATCAAAACCATCAAGATCACTGAGGAATTGATCATCGCGTATTTGGTGGATGGTCGGACAATCAGTGTCCCGCTCGTTTGGTCCTGGCGACTTGCAGACGCAACGCCTGCTCAACGTGAAAACTATGAATTTATCGGCGACGGTCAGGGCGTTCACTGGCCAGATATTGATGAAGACATCAGTGCAGAAGGCATGTTGATGGGTGTACCCGCACGCCCCGCCAAACAACGTGTGTAAAGTGCGAGATACTAAGGCATTATTCTCAGGCGACCATCAGAGTCGCCTTTTTTTGTGGATTTATTCTTAACACTCAATTTGACGATACGGCTTTGCCAAAGGCATTGGCAAAAATCAAAAAATCGCTAATTCCAATCATGCCATCACCATCCAGATCGAACTGCGCGTCATACCCATCACCGCCCTCACTGAATCCAAACTGCGCCACAAAAATCAAAAAATCGCCAATGCCTATAATCCCATCGCCATCAAAATCGGGCGTTGGGGTCTTATCAAACAAGACCTCAACACCTCTCTCCTGAAGAGCTGGAATATGTGTGTTGATAGCTGGCGCACTCAGCGGATTATCCACAAGATTCAACGTGGTCAGATTGGTTGCAGGCTCCAGCCCGGTCAAATCGCGGATATTGCGGTTGCTCGCGTCCAGAGCAGTCAAACTCGCCATGTCCTTCACCGTAATGGGTGCGAAACGCGACTTGTCCAGCGCATCTCGGATGACTGCACGAAGGTTGGCATCGGGAATATTGACCACAGGCGTGACATAATCCGACATATCCCACAGTCTGATGGTACGATCATGAGAGGCTGAAGCCAACATCGTACCATCAGGTGAGAACGCCACAGAATAGCCCCCACTCGTATGCCCCTCAAGAATAGCGATATTTGTTCCAGTTGCAATGTCCCACAGCCTGACCGTTCTATCCTGTCCAGTGGAAGCGAGCGTTGTACCATCGGGAGAAAATGCCACAGATTCCATCCAATACACATACCCATCAAGGGTGGCGATATTTGTTCTCGTCGCCACATCCCAAAGTTTGACCGTGTGATCATAAGATGCTGAAGCCAACATCGTACCATCGGGAGAAAATGCCACAGATAAGATCCAACTCGTATGCCCATCAAGAGTGGCGATATTTGTTCCAGTTACAACGTCCCACAGTTTGATCGTATTATCTGCTGACCCAGAGGCGAATATTGTGCCATCGGGAGAAAACGCCACAGAGGTGACAAGCCGCATATGCCCGGAAAGAGTGGTGGTATTTGTTCTCGTCGCCACATCCCAAAGTTTGACCGTGTGATCATAAGATGCTGAAGCCAACATCGTGCCATCGGGAGAAAATGCCACAGATGCGCCGCCCTCCACCTGTTCAAGGGTAGTGATATTTGTTCCAGTTGCAACGTCCCACAGTTTAATCGTGTTATCTGCTGACCCGGAGGCGAGTATTGTGCCATCGGGAGAAAACGCTACAGATAAGTTTAAATTCCCAGGTTCCCCCGCATATCCTTCAAGGGTGGTGATATTTGTTCCAGTTGCAACGTCCCATAGTTTAATCGTATTATCTACTGACCCGGAGGCGAGTATTGTGCCATCGGGAGAAAACACCACAGATGTGATTCGCCCCCCATGCCCCTCAAGGATTACGATGATATTGCGCTCTGTCGAACTGTTCCACAGTCCAAAAGACTCACCGCGAACATTCCCTTCCGTATCAACTGCCACGACATTAATTAGATGCGTGTTAGGATTAGAAAGACTCGTGCCGCCATCAGATGGAATAACACCATCATAATTAAATTCAACGACAGCATCTCTTACATCATCCAGGCCACGGCACGCCTTCACTTCTAGATATCCTGCGGCGGAGTGAGGTGGTCTTGTTAAAACAAATAGGAGTACCTGATGAAGTTCCTCTAAATCGTTGACTCTAAGTTGAACAGAGACACTCTTTGAGTCTGCTGGATATTTACGCGGTGAAATGAGTTCGATGGTAGGCGGCGGCCCCTTTTCAATTGGGATATCGGGATTGAAGTAGGGATGTGCGGCCAAAAATTCGGCATTGCACGCAGATAGAGAGCGTCGTTGATCACCACCATAAGACATGATGTACGCATCATCGTTGAAGTCGTGCGCTAATCCGAAAGCATGTCCGAGTTCATGTGCTGCTGTCCGCCAAATAAATTCGCCAGGGACCAACGCAGTACCACTATTTTTTGACTGCCGGATAGCTGTTCCTACCGCCCTCCTACTAATTAAGCCTGTACTATTGTCAATGACAAGAAAGTAAATGTTCGCATTGAGATCAAACGCCTGTCCAATCTCGTTATATATATAGAAATGGGTGTTGTCAAGATAGTGACTATCAGGATGTTGACCATCCACGCGGTGAACCATTGGCTCGCCCTCTGCATCGGTCTCAAAGCGAAAGGTCTTGTTTCTATATCCATGCGCCTGCATCTGTTCCGCATAAAACGTCTGAATCTGGCGAATTGTCACTTTCATTGAATCCACCACCTCCTGACGAAATGGACGGTCATTCGGCAAGAAGTAGATCATCCTCACGGTGCGAGGTTCGCCTGCGTTTAAATTAAACGTTTGTTTTGGCGCAGCATACAAACTATCGCGCTCCTGCATGTCTTCGAAATCGAGAACTCTGCAAAAATGCACATCAGCCGATGGCGGCGAAGCATATCCAACAGACGATAGACAGAGCAGTGCAAACAAGCACGCGCTCAGGCTGAGCGTTTTGCAATCTATTCTCATGAAATCACCTCATCTATTTGAGCGGATTTTGGAGAGCTACTTAAAACCGCAACGTAGCCACCGCCGACAAATTGCCATCGCGGTCAGGTGTGAAACCGATCGAGAAACGGCGGACTTTAATTTTATTTCGGAATAGCTCGGACATAATTAGAGACCCGATGACCGAGCCGGTAAAAAAGGTGTAGTTATCTGCTAATGCAAAACCTAATCCACCTCCTATCAGACTACCGACCATTGTATAGAAGATTCTATCGTATGGATCAATCCAACTCACCCCGATCGGCACCCCGATAACATAGCCAATTCCCCCCAAAGCAATAACATCTTCCACACCTTCACCCGTCTTACTACCGGCCAAGACTCCCAGACCCCCGAGAAGGCCGCCCCCAAGCGCACCGCCAAATAACTTTTTGATAATTCGACTATCTCTGGTATCCAGTTCATATTCCCTATCCATAACGCGTCTGGCCTGCTGAAGTTGGCTCGCATTATCACCGACCATCAAAATACCAATCCTATCCACCGGTATTCGCCTTCTCAAGCCGCCCTGATAAACCGTCAACTCGGTTTCATCCATTTCTCGGACAAATCCCTCCACCGTCTCAGCCTTTCCATACTCTCCGCGATACGTCACTTCGACATAGCGACCTTTAGGGACGATCACTTGACTCGCGCGCTCACCAACATACCAATCAACTACCTCATATCCGTCATTGCCCTCCGTGTTAGCATTGACATCCCCATTACTATTCGCATAACTGCCCCCCAACAACAACCCCTTAGAGGGAAAAAACGGCGGCTGATTGCGCGGCAAAAAATTCACAAAATCATCACCTGCGGCGGCTGAAAAACCCACAACGAGTAAACCGAGCGTTATGCACACTATCCTCATAAGAGTACCCTCCTGAATCCTTTATTCGTAACCATCAATTTGATGATACGACCTTGCCGAAGGCATTGGCAAAAATCAGAAAATCCCCGAATCCAATTATGCCATCACCATCCAGATCAAACCACACGTCATAACCCTCATCGTCTTCACTGAACCCAAACTGCGCCACAAAAAGCAAAAAGTCAGCAAAGCCAACAACACCATCACCATCAAAATCGGGCGTTGGCGTCTTGTCAAACAAGACCTCAACGCCTCTGTCCTGAAGCGCTGGAATATGCGTGTTGATAGACAACGAACTCAACCGATTATCCACAAGATTCAACGCGGTCAGATTGGTTGCAAACTCAAGCCCGGTCAGATCGCGGATATTGCGATTGCTCGCGTCCAGAGCAGTCAAACTCGCCATGTCAGTAGTAGTAATGGGTGAAAAACGCGACTTGTCCAGCGCATCTCGAATCACCGCTCTGAGGTTTACATCGGGAATATTGATCACAGGCGTGATATACTCCGACACATCCCACAGCAGAGCCGTGCCATCACCAGAGCCTGACGCGAGGATTGTGCCATAAGATGAAAACGCCGTAGAAGTGACTGTACTTGTATGTCCCTCAAATGTAGCGATAGATCGTTCTGTCGCTACATCCCACAGTTTGATCGTTTTATCATCTGACCCGGCAAGCGTTGTGCCATCCGGAGAAAACGATATAGAAATAACCGGACTCGTATATCCCCCGAATGTGGCGATAGTTTCCCTCGTCGCCACATCCCACAGTTTGATCGTTTTATCATCTGATCCGGCAAGCGTTGTGCCATCCGGAGAAAACGATATAGAATTGACCCAAATATTGTGCGGAAGGATAGCAATATTTTGTCCCGTCTCTACGTCCCAAAGCCTAATCGTGTTATCAAAAGACCCAGAAGCGAGTATTTTCCCATCGGGTGAAAATGCCACAGAACGGACTTCGGACGTATGACCCTCAAGGTCGGCGATATTCTCTCCTGTCACAATGTTCCATAATCTGACCTTATCATATGTACCGGCGACAAGTATTTTTCCATCTGGTGAAAATGCCACAGAATGGATCGAACCCTTATGCTCAAGAGTAATAATTGTTTGGCCTGTCTCCACATCCCACAGCTTGATACCAGCCAACGAATTCGTAGCCAGCATTTTTTCATCTGGTGAAAACGCCACTACCGAGTTCGAACCCGTACGCGTCTCAAGTGTGGCAACCTCGCGTCCTGTCGCCACGTCCCACAACGCGACCTCACCCTCTGATCCAGAAGCGAGAATTGCGCCATTCGGTGATAATGCTATAGAACGGATCCCAGATAGATGCCCCGTAAGGGTAGAAACATTTTGTGTCGCCAGGTCCCACAGCCTGACTGTACCATCATCTGATCCAGAAGCAAGGGTTGTCCCAACAGGTGAAAATGCTACAGAATAGACCCAATCTTTATGCTCCTCAAGAGTGGCGATATTTATCCCTGTAGCAACTTCCCATAGCTTAACCGCATTACGATTCAATCCCACGGCAAAAATAGCTCCATCGGGAGAAAACGCTATAGAAGAGATCCATTGATTTATACCCGAAATGTCTATATGCCTATAGGTCGCGATATTTTCTTTTGTCGCAATATCCCACAGCTTGACTGTGCCATCCCTTGATCCCGAAGCGAGGATTGTGCCGTCGATTGAAAACACAACAGAATAAATAGTGCTGTTATATCCTCTAAAGGCCGCAATATTTTCTTTTGTAGCAACATCCCATAGCCTAACTGTTTCATCCCAAGAACCCGAAGCGAGGATTTGTCCATCGGGTGAAAATACAACAGAAGTGACAAAATTTGTATGCTCCACAAGGGTAGCAATATTTTCTCTTGTCCCGACATCCCACAGTTTGATCGTTCGATCATAAGAACCCGAAGCGAGCG
This sequence comes from Candidatus Latescibacterota bacterium, assembly GCA_022824945.1. Lineage (GTDB taxonomy): Bacteria > Latescibacterota > UBA2968 > UBA2968 > UBA2968 > VXRD01. The sequence continues at coordinate 83,582 of JAJDYX010000047.1, forward strand.
TTATTCCATCAGACGAAAATGCAACAGAAGTGACCCCACTCCTATGCCCTTCAAGGGTGGCAATATTTTCTTTTGTCGCAATATCCCATAGCTTGACTGTGCCATCCCTTGATCCCGAAGCGAGAATCACGCCATTCCGCGAGAACGACACAGAAGTAACTTCATCCCTATGCCCGGTGAGTAGTGCGCGTTCACTGGATGTTCCTACATCGTAAAGCCACACACCGATGCCACTTGCCACAGCGAGGCGTTGACCATTTGGCGAAAATGCCAATGCTCTATCACCTTTACCCATGTGTCCTTTTCCCAGGCGGATCATTGCGCCATCAGGTAAATGCCATGTGGGATAGTCACCACTCTCAACCGGTGTGATAGGCGTTCCAACCCCCATAGTGTTAAAAGTCACGTCAATACCAACAACTGATACCTCAACAGTATTTGTTCCCGGATTAGGACCAAGCGTAAGAATACTCTCTGCTCTGCCGTTGGCATCAGTTATAGCATTCTCAACAGTGAACCTCCCATTGAGCTTGCCGTTTCCTGCGGCGACAGTAAACCTGACCTCTGCACCTTCAAATACAGCACCGTACTGATCTCGCACCTCAACAATAAATGGGTTCGTCAACTCTGCTCCCGGCATGCTCTGCTGGTTATCTCCCGAGATTTTTACAAGTGTTTGAGAACGAGGCTGCGTCCATTCAGATGTATCCCACAGTTCGACCATGCTATCCCCTGAACTAAAGGCGAGCATGGTGCCGTTGTGTGAAAAGAATATAGAATCAATCCAACCATCGCGCGGAAAGCCAGCAATATGTCGCCCGGTAGCAACATCCCATAGCTTGACTGTGCCATTCGCCGCTCCCGAGGCGAGTATTGTGCCATCGGGGAAAAACGCTACAGAAGCTACATCACTAATATGTCCCTCAAGGGTGGCAATATTTTCTCCTGTTAATACATCCCACAGCTTGACTATGTCATCTCCAGCACCGGAGGCAAGCATCGTGCCATCGGGTGAAAATGACACAGAATAGACTCTATCCGTATGCCCTTCAAGAGTGGTGATACTCGTCTTCGTCGCAACATCCCACAACTTGACCGTGTTATCATAAGACCCAGAAGCGAGCGTTGTGCCGTCAGGTGAAAACGCCACAGAATAGACATCATGAGTATGTCCCTCAAGGGTAGCGATATTTTCTCTTGTGACAACATCCCATAGCTTAACCGTGTTATCCCTTGACCCGGAAGCAAGCATCGTACCATCGGGTGAAAATGACACAGAACGGACCCCCCAATCATGTCCGTCAAGGTCAGCGATATGTTGCCTGGTTTCAACATCCCACAATTTGATCGAATTATTCCTTGATCTTGACCCCGAAGCAAGCATTTTCCCATCGGGTGAAAATGATACTGAATAAACATAGCTCGTATGCCCTTCAAGGATGGCGATATTCGTCTTCGTCGCAACATCCCACAGTCTGATAGAGTTATCTCTTGACCCGGAAGCAAGTATCTTCCCATCGGGTGAAAATGACACAGAATAGACTCTATCCGTATGCCCCTCAAAGGTGGCGATATGATTTGGTGAAATTTCCAAAAGATCAAAAGGTAATCCGCTCACATTCCCTTCGGTATCAACTACCTCGACATAAATCCGATGTTCCACAGGGTCGGAAAGACTCGTATAGCCAAGAGATGGAATAACACCATTATAATCAAATTCAATAACAGCGTCTTGTTGTCCCTTTAATCCACGGCAGGTCTTCGCTTCAAGAAATCCAGCGGCGATATGAGGTGCTCTTGTTCTAACAAAAAGGAACACCTGATGAAGTCCTTCTGAATCGCTGACTTTGAGTTGGATAGAAATACTTTTTGAACCTGCTGGATATTCCCTTGATGAAAGAAGTTCGATAGTCGGCGGCGGCGCTTCTTCAGTTGGGGTATCGAGATTGAAGTAGGGATGTACAGCCAAATATTCAGCATTACATACTGATAATTGATCGCTACTTGTTCCATAGGACATCACATACGCATCATCGTTGAAATCGTGCGCCAATCCAAAGGCATGTCCGAGTTCATGTGCCGCTATTTTAAAGCTAAATTCACCGGGAAATAACGTATCACCGCCATTTTTACCTCGTCGGGCTCCTACACCTGATACATGCTGACCATCCTGAACAATTGCACTTATACTATTGTCAACCACGATGAAGTAAATATTCTCCATCACATCAAACGCCTGTTCAATCTCGCCAAACACAGTATTTGTCGTATTGTTGAGATAGTGACTATCGGGGTGTTGACCATCCATGCGATGAACCATTGGCTCACCCTGAGCATCGGTCTCAAAGCGAAAGGTCTTGTTACCGTGTCCATGCGCCTGCATCTGCTCGGCAAAAAAGGTCTGAATCTGACGAATTGTAACTTTCATAGAATCCACCACTTCCTGGCGAAAGGGACGATCATTCGGCAAGAAGTAGATCATCCGCACCGTACGGGGTTCGCCAACGTTCAAATCGAGCGCGTGCTTCGTGGCAACATACAAACTATCGCGCACCCGCATGTCTTCGAAATCGAGAACCCTGCAAAAATGCACATCACCCGATGGCGGCGAAGCATAGCCAACAGACGATAGACAGAGCAAGGCAAACAAACACGCGCTTACCCTGAGTATCTTGCATTTTATGCTCATGACATCACCTCATCCTTTCTCCGACCATTTCGAAAACGCCACATACAAGCGCGATCTTAAGGGAGATTTCATTCACTATAAGTATAGGTGCAATTTATGTAGCAACCTCAGGTGTGATAGCGCAATCACATCAATGAGCATCCCCAGCCGCATATTCTGTAGAACAGACCCTGACATTAGAAATTAAACGTGAGTGCAGCGCGAAGCCCTTTTGTAGATGTGGGCGCAAGGCTCAAGTTGAGGCGTTGCGGCGATACTTTGACCCATTTGTCGGATTTTGTTGCAGCACCAATAAGGGTGGAAAGAACACAAATAGGTATAGATATGTATCCTAAAACATAGAGTAATGCTATAGCTCCCGTAGGATCGTCAGGTTTGTCAAGATCAACATTTGCATATACGAGAAAAAAAATCCCAGCTCCAACACCAAGGCCAATAGCCATTCCTTTTTCCGTGTTTCTCTGTCCAATGTTCACTTCAAAATTGGAAATCGCAGAATGGGGCACTTCAAAAAATGTACCTCCTCTTTGGATAACCAGTGTGTCCGATGTCATTTTGATGAATCTGCCAACCACCTGTCTCTTCCAGATTGAAGGGACCTGGACACGCACTTCGGTATAGTCTCCATTTTCAAGGTGTCTTTGGACCTGATGTTTTGCATTTTTCCATGCTTCAATACTCTGCGCATATTGTGAGATAACGAGGGTATCAATGTCCCTGTATGCTATTGTTTTCGAAATTCTCAATGGCAATGGCACTCTAATCACGATATGAACAGAGTCTTGCCTGGTAATTCTTCCAGTTACAATATCTTCTCCACCTTCTGATGTGTAAATAACATGGGCATACCATCCCTTCCTAATCTTTGAAAGATCAATCTACTCCCTTGACATGATCGTGATGGCCTTCAACTCTTCCTCTTTTTTTTTCTTTTTAATAAACTGATTCACCTCATTCATCTGCTTTAGGGTGTTTGATTCGTTGCTCATGAATACGGACACGACTTTATCATAAGAAATAGTCTTCTTTTTTTTCATACCTCCACTCCGAACCGTAAACGAAGTTTTACCAATCGCATCAATCCACCCCTTCTCCTATTTCTGTTTGCCTTTGCTATCGTAATATGTGACTGCAACATAGGTATCTTGAACCAACGTATTGGCATTGACCTCTGTGCCTTGTAGATATGTGGCTGCGTGTGCGAGTGTTGGCATCATCACATTGAGCAAGAGGGCTGTAGTGACCAGGATGGCGATGGCTCTACTCGCATTGTATTCGGCGTGCATGGGATTTCTCCTTTTGTGCCGTACAAAAAAAATCGCATTTCGTTCCTTATCTACGCAAGGCGCAGTATGACGAGTTGACAACTGCGTGTTTCGACACCCCAAAAAAGGGGTGTCGGGCATTGTCAACAGTCACGCAGGAATAGAAATGCGGGAATGTCCTACCTATTTACCGAAACATGGGGGATCAGTCCATGTCTATATTCGGCTATTGTATTCAGCAGATACCCGACATCACGGAACCTGCTTGACTGTTGACAAAAATAAAATATATCATTCCCGCGGTTTTTCAAATATTTTTTCAATAACGAAGCGTAGCAACAGCGAATACTCTGCCTTTGGGACCGGGTAGCAGACCGATGGAGACACGACGATCCTCTAACGGTCTGCGGAACAACTCGGACATGATCGCCGCGCCAATAAGGGGACTGATAACAAGGGCTGGCCAGAGTTTTTGTGCGGTCTTTTCGTCCACCTTAAGCACCGCAAGACTTACTGTACTTCCCATCAGGCTGCCTGCCAATGAATAGGTAAATCGATCATGTGGATCACATAAGCTCACGCCGATAGGCGCACCGACTACCCAGCCAATCCCGCCACCGATTGCAAGTGGTGCAAAAAAGCATCCTGGATCTTTAGATCGGCAGTCACCCATCGCTGCGGCGATTCCGGTCCCCACAATGCCGGATAAGAACCCAGCAAGAGCACCGCAGCCCAACTTTTTGGTCATTCGCGAGTTCCCGTTCTCCTTTTTCACAGAAAGCGAATCAGGCGTCTCTTTAAGCCTGTCTATTTCACGGTCAGACTCTGCAAGGATCAGCTTTTGAATGTGCTCAAAAGCTATCTGTTCCTGCCATAGACCACGTCCAATAGTCAAACGCTCTCGATCAACAGCTTTAATGTATCCTCGTGCAGTGTCCAATTTCTTCCACTCCCTTGAGACTTGATCCCGTTCACCAGTTCCATAGATTACCTCGACATAGGCACCAACTTCAACCTTACTGCTGTCAATCTCACCGGCTTCAAGGACCATCTCCGCTGGCAAGACCTCTGGCATACACATGCCCAGAACCAAAATGATTGCTGCTATTCGTGCCATAAATTTCTCCTATTGAAATACGTGAACATAGTCGTTAGCTCGGTCCCTGAATCAAAAATTAAACGTAAGCGCAGCGCGAAGCCCTTTTGTGGATGTGGGCGCAAGGCTCAGGTTGAGACGCTGGGGCGGCACCTCGACCCATTTGTCGGATTTTATCATTGCTCCAATCAGCGTGGAGACAATGCAAATCGGTAGAGATATGACCCCACCGTACACCAAAAAAGCAAGTCATCGCCATTCTGGGTCCTCTCTAAGCACACTCGGAGCAATAATGGCAAGTCCCAGGCCAGCACCGATTGCTATTCCTCTGTTTGTGTTTCTTTTATATCCAATACTGACTTCCAAATTGGAGATTGAAGAACTGGGCACTTGAAAAAATGTGCGTCCGCTGTGAATCACAAGTGTGTCCTGAGTCATTTTAACCAATCCGCCAACCATCCGTTTCTTCTGAATTGAAGGGACATGCACACGCACCCTGGCATTGTATTTCGCACCGAGTTCTCGATATCGTGCAATGTCTCGCATATTTTTGGCTATCCTGAGTGTATCGATGTTATTGTAGGCTATTTTCCAGTATTGCTGGTTATTTAGGATTATGATATCGTTTGTCGTTTTATTGACAATACGCCCGGTTGCGTTTCCTTTTTTCCCTGTCGATGTATAGACGACCTGAACATACCAATTCCAGAGGATTTGCGAGGAATCAATCTGCCCACGAACCATGACTGTGACCGGCTTCTGATTGAGTTTCTGTATAGCAGCTTGTAATCTATCTTGTTTTGCCTGATCTACCACTCGTTTTCTCATAAACCGATCCACTTCATTGATTTGTTTTATTGACTTGTCCGTCTCGTCACTCATGATTACGGATATGACTTTATCATAAGCAATGGTCTCCTTGCCAAAAAGTGCTCTACTCCGAATCTCAAATGCGGTATCGTCAATAGCATCAATCCAGCCCTTTGACAATTTCTGTTTGCCATTACTATCGTAATAAGTGACTTGCACATAAGCATCCCGAACCAGCGTATTGACATTGACCTCTGTGCCTTGCAGGTATGTGGCTGCATACGCGAGCGCAGGGGCCATCGCGTTGAGCAGAATTGCCCCTACCATAACAATAGATAGAGACCTAAAAATAGGCATGGATGCCTCCTCCTGCATAAACACCAGCAAGCCCTTTAGATTGAGAACTGGTTTTTTCCCTACCAAACCCTTGACCGATCTCCACGTTCAAACCGAGAGGAATCCCCCCAAGTGAAAACACAAGCTCGCCTCCAAAAGCGAGACCTGTTGCCAGCGTCGTGGTTTTGACAGTCTCCCGGTGGAGATCCTCCTCTTTTTTTTGTTGCCAGCCGCCTTCGAGAGTGAAATGAAGTCGGGCCAGGTTCCACCTGCTCTGATGCTCGAATATGGCATACGAAACGCCAGCACCTAACATATGGTCACTATACTGACCATTGAGAATAAAACGTCCAACGGTTTGAAGATATACGGGTGCCAGTCCGTTATAGCGAAAACTAATGCCACCAAATGTGGGTGTCGCTCCCTGAAGTCCAATACCATAACTCTTGATGAGATCAGTTTTTTTTGCCTGAACCGGGAAACTGAGGATTACACTCAACAAGACACAGACCAGATAAGAAATTGAGCGTGTCATTATTTTCTCCTTTTTTAGCTATTTGTTGACCTACATTTGTCATAGATGATACACTACATCTCAACCTGCTGAAGGCGATCATTTTGCGGTATCTCATCAGCCCGCTTGCCCCGTGGTCCAATCAGCAGTAAAGTTAGCCCTACCTGCATCCAGAAAAGCCTCCGAACCCGCCGAACAATGCCCACAGCCAAACCCATCTTTGGATCCAAACCCATCAAATGAAACAGAAACACATGCCCACCTTCAAAAACGCCCATCCCGAGCGGAACAAAAAAGAACGCCGCGTTAATCACGATCATCAGCGCGTGGAACAAATACACCCAAACAAACGGCATCGGTTCGCCGAGCACATAAAGAATCACATAGATCTCCAGCGTCCCCATGCTCCAGCCCAACAGATGTAAGCCCAACAACCCCACCAAACGCCATCTATTCAGCCGATAAAACTGCGCCAAATTCTCATCAATCTCCACCGCGCGATCGCGGAACCGCTCCAAAAACCTGAGCCGCAAACACAGCATCAAATTCAAAAACCGCGCAAAGGGACTTCGGCGCTGCCTGAAAACCGTCCAAACAACCCCCAGAACAGACAGCGCCAGAACAGCGATCAGAGCACCTCGCACCTCAGCCGGCCACGAAAACCGCTGCAAACCCAGCACAACACCACCTATCACAAAAATCACCCCACCAATCATCTCACCCGTCTTATTGATCACCAGAGACGACACCCCTCTGGAAACGCACATCTTATCTCTAAGCACAATCGCCTTGCCGACCTCCTTACCAACCTGCGATGCTGGCGCCACATTGCCCACTGCCTCGCCAGCCAACTGCACCCACAGCAACTGCCTCAAACGCGGCCTCTTCTCCCCGCGATCAAAGCATGCCCGCCATATCCACGCATGATGAACAAATACCACCAGCGACAGGCCGATCACCGGCACATAGCCCCAGCCCATCATCAAAACATGCTGCCACACCTCTGGGGTACTGAGCTGGTATAAAAGTACACCCAGGCCCACAAACCCTATCAGACAAAGTACAATATGCGTTCCCTGTTTCATGCCATCCTCCGAAAAGCGAATCAACGAATAGACGGAACGGTGTACAACTGGCCGCCTCTCAGGCCAGTTCATCAACGAATCCCCCCAGCCCCTCCCCGACCTGGGGGGATATCCCAACCATCACCTTATACAACAACCCGTTTAGCAGCCGTAATCACTGGAATCGCCCGAATAACACAAAGCGAGGCCGTCAGATACGTCGCCATCAAAGCTAACATCTCAAGCCCGGATAAAAATGCGGGCGCCAAACCCGGCATCAGTTGCGCCGCATTCAGGCTGAACAACAGCACAAACGCGACCACCTTGGAAGTCCCGTACGTCGCCCGGCTCACGCGCGAGGCAACCAGCGCGAACCCAATCCGCGACTTCATCATCGTTGACTCGCCAAACGCTGTGAACCCTTTGGTCAGGGCACAACTGCGAATCGCATCCGTCACAAACCCCCTGCTGAGCACCACAATCGGCACCCAAAGCGGAATAACATGCAACCACGCAAACACCACCCACCACACATTCTCCGCAATCCGATCCCCCACAATATCCAGCACCCCCCCGACCTTACTCTCGCAACCCAACCGCCGCGCGAGATACCCATCCAGCCAATCCATCACCAGCGCGACAAAAGCGAGCGGCACCGCAACCCAGGCCAGCATCACATCTCCAGACACAGCAAAAGCCGTCGCCAGGAACAGAAGAACCACTCGAGCAGCGGTAATCAAATTGGCAACCTGACCTGGAAACGCGGTCGCAAAAGTCGATGTAAGCGTTGACATCTCAGCCTCCTCCTGAAAGGTTCACATCTCAAACTACTCGGTCACCACACGTCATATGCAAATCCCGTGCCAAAACCATTTTACCCCTGAAAAAGGCCATTTTCCCTGTTATCCACCCCAAAAATCGCCCAATTAGTGCAAACTAAATATTGCACCTGCAAACTGAGTACTGCACATCAGACACAAAAAAATCCGGAGACACAATGTGTATCTCCGGATCAGTAAAGTTGCAGGGGCTGGGGACTGGCTACCGATAAATCCCAGGATCGATCCCGTGCTCCTTCAACTTTTGTTGTAGCGCCTGCCGTTTCATACCAATAGCCGGTGCTGTGCGACTGATATTGCCCTCGTAGTATTCCAATGCAGATCGGATAAACGCAACCTCAAAAGACTGCACAACCTCCTGCTTTGCATCTTGAAAAAACACCCCATCACGCCAGACAGACTCAGTGTTCTCCACAGACTCAACGCCCCGAACCTCCTGGGGAAGCAAATCGCGACGCAACTCAGACCCATCTGAAAAAATAACCGCTCGCTCAACCAAATGCATCAACTCGCGTATATTGCCCGGCCAGGCATACACCATCAGCAACTTCATCACATCCGGCGGCACATCCGTCATCGCCTTGCCGTGCTGATCATTAAAACGCGCCAAAAAATGCTGAACAAGCAGCGGAATATCCTCGCGACGATCCCGCAGCGGCGGCAAAAAAATATCCACCACCTTCAAGCGATAAAAGAGATCCTCCCGGAACCGCCCCTCTGCAATCTCCACTGGTAAATCCTTATTCGTCGCGCTGATAATCCGAACATCAACCGTCACCGTCTCCGAACCGCCCAACCGTTCAAACTGTTTCTCTTCCAGCACGCGCAACAACTTTGCCTGCGTCTCGATATGCATATCGCCGATCTCGTCCAAAAACAGCGTCCCCCCATCCGCAAGCTCAAACTTGCCCTGCCGCCGCGCAGTCGCCCCGGTAAACGCGCCCCTCTCATGCCCGAACAACTCGCTCTCGATCAACTCCGTCGGCAACGCCGCCGCATTCACCGCCACAAAAGGCCGCGCCTTTCGACCGCTCTGCTCGTGAATCGCCCGCGCGACCAACTCCTTACCCGTACCGCTCTCCCCGCTAATCAGCACCCCAGCATCGGCCATCGCCACCTTGCCGATCAAATCATAGACCCCCTCCATCGCACGGCTACGACCAATCAACAACCCGAACCCCGATTGCTGCCGAATTTCATTGCGAAGCGTCTCATTCTCCCGCCGCAACCGCACCGTCTCCAGAACATTCTCCACCAAACAGCGCAACTCATCCACATCGTAGGGCTTGCTCAAATAATCGTACGCCCCCGCCTTCATTGCCTCCACCGCAACCCGCTCCGACCCATACGCTGTAATCACAATAACCGGCCGCGCATCCCCCTGATCAGCCAATCGCTTCACCAGCGTCAACCCATCCATCTTCGGCATCTGGATATCGCAAATCAACAAATCGGGATTGTCCTGCGCCACAGCCGCCAACGCCGCCGCACCATCCTCTGCCTCGACAATATCACCCCCCAGTGCCGCGAGTGCCCGCTTCAACCCGTACCGCGCCGCAGGATCATCATCCACAATCAGAATTTTATATTGCATCATCCCCCCCGGGAAGTTGAACCGCAAACACCGCCCCTGCCCCCTCTGCATTTGCCACCTCAATCGCCCCCCCCATACGCTCCACATCGCGCTTCACAATCGCAAGCCCCAACCCCGTGCCCGAAGCCTTCGTCGTAAAAAACGGCTCAAAAATACGAGCCTGATCTTCCTCTGAAATCCCCGGCCCCGTATCCGACACCCGCACCTCCACACCGCCGTGCAATTGCCGCGCCTGCACCGTCAACCGCCGCTCTATCTGATCGCCATCCACAGCCTGAATACCGTTCAAAATCAAATTGAAAAACACTTCCTTCAAATCCTCTGGATCGCCCTTCACCGCGAGACCGTCATCCACCTCGAAACATATCTCCACATTCTGTCGCTCCGCCTCGTGAAACAAAATCAGCACCACATCTTCCAGCACAGCCTTCAGGTCCAACACCTGAAACCCATCACCCTGCTTGGGTTGGGCAAATCTGAGCAAGCGATCCACCACGCGGTTTAGCCGATCAATCTCGCGCAACACCACAGACAAATCGCCCGCCTTTGTCTGATCATCTTGCAAATCTTCCCGCAGCACAGTCGCAATCGCCTTAATCGAACTCAGGGGATTCTTCACCTCGTGCGCGATACTCGCCGAAAGCAACCCCAACGCCGAAAGCCGCTCTGCCTCGTACATCTGCCGCTCCAATTGCAACCGCCGCTCCACCAGGCGCGTATTTTCAATCGCCAGTGCAATCTGATTGCAAAGCGTACCTAACAAATCCCATTCTTCAGAAGAAAAAGACCCTCCGCGTTTCTTCTCTCCCAAACACAGCAAACCAACCGGCTTCTCCTCTTGAAGTACCGGAATACACAACTCAACCCCTTGCTTTGCGAGTATTGCAGTAAGTGTCGGATGGTGCAAATCGCCCACATCCAGCGGGCGGCGATGGACCAACAGCCAGCCGAGCACCGCTTCAATTTGCGCCCCATCCCCGTCCCCAAACGGTGTGACTGGCGGATCAAACCCCGGCAAACCACTGCTTGCGATCACCTGCACCTGACTCACTCGCCCCTCCTCGTACTCAAACACCACCAGCGAAACAGCGTGTACCTTCAACACAGTCCCGACCGCATCCACCACCGACTGCAACCGGCTCTCCAGCGCGTGCGGCACATTCAGCGTTTGACTCAGCGCACCCAGCAAATGCTGGTACTCGTATCGCGCCCTAAAAAACAAGCGATTGATGATCCCCTGCAACCGATTCTTAATCGGCTGAAACAGAAAAATCAGCAACGAAATCAAAATCGCCTCAACCACCTCCACCCTGAACCCACTATCCAGACGCCCAAGCGCCTCTGCAACGCGCCGAATCACCAGCAAATAAACCGTCAACACAATACCCGTCAGCGCAGAATAAAACAACGCGGGATTCACCACAATCTGGAAAAAGCTGTACCGATAAATAAAATACCCCAGAATATACGCCGGCGCGATAGGCGAAAGAAAAAGCACCAGCGCGAGCACAGGTCCCACAACAGCACTTTGGAGCAACCCAATCGGATACGCAAAAACCGTCAAAACCGCAATACCCGTCAGCGCAAATGCCATCAACCGACAAAACACCTTATGCACCTCTGTCTCCGACCGCACCGCAAATCCCCGGCAGAGATACGCCGAAAACAGAAGCATAGCAATTGCATACAGGCTAAAACTCACGCGCTTGACCGGCGCTTGAGACATGCCGATCAAAAAGATGATCACCCCCGGCACAAAAGTGATAGGAATGAGATACCGACGCAACCCACGCGCCACCTTGTGCTCATCCGCAAAAGCCAGCACCGTTGCCAGCAGCGCAGACGGCAAAAAATCCAGCCCAAAACGCGCCACATGCGCCGCATAATTCACTGCACCGGCATCCGGCGCAGCCTGCTCGATCAAAATGCGCAGCGCATCCCCCGTGTACCACAGTGCCCCCGCTGAAATCAAAAACAACAACGGCAGTGGCGTGCCCCTCCGCTTTACCGCCGAGACAAAAATACCCCAGAGCAACCCGGCAGCAATCGCCGCGCCGACCAGCCAGATCGTCTCGTATAACGATAAGTCCATAACATTCACCGCCTTGAAGTAAGAAGGCCACACCGCCCAAAGGCTGGTGCTTCATCACACTTCACACTTCATCCTTCACACTTCAATACCCCTTCGCCAAATCCGCCCGGCTTTGCGCTTCGGCGTCTTCGGGATCGCGTCTCAATTCCCTCGCCAACAAATCGTGCAATTTCGAGATGCGATCTGCCTGCGCGGGATCATTTGCCAGATTGTTAAATTCTCCGGCATCCTCTTCCAAATTGTACAATTCCCGTTCGGGTCCATGCACCTCGTCAAACCGCGCGTGATACACGTACTTCCACGGCCCCTGCCGAACCATCGCCATGCCCGACGCAATATTGTGGGCGTAGTATTCGCTCACCGCAACATCCCGCCAATCGCTATTTCCATCGTCCAGATAATTGAGCAGCGACTCGCCATCCCAGTCATCCGAGCGTTCCGCCCCGCCGATCTCCGCTATCGTCTGCGCCAGATCCACCAGCGAACACACACCCGTCCGCCGTTGCCCACCTGCCCAGCGTTTTGGGAAAGACACAATCAGCGGCGTCCGCGAAGCGTGTTCATACATATTATTCTTCCACCACAACCCGTGATCGCCCTTGTTCTCACCGTGATCCGTACAGTAAATCACAATCGTATTATCCGCCACCTCAGAATCATTGAGCGCGGCGAGCAACTTGCCGATCTCATCGTCCAGCCAATTCACAAAGCCCCAGTAAAGCTCGCGCCCCAACTTCGTCTGCTCTGGCGTCGCCTTTGTCACCCCAAACCCGGCTCGCAAATGCTTGTAATTGGTCGGCAACGTCTCCAAAAAACCCTCGGGGATCTCGGGCATGGGAACCTTATCTTTGTAAGGCGCGTAATATTCTTCTGGAATAGTCAACGGAAAATGCGGCGCCAGATAGCCAGCCAGCAAAAAGAACGGCTTGTCATCCGCAGATCGATTTCGTAAAAACGCGCTGCACTCCGCCGTCACCTTTCGATCCTTCTCCAAAATAGGCGATGTGTCACTCGTCTTAAAAGCCGCCACCCGCCCTTCCCAGCCGAAACCCGATTCACTCAGATCATCGAACGCTCGCCGCCCGCCCAGACCACTCCTCTCCCCCTGGTTCGCACCGGGATAAACATCGCGAAAACCATAGCGATGCGCGCCCGCAAAATGCATCTTGCCCCCCAGCCAGCACTCATAGCCCACCGCATTCAGCGCGTGCGGCAGCGAAGGATAATCGTCAGAGGGCAACTGACAATCATTGGTCCACACTCCACAGCGACTCACGTATTGCACCGCCGTAAAACTCGCACGCGCAGGCGCGCAAAGCGGCGAAGTCGTATAAGCCGCATCAAATACAATACCCTCTTCCGCCAGCCGATCCATATGCGGCGTTTGCACAATAGAATCGCCATAACACCCCATCACTGCCGGGTCGTGCTCATCGGACATAATCATCAGTATATTTGGACGGTCAGACATAAAATCTCCTTACGGTTAGTGTGATATGACACATCATCTAAAGCAACTGATCCAACACCTGGGCGCGATTAATGCTTGTACGCCAGAATTCCTCGGGCGTATCCACACTCCATCTCGCCCAGATTAAAGCCAGAACCAGCCCCCATTTGATAATGCGCTCGCGCGGGATATCCAATTCTTCAGCCATAATCTCCACACGGCGGACATCGATTTCGCCCCGATCGCGCCCTTCACAGGATTCATCGGGATAATTCGCCAAAAAAGCACCGACCTCGTAACCCGGATCGCCAAAATAACCTTTGGGATCAATGACGAGATAGGGTTCGCGCTCTGAACTCAAAATATTCCAGTGATGCAAATCTCCGTGCAGAACAACCGTTTCTGCACTGGAACTCATCAACTCATCGTAAAGCGTTTCGGCGCGCACAACCCACTTTTCGGGCAACGGCCCGGTACCCCCATTGTATTTTTTGCGCAACTTATCAAAGCCATCTATTTCATAAGCCGTTGGTCGAAAACTGTGAATTTTCGGAACGGGTTGCCAGAACTTTTTCATCAGCCGAGCGGCAATGCGCGTATTCTCCTCGTCGTCCGGGCAAACACCCAGAGGGACACCTGGACGGATGCGCTCCAGCATCAGCACGCCCAACGCCTCATCAAAATCGAGCAATCTGACCGTACCCTTACCATTGCAAAGTTGCAACGCGTGACACTCCTGTCTCCAGTTTTCCGCCACTTGCAAAGGCGAGCCAATTTTCAGGACAACCTCTGTGCCCCTCGCATCCGTCGCTGGCGCGATATAGCTATAGGACATCTCGGCATAGTCTTCTGTCATAGGATCCTCAATGCGAAGATCCCACCGCTTTGCACACGCAGCAACGATATCTGGCAGTTGTTCGATCCATTCAGCCCATTTTGGATTGGACGATAAGGTTTCTGGAATGTACATGGAATTCCCGCTTTATGGACACTGAAAAGTTTGAAACAGACAGGGATGCACAGGATGGATGATGACGAGAGGACAAATAGGATGGCGCAAGCTCAAGTGGCGTGAAGATGATTCAGAGAGGAAACGGATGGTTCAAGCCAGAAAGATAACCTGTATATTCAGAGCCGATCGTGTTCTTCAGGTTCGATGTGGGGAACGGCCTTTAAGACTTTTTCAAAATCCGCACGTTTGCCTTGTTTCGCCTCTTGAGTCAGATAGTCCTCTGGAAGTAATGCAGCTATTTTTTCAGCAGCAGCGGTCACCATAAATTGATTAAATGATAAACCTTCTGCTTTAGCCAATTCTTCGATTTTCTCATGCAGTGAATTTGGCAAGCGAACAGTGAACGCACCCATCGTTCTTAATCCTCAATAAGATGTAGAAAGGCCTGAGGGCTGACAGGCGTAATACCGAATTGTTCCTCAATACCACGGTCAGAAAAATGACGGAGATTGTGAGTGACAATATAACGGCTTTGAGAAGCTATGGCTGCTTCTAACACCATATCATCTTCTGGATCGTCAAGCCTGGGACGCCATAAAAAGAACACTTTTTGTTGATGTGCAATGCTGCACAGATAACGAAGAAAGTTGAAAATGTCGTTCCGATTACTCGCACCAGTCAGGTTTTCTGGACGTGTAAGAACAGCCTGATACTCCAAATACAAAGGAACAGTCAGTGCAATTTGAAATTGCTCAGAAGGCAAGTGAGATACAATCTTATATGAAGCCCCCATGTCTGATCGCAGTGCAGAAACAAGCACATTGGTATCCAAAATGATTCGCATAGAAGAGTGCCTGACCGTTCTCTTTTGTTTTTTAAAATATCAAAATTTTAAATTTATACAAGCCCAAATCCCTATAATTGTTCGGGTTCAAACGCACAAAATCGCAAATCTGTGTACAACAAACTGGCCTACCAATAATATCTTCTTGATCCTTTGCTTAATAAAATCGGACACTACCTGATTCTCAGGCGTAGAAACGTAAATCACCGGTCATCTATGGTGCGGATGATGCGCCCCTGCGGGTCAACCACATGAATCGGTTCCGTCATGAGATCAACACCGCACTCCAGATTCGGCGCCACATCAACGTCAGGAATGGCGGAGCCAGCCAGCGCGATCTTCCCACTTGCTGTAGTGCCGCGCACAGTATAGGGATCGGCCTGCGTGACATCAACGCCATAGCCGAGATCGGCCAGGGACTGAACCGTGATCGCGCTGAGTGCCCCTTCGCCGGACCGCCCCGGCAACATGATTTCGTTATGCAGCACGATAAGTCTCCAGTGCGCCCCATCCCTCTGCTGGACCGGCACCTTCTTCCTCCAGTAGTCCCCACCACCCGCGTCGTCAAACGCGGCAATCGCCCGTGGACCATTGAAGTGGGTGTCAGCACTCGAGTCGCTCCAGGACAGGTCCTGAATGAAGCCGAGTTGTTCCCAGAGTGTCCCGAACCCCAGAACATGCCCCACCTCATGGATCCCTACATCTAACAAACGACTAGTCAAATTCACTTTGATCGCCATGCATCCGACGACGGGTAGATGGGTGGTCTCGCGCAATATGTGTGGCCCACCCTGCCCAATTGCAAAGGTTAAACTTACGGAGGTACTAACATAAATTCGCAGGTCGTCTATTCGATCCCCGGAAGGGATCTCATACGACTGACCACCGCACGTACCCGAGAAGCCCTGAGTAAATGTATAGTCCGGCAAGTCCTCCACAATGACCGACATCCAGCGCCTAACTGCATATTGGATCACATTTTTCTGGCGTTCAGTGACGTGGTTGAGGAAAACGAGTTCAATGTCGAAGTCGCCCTTGTGTGATGAGTCAAAGAGTACCCTGACGCCGCTGCTTTCAAGGACTGTAATATGATCGTTAATAGAGGAATCGCTCAGGGGATTTCCCCTGAGATCCAAGGAGGGCGGTAGGCGGGTTAAGCCCAACAACGGTGAAATATCCGTAATGTTGTTGAACTTAAGATCCAGGTAGGGTCGGCGGGTCAAGCCTGACAACGGCGAGAGATCCGTAATGTTGTTGAATCCAAGCCGCAGGTAGTTCAGGCGGGTCAAGCCTGACAGGGACGGGAGATACGTAATATTGTTACCCCCAAGATTTAGAACACCCACTCTGGATAAGCCTTTCAGGGGCGAGATATCTATGATGTCGTTATCATCAAGATCCAGGTAGAACAGATTAGAGGTCAAGCCTGACAATGGTGAGGTATCCCTGATAGCGTTATCACTAATGTATAGGGAACCCAGATTGGTCAGGCCAGCCAAGGGTGAGATATCCGTAATGTTGTTATGACGAAGATCCAGGTAGTCCAGATTGGTCAAGCCTGACAACGGCGAGAGATCCGTGAGATCGTTTGTCAAAAGTGTTAGGTAATTCAGGTTGGTTAAGTTTGCCAAAGGCGAGAGATCCGTGAGGTCGTTACCCCCACTATTCAAAACTGTCAGATTGGTCAAGCCTGACAACGGCGAGAGATCCGTAATGTCGTTATTCCCTATAGTCAAATCTGTCAGACTGGTTAAACCGGCCAACGACGAGATATCCGTGAAGCCGTTACCCCCAATATTCAAATCTGTCAGGTTGGTCAAGCCTGACAACGGCGAGAGATCTGTGAATCTGTTGCAACCAAGATAGAAGGTATTCAGGTTGGTCAAGCCTGACAACGACGAGATATCCCTGATGCGATAGTTATACCGAAGATCCAAATATGTCAGGTTGGTAGCAAACTCCAGTCCGGTCAAATCTCTGATGTCCGCGCCTGGCACGGACAGTTTGGTCAAAGTCAACATTTCTGCTTCAGTTATCGGCGCGCCGCTCGCCTTGCCCAGAGCTGTCTCAATCGCCGCACGCAGGTTGGCGTCGGGGATGGAGACAACCGCAGAAGGCACCTCCTTGCCGAAGTTCTGCACAAAGAACAGAAAATCGCCAAATCCAATCTCGGTATCGCCATTCAGATCAAACCGCGCTTCATACCCCTCCTCACCTTGACGTAATCCGAAATGTTCCACAAACATTAAAAAATCGGAAAAATCAACAATACTATCTCCATCAAAATCAGGAGATGGGGCATTAAACCTGATCACATCGGTTGTCGTAAGGGAGTCGCTTGATGATTGGCTTTCAGCCAATATGACCCTCTTAATGCCAATGGAAAACTCCCCATCTGTTACATCTACTGCGGTGGTAAACTCTGCCCGTGCTAAAAAACCTGACTCAGACAAAGGGGCAGGCGGAATAACGGCTAAGGCTGTACCAGTCGCATCGTGTGAAAGAATAAACGGAAAGGCACTGCTCCTGACCTCGACATAGGTCAAAACAGACGCATCAAAGTCAAATTCGATTAGCATGCCCTGCAGCGGTGTGGTCACACCTGTTGCAAAAACTTCAACCGCAATTTTTGTACCCTGTCCAGACACTGTGCCTGAAGTGACGCCATCATCTATCTCATTGCCTGCTCCCCCATCGGCAATCCAATCAAGCGACAAAACTGCATTCGCATTGGAGCCAGCAGTCGCTTCTCCTGTACATACCAACAACCCAAAAAGAACAAAAAACAATATTCCTTTTCTCAAAAACATTTGCAACATTCCTTTGTCCCAGAGTTTTAATAGTAAATCGTACCAAAAACAATATAACGCCCTGAATAATAGCGAGTCAAGACGTCCTTCATCCCTTTCTGGACGAGACGTAAAACCGCGTTTGGTCGCGGTGGCCGATCTCGTCAATCACCTCGAGTGTATGTTGGCCCGTCGGCAGCGCAACGGATTTGACGTGCCGCGTGTTGGTCTCTCCCAGATAGCGATGGTTGAGATACCAGTACAACGTGCGGTTTTTATCGCGATGTGTCACCCGCAACACGACATTCTGCACGGTACCATCAAAATCGCGGGGCAAATAAAGACGCGCATTCCGCGTTGGATACACAATATGTACAGGAGCGTGATCTGCTTGCGCTGCACAATCCACGCGATGCGGTGGCAAATCCCCCGCGCTTTGACCCCGTTGCCGCAAATGGTGAACAACATCTGGCGGATACATCAGACGCGCAACGCGACGGTATTCACCCGACTGCCAACAAAGAGAGCATACCCGCTGTGTACTATCGGCATTCACCGTTACTACCCGGTGATACGGGCAAATTTTCAAAAGAGAGCGGGGAGCGTCCACAGAAACCCGCTCTGGACAATGCGGCGCAGCGCGATACCCCGTATCTGCGCAGACATCGCGCTGGATCAAATCGACCTGTGGTGACGCGAACCACCGTTGACCGGGATCGTGGGGCAAGCTGTTAAACAGATCGAAAAACAAAGGCGCGGCACAGCGCGCCCCCGTGAGTTCAGGCACCCCCTCACCCACAAAATTGCCCACCCACACAGCAATCGTCCACTGCGGCGACACCCCCACGGCCCACGCATCGCGGTGTCCATAACTCGTACCCGTTTTCCACGCAATGGGCCACTGGTTTTGAAACTGATGCCAGTAAAATTCTATTCCGGGCCGCGAGAGATCGCGCAACGTATTCAGCACCAGATAACACGCACCGCGACTGAGCAAAGGCGGGGGTTCAGACGGGCGATCCGCCGGATTGATATGAAGGGGCTGAAACACGCCCCCATTGCCCAAACCGCGAAAAAGCACCGCCATATCCCACCCCGTCACCTCGGCACCGCCGAGAACGAGAGGCAAACCGTAATCATTCGGCGTGCGGAACAACGTCGTCAAACCAGCCGCGCGAAGCCGCTCGTAAAACGCCACCACGCCATACTCATAAAGCAAGCGCACCGCAGGCACATTCGCCGACAAAATCAACGCATCATACGCCGAGACAAGCCCCTGAAATGTGCGACTGGCATTGTGTGGTGAAAACGAACCGTAATACGTCGGAACATCCCGAATTTTGCTCTGCGGCAGAATCAGCCCCGCATCCATACTGAGCGCGTAGAGAAATGGCTTGAGCAACGAACCCGACGACCGCGGCGCGCGAATCCCATCGACGTGACTATCTGCGAAATTTTCAGACCCGACATAAGCGCGAACAGCACCCGTTTTGGTATCCGCAATCAGCGCAAAACCATTGTGAATCCCGCGCTGCTGCAACCTGCTGACGTGACGCGCAACGAGAGCTTCTGCCCGAATCTGAATATCCCGATCAACCGTCGTTGGATGGACAAACGACGTCTGGTGATCTACAATGTAACGCGCCAGATGAGGAGCCAGCATGGGAAATGGATGCGACTTGCGCGGCACAGATTCTTTTTTTGCCAGATACAGCGTCTCAGCATCAAAATATCCCGCTCTATGCAACGCGGTGAGCAACACATCGCGCTTCTTTTTTAGCAAATCGGGATTCGTCTGAGGCGAAATTTTACCCGGCGCATTGGGCAACACCGCGAGCAATGCCGCTTCTGCCCAGGTAAGCTGATCCGGCGATTTACGAAAAAACCGCAACGCCGCCGCCCGATAGCCCACCACATTCCCACCATAAGGCGCGTGATCGAGATAAAGTTGCAAAATCTCTTCTTTTGAATACCGCATCTCCATCTTCAGCGCCTGAAGCATCTCCAGTGTCTTGTTAAAATAAGTACGCGGCCTGGGATGCATCAGCCGAGCCACTTGCATAGTCAAAGTACTCGCACCACTCACAGTTCTGCCCTGTTTCAAATTCTGATACAGCGCGCGCACCACAGACACGGGATTGACGCCAAAGTGATAATCAAAGTACCGATCTTCAAAATAGAGCACACTCGTTTTGAGCTTCTGCGAAACGCGTACATCCTTCTGAGGCGGAAAATGCCACTGCTGGCGGTTATTGAGAAAAGCGCGCAAAATACGCCCATCTTTATCCAGCACAACCGCGCTATAATCCGCTAAAAAATGCGGCAATGGAACGGCAAAATACAGAAGTACTATTCCCGCAAAAATACCGATTAAAATTTTGTATCGGCGTCCCATCACCTCACCACCACAGTTCTACCCGGCACAACCGCCTTAATTTTATTATTGTACATCGCCTCGACAAGTGCGGGCGGCAGGGTAAATGTGCCAACAGTGACGGCATTGATCTTCACGACAAAATTCTGCGTATAGCTCGCAGGTGCAATATCAAAAAAGTATGTCACGCGATCATCGCGCATATCGACATAAGCCTCGCGGCCCAAACGCAAATCAGAAGACCACCCCGGCATTGGCGCGCCCGACAAGCGCGTATTTTCAATTTCCCAACCCGAAGGCAACAACTGAGTCAATGCAATCTCGCGGATATGTGCGGCAGATGTATTTTTTACCCGGAAATGCCACCAAAAGGTCGTCCCTTGTTTGAGCGTATCGGGATATATGCGAAAGCCATTTTCATCGCGCCAGCGCACGTCGAGTTCCAAACTATGGGATTCGGCCACCGCATCGGCATTGAGCGGCACGCCCGACCACGCGAGGGTTGCAAATGCCCGCATCACCGTACTCTCGGCATTGAACTGCACGCGAACAGATTGTCCAAATCCAGACTCAATATCGACATTGTAAAAACGCGAATCCGTATCAAATGGCACGACCTCCCCACCGGGCAATGTCACCGAACCCATCAAACGCAGCGGTTGATCCCCCTCAGTCGCCCGAATATGCTTACCCAGTGATAGCAGCGCAAAACCGCTCGTCTGTGTCGAATACCACCTGTCCGATGACAGTGCCAGCGCGATTTCTTCGGATAGGGGATCGGCTTCTTCCCAGCGTTGAAGATCGACCATCGCCATCAAAATCATCGCACGGTCCCTCAGCGCAGATCCAAAGGTATGATCCCAACGCTCAGCCCGGTTTGCAAGCGTTCCCGCATTCCTGAGAATCTCATCAACTATCGCAGAACTGCCCGCGCGGTGATACGCCGATGCCAACAACCATTTCTCCACATCCGTCATATCCCTCAAACTGCTTTCCTTCAGTAAATTCATCGCTCCCAGCGCGGGCTGATTTGCCAACGCGAGCAAATAAACGCGATAGGTTCGGATCATGAGATCATCGCGCGTAGTCAAAGCCAGAGATTGCTCGTATTGCACCCAGCTATCAAACAAATCGTCGGGCACATGATAACCGAGAGCTCTGGCCTCAATCAAAAAGTGCCCGGCATACAGCGTACCCCATATCGATGGCTCCGACCGCCCCGGCCAATAACTGAGCGCGCCGGACGACAGCCGAAATCGGCGCAACCGCTGAATCGCAGCATTGATATGCTCATCGATCTCCCGCGCAATCGCATTCGATTGATCCGATACGATGAGAATGTCCTTGAGATAAAGCTGTGGAAACGCCGCCGACACCACTTGCTCCACACAACCGTAGGGATATTGCACCAGCCAAAGCACGCGATTGTCCAATTTCATATTCGGGCGCGTGTGCAGGGTGAGACGTGCGCGATTGGAACCGGGAATGCCCCGGTCGGGAATAGGGAGAACAACCGCATCTCCCGGCCGCATCTCCCGCGTCTCATCGGCACTGATGCGCGGCGACGACGAAGAAATAGTCAGATTCGTCGTATGCGTGGCAATCACATCACCAGCAGTCGCAGTAATTTCAACGCGTGCATCTCCAATAGCATTGGGCACCACACACATAAATAACACATCTTCTTCACCAGCTTCTTGAAACGCAATAGTATCTCGCGCCTGCCCATCAACGCGAAGCAACCCCTCTGTACTGATCGCCACATCAACACGCCCCAAACTATCTCTCATGGCAAATACAGTAGCTGGAACAGCAATGTGGTCGCCGGGGCGCAACACGCGCGGCAAAGTGGGCAAAACCATCAAATCCGTTTTCACGGGCACTGTTTTTTCCGCACTGCCATAAGCATTGCCCCGCGCTGCCACAGCCATGATGCGCACTGAACCGACATAATTGGGCATAACAAAAGAAACCACAGCGCGCCCCTGATCGTCGGTTGCAACCGGACCTTCGAAAAGCGATACAGACTTAAAACGCTGTTTCTGCTCCTCGGGTAGCCTATCGCGCCGATAAGCAGCCAGAGCAGCATCGCCGCCTATCGCAAAAGTCTTAAACACATCGCCGATATTGACACCTATAACCTGCCCAAACAGATCGGAGATATGCAGCCCCAAACGCAACTTGCCAAAAAACGCGCGCCAGGGATCGGGCGTGGAAAATTGCGTGATATCCAACAAACCCTCATCTACAACAGACAGCGTCAACTGCGCGGGTTTTCCATCATCCGTTTGCACGACAACCTCAAAAGAATCATCGGGTTTGAGTTCATCGGGTACAGTCAATGTGAGATCGAGCCGCGTATTCGGATCAACCACGCGCAAAGGCACAACCCCATACATCCGCAACGGGCGATCATTGGCCGTCTGTCTATGCGGCTGAATAACGGATATCGTCACATACGCATTCGGCGCCATGTCTGCTGTAATGGGAATCTCGATTTGTGCGGTATTCCTCGTCTGCGGAGTATGCCACCGCGAATGCATCACATTTCCACCCCGCGACACCGTCACCAACACAGACGACGTCTCGGGCACGGGAAAAGACACCACAGCTTTTTCACCCGGCGCGTAATTTTCGCGGTCTGTCTTAAGCACCAGCGCGCCAGCATCTCGACCACTTGCGGGCAAACTGCCCCAGGGATACGCGCGAATAAAAAGCGACGCCTTATGCCCATCCGTATCCGCCACCTCGATCAAATACTCTCCTTTTTTTTCAGGCATAAACGCAACCGGCACCGGGCGATCACGAGAAATAATCGATGTCTCGAAAATCTTCTTCGTGCTAAAATCCCGCTTAAAACGCAGGCGAAACTGATCCCTCGAATCGTATTCCCACCACCAGTAATTCTCATTGTGAAAAACGCGATACATCAACGTGCGTCCAGACGCGGCCTCCCCATCGGGCGTCACCGCAACAACGGGCACTTCAAGAGAGGCATTAATACGCGTAAAACCATAATCCAGGTCTGGCTTTCGCAACCCCACATAAACCTCAAACGGATCGATGTGTACCATGCGCGCTGTGCTATTGGGTCGCCCCCCTTTTTCGAGCACGCGAGCGCGCAATATCGCAGACAGGCGCGAAGGCGCTTCGCTCAAAGACGGAAACTGCCACGACACAGCGGACTTGCCCTCCTTATCCAGAGTGCCCGTAAAAATATTGGTAGTAATCGGCTTGAATTGAACCGCCTGATTGACAAACGAAAAACCCTCATACTTGGGAAATACAGGCGGAGAACTGTGCAGCGTAACATCGACACTGGCTTTTAATCCCGCCGCTGGATTGCCAAATAAATACGCACTCCTCAGATCTGCTTTCAACACGCGATCCCGCTCTGCAAGTTGTGGATCGAGAAAGACCTTGAGACGAAAAGGCACAATGGTTTCGACTTTGACCCTGTGATTAAATTTGCGGCTACCCACATCAATTTCAGCGCGCCAGTTGCCCGTTGGCGCATCGGCCGAAGTCGATAAATCAAAAGTGTAAAATCCATCTTTCCCCTCGCGATTGGTCTGCGTGATCACGCTCTGTCCCAATGGATTGTAAAACGCAAGCGAGACCGGATGCCCGTCTGGAAACGTGTGGTTGTGATTCCGCACAATCGCCGACAGGTGGATATCATCGCCGGGCCGATAAACTCCGCGCTCCGTATAAAAAAACGCCCGAATACCATTGGGTGAAGGGTCTCGTCCCCCCGTATCAAAAGTCGATAGATTCCACGCCATATCCCCTAATTTGATAAAACTGCGCTGCCCATCTTTTTCGGCTTCGATATAAAAAACATCTGATTTTACAGAACTAAAATCCGCCAAACCATTCCGATCCGTAACTTTCTGTTCCACAATCTGATTCTGGTATGTGCGCAGGGTTATAGTGACACCGGACAATGGCCGCGCATCTTCCAAATGAGTAGCATAAACGAGATGCCGATCATGCGTCTTTTGATGCGTAAGACCGATATCGCTGACCACCACGGGTTTATAGATACGCCCGTTCTGATAGACATAACCGCGCGAATAGGGATTATTATAATAATCAGTCCCGCGGTACCGTCTGCGTTGTTGCCGCGCCTCTGCCGCTTCCACAGGGTCTCCGTAGAGCATATCCTCTGCCCCAAAAGTGAGACCGATCAGATAAAGCCCCTTCTCGTCTTTGGAAATCAGATCCTCCAAATCGAGTTCGTGCTGCAACCATACATTTTTTTCCCTACCAATGTCCAGTTTTTCATCCACCACATCTACCCCCACGCGACGCATCCGATAGGAGGAAATTCTTCGCGTGCGACTGCGCGATCCATCCAACCTTTCATCTTGTAAAAACTGCCCCAGATTCGACTCAAAAACCTTCTCTATTTTGAGGTGAACACGCAACACATTGACCGTTTGAAACCGAATTTTTCGATTACCAGAAGTGGGCAAAAATACCCCGTCACGCGCAAAACGCATGCGGGGCTTGATATCGTCAAAAGCCACCGTCTCTGTATGCGGTTGAGCCAGTGCCATGCCCCAGCGGCTGCGAATCCCCGGATGTACGGTCAACACATAACTCTGTCCGTGCTGAAAATCGCCCACAACACTCACTGTTTTGCCAAGCGCGTTGAGCTGAAGCTGTTGCGGTGGATCGGCAGTGATCAACCCCGCAATATCCTGACCAAAATCGAGATCATCTGAAAAAATGATGCTTACACTCGGACGGTCTCTGTCCGCTTGTTTTTCAATCTCAACAACGGAAAATGCCGATAAAGGAGGAATTGACCATGTATTGTCGTAGTCCTGCGAGAGTTCCAGGTCAGCTCGGTCAATATGCATCGCGAGTTTCTGAGACTCTCTCGTGCGCGTGATCTCGGCACTCGTAAAATCGTACGTCTTGCCATCTAATAACACGCGCCAATGGAGTGCAAGTTGCTGATCTCCAAAACGTAACACCACCGCATCGCCCACAGTCGAAGAATCCGCGCGTTCATTAAAGCTAATCTGACCGCTAAAAACGAGACGCTGCGGATCATCAGCATCGGGCAACTCAAAATCTGCCTCAAGTGAGACGAGTTCCCGACCCGCGACCTCAAATTGGATGGCAAGCGGCTTCAGATCTTTGTGCTGGGGAAACAAAGTGGTCATGCTAAGCTCACCGCTATAGACCGTGCGCAACGCCAGCGGTGTATTTGGCTTAAAAACAAGCGTACGCGCATCTTCCCATGTCGCCAAACCATCAATAGATGGCATAAACCGAAACACACGCGTTCGCAACACCTGCCCAACCTGACTCTTGCCAATAACAGGCGACACAAAACGCACGCGAATTGGATCAGTCGATGCGAGCACACCCTCACTCACATGGCTCACCATACGCGCCGTCTCCAAAGGATAGGATTGCGGCGCATCTTCCAGTGACCTTTCGCTACACGCAAACAGCGTCAGCAGCATAAGGAGAGAAATACGGTATGACATAGTAGCCTCCTATACCCTCCCATCAGCCGTATCGGCAATCCACGTCAAATAGGACCTGTGACCGTGCGACACGGAAAATGAGATAGACAGATTCCCCAACCGTTTTTTCAGTGACCTCAAGCGCCCTTTTACAGTCATCACAAACAGCACGGCACCTTCATCTTGATCCGGCGACAAAAAATACTGTGAAAAAACATCCACTCGCGCGGCCAACCGCTCGGCAACAAGCGCGTGCCCAACGCGATTTGCCTCCGCTTCAGATGGCATGGAAAGAGCCAGAATATAAGGCGCCGTTCGCACCCCACCTTGAACTGTGACATTGAGATCGGTTTTGCCCAGACGCCGCGCCGCATCGAGTTTTCGCACAACCGTATGCACCACAAAAAATATCAGACAAATCATCACCCCTATAATAACGTGTTTCATCAGTCCGCTAAAGAACGCCCCTTGCTCGCGATCCTCTTCCTGAAAAAACGCATGCTGAAAACGCCCATCCGACTCCATAGCCAACTTGCTCGCAATAACGCGCACCTGTGCATTCGCCACGGGTGGCAACGGCTTCACGCGCTCAGAGCCATACAGCGAGCGAATCATCTCACGCGCAATACGCGAGGCATTCTCTTCCTCAGCCCCTACAGATGCAACAAAGAACCCTAACAGAATAACGGCCCAGACTTTTAACATACTATTGGTATCCTTTCACGGGCGGGCACGGGGGCACCGCCCCTACACTCTTACATCTCACTGCCCTTCACACCTCACGTATCACAACCAGTTCGGGCGTCTTGCCCCCGCCCAATTCCTCTGCGCGGCCAATCAAATCGCTGAGATGAGCACGCGTCGTCCTCAAAAAAACCATCGCCTCCGCAGCTTCTCGCACCCCATCCTCCCTGCGATAAATTGAACGGATACTCGGCGCAACAGTTCCGCCCGTCGCCAAATTTTCTTTAACAAGCGCCTTGCCGAGTTTCTGTGCCCGCGCTTCTGTACGCATCGCAATCAACACCCCCAGAGGATCCTCTCCCGACTCGGCACCCACTCCCCTTCGAATCACACGAAAAATCCCCCACAAAACCAGTAACGCAATCAGAACAGCGATCCCCTTCGCAACCTGGCTCGCGATATTCCGAATCGCCGCATCTCTTTCCATGCGCACTTCTTCCAGCCGCTGTTTTTGTTCATGGAGAAAAACCACATCCTCCGCCAATTGCGCGGTCATGCGCTCGACCCATGCAACCTGCTCTGCTGTCAGAGAATCCCCCTCTGCTAAAACCGCCCGAGCCACATGTCGCGCAATGCTCTCGAGCCGTTCCACATTCACCTGTCCCTCAGTGGGCATACACATCGCAAAAAACAGCGCGATAAATGCGCCTGCGCCAAAAATATGTCGATATCTCATAAAACAACCTTTCCCTGTCAAATTTCCTTTGTTTTTCTTCCATACTTTCAGCAATATAGAATACAGAAACGCGATGTGCAAGAGGCTGAGAACAAGGAGACACAAATGACACCCGAACAACTCGGTTTTAATTCGCAAAAACTCGACCGCGCCCGTCAGGTCTTACAACGCCACGTGCATACGCGCACCACCCCCGGTGCTGTCGGTCTCGTCCTGCGCCGTGCGGGCATCGTCACCTGCTGGGCCGTAGGCCACCACACCTATCAACCCAACGCCACACCCGTACAAATCAATACCCTCTACGACCTCGCATCTGTCACCAAAGTCATCGCCACAACAACGCTCTGCATGTTATTTGTCGATAAGAATCGTCTCAACCTCGACGCACCCGTGCAATTTTATGTACCCTCCTTCACCGGAAAAAACAAAAACCGCGTCACAGTTCGGCATCTGCTCGCCCATTGCAGCGGCCTGCCCGCACATGTCCACCTGTACGAAAACCAACGCGCAACACACGACATTGACATCCGCAATGCCATGCTCAACGCTGCCTGCCAACACCCCTTAATTTATGAACCCGGCACAGACACCGTGTACAGCGACCTGGGCTTTCTCACCCTGGGAAAAATCCTCGAAACCATCGGCGGCCAGCGTCTGGATCACCTCGTCAAACAGCACATATTCGAACCGCTCAAAATGAACGACACCAGGTACTGTCCACCGCCCCATCTCAAACACCGCATTGCCCCCACGGAAGATGGCTCCGACTTGCGCGATCACCTCGTACACGGTGAAGTCCACGATGAAAACACCGCCGCAATGGGCGGGATCGCCTCCCACGCTGGTCTTTTTTCCACAGCACATGACCTGTCGAAATGCCTGCTCGCCTGGCTCGGTACAGACACCTTTCCCAAACGGAGCATTCCACAATTTACCACTCGCGCTAATATCGCGCCCAACAGCACCTGGGCACTCGGCTGGGACACGGTTTCGCCCGGCGCAAGTTCGAGCGGTCGCTACTTTAGCGAACAATCCTTCGGTATCCTCGGTTTCACCGGCACATCCGTATGGGGAGACCCCATACGAGACCTCGGCGTCATCCTCCTCACCAACCGCGTACACCCCACCCGCGAGAACAATCAAATTGCCCATCTCCGCCCTGAATTTCACGACGCCATATCCGAAGCACTCATCGCATAAAAAAGGAGCAAGCCCCTATGACATTGCTCCTCTTGTTGTACCCCGCTCCGTCTATGAACTGGCCTGAGAAGCGGCCAGTTGTACCCCGCTCCGTCTATTCATCTCACCGCGTCACTCGAATCGTCCACCCGCCCTGCGGCTCGGGATTCTTAACCGTCAGCATGATTCTTCGCAACAAATCGCCCCAAACCGTCTTCAATCGCGCATCTTCAATCGCAATATCCTCAACCGCCACATCGAACACATCCGCCTCGTAGTGCAAACGCCCCGCGCCAGACCTGCGTCCATCCGCCAACGCCACCTCACTCAAGGCAATTGTACCATCGCCGCGATCTTCAGCACCACACGCCGTCAAAACATTCATCACAACATCGCCCGTCACGGCTTTTAACGCATATCGATCTGCAATCCTCACACCCTCGCCGCGATGCAAAACAACCGTCCGCATCCAGGAATCAATCTGAGCCTCTGGCGGATAGGCCTGCGCCAGATCCAGTGAAAACGTCGCATCCGCCTCGCTCACCGCATAAGACACATCGCGAGCAGCAATATCGTAGTGATAATCAATCCCCGCCTCGGAATAAACCCGCCCGGGAATCTGCATCTGTCCATTCACCGTCGGCAGCGTGTGATATTGCGATTGCATTGTCCAGATATCATACCGCTCACTGCTAAACGTCTTCGCCGTATAAGTCTCGACCCCCGCATCCACGAGCACTGGCTTCCCGTCCAAATAAACCACTACATGCCCGATATCATTGTGATTGTGACTCTCGGCATTGTGCCCACCCTTTGCCCCCACAAAAAACCCATCTGTCGATCCTTCCTGATCGCGTGCGACAAACACCTCAATCTCGTCCAAAAACACATCGCGCGGCAACGGCGGCGCGGCCTCTGCATCGAGAATCTCATCCAGCGAAAACAGCGCGGGCAACGCCCGTCCCATGCTCCCAAAAGACTCCGAAACACCCTTCTCGGCAGCACCCTGTTGTTTTGCAGCCCACGCACCGAGAGCCACCATGGCGTCATCCCCAATGCGCTTGCCATAGCCATAGACCACCGCAAAAGCTGGCATCACCACGGGTGACGCATCGGCAAAATTGATAAAATATCGATCCGCAATCTGCACCCGATAGATAAACTTGCCAATATTCTGGATGAGCGGTTCGTCGTACACATCAATTGACCCACCCGTTGCACTGTAAAGCCACTCCAAACAATCGTAAAGCGATGCCCCCGCACGCCCCCAATAGCCCGGTCCCTCGTCACAACCCCCATCCTCAGGATACGGATCAATAAAATGATCCACAGTCTGCATCGCCTTAAACACCGAAGCGACCCGACGCGCCTCATCGGTCTCCATCAACAAAGTAGAAGTCAACCAATTCGACACAATCCACGGATTCCAATTATTCACGCGCGCACCCGAATACCCCATCCAGCCAAAATCTTCGCGCTCCAACAAAGGCGTCAAAATGCGATATTGCATCTCACGCGCAATGCGCGGCACAATCAAAGGCGAAACCGCGTCGAGTTGTGCGCCCAGCAAATACACCGTCCAAGCCAGTAATTCCGATGTCTCTGCGGCAAACAAATCGACAATCGGTTCGGCCGTATCCGGCAAACCACTACCCGCCTTTTGCACGCCAATATGCGCGGGCACGCCCCAAAAAGACTCCTCGCAAATACACCAGATACCATTGGTAATATCATCCAAAAATCTGCCTTTGCCCTCCACGCACTCTGCCAGAACCAGATCGGACAGCGCCGTGCGCCGCCCAAAACTCAGGCTCTCGTACCGCGAGCGATTGCCATTGCGCGCATAATCCAAAAACCGCACCGCGGGCACGCCCGGCCATTCAAAATTCAGGCGATCTTCCCCCCGCGCAATTTGCGCCTGCCGAACTGCGTCTGGCAACGCATCCCACGCATAGCGCATCAACGCCGTGGGAAAAGGCCGCCAGTCATCCCGTGGAATCAAAATATCTTTTAACACATCGTCCGAATACTTTTGCGAAAGCATCTGTTCCTCCGTTAATTAAAGCCATCAATCTAAATCTCAAACAACAGGAGCAAGGACACCATGCCACTAAAAATCGCACAAATCGGCAGCGACGGACATCAGAACATGGTACTCGATGGCATCGCGCACATCCCCGGCGCACAACTCATCGCCTGTGCCAAAGGACATCCCGAAGACACCCTCGCCAAAGTCAAACCGCACGCAGCATTCACAGCACACACCCGTCTTTATGACGACTATCGCCACCTGCTCGACACCGAAGAAATCGATCTCGTCAGCATCTGTCGTCCGTATTCCCTCAATGCCGAAGCCTCAATAGCCGCAGCAAACCGGGGAATTGACATCGTCAGCGAAAAACCCGTAGCAACCACTCTGGAAGATCTCGACGCCCTTGAAACAGCGGTCAAAAACAGCGGGATTCGCCTCACCGCCATGTTTGGCCTGCGACTATCTCCCGCATTCCGCGCAGCACACCAGGCAGTTCAGGACGGCCTCATCGGCGAACCCATTCTGGCAACCGCACAAAAATCCTATCGCTTTGGCACGCGCCCGGACTTTTTCAAAAATCGAGAAACTTACGGCGGCACAATCCCCTGGGTCGCGATCCACGCCGTCGATTACACACGCTGGACAACCGGGCATGAATACACACAAGTCGCCGCGCTTCACGGCAACCTCGCCCATCCCGACTACCCCGGCTGCGAAGACCACGGCGGCATGCTCTTCCGCCTGAGCAATGGCGGCACGGCAATGATCAACCTCGATTATTTGCGCCCGTCAACAGCACCTACCCATGGCGACGACCGCCTCCGAATCGCCGGATCAGAAGGCGTCATCGAAGTCATCGACGACCGTACGCATCTGATTCGCTCGGACGAAGAACCCCGCGACCTGCCCTTGCCACCCGAAGAAAATTTCCTCGTCAACCTCCACGGGGAACGCACGGGCAAAGCACCCCACATTATCGGACCCGACGAAGCCATAAAAGTCACGCGCCTGTGCCTGCGTGCACGCGAAGCCGCCGACACGGGTCAGGTGATCGCGCTATGAGGAACTGGGGGACCAGCCCACTTTATACAATCGCGGCAGGGATGCCGCTCCTACGGCTTAATTTTCACACTTATTACTTCACACTTATTACTTCTTCAACACCAGCGGATAATCCGTCAAATTTTGCACCCCGTCTTCGGTCACCAAAAACGTATTCTCCAATCGGATACCCCCGTTCAGAGCCTCGCTATACGCACCCGGCTCACAGGAAAAAACCGTACCCACCTCAAAAATACCCTCTCGATCCCGGTTCAAATCGGGCGGTTCGTGTGCGCGAATCCCCACACCGTGCCCCGCGTGATGAATCAACCCAATATCAGACAAATGGGGATGCTCGCGGATTCTCTCATCAATCGCATGCCACAGTGCAGTTCCCCGTCCACCAGGCCCTACCAGATTGGGAACATCCTCTAAAATAGCTTTCAGGAGATCGTACACCGACGCCTGCAAATCCGTGGGATCGCCCACGGCAAAGGTACGGCACAGATCGGACCAGTACCCGTGATATTCCGTCTGCGCGTCAATAACATACAACTCCCCATCCTCAATAATCCGATCTCTGGCAGGCCCACCCAATTGCCCGCACTGGTAATCGCCCCCGTGGTGCAGCACCTCACCCGCTGCATGCAGCGCCACCTGCTGCCCCGCCGCGAGCACATCCAACTCATTCACACCCGGCGCAATCACCTCTTGCACGCGGTCATAAGCCCGCAGATTAATATCAATCGCCTTTTGCAACATCGCAACTTCATCGGCGTCCTTACTCATCTGCTGTGCAATCAGCAAATCGTCTATCCCCACCCATTCACCACCCAGAGCATCTGCCACTGTATCGGCGAGCAACTTGGGCGTGGCTTCCTGCTGCCAGCCCAAACGAGAAATACCCCGGCAATCGCGGAGTTTCTGCGCCACAGCTACATTCAGCAAGCGCATCGGATCGGGATTCATCGTATAGAGCACATGCGAATCGTACACCACGCGCTCATCCACAGCCATATCCCCTTCGTCAGTCGTTGACGCCAGCCACGCCCCTCCCTCAGTCTCCAAATACAGAAGCGCGGGAAAAGAAAATGAAGGATATGCTCCCAAGAGCACGCCGGTCAAATAATAGATATCCCGATAATCTGTAATAATAACCGCGTCAATCCCTTCCTCAGAGAGACGCGCTCGAAACCGCTGCTGCCTGCTGCGGCAGCCTTCCAAAGTGAGCATAACACACATCCTTTCCGTGAAATCCTGTTGGTAAATCCCCATTTTTTTTGCATAATAAAGGACGCATTTTCAAAACCAACCCAATTTAACAACAGGAGTGCATCATGCCAGAAAAAAAAGTCCGCGTATGTGTTGTCGGTATGGGCATTGGAAAACCCAATGGCCGCGCCCTCGCAAAAAATGATCGCGGCGAAGTCGTCGCACTATGCGACCTGATACCCGAAAGAATGGAAGAATTTGCCCGCGAACTGCCCGGCGAACAAAAATTCTACACCGATTACAAAGAAATGTGCAAAGCCCCCGACATCGACGCGGTTTTTGTAGGCACCCCAAACCAGTGGCATGTGCCCATCGCACTCGAAGCCGTCAAAAACGACAAACACGTCATGGTCACCAAACCGCTATCGGACTCTGAACAGGCAGCAAAAGAACTCGTCGAAGCCGCCGAAGCATCTGGCGTCGTCAACATGATGTCGCTCTCCACCCGATTTTCCGACCAGTGCCAATACCTCGGCAACCTCGCGCGCGAAGGCTATTTTGGCGACCTCTACTACGCCCGCGCCCGCAGCGTGCGCCGAAGCGGCATCCCCGCGTGGAACCTCGGATTCATCCAAAAAGGCGGCGGCGCATTCCGCGACATGGGCGTCCACGTTCTCGACGCCGTGTGGTACTTGCTCGGCATGCCCAAACCCGTCACCGTCACAGGCGTATGCGGCGCAAAATTTGGGCCGCGCGGACGCGGCTATTGGGGCTTCAGACAAGTCCCGCGCAGCACCTATGAACAATACGCCGCTGACGACTATGCCGGCGGATTTATCCGCTTTGAAAACGGCGCGGGACTCCAGGTCGAAAGCTTCTGGGCATCTCATCAGCCCAACGAACTCCAGATCGAACTCTTTGGCGACGAAGCAGGCGCACAATTTCGCCCGCTCAAACTCTACAAAACACAGGACGGTGTCCCACACGACATCGCCGTCGATATTCCCCTTGCTACTCAGGCCTGGGACCGCATTGCGGGCCACTTTATCGACTGCATCCTCGACGGCAAAACCTGCGAAGCACCCCTGCGCCATGGATATCAAGTGCAGCAAATGATGGAAGCCGTGCTCGAAAGCGGCGAAACCGGGCGGGAAATTCGCATTGATTAGGAGATCCCCATGACTGGCTTACACATCACCGTCGGACAAAAAAACGCCGACATCATCGGCAATGACAACCGCGCGTTGCAAGCAGCAGTCGATTACATCGCTACACTCGGCGGAGGTACGGTTGAAATCCTATCCGGCACATACATCATGCGCGACGCACTCCATCTTCGCAGCAACATCACGGTCAAAGGGCAGGGCGAAAATACCACATTGCAGAAGGCAGACGGCGTAGAAACCCCACTTCTTCTCGACGGGGATTTTGGCGAAGAACAGATCACCCTTGAAAATCCCGATGGATTCAAAGTGGGCTATGGCGTCAGCATCACAGATGATCAGGGTGGCGGATTCCACACCGCAGTCGGCACTATCCTCTGGCAAAAGGACAACACCTTTGGCGTCAATGTGCCCATGGGAGGCGATTACCTCGTCTCTCGCAATGCGCGCGCTGCCACCACCTTCCCGGTCATCAGCGGCTACCACATCGAAAATGCCCGGATCGAAAACCTGACGGTAGATGGCAACCGCGAAAACAATCCGCACCTCAATGGTTGCCGCGGTGCCGGCATATTCCTCTATCGCGGGCACCATACGACCCTGCAAAACTGCACGATCAAAAATTATCACGGCGATGGCATCAGCTTCCAGCAGAGCCAATATGTCACAGTCGAAAACTGCACCTGCACGGGCAATACCCACCTGGGCCTGCACCCGGGCAGTGGCAGCCAGCACCCCATCATCCGCAACTGCCGCTCGGAAAACAACGGTCGCATCGGCCTCTTCCTGTGCTGGCGCGTCAAACACGGCGTCTTTGAAAACAACGACCTCATCGGCAATGGGGATACGGGTATCTCCATTGGCCACAAAGACACCGACAATGTGTTCCGCAATAACCGATCACTGCACAATGGTTGTGAAGGCATACTCTTCCGCAACGAATCCGAACCCATGGGCGGACACCGAAACACCTTTGAGAACAATCAGATCCTCGACAACGGCGACAAAAACAAAGGCTATGGCATACGCATCCTGGGCGAAACCCACGACCTCACCTTCACAAATAATCGCATTGGCAATGACGAAACAGCAACACAGCGCATAGGCGTTCACATCGGTGAAAAAGCCGACCGCATACATCTCCACAACAATGACCTGTCGGGCAATCTCGACACCGAAATCGAAGACGCGCGACAAGTTGTTTCTGTGTAATGAGCATTGGGGGTTTGGTGGTTGGGAGTTGTCATTGCGGCATGGTTTTGAGCCGCAATCCAGAAGGTTTTTTGTCATTATTCCCGTTGTGGCGTAGTTACTTCTCAGGAGAACCTATCATGGGGAAATACGGAGATGCGGCGATTAAGGCCACAAGTCTGGTTCGAAGAGGTGGGTATCATCCGTGTGATGCGTGGAAGACTGCTACAAAACGCCAATTTCCTACCCAGAAATCCGCTCGTGAAAAAGGTTGTCCGCGTGCAGCATATCTCGGTTTGTGCGAAGAAGGCATAGTCTCTGGCGTGGCCCGGGGTAACTATACGCGATCAGTACTGAACAAACAGTATGCACTTGAAGCTGTTCAATTACTTTGTTCAGACCGATCCCTTGCATCTGATAAGAACAGATTATGGAAAAAGGCTCTAATAGGAGAAGATAAAACCGAGAATGGTCAGATGGATGTTGTAATAACACTATGGCGGAATCGTTTGATCAAATGTAAGACGTAGCAAACTGCTATCGACAAGAACAGAGTGCGAAAGCCTTATCGTGGGAAAGCCATCAGTAGAGAACCTATCATCTTTAAAGAATTGGTTGGGAAACAGATAATCCCGTCTGACCAAAAATATAAAAGACTGGCATATCAGGCCGAAACTCCTTATCTTTATATGTCTAGTTTGAGGCCTCAGGGCACGATTTTGTGCGAGGCAGGATAGCCGTGTTGATCGCCTTTGTTGTTTCACACGCACAAAAGGAGGTCGTAATATGGTTAACCGGATCTTAGTTGTCTTGAGTTGGATTTCGTTCATAGTTGGATGCATCATAAATGATCCTCTTATTTCCGTACCACTTCAGACGATTGCCAGGGTCCTGCCCTGAGCCCTTGAACCTCAACCTGCTGGATACCCGCAAATTTTAAAGCCCTCCTGTTCTTTACAGGAGGACTTTTGTTGTCAGACTGAAGTTTGAACACAAAAACTTATCAGCCATCATATCTAACTCTGTAAACTTCACGACGATGTCTGGCAAAATGAACAACAATCTCTCGTTTTGTCTGATTAAAGGTATAGAGGACGCGATAATCGCCAACTCGCAACTTGAACATACCCTTCCAATCTCCCCTAAGCGCTTCGGGTCTAATCGCATCAAAATTCTCGGCTAACCATCGCAGTCTTTTAAGCACGCGCTGTGCTATTGGCGCGTCCAAACGGCCTAAATCGGATTCAGCATTGGACGTAAATTCCAAATCATACATCACCAAGTCAGCCCCAGTCTTTCAGCGACTTTCTGTGCAGGTACAGTTTTGCCGCCAGCTTCCACATTGGCAAGGGATTGCTTAAGTTCTTCGACGAAGTCATCGCGCAATTCCAGTCCTTCATCGGGATCGCCCATCATTTCGGAGAGCGTTTGTATGACAACTTCCTGCACAAGTTCTCTAAATTCATTGATTGTTAAATCAGCCACTTTTGTTGCACCTGCTGAGACATTCGAAGAAGTCATTTTCAGTGCCTTTCTTTAGTCAAAAAATCATCCAGAGGTCTGGTTCTGCCTTGTCGGTATTCTTTATATCCCTCCGCAATCTGCTTCTGCATCTCGGGATCCTGGCGTTCTAACCAATCTTCCATATCATCTATATCCATAATATTAACAATAGGAGTTGTTTTCTTCAAGATCGCCCCCTCTGTGTAATATCGATTGCTGCGATGATGTTTGTATCTGGCACTATATCCGACTTATTTTTTAAAAGGCACATTAATAGATTCGGGAAAATCTGGAAACAGGACGGACGTTGATATTTTACCCTGAATGTCCCAAAAAGTGATGGCACCCGATTCTTCACAAATCCAGACTTCTAAAGCACCGCGCTCAATATAAAGATCTTTCTTCTCTTCCATTTCATCCATGGAATTGCTCGGTGACATAATCTCAATGCACAATTCGGGGGCAGCCGGATAAGGTGTATCCAATTGATGTGTAGAAAAAAAATCACTGCTCCCCCAAATAACATCCGCCACTTTCACGCCTTGTGATGTTTCAACAGAACATTCGTTAAACGTGTGTCCATCCGATTTTTGCGCTGCCAATAACATCGCAATCGCCATCTGGAGGAAACTGTGTCGATTTGAAGCCGGACTCATAACAATATTCCCCCATTCATTAAGTTCAATTTTATACGGCAGATCCTGTAAATTTTTCTCTGCAATAACTTCCGACCATTTCATGGGAAACCTCCTCTACAAATCGACAACTCGGGGTTTTGGCTGGCTTTTGCGCCCGTGCAAATACGCATCGTTTTCCGAGGGCCATCGCATGCGATATTGCTTGCTGCGCTGGCGTTTGTATCCGGCGTTGTAATAATTGCTCGTCGCCATCCAACTGAGCAAATCCGCAAACATCTCACCTTTCACATCGGCGTATTCAGACCTATCCCAAACATTCCACAACTCTCCGGGATCGCGGCTCAAGTCATACAACTCGCCTTCTGATTGCCCGATATGATACACCATCTTATGGGTCTGAGACCGCATCATAATCTGATAATTGTCCTCGCAAAAAACGTATTTCCGAGGCTCAGGCGTCTCTCCATTCAAATACGGCATCAAAGAGCGACCCTCCAAATAGGTTGGAACAGCTACCCCCGCAGCCTCTAAAATCGTTGGACCCAAATCCATAAGCGAAACCAGATCGTGCGTTTCGCCGGGTTGATCAACAGATTGCGGCGTGCGAATCATCAGCGGAATATGCACAATCGGATCGTACATCAACCACTTATACGCCAATCCGTGATCGCCCAGCATCTCGCCGTGATCCGAACAAAAAATCAACAAACTATTCTCCAACCACCCCCGCGCTTGCAGGGCATCCATAATCTCGCCCAGCTTTTCATCAACCGTCGAAATATTCCCATAATAATGCCGCTTCATCTCGGCGAGTTCATCATCTGTGCGCCCGCGCAAATCGATTTGCGATTCGTGATCAGTCGTCGCGTGCATATCCAGATGCGCCGCATGTTGCGGTGGCTTCTCTTCCAACTCCCCATCGCGCTTCACACACGGCGGCATATCTCGATCGCGATACAGATCCAGATGCCGCGGCAAAGGATCCCAGGGTTCGTGAGGGCCCGTAAATCCGATCTGCAAAAACAGCGGATTATCACCCCGGTGATTGCGAATCCAGTTCAACGCGGAATTTCCGATAAACACATCGCTGTGAAACCGCTCCTCCTCATGCCAAACAACCCCCTGACACTTATTGAGCCATTCGGGATCTGCCTTATTGCGATCATTGGGCCGCTTCACATTGTGAAACGTCATATACCTGCCCCAATCGTCATCAGCCCCACCACTGTCCAGCGCCTTATTCGTGGGATTTTCTACAATAACGCGCTCGTGAAATCCACCCGGAATATCGCGCGGCGTCAGGTGCATCTTGCCAATATTCACGCAATAGTAGCCCGCATCCGATAAATCCTGCACCCAGTTCCGGTGATTTGCCCAGTGATCAAAACTATAAACTCCCGTCGTATGCGGATACATACCCGTAAAAATCGCCGCCCGCGACGCCACACACGTTGCACCGGGACAATACGCCTGCCGAAACGACACACTCTCACGCGCAAGCCGATCCAGCGTGGGCGTAACCATGTAATCATATCCCCAGGCATGAATGGTATCAAAACGTTGCTGATCTGTAATCACAAAAACAATATGGGGCTTACCATTAAACATAATTTCTCCTCAAGCGATAATTTGATCAATATGCTACAAATCCTCCCAAATTTCCCGGCTGACATTCGCTTGCTGCAAAATCCTGTGCAAAAGCCCACGCCCGATATCACCTTGATGCGGATTGGGAATGGCAAGACGTTTTGTTTCTCGAATCATATAATGATGCTTGCCTCCAGGATACGGACCTTCAAATCCCAATTGTCTCAAATAGCGAATTAGATCGCGGCGACTAATTGGTCCAAATTTGGGCATTAAACGGACTCCAATACAGTATCCAAACGCACCCCATCTACCTCCGGAAGCGGATGCCCCATCCTCAAACCGAGAATGATCCAACCCTCGAGCACGGATTGCAATTCCTCGCGACACATTTCTAAGGTATTTGCATTGGCATACACACCTTGAAAGCCTGCAATTTCTCCATAGAACGTTTGATCATCGAGGATCTCGTATTTCGCATGTTTCATAGCGGATTGAATATATGTAGTTAGCATAGAACCCTCACTTGATCATCGTAATACTCGCTGTCAAACACTATGTTCATCTCATGTCCCCAGCGCAAAATGCGCCCCAGACAAAACCTGTGACGAAGCCACGCGATCGAGAATCCGCAGGCGTAGCTGACTCTCAACCTCGGCCATCTCGGGCAAACCCGCGAGATTATTCACCTCACCGGGATCTTCTTCCACATCGAAAAGCAAATAGGGCTGCCCTTCGCGATTCAACACGATTTTCCATTCGCGATTCAACAACATAATTTCCCCGCCGTATTCCGATATCGCTTCTGTGCGGTGTTCTCGCGTCGGATCTTCCAGAACGGGACAGGCCGATTTGGCAAACTGTCTGAAATTCAGTTCACCACCTGCAAGCTCAACCAGCGTCGGTCCCACATCAAACCACTCAATCGGACTATCACACACAGAACCAGCGACATCACCACTCGCCGTGTCGGGCGTGCGAATCAGCAAGGGGACCCGCACCGCACCATTTAAAAGATTGCTCTTATAAATAAAGCCGTAATCGCCATTCATCTCCCCGTGATCCGACATCAGCACAACGACCGTATTATCCATCTCGCCGCGCTTTTCAATCACATTGAAAATCTCGCCAATCTGATCGTCGATCAACGTGACATTGCCCGCGTAATTTGCGCGCAACAATTTTTCTTCCCCGGGTTCAAACGGTATCTTTTGCTTCGCATCTAACAAACCCTGCGGACGCTCGCGATCATCATCTATCGGCACAACCGGATCGGGCATATCCTCCGGATTATACCGGCTATAATGAGGCTCTGGCGTATCCCACGGTTCGTGTGGCCCGCCAAAACTCACCCAGCAAAACCAGGGCTGATCGCGGTCATATCCCGCCAGGTACTTCTTTGCCTGTTGCCCCACATACACATCTGCATAATCTTCAAAAGGCAATGTCGATGGCCGCGTCACCCAGGGTTTATTGCTAAAACGCTCATCGAAATCTGCCTTATATGCTGCCCACAACTCCTTCTCTTCCCACATCGCCGTCATATACGACAAACACCGCGCGCTCGCCCTCGGCCCGCCAATTTCATCCACATCATCAAGCCCATAACTGTGCATCAGATGTTCGCGATCCCTCAAGTCGCCTCCGTGCGGGTGTAAATGCGTCTTGCCAAACAGACTCGTGCGATACCCCGCATCGCGCACCGCCTGCATCCACGTTGGACAATCTGGCGATAACGTGTGGTTCTGATTATCCCACACGCCCGTATTGTGCGGATAATGCCCGGTGGCCAGACTCAACCGCGTTGGAATACACACCGGCGAATTGGTCACGCAATTTGAAAACCGCACGCCCTCTGCTGCAATGCGGTCCATATTGGGCGTCTCCAGCCAATCGCTCACGCAACTCAGCGCATCCCACCGCTGCTGATCGGTCATAATCATCAAAATATTCGGTTTGCTCATGTACTATCCTTTCAAAATTTGTCTTTGGGAACTATCTCGCCCAATATAAAAGCCCACAGTCAAATAGGCAACCATTCTTAAGAATCCGTATCGGCATCTCGATTCGCCTGCTGCAACAACAAAATAATCTGATCTAACCGCTTCATAAATCCATAGAGAAAGGCAAAAATCGTACACCACAATCCCACGATAAAAAGTCCTCCGGTAATCGCCATCAAAATCAAATCATAGCGCGTAAATTCTGGCATCTTTCCTCCTTAAAATAGGGTATGCTTACTTGCTCGCTTGCTATTCTAATTCAATTGCCTTATGTTCCAATATCATGAGGAACAAACATTTATCTAAAATAGTCAAAAATAAAACAGCTCAAAGGACAGTATCATGCGCCAATACCTGTGGATCGCAATATTTTTAATCGGCTGTGGCAACACCACTGCGCCGACGCCTACTGAATCCGACCTCACCGCCCAACACGCGCGTCTGGAACCCGTGCAGTTTCAAACGCCAGACGGATTTCTGTTATTTGGCACGCTCTTTTCTTCCCCCCACCACCCCGCACCTCGCCCCGCAGTCATCCTGCTCCACCCATTTAACGAAAACCACGTTCAATGGGCGAACTTTGTTCCCGAACTCGTTGCCGAGCGGGGCTATATAGCACTCGCCTTTGACCTTCGCGGACATGGCAACAGCATCTTTCGCAATGGACAACCCGTCACAATCCAGAACTTTTCCTTTGATGACTTCAACCAGATGCCGCTCGATGTCGTCGCCGCAATTGCATTTCTCAAAACCCGCTCAGAAGCCGACCCCAACCGCATCGGTGTCATCGGTACAGACATCGGTGCCAATATCGCCTTTGTGAGCGCGGGGCTATTCCCCGACATCAAAGCAACCGTATCCGTTTCGCCCAACTTTCGCGAAAACCAGGCTCAGGAAATTCTCATAGGCACCAATATCCCCGGTTTTGCGCCGCGCAACATTCTCTACCTCGCAGCTTTTGGCGATGGATATGCCTACACCTCATCTCAAACCATGTCTGAATTGACCCGGGGGGTTACTGCCGTAATCGGCTTCCAGGGCGCGGGACATGGGCTCGATTTGCTCGCTCAGGGCAATGCGTGGACAACCGTCCTGGACTGGCTCGACCAAAATCTATAAAGCGGTTTATGAAAGCGCGTCATCTCTTCACACGGGAGGCAACCATGCGATTTTCAAGATGGATATCTATATTACTGATGGGCACGGCATTGTGTGCCTTAGACCTGTCAGATATTTACGCACAGCGCGGTGGTGGTCGCGGGGGTGGCGGACGCGGCGGCGGTGGCGGTGGTCGCGGAGATTTGCTTCCTCAGCAACGTGGGCAATTCAAAGATTTCCCCTGGGACGCCCAAAAGCTCCTCGATGCCAACGCGCAAATTCTCAGCCAAATGCCAGCACCCATACAGATGTACATACTCGATCAGGCAAAAAAATGGGACGATCTGTTTCCCGTTCGCCACCAGCAACTCGAACTCTTTTTCCGCAAAATCCCCAACACCGATCGCCAGGAATTTAACGCTGTATTCGGCAATATCTTGCGCGAATTTCAGGCACTTCAGGGCGGCGGACAGGGACGCAGAGGGCAAGGGGCACGCGGCGGCAGAGGTGGACGAGGTGGACGAGGACGAGGTGGCCCCAGTCTGAATATCACCGATTTTACACCTGCTCAATACGCCATGCTCGAGCGTTCATTCCAATCTTTTGTCCTATCAGACCAGGGCTTGCCCAAAGGCGTGGTCATCGTTGCAATTACTGGATCGGACCAGGGAGCGAATATCCCCGCCTATCTGACGTATAGAGGGGCATTATTTAACAATATTGACTACGGCAAAAATCCGCGCGAATGGATGACCACGGTTCAAACGGCTTCACCCAATGCAATCAAAGGCAAAAATCTCAAAGTCCCCTCGCTATTTGAACACCACAACAAAGCCATCGAAGACAAAACCCATACGCGCACACTGGCTTTCTATCAATCTGGGGAAAAAGAAATCCCCCCCATAGTTAGCAAAGCCAAGGACTATGGTGTCAGATACAGCCCTTATGCTGTCAACGCCCCCAGCCTCGAAAAAATCGCAGGCACCATAGAAGAACAACTCGGCACAGCCATAAAACAGGGCAAATCGCAGCGATATATCGACCGCCTGGTAAAACCCAAGCTGACCCCAGAAGCGCTCAAACTAAAAAAAATCATCAAAGATGAGGCATTTGGTCGGCTGGTATCCGGCGTACTGATGGACAGCGAAGAAAGCCGCAAACTCGGCAACGCATTCATCACCGAGGTCACGAAAAAAGCCATGGAAGCCGCACTTCCCGATATTATCTTTATCGAAATGAAAGCCAGCGATGTCTCTACCCAGACAATCTCACAATTTCACGACACCATGAGCGCTATGGCGCGCTATGGCAGCAACGTGACATTCGCGCTATTCGATCAACCTGCCGGCCAGGCACTCATTGTCAGTCCCAAAATCATTGGCGGTCAATCCTTCGATGGACAAAGCCTCGAAAACATATCTGCCACCCTGGCCAAAGCGGGTGGCCTCACTCTCGATGGCGCAGCGGGAACACCTGTTGCTGAGGTGAGAATGCGTTGAAAGTATAAGCGATAGTCAATCGTAAGGGCGGACCTGTGTGTTCGCCCTATTTTTTGTAGCACTCGCCATTCTTCACACCTCTACTGCCTGCCTGCATTTTACCGACTCGACCTCCTTAAAACACAGACGCAGCGCGTCTGCAGCACTTTCACCAGAAATTGCTCTGGCGACCTCGCCGCTTTCCACAGCATCTACCGCGGCTTGAATCTCGTTGGCAAATGCCACAACGGGATCGGCATCGCCCAAATCCGGTTCTCGCACCTCACCGTCATCCGTCAGCAAGGTCACGGGCATCGTCACAACCGGCTTGCCGCCCAGAGTCGAAAACTCGTAAAGCACCGTAGCCCGCTCCATATAAACCTCAAACCCGTGCGTAAACGCCCTGCCCTGCTGAGAAATCGCACCTGAAGCACACGTCACGCACAAATCCGGCTGTCTATCGTATTGATAACTCGTCGAAATATATTCCACATACCGATCTCGCACCAGCCTGCCCGAAGACACCACTCGGTCTGGCCGACCGAGCAATACCAGGATATAATGCGTATCGTGAATATGCAAATCGACGCCCGGTCCCCCGCTCTTTTCCATATTGGCAAAAGCCGACGTCCAATTCGGCTGCGAAATAACGCGCTTAAAATGCGCGCCGAGCACATTGCCGTGTTCCCCGCCATCGACCACCTGCTTGAGATAGGCAAACTCCGGGAAAAAGGGCAAAACCTGTGCCACCATCATCAACCTTCCCGTCTCTTCGGAAACCCGCACCATGTGGTCGGCATCCTCCAGACTCAACGCAATGGGCTTTTCGACCAGCACATGCTTGCCCGCGCGCATCGCATCAATCGCGACTTCACAGTGTTGCGACGTCGGCAAACAGATATCGACAAGATCAATGGAATCGTCTGATAGCAAATCATCAATCTTCTCATACGTGCGAATACCCGAAAGATCTTCCACACCTCCCGGCTCTCCAAAATTGCCGCCCAAACCCCGCCAA
The DNA here is from genome assembly GCA_022824945.1 of Candidatus Latescibacterota bacterium. Classification (GTDB taxonomy): domain Bacteria; phylum Latescibacterota; class UBA2968; order UBA2968; family UBA2968; genus VXRD01. The sequence goes on from JAJDYX010000047.1 coordinate 128,339, forward strand.
TCTCCCGCCCGCTTTTTGGGACTGCGCGTACATATCGCTGCCACGTTACCCCCGCTCACCCTCTGAATCCCCCGGTAATGCGTCATACCCATAAATCCCAATCCGATAATACCTATCGAAACCATAACAAACCTCCAAATAAGTAAATGTTAGTATTTGGTAATATCTAATTTTTCGCCCTGGCGACGAGCTATCAGGACAGTGCCACACGAATCACTCCAAACATTGACAGTGGTGCGAAACATGTCCAGGATGCGATCCACAGCCAGAATCAAGCCGATCCCCTCCAGAGGCAGACCCACAGAGGTCAGGACAATAGAAAGCATCACCAGGCCCGTCATAGGAATGCCAGCCGCGCCGATGGAGGCCAACAAAGCGGTAAGAACGACCACGAATTGCTGAGTAAAGCCCAGTTCAACCCCATAGGCTTGAGCTATAAACAGGGCGGCGACACATTCGAACAGGGCTGTACCATCCATATTGATGGTAGCGCCCAGCGGCGCGACAAAACTGGTGGTGCGGTTGGAAACGCCAGCGCGTTGTTCCAGCGACTCAATGGTAATGGGCAAGGTCGCCGAAGAGGAACTGGTAGAAAAGGCAGTGAGAAGAGCCGGCGTCAGGGCACGAAAGAGAGCCAGGGGCGATATGCCGCCAAAAAAATAGAGTACGAGCGGCAGGATAATCGCCGCGTGGACGATCAGACCAACTAAGACAGTAAGGGCGTACAGACCCAAATCGACGAAAACCGACGGACCGGTGGTGCCAACGACTTTGGCGACCAGGGCAAAAATGCCGATGGGTGCCAGACGAATAATAAAATGGGTCAATTGCATCATAACTTCGAAGGCCGATTGAAAAAAATCGCGCAGGCGCTTCTGGTGCGAATCGGGCAAGCGGATAATCGCAAATCCGAGAAGGAAGCAAAAGACGATCACAGGCAAGATCTGTCCCTCAGCCATGGCCTTGAATACATTATCCGGCACCATATCCAACAACATTCGCTCAAGGGCGGCTTTGGGACCATCGCCGAATTGAGCTATGGAATGGGCCAGTTGTTCAGGAGTAGCTTGCAACTGCAACTGCGCCCCTTTGCCTGGACTTATGGCATTGACCAATACCAGGCCAGTGATAATGGACAACAGGCTGGTGCTCAGGTAGTAAATAAAGGTCCGAGCACTCAGGCGGCCAAAATGACCGATCTGGCCTATGCCGACCACCCCGGAAACAATAGAAGTGACGATTAAGGGGACGATGATCATTTTAAGGCCCTTGAGGAAAAGGGTTCCCACAAAGGCAAAGTGGAGAACAGATTCACCTAACAGGATGCCACTTATTGCGCCGAGGAGCAACGCAATGAAGATTTGTACATGGAGCGAGCGCATGTTTATTCTCTCGGATTTTTGCAGTATTCTCTGATCTGATAAAAAAAATAAAATAACGCTACTGTCAGCCTTTACACCATTGTTTTTTCACCCTCTTTGTTATATTTTATATTAGTTGACCACGACTATAAAAACAAGTGGGAACACAGACACCGCCTTTACGTATAACATACAAAGATCGGCTACTTCACACTTCCCAAGAGGTAATCTTATGAAAAACTTTCTCGCATTATGGCTCTGCCTTATCATCGCATCATCTGCCCGCGCAACTGAAGCCCCTGATTTCAACCTGCCGGGCCTCAGTGGCGAGCGGGTACAGCTATCTGCCCTCCTCAAAAAAGGTCCTGTTTTACTCGACTTCTGGGCCACATGGTGCAAACCCTGCATCAAAGCAATGCCCAAGCTCGAAGAAATCCACGCCAAATACGCCGACAGAGGCCTCACCGTTCTCGGTGTGAACGTAGATGGTCCCCGTGGTCAAAACCGCATTCGCCCATTTCTGCGAGGGCGCAACATCACATTCCCAATCGCCATTGACGCCGATGGATCGGTTATGCAACGCATGCAAGTTCGCGCCATGCCCACCACAATCCTCATCGCTCCAGACAGGGAAATTGTATTGCGGGAGGCCGGTTTATCCGATGGGAAGGCCATCATTGACGCTTTAGAGGTCCTATTACCCAAAAAAGAAGCATCAGAGGAAACGGAAGCATCGAAAAAAAAGGAAACCCCAGATGAAAGCAAGTAGTCTGCTCTTTATCCTGCTCTTCACGGCCCCCATTTCTGCACAAATTACCATCACGGGATTGACGGAAATGCAGCGCGGCGAAGTGCCGGGATCTGACTCCACAGCCATCTCCACAGCCTACAATCAAATGAATATTGACTTTACGCAAAAGGGCTTGCAGGCTGGTTTAAGAGCCGAAATTTACAACGCCTGGGGAGCGGACCGCGAAACGTATCAAATCACACAAAAATACGCGCGGTGGAACCATGGTGCTGCGAATGTGGAAATCGGCAATTACTACGCAATTCTCGGGCGGGGCCTCACACTTCGCGCATTTGAACTGCCCGGCGTCGTGCTCGAAAGCCCCATTTATCGCCTGCGCTATGCCCCGACTCAGGACCTCGAAGGCGCGACAGCCTCGTGGACTGGCAATCGCGTAGAAGCCAGAGCACTCATCGGTCGATCAGCACTCAGCGATATTCCCCCAGGTGCCAAATCCGGCACCCCGCCACGCAGTGTTTCCCGTCGCGGAGATTGGGCCACAGGAGGCGAACTCGCCGTCAGACTCAATCCCAATCTCAAAATTGGCAGCACAGGCGTTCACATCACCCCCAGAGATTCCCTCATCGACAAAAATTGGGTCTGGTCTGGTTTTGTCGATCTCGACTTTTCTAATATCCTGCAAAAAGCCAGTCTATACGGCAGCTTCTACGGGGAATACGCGCAGCGCGAAGGCGAATATGTGCGACGCGAAGACGACGAAAAAGGGACTGCCCTATACTTATCGAGCAATGTAGGCTGGAACAATCTGGGGTTGAGTGTAGAATACAAAGATTACGACAACATGCACCTCTATTTCAATGATCCCCCATCGCTCGTCCGCGAACACACTGCTGCTTTGCTCAACCGAAACACACATGTACTGCTACTCGCCAGCGAAAAAGGCTATCAGATCGAAGGCACTTATACCCAACTGAGTTTGGGTAATTTCACGGTCAATATCAGTCACGCACGCAACGATTTGGCTCCGACAGTACAGACCTTTTTCAAAGAAAGACATTTCTCTTTTGATCTGTACAAATTTGACAATCTGACTGCCACCTTCTTTTACAACTGGGGCAAAGACGACATCGAAAGCATTGACAGCCACCGCACAGGCGGCGCGATTTTTGAAACCACAACCGACCGAGGCCATACCCTCGGCCTCGACCTCCAATATCAACGCGCCGTCCATTTTGAAGACGAACCGCATTACTCCAATACTTATGGCGCGCTCTCTGCACAACACGCGCGCGGTTTTGGCGCAACCCTTGTCGTCGATCACACAACCGACCCGTTTGAAGTTGATCGTCCAGAAACTTTCGACATCGAAACGGGCAGCCGCACCTTCGTATCTCTCAACCTCAATGCGCGGTTTGGCACGCATTACGCCGCCGTCCTCTTTGTGGGCGAGCGGCGCGGAGGCACCGCCTGTACATCGGGAACCTGCTATCTGGTACTCCCCTTCAGAGGTGTGGAAATGCGTCTCAATACCTACTTTTAGTCACAAGCGTATAAATCGGCTGTAAATCCACAGCCGATTTTTTTATATTTGCCATAAGTGATACGAGAAACTTTAGACGCTATTCATGCGTCCAAACACTTGCAAAATGGAACCCGGCATGTCCGTTCAAGAAATGGATATTCTACACCGCGTTGAAGTCTATATCCAACAAGAACGCCTCCTCACACCGGGAGATGGGGTGGTCGTAGCCCTGTCTGGCGGTCCCGACTCCGTCACCTTATTCGACCTACTCCACCGCCTCAAATCAAAATGGCACCTCACACTTTATATCGCGCATCTCAATCATCAACTTCGTCCCAATGCCGAAAGCGATGTCGCATTTGTCAAACATATCGCCCGAAACTATCCCATCTATATCGAAAGGGAAGATGTTGTGCAGCGGGCAAAAAATAAAAAGCAATCTCTCGAAGAAGCAGCGCGCGATGCACGACGGGCATTTCTCGACACCGTAAAACAGAAAACCGGCGCAAATCGGATCGCGCTTGGCCATACAAAAAGCGATCAAGCAGAAACCGTTCTGTTGCGCCTTGTTCGGGGTGCTGGACTCACCGGATTGGGTGGTATGCGTCCGATCTCAGAATCATGCTGGATTCGCCCTCTGCTCTCATTTTCCAGATCGGAAATTGAATCTTATGTACGCACCCGCAATTTGCAGGTGCTGCGCGATGAGACAAATAGCGATCCAAAATTTCTGCGCAATCGCATTCGCACAGATCTGATACCCCACTTGCAAAAGGCATACAATCCCCAAATCGAAGACCTGCTTTCACGTTCGGCAACCCTGCTGCAAAATGACGATGCACACCTCGAAAACATTGCGGAACAGGCACTTTCGGAAACCCTCCTGTACTGCGACAATCGAAAATTTATCCTTGATGTTAGGCGATTTTTCGGTTATCATATATCACTTCGGCGTCGCCTGATTCGGAAGGTGCTCTTTGCCCTCCAGGCCAGTGCCGAAGCCGCGCGTTTCCAGGTTGTTGAACGAATTCTCGAAATTTCTTTCAATCCTGGACACAGCGTTCAAATAACGCCAGAAATTTCAGCTTATCGCACGCATGACACACTCATTATCGTCCAACCCGCCCGAGCTTACTGCTTTTTGGTTGAACCCGATGTGCCGCTCAATATCAATGGCACATTCTCAATGACCATATTAAACCGGGTCAACCATGAGCATCTGCAAGCGGTGTACAACTGTATCAGCAGTTCAAAAACAGCGAATCATACCGTTTTTTTTGACCTGGATCAACTTCCCAACCGGGCGTTGTATCTTCGCTCACCCCAACCGGGCGACTGGTTTCACCCTTTTGGCATGCAGGGGAAAAAAAAAGTCAGCAGACTGCTCGGCGATAGCAAAATACCCCGCCCACTGCGCGGCGAAATACCATTGCTGGTGAGTGGTGCGACCATTTTGTGGGTCGTTGGCCTTCGGCGCTCACAAATTGCGCCCATCACACCAACGACTCGGCGCGTGCTCAAAGCGAACTATAACAGTGGCCTGCACGCCGTGATCACACAATGCGAAAAGAGGCATTTATGACCGACCCCAAAGACAGGGACTCGAAACCGGATGAAGAAACACAGTCATCCGACGAGACGCCTGATCGCGCTCCCACACAGCCCGAAGATGATGCGCCTGAAAAAGAAAAAGAGCGGCGACCCAACTTGTCCGTACTCAATCGGGATAATGCTGATCGCAATGGGGCTTCGGAGAATGGCAAGTGGCCCTGGCGGCGCATCTCAAAACCACTGGCTTTCTGGGTCTTTTTTTTGCTGGTTATCATTTTTGCTTCCAAGTTTTTTGGCAATTCCCCCTCCAGCGATGTCGTACTCAGCTATAAAGAGTACAAATTGCTCCTCGAAGAGGGAAAAATCCAGAGCGCGATCATTATCGATAACGAATTTCACGGCCATCTCGTCGCAGAAGAGCTTACCCCACCAGGGCGAAGACAACAGCACACCTTTCGCGATTTTGTCGTTGATCTGGGCGTCGTAGATGCCAAGACCATCGAAGAATGGCTCAAATACGGCGTTGACTTTCGCTTTCAAAGACCCTCCAACTGGCTCAACATATTTTTTAATTTTTTGCCGTGGCTCCTGTTCATAGGGCTTTGGCTTTTCATTTTGCGTCAGATGCAAGGAGGCCCCAAAGGCGCGTTTAGCTTTGGCAAAAGCAAAGCAAAGCTCGTCTCTGAAGATAAAACAACAATCACATTCAAAGACGTTGCAGGCGCCGAAGAAGCCAAGCAAGAACTACAGGAAATCATCGAATTTCTAAAAGATCCTCGCAAATTTCAACGTCTGGGCGGGCGCATTCCAAAAGGCGTACTCCTCGTTGGACCTCCCGGCACGGGCAAAACGCACATGGCACGCGCTGTCGCAGGCGAAGCGGGTGTCCCGTTCTTTTTGATGAGCGGCTCTGATTTTGTCGAAATGTTTGTCGGCGTGGGTGCTTCGCGTGTGCGCGATCTTTTTGAACAGGGGAAAAATCACGCCCCGTGTATCATCTTTATCGACGAAATAGATGCCGTGGGACGGCACCGCGGCGCAGGTATTGGAGGCGGTCACGACGAGCGCGAGCAAACCCTCAATCAACTCCTGGTTGAAATGGATGGTTTTGAATCCAAAGAGGGCCTCATCCTCATTGCAGCTACCAACCGTCCCGATGTGCTCGACCCCGCGCTGTTGCGCCCCGGGCGCTTCGACCGCCAGGTCGTGGTGGATCGTCCCGATGTTAGAGGGCGCGAAGGCATTCTGAAAGTCCACACCCGCAACACACCCCTCTCCGACGACGTCAACTTACATGTGCTGGCGCGAGGAACCCCCGGACTGGCAGGAGCAGACCTCGCCAACCTGGTCAACGAAGCTGCTCTTCTCGCTTCCAGAAATAATCGAGACCGCGTAACCATGAGCGACTTTGAAGATGCCAAAGACAAAGTCATGATGGGTGCAGAGCGGCGCAGCCTGGTCATTTCCGACAAAGAAAAACGCCTCACGTCCTATCACGAAATTGGTCACGCATTGGTAGCCAAACTCATACCAGAAAGCGATCCTCTGCACAAAGTGACCATCATCCCTCGCGGGCGTGCTCTCGGTGTCACACACACCCTCCCCATCGACGAACGCCACACTTATCCCCAGAGTTATTGTGAAGCGGTTCTCGCTTACGCCCTGGGTGGCAGAATTGCCGAAAAGCTCGTCTTTGGCGAAATCACAACAGGCGGGCAGCAAGACTACCGCATGGCCACCAATCTCGCCCGACAAATGGTTTGCGATTGGGGCATGAGTCCCAAACTGGGTCCCATTGCTTATGGGCAGCAAAACGACGAAATATTCCTCGGGCGCGAAATGGCACAACGCAGAGATCACAGCGACAGAGTGGCCGAAATGATCGATGAGGAAATCAAAAACTTCGTACTCAAAGCCGAGTCCCGCGCCGAACAATTGCTCAGCGATAACATCGACAAAGTCCACATACTCGCCAAAGCACTGCTGGAATTTGAAACTCTCGACGATGTACAGCTCAACCAGTTATTAGAAGGCAAAACACTCGAAAAACCAGTTGAGCCTGCAAAACAGCCAGAAAAATCGGAAGAAGAGCAGGAAGATCAAACATCGGAAAAGCACATCTCTGAACAAGAAAAACAGCCATCAGATGACTAAAAAAAGAGATGGCGTTTGCCATCTCTTTTTTTTCACCTCACCCATGAAACACACACGCCCTATTTACCAGCTTTCCTGCTGTGGTACACCCCTTCAATTGGGTCATCGAACACTCGTGATGGGCGTTCTCAATGTCACGCCAGACTCGTTCTCAGACGGCGGCCTTTATTTTGAGCCGCTCAAAGCGATTGACCGAGCACGGGCACTGGTAGAAGCAGGTGCCGACATAATCGATATCGGAGGTGAATCATCCCGTCCAGCCGGGCCTTATGGCAAAGGGGCGACCGTTGTCTCTCTAAAAGAAGAACTGGATCGCACCATTCCCATTATTGAGGCCCTTGCCCCGCAACTCGGCGTACCCATCTCCATAGACACAACCAAATCCGAAGTCGCCCGACAGGCCATTGACAACGGCGCCACCATTGTCAACGACATCAGTGCCCTGCGTTTTGACACAGGCATGATGCATCTGATCGCAGAAACGGGAGCTGCTGTTGTCCTGATGCACATGCAGGGAACGCCCTCAACCATGCAGCAAAACCCCATGTACGACGATGTCGTGTCCGATATTCTCGACTTTTTAAGCGCACAAATCGACAGCGCAAGGGCGATGGGCATTTCTCGATCTCAGATTGTAATTGATCCCGGACTGGGATTTGGCAAAAAATACGCGCACAATATCGAAATACTCGCCCGACTATCCGATTTTCACACGCTGGGATATCCCCTTCTCATGGGTGCATCGCGCAAGCAATTTACCGCGCCACAAAGTCTGCCTCACGAGCGCCTACCGGGCAGCATTTCTGCAGCCACCTGGGGCGCAATCGCAGGCGTTCACATTATAAGGGTTCACGATGTCGCGGAAACTGTCCAGGCATTGGCACTATCAGACAGCGTCTGCCGTATGAATTTGTGAAACGCCTTGACATCACATGGCAAAACCCTGTAGTTTTTTGGGTAAATAATATCTCGACCTAAATTTAACGCCCTCCAAATGTCGATGGACTATATATCTCTTTGTCGATGGCTGTGTACCATCGGTCTTCTGTTCCTCTTTTTTGCGCTCCCCAGAGCGCATTCCCGATCTATTACACTCGAAGAGAGTTTGCAACACGCGCTATCGCACAATGAAAACCTGCTAATTGCACATGAAGAGCTGGACAAATCGCGCCAACGGGTTCGCCATGCAGTAGCCGATGTTCTGCCCCAGCTCGATATCACCATGCAGTACACGCGCAACTGGTTGCTGCCCACGTTTTTTTTTGATACGCCAGCAGGCCAACAACAATTTACCGTAGGAGCACACAACAACCTCATCGGTACAGTTGGCATACGACAACCCCTTTGGGGTGGGGGCAAATCTTTTTCTGCCATGCGCGCCGCGCGTCTGTTCCAACAATTTTCGATGGAAAAGGTGCGCGCTGCAAAGCAGCAATTACACACCCGGGTCGAAACGACTTTTTACGACCTGCTCCTGACTCGGGAACTCACGCGCGTCAGCAAATCTTCTGTAGCGCGTGCGCGTGCAAATTTCAGACGCGTCGAAAAATTGCGTGAGGCAGGGCGCGTATCGGACTACGATTTACTGCGTGCACAGGTACAGGTCGCCGAACTGCTGACCGATTCCATAAGTACGGAAAATGCGCGTGTATTGGCAGATCTCGCGTTCAAAAACCAGATCGGCATTGCCCCCAATGAACCCATTACACCTCACGGGACTTTCCGCGAAAAATCCCACCTTTTATCGACCAGTACCGAGACAGTCCTGATTGACCTCTCAATGCAAATGAATCCCATTGTGCGCCAATACGCCCTCGAGGTCGAAATGCTCCAGCATGCCGAGACCATTGCCCAATCAGAATCCCGCCCTACTGTAGATTTGATTGTCAATGGACAATGGCAGGCTCAAAAAAACGAATTTGATTTTGTAAAAGACGATTTTCATCAGAGCTGGTTTTCGGGCATCGCCATCAACATTCCCATATTCGATGGCTTTCGCACCAATGCACAGGTCGCGCAGGCCCGCTCAGACACGCGGCAATCCGAACTGGTACAAAAGCAGACCGAGCGCGATGTGCGTTTCAACGTCCTGCAAGCGTGGCGCACTTTCCTCGAAGTTCGCGCCAAAAAAAGCGCGCAAATACAGGCCGTTGATCTCGCCCGTCGAGGCCTGGAAATCGCGGAATCGCGTTATGAAAACGGCGTTGGCACCCAGATTGAAGTCATCGATGGACAACTCACCTTACAACGCGCCGAAGCCGAACTCGCGCGCGCAAAGCGAGATATTGCTGTCGCCCTCGTACATTTAGAACTCAATGTGGGTATTTTAGGTGAAGAGGATAAACCATGAATTTGTACAGGCTTTTAATACCCTGTCTTTTGATCGCGGTCCATCTGGGCTGTGGCGACGAATCTTCGGCGCAAAAAGAAATGCCCATAGAGCGCACCACCAATGTATCTACATTTGTAATCAAACCCGATTCGCTCATCCAATACAGCAGGCTATCTGCCACAGTAAAAGCCTGGCGCGATGTGACCATCAGTGCGCTCGAATCAGGTGAGGTCATCGGCACGTACAAAGATGTGGGCGACTACGTCAACCGCGGAGAGGCTCTCGCACAACTCAACATGGAACTCCTCCAAGCCGCATTGATCGAAGCCGAGGCCAATCTCAAGTTTCAAACCTACAATTACGAGCGCAGCAAACAACTTTTCTTGGAAGGATCAATTTCCGAACAGGCGTATTTTGCCACAGAATACGACTTTCAAAAAGCCAAATCAACAGCGCAGACCTTAAAACATCGGCTCTCTTATGGGCAGATACAAGCGCCTTTTTCAGGCACTATTGCAAAGCGGCATCTCTCACAAGGACAACATATTGCGCGGGGTGACGCAACATTTCGCATCGTACAAACCGACAGCCTGCGCGTTGCGGCCTGGGTAGCTGAGAGCGAAATCATCGACTTCGCCGAAGGCAGTTTCGTCACCCTTATCCTCGATGCTCTGCCGCACCAAACTTATGAGGGCACAATCGCCCATGTTGGCCCAGCAGCAGATACAGACCAGAGGGTTTTTCCCATTGAAATCTACTTGCCCAACCCAACAGGGCATATTCGCCCCGGCATGATCGGCACGCTGAAAGCTGTGCGGCGCATTCATCGGCAGGCCGTCGTCATTCCTCGCGAAGCCATTATCGAACGCGAAACTGGGCCTGTGGCCTTTGTCGTAAAAGGCGACACGGCCCTTATGCGCCCGCTCAGCCTGGGGCCATCAGAAGCCGAGCGCGTTGTCGTCCAAAAGGGGCTTGCCTTTGGCGATCAGATCGTCGTAAAAGGCGGGCGAGACCTCATTGATGGTGACTGCGTGGCAATAAAATATGCGGAACCCCTCCCATGACCATCACCGCGTACGCACTCAAACATCGCATCACCGTTTACGTCTTTGTCGGCATTCTCATCATCTCGGGCATCTCGACCTATTTGTCGCTTCCTCGCGAAGCCGCGCCGGATATTACCATACCCCTCATCATCGTCAGCACGCCGTATATCGGAGCTTCGCCTCAGGATGTTGAAAGCCTCATTACCCGACCTTTGGAAAAAGAACTTCAATCCATTGAAAACGTCAAAGTAATCCGCTCGAGTTCGGTCGAAGGCGCTTCGTCAATTACAGTCGAATTTAATCCCAATGCCGACATTGACAATGCACTCCAGCGCGTCAAAGACAAGGTCGATCTCGCCAAAACAGAATTACCCGATGATGCAGAAGACCCCGTGGTCCTCGAAGTCAACTTTTCCAATATCCCCATGATGATCGTCGCATTGTCAGGAGATTATGGACTTATTAGGCTCAAAGAAATTGCCGAAGACTTTGCCGATCATATCGAAACCATCCCCGGCATCCTTGAAGTACGCGTGGTCGGTGGTCTCGAACACGAAGTCAAAGTCGATGTCGATCCCGACCGCCTCATCGCCTACAAACTCGCCATCCAGGACGTAATAGAAGCCATCCAACGCGAAAACTTGACCCTTCCTGGCGGCAGTGTGGATATAGGTGCATACAAATACGCCGTGCGCGTACCCGGCGAGCTTGAAACCGTTCCCCAGATTGGCGACCTCCTCATCAAAGCGTCGCAAGGCCGCCCGGTCTATATTCGCGATGTTGCCGATGTTGTATATGGGTTTAAGGATCGCGCAAATTACGCCCGCCTCAACCACAAGCCCAGTGTGAGCCTCGAAATTGTCAAACGCAGCGGTGAAAATCTGATTGCCATAGCCGATCAGATTAAAATCGCGCTTGACGATTTGAAACCCACCCTTCCCGCAGGCACGCAAATCACCATTTTGGGCGACCAGTCCGAAGACATTCGCATGATGGTCAAAGACCTCGAAAACAATATCGTATCCGGCCTGATCCTCGTCATTCTGGTGCTTCTCTTTTTCCTGGGCCTACGCAATGCCTTTTTTGTCGGTATCGCCATTCCTCTCTCTATGCTCATCGCCTTTGTCATCATCTCTATTATGGGCATCACGCTCAATATGATCGTTTTGTTTAGCCTGATCCTCGCACTCGGCATGCTCGTCGATAATGCCATAGTCATTGTCGAAAATATATATCGCCACCGGCAAGAAGGCCAATCTCCCATCCAGGGAGCGTTGGATGGCACGGGAGAAGTTGCATGGCCTGTGATCACCTCAACACTGACGACATTATGTGCTTTTGCACCCATGATTGTCTGGCCCGGCATTATGGGCGAATTTATGAAATATTTGCCCATAACCCTGATCATAACCCTGTCATCGTCCCTCTTCGTGGGCCTCGTCCTCAATCCCACATTTTGTGCATCTTTCATGACAGTACGCGGAACAGTCAAAGAAACATCACCCCGCCTCCAGCGCAGCCTCAACGCCTACCAGCGTCGCCTTGAACTGGCACTCAATTACCCGGGAATAACCCTCTCTCTTGCAGCGAGCACACTCATCCTCGTCATTGTGGCGTACTATTTCACAGGCCGGGGCATCGAATTTTTTCCCGAAATTGAACCCAACACAGCCTACATCGATGTGCGCGCGCCATCTGGCACAAACCTCGAAACATCGGATCAACTGGCGCGCCAGATCGAATCCATTCTCTCCGATATTCCCGATGTTGAAACCTATGTCGCCAACGTGGGTGTCTCGGGCGGAGATGAATTAGCGTCTGGCGAAGGCGTTTCAAATGCCAGTCGTATTTCCGTTGATTTTGTCGATGAAAGTATTCGACAACAGTCCTCTTTTAAGACCATTGAGGAAATTCGCAGCAAACTCAAAAATCTGACCGGTGCTGAAATCGAATTGTCCCAGGAGCGCGGTGGACCACCCGTAGGACCGCCCATCAGCGTTGAGGTATCCGGCGAAAATTTCGAAATTTTGGGTCAACTCTCCGCACGCATCAAACGCATCGTGGCCGAAGTGCCCGGCGTTGTCGATCTCAAGGACGACTATGACCGCGGGCGTCCCGAAGTCCGCATCGTTGTAGATCGAGAAGCCGCTGCAATAGCGGGCCTCAATACGCGCCTGATTGCCGCTACAGTACGCTCGGCTGTTTACGGTTCAGAAGCCTCTGAATATCGGCTTGGCGAAGACGAGTACGATATTCGCGTGAGATTCAAGTCCGACAAACGCAACACCCTTGCCGACCTCGAGCGCATCACCATTGAAAAAGATGGCAAAATCACGCCCATAAGCGCGGTTGCACGCATAGAAACGGGCGGGGGATTTGGCAGCATTCGGCGCAAAGATCTCAAGCGCGTTATCTCCATCGAAGGCAAAGTGCAAGACCGCACATCTGATGCAGCCATGCGCGATGTGCAGGCAGCCCTATCCGATTTTTCCCTTCCACCGGGCTATCAAATCGCCTATTCCGGGGAAAATGAAGAACAGCTAAAAGCCACCGCCTTTCTTTCCAAAGCCTTGCTCATAGCATTGGCGGGCATCGCGCTCATTCTGATTACGCAATTCAACTCCCTGGCCCTGCCCTTTACCATTCTCACATCCGTTATTTTGTCTATGATTGGCGTGCTAATCGGCCTGATTGTCACCGGAACTCCTTTTGGCATTCTCATGACGGGCATTGGCGTGATCAGCCTTGCAGGTGTGGTCGTCAACAACGCCATTGTTCTAATCGGCTATACCCTGCAATTGCGCCAGCGTGGCCTTTCAGCGCGCGAAGCGATCATACGCGCAGGCGTCGTAAGATTTCGCCCTGTCATTCTCACAGCCATAACCACCATCCTGGGCTTGCTGCCCCTTGCCACGGGTATAAGTTTTGACTTTCTTTCCTTTTCATGGGAAATTGGAGGACGCAGCAGTCAGTGGTGGGGACCCATGGGCGTAGCTGTCATCTTTGGTCTCGCATTTGCCACTGCCCTCACACTGGTCGTTGTACCTGTTCTAATCAGCCTTATCTGGCGATGGTTTGGCGCGCCCCAAATTGAATCGACATCCACATATCGCCACACAGCCGCTGATTGAGCCATTAAGGCTATGGAGACACCTATGTTGCTTCGTATATTTTTCTTTGCCCTTGTCCTGGTCCTGTTTTTTCGTTTTGTCGGTGGCCTGTTTCGCGCCATGATCATGCGCTCGACCACACGCACATCATCGGAAAAAAAACCACGGCGCGACATTGACGATTCACAAATTCACGACGCGGACTTTAAAGACCTTTAGACTCCTCGGATAACACAGATGGCTACCCGACGCCCTCGCAAAACTGGCCCATCGCCAGATCAAATTCTCGATGCCGTCAAAAAAGGCGAAATCTCATCCCTCTACTACTTCCACGGGGAAGAAGACTTTCAACGCGATCAGCTCATAGGCACCCTCGTTGAAACCCTCATTGAACCCGCAGCGCGCGCTTTCAACCTCGACATCTATCGCGCCGAAGACATCGATATTCCACAGGTTATTTCACAAGCACTCACCTTTCCAATGATGGCGCAACGCCGCCTGATTGTCCTCAAAAACGCCGACCGCTTACCCGATTCAGCCACCTCTGAACTCTTGCCTCTCATCGAATCTCCTCCCGAAACAACGACCATAATCATCGCAGCCACCAAACCCGATGGGCGCAAAAAACTATTTGCCGAACTTAGAAAACGCGCGATTACAATCGAATTTCGCCCGCCCTACGACAACGAAATTCCAGCCTGGATCCAGACACATGTCAAAACTCGGGGTAGGCAAATCGCGCCCGACGCGGCTCACCTGCTCCACATGAGCATTGGGTCAAATCTGCGTGAATTGGACGGCGAAATCGAAAAACTCTTTATCACTACCAAATCCAATCCAATCTCGCGCGAGGACGTCGCTCAGGTAATCGACAACACGCGGGGAGTCACGGTTTTTGAACTCGCCGACGCACTCGGACACCGTCAGTTGGACAAGGCGCAGATCCTTATTGGACGGCTCCGCGAACAGGGGGAACACCCCGCCGGCACGATCGCACTGCTCGTCCGTCACTTTGGGATTCTGCGGCGCGCGCGATGGGCAACGGACCAGCGCCTGCCCAGGAATGCTCTATCTTCGCGTCTTAAAGTGCCCGCTTTTTTTCTAAATAACTACCTCGACCAGGCCCGTTTATTTGACGAACGAGCACTCTGGAATGCCCATGATGCCCTTCTCGATGCAGACAATCGCCTCAAGTCCAGCGGCGGTACACCACACGAAATTCTCGCGCACCTGGCCTACCGAATTTGCCGTGCATCCCCTTGACAACCCCATACAAATCTGGTAGCTTAGCACATTCTCATCAGAACAAACCCAATCTGAAAGGAGTCTCAAAGTGGGAAGCCCATTAAATGTTACAGATGAAAATTTCCAGACGGAAGTTGTGGATTCCGATCTTCCGGTGCTTGTGGATTTCTGGGCAACATGGTGCGGTCCATGCCGCATGATTGCCCCCAGCATTGAGGAACTCGCTCGTGAATACGACGGTCGCGTTAAAATCTGCAAAGTCGATGTAGATCACGCACAGCAGACAGCACAGGGATTTGGCATTCGCAGCATCCCCACATTGCTCATATTTAAAGACGGCAAACAGGCAGATCAGCTTATCGGCGCTGTCCCTAAAAGCGCGATAGAAGACAAAATCAAAGCCGTACTTGCATAAAAGAAGCCGGAGACAGTGTCCCCGGCTTCCTGGTCAAAAAATAAAAAGCCCGATATCTTTTGCGATACCGGGCTTTTGTTGTATGAGTTGATTCGCCCTACCGCGCAGGCTGTAAACTGCTTTGTGTGGGATATGATTCGAGGATTGCTTCGATCTCTTGTTGAAAACGCTCAAGAGGTTCAGCAACCTGGTGGCGAAATTCTTCGCGGATCAACTCGCAGTATTCCTGAGCCGCCTTCAACATCACCTCGGCGTTGTGTTGCAAAGTGCGATAATCATCCTGAAAATGATCAATCCGCCCGTGCAAAGCGTGCATCAACTTGCTCGCGTAATCACCGACACTCACCTCTTTATATCCCTCGCTAAATCGCTTCAGGTGATCCAGTGCCTCATCCAAAAATGTCTGCACATCATCGACTTGCAGAGCGTCGCGCGTGGTGAGGATCAAATGACGGCCATGAATGGACATGCGTATGCCATCGCCAAAATCTCGGGGATGGTGTATGAGCATATGGGCCATAAATTTCCAGAATGTCCACCGATAAGTTCCTACCACACCTTGATGCCAAAAAGAGCGCAATCCCGCTCTGAGTTCTGTCCAACCAATTGGCATTGATGGAATTGGTTTGCGCGCACGGTGTGCATAGTGCGTGCGGCAGCGTTCAAAGAAAATCTCTGGACTGTTCAGCGTTTCCACGACCTTGCGATGACGCGCCAGCAGTTCGTCGGGATCAATGAGAGGCACATAACTCAACTCCCGACTGAAAACACCCGAATCACCCGTATATTTTACGTCTTCACGCAGGCGACCCAACCGCTTGTAGCGCTTGTAATCGGGCGTGTCGCGCAGCACACCCAAAACCCCCACCATAGCCACCGGAATACCCGCTTCTCTTATAAAAGCAATCATGCGATCCGCAATATCATCTGGATCTGTATCCAGGCCCATGATAAAACCGGCCTGAACTTCCATGCCATAGTCTTGCAGAATCTTCACTTTGTCCAGCAAAGGCGTATCGCCCTGCAAGTTCTTTTGCGCGCCCATAAACTTCAGGCTTTCTTCCACTGGCGATTCAATTCCCGCAAACATTTTATCAAATCCAGCGAGGTGCATCGCCTCTAACAACGCGGGATCATCGCTCACCCGAATGCTGGCCTGTGTAAATAATTGGAAAGGATACCCGCGCTCTCTTTGCCAGGGCACCACCTCTTCTTCCAGCGTTTCTCGAATCTCTTCGCGATTGCCCACAAAATTGTCATCCACCGCCATAACCGAGCCGCGCCAGCCTCTATCGTAAAGCGCGTCCAGTTCTTGAATCACGCGGCTGCTATTTTTTAAACGCGTTATCTTGCCGTAAAGCGCGGGAATATTGCAAAATGTACAACTTTCTGGACATCCCCTTGTAATCTGAATCACCATCACCGTATAATCGTCAAAATTGATCAGATCCCAGTTCGGAAGCGGTGTGGTTGTGAGACTCTGAAATTCACCTCGCCGATCAATGTACTCTCGCCCCCCCTTATAAGGCTCGGCCACCAATCGCTCAACCACATCCATAAAACCATTTTCAGCCTCGCCCAAATAAAAGACCGCATCACCCTCAATATCTTCGCAATACTGCGTGGGCAGCGGACCGCCATTGAGCACGGGCACACCTGCGACATTGCAATGAGCAATAATCTCTTCGAGAGAATGCCAGTGAATAATCATCGACGATGTAATCACAACATCCGCCCAATCCAGATCTTCATCTGTCAGTGGATGCACATTCACATCCACCACGCGCAAACTGTAATTATCGGGCATCATACCGGCAATCGTCAACAACCCCAAAGGCGGAAAAGCAGACTTCTTTCCAACCAACCTCAAAGCCTCATCAAAACTCCAGAACGTCACCGGATTCTTGGGATATACAAGCAGCGCGTTGGGCATACAGCTATCCTTTCACAAAATGAAAAACAAAGAACTTCTGATAACTCCAATATACTACATTTTTTTCGTAACTCATAGAAAAAACGAGAGCATCCAGATTGGAAAAAATGTGACACCTCGGATCATCTCGAACAATAAACCTTGATTTACACCGTAATTTGAGATAATTTTTCTATACCTATCCATTGAGACGATAGCCGGGGCAAGGAGGCCAAAATGAAAATGATACAAAAGCCATATAGAATGGGCTTTCCCCTTTTCATCAACTATTTGCCTGCCATAATACTATCAACCTCACTACTCGGATGCGGTAAATTACCGGAGGTCTCTCCCACGGCACCCCCTCCAACCGAGACACCATCTGCACCAGCGACAGAAGAAGTGCGGTCAGAAAAGACGAGGGTAACCGTACCCCTGGCGACAGATTCAGAACTATCAGACCTGGTACGCGGAAACAACGACTTCGCCTTTGGCCTGTATCAAAAATTGCGCGAGGAAGAAAGTGGAAACCTGTTCTATTCGCCCTACAGCATCTCGCTGGCACTTGCGATGACCTATGCCGGTACCAGAGGCGAAACAGAACGCCAGATATCAAACGCGCTACACTTCATCCTGTCCCAGGACAAGTTGCACCCCGCGTTCAACGCCCTCGATCTCCAACTCGCTTCTCGCGGCGAAGGAAGCAGTGGCCAGGACGGCAAGGGATTTCGATTGAACATCGCCAATGCGATCTGGGGACAGCAGGGCTATGACTTCCTGCAGAACTTTCTGGACAAACTCGCGGAAAATTACGGCGCTGGAATGAGAATCGCAAACTTCATTGAGGCACCCGAGAACTCGCGCGTCGCAATCAACGACTGGGTCGCCCAGCAGACGGAAGAGAAAATCAAAGATTTGATTCCTGCCGGTGCCATTAACCCCTTGACTCGTTTAGTCCTGACAAACGCCATCTACTTCAACGCGGCGTGGCTCTCCCCCTTCGACGAAAAAGCCACTGCTGCGGGCGACTTCCACTTGCTCACTGGCAACAGCATCAAAGTACCAATGATGCGACAGACCGAATCATTCGGCTATGCGAGGAGCACGGGATATCAAGCTGTGGAATTGCTCTACGACGGCAGTGAGATATCCATGGTCATCCTGCTCCCCGACAAAGGCACTTTTGACACGTTCGAAAATACGCTAAACGCCGAACTCATCAGTCAGATATCGAAAGACCTGAGACGCCAGCGCATAGAACTCACCATGCCTTCATTCGAGTTTGAAGCGCAATTCAAATTGGGTGCAACCCTCAAGAAAATGGGAATGTCCGATGCCTTTGACCCGCAATTAGCGGACTTCTCGGGCATGGATGGAACAAAAGGCCTGTCCATTTCGGATGCGTTTCACAAGGCGTTTGTCCTGGTCAATGAGAATGGCACAGAAGCCGCTGCTGCTACCGCCGTAGTCATAGGGGTGACATCCCTTCCCCCCAGAGTCGCGGTCGATCGGCCATTCATCTTCCTCATTCGGGACATAGCGACCAATACCACCCTATTTGTCGGGCGAGTAATGGACCCGAGATAATACAAGGATATCACAACATGATCACAGAAGAAGACCTCTGGTATTTCAAAACCACTGGATTTTACAAAGTCCGCGAGACCCTGCCCGGCGATCTGGTTGATCGTCTAAATGAAGTCACCTCCCGACAAATTGCAGATATGCGCGAACCCATTGTTTGGGAAGAAAAAGAAGCGCGCGAACCGAAAAATGTTCGCCGTCTCTCAAAAATTTTCTTGCGAGACCCCGTCTATTTTGACGCCGCGTCTCACCCCATCATCCTCAACGCCCTCGAAGGCATCATCGGTCCAAACATCGAAGTACTCACCAACAAACACAACCACGTCATGGTGCGCCCATCCGGATCTTATCCCGTCCCCTGGCACGCCGGTGAAGAACCCTATGACCACACGCTCATCACCGGCTTGATCTACCTCGAAGAATCAACCGTTGAAAACGGCTGTGTACGCATCGTGCCCGGCAGCCACAACCGACCATTTCTCAACCCCCGCCGGCCACAGAAACAAAGAGACAATTTTTACGACAGCGACAACTATTACCGCGCAGTGCCAATCCCCATGCCGCGCGGCGGTGTCTTGCTCTTTAACGACTGCTGTTATCACGGCTCTGACACAAATGGTTCCGATCATTCTCGCCGCAGCATGACAGTTGCCTATCGCGCCCACGACGCCCACGACGTAATCAAAGACGACCCGGAAAAAATTCTCGTACGCGGCGAAAAAGTCTATACGGGACATCCACATCCTTATTCGCTTCCCGCCCAGGAGTAGGACATGCCCTCACTCACAATGCGACAAATCCAGCTCTTTCGAAACAACGGTTTTCTCTGTCTTCCAGACCGTTTGCCAGAAGAAATGGTTGAAAACCTGAAGACCGCTATTATGGACGATATTGACCGCAAAATCGAACCCATCGTACGCAATAAAGATGGCCGCGCCGTGCGTATCTCTGCCCTTATGGACCGCACGCCGATCTTCCGGGAAGCAGTCACGCATCCATTCGCACTCGACCCACTCGAATCGCTTCTGGGACCCAATATCGAAATCCTCACCAACCGCCACAACCACGCCACTTTACGCACGGCAGAGGACAACAAAGGCGCGTATCTTCATCGCGATGTCAAACAGTGGACGCGCAACATCTACACCATCATCTTTTACCTCGAAGAAACCACCCTTGAAAATGGATGCACCCGCATTGTACCCGGATCGCATCACTTCCCCGGCGTCTCCACATCTATTCACGACGCAGACTGGGCAAGCGATATCCTCGGACAGGCACTCCCCGTACCCATGCCCGCAGGTGGAATGCTCGCAATCGACAGCATGGTTGTCCACGGCGCAGGCGAAAACCACACCGACGACACGCGCATGAGCATGACGGTTGGCTATCACAGCGTCGATGAACTCATGGACATTCCCAACCCCAAACGCCTGCTCGTGCGCGGCGAGGGACTGTATAACGGGAATGATCGAACGTAGGACTAAAATTGATCAATCTGGAACGCGCGAGGCCATTTTTTGGTCTAAGAATACGAGACCGGGGATCGCTTCTACATGGATGCAGGTGTATCAATTCTCAATGAACTGGTCTGGACTGCGACCAGTTGTACAACGCTTCTTAATTTTATGACTCCCAACATCATCATCATCATCTCCGACCAGCACAACCCCCATGCAATGGGATGTGCGGGAAATCCCATTGTGCAAACGCCAAATTTAGATACGCTTGCGCGTCGCGGAACCCGGTTTCGCAATGCGTATTGTCCCTATCCCCTCTGCGCGCCTTCGCGGTCGGGTTTTATGTCCGCACAGTACCCCAGCGATGTGGGCGTCTATGACAACAGCGGCGGCCTGTCTTTTGACACCCCCACATTTGCCCATGCATTTGGCGCGGCGGGATACGAAGCCGTGCTATGCGGCCGCATGCACTTTAGAAACCCCGACCAATTCCACGGCTTTGAAAAACGCATCCACGCCGACTGCGGCGGGCTATCCGCAGAAATTCTCGGCGCGGGATACAACCGCACCACGGGACAAACCAAATACGGCGTCCAGGTATCCGGCTATGGCGAAACGGGCTATCGCTACTTTGACAAATCCGTCACCGAAACAGCCTGTAAATTCATCGCCGACCGCCAAAACAACGACAGACCTTATGCCCTCGTCGTCGGCTACATCAACCCGCACAATCCCCTGATCTGCGGCAGAGAAGACTTCGAGTATTACATGGCGCAAATCCCACCGCTCGAGCCCGAATCGCCCGAATACTTAAACGCCCTGCATCCGGCCATGAAAAAATGGCGCAAGCGACGCGGCGTTGAAGACATCACGCCAGAACAAAACCGCCGCGGATTAGCCGCTTATTACGGCCTGACGACCGAACTCGACCGATACATCGGCCAAATCATTGACACCGTACAATCCTCCTCTCATGCGGACAACACCGTCATCATCTACACCTCGGACCACGGCGACATGGCCCATGAACACGGCATGTGGTGGAAAAGCAGCTTTTACGAAGGCTCTGTGGGCATTCCCATGATCTGCTCATGGCCGGGCCATCTTCACGAAAACCACACAGAAGATGCCATCGTCAGCCTCATCGACGTAGGCCCCACGGCTCTGGACATTTCGGGCGCAGACCCCCTGCCCGATGTCTCGGGCAAAAGCTTTGCACCATTCCTCCAGGGTACCCCACCATCGGACTGGCCCAATGAAGTCTTTGCAGAATACATCGGCTTGCTCGGCGACCAACCCGCGTGCATGATCCGCACGGGACCGTGGAAATTGAACTATTACTCCGAATTTGACTCCTGCCAATTGTTCAACATCGACGAAGACCCCGAAGAACGCCGCGACCTGTCCAATGATCCTCGATATCGTGATGTGATCCAATCGGGCCTCGAAAAAATCTTTGCACGCTGGTCCGCCGATGACATGTTGAAACAAGCCGAACAACAAGCGCGCGCTCGAGCACTCATCTCTCGCTGTGGACACAGCCATATCCCCCACGCTATCCCCCCATTTGCACCAGACATCAATACCGTAAACGAGTTTGACTTCTCACAATTGCCCGAAGACCCGAGATAGTATTGCACAAAACTGATATTGACGTATCTTAAGAAGACTATAGTTGAAACCACCCATATTTGGAGGAGACTATGACACGAGAACGACTGCCGATCTTGCTAATCGGCCTCCTGTTATTGTGCGGGTGCGGCGGCGAACGCGATCCCGTCGTTGAAATGCAAAAATCGCTGGCCTCGGCACCGGCATATATGATTGTATTGGATGACATGCGTGAAGAAGGCACTTTTTTCACCACGTATTATCACCGGTATTTAATTACACAGGGAGAAAAAAAGGTACAATCGGACTGGATAGAAGTATCGGAATCCATCTATCGAAAATACGAACCGTTTTTGGGGATGGCACTCGTTGCCAAATCGGAGCAAGATGGCGTCAACAACACGCCACATCCCCCCGGATACCACTATGTGGGCAATCCGAGCTACGGGCGTTGGACGGATCGCGGAGGCACATCATTCTGGGAATTCTACGGTCAATACGCGCTCATGAGTCATTTGCTCGGTTGGGGCGGCGGATTTGGCATGAGTCGCTACGATTACGACGATTATCGGTCTTATCGTCGAGATCAACGTCCGTATTACGGGCGCAATCGGGAGTATGGCACGCAGGGGTCTGTCACGCAAAAACAAAAACCATCGACCTTCCAGCGGCGCCAGGCAAACATAGCGCAAAAGAGACAATCGTTCACACAAAAAGTGCAAAGTCGCGCGAGCCAGAGCCGTAGTGGATTTGGAAGTTCGCGTTCAACAAGTCGCAGCCGATCTGGATTTGGCAGCCGCAGTTCTGGAGGGTTTGGAAAATGATAGCACAGGACTTAATTGCAACGGGTATTTATCTCATCAGCGCGTTTGTATTATTCTGGATCGGCAAATTGGTCAAAGACTTGACGACAACGAGTTACAGCGTGCGGGAAGAACTGGTCGAAAAAGACAACGTCGCACTGGGTGTGGCCATGGCGGGATATTACTTCGGATTGATCATGGCCATTGGCGGTACCTTATCTGGACCATCTCAGGGATTGGAAAACGATTTGATCGACATCGGCATATACGGATTGCTGGCGATCATCTTGCTCAATCTGTCGCGTCTGGTCAACGACTGGGTAATCTTACACGGATTCAAAGTTCGGGATGAATTGATCGACGATCAAAACGCGGGCACGGGTGTTGTGGTCGCCGCGTCGTACATCGCAACGGGACTGGTAATCTTTGGCGCCGTATCAGGTGAAATAGGCGGGATTGTGACAACAGTGATTTTCTGGGCATTGGGCCAGGCCGCTCTGGTACTGGCCGGGCTGGTGTACGAATGGATTACCCCGTATAGCATTCACGACGAAATTGAAAAAGACAACGTCGCCGCTGGCGTCGCGTTTGCGGGCGCACTGGTCGGCATTGGCGTCATAGTATTTCACGCATCAGCGGGCGATTTTATTTCCTGGACAGTGAACCTGCAGGATTTTGCAATCGAAGTCGTCGCGGGATTGATCTTGCTACCCATCGTCCGATTCATCTCAGATGTGATCCTCTTGCCCGGACAAAAACTGACCGACGAAATCGCCAATCAAGAACACCCCAATCTGGCCGCGGGATTTATCGAAGCGACATCTTACGTCGGTGCGTCGTTCCTGATTGTGTGGAGTTTGTGAAAAGAGGGAGTTTATGACAACACGACTTGAACACGCATTCGTCAAAGCATCCAAACTGCCACGTAATGAGCAGGATGCACTGGCAGATTGGTTGCTTGCCGAACTTGAATCCGAAAGACGATGGGATGAGTTATTTGCCAACTCTCAGGATGTGTTATCCAAGCTGGCTGCTGAAGCACTTGCTGAGCATCGTAGCGGTCAGACGCGAGAATTAGATCCCGAAAAAATGTGAATTCAAAAACGACAAAACGCTTTCGTCAGATGCTTGCAAAATTGCCGAGCGATATTCAACATCAGGCGAGGGAAGCCTACAGGTTTTTCAAACTGAATCCAAACCATCCCGGTCTTCAATTCAAGAAAGTTCACTACACGGAACCGATTTATTCTGCTCGTATCAATATCAATTATCGAGCAGTTGGTATCATGAGTGATGGAGAGATTGTTTGGTTCTGGATCGGTCCGCATGCAGAATACACTAACTTGCTTTCCCGACTTTGATTATTCTCTCCAACTCGGCGGGTATTTAGCCCTCCGAGTTGTTTTATTATTTTAGTATGCGACAAAGCTACCTCTTAAAAGCCTGTGTATTCGCCACGGGGTGTGCTGGTATTGTAGCGGAATTTACGCTATCAACGCTGGCGAGCTATCTATTGGGTAACACGACATTGCAGTGGGCAGTGCTCATGTCATTGATGTTATTTGCCATGGGCCTGGGCAGCCGATGGAGCCGATTGTTGACGGACCGGCTACTGGATCGCTTTATCGCAATCGAATTTTATCTCTCGGTCCTGTGCGCCACCTGTGCGGTTGTGGCGTATTTTGGATCGGTACTCGCGTTATCGGCAGGCGTTTTTATCTATAGCTATGCCTTTGCCATCGGCATACTAATCGGCATGGAAATCCCGCTGGTCGCGCGCATGAACGAAGCGTACCAGGATCTGCGCACCAACATCGCCTCAGTCATGGAAAAAGACTATTTTGGCGCATTGATCGGCGGACTATTGTTCGCCTTTTTTTTATTACCAGAATTGGGCCTGACCTACACACCACTTGCATTGGGCGCGATTAACTTTATCGTGGCATCGGTATTACTGTGGCAATATCGACACTTATTGGCGCGTCGCGGGTGGCTACTAACGGCATTCTGGATCCTGGGCACAGGCCTTCTGGTACTGGGACTTTATATCCGTCCCATTGTAATATGGGGCGAGCAAAGTCGGTATCGCGACCGCGTAGTCTATCAAGATCAAACCGCTTATCAACGCATTGTCATAACAGAATGGAAAGGCCATCACTGGCTGCACTTAAACGGCAACGTGCAATTCAGCACCTATGACGAAGAACGCTATCACGAATCGCTGGTACATCCGGCCATGAAACTATCCGGATCGCGGAACAACGTACTCATTTTAGGCGGAGGGGATGGACTGGCTGTGCGAGAAGTCGTAAAATACGCAGATGTGAAAGCAATCACGCTGGTAGATTTAGATAAAGCGATAATCGATCTGGCGCGCACATACCCGGTCTTTGTGGAAGCGAATGCAAAGGCACTGGACGACCCGCGTGTAAATGTGATAATCGGCGATGCGGGCGCATTCCTGGCGCGTTCAGAAGCATTGTACAATATCATCATCATCGACTTGCCCGACCCCAAAGGACCAGACCTCGCCAGATTGTATTCACGGGAATTTTATCGCCTTTGTGCGCGTCACTTAACGCCCGATGGCGTACTGGTAACCCAGGCGTCGAGTCCTCTCAACGCGCGCCTTGCTTTTCTGTGCATTGAGCGCACGATGGAAGACGCTGGCTTTTCGACCATCCCCTATCACACTTATATACCGACGATGGGAGATTGGGGATGGGTATTGGGAATGAAAGCCGAAGAAATGAGCAAAGAAAATCTCGTTCGCCGGACGCGACAACTCACCTTTGAGGATATTGAAACGCAATTTTTGAATGCAGAAGCAATGCGGGGAATGTTACACTTCTGGAAAGGCATGTTTGACAAAAAACATGCAGTCGAGGTCAGCACAGAAATGGATCCGACCGTAGATCGATACTATCGAAAATCAGAATGGGGGTTTTAATAGAAGTATTAATCTACAGGCAAAATATTGGTAAACTGATATTCTTCGACAATCTCACCCACCGCGGCTTCAAAAGCGTCTTCGTCCCATTGCTCGATAGATAGGGTATGTTTCTCAGACTCGTCGAGATAATTCCAGATGATAAACTGCTGTCCCTCGTCTCCGCCATCTTTGTAAAAAGATCCAACGGCTGACGATACGCCATAGAACACAATCCCATGGCATCTAACTTCATCTGGGGGATCATCATTGTCGTGGTCGCGCATGTGCCCACGGATATCGCCTTCAACATCGGAAAGGTGAATTTTTCGCGTCAGGGCCCAGGAGATACTATCGTCTTCTGCCCGCTCGAGATATGCCACATCATCGCCGCAGGTGAGTTCCCATTCATCCACGCGATCACCTTCGTAATCGTAATAATGCTGCGCTGTAACCTGCCATGTTTTGAGATCGTAGTCGAGAACATAACCCATCTTGAGATCGGACAGCGTAACACTAAGGGGATCGAGAGCTTCGGGTTCTTCTTTCTTTTTTTTAAAAGGATTCCAATTCATTTTCTTTCCCTGCAACGCAGCGAGTAAAAATCTCATCCGGATGCGCCAGCGTCTCCCTCACAGACACACCCAGCGTCAGTCTTTTGAAGTCATCCCCATCTTTGCTTTGAGTTCAGCAAGGCGTTGATCTGTGTCCCCCGATGAGGTACTCAGTGCCGCGTCAATCTCATCATCAACGCTCTTGGATTCACCGGCTATTTCACCATACGCCTGTGAGAGCGATTCATCTTCTTCAACCCGTTCTTTCATACGCTCGAGCATGGCAATTGTACCAGACGAATCGACTTTGGCGAGTTGCTTGTTGATTTTCTTCGTCGCAGCGGCTGTTTTTGCTCGCGCACGCAGTGAAATGAGTTCATTTTCGTGTGTCGCAATGGTAGATTTGAGTTTCTCCACCTGACTTTGAAGCTTAGCGGCCATATCTTCCTGCATCCCGGCATCCTGCTCAAACTGAGAAATGCGGTTATCGGCCTCTGATTTGCGACTAAGGGCTTCGGTTGCCAACCGGTCTGCTTCCCCGGCATCCAGCTCACCGCTCTGGGCTTTTTGGAGCAAAACCATGGCCTTACGCTCCCAGTCAGCAGACGCCTTTTTGTTATCTTCGGCCTGCTTTCGCAATCGAATGGCCTGCCCTTTGACCTCAGCCAGGCTGGTCATCGCGCTATTGAGGTCATTTTTCAGATCGCGGATACCCTGTTCGGTCATTTTTATCGGATCTTCAAATTTATCAATAGCCGAATGGACTTCGGCCTTGCCCACACTAAAGAGACGTTGAAAGATGCTCATGATATACTCCTTTTTTAAAAATGGTCAGCAGTCAACTGACTACTGATGGCTATATTCGAGTAATTCTGCGGCATTATCGGCTAAGGCGAGTTCGAGCGCGGTGATCGAGCCTTCAAGCTCAGATCGGTCGAGTGTATCCAGGCGCAGGGTATCGCGAAAAAGAACCGTGCCGGTTTCATCATCCAGAGCAAACGCTCCGTGGACGAGTGTGCGATTCATTTCGAGCAACCTTTTGTACAGATCCCCAGGGACGTTGGGAATGGGCATAATAGCTTGCTCGATAATGAGGATGGGATCTTCGCAATCGACAATGAGGTGATTGACACCGCGGTCTTCGTCGCTCACCACAACGAGTTCTTCAGCGGTATCTTCCTCGTCAATCGCGAGATTGAGGTCCAAAAGATAAGATTTGACTGTATTGAAATATTCTGACATTTTAAACTCCTGAAAGCGGTTAGCGGAAGATGCACAACTGGCCCTCCGTCCTGCCTATGAGATACCCAAGCGAAATATTAGTTTCAAAAATTAACGTTCAAATTGGCTTCAAGTCAAGTATAGATCGCATATACTCACTCTGACCAACCACTCTGGAGATTTTATGGAACCCAGGTACCCGATATGGAACATACGCCATAAGGGCGATTATCATTCTATTGCCGATGTCATTCTCGCAAATCGTTCATTAACAATAGAAGATTTGGCCGATTCTCCCGATATCTTGAATGACCCCTATTTAATGAAAGACATGCACCGCATAGTTGAACGCATATCAGAAGCCATTCACAATAAAGAGCGCATTGTGGTTTTTGGCGATTACGATGTAGATGGCGTCACGAGCACCGCTGTTTTGCTGGATTTTTTTGATCTGGTAGGTGCCAATGCCACATTTCTGTTACCCGACCGGTTCCGAGATGGGTATGGCATGAAACCACCGGGTGTAGAGAGGGCATACGCACAAGGAGCACAACTCATTGTAACCGCCGACAATGGTATTTCATCTTTTGAAGCTATTGACACTGCCAATGACGCCGGAATTGATGTGGTAGTCATTGACCATCACCATCCACAGGACAAATTGCCAGACGCTCTGGCACTGGTGAACCCCAATCGCGCAGACTGCGAATATCCCTTCAAGGGACTGGCTGCCGTGGGGGTGGCATTTAAGGTGGTGCAGGCTCTGGCATCGGAGTTCCTGTCCGATTCAGAACGCCGCCGATATTTGAACTCGCTTTTAGATCTCGTCGCTTTGGGCACTGTGGCTGATATGGCTCCCATGGTCGCAGAAAACCGTCTGCTGACGCGAAAGGGGATGCAGGTACTCAATACCACCGAGCGACCGGGCTTGCAGGCACTCAAAACAGTCGCAGGTACGACCAACCGCCCCGTTGACACGATCTCTATTGGATTCTTCCTGGGACCGCGCATCAACAGCGCCGGGCGCCTATCGTCGGCCGATCTGGCACTCGATCTGTTGCGATGTCAAAACCGGGTACAGGCAGA
The DNA here is from genome assembly GCA_022824945.1 of Candidatus Latescibacterota bacterium. GTDB lineage: Bacteria > Latescibacterota > UBA2968 > UBA2968 > UBA2968 > VXRD01. The sequence continues at coordinate 156,986 of JAJDYX010000047.1, forward strand.
AAAACTCGCCGAAGAATTAAACGGTCTAAATGGCGAAAGACAGGCTCTGCAAAACGACGGCATAGCCGAAGCAGAACGCCTGGTAGAAGATAACTGGTTGGATCAGTATCGCATTCTGGTCGTGCGCGGTGAAGACTGGCATCTGGGTGTGGTTGGATTAATCGCCGGGCGATTGGTCGAAAAATTTTCGCGCCCAGCGCTGGTGTGTACCAACTTTCGGAAAAATGGCATCTATACAGGTTCTGCGCGCACAGCAGGTGGATACAATATCGTCGAGGCGATCTTCCGCGTCTCAGATTTGCTCACCGAATTTGGCGGACACGCCGATGCCGCCGGATTTTCAGTCCCCGCTGAAAATTATCTCGAATTTCAAGATCGGTTGATCGCAGATGCTCAAGCGCGGCTATCAGAGGAAGCCCTGACGCCCCAACTGGAAGTCGATGCCGCACTCAAACCATCTGATATTTCGCTCGTGACCGTTGACACCCTGGACAAATTGGCACCTTTTGGGGCAAAAAACGAATTGCCGCGTTTTATAGCTCGCGATTGCCGAATTGCAGATGCACGCGCCATAGGCCGCGGGGCGCATCTGAAACTCACTGTGGATACAGGTGCTGATCTGTGCGATGCAATCTGGTTTCGCCAGGGCGAGCGAGTTTACGAATTGTCAGTAGGTGATCGCGTCGATCTCGCCTTTGCACTACAGGCCAATACATGGCAGGGCAGAACCAGCGTGCAAATGCTCGTAGAGGACATGCGCCTGTCGAGTTCTGGTAAGGGTTGAAATTATACCGATTAGCAGTCAGCAAATCAGGCGCTATCGAGCCGTCATCGCGGCATGGTTTTAAGCCGCGATCCAGAAAGTTTTTATCATTACTGTCGTTGCGCTACGCCTGTGTACCAATTGCGATAGAATTTGTTAATAAAGGTATTTTTAATGCATCTTGAAGACTTATCTGTGGGAAACTCCCTTGTAGGTATTGAACCGTCAAATGATCTGAAAACGTTACTCACAAAAAACATACTTGCCCGATAAGCCATCCAGGATATACAGAGGAGGCAGCAATGGCGACATCACAAGATAAAAATCTTACGCTGTCGGTCAAAGACTTTGGACCGATTTATAATGCAGAAATCGAACTGCGCCCGCTTACTGTATTTGTCGGACCGAGTAATACGGGAAAGTCTTATTTGGCGGTTTTGATCTACGCACTACATAAGTTTTTTAATAGTCACGAAGGAAAGGAGCCTCCTTTTTTATATATTAGCAGTCCGAGTTTCCCAGATGAGGCCGTGATACACGGGCAAGACATCACGCGTTTGATTGGCAGAGTAGACGAAATCGTTTCACAAGTGAACGAGAATTCTTCTACTATTCCACCAGATGAAATTGCGTCGCTGATCCGTGCTATGTTCAGTCATCTTCTTCCCGCCAATGATCTCGCCGACGAAATAATGCGGTGCTTTGGTATTGACGAGACTAGAAGACTTATTCGCTACGAAAGTAAGGAAAGTGCTAAGATCACCCTCTCACCGGTCACCCCAGAAGCCGAATACAACCACAGTTCATTGTATAAATTCATCATTGCAAAAGAGGCTTTTACCACTTCAATTCCCGATACCAATTTGCAGATCGGAAAAGACGCTCTTGAGGAGTATATCCAAGACGCATCCGAAGGCAAAATAAGGTTCGGACAAAAATGGACAGATAGTGATGAAAGAAAGTCTTTTGTGGCTAAATTGATGAATGGCCTTTCTGCGAACATCGCTTCTTACTTCGATAATCCAATAAGTCAGCCCGCCCATTATCTCCCTGCAGATCGCACGGGCGTTATGCACGCGCACAAGGTTGTTGTAGGTTCTTTGATCCGGGGGGCATCGCGAGGTATCCATCCCACACGGGCATTACCGGCGCTCTCTGGCGTTGTCGCAGACTTCATTGAACAACTCCTTGAATTAGGCGATTTGTCAAGCAGAAGGAAAAGACTGAATGAGAATCTCACCCAACGCCTTGAAAAAGAAATTCTGAGTGGTTCAATTCGCAACGAAAAATCAGAAACGGGGTATCCCGTATTTTCTTACCAACCAACAGGGTGGAAAGAAGACTTGCCTCTAATGAACACCTCATCCATGGTATCGGAACTCGCACCCGTCGTATTGTACCTGCGCCATGTCGTCTCTCCTGGGGAAGTCCTGATCATTGAAGAACCCGAATCCCACCTGCACCCTGGAATGCAGGTCGCTTTCATTCGGCATCTTGCGGCGGCGGTGCTTTCTGGCATACGGGTCATCATTACCACACATAGCGAATGGGTATTGGAAGAACTCGCCAATCTGGTACGCCTCTCGGAACTTTCGGAATCTGACAGAAAAGGGATCGGTGGGGCGGACTACGCGCTCAGCCCCGACCAGGTAGGCACATGGCTGTTCGAGCCTAAAAAACGCCCCAGGGGTTCGGTTGTGAAGGAGATACCCCTTGATGTGGATTATGGTGGTTTCCGATCCGACTACGACGATATTGCGATCGGTACCCACAACGATTGGGCAACAATCTCCAACCGAATCGAGGAAAATTGAACCAGATGACGATGATGGAGTCGGTACGGGGAAAGGTAGATGCTCGATGCCTGAGAAAGCAGTGTAGGGCAGGGAAGTGCTCAATTTCACTCAAAGGAGTTTCGCGTCAATTCGTTTTGATCCACATGGATTCTCCCGGTTCACCTCCAAGCCAGCATGAAACGCGATGTGACTACCTGTTCATCGGATCTTTAGACGATACAGATGGAAGTCCGTGGACCGTACCCATAGAACTGAAATCAGGTGGGATCAGTGCCAGCGCGGTCGCAAAGCAACTGCAGGCTGGTGCTGATGTTGCTGATCAGATTATTCCACATGGTGCAAGTACGAAGTTTACCCCAGTTGTTGCATCGGGCAGGATTTCGAAAATTGAGCAGAGACGACTGAGAAACACGTCTAACAATGTTCGCTTTCGCGGGAGATCGGAAATCATACAGAGAATCAGGTGTGGAGATCCTCTGACACGAGTGCTAACAAATCCGTGATGAATGAAATACACCTACATTGCCGACAAATTCTACACCATTGAAAACGCCAATCAACTGGACTTTACGAACAAAACATGGGAGTAAACCATGGGCATCGCTGAAAAATTAAACGTGGGCATTGTGGGGGCTGCTGGGCGTGGAGGAAGTTTTCGGGTCGCTTTTGAAGCGCATGAAACAGCTCGTATTCACGCGGTATGCGATGTGCGCGAAGAGGAACTCGACGCCGCTGCTGAGAGATTGGGAGCATCTGAAAAATACGCGGATTACGAAACCATGCTCGCGCGCTCGGAACTCGATGCAGTCGTCATCGGCACGCCCATGCATTTTCACGCCCCCCAGGCAATCGAAGCATTGAACCGGAACATCCACGTCCTGAGCGAAGTCACAGCCGGGGTCTCCATAGCGGAATGCCGCTACCTGGTACATGCTGCTACATCGTCAAAAGCAATCTATATGATGGCTGAAAATTACACCTATACCCGCCCCAACGTACTGGTAAAAGAACTCGTGAGACAGGGATTATTCGGCGATGTATATTACGGAGAAGGAGAGTATTTGCACGAATTGAAAGCCCTGAATGAAATCACAAAATGGCGGCGCAAGTGGCAAACGGGCATTGATGGTATAACCTATTGCACCCACAGCCTGGGACCTCTTTTGCAATGGATGCCGGGCGACCGCGTGGTGCGCGTGTGTTGTGCGGGCAGCGGACACCATTACACAGATCCCCGGGGAGATCAATATGAAAATCAAGATTCGTGCGTCATGTTGTGCCAGATGGCAAGCGGCGGGCTGGTAAAAATTCGGGTGGATATGCTATCGGAACGCCCCCATGCAACTGGCAATTTTCAACTACAAGGGACAAAAGGGTGTTATGAATCGGCGAGAGCGCGCGGCGGTATCAATCGCGTATGGCTCGCAGATATCTGCGAAGAAAAAAATGAATGGATGAACTTGACAGATCTGGAAAAAGATTATTTGCCCGACATGTGGCGCAACCCCTCTGAATCGGCACTAAAAGCCGGGCACGGCGGAGGCGACTATTTCGAGATCATGGATTTTATTCAAAGCATCAACGGCGAAATCGCCTGTCCAATTGGCATTCACGAGGCCATGGACATGACCTTGCCGGGTTTAATCAGTCAACAATCAATTGTGCAAGATGGCGCGTGGTTAGACGTACCCGATTCGCGCTCGTGGATAGAGGAGTAAAACATGGGAATCCTAAATGCTATTGATCTAAAACAAAAAATAAAAAAATCGGACTACAACGCCCGCATGGAAAAGCTCGAAATAAAACTGGGGCAACTCGAGCGAAAGGCACTGGAAAACAAAGTACCCATCACGATTGTATTCGAAGGCTGGGGCGCTTCTGGCAAAGGACGGTTGATCAACGAATTATTGCAAGTACTCGATCCCCGAGGCGTCAAAGTATATTCAACCCAGGTCCCCAACCAAGAAGAGATTTACCGACCATATATGTGGCGGTTCTGGCCCAAAATACCCGAACGCGGACGCCTGGTAATTTACAGCAGGAGTTGGTACAGCCGGTTCATCGTAGAAAAAATGGATCAAACGATGGACAAGCTGCCGATTGATAAAGCGTATCAAGAGGTAAATAGCTTCGAGCGACAACTCGTAGATGACGGCCATGTAATCATCAAATTCTTCCTGCACATCTCGCGCAAAGAACAAAAAAAGCGTTTTAAACAACTCGAAAAAAATTCCCTGACCTCCTGGCGCGTGACAGATTACGATTGGAAAAAGAATAAGCAATACAAACCGTATGGAGAAGTCATCGAAGACATGATCTCACGCACGGACAAGAAATACGCCCCCTGGCATATTGTACCGGCTGAAAATTGGCGTTTTGCAACAGTTTCAGTATTTGAAAAAGTGATTAAAGTCCTCGAAAAAAAATTGGCCTCTCTGAACAAAAAGACGCGGACAAAAGCAATTTCCCTACCCTCAATCCCGCATTCTATGCTCGAAACTTCTGATTTGTCCAGAGAACTCACGCGCAAAGAATACGATCGCCTGCGCCGCGTCTATCAAAAAAAGATATGGGAACTCGAACACGAAGTATATTTGCAAAGACAATCGGTGGTCATTGTGTACGAAGGCTGGGATGCCGCGGGAAAGGGAGGCAATATCAAACGCCTGGTGCGTCGCATGGACCCGCGAGGATACGACGTGTTCCCCATCGCCGCGCCAAATGATATTGAACTGGCACATCACTATTTGTGGCGATTCTGGATCAAAATGCCCAAAGCCGGTCATTTTGCCATCTTTGATCGGTCGTGGTACGGGCGCGTTCTGGTCGAGCGCGTAGAGGGATTTGCGACAATACAGGAATGGCAGCGCGCGTATCGCGAAATCAACGAAATGGAAGAACAGATGGCAAATTACGGCACCTTATTATTTAAATTCTGGATCGATATCGACAAAGACGAACAATTGAAGCGCTTTGAAGACCGCGAAAAAGTATCGTTTAAACAGTGGAAAATTACGGATGAGGACTGGCGCAATCGAGAGAAATGGGATCAGTATCGCGACGCCGTGGATGAGATGTTGTACCGCACGAATACAGATCACGCGCCCTGGACCATTGTAGAGTCTAACTGCAAGCTATACGCGCGCATTAAAACGCTGCGCACCGTGGTCAAAACCCTGGAAAAACACTTGATCAAGCATTAAAGGTGAGACGCGAAGTGAGTGAATTAGCCATTGAACTGCGAGATGTTCACAAGGTTTTTGTGACCGACAGCAACCGGGTGGAAGCACTCGAACAAATTTCTCTGCAAATAGCGCAGAGCGAATTTGTCAGTATGATCGGACCCTCGGGATGTGGCAAAACAAGCTTAATGCGGATTGTCGGCGACCTGGAAACACCGACGAAAGGCACGGTTCGCGTACTGGGGAAAATACCCGAAGCCGCGCGGCGCGAACGATTGGTGGGCTTTGTATTTCAACATCCCTCGCTTCTCGCCTGGCGCACAGTTGAAGAAAATGTACGCCTACCCGCAGAGGTCTTTGGAGACGCAGAAATTTTAAGCCGGGTCTCTGAGATGATCGACATTGTCGGACTGGCTGGATTTGAGCAGGCGTATCCGCGCGAACTATCCGGTGGCATGCAATCGCGGGTCGCCATAGCCAGAGTCTTGACCTTTCGACCATCCGTTTTGCTTATGGACGAGCCTTTTGGAGCACTGGACGAAATGACGCGGGAAAAAATGCAAATTGAACTGTTGCGAATATGGCAAGCGACCGGTGCCGCTGTCTTATTCATTACCCACAGCATCTCCGAGGCATTGCTCCTCTCGGACCGCGTTGTGGTAATGTCTGCCAGACCTGGCAAAATCGCGGAAGACCTGCGCGTTAATTTTCCCCATCCTCGAGAAAGCACCTTGCGCGCCGATCCCCAATTTGTGGCAATGGAAGCCCATCTGCGCGAACAGTTGGAAGGATAAACCCCCAGCGGTCAGCTATTAATCTCCTCCAGCCTCCAGTTCCTGTTTTTTATCTGCGTCCATCTGCGTTCATCTGCGGATCACACTTCTCCCATATCCACCCCCCAGGGCTGTACAAGCTCGAGTTTCTTATCCAAAGCGTGCATCAGATCGGGCAGATCAAATGATCTGAGAACACCCCGGGGGATACTGGCAGCAGGCCAACTGACCAGGGGTGTTTGTGTCCAGGCGTGAAAGGAAAGCGGATAGTCTTTCAGGGTAACAGTCGTCACCGCGGAATGCAGAAACCCGGCAAACAGCGCGTGAATTGCCCCCTGTCCACGCCCGTAAAGATAGATTTTTTTTGCACCTTCATCAACCAGCAGGTCAAGTGTGGATAACACATCGTGTACCCGCCGTCCGAGAAAGCTTTGACCGAGCATCAGGCCATATCCATTGCACATATAGTCATTGCCATAAGGGTGAAAAAAATCGCGTTCATCATCGGCAAGCGATTCCCCCAGGCCCCGCACATCGAGTGCATAGAGCGGATGTTGTTCTTTCAGACTTTTTGCAAAAGGATCTTCTATCAAATCTTCTTCCGCAGAAACATGTGGCAGATAGAGATGAACTTCGCGCTCGACATCAAGCGTATGCGCATAAGACGGATTGGCCAGGCGTTTCCGCATAATAGCGCGAATATTGCCCTCCGTTTCAACCGCATACCGCGCCAGGCGAACGCCATCTTCTGTCGTACCACGCAGACAGCGGTAGTGGGACAGGTCGCGATCATCAGACAAATTGAGCGTGCTTTGCACGCAACGGGTGAGTTCGTCTTTCCCCAACTTTTTGCGTTTTGATGCAAGAACATCTGCTTTTTGGGCAATCAGATCGTAAATAGGAGTAGCACCTTCGGGCACAACCTCGCCTTTGGGGGTGACATTTAAGACATCGCTCAAGTCTTCGGTCTCTTCTAAACGGGCAACCTGCTGAATACCGGCATGCATTGCAAAAAACCTCACCATAGCTTCCTGGTTATCTCGAAAAAAGCCGTGGCCTTCTGACCCGATAAAAATATCAGTCGCATTGGCTGGCGCGCCAATAATATCGTAAAAACGACGGACTTCAGAATAGGCTTGTTGGAGACCGCGTCGGTCAAAAAAGCAATAGGCTTGCCCGAGCAAAATTACAGGAGCCGGTGCTCGGGCAATAAAAAAATCAGCCATGTCCAGACCCGCGCCAATCACGCCCGGCGGATACTGTTCCGAATCGGCGGGCAATTCATTTTCGAGATTGGCGGCAAAAGTGGTGACAAAACAACTGGGGGCAGCCATAGAAAAACGCTCTTCCACCGGCCATATCCAACTGGTCATAGTACCGCCGCCCGAGTTGCCCGTAAGCCCGATGCACCTGGGATCGACTTCGGGACGGGTAAGCAGATAATCGAGCGCGCGGATACCATCCCATGCCCGCCACGCGCCAAACCATTCGCCCACCAGTTCGAGTTGTTTGCCCATCATATTATGAGCATGTGTTGAAGACCGCACACTTTCGCGGCTGTGCAGGGCATAGTATTGATCGCGCTCGCCCTGATTGAAGGGGTCATAGATCAAAACGACAAAACCATTGCGCGCCAGACGCTGGCAAAATGCCTGATAAAGCGATGCATTTTTGCCATCAGCAGCATGACCACAAGAGCCAATAATACCAGGGGCTGGTCCATCGAGTTTGTCGGGCACGTAAAGGTGGGCGGTAACCAAACAGCCCGGGCGACTCTCAAAGATGATTTTTTCAATGCGATAATAGCGGCGTTCAACTGTACCGACGACGCGCGCATTAAGCGGTGTTTTACTCGGCCATGGGCGATAGGCTTTGTCAATGGCCTCACGCACTTCATCGCGGTATGCGAAAGCTTCTTTTCTGGTGCGAATGGATGATAGGCGTTTTGCGCGGTCAGCATTTACAGCCCGCACGCGTGCGACATAGTCATCCAGCACCATGTGTCCATAACCATTTCGCGGCATAAGAATAGCTCCAGATTAAAAAGATAAGACGTGGCGTGGGAGTGCCTGTACAATACATAGATCTCCTGTGCAGGGTCAACGATTTTTTTTCCCTCACAGCTAAAAATCTCACGCGATTCGCCTCAGTATTCCAAGCCGTTTTTGTTGCCATTACACTGGTTTTTGCCTAAATTGTAAAATCTATATTTCAATTTTGAGACCGAAATTTATGTCGGCAATTGCTGAGAACTTAAAACGCGTTCAAGACCGCATTGATAGGGCTGCCCATCGGTCCGGTCGGTCGGCAGATGCGGTTAAATTGATTGTTGTAACAAAGACCTGGCCTGCCGAAGTCGTGCAACAGGTCGTAGATGCGGGGACACGGATTTTAGGCGAAAGTCGCGTGCAAGAGGCACAGCATAAAGTCCCAGAGATAGCAGGCACCGTATCCTGGCATCTGGTTGGACACTTACAGCGCAACAAAGTCAAACAGGCGTTGCCTTTATTCGACCTGATTCACTCGGTTGACACATTGCGCCTGGCGAAAGAAATCAGCCAGTGGGCTGTGCGGAGAAACACCCCAGCTCGCGTATTGGTACAGGTAAATACATCGGGCGAAGCATCAAAGTTTGGTGTATCGCCCAACGCGGCATTAGATCTGGTTGAGCAGGTTGATGACCTGCAGGGCGTTTCGGTGGCAGGACTGATGACGATTGGTGCCTTTGATCCAGACCCTGAAACAGCGCGACCAAATTTTGTCTTGTTGCGACAAATCAGGGATCGCATCGCAATTCACAAGCCCCATGTGTCTATCCTGTCTATGGGGATGACCAGCGACTTTGAAGTTGCAATTGAAGAAGGCGCAACAATGGTTCGCGTGGGCACGGCGATTTTTGGTCAGCGGACGGTATAAACTATGGTTGATGTGGTTGCTCAGGCGATTATTTTAATCCAACAAGCCATTGACTGGATGCTTATTGCATTGGTAATCGGCATGGTGGCGTTGTTGCTATTACGCGCTATTTTGGTGCGTATGAGTTCTTTTGGCTGGTCTCAATATTATGTTCGGCGCATAACCGACCCGCTCGTATGGCCCATTGCTCAGCACATGCCTGGAAATACCGCCGCGGCACCGTTGATTCTGGTGATTGCGACATTGATTGGAGCATTTTTTTTAAAATGGTTAACCAGCGATGTGCTGCTTGCACTCATTGGACTGCTACAAGGTATTTCCTCTGGCGAAATCCTGCATGTCATCGGCTGGTTGCTCTATGGAGCCGTTGCGGTCCTGCTGGTCTTAATTATCGCGCGTATCGTATTTTCCTGGTTGCCCTTTGTGCGCGGGGGCAGGTTTATGTGGACACTTTACAGCTTGACTGAGCCTATTATGGGGCCTTTTCGGCAGATCGTTCCTCCGCTGGGCATGTTCGATTTGTCGCCTATTTTGTTAATTTTGCTTTTGCAAATTGTTCAGAGTGCCATCCAAAGTGTATTTGAGTTATAAAATAGCCCCTGGGGGAGGGAAATTGTGAACATCACACCACAAGATATTCGCAAACAGATTTTTAAGAAATCTTTTCGCGGTTATGATCAAGAAGAAGTGCAGGCATTTCTCGAAATGCTGGCGACAGAAGCCGAACATCTCAACTCCGAAAATATCGAACTAAAAGAATTTCTCAATGCGTTGCAATCAGAAGTGCATCACTATCAATCAATAGAGCAAACCCTCCAGGAGATGCTCAGAACTGCTCAACAAACGGCTGAAGAAGTCAAAGAAAATGGGCATAAAGAAGCGCGGCTAATTGTGAAAGAAGCGGAAATCCGCAGCAATCGGGCCATTGAAAAAGCACGCACACAGGTGAATGAGATCCGCACAGAGCTTGTGGAGTTACAAAATCAACGCGATATGTTCTTGTCCAAGTTTAAGGCTCTGGTACAGGTTCAGACTGATTTTTTGGACCAATTTCAAATGACTACCTTTGATGTGGTAAAAGAGAATATCCCTGAAATAGAAGATGACGCCACAGATCAGGACGACGAAGATGCCTGAACAGATTGTTCGACTGGGTGTTATGGGCGGATCGGGTGTTTATCACATGGAAGGTGTGGAAATAATAGCCGAACATCGCCTTGCCACACCTTTTGGCGCGCCCTCAGATGCCGTTGTCGAAACGCGCATAGGCGACCAAACGGTATATTTTTTGCCCCGTCATGGACGCGGGCATGTGCTGCTGCCTTCTGAAGTGCCCTATCGCGCCAATATATATGCCCTGAAACAAATGGGCGTGACGCATCTGTTGGCAATAAGTGCTGTGGGGATTATGCGAGAAGCCATAAAACCGGGTGATATGGTGGTGCCCGATCAAATTTTTGATCGTACCCGCGGCATCCGTGCGAGCACATTTTTTGGTGAAGGCATTGCCGGACATGTGACCTTTGCCGATCCCTTTTGCAGCGAATTGCGCGACTTACTGCTGGCCGCTGCAAAAAACTCCGGAGCAACCACCCACGATGGCGGAACGTATATCTGTATGGAGGGACCGCAGTTCTCCACGCGTGCAGAGTCCCATTTTTATCGTCGAGAAGTCAATGCGACCGTGATTGGGATGACGGCTTTGCCCGAAGCCAAGCTCGCACGCGAGGCCGAAATATGTTATGCAATGCTGGCTATGGGCACCGATTACGATTGCTGGCATGAAGCAGAAGAAGATGTATCGGTAGAAGCTGTAGTCGCTGTGTTAAAAGCCAATGCCGAGCACGCAAATCAAATTGTATGCTCATTGACCGCACAGTTGCCCAGAACATCGGATTGCGATTGTCTCAATGCCGCACAATTTGCGATTATTACATCTTCAGATGCAATTTCCAGCGCGGCAAAAGAAAGACTCGGTCTTTTATACGATAAGTACTGGAAATAAAAAAGATGCGTACCACTAATAATTTTTATGATCGACAATAGCTGGTACATACGCCCCAAAGGGTTGCGAGAACGCCATGCTGCGGGCGGTGTGGTCGTGCGTCGGGATGGCAATCAGGCATTGTTGGCTCTTGCTCGCGAAAGAGGGCATACCGACTATGTGTTGCCCAAAGGACACGTTGAAGCGGGCGAGGAAATCGAATATGCTGCCAGACGAGAGATCGAAGAAGAAGTGGGAATATCAAAACTGCAATTTATAGAAAAACTCGGCATAAAAGAACGGCTTGATTTTCACAAGACAGAGTGGAAAATAACACATTATTTTTTATATTTGACCGAACAGATTGATGCCGTGCCGACCGACACAACACATCATGAAAGCATGTCCTGGGTCCCGCTTGATCCACTGCCTACTTTTTTTTGGCCGGAACAACACGCGCTAATTAAAGAAAATGCATATCAAATTTGGGAAGCTGTGGATAGAAAGGAATAAAATGACAAACCAAGACCTGGAGTATTTCAAAAATCTTTTAGAGAGCAAACGCTCCTCTATCGTTAAAGACCTGGGCACTTTGCAGAGCCATTCCATGCAGAGCACCTCGGCAGAATCGTCGGGAGACCTGACGTATTCAGATCACATGCCCGATTTGGGCAGTGCGACCATGGAACGCGAAAAGGCTTTCCTATTTGCAGCACGCGACGGTGCTTATCTGGACCAAATTGACGCTGCTTTAACGCGCATCAAAAACCGCAAATTTGGCGTGTGTCGAGCATGTAAATCTCCTATCCCCAGAGCGAGACTGGAAGCTGTGCCAACCACGGAAATTTGCGTCCCTTGTAAAGAAAAACAAAATAAATTGGCATGAGGTATAATTGTGAGATTTTTGTGGATTACAGGTGTGGCATTAGCGCTGGATCAATTTACAAAATGGTGGGTGTTGCAAACCATGACCCTGGGCGAATCTGTACCGGTATTGGGATCTTTTTTCAGGCTGACCTATATTCACAACCCAGGTGCCGTATTCGGCATCCGATTGGGCAACCCTTACCTCCATCTATTACTGGCTTGTGTGGCACTTCTCGTGGTTGGTGGGTTGCTGTGGCGTATCTCTCCCGAAGACCGCCTTGCAGCTATTGGTTTGACCCTGGTGCTGGGAGGTGCAATTGGCAATATCATCGACCGCGTGCGATTTGGCGTCGTAATTGATTTTCTCGATTTTGGCATTGGAACTGCGCGGTGGTGGGTTTTTAACCTCGCGGATACCTGTGTCAGTGTGGGGACCGCCCTCTTGATTTTTACTTTTGGCATCACATCTAAACGCCGTGAGACGGTGTATAACAGTGATTCATCTAAAAATTCTGCCTCAACATGAAGACCAGCGTCTGGACCGCTATTTGGCCGATCAACGCCCCGAGTTTTCGCGTTCACGCCTTCAAAAACTGATTGCCGAGGGTGCTGTTTGCATCAACGGGAAGACAACGCGACCGAGCTATCGGGTGGTGGCTGGCGATAGCATCACAATAAACATACCCCCTCCAACAGATAGTGCAATTAATCCAGAGGATATTCCTCTGGATATTTTTTTTGAAGATGATCATGTGCTGGTGCTCGACAAACCTGCGGGTATGATTGTACATCCAGCGGGAAGAGTGACCTCGGGAACACTCGTCAATGCCCTCCTGTCACATTGCACGCATTTGTCGGGTATCAACGGGGTTTTGCGACCGGGTATTGTACATCGGTTAGACAAAGACACATCGGGGCTGATGGTCGTCGCCAAAAGTGATGCAGGGCATCGCGGATTGGCCGCCCAGTTGGAAGCCCGTGCAATGGAGCGGCGTTATCTCGCGCTGATATGGGGGGGCTTTGAAGCAGATGAAGGGCGCATAGAAGCACCAATTGGAAGGCATCCCAAAGAACGAAAGCGAATGGCTGTTTCTCAGAATGGAAAATATGCAGCAACGCACTGGAAAATAAGGGCGCGTTACGATTTTCTCTCTTTGCTATCTCTCGCGCTGGAGACGGGTCGTACACACCAGATCAGAGTACATCTCGCACATCTCAATCGCCCCGTATTTGGCGACCCACTATACGGTGGACGCGAGGAGCGGCTATCTGGGATTGCCCCTCTGTTTCGGAGAGAGGCAACCCACCTGCTCGCGCAAACTAATCGACAGATGCTCCACGCAACCCAATTGACATTTGTACATCCCGTAACAAAAGAAGAAATGATGTTTGAAGCACATCCACCAGAAGATATGCAGAAGATTCTTGCTTATTCCTCATCATCCTCTTCTGGCATAAGCACAAATTCGGGATAGGCGTCAATTCCCAATTCCCCAACATCCTGACCCAATTGTTCGACCTGCCGCGACACGCGCACACTCAACGTCATAGCAATCACGCGCCACAACACCCACGAAGTCACAAACACGAATGCGCCAATCGCCACGATGCCGATCAATTGTACGCCTAAGTTGCCGCCACCAGCGATGCAGACCGCTATGGTCCCCCAGATACCGGCGAACAAGTGAGCCGGTATCGCCCCGACCACATCATCGAGCTTAACCTTTTCCAGCAACTTGATCCCGGCAGTACACACAACCGCGCCAATAGCACCAATAATAACCGACCAGTAGTGATCCACAATATCGGGTCCAGCAGTAATCGAGACCAGACCGGCGATTGCGCCATTCAACCCAGCGAACAGATCTATGCGTCCCAGAATGGGCCGAGAAACTATAAGAGCTGCCATAACACCGGCTGCAGCTGCCAGATTGGTATTGACCAGCACATGACTCATCGCGACCACGTCAAGCGCGCTTCCCAATGCCAGTTGCGACCCACCGTTGAAGCCAAACCATCCGAACCACAGGATGAAGACACCCAGTGTTACTATCAAAATGTTAGAGGGAGGCGTGGATTTAACCGTACCATCGCTGCGGAATTTGCCGAACCTCGGTCCAACGACTATTGCGCCAGCAAGTGCCGCCCAGCCACCGGTACTATGCACGATGGTCGAACCAGCAAAATCCTTGAAACCCATCGCACTTAGCCATCCCTCGCCCCAGGTCCACGCGCCGACGACGGGATAGATAATCGCTGTCAGCACCAGAATAAAAAGGAAAAAGGACCATATCTTGACGCGTTCGGCCAGAGCCCCAGAGACAATGGAAGCAGTGGTCGCAACAAAGACCATCTGGAAAAACCAATTGGACATGGTGGAATAGCCGTTCTTAACCACCGCCGCCTTTGAGGCCTCATTTCCCGCTATTAGAGCGATCTCATCGCCAGATGGTCCGTATAATAATTTGAATGAACCGATCACGCTCCCCACATCGACGTACATGAGATTATAGCCGATGAAATAGTAAGCAAGCCCGGCAATAGAATAGAGGCCGATGTTCTTCAGACAAATCATGGAGGCATTCTTGGTACGCACAGAACCGGACTCGAGCATGGTAAATCCCGCGCACATCCACATCACCAGCACGCCCCAAATGAGAAATGAGAACGTATTGAAGACGAACAGGGTCTCCTCGTCAACTGCCGCATGCGCGGCGGTTGTAGCACACGCAAGAAAACCGAGCACCGCGAGTGCTTTTCCCATCCTGATAGTGAACCGATGATGAATAAGGTCTTTAGAAAACGTTCGCATATCTATCTCCTCCCATAGCAATGAGACAGTGCCTCCACGCCCTTCTATCTCGCCACCTCTTCAGTCGTCACCGCGGACGGCACCAAAGGCAATTCTACTATCATCTCGGTGAATTCACCGGGTTCGGATACGACCCGGATGGTTCCCCCGTGTTCGCGCACAATATCGTTGGAAAGGGCAAGGCCAAGACCCGTGCCCTTGTCTGTCGGTTTGGTGGTAAAGAAAGGATTGAAAATTTTATCGACAACCTCGGGTGGAATCCCATTCCCGTTATCTCTTATGCTTATCTCTATCCGATCATCCATGCGTCTGGTGCTCAGCGACAGAGTCGGAAAAAAGGTCACACCATCATCTGCTTCAATAGCACGCCGTTTCTCGTCGGTAGCATAACAGGCATTGCCTACCATGTTGAGAAAGACGCGCCCCAGATCCTGCGGCACGACCTCAATTTGCCCCGCATCTGGGTCGAAATCCGTCTCGATGGTCAAGTTAAAATCCGCGTCCGTTGCCCGTGCGCTGTGGTAGGCAAGGCGGGCGTGTTCATCGAGCAGTTTATTAATTTCAATGGACTGTCGTTCACCAGAGCCGCGCCCCATCATGAGCATGTCGTGAACAATGCTGTCGGCGCGGTTGCCGTGTTGGAGGATGCGCCCCATGTTGTCGGTGAGATCCTGGCATATCTCGTCAACCAATTCGCGCTGCTCCTCGTCCAGCGCTTCGGGACTTTCATCCAGTACCTCTCTCAACTCCTCCATGAGTTCTTCCGAAGCTTCCGAGAAGTTTTTCACAAAATTCAGCGGATTCTTGATCTCGTGCGCCACACCTGCGGTGAGTTCGCCGAGCGCGGCCAATTTCTCGCGCATGACAATCTGGTCCTGCGCCACCTGCAAATCCTCCAGCACTTTTTCAAGCTCTGCGTTCTTGGATTGCAACTCTTCGGCCAGTTTTTCCACCAGATTCAGGCGCTGCACCTCCAGAG
The DNA here is from genome assembly GCA_022824945.1 of Candidatus Latescibacterota bacterium. Classification (GTDB taxonomy): domain Bacteria; phylum Latescibacterota; class UBA2968; order UBA2968; family UBA2968; genus VXRD01. The sequence goes on from JAJDYX010000047.1 coordinate 173,058, forward strand.
CGTGTCGGCGAAAGACTTCAAGGGCTGCGGCCATGTCTGCCACCTCGTCGTTCCCACCTATCTCGACCTTGCCCTCCAGATCGCCATCAGCCATGCGGCGCATCCGCTCGGATAGTCGCTCGAGACGGGGCAATAGCATTCGTCCCACGAATAAATAGGCGATCAACAACGCGCCAGTAATGCTGATCACATTTAAAACCAACAGAAGACTGCGCCCGGTACCGATGGCCAGTGTAGAAGCGTGGGTAGCTTCCTTCGCACTTATGCTGGCAGCATTTACCAGCCCTTCGGCTTCGGCGACCAGATTGAGGGCAAGAGACTGATTGCGCGCGAGCAGATCCCGCTGGTGCCCGACGTGTTCGAGTTCTCGTGTACGCAGGTCGAAGCCCCCTTCTTCCCCCAGTCCCAACTGGTACAGGCGGGCACATATCGGAGCGATCTGACTGCGCGCACGGGCCGTTCGGAGTGCCGACAAACTCCATTCAATCCTGTCTTTAGCAGCTTCAAATCGCTCCCGCAATGGCTCAATCAAGGGCGCATCTGAAAGATTGAAAGCACTCGACAGAAGCTGGATTGCTGTGGTGGCGTCTGCTTGCAATGCAGCCAGATGGCGATAGTGGTCGAACTCTTGTCTCGACAAATGCTGCGCAGGCGACGCGGGTGCTTCGCCGAGATTGCGATACCCCGTCATAGCGTAGAACAACTGGTCGTCAATAAGCGGAACCATGACACCAACCAGTTCGTTGCGCACTTTAACCAGTTCTGCACGCAGGGCTTCACTCCGTTCTTGCAGCGCAAAAAGCTCGGCTATGGAACATTCAATTTCTTCGATATTTGAGATCAGCGTACCACCCTGGGCGCGAATGCGACTAAAGCGTTCTTCTTCTCCACCTTGCTGCGTCAAAGCCGCCAACTGCACTTCAAAAGCACTTCGCTCTTTGGCGATCTCGTCAATAACCTGATCAAATGTCTCTGGCGTTGCAGCAGCGATGAGACGCGGTGCTGCGGCTACAATGGCACCGCTTTGTTGAGCGACTCCAAATGCGGCTGCCATTCCGGGCACACTGCCTTCATTCACGCGACTTTGCGCGTCACCCACGCTGTTGAAGGAAAACCAGCCAACCAGACTCGCCCCCATCGTGAGGACAACAGCACCGCCAATACCCAAATAGAGTTGCGTCGAGATTCGGTATCGGCCTTCAAGCAGGTGTTTTAGTATGTTAATCATGGCTTTATTGCGTCCCGCAGAGTTTGGATCGAGCGATAACTGCCATCGCTACCAATCACGGTGAGAAAAACAGCGTCTGAACCCTGATTGTCATTTGCGCCATAGCGAAGTTCAAAGCCGTCGAGATCAATAGTATCGGCACCGCGCAAACTCTTGAGAAACCCGGCGCGATCAACCTCCCTGCCACAGCGTTCGAGAGCCGCGATAGCCAATCGCCCCGCCAAATAGCCTTCGTAGGACACAAAGCCAGGTGTCGCTTCGGGTGCGTGAGCAGCCAGAGCACGGCGATAGGCAATACCAACGCGGGGAATGTCATTTGTTGGAAAAGGTACGACCTGCGTGACGAAGACCCCGACGCCACCGCGACCGAGTTCTTCGGCCAAAGCGTTGCTGCCCACAAACGAGATGGTCATGAATACGGGATCCAGTCCCGTGTGTCGTGCCCAGGCAATCAGCGTTGCTACCGGCTGGTAGGCCCCTATCAGGATGACTGCATCGGGGTTTGCACCATGCAGGTTGAGCAGACCCGTCTTTATCGCCGTGGTATTGCGCGGGTACACCCCTATTGCCACAGGTTCCATGCTACGCCGCTCAAGTGCCTGCCGCACGCCGCGATAACCCGCCCGACCAAAAGAGTCATCCTGGTACATAACGGCAATGCGTTTAATACCCAGGTCTGTAGTCAAACGAGCGACCATAGCCTCGGTTTCCTGGTTATAAGACGCCCGCAGGTTAATCACGTTTTGCCACTTGGATTCACGCAGGAAGGCCGCACCGGTAAAGGGGGCGATGTAGGGGACACCCGCAGCTGCGGCCACAGGGGTAGCGGAGAGCGATGTAGGTGTACCGACAGCACCGATCAGCGCAAAAATCCCATCCTGTTCAATCAAGCGACGGGTGTTGGCGATGGCAGCTTCGGGTTCGTATGCATCATCGAGAGACAACAATATTAGCTGCCGACCATGTATGCCACCCCGCGCGTTGACCTCCTGAAAAGCTGCCTCAATACCAATCCGCATGTTCTTGCCCAGTTCTCGAGCGGGGCCACTAAAGGCGGCGGACTGTCCAAAAAGGATGCGCTCGTCAGAGATTCCGGATTCTTCCGCGCGGATTTCCAAAATCAGCAAGACGAGCAGTAAAACCGCACAACTGTAGCGCGTTCTCCTCATCCATTCCTCCGCTTAATCAGAGTAAGATGATTCTTATTTTCCTCGCGGCGATAGTGGACATCATCCATCATAACGCGCATCAGATGGACCCCAAGCCCCCCTATCGGCCGATCTTCTATCCCTGCGTCCAGATCTGGTTCAGGAGCGTCCTTCAGTGGATTAAAAGCATGTCCATCGTCTATAATCTCAACGGTGAAAACATCCTCATCCGAAGTCAACGTGACCTCAATCTCGTGGCGTGCATCGTCGTCATATCCGTAGTTCACAGTATTGACGATCAATTCTTCGAGGACGAGATCGACCTGGTACACGAGGTCGGGGGGCCAATCCCCCACCTCGCCGAGTTCTGCCACGGCATCGTGGAGCCGCTCCAACTCGCCGAGATCCGACGCTATACATAGAGAACGTTTCACCTTCATATTCCTGTCTCTCTGCAAAAAAGTGTCATACAGGTCATATCGTCGAACTGGGGCATATCGCCCGCGAATGCCTGCACAGCTTGAAAAACCGCCTGATTAATTTCGCGGACACCACACGAACAATACTCGGACAATACTGCACACAAGCGCTCCATCTCAAACTCCTCATTCTGGGCATTCATGGCTTCGGTGACACCATCTGTGTAGAGCACGAGGGCATCGCCGGGCGACAGAGTGACTGAGTTTTGTTCGTATTCAACATCTGGCATGATACCCAGAGCAATTCCGTTGGTCTGGGGGAGCACAGTCGAGCTGCCATCCGCGTGGACGAGGATCGGGGGATTGTGCCCTCCGTTGGCGTACGACAGCACCCCATTCGCCGGATTGTATTCGGCGTAAAATACGGTGACAAACATCGCTGCGTCGTTGTCTTCCTGCAGGAGACTATTGACCTCGCTCAACACCTCGGCCGGGCTCGAGCTGCCAATTGCAGCTCCTTTCATCAACGTGCGACTGGACATCATGAAAAGAGCAGCCGGTACACCCTTATCGGAAACATCGGCAATTGCCAGACCGATGCGGTCATTTTCCAGATTGATAATATCGAAAAAGTCACCGCCCACTTCGCGTGCAGGCTCCATGTTTCCAAATAGCTGATAGCCCGGTTTGTCTGGAAAGGTCTTCGGCAGGATCGACTGCTGCATCTCATGGGCAACGCGGAGTTCGTTTTGCAGTGCCACCAACTTATCCCGCGAAGCCACAGCCTCGCGCCACATCTGCAGGTGTTCCAGAGTGCGCTCAATTGTGACCCTCAGATCCTGAAAATCAATGGGCTTGGTAACAAAGTCGAACGCCCCCCGATTCATGGCCGTGCGGATGTTTTTCATATCGCCATAAGCCGAAACAATGACAGCCCGGAGGTCTGGATCGACTTGCGGCATCTGTTCGAGCAACGTGAGACCATCCATCCGCGGCATATTGATGTCCGAGAGCACCATATCGATATCCGGATCCGCGTTCAGCACCTCAAGAGCCTCAATGCCGTTGTAGGCAAAGACGAATTCGTAGTGTCCGGCGCGAACATCGCGCCGCATGCGCTGCCTCACGAGATGTTCGAGATCGGGTTCATCATCAACCACGAGTATTCTATATTGCGCCTTTTTCATATACGCGCCTCTTATATTAATGGTGTCTTACTTATACTGATGTTAAGCACTCTTTGATCAATGCACAATCATTGCGATAGCAAAAGTCCTCGCTCCAGAGTCCTCTCGTCGCTGTGTTGTAAAGGAGAGAATACGGGGAGAGGTACTAAAAAACGTGAACGATTGCTGAATCGGCCATTGTGTAATGACAAACCGCGCGACACGAGGTAGAAGATTGGTTGTTATTCGGGAGGTTTTGAAAGCGGATATACAGGGCATGAGAAATACCCTGGAAAGTGATCTATAGACCAGATACACAGGGAAAATCGGATCGGCGTGTGAATTCGATAACGCCTGCAACCCAACTGTGGAAAGCCCACAGATTAAGCCTGGCGAGTCTAAATCGGTCTGTGCAACAGGTTGAGATACGCCAGGCCCTCATCTATGACTTGAGAGCACACGCGACAAAGCGAAAAACAGGTTATCCGCCCAGTGCGGCGCAAGCCTCTGCCTGTGAGTCGTAGATCGAAATGATCTTGTCAAATCCGCTGATTTTGAAGACCTCTCCGATGGGACCAGAAAGCGAGCAAAGCGCGAATTCCGCATTGCGATTCCGGAGTGACTTGGCAACCAGCAAAATGACCCGCAGGCCCGAGCTACTAATGTAGGAAAGCCCCCCAAAATCTACGACCACGCAGGTATCGTCGTCACTGATTGCAGAGCTTAACACATTTTCGAACTCGCGGGCATTGGCACTATCAACCCGGCCATTCACGTTCGCGATTAAAATTCCATTTTCTCTTTGGGTCTTAATCTCCATGGACCTTTATCCTGATGTGTGAAAGTATCTACGAAAGCTCTTGCCGTACCATCGCGTGCAGAAAAATCGACCAAGAGCCATTGCGCCCCATAGCGAGATGTATTCTTGCAGGGAATTGAGAAGTTTAGCTAAAATATTACTTGTCTATGCGAAAGTCAAATCTTTTTTTCGACTCTTATTTCATAGTACACACAAAACGGGTTCACCTGGATGGTCAACCCGTCTTATGTGCCGGTATAAGTTATCAATATGCGTCCCTCTGATGCGCCTCTACCTCACCCGCCTTGTAACGCCCCCAGTATTCTTTGAGCCTGTCTTTGATCTGTGGACTCATGATAATACAGCCGATAATATTCGGAAACGCCATTGCAAAAATCATCGCGTCGGAAAAATCGACCACACTTTTTAGCGCGGTAACAGACCCGATAAATACAAAGCATACAAAAACGATTCGATACGTCAGAGTAGATCGCAATCCAAAAAGATATTCCCACGCTCGCTCGCCGTAATATGCCCACGCGATCACCGTCGTATAGGCAAAGAACATTGCCACAACAGCGATGACATAACGCGACCCGGGCGCGAACGAATCAAATGCCACAGATGTCATCTGGATTCCCACGAGATACCCACTTTGCCCTTGAAATTCGGGCAACAGATACGCACCCGTAATCATACAAACCAATGCCGTCATTAAACATATAATAACGGTGTCAATAAACGGCCCAATCATCGCCACTATCCCCTGGCGCACAGGCTCATCGGTTTTGGCTGCCGCATGGGCAAATGCCGCAGAACCCAACCCCGCTTCGTTGGAAAAAGCCGCCCTGCGTACCCCTTGAACAAGAGCCCCCATGAAGCCGCCATATATAGCTTGAGGTATAAACGCCTGAGAAATGATATTCACAATCAGATTGGGCAATTCGGTAATACGCGCGAGAATAATGAGAAAGGATGTGAGCACGTACAACCCACACATGAAGGGTACAATGCCCGCGGTGACAGTGCCAATACGCTTGATACCTCCACTAATGACAACGCCCACCACCCCCGCCATTAAAAGCCCGACAACCCAGTTATAGGTCTTAAATCCCTCGGATACAGTACCGAGCATTTCAACTGTCTGATTCACCTGAAACATATTGCCGATGCCCAGAGAACCACCAACTGTCAACACGGCAAAAATCACGGCCATCACGCGCCCCAAAACCCCAAGTCCTTTTTCTTTTAAGCCCTGTTCCAGATAGTACATCGGACCACCCGACACGCGACCATCGGGATGGATTCTTCTGTACATCACCGACAGAGTACAGGATACAAACTTGGACGCCATACCCAAAAAAGCCGTGACAATCATCCAGAAAACAGCACCGGGACCACCGGCACTCACAGCAATCGCCACACCCGCGATATTCCCCTGGCCCACAGTGGCGGACAACGCACTGGTCAATGCCTTAAAATGCGAAATTTCACCGGGATGATCCGGATTGTCATACCCTCCGCGAATCACATCAATCGAATGTTTTATTCCGCGCAGAGAGATCCAGCGAAAATAAAAAGAGTAATAAATGCCACCACCTACGAGCACAATAATGACAAGTGGAATACCCAGGCCAAAATCAAAAAATATAATCGAAGATAGAAAATTGGTTATCGCACTTAAGCCTGCATTCAATACGTCAATAACCATCTGTATTGCGCCAGACGACTCGCCAGCCAAAGCTTCCTGTGCAAATGCATCACGGGACAGAAATAGTCCCATCAGAAAAGCAAAACGAGAACACCTGAAAAACATTGGAAAATTCCTCAGTTTTTGATTTATACTCTCCAACGAAACACGGAGTGAGACTAATGGGAAACATAATACAAACAAATTGGGGGGATGTATAGCACTTTTATACCCTCGTCTCCCTCACTCAATCGCTTGACAACGCCACATCCCCACAATATTTTCATCTTATGCCACTATCCGATCCCAATCCCCTCGTCCTCGAAGCCCAATCTCGTGTGTGTACAGGCCCCACGCAATCCCGTCCTCTGGGCAACAAATCCGGCGATCCACAGTCGGTATTGGACGCCATCCTCAATACCCTGCAAAACAAAGCGCATCATCCGGTCTCTGACATCCAGATGGGATCCTTTTTTGCCGCCATGCGTCTGCGGCGCAATTATCCGCCCAAAACAGCCTGGAGCCAGGCGGAAATCAATGCCTTTGAACAATATACCCCCCTTCTACAAACCCACCTCCCACCGGACCTGCAATACATCTTCGGCCTTAAAGATCACTGTCCCACAAAATCACCCGATGAACAAACCGTCATTACCGCGCTAAAAACCATTCTCGATGGTCGGCATCTCACCTACGGCCAAACGCGCCTTATGTGCGAAGCCATTCTCACCAACAGCGTTCGCGGCAGCTTCAAAGGTGCCGCACTGATCGGCCAGCGCATGAACCTCGAATCCTACGACGAAGTGCGCGGATACCTCCACTCGACCTTTGCGCCCGAACGCGCCCACACAGTACAGGTGAATAACCTCACCCACTTTGGTCAACCCTACAATGGCTCGACCCGCTACTTCAAACCCACCCTCTTTGTCGCGGTACTGCGCGCGGCTCTCGGTCGCCCTACCGTGCTTCACGGTGTAGATGCCATGCCGCCCAAATGGGGTGTAACCGACGAACAGATCCTCAACGCCCTCAATGCCCGCACCAATCTGTCGCTTTCAGAAGCAGCAGAACGACTCGAAAATATCGAGATCGGCTTTGCTTACATCAGCCAGCGCGAATATGCGCCATTGGCCTATGCAGCCCGCGACCTTCGCGCCCACATAGGCAAACGCCCCCCGTGGTCCGCCACGGAAAAAGCGCAGCAACTCTTCACCTGTGCTGGCAGCAATCACATCGTCATCGGTTATTACCATTCGGGATACGAAATCCCCCTTCTGAAAATCGCACGCGAGACCGGGTTTACATCTGCAGTAGCGATCAAAGGAGAAGAAGGCACCAGCCACTTTTCTCTGCGCCTGGGAAAACCCACCGATAAAACGCGCAACGCCATCAATTTTTCACAGGGCTTTCGCGCCAATCAAACTTATGCCTGCGACATCAATCCCGCCACTTATGGTTTCCACTACACGCAAAATCCACGCCCCAAAGCCGCCAATGCACAGACCTTTGCCGAACTCGGCCTTGCAGCCCTCTCTGGCAAAAAAGGGCCTGTTTACGACCGCATCGTACTCAATACAGCCCTCACAGATTACCTGCTCGGTTTCACCGCCGATCCCCACAAGGCAATTCGACAGGCGCGAGAAACAATAGACAACGGTCGCGCTCTCAAACACCTTCGAGCGTATCTATCTCAGGCGTAATAATCACAGGAGAATTCAATGTCCCATCCAAACATCCTCTACATCCACTCTCACGACACAGGTCGCTACATTCAGCCCTTTGGGCATGCCATGCCCACCCCAAATTTTCAGCGCCTCGCCGAACAGGGCGTTCTCTTTCGCCAGGCATTTTGCGCCAACCCAACCTGCTCGCCGAGCCGAGCCGCACTCCTGACCGGACAATGGCCCCACAGTTGTGGTATGCTGGGACTTGCCCACCGCGGTTTTCGGCTCAAGGATTACAGCCATCACCTCGTTCACACACTCAAAAAAGCGGGTTACACAACCGCACTCTCGGGATTTCAGCACGTCGGTCGTCCCCCAGCAGCCGATCCCTCAGAAATCGGTTATGACGAAATATTCGACACCTCTAAAAATCAGCAGGCGACCTCCGACGCAGCCATTGCATATATCAACCGATCTCACGATAAGCCCTTCTTCCTCGACGTCGGCTATACCGTCACCCATCGCAGCTTTCCCGAACCGGGTCCCGGAGACGACCCGCGCTATTGCATACCCCCTGCGCCCTTGCCCGACACCCCCGAAACCCGATACGACACCGCAGCTTACAAAACCTGCGTTCGCATTCTCGACACCGAAGTCGGGCGCGTCCTAAACGCCATAGATCGCGCCGGACTTTCCGAAAACACCATCGTCATAAGCACCACCGATCACGGCATCGCATTTCCCATGATGAAATGCAACCTCACCGATCACGGCATCGGCATCATGCTCATCATGCGCGGACCGGGTTTTTCAGGCGGCAAAGTCATCGATGGCATGGTCTCTCAAATTGACCTCTTCCCCACCTTGTGCGATGTGATCGGCATAGACCACCCAGACTGGCTACAAGGCAAATCCATACTACCACTGATCCGCGAAGAAACAGATGAAATCCACGATGAAATTTTCGCAGAAGTCAACTATCACAGCTATTACGATCCGCAACGCGCCATACGCACAAAAAAATGGAAATACATCCGCCACTGGTATCCCACACTGCGCCCCGGCGACATCAACTGCGACGGCAGCCCCAGCAAATCCTACTTTCTCGCCCAGGGCTGGCGGCAGAAAAACCAACCCCCTGAACAACTCTACGACCTCATTTTTGACCCCCATGAAACCAACAATCTCGCCTCTGATCCCAAACACCAGGGCGCGTTAAACGACCTGCGCGATCGCCTCCAAACCTGGATGGAAACAACCGACGATCCACTGCTCGCAGGCTCAGTTTCCGCCCCTGAAGGCGCGCGCATCAACGACCCAGCAGACCTTCAGACTTAAACTGCACAAAAAAAAGCCGCCCTTCAGCAAGGCGGCTTTTCTATGTATATAAACCCTATCTTCTCACGGCATCATCTGCACAGCGAGGGCGAGGGATAGCTCGATATCTGTAATTGCCTGCGACACGGCCTGACCGATCAAATCCAGCTTTCGCACCTGATCGATGCGATCTGAAACACGCGCCAGTTCGCGTGCGGACAGAATCTCCTTAAATATATCGCACGCATGCGCCAGACCAATAATCACGACATCGCGCGGACCTGGAATCTGGTCGCTAAACAACACCTCCATAATCCTGAGCTTGACCTCGCGCTCGGCCGTGTTGTCGATAACGGGATAGCGCCGCCCCTGGATTACCCATAAGAATCGGTCCTCTTCGCGATTGAGAATGCCCCGTTCTACGAGCCGATTGAGAGCCTCTTCCCGAATCGTATCTGCGCGAAGCGCGGTGCGTTCCACCCAAAAGCGCGCATCCTTGGTCTCGTTCATCTGGGCAATATCTGCAAGCGTGGGATCGAGCAAGCTATCCTGAACTCGGGTCGAATCGACGAGGATCAGTTTTTCGAGGTCTGTGTCAATCCGATTCTCCAGCGCCAAATCCATCAACACACCACCGGCAAGCGCATACCGCATCAACCGGTCTGGCACGCGAGCAAACCTCCCATTCTCATCATCGAGAATGAGCAACATGAGTTCTTCCGCAAATCTAAGCGTCATGAGCTTCCTCCAGTCCATTTTACGCCCTGTGTAACCAGTTGCTGCATCCCTGCCCGCTCAAATGTACCTGGCCCGTGTCCCAGAGTCGTGTAAAATACCCGTCCTTCGCCATAACCCTTCACCCAGGCCATGGGATGCTGCTTATCGCTCCAATCCGCGGTTGCCAAAATGTGAACAGCGGGATCCCATGCCGACATATAAATCTCGTCTTCCACTTCAAAATCATCGACCCCCTGTGTAATGGGGTGCGCGTCATCTGCAATATTCACGGTGAACGTCAATCCCGGCGGATGCCAGTTTGCGTGCCCGCCGATCAAATCCACAGCCCTTCCCCCAATCCACCAGGCCGTACCGTGAATACCTACCAGACCTTTGCCACCCGCCACAAAATCGAATAACCCATCTTCTTGCCCAGGCGTCAAATCCGGCAAGCGATTCACCGTCCCATCCGCATCCCGCTCTGTGCGCGTGAAACCCGTACCGTGTACCAGCACATCAAAATCGTTCAAAGCATCTGAAGTCAGCACATCCTTATCGTCTTCAAGCGCCACAGACAAATCGTCCTGAGCGCCCAAAAACCCATTAATAACCTCGGCACTTGCATCAAACCGATGGTTCGGACCCGACAAAATCAGCACATTCATCTCATCCTCCTGGGTGATGGTAATTCCCAAACTTGCATGGGTGTGTTAAAAACGACCTCGCCGTTTGCCATCCACGTTGCGGCAAAGGCGTAGCCCAGATATACAGAACCATATTCGAGTACGAGGTATGCGAGATTAGCTATATAAACCTCTGATACTCATTGCTTGATGTCGAGCCTATCAATACAATGGCACAGGATAAGCCCGAATCATTTCGTCAACAGTCACAATAGTTAGGCGATGCTCGAGTGCTTGGCAAATAAGTATACGATCAAATGGATCACGATGTATTGAAGGCAGTTTGGCGAGCTGAGACACGCTAGCTTCATCAAGAGGCAAACTTGCAATCATGTGTCTTTCGCGTTGTACAGGCAGATAATTCTCCGGTGGTTCTGGCAAGGGTAGCTTGCCCAGTTGGTACTTTACGGAAATTTCCCACAGTGAAATGGCACTTAGATACACTTCGTTCTCAGGATTGAGAATATCCCTCTGCATGACTTCTGGCAGACGTTGGTCGCCAGTTATGAGCCAGAGGAAGATGTGAGTATCTAGCAGAAGCCTCATTTATCTTTTACCTTCAAATTCTTCAATCACATACTCCGGCAATGGATCGTCGAAATCATCAGGCACTGAGAACTCCCCAGCGCACAACCCAAAAGGGCGCGATGGTTTGTCATTCAATCGCAGTTCTGCTCTAGCCTGTTCCACTGGAATTACTTCTTCACCTGAACCGCGAAGATGGCGAATCTCCTCTATGTCTTCCTGGTCTTCCAATAAGGTCAACAACGCCTCCCAAGTCGCATAGTCAAGCAGCACCGATTTTTTCTCGCCACCAGCGTCCACGACAAATTGGGCTTTTTCGAGTAGCTCGGGTACACTCATATCGATCTCCTTTCCAAACTTGCATCGGCGTATATAATACACGCCTGAAATCCGGTCAAGTGCTTTTCAAAATGAGCGATCTGCTTGCAGTTCTACTTTGGCCTATTCCCCTGGAATCACTTCTTCACCTGAATCGTGGAGATAGCGAATCTCCTCTATGTCTTCCAGGTCTTAAAGAACGTTTGAAAAGCGCGATCTCTTTATCTATGTCCTCCACATCTTCAATATCCTCTCCGTGGGCGGCTTTTAGATGGAGATTCAGGGCATATTTGCAACAATGTGCAATATAGGCGATAAACTCGGTCAAATCTTCGGTCTTATCCGCCTGCTCCAGCATCCCGATATATTGATCTCTCTCCTCAGTAAGGACTATGGATACAGTGTACCCGTGCCTGATCAAAATCATATTCATCAAAAGCCGCGCCATGCGACCATTACCATCGTCAAACGGATGGATACGGATAAAACGGTAGTGAAACGTAGCGGCTATAACAATCGGATGTTCACCCTCATCCTCTTGTCTTCTATACCAATCTATGAGATCGCCCATCGCCGATTTCACCTGATCTGGCGGTGTAAAATAATAAATCTCTCCTGTAGAAGTTCTCACGTTATTGGGCTGTGTCTTATACTCTCCGATAGCAATGCGCCGTTTCACCGGCTGTCCATCTGGCGTTATCGCGTCGTTTTCATAAGGCTCCTTCAACAGCACTTTATGGAGATTTCGGATAAAAACCTCGTTGAGCGATTCGTTTCTTTTTACTGCATCCTCCATCGTCTTTACTGCCTCATCGTGTCCCTCAATATCCAGATGATCGCGCATCGGTTTCCCGTGGGCAGTAAGCCCATGGAGGATCAGACTCCTCGTTTCTCCGAGCGTCAGACTATTGCCTTCTACAGCATTGGAGTGATAGTTCGACTCAATCCTGAGCTTTTGTTCTATCTGGCCCACGATCTCAGAAGGCAATGGGCGCAATGCGTCCAGTTCCTCTTTAAGCCGATCAATTTCTTCAATGATATTGCTCATGATATATTCTCACACAAAGACACTAACGACTCTAAAATATAAAGAATATTCCCACACAAAACTACAAAGTCCCAAAACTTCTATCCCTTTGTGCCTTCGTGTGAGTTCCTTATCTTCTCAACTTAAACCCCTGCGCCGTCAGAAACTCATCCAACTCCTCACGCACATGAAATTGTCCGGTGCGCCCGCCCACCACCGTAGTCCAGCGCTGATCTCCTTCGTGCATCCCCTGTGACGCGTAAAATTCCACCATCTTCTGATCGTAATCCTTCATAATCGCGCAATGCGTCTCATCGTCCATATAACGCTCTCTGTGTAAAACCGCATCGAGCGGCAAACGCGGTTTCACCTCTGGCTCCTGCGCTGGATACCCAATACAAAAACCAGACACAGCCACAACATAAGGCGGCAAACCGAGCAATTTACCCACAGCCTTTGGATTATTCCGCATCGCCCCAATCATACAAATGCCCAACCCCATAGACTCCGCTGCAATCGCCACATTCTGCATCATCAACGCGACATCCACCGTCGCAATCATCAACGCCTCGACATAATCCCCGTCAAACCGATCAACCCCATGCATCTGATTCGCCATCCGATCCCGGTGCAAATCCGCACAAAAAGCCAAAAAAGCCGCACTCTGATGAATCTGCACCTGATCGGCACACAACTCAGCCAACCTCTTCTTGCGCTCGGGATCAGCCACATGTATCACTGTATAAGCCTGCAAATTGCTCGACGTACTCGCCTGCTGCCCGCACTGAATAAGCGTCTCCAACACCCCATCGGGCAATGGTCGATCTTCAAACCTCCGAATACTCCTGTGCGACATCAGCAAATCAATCGTGGGATTCGACATAATAATCCTTTCTAAGAAACCGGGTTTTGCACGCTACACTTCATTGTGTGAATGAAGCCATGAAACCAACCTTTGTCAAGAAACTTGACGCGAACTCTTTTTCTTCTTTCTTTAAAAATCTTCAAATTTCATACAAAGGAGAAAACATGCCCCTCACCTTAAACCAAAAAGACACGGGTTATCGCGGAATATGGTATTACAATCAGCCATCCGGCGATGAATACGTGTACAAATACAGCGGCGGATTGGGCACCTACTGTGCCAAACATCGCCCCTTTGCCGTGTACCGCCCCGAAGTCGAAAAAACCTTCTTCTGTTATGGCGGCACACCCCTTGACGCACACCTCAAACACGCCGAAGAAGACCTCAATGGCGACCGCGCGTTCTCGCGCAATCGCAGCGGTTTTCTCCTGCACATGGTCTCCTACTTCGACCACAAAACCCGACAGGTACCCCGTCCGACCATCCTCCTCGACAAAAACACAGCCGACGCCCACGACAATCCCGTCATATCCATAGACGACAAAGGCTATATCTGGATCTTCTCAACCGCACACGGCTTATCGCGCCCCTCGTATATCCACCGAAGCGCAAAACCCTACGACATAGACGAATTTGAACAAATTGACGCGACCTATCAACTCAATGGCGCAGAACAGCCCATGGACAACTTCTCCTACATGCAAGCCTGGCACTTACCAAATCGCGGCTTCATCAACTTTGTCACGCGCTACAAAGACCCGGCCGACCGCACCCTCTTCTTCACGACCAGTCCCAACGGCGTCAAATGGTCTGAATGGACGCGACTGGCCGCCATTGAAAAAGGACATTATCAAATCAGTATATGTTCCAACCACAAAGCCGTCACGGCCTTTAACTACCACCCCGACCCTCACGGTCTCAACTGGCGCACCAACCTCTACTATCTCGAAACCCCCGACTTTGGACAAACCTGGCAAAACGCGGCTGGGGAACCCGTCGAAATACCGCTCACAACCCCACACAACAACGCCCTCGTGCGCGATTACAAAGCCGAAGGACTCAAGGTCTATCTCAAAGACATTCGCCTCGATCCACAGGGCAATCCCGTCATCCTGGTCATCACCAGCAAAGGTTATGAATCTGGCCCGGAAAATGGCCCACGCACCTGGACCCTATTACAATGGACTGGAAGCGACTGGCACGCCCACCCCATCACCATATCCGACAGCAACTACGACATGGGGTCCCTCTACCTCGAAGCAGACGGCACATGGCGCGTCATCGCCCCCACAGAAACCGGACCACAACCCTACAATCCCGGTGGAGAAATGGCGATGTGGGAACGCAATGGACAATCGTGGAAACGCGTCGTACAACTCACGCAAAACAGCACGCGCAACCACACCTACGCCCGAAGCCCCGTCAATGCACATCCCGACTTCTACGCCCTGTGGGCTGACGGCAATGCGCGACGTGCATCCAAATCATGCCTTTACTTCTGCGACAAAAAAGGCAACGTCTATCAACTCCCCGAAACAATGGAAAGCGATTTCGAGCACCCAATTTCCCTTTGAAAAAACGAGGGCCGATAAAACCCTAAAAAAAATTTGGATTGTCTGCCCAAATTCCTTAAATTTACAGAAATCTCCAGTGTAACTGGCGGAAACGTGGAAATAACCACGAGGAAGCACTGGACTATAAACACACGCCGACCGCCTGGGCTGAAAACAATCACATCGCCCGGGCGTATTTTTATTTTGGGCATTCACATGGGAGAAAGCGACCATGGCAAAAATCATAAACGGCACAGACCTGTCCCAAACCATGCGCGCAGAAATGTCCGAAGAAGTCAAGAATCTCAAAGCAGAGCACGACCTCATCCCCGGCCTCGCGGTCGTACTCGTCGGCAACGATCCGGCATCCATATCCTACATCAAAGGCAAACGCAAAGCCTGTACAGACATCGGCATATATTCTATTGAACACACCCTGACAGCCGACCAGCCCGAATCCGACCTTCTCGACACCATTAAACAACTCAACGATGACCCCGCCATTCACGGCATCCTCGTCCAACTACCCCTGCCCGAAGGCTTTGACGAACAAACTGCCCTCAACAGCATCTCACCCGACAAAGATGTAGATGGTCTCCACCCTGTCAACCTCGGTCGCCTCATGCGCGGTGAAGAAGGCTTTTGGCCATGCACACCGCACGGCGTGCAACAAATCCTCAAACGCGGCAACTTCGAAGTCGCGGGCAAACACGTCGTCATCGTGGGGCGCAGCACCCTGGTGGGTCGTCCACTCGCCAACATCCTTTCGCAAAAAGCCACAAATGCCACCGTCACCTTATGCCATACCGGCACGCGCGACCTCGGGTACTTCACCCGTCAGGCAGATATCCTCATCGTTGTGACAGGGTATCCCAATACCGTCACAGCAGACATGGTACAGGACGGCGCAGTCGTCATCGACATCGGCGTCAACCGAGTACCCGACAAATCCAAAAAAGCGGGTTATCGCCTCGTTGGCGATGTCGATTACACAGCCATCAGCAAAAAAGCGTGCGCCATTACACCCGTCCCGGGCGGCGTTGGTCCCATGACCATCGCCATGCTCCTGTACAACACCATAACATCGGCCAAACGCATGCACGGTCTCGCATAAAAAAAACCGCCGATTGTAGATAATCGGCGGTTTTTAGCATTTCTCCCTACACATAATCCTCGGCATTATCTACAGGATCATACCCGATCTCTTCGCGCGCATTCTGAATATCCCAATACGCTCGCGTATTGCCCGAAATCCCGTAATAAATCGCAAAATCAATTTTCTCCGACGCCTCAATACTTCGCCAGGTCAATTGCACTGTATCTTTATAACTCAGCCAGGAAGATAAAATGCGATCACTGCCTCGATTGCGAACGGAAGAAACAGGCTGAAAAGACCCAATGCGATGGCAAATCACAGACAGGCCATATTCATCGACATAATACCGTCCCAACGCTTCACCATACGCTTTGCTCGCACCGTAATAACTATCGGGACGCACGGGTATCTCCCAGGTCGTATAAATCGGACCCTTCTTCTCGTACATGCCCGTAACGTGATTTGTACTGGCAAAAATCACCCGCTTCACCCCCCTGCGCTTGCACGCCTCGTAAATATTGTAGGTACCAATAATATTCGCCTCAACTGTTTCTTCAAACGTCGCCCCACCCGACGGATTGCCCGCCATGTGAACCACCGCATCCATTCCATCCACAGCCTCTTCCATCTTCTCCAGATCCGTGATATTTCCCACCATCACTTCCTCGTCGTATTTCTGATCTAAAATTGTGCGATTGTAAAGCACTCGCAGTTGATATCGCTCGTGCAAACCATCTGTGAGAACCACGCCAATTCGTCCTGCTGCACCTGTAATCAACACCCTCTTTCTCGACACAATATCTCCCTTGAAAAAATATAAAAATTTACGAATACTCATCCTCGCGCTTGAGTTCGCGAGGCGAAACCATCACGGTTTTTTCGTTGCGAATAGTCACCAGGCCCGGCGGTGCCCCGCGCGGCTTTTGTACATAGCGAACCTCCGTATAATTGACCGGCACACTTTTGGACCCCCGCGCTTTGCTCCAATAAGCCGCCAGACTGGCCGCTTCTTCAAGTGTTTTTCGAGAAGGGCGGTCTGCTCTGCCATCGCGTTTGAGAATCACATGAGAACCCGGACATCCGTGAACATGCAAAAAGAGATCGTCGCGGCCTGAACTTTTGGTAAGCCTGTCATTTTCCGAATTATTTCGCCCCACCAGCACGCGCCAACCATCCCGTGTGCGATACCGTCTGGGATGAATATCGCCGCTCTGGCGTTTAGACCTGACTTGCGGTCTCTTTTTAGGAGCTTTGATCAGGCGCGCATCTTCCAGTTCCCGACGTATCTCATCAAATTCAGCTTCTGAACGGACAGTATTGAGGCGATCTATGTACTGCTGGATTTCATCCTTCTCCCTCTGCGCGGCCACAAGGCGTTTGGCGAGAATGGGCGCGCCTTTTCGCGCTTTCCGCGCCCGCTTGAGATACGCGCTGGCATTTTCCGAAGCCGTGCGCCGCGGATTGAGGGGAATAACCATATCCCCACTGGATGGACTAAACACATCGGTCAGCGTGATCGTATCGAGATTCGGAGGAATCTGCGCGATGTGACACATCAGCACATTCCCCATCTTTTCATACAAATCTGCATTGCTCGCATCGTCGATATCCGCGCGGATACGCGCAATTTTCCGCTCGCAGACAGCCAGGCGATTTTTCACATCCTTCTCGATATTTTTCCGTCGCCCTTTAAGTGCTTCGGCCTGAACTTCACACGCCACAACATCCGATATGGCTTCGCTGAGCGTACTGTACGCTTGCTCTATCTGCGTATGCCGAACATCAAGAGCACAAATCGCGTTGTGATTATCCCCTTCGCGCACGCGCAGGCCCCCGTCATAAAATGGCGGATTCGCAAAAAAGACGCGCATAATCTCTGCAAAATTTGCGAGATCGCTGGCGGAAAGTCGGCTTTTTTCCACAAAACCAGCGATATGAAGCAATTCGCGTGCAGATATAAGATCAAGCCCCGCAATATTTTGTACAAGCGCATTTGCGCGCATATCTTTGGGAATATCTATCAAAAAAGAAAGCTTCGCGCTTTCCGGTGGCATGCGGTCGAGTGCTGGCGGCGGCTGATAGAATTTTCCAGGGGATATTTCCCGCACGCGGTTCTGACGCGCGCGAATGGACCTGAGCGCCCCCAGGATTCGTTCCGTTTTCATATCGACGAGAACAACATTGGCATACCTGTTAATCAATTCGCATATAATGCGGGAATCGGTAGCTGTGCCAATGCGATCGCGCTTGCGAACTGTGATATGCACAATGCGTTCGTGGGGAACATGCTCAATGCCAATAATACCCGCACCGCGCAAATAGCGATCCGCCCAGGGGATGCGCACATGCTGGGCGTCGATAGGCGGCTGGGTCAGCATCAGGCAACTTCGACTCGGATGTGAGGAAAGCAAAAGATCCCCCGCATCGCCCAGATGCAAAAATAGATCGTGCCGACCTACGAGGTACACATCGCGGATCAGACGATGGTCAATCTGAGGCTGCAATTCATCGCATAATCTGCGAAGTGTTAGTGGGCTGAGGTTCATATCTGTATCTCATCCTGGCATAGTATGTTCTGATGATAACTTGACAGTTAGAAGCAGTATTGGTATTGTTTAGGCACTTTCAGTATTACTACCTGGAAGGACTGAGAGCTTCTCTCCAGTCCCCAGCCCCTTGACCCTGGAGCTTTTTTTATGTCTGAAAAACGACCTTTTTCTCCTGCAGAATTGCAAAAAGATCTCAAAAACTTCCTCGAAGAAAAATACGGGAATCAGGTGGTATTTCCCGAAGGGGAGACTGACGGGATACAGGAAGGTCCCCGCGTGGAAGAACCCGCAGAACAAACCATAGATTTTGACCTCAAACCCGAAGAGTTGGAGGCTTACTTAAACGAGTATGTGGTGCAGCAAGCCGAAGCAAAAGAAGTATTAGCCACCAAAATATGTACGCATTACAATCGCATGAAACTCGACCGCGAAGACCCGGAATTTTCGCGCAAAAATGTGGGGCAAATCAAAAACAATATACTCCTGATTGGTCCTACAGGCGTGGGCAAAACGTATTTGATCAAGTTGATTGCACAACGCATTGGCGTTCCATTTGTCAAGGGCGATGCGACAAAATTCAGCGAAACGGGATATGTGGGTGGCGATGTCGAAGACCTGATTCGAGAACTCGTGCGCGAAGCCGATGGCAGCATTGAAATGGCGCAATACGGCATCGTGTACATCGACGAAATAGACAAAATCGCATCAGCCTCAAATCTGGTCGGACCAGACGTATCACGCACGGGCGTTCAGCGCAACTTGCTCAAGCTCATGGAAGAAACCGACGTCGATCTCAAAGCACCGCACGACCTCACATCGCAGATGGAATCCATGATGCAATTTCAGCGCAGTGGCAAAGTAGAGCGTCAAAAAATTAACACGCGCAATATCCTGTTTATCGTAAGCGGTGCATTCAGCGGACTCGATGACATCGTGCGAAAGCGTCTCAATTTGGGCAAAGTCGGGTTTCAATCTGGGCGCGATATCTCTCACGAACAGGATCGCACAGAACTTTTGCAATACGCCAAAACAGAAGACCTGATCGAATACGGCTTTGAGTCTGAGTTTGTGGGGCGGTTGCCCGTAACAGCAGTTTTAACGCTCTTGAGCGTTGACGATCTCTACGCGATTTTGCAAAGCCAGACCAGTTCGGTGGTCCTGGGCAAAAAACGCGACTTCAAAGCCTACGGCATTGATCTAACTTTTGATGACGACGCACTCAGGTTATTGGCCGAACAAGCCGCCCTGGAACAAACCGGCGCGCGAAGTCTGGTCAGCGTATGTGAACGCGCGTTGCTAAAATTTGAAAAATCATTGCCATCGACAAAAATCGATTCGTTTCACGTCACGAAAAATGTGATTGAAAATCCCGAACACGCACTTCAGCAGTTGCTGATCCTGCGGGGCACAAACGCATTTGTCAAGCGATTCCAGGACGCTTATGGCATCGCACTCATCTTTGACGATGAGGCACTGGGCGCACTTGCCGAAAAGGCCGCAAAAGAAAATCGAACAGTTGACGAAGTGTGTCCGGATCTATTCGATGATTACGGGCATGGGCTAAAGCTGTTGGGACACCAATCTTTTGTCATTACCGCAGAAGCCGTGCGCCAGCCCAAAAACTTTCTCGACAGCCTGGTAAAAGCATTCTATCAAGGGGAACAAAACAAAGCTTAATCTACCAGAACCTTATTGATAACGCCATCGTTTTGCCGCAGCAATTCACGGGCTGTTTCTATAGAGACAGCCCGTTTTGTCATAATAACAGCCGTTTTGAGATCGCCCTGTGCATCGTTGAGTGCCCGACGACTTTCTTCCGGCGTTAGATCAGATACGATCCCTAAAATGCGTTCGGCACGGTCTATGAGTTTGTCGCAGGTCGGCGCGAGGTCAACCATCAGATTTTCATAGACCTTACCCAGGCGGATCATAGCCGTTGTAGTAATCATATTGAGCACGAGCTTGGTAGCCGTACCCGCTTTCATGCGCGTCGAACCAGCAATGATTTCTGGCCCCACAACAGGGACGATCACAACATCTGCGCGTACTTTTTCTACCACATCCGGATTACATGTAAAAAACAAAGCCTTCGCGCCAATGCGTTGTGCGTATTCAAGCGCACCGAGCACAAAAGGTGTAACCCCACTCGCCGCAATACCCATAACGACATCATCAGAGGTACAGCCGCGATCTTTGAGTGCTACTTCTCCATCTTCAGGGTGGTCTTCCGCGCCTTCTTGTGAATGTGTCAAAGCGGGAATACCGCCGGCGATAATACCCTGTACGAGATCGGGTGACACGCCATAGGTCGGAGGACATTCAGACGCATCGAGAACGCCGAGGCGACCGCTGGTTCCCGCGCCAACATAAAAGAGGCGACCACCCTTTTGAAATGCCGATACCACGAGATCGACAGCACACGCAACATCATCTATCACACCATCAACAGCACGCGCTACTTTTTGATCTTCGGCGTTGATAAGGCGCAATGCATCCACCGTCGAACATCGGTCAATGTAGGTGCTATTGGGATTGCGCTGCTCAGTAAGCAATCCAGCCCACTTTGAGACCTGTCTATTCATCTCGTCTATTTTGTTCTTCACTTTCATACATACGCCGAAGAGTTTGGCGCAGTGCCTCAACGCTTTGTCCATAATCGGAAAACGCGCCTGCGCGCAACTGCTTTTGTGCCTCTTCAAATTGTCGATAGGCCTGGCGGGCAAGTGCTTTGAGGTCTTCTGGCAAAATTTCAATATCCCGAACTCGCGTGCCCGTTCTTTTGGCAAAAACCCTGTTAAGGGCATCGTTGAGATCTTCGCCCATAGCGAGGCGGTCGCCGTGAATAGCGAGCACGCGCTTGAGTTCTGGCATACCGTGTTGGGACGCGCGCAAATAAAGCGGCTCGACATAAATGAACGAATTGCGGATGGGGATAACCAGCAAATTGCCGCGTATGACATCTGACCCACGCTGATCCCATAGCGTAATCTCTCGAGAGATATCAGTATCCTGATTGATGCGTTGTTCGATAAGCATTGGCCCGTAAATAAGCTTTTCCTTGGGCAATTTATAGACCACGAGTCGTCCGTAATTTTCTCCGTCACAGCGCGCAAATATCCAGCCGATCATATTGGGTTTGTTGGAAGGCGTAGCCGGCAGCATAAGAATATATTCTTCGCGGTCTTCATCCGGCAAACGCGCCATCACATAATACGGACGCATGCGAATGGGGCGGTCAACTGTCCCGTAGTATTCGGTGGGAATCTCCCACACATCTTCGCGGTTATAGAACACAATCGGAGTGGTCATGTGATACGTATTGTAGAGCGTCGCCTGAATATCAAAGAGATCTATCGGATACCGCAAGTGTGCGCGAAGTGCGGGACTGATTTCATCGGCTGACTTGAACAGACGCGGGAAAATCGCCATATAGGTCTTGAGGAGAGGGTCACTCATATCCCAAGCATAAAAAGTGACACTGCCATTATACGCGTCGAGCACCACTTTGACAGAATTTCGGATATAATTCATCTCTCGCACATAAGGCCGTCCATAAGGCATCGAATAGGGAAACATATTGGACACGGTATAGGCATCTTGTATCCAGACCAGGCGACCTTCAACCAGAGCGAGATAGGGATCGTTGTCAAAACGGAGAAACGGAGCAATTTTGTCAAACCGCCGCGGGGCATCTTCGCCAAAGCGAGTGCCGATGTGCCGGTCAAACACAATGCGACTTTGGGGTGTTATCGCATCGGTAAAAAGGATAAATGGATCGACAAAGCGAATGGCAAATACAAGGCGCGTCAAAAATCCGTCCAATGGCACACCACCGCGCCCCTTGTAAGTCGTGTATATATTCTCATCGCCTTTGGGATAGTCAAATTCGGGCGTATTGGTCCGAACGATAACATAATCGCGCATGTCCTCCCCGTAATAGAGTTCGGGACGGGCAACCTCAAGGCCTTCCGATATAACCGGTGGAATATCTTTGAGCAGAAATCCCGGTAGTCCTTCGGCTGCAATCTCATTCGCCGGACTCATGACCAGACCGTATCCATGCGTGTACACAAGATGCCGATTAACCCATGTATCCCCTGGCAAATCGCGCGGATTTCTCGCGAGTTCGCGGGCGGCCAGCATAACCTGCCGATACGTTCCGTCAATGCGATACCGATCCACATCGACACTTCGAAATTTGTAGTAGGACCGAATTTCCTGAATCTGCGAATACGTATCCATAAGCGGGCGGCGATCCCACAGCGGAATACTTTGTATGGTCGCCTGATTATTTGCGATATCATCCGCAGTGAGATCAGATTCGCCGGGAAAAGGCACCTCCTCGATTTTGTCCAGACTATATGCTTTGCGCGTATAATTAATAGCATGTTGTATATACGGCTTTTCTCTATCAAACTCATTGGCCCGCACAATCACCAATTCAAAGACAATAGGGATAAACCAACTCACGACAATGAGCGCACCGAGATAGCCCGCCGCGCCAAATCCGGGAATCGTCCATGTGCGAACGCGCACGTTGTAAAAGAGCAAACCCGCCAGAACAATAAGCCCCAAAAGCATCAAATAATAAGCCCAAATCTGGATATTGAGATCTGTATAACCCGCGCCAAAAAAAGCTTCTTTGCGAAAAGAATAGAGCAGTTCGTATCTTTTTAGCCAATAACCCCACGCGAGTAAAAGAGCGAGAACAGCGCCGAGAATCGAGACATGTGCCCGCACATACGGGGTCGTAATCCAGCGCTTGTCATCGAATCGAATCGCCCTATCCTGATGATAGGAAACAACCGTAGCAATCCCCGTCACAATAATTGCAGAAATAAACCAACCTTGCAGAAAATTGTACAGCGGCAGGCTAAAAACATAAAATCCTATGTCGTGCCCAAATATGGGATCGGCCAGATCAAAAGGAGTGGGATTGGCGTATTTGAGAACAACGGACCAGGCTGAAGTACCCGCAACACCCATAAAAAAGGACAACAGTGTGACAATCCCGATCCAGGCGTAGCGCTGTCGGAGGGAGTGATCTGGCGGTATGGGAACATCGCCATCGATAATAACCTCAAGTGCCATAATACGCGTGGGCTGTCCATAGCGCCGAGCAGCGATAATACTCATACCGCAGATCAGTGCAAAAACACTTCCAAATGCGAAAAGGGCGAGGGTTTTGGTGCGTATAATGGTGACAAAAGCGTTTTGAAAGCCGAGTGATGAAAACCAGAGAAAATCGGTATAAATCACCGAGAGCAACCTCAGCCCAACAAAAGCTGCAAAAATAGCAAAACCCAAAATGAGGATAACAAACGCGCGCTTTGGCATAAAAAAATTCCATTCAGAATGATGGCAACAGATTTTCTAAAGTAAAATAAACAAACGGGTCGGACAAGGTTTTTGTCCGCGCCCAGACTTGACAGACATATACTGTGGGTGTATTATAGATAGTCTGCATTCAGACGCAGACTGTAGGCCAAGCATAACTGCATATCCACTCCTCAGGCCTGTTCTATAGACGCATCTGGGCGTCTATAGATTTTAAAAAAGGTAGCAAGATGGCCATTACCGAAGCCGTGTATTCACACCGCACAAAACCGCCCATCGGCTCCGAGGATCTCGCGCATCGCGAGTTGCGTCGGGACGAATTCTGGCGACATATCCCCGCTTTTGCAGACATAGACGCACACACCTTTCACTCGCACATCTTTCAGATGCGCCATTCAATAACCAGCGTGGGCAAATTGATGCGAGTACTTGAGAATCGGGTACCCAACGACTTTTATCAAGAGGTCGCAGCGGGCCTGCAACACGCGCCCATGAGCGTGCGGATTTCGCCGTATATCACGAGCTTGATCAATTGGGATGACCCATATCGCGATCCGCTTCGCAAACAATTTTTGTCTCTCAGATGCGAGCAAGAGCGCGATCATCCCGAACTGCACCTCGATTCGCTCAATGAATTGGGAGATGCCCCCGTTGAAGGATTGACCCATCGCTATCCAGACCGCGTGTTATTCCTCGTATTGGACACCTGTCCCGTATATTGCCGATTTTGCACCCGCAGCTATGCCGTGGGACTGAATACAGAAGATGTGGAAAAAGTTAATCTGCGAGTCAATCGCGAACGATGGGACAATGCGATTGGGTATATTCAATCGCGTCCCGAAATCGAAGACGTCGTAGTCAGTGGCGGCGACATGTATCAGCTCAAAGCCGATCAACTCGAAGAACTGGGCAATCGCCTGCTGGATATTGATCACATTCGGCGATTTCGCTTTGCGACCAAAGGCCCGGCGGTCATGCCGCAAAAACTCGTCACAGATGATGCATGGGTAGATGCGCTGACGCGCGTGGTGGATCGCGGACGCAAAATGCACAAAGAAGTCGTTCTGCACACCCATTTTAATCACCCCGCCGAAATCACTGGCATTACCCAGGACGGGCTTAATCGGCTACAGTCGCGCGGAATAACAATACGCAACCAGGCAGTACTTCAAAGCGGCGTGAATAACAGCACCGAGACGATGGGACTCCTGGTCAAGCGGTTGAGCTACTTAAACGTACAACCCTATTATGTGTATTTCCACGACCTCGTGCGCGGCGTTGAAGACCTGCGCACAACACTCGACGATGGCCTCGCCATTGAAAAAGCCATACGCGGCACCACATCCGGGTTCAACATGCCCACATTTATTGTAGATACACTGGGCGGCGGCGGAAAACGAGACGCGCACTCCTATGAATACTACAACAGGGAAACCGGGATCGCCGTCTATATCAGTCCCGTAGTAAAACCCGATACATTTTTCTTTTATTTTGATCCACTCTGGCGTTTGCGCGAAGATATTCAAGCGCGATGGCAGGATGACGTGGAAAGAGAAAAAATGAAAGCCGAGGCCATAGAGGCGGCACAGTAATACACAGCAAAAAAACAAAAAGGGGCAACCGGAAAAGGTCGCCCCTTTTTTTAAAACGCATCTGCAAGTGGCAATTGCCATCCTGGCACGACATCGTCACCGTTGTGTGTGTCGCCTTCTGTGAGAATGTGAACATCATCGAACCCGCGATAGACAGTTGCCGTGCGCGTTTTGGGATCGAGAACAATAACCATCTTCGCACCTGCCCGCAACCAATCAAAAGCTTTTTCCGTCACTTCGGATGCGCGGTCATTTGGCGAGACGACTTCAACGGCGAGATCGGGCGCGCCAGGGAAGAACCCTTCTTCGTCTATGGCTTCCGCACGTTCTTTCGACACAAAACTCGCATTGGGTGCGCGCACCGTATCGGGCGCAGTACCAATAATAAATCCGGTCTCGGCGGCGTACGTTGTTCCGAGTCCGTTCTCTTCGACAAACTGGGCAAGACGCCATCCTATCTTCAATGCAATTCGTCCGTGCTGACTTCCCGCTGGAGGCATCTGGCGCAATTCTCCCTTTATGAGTTCATAGCGATAGCCATTGTGCGGCATCACCAGAAGCTCATCGGCTGTCATGGTGGCAACGGTTTGTAGGGCCATACCTGAACCTGTTGTGTTTGGGTAAAATGATGATTGTTAAAAATAATACTCAGGAATAACTGGTCTGTCAATCCATCTCTCCACTCAGCCAGCGCACCAGAGCTTTATCGGGATCGGCAACTTCATCCAGAGAAGTGTAATAATAATCTTCCCAGCCGTGTTCTGGCAGACCTGTAAAAAGCATAAGGTTAAGCGCATAGTCTTCTGAATCGGTGCAACGGCGAAAATCGTCTCGAAAGAGAAAGGTCTTTTTCTCCAAAGCAATGGCAATCCCGAGTTCAACCATCACACCTTCATCGGGCGGCGTACCATTGACAATGGCGAATATCGCGTCTGCTTCTTTGACATCGCGCACATCTGCCTGCCCAATTTGATACGCCCATCCAGGCTGTGCCTTGTCAATCTGATTATTGCGATCAAAGGGTTCCCACACTTCTGCGCCGAGAGACTCGAGCACCTGAATAAACTCGGGCAAAAGTTTCTGTTTCTGTTGAGACGAAAAACCATAAGGACTGGCGAGATAAATAATTTTGGACATAGAATTCTCCTCATACTAAAAATTGATCTATAACTTAAGAAGCTATATTAACACCCCACAGCATTGAAACGCGACTTTCATCTTGCATCCTCAGCATATGCAAGATATAATAATGCGCCAACTATGAGAAAATAAATGAGATTCTTACCTGAAAAGGGCAATGCGCGGTTCAACTTTATTGTGGGGACATTAAATGGTGGCATCTTCGCATTTGGCACGGCGTTTTTAGACCCCACCACAGTCTTACCCGTTTTTATTCGGCACTTCACAACTTCAGATACGCTGGTCGGCCTGGCCGCATCTCTGCACCGCGCAGGTTGGCATTTGCCCCAACTGCTCGTGGCCGGATATCTGGAGCGGCGCGCGCGTCGGCTACCTGTTTACAGACAGGCCAACCTCATCCGCATGTCGCTGATCTGGACAATCGTGCCACTGCTCGCGTGGTATGGACTCGAGCGCCCCGGTCTGGTATTGAGCAGCTTTCTCATTCTATATGGCATCGCTTCTCTTTTTGGCGGCCCCGCGGGCAATGCCTATACAGATATCGTGGGCAGATCTCTGCCGAGGTCACACACGGGATTATTTTACGCATCCCGTTCATTTCTCGGCGGCATATTGAGTATTCTCGCGGGCATATTGGTCAAGTATTTTCTCGACACTGAGAACGGTTATGACTTTCCGGTAAATTACGTCATGATCTTCGCGATGGGCGCGGGGATGATGAGCCTGGGCATCGGGTGTTTTTGTCTGGTCCGAGAGCCAGAAGGCGAGATGAGCACGACCAGTCGTAATGCCATTCAGGTAATTCGCGGTATTCCGCAATTGTTGCGCCGCGACCGCAATTTTGGACGGTTCCTCCTGGTTCAAATGCTGGCATCGGGCATCGGATTCTCACTTCCATTTTACGTAGTACTCGCCCAGGAGACATTTTACATCTCGGAAAGCACAGTCGGCTTTTTTTTAGCCATACAAACCATAGGCGCAGCTATTTTTAATATAATATGGGGAAGACTGTCTCTCAACTACGGAAACCACCGCGTGGTCTTGTTCGCCGTGCTGGGCGTGGCTTTAATTCCGTGTATGGCATTGATCTTGAGCAACCAGGCGAGTTTGTTGCAACACGCGTCTGAGTGGATAATCGCGGCGTCTTTTTCGCCAATTTTTCTCTTAATAGGCGGAACGACAACAGGCATTTTTATCGGGTTCAAAAGTTATCTTTTAGACATTGCGCCAGCGGAGCGCCGCCCAACCTATATCGGCATCACCAATACCGTGCTGGGCATTGGTTCGCTCTATCCCATATTCGGAGGTGTACTCGCAGATCTCGTACATCTTCAAGGCGTATTTGCCCTATCTACCGCCACCGTTTTGGTGGGATTTTGGCTGTGTTTTTACATGAAAGCGTCAGATTATTAAATTTTCCAAGGAGTGAAAAATGCCCAAACAACCCAATATTCTATTCGTATTTACCGACCAGCAACGCTGGGATACCATTCACGCGGCTGGCAATCCGCATATTCGCACACCAGTGATGGATCGGTTGTGTCACGAAGGAGTGAATTTTACCAGAGGATACACGCCATCGCCCGTTTGTGTATCGGCGCGTGCATCCCTTATCACCGGGCAGTATCCGCACAAAAATGGGTGCTTTGACAATGGATTTTCACAACCGACAGACCGCCCATCGCTGATGGACCTCCTCGCACAGGACGGATATCTCTGTCACGGCGTGGGCAAAATGCACTTTACGGGCGATCGAAGAGGATTGCGGGGGTTTCACGCACGAGATGTACAGGAAGAAATCTCGGGAACAATTGATACAAAGGATTATCTACAATATCTACACGCCCAGGGCTTTGACTATGTACATGACCCAATGGGCGCAAGAGGAGAAATGTATTATATCCCGCAAATTTCACAACTGCCCGCACGCCATCACCCAACAGCCTGGGTCGCAGACCGCAGCATTGACTTTCTGAAAAACCGCGACACATCCAAACCGTTCTTCCTCTGGTCGGGTTTTATCCATCCGCATCCGCCCTTTTCACCGCCAACGCCCTGGAACAAACTCTATCGCGGTTCCTTGATGCCCTTTCCCAAACGCCCCGATAACATGGAAGATCTGTGGACGCATTTCAATCGCCATCAGAATCGATACAAATACCGCGATGCGGGATTGGATAATCGCATGTTGCAGGTCATGCGCGGGTATTACTGGGCGTGCATATCGTTTATCGACTACAGCGTGGGTCGGATCATCGACGAACTCGAACAACAGGGCGAACTGGACAATACCCTCATAGCCTGGTCATCGGATCACGGCGAACTATTGGGGGATTACAACTGTTTTGGCAAACGCAGCTTTCTCGATGCAGCAGCCCGAGTGCCCATGCTGGTGCGCTATCCCGAGCGCTTCCCTCGCGGTGCCGTAGAAGAAACACCGTGTGGATTAATGGACTTGATCCCCACATTTTTGGGCGCAGCAGGTATTTCCGATCACAACGCAGATTTAGACGGCCTGGACATGGCCGATCTCGTCGGCCATGGGCGTGAACGAATGATTTACGGTCAGATTCAACACGGACAACGCGGTATGTACATGGCCTATAACGGCAATTTGAAATATATCTATTCGGCGGGCGACCAAAAGGAATACCTGCTTGATCACCGCACAGATGCCGAGGAAACGCGCAACTGTGCGTACAATATTTTGTACGCTTCCGAGGTAAAAACAATGCGCGAAAATCTAATTGGCTTTTTCCAAAGCGAAGGCTATACCGAACCTCTGGATGGCAACCAATGGAAAGACTTTGGCGCGATAGCTGAACCCAAAAGCGTGGATGCCAATTTGTTAATTCAGGATGCGGGATGGGCGGTTCCTCTCTACAATATCCCCGGGTATTCAAGAGACTGAATCCACCTCTTCCAGCATTCAAATATTTCAACCCATCATCCACATTTTGAACAAAAGGTTCACTTTTTTTTAAAAAAAAGCCCATTTTATGGGCTTTTTTCTTTGGCACAAACATTGCTATCTATATCCCTAAAAACCACCATCTCAAGCGAGACATTATGTGTGACCACACGCTACCCTGGCTGGTACTCTACGCCGTACCGGGTCTGGGTCCCGCTGCCTATTGCGCCCTTCTCGAACATTTTGAAACGCCGGAAAATATTCTTTCCCAATCTCCCAGAGCACTATGCGAGATCCCCGGTATTGGCCCCAGCATCGCGCAATCTATCTCTACCAAACGGAACTGGGCATGGGCGCGAGATCAAATCGCACGCGCAAAAGACCTCGACATCCAAATCTGCACGCTCACCGATCCCCTCTACCCCGAAATACTAAACCAAATCTACGCCCCACCACCTCTGCTCTTTGCAAAAGGCGATATAAGCCTGTGTCACAGCCCAACCATCAGCATTGTCGGTTCGCGCTCTTTCACGGCTTATGGACGGGAAACCGCGCATCGCCTGGGAAGTGATCTCGCCAGAGCAGGGGTCACAGTGGTCAGCGGCATGGCCGTTGGCATTGATACTCATGCACACCGGGGGGCACTCGAACACGGCGCAACAGCAGCAGTACTCGGCAGCAGTTTAGATTGTCCTTATCCACCTGAAAATCGCACCCTATTTGAACAAATATGTGAACGCGGTGTGGTCTTCTCAGAATTTCCACTGGGCACTACCCCAGAAGCCCACAACTTTCCAAGACGCAACCGCATTATCAGTGGCTTGAGCCTCGGCACAGTCGTTGTTGAAGCGGGCAAACAGAGCGGCGCACTCATCACAGCTCAATTTGCACTTGACCAGAACCGCGATGTCTTTGCCGTACCCGGTCCGATTTATTCGGGCAAAAGTCAGGGAACAAATAGCCTTCTCAGCCAAGGAGCTATTCTCGTACAAACGACACAAGACATCTTGAGCGAAATTGAACATCGGCCAACGCTCCCCCCTCAACCCTCTGAACAACCTGTCTTATCCGACCGAGAACAACGCGTATGGGACGCTCTTGTCAGCCTGTCTGCCGATGCGAACCCGGTACATATTGACGCCCTCACCAAAGCCGTGGAATTCTCTTCTGGAGAAACCCTCAACATCCTCTTGAGCCTCGAAATCAAGGGTCATGTCGAACAACTATCCGGCATGCATTTTAGAGGACAAACATAAAAAAGAGAGATCTGTTAAGATCTCTCTTTTGTGCTCTTAAACATCCCACCACATCTAAAAAGACCGCATCAAACCCACAATTTTACCGGCAATTCGGAATGACTCGTGGCTATCACCCACCACAATGGGTTGATAGGCTTTATTTTCCGGCATCAACTTGACCTGCGATCCCTCTCGATAGTAGCGCTTAACCGTCGCTTCTTCGCCAATCACAGCCACGACAATCTCACCTTGATGGGCGGATTCCTGATGGCGCGCGAGTACAAAATCGCCGTCTAATATTCCGGCATCGCGCATGCTATCACCCTCAACCTGCAGGGCAAAAACATCGCCGCGCGGCACAAACCCGGAATCTACCGCAAGCGTGCTCTCAATATTTTCCATCGCCAGAATCGGTTCACCGGCAGCAACGCGCCCAATCACTGGCACTTCGCGCACATCGCCCGAAAGCGACGCATCCTGGTAATCCGTCAACTCAATACTGCGCGACAACATAGCAGTCCGCCGAATATACCCTTTCTTTTCCAATGCAGACAGCGTAGTTCGCACGCCATTGGTTGAAGCAATCCCAAAAGCCTCCATAATTTCTCGGATCGTAGGCGGATATCCCTGGTTGCGAATCACCTGAGCGATAAAATCGTATATCTCCTGTTGGCGCGCAGTTAGTTTTTTTCGCATAACACACCTCCTTATTTATTAGCCAAAAACGCATATATCAATAAACCTGCACATTTGAATATAGTGAACGTTCGTGCATCCGTCAAGTTTTCATCTCAAATAATTCTAAAAAATATATTATCTTTCCCCATATCATCTCTGCACTAAACACCGTAAATACATCTATATCTCCTCTCTTGACACCACAAATACCCCCTTGTATCTTATCTGTATAAGCACAGACGCACGAGCCACAAACGGAAAGAGCACCATGAAAAACCTCACATTTGACGAATACGTACCCTTTTCCTGGCATGGCGTTGGCCTGAACATTCCATCAGAATGGAACCCGGGCAAAATATCGGGAGAGGCCAACTCGGGCGAAGTGCGCCTCGACGATTCTCAAATTGCACGTCTCGAACTCGAATGGAAAGAAGCGCGAGGAGATGACCGCGTGGCGCAAATTGTGGATCGCTACATCGAAGGTCTGGCAAAAAATGCCAAAAAACAAAAAAGCCGCCTGCGCGTTGAACGCAACCCCAAAGCCATTGACCTCGACCTTCCCACCATGCAAAACACGCAGTATTTTGTTTGGGAATCGCGTTACACAGTACACACCCTCGCAACGTATAGTCCCGCCTCGGATCGGCTCATTTTTATTCGAATTATGGGACGCACAGACGAAAATCTCGACGCCGTTTTGCCCCTCGTCCTCAATACCCTTCGGGACACACCCCCCGGCGGTCCCCTGACCTGGGCACTCTACGATCTGACCTGCCAATCGCCTCCAGAATACGAACTCGAAAATTTTGAACTCAAATCCGGGCATATAGGCTTGAGATTTCAAAAAAACAGCACGCGACTCAATATTGACCGCTTCAGCCTGGCGCGCACAATCCTCAGTAGCAAAGACCTCGATGAATGGTATGTTGAATTTTTTACAAAAGACCTTCGACATATCCACATTGAAACCGATATCCAAACCCAGGGCACCAACATCGTGCTCTCGGTCAATGGACGCCCTAAAAGCCGATGGCAGGGCCTTCTTCAACCCTTGCCCTTTTGGAACATGCGACCCCGCCAGAATCTTTCGGGACGGATTTGGACCGATATGGAAACCAATAAAATTTTTGTTGTACAGACCTTCTGGAAAAAATCCGAAGGTGCCCCAAACCTCGATGCCTATTGCAAAGATGTAACAGCCATTTCCTGACAGAATTATTCTGTCTATTCGCGGAGTCCTGTTATGCTATTCAAAAAACAACCCAAAATTGGTCGCGAGGCCATGTTCAAATCCAAGCCCGTTCGCAACAACCAGGTCGAATGGGAAAAAAACGACGATGGCGAGATCCACGTCACCCTCACCCGCGGCGATTCTTGGAAAGTACGCACGCTATCTAAAATTTTTTGGATTCCCCAACAAAAAACACTGGTACTCGACGAAATAGGGGCACAGGTCTGGGATATGTGCGACGGGCGCACAACCGTCGAAGCCATCATCAGACGTCTGAGCAAAACCCACCAACTCAATGTAAAAGAAGCCGAAATATCCCTGCTCGCCTATCTCAAAAAGCTCGGGCAAAAAGGGCTACTCGGCTTTGCCGTTGCCAAAAAAGACCTGCCCGGCAGCAAGCGTCGCAGGCGTGCCAGTGGTAAGGCATGGGGATAGTCGTATGCACAGGACCGATCAGATGTAGAATACTTTGTTTATTTTTTTCGTCTTTAATCTTGACATTTTTGTATGCTTTAGGTAAGTTTGCCCTTGCACAGCTACTTTTGAGACCTTTAAAGGAGTTCTACAATGAGTTCACAGACCCAGGAACTTGAAACGCTCGCAACGAGCGATTACAAATTTGGATGGGTGACAGACATCGAGCAAGAATCTGCCCCGCCAGGTCTGAATGAAGACATTATTCGATTTATTTCAGAGAAAAAAAATGAACCCGACTGGCTGCTCGAATGGCGCTTAAAAGCCTATCGCCACTGGCTGACCATGACAGACCCGCTCAAACGCAAAAAAAGCGAACAGTGGGCCATGGTTACCTACCCCGATATCGACTATCAAAGCATCGTGTATTACGCGGCACCGAAAAACGCAGGCGATGGTCCCGCAAGCCTGGACGAAGTCGATCCCGAACTGCTCGCCACCTATGAAAAACTCGGCATACCCCTCGAAGAGCAAAAAATGCTCGCCGGTGTGGCTGTCGATGCGGTCTTTGACAGCGTCTCAGTCGCCACCACCTTTAAGGAAACACTCGCCGAAGCGGGCGTTATCTTTTGCTCTTTTTCAGAAGCCGTACAAGATCACCCCGACCTCGTGCGCCAGTATCTCGGTTCTGTCGTCCCCCACACCGACAATTATTTTGCCGCTCTCAACTCGGCTGTCTTTAGCGATGGGTCTTTCTGCTATATCCCCAAAGGCGTGCGCTGTCCAATGGAATTATCGACGTATTTCCGCATCAACGCCGCCAACACCGGGCAGTTTGAGCGCACGCTCGTCATCGCTGAAGAAGGTGCTTATGTATCGTATTTGGAAGGCTGCACAGCGCCAATGCGCGATGAAAACCAACTCCATGCAGCCGTAGTCGAACTCGTCGCACTCGACAATGCACAGATCAAATACTCCACCGTCCAGAACTGGTATCCCGGCGACATAGACGGCAAGGGAGGCATCTACAACTTTGTCACCAAACGCGGCGCCTGCCGGGGCGCAAATTCCAAAATCTCGTGGACACAGGTCGAAACCGGATCGGCCATCACCTGGAAATATCCCAGTTGTATTTTGCAGGGGGACAACTCAGTCGGCGAATTTTACTCTGTCGCCCTCACCTCCCTCAAGCAACAGGCCGACACCGGCACCAAAATGATTCACATTGGAAAAAACACCCGAAGCACCATCATATCCAAAGGCATATCCGCCCTTCTCGGCCAAAACACCTACCGCGGAGCCGTGCAAGTGCTCAAAGGCGCGCACAACGCCAGAAACTTTACCCAATGCGACTCCATGCTCATCGGCGATCAGTGTGGCGCACACACCTTTCCCTATATCGACGTGCGCAACCCATCCGCACACGTTGAGCACGAAGCCACCACATCCAAAATTGGCGAAGACCAGATCTTCTATTGCAACCAGCGCGGCATCTCCACAGAAGACGCCGTTTCAATGATCGTCAACGGCTTCTGCAAAGAAGTCCTTGCAGAATTGCCAATGGAATTTGCAGTCGAAGCCCAAAAACTCCTCGGCATCAGCCTCGAAGGCAGCGTCGGTTAGATCACAATTTAAGGAACGAACATGCTCGAAATTCGAAATCTGCACGCAGGTGTGGAAGGCGCGGAAATCCTCCACGGCATCAACCTCGCGGTCAACGCGGGAGAAATCCACGCCATTATGGGACCCAACGGGTCGGGCAAAAGCACATTGGCCCAAGTGCTCGCGGGTCACGAAGCCTATAGCGTTACAGCAGGCGAAGTCATCTACGAGGGCCAGGACCTGCTCGATATGGACCCGGATGAACGCGCAGCACAGGGCGTCTTCCTCGCCTTTCAGTATCCGGTAGAAATACCCGGTGTCAACAGCGCGTACTTCTTGCGCACAGCACTCAACGCCCTTCGAACGGCCAGAGACGAAGAAGAAGTCGATGCCATAGACTTCCTCACACTGATTCGCGACAAACTCAAACTGGTTGAAATGGACGAAAAATTCCTCAAACGTTCGGTCAACGAGGGCTTTTCTGGCGGAGAAAAAAAACGCCATGAAATACTGCAAATGGCCGTTTTAGAACCCCGCCTTGCCATACTCGACGAAACCGATTCTGGACTCGATATCGACGCCCTGCGCGTTGTTGCCAACGGCGTCAATACACTCCACAGCGCGGACAAAGCGACCATTGTGGTCACGCACTACCAGCGCTTGCTCAACAATATCGTGCCCGACGTTGTCCACGTTATGCTCGACGGACGCATCGTGCAATCGGGCGACAAAACACTCGCCCTGGAACTGGAAGAAAAAGGCTATGACTGGATCAAAGAAGAACACGCGACACACAGCGTCTAATCACACATCCTGGATTCAAAAATTTGAATCCAGCCTCAATGGTCAGCCACTGCGAGCATTGCGCCAACAAGCAATTGCCGACTTTGACCGCCTGGGATATCCCACCACGGCGGATGAAGCCTGGAAAAGTGTGAATCCCTCAGCGCTCATTAGAACCGATTTTGAGCTTGCAGCCCCTGCCACCCTTGCAGACGCAGAACTTGAACCCTTCACCTATTCCGACCTGCAAGGCATCCGCCTCGTATTCGTCAATGGGCATTACGCGCCAGAACACGCATCTGACATACCAGAAGGCATAACCATCGCCAACCTCGCCGATGTTTACGACCATTCACTCGTCAAAACGCACCTGGGAAAACTCGCACAAACCACAGATTTGGCCTTTACCGCCCTCAACACGGCATTCATGCGCGATGGTGTATTCATCCATGTTCAGCCAAATGTCACAGTTGAAGCCCCCGTGCATATCCTTTATATCACAACGGCGGCAGAAATCCCCACAATATCTCACCCGCGCAACCTGATCATCGCGGATGAGAACAGTCATCTGTCAATTGTTGAAACCTATGCGGGAACGGGCACAGAGACTTATCTCACCAATGCAGTCACAGAAATCCTCGCCCGCGACAACGCCAGCGTGAATTGTATCCGCCTCGAATTGCAGGGCACAGCGGGTTTGCACGTCGCCAATTTTCAGGCACAACTCGGGCGCAGCAGCAGGATGACCTTTCACGATTTTACACTCGGCGGGGCATTTGTTCGCAACGACGTAAGCGCGTACCTGCGCGGCGAAGGTAGTGAAGCCACCGTCAATGGATTTTATGCCCTCGAAGGATCGCAACAAGTCGATAATTATACCCTGCTTGAACACGCCGAACCCCATTGCCCCAGTCACGAACTCTACAAAGGGATTCTGGGAGGATCTTCTCGCGCGATTTTTCGGGGGAAAATTCACGTCCATCAAAAAGCGCAACACACCGATGCCTACCAGCAAAACGAAAATATTCTGCTTTCGGACAACGCGCGCGTCAACACCAAACCCCAGCTCGAAATCTACGCCGACGAAGTCAAATGCTCGCATGGCGCAACAATAGGCCAACTCGACGAAAACGCGCTCTTTTACCTGCAAGCGCGCGGCATTCCCAAAGCCGATGCAAAGCAAATTTTGCTCCGCGCTTTTGCCGATGACATTATCGGGCGCGTGACCCTCGCCCCCGTGCGGTCACACCTCAGCGACTTAATCGACACTCGCCTCGAACACATCGAAGCAAAGGACACGGCATGAATTCGCCTCTGGACATATTAACACTCCAACCGCCCGAACCGGCCGCACGCCCGGCACCGCCCTTTGACGTGCGCCGCATTCGCGCGGACTTCCCCATTTTGGGCCAACAAGTCCAGGGTCGGCCGCTCGTGTACCTCGACAATGGCGCCACAGCGCAAAAACCCCGTGCGGTCATTGATGCCCTCTCGCATTATTACACCGACCAGAATGCCAATGTACACAGAGGCGTACACCACCTCTCGCAAATAGCGACCGACGCTTATGAAGCCGCCAGAAGAAAGGTGGCGACCTTTATCAACGCGGCCTCAGACAGAGAAATCATCTTTGTACGCGGAACCACCGAAGGCATCAATCTCATTGCCCAAACCTTTGGACGCGAGCAAATCGGCGAGGGCGACGAAATCATCATCACCGAAATGGAGCACCATTCCAACATCGTCCCCTGGTGGATGCTCTGCCGGGAAAAGGGAGCCAAACTGCGCGTCATCCCTATGAACGACCG
This sequence comes from Candidatus Latescibacterota bacterium, assembly GCA_022824945.1. Classification (GTDB taxonomy): domain Bacteria; phylum Latescibacterota; class UBA2968; order UBA2968; family UBA2968; genus VXRD01. Next base: position 210,556 of record JAJDYX010000047.1, read on the forward strand.
GGGCGAACTCTGTTTGGACACGTATCAAACCCTTTTCTCCTCCCGCACAAAACTCGTCTCCGTCGTACACATCTCCAATGTACTCGGCACGGTCAATCCCGCGCGAGAAATCGTGCAAATCGCACACGCACACGGCGTACCCGTACATATCGATGGCGCACAGGCCGTGCCCCATCAGCGCGTGGATGTACGCGCCCTCGGCTGCGAGTTCTATACCTTTTCGGGACACAAAATGTTTGCACCCACAGGCATTGGCGTCCTGTACGGCTGCGAAACATATCTCGATACCATGCCGCCCTATCAGGGTGGGGGCAGCATGATCCAGAACGTTGACTTTGACAATATCACGTACGGAAATTTGCCCAACAAATTTGAAGCGGGAACGCCCAATATCGCGGGCAGTATTGGCCTGGGTGCCGCCATTGATTACCTCAACAGCATCGACTTTGATGGCGCGGCAAAATACGAAACCAACCTGCTGGAATACGCACACGACGCACTGCGCGGCGTGCCAGACCTCAACCTGATCGGCACAGCCGAGCGCAAAGTAGGCGTGATCTCATTTACCCTCTCCGATATTCACCCCCACGATGTGGGCACCATACTCGACCAGGCCGGCGTTGCGGTTCGCGCCGGGCACCACTGCGCGCAACCCATTATGAAACACTACGACATACCCGCAGCAACGCGCGCTTCCCTGGCATTTTACAACACGCGTGAAGACATTGACGCGCTGGTCTCTGGCCTTCACACCGTGCGAAAGATTTTTGGCTGATGTCAGATTTGCGCGAACTCTACCAGCAACTCATTCTGGATCACAACAAAAACCCCAGAAATTTTCGCGTACTCGATCCAGCAGACCGCTTTGCCAAAGGCTATAATCCACTGTGCGGCGATAAAGTGGAGGTTTATCTTCAACTCCACGACGACCGCATAAAAGACATTGGCTTTCAGGGTTCGGGATGCGCCATTTCCAAAGCATCGGCTTCCTTAATGACCGAAACCATCAAAGGCAAAACCCTCGGTGAAACAGAAACCTATTTCAAAGACTTTCAAGCGATGCTCACCGACCCATCCAGCAATCTCGGCCTCGACCAGATGGGCAAACTATTCGTTTTTGCCGGCGTGCGCGACTATCCCACCCGTATCAAATGCGCGACCCTATCGTGGCACGCGCTTCGGGCAGCCATAGACAATGTCCAAACGCCCATAACAACAGAGAGATGAC
>JAJDYX010000029.1 GCA_022824945.1 Candidatus Latescibacterota bacterium
ACGGGCTTGACCGCGAACACCAATTACGAGGTACAGGTGCGGGCGACCAATGCCCAGGGAATGAGCAACTGGTCCCCATCGGTGACCGGCACGACCATATCCAATCAGTCCCCAGTGTTCAGCGAGGGAACGAGCACAACGCGCAGCATAGCCGAAAACACAGGCGCAGGTCAGAACATCGGAAATCCGGTCAGCGCGACAGATGGTGACAATGACCAGATCACCTACAGCCTCACAGGCAGGGACGCTTCTGCATTTACCATAGTCTCAGGCAACGGGCAACTCAGTACCCAATCAGGTCAGACGTATGACTATGAAACAAAGGACCGCTATTCGGTAACCGTGCGGGCACAGGACGGCAAAGGCGGCAGTGCGACCATCGCCGTAACAATAACTCTCACCGATGATAACGAACCACCGGACAGACCTGCTGCACCCACAGTTACAGCCTCATCGAATACCCTGAGCGTGCGCTGGACAGCACCGGGGAATACAGGTCCTGCCATCAGCGACTACGACGTGCAATACAGGGCGACAGGAAACAGTTTCACCGACTGGCCCCATACAGGCACGAGCACGACGGCGACAATCACGAGCTTGATGTCTGAGACCACTTACGAGGTACAGGTGCGGGCGACCAATGACGAAGGCACGAGCGGCTGGTCGCCATCGGGTAATAGCACGACCAGTCGTCCCGCGCCCGGCTTTGCCCCGGTAGATCAGAATGCATTCAATACATTTGTTAGCGACAAAGTCCTATCAGTAGAGACCTATTATATCGAATTCTTGTCTGCTGGCCGTTTCGAAGAAAACAATGCATATCCGGGAAGCTATACATTTTCAAATACCGGCTCGAATACTGGCATATTTACGCAAAACTATGATGGGGGGCATTTGGGTGGTACCTGTACAATCGAAATGACCTTCTCTTCAACAACCACAGGCACTTTACGCGCCAAATGTGGTAGCGAACAAAACTACGATTCACCCCAAGCGTGGCGTTTTTCCGATCCGCCCGATCCCAACGCCTTTAATATCGAAGTCATTTGGGTCGGCAGCGAGCCATCTGTAGCTCACCAGGCAGCTTTCAATGCCGCAGTTACGCGTTGGGAGAGCATTATTAGGGATGATATTCCGGATGTTTTTGTCAGTGCAGATGAAGGAGGTACGATAGACGGCATTAAGGTCTTCGGTCTTGTAGATGACCTGCAGATCTACGCACGCCTCGCTAATATTGACGGCCCAGGTGAAACCCTGGGGAGTGCTGGTCCACGCGAGGTGCGCGGACAATCAAAATTGCCAATTGTAGCGCGAATGACATTCGATACATCCGATCTGGGCGATTTTACGCCCGAAGCCCTGCAAGATCTCTATCTGCATGAAATGGGGCATTGTTTGGGGATCGGTACTGTTTGGCAACGCCTCGGCTTGTTAAAAAATCCGTCAATCGAGTACATCTTTTTTATCATTCCCGTGGAGGTAGATGATGCCGATACGCATTTCGCGGGTGCAGAGGCGATCGCGGCGTTCAATGACGCAGGCGGAACGAACTACGCGGATGGGAAAGTACCGGTGGAGAATGAGAAAGGAGGAGTGGGTACACGAGACGGGCATTGGCGGCAGTCCGTGTTCGGTCCCAATGAACTCATGGAGGGATTTGCTTCTCCCAGTGCTGCGATGCAACAACCGTTGAGCGCGATCACGATTCAGTCTCTGTCCGATCTGGGCTACAGCGTCGATGTCAGCCAGGCTGATGCGTACACATTGCCCTCTCCCACCGCTGCTAAATTGGCGATCGCATCTGAGCACCAGGTCCCGATTAACTGCATCCTGATAGAACCCATCGGCGAGATTGATGAGTACAAGCCGATAGAGTTGAAGCCCAGACGCGTAAAGATCCGTGAGGATCAATGAGTGAATCCGAATAAGACTTGTTCCTCTTTAATAAGGGCGATATATTGGCGTTAAAACGATATATCGTTTTTTTAAAATTCTGTAATTCATTGAGATATGTGCATAAAATGATTTGACTTGCCACAAGTTGGTTGAGAGCGGATCGATTTTTCAAAGCCGGGAATCAGATGATGGGCAAAAAGATATACGCCACAAAAAGCGGCATAGTTCAAGGCCTATTCGTTTTTTTATTGTGTTTGGGTTTTGCCCTGTTCAGCACGCTTCCTTCTTTTGCAAAACAGAAGCCCCGAGTCGCACTCGTGCTCAGTGGTGGAGGCGCGCGTGGAGGGGCACATATCGGCGTGTTGCGCGTGCTCGAGCGAGAAGGTATCCCCATTGATTTGATTGTAGGCGTGAGTTATGGGGCTCTGGTGGGCGGATTGTACGCTGCCGGATATTCTGTTGATAATGTCGAACGCATTATTGTAGGAACAGATTGGTGGGAAATAACCAACAATCACCCCAACCGCCGTCTGTCGAATTTGAATCGCAAACCAATAGCCGATCGTCAGATGCTTGCATTGCGCCTCGATAAACTGAACCTGAAATTGCCCTATGGGGTTTTTGCCGGACAAAAAATTCAGCATTTTCTCAATCAATTGACCCTGGGCGCAATTTATCGGGCGAGAAACGATTTTGATCGGCTGTCAACGCCTTTTCGCGCAATAGCAACAGATATTTTATCTGGCGAACAGGTCGTGATTAAAAATGGCTCGCTCGGCACGGCAATCAGAGCGAGTATTTCTGTTCCCGGGGTATTTGCGCCGATAAGTACAGAACAAACCCATCTCGTAGATGGCGGCATTGTCAATAACTTGCCTGTAGATGTCGCATTAGACGCCGGGGCTGATTTTGTTATTGCCGTGGATTGCGCCACGCCTTTGCGCACCCAGAAGCACGAAGTTGAAGATATTATCGACGTCATCGATCAGGCCGTTAGTTTTCGAATTGAAGAAAAAAAAATTGCAAATCGAAAACGCGCCCATGTGCTGATCATGCCCGATTTAAAAAAGTTTGATGGAGGAGATTTTAATCTATCATATACTTTGATCCCAGTGGGGGAAAAAGAAGCCGAAAAACATCTGGATGCGATCTGGAAGGCCCTGCAAAAGCTCGGAATTTCAAAACGCGTTGAAAAGTCGAGACCGTCGATATTACCAGATGATTTTGATTTCAGAACCTGGGTAGATATACCATCGGATATTGTAATTGACCGGGTTCGGATTGAGGGTTTAGAGCGCTATTCACAAGAAGTATTTACAGCGCGATTGGAAAAGTTCGTCAACAAGCCGATATCGTTTCGAAAACTGGAAAACGAATCTGGCCGATTCTATGCGACCGGATTATTTCAAACGGTAGATTACGAAGTTATCTACCATGAAGACTATACCGAATTGGTTTTTCAGGTGCTTGAAAATCCCCCCAGTGAGTTGAAAATAGGACTTCATTACGACAATGATTTTGGGGTTGCGGCACTGACCGAGTTTGCACATCAAAATGCTTATGGCCCCGTAGCAGAGTTTTATTTTCGCGGTCTATTGGGCAATTTGAAGCTTGCTGAAATGGATTTAATTTTTCGCTCATCTAAGCGTCTGGGTTTCTTCGGGCAGATTCAAGGTTGGAATCAAGACCGGTTGTATTTTCAAAATGGGCAACACCAGGACACGTATAATGAGAAGCGTTTTCGCGCGCGATTGGGCATGCAGGTTTTGTTCCACAGTTGGGGAGGTTTCAAAGTGGGGTATCAAGTTGAGCATGCCCGCATTCGCGATGCGGACAGTTCAATAGGCAATGCGTCTAAAGATCTGCCCGCCTTGTGGCTATCTGCAGGTATTGACACCCGAGACGATGCGTTTTTAACAAGACACGGCATCTATTTTCAAACGCAAGCAAAATGGGTTCATCGGACATTTTCACATAAGCAGGTGCAAACACAACTTGCGTACTTCGCCAGTCCCCATCCGCAATTGAGTGTGGGCCTCTGGTCTCACGGAGGCTATATGACACAGCCTGCACCGATTTATGAACACTTTGCATTAGGTGGTGCAGGACACTTTAGTAACACAGCATTGCGCGTTGTCGGTCTCAAACGCGACAAACTGAGAGCTTTTAGATTCGTATCGGCGGGCATTTCTATTTGGAGCCACATGAAATTTTGGGGATCCATACCGCTCAGTGCTGTGGGCATTTTCTATCAGGGCTGTCTGTACAATATGTCTTCCAATCCGGATCAGCCCAATACCCGTATCCACGGTTTTGGTATTGGTGGTTATATCAGCACGACGTTTTTAGGCCCCATTCGCGTTGATATTGTGAGTACAGAAGAAAAGGAGGTCCGGATTTATACCTCAGCCGGATTTGCGTTTTGATGCGCTATAAAATTTCTGATTCATCTGTCTTATCCAAATCACCTTGAAACGGAAGGACAAACATGATATTTTCCAGATGGAACGCTATTGCACTCTTGCTGGTGCTCGCTTTTTCTGTTCAGACAGAATCCACACCTGATGAGGATTCGCCGCCACCAGGATACAGAATTCACCGATCTATTCCTCCGCCGGGTGCTAAGACCCACATGGTGATTCCAGGGGAAAGATTCCGGGCCAGCGGATTCAAACGCTGGTTCTATGGCAGCAATAACCGGGACCTCTGGACCACCCCCATCGAGGTTGCAGTTCTCGACCTCGACAGCACAGGAGGTGGCTTGACGCCGCTTCGGACAGGCGGATTCGGACAGTCGATCTCGCTTCACTTTACAGGAAAAGACGGTCGCCGCTATACGGTCCGCTCCCTGGATAAAGATCCCACCAAAAGAATATGGGACGAACTCAAGGATACGATTGTAGATGACGTCCTTCAGGACTTGATCAGCGCGCTTTTACCAACAGGGGCACTCGTGGCTGATCCGCTGATGGAAGCCACCGGTATCCTCCATTCCAAGCACACGCTCGTCGTTATTCCAGATGATCCAAGGCTGGGAGAGTACCGCAAAGAGTTTGCCGGCCTTATCGGAACGCTGCAAGAACACCCGTCTGAAGGACCGGACGATACGCCCGGCTTTGCGGGTTCCCGGAGGGTCAGCGGAACGGAGAGGCTGTGGGAACACCTTGAAGAAAGTCCTTGCAACCGCATCGATGCCCGTGCCTATCTAAAAGCAAAACTGATGGATCTTTTCATCGGCGACAAGGACCGCCATTACGGCCAGTGGAGATGGGCGCAATTCCCCGATGGCGATTGTTATACATGGCTTCCAATACCCGAAGACCGCGACCAGGCTTTCATCGGCTTCGAGGGGTTTGCTATGTCAGTAGCACGCAAACGGCTCCCCAGACAAATCACGTTCGGAGACAAGTATCCGAGCCTGGTGGGTCTATCGACCACGGGTTGGGAGATGGATCGCGAGTTTCTGGCCGAACTCAATAAGAGCGCGTGGGATTCGGTCGTAACGGCGTTTCGCAGGGATCTACCAGATTCGGTCATTGAGGATGCCGTGCGGAGACTCCCACCACCGTATTACAAAATGATTGGAGAAACGCTTACACAAGCCCTCAAATCGAGGCGAGACGCATTGCCTGAATTTGTCAACAGATACTATGAATTGATTACCCGACAGGTCGAAATCCAGGCGACCGATAAGGACGAGTACGCCCAGTGTGAACACCTGCCGAGCGGTGATCTCGCAGTCCGTATCGGTCTAAGGGAAGGTGCTGGAGAAGAAAAGAAGACACCCTATTTCCAAAGAACTTTCCACCCCAAAGAAACCCGGGAAGTCCGAATATACCTCCGGGGCGGGGATGACCAGGCGGAAATATCGGGGACAAAGGGACAGATTGTCGTCCGCATTGATGGTGGCGGTGGGGATGACACACTTACAAACGCGTCCCAATCCGGCGCCTCAAAAACCCGGTTTTATGATTATCGTGGAAAAAATCAGTTCACAAAAGGCAAGGGAGCGAAAATTGACGAGCGACCCTACAAGCGTCCTCCCGCGCGGCTTCTCCGCGCGAGATATGCACTGGACTGGGGCGGACAGGCTCTAACTGCCCCGATTATCAGGATCAATCCGGATCTGGATGCATTCGTGGGATTGACCTACCATCGGCAGCATTTCGGCTATCGAAAAGACCCTTTCTCTTCGCAACATTTTTTTAAGATCGGGCTGGCGAAAGACAATGATCTCGATGGAATCAAGCCCTTTGCCTCCTATACCGGAAACTTCCGCGAACTCCTGCGCGACTATGACGCAAAAATCTACTTAGAGTACTCCGGAATCCACACAGTCCGGTTCAACGGATTCGGTAACAAAACGGAGGTTCCACGTCCGTCTTCCTTCTATAAGGTGGAACAAAATCATTTCGTTTTCGCACCGGCCCTCGAGTTTCGAGCGGGAGATTTTAAAGGAGATATGCCTCATGTTGGTATGGGATCGCTCCGCTCGAAATTAACCATTGACTTTGGGCCAATTATCAAGTATTCAAACACACCACTCAGTTCCAATCAGGAAAAATATATCGGTTCGCTCGATCAACCACTGTACGGTACGGATTCCTTCGGTCAGGTAGGCGCACTGGGTGAAGTCGTGTACGACACGCGCAACAGTCCTGGGTATCCCACTCAAGGGGTCAGGGTCAGGGTTGCCGGAGACATCTATCCGGGTGTCTGGGATGCGGAATCGACCTTTGGCAGCATAGACGGAGAAGCCAGTACTTACCTGACTGCCCCTATTCCAACTACTCCGACCCTTGCCTTAAGAGCAGGTGGCAAGAAAGTGTGGGGAACCTTTCCCTTCCACGAAAGTGCCTTTCTGGGTGGGTCGGGTTTTGTCGGCAGTGGCATATCCAGTGGCAATTTGCGTGGTTTCCGAAAAAATCGGTTCGCTGGAGAGACTGCGCTGTATGGAAATTCCGAACTGCGACTGGTTCTGACCAAAATCAAGCTTTTGGTGTCGGGAGAGTTCGGATTGTTCGGTGCGGCCGATACCGGACGGGTGATTTATGCCGGAGATCCGGGCAATGCTGATAACTGGCACACCAGTATCGGAGGTGGATTCTGGCTGTCTTTTCTCAAGCGCCAGCAGACCTTTAGCGCAGCAGTTGTAAAAGGCGATGACTTGACAGGCGTATATCTGCGCGCTGGTTTTATGTTTTAGCTCATAAAGGAGGATGCGATGCTCAACAACATCATCATACGTCTCGCCGTTTACTATATCACCTGGCTTTTGATTCTCAACGCAATTTTTCACATATTCCCCGAAATTCTCCATTACGTCGCCCAGGAGCGCGAACGCATCTTTGTAGGAACATCCTTTAACTCCGGGGTCGATGCGGCCGTTCCGCTTGGCAACATCAAAGAAGGGATAAACCGGCTCGCCGATCCGGAACACACGATTCCAGTTGTAGTCGCTTTGGTACTGGCCTTCGGGGTTACCCTCCCAATTACCTGGGTATATGCCTGGACGCATCCGCCGAAGAAATACAGTCAAGCCTTTGTACAAACTCTGCTCGTGATACCTGTCGCGATCTCACTGGTTGTTTTTTTGGTGAAGGGTAGTCTTGCCCTTGCGTTCAGTCTGGCGGGTATCGTGGCCGCCGTCACCTTTCGGCTCTCACTCAAATCGACCATAGAGGGTGTGTACATGTTTATGGTCATCGGAATCGGGCTGGCGGCCGGCACCCAGCTTACGACTGTGGCCTATCTCGCATCGTTGGCTTTTGTCACCATAACACTGGGCGTGTGGAAAATAAATTATGGAGCAGAACCCCCAGTACTATCCGGCTGGAGAATTGTTTCACCTGATCACTCGGTCCATACTTCTGAAACAAAGACCACTGCCGGGAATCCCTATGATGCCCGGATTGAGGTACACACAACGAAGGTCGAAACAGCGCAAAAAGCAACAGCTCAAATCCTGAAATCCGGGACCAAACAGTGGCAAGTAGCAGATGTGATCGAGAAAGAAGATGGAACGGCCATCGTTGTATATGATGTTTTATTAAAACAATCCGTCGCTCTGCCTATCCTCATCCGGGATATTGAAAAAAGCAAAAAAAGTATCAAAAACGCAACGCTGACTAAAGTTTAAAATTGGTATCCTCAAAGCTTTCCTGTCACTTGAAAAGTCTGGTACGCACACTCATAACGGTATAATTACATGAAGAATCACACAGATAAATTCCTGCTGGGCTTCCTTGGTTTTGGCATTTTTCTCTACCTGTTGTCAATGTTCTATGGAGGGGATCCATCTTCAGATTTTAGTGGAAATTCGTCAAACGCAGATCCAGATACTTCTATTTTAGACACTTCTACCGTCCTTCCTTTGGCAGACACAATGGAGACCGCTTCAGATACTTCGATTATTCGCCTTTTGGCAGATACAATGGCAGTATTAGAAGGGGAAATATCTCTTGCAATCCATACACCAGAGACCGCTTCAGATACTTCGGCCGTCCGACCTTTGGCGGATACGATGGCAGCAGTACAAAGGAAAATATCTCTCGAAAGCTATACACTAAACGAAGAGACCGCGACGCACTTGAAGCTGCCCGAGCATCTCGAGGAGATCTCTGGTCTGGCAATGACCAGAGACAACCGACTCCTGGCCCACAATGATGAAAGAGGAGTCGTTTTCGAGATCGATTATCAGAAGGGAGCAATCGCAAAAGCATTCCAACTGACGGATATGAAAAACCCGGTTGCCAGTGATTTTGAGGGCATTGCAACAATTGGCGATCAGATCTATCTGGTCACGAGTTCAGGGCGACTATACGAGTGTCGTGAGGGAACTGCTGGCGAATCCGTTCTCTTCAATGTCTATACGACTGGGATCGGCAGAGATTGCGAAATAGAGGGCCTGGCGTATGACGAGAGCAAGCGGGCACTCTTACTGATGTGCAAGGACGCTCGCAGTGCAGACATGGAGGGACAGTTAGCAATATATCATTGGTCAATTGACGAGAAACAAATAAGAAAAGATGCACATACTGTAATACCTGTCATTGAATTCTCTCAACACATCAAGGGAAAAAAATTCCAGCCTTCGGGAATCGAGCGACACCCAATGTCTGGAAATTACTTTATCGTAGCTGCTCGTCAGGGGGCTATCGCGGAGATCACGCCAGGGGGCAAGGTCATTGCAGTCAGAGAGTTTCCCGCCCAGTGGCATCGTCAGGTTGAAGGTATTACCTTTGCTGCGGACGGCACGCTAATCGTTTCCGATGAAGGCGCGGGGAAGAGAGCGCGACTAACCCTTTACCCTGTCTCGGAGAATGAATAACAACAGCATAATCACTCATAACCAAAAACAGGACATACAATGGCACATTCAAGACCCAACCTGCTCTACATCCACTCTGACCAGCACGACCCTTATGTGACGGGCTGTTACGGGGACAAAATCGTTCAAACCCCCAACCTCGACAGCCTCGCGGCAAATGGCGTCGTATTTGAAAACTGCTACTGCCCCTCGCCGATATGTGTGCCCTCGCGCATGTCCATGCTATCGGGGCGTTATCCCTTTGAAAACGAAGTGTGGACAAACTCCCACATACTCAACTCGAGCATTCCCACATTTGCCCATTCTATGGGTGCAGGAGGTTACGACCCCGTGCTCGTCGGACGCATGCATTCCAATGGGCCCGATCAGCTACACGGATATGCCCAGCGCCTCGTCGGCGATCACGGGCCCAATCATTCCGGTGGCGGCGGCGTCAACCACGGGATGCTCTCCGGCACAGCAGGTCCCGCCCGTGTCAGCCTGACGAAATCGGGTATCGGACAAAGTGCTTATCAAGTACACGACGAAGACGTAACCGCAGCAACAGTCGCGTATCTCGACCGCCTGGGCGTAAAAAAACGCGCAGGACAACCCGCAGAACCCTTCTCTCTCACCGTTGGGTATATGCTGCCCCACCAGCCATTTGTCGCGCGCCGCGACGACTACGAACGATACGATGGCCGCGTACCGCCCCCCACTATCTCGGTCCCCTTCTCCGACGACCTGCATCCCCACATCAAATCCTGGCGCGAACGCTGCGGTATTACAACCGTCACAGAAGCCGAAATCCACCGCGCGCGCACGGCATATTGGGCACTCGTTGACCGCATGGATCACATGATCGGGCAAATCCTCACAGCCCTCCGTCAAAATGATTTGCTCGACAACACCCTCGTCATTTACATGTCAGACCACGGCGAACAAGCTGGCGAACACGGCCTGTGGTGGAAACAAACCTTCTATGAACACTCCGCCAAAGTACCCGCCATCCTCTCCTGGTCCGGTCACCTGCCCGAAGGCAAACACTTTGACAACGTCATCTCTTCCCTCGACCTCAACGCCACCATGATCGACGCCATGCAATGCCCCGAACTCCCCCACTCTCGCGGGCGTTCACTCTTGCCGCTTATGCGCGGTGAAAATACATCCTGGGACAACCTCGCCTTCTCCGAATTTTGCCAAGACAGAGCGGGCGGTGGCGGTCCCTTCTCCGCCGAAGGCGTGTACCAGCGCATGATTCGGCAGGACGAATGGAAATTCAATTACTATCACAACCAGCCCTGTCAGCTCTTCAACCTGAAAGAAGACCCCAACGAATTGCACGACCGCGCAAACGACCTCGCTTGTCAAAGCCTGATCAGAGACTTCACCGCCCGCATCCTCGACGGCTGGGATCCCGACGCCATCGCATCTCAACTTGCAGCCCGAAACAGAGACGCCCGCATCCTCACGGCATGGGCACGCCACACCAAACCCGCAGATACGGTCCGCTGGGACTTGCGCCCCGAAATGGATTATCTGGAATAGCGGTGCCTATGAAAACCGAACTCACCAGACTCGATTTGGCCTGCTGGGGCGGGTTTATGATGTTTGCCACCAGCGGTGTCGTCACCCCAATATGCCTGCCTGAAATATCCAGAGCCCTGTCCATCTCCCTCTCTGAAAGCGGTGGTCTGGAAACCGCGCGAACATGTCTCTTGCTCGTCGTCTTAATCCTGTCCGGCATCCTCGCGCGCAAATGGGGCAAAAAACACTTTGTGACCTATGGGCAATATCTCCTCGCCCTCGGCCTTCTCATGATCAGCTATGCCGACAGCTATCCCATGCTCATCCTGTCCCTCATGGTCACCGGCATTGGCGGTGGATTCACCGAAGCCCTCATCAATCCCCTAATTATCGATATCCATCCCAAAGACTCGGGCAAATACCTCAACATCACCAACGCCTTTTACCCCGTCGGCGTCATGGTCTCCGCGCTCCTCTTTGGCGAACTCCTGACCCTCGGATATTCCTGGCGGCTCATGTTTCGCATTGCTGCAGGGGGCGCGCTTATCATGGGCATCCTGTTCCACCTATCGCGCTTTCCCATACCCATAGCAGATCAGCAATCATCCAAACACCTGATCGCACAAATCCTCAAAACGCCCAAATTCTGGCTCTTTGCCATCGCCATATTTTTGGGCGCAGGTATCGAAGCGGCATTCACATTCTGGAGCCGCAGCTATGTGGAAACCTATCTACAAGACATGCCCCGCGCCGGTGCAATCGCAGTCGTCGTCTTTGCGATCACAATGGCACTGGGCCGCCTACTCTCCGCAAAATTATCCCAGATGATCAGTCTGAAAACCCTGATGCTCGGTTCCGCCATCCTCGGTGTCGTCGTCAGCAGCGGCATTCCCTTCTCCGACAATCTGATAGGATTCTATATTCTGCTCCTTTTCGCTGGATTTGCAACCGCCTGCTTCTGGCCTACCATACTCGCCGAAGCAGCGGAACACCTATCCTTTGATGCTACCATGCTCTTTGTAATACTCGCCTGCTTTGGCATCGCCGGATTTGGCACTGTCCCCTGGATCATGGGCGTTATCGGTGACAGTGCCGGCCTGAAAGCGGGCTTCGCTGTTATTCCCGGACTCTTTATCGGCTTGATCGTCGTACTCGCCATCACAAGGCGTTAATCACTCGGCGGCCAAACTGTCTCTTTCGTATATGCCTCTTTCAAATCGCGCCAATACCGCCTGCCTTTGTGAACCAGATTAGTCGGAGCAAACCGCTTGTTCAAACCCTTCTCGTGACTCGACCGCCCCGTATCGGTTCGATATTGCAACGTGAACCGCATCAATTGTGCGAGCAAATCAAAACGCACATCTGCATACGCTGGATCGGCCCAAACATTTTTGATCTCACCCGGATCATTGCGGTGATCGTACAACTCTCCCTCATCCAGACTCCCGTAAAACACCAGTCGAAAATCGCGCGTGCGAATCGCCGACACCTTGCCCCCGGGATTACCCCAATCCCACTCGCAAAACGCCGCGTCTTTACCAGCTACCTTGCCATTCACAACGGGAATCAAATCGCGTCCATCGCGCCCATCGGGAACGGGAATATCGCAGAGACGACACAGCGTGGGATACCAATCGACCGATTCCACAATCGCATCACATGTCGCGCCCGATGGGCCATCCGGATAGCGCAGTACAAAAGGAATGCGGTGAATCGAATCGTAAATCCCAAAATTCTTGTGAAACAACCCGTGATCACCCGCAAAATCCCCGTGATCCGCGCAATACAACACCACGGTATTCTCCAACTCCCCCACCTCATCCAGATAATCCAGCACCCGCCCAATCTCGGAATCAATCGCCGTAATCAGCGCGTAATAACTCGCCAAACAGCGCTTCAAGCGATCGGGATTTGGATCGGCCAGCGGATACCCACACCCATCGGCCAAACGCGCTTGCATAAACTCGGGCTTGCCGACAAAGCGACGCTCAAAATAATCAACCGCACTATCGGGCAACACCATCTCATCGGGATTGTACATATCAAAATGCTCTGCCGCAGGCGCGATCGGCGCATGGGGCCTTTGAAAACTCATGTGCAAAAAAAACGGCCGCTCATCGTCACGCTCCTTCAAAAATGCCAGCGATTCATTACCCGTATAATGCTCAATCGAATGCTGGTATGGCAGTTTGGCTGGCGCACTGCCATCCATCGTATATTCCTGCCCGGGTCTGGCCGAGCCTTCTTCGTAAAAATCCGACAACCCCAGATCTTCCAAATACTTAAAATAATGCGTCTCTGTTGGATCCAAATGCGTCGCATCGCACAAATCCGTATATCGGATGCGCTCAAAACCATCTTCATCCCAACGCCGAACCATGTGCGCCTTGCCAATCACAGCCGTTTGATATCCGTATCTCCGAAACTGACACGCCAGCGTATTGGGATTCGCCTCGGGAATCTCCGAATGATCATTGCCAAACATCCGATGCGTGTGGCAATACTGCCCGGTCATAAAACAGATCCGCGACGGCGAACAAATAGGATTATTGCAAAAAGCGCGTGTAAACACCACCCCCTCATCCGCAATGCGGTCCATATTGGGAGTCTCGACATTTGGATGCGCGGCAAATCCCGTACAATTGGCATTGTGCTGATCCGACATCAACCACAGCACATTTGGTCTTCGCGCCATAAATTTCTCCTTTCAAAGTTATGTGTTTGCAGACTGTGAGATAAAGCATTAAATTGTCTCTGTTTGATAAGAATAAATCGATCTCTTGCAGAGGAAAAACACCATGTTTTTTGACAACATCGCCCTCGGCGTACCCAGAATTTTGCTCCCAAATCCCGAAATCGATTGCAGCAAATGGGCAGTTATCGCCTGTGACCAGTATGTACACGACATATCGTATTGGGAAGAAGTCAAAAGCATTGTGGGAAACACGCCCTCAACCCTGGACCTCATCTATCCCGAAGTCTATCTCTACGACGAACACGAAGAACGCATTGCTCGCGTACACAACAACATGAAACGCTTTGTCACCAATGGCATTTTCCGCGACGAAATCGAAGGCTTTTTGCTCGTCGATCGCATGCTGCCCTCGGGAAAATCGCGCAAAGGACTCGTCGTCACCCTCGACCTCGAACATTACGACAGCCGCAGCCAGTCCAAAACCCTCATCCGCACAACCGAGGGCACCTATCCCAAAAACCTCGAAGCGCGTTTCGAAGTTCGGGGCAACGCCTCCCTCGAATCCCCGCATATTTTGGTACTCATCGACGACCCCAAAAAAGAAATTATCGAACCTCTCTTTGACGAAGGCCATCCCACCATCGTCGATTTCGAACTCATGATGAACGGAGGACACCTCAAGTATCACTTAATCGACAATGAAAAAGACATTGTACGCATTGCCCAAAAACTCGCCAAACGCATTGAATCCGATTACATCCATCAAAAATACGGCGTCGAGAACGAAACACTCCTCTACGCCATGGGCGATGGCAACCACTCATTTGCCGCCGCGCAAAAAGCCTGGAAAAAAATCAAATCAACACGCAATAACAGATCAGCACACCATCCAGCCAGACACGCCATGGTCGAATTGATCAACTTGCACGACGACGCGATAGATATAGAGCCAATCCACAGACTGATCACCCGGGTTGATCCAAAAATCGCATGCAACACCCTCGTCGCACTGCTCAATGCATCGGGCGCGCGGGCGCATCTGGAAAAAGTCTCATCGCCCGACGCGCAACATCAGCGCACCACAGCCCTATCATCGCCATCCACCCATTGCCTCCCCTATCGCGCGGCAGGAGACCTGGGCATACTCGTAATTGAAAACCCATCTCAAAGAACCATACCCGAAACAATGGAAGCCGCGCTCGACCTGTTCACGCGAGAAAACACCGAAGCCGAAGTCGGATTCATCCACGGCGAAGACGTAATCGACAACCTGGGCAACAAATCCGACGCACTCGGTTTTTACATGCCACCCATTTCAAAAAACAGCGTATTCGAATCCATTGTTCGCTACGGCGCCTATCCTCGAAAATCCATATCCATTGGACACGCCGACGAAAAACGTTACTATATGGAATGCCGAAGTCTTATCTACACTAAACGATAATATATGATGACGCCAATTGCAATTCGGACGTGAGGGATGTATGACTGAGCTATACGACATGATCATTGTTGGCGCAGGACCGGCAGGTGCCACAGCGGCGTTATATGCCCACCGCGCGGGACTCAATGTCTGTCTGGTGGATAAGGCGCGATTTCCGCGGGATAAAATCTGTGGCGATGCGCTATCGGGCAAAGTCGTATCAATTTTGCACGAACTCAAGTTGTTCGACCAAGTGGCCCGATTGCCCGGCGCAACCATTCGAGAAGTCGTATTTGGCAGCCCGAATCACGTGGATGCGTGTGTAGATTTGCGGCGGTATGACCACCGGGATGGAGCCACGGGCAAAATACTGCCGATGGAAGGGTTTGTGATCCGGCGCGAGGTACTGGATAATTTTCTCTTCCAAGAAGCAAAAAAAGTTGCGAACACCTGTTATGAGGGATTTGCCGTTAAAGACCTGATACGGGAAAACGAGCAAATTGTGGGTGTGCGCGGCATCGTGGATGGCCGAGAACGAGAAATGCGGAGCCGCGTCGTTCTCGGCTGTGATGGTTTTAACTCAATGGTCGCGCGCAAAGCGGGATTGTACGCCCATGAATCGAGACACTGGGTCGTAGCGATTCGCTGTTATTACGAAAATGTGGCGGAATTGGGGAATCAAATCGAGTTGCATTTTGTAGATGAAGTCTTGCCGGGTTATTTCTGGATTTTCCCACTGGAAAATGGGACTGCAAATGTGGGCATTGGCATGCGTCACGATGTGTTGAAGAAACGGAGCGTGGATTTGAAAGAGGCGTTGAATGAAGTGATCAACCGCTCGCCTTATGCCCATCGGTTCAAAAATGCGCGTCCAACAGAAGACCCGGTGGGGTGGAATCTCCCAGTGGGAAGCACCCGTCGAAAAAGTTATGGAAATGGCGTATTGCTATTGGGCGATGCCGCGGGATTGATCGACCCCTTTACGGGCGAGGGAATTGGCAATGCGTTGTATTCCGCGCGTTTTGCCGTTGATGCAGTGCAGGAAGCCCTTGCGGCAGATGATTATTCAGCGGCTTTTTTAAAGCGCTACGAAGACCGATTATGGGATGCAATAGGCGATGAATTGGCGACCAGCACGCGAATGCAAAACTTGGGGCAATGGCGTCCCCTCCTCAATTTTACTATCCACAAAGCCGCACACAACGACAAAGTGCGCGACCTGATCTGCGGCATGATGGCCAACGCCGTCCCCAAAAAACAACTCACCAATCCCTTATTCTATTTGAAGCTATTGTTTAGTTAAACAAGCTATCTAAAAACTGCGGAATCAGAGCCCCATACCTACTCTTCTCTCGCCTTTTATCTGCGTCCATCTGCGCCATCTGCGGATCCAAATGCCTTTTGCAGATACGCCAAATCGAGTTCGGGATAGAGAGGAAAACGCGCGAGGAGGGTAGCGATCCTCTGTTGGGCGTCTTCGAGCACACCGTCCTGGACCCTGTATTGGACCTTACTGTATTGGCCCGCACTTCTGCCTTTCGTGAACTTCAATGGCCGTGCCTGGGTGAGCACATTGCCCATAATCGCGCCGATCTCTCGCATCTCTTCTGACCCCATGCCAAGCGTCGTAAGTGCCGGAGTACCCACCCTGAGACCACTGGTGTACCATGGACCATTGGGATCAAAGGGAATGGTATTTTTATTCAGTGTAATCCCCGCATCGCGGAACAAAGTTTCCGCCTGGCGACCCGTGAGCTTGAAAGGGGTAACATCAATCTGCAGCAAATGATTGTCAGTCCCCCCAGTAAGAACCGTAAGCCCCGCATCCACACACGCCTGTGCGAGCACCTGGGCATTATCGACAATTCTTGCGGCATACGCTTGAAACTTGGGCGTACTCGCCTCCTCAAACGCGACGGCTTTGGCCGCCATCACGTGGGGCAGTGGACCGCCGAGCACCATCGGGCAGCCCTTATCGACCTGTTCGGCAAAATCTTCCGTACACAAAACCATACCCCCTCTGGGACCGCGCAGGGTTTTGTGTGTGGTCGTGGTAACGACATGGGCATGGGCAACCGGATCAAAATCGCCCGCGAAAACTTTGCCAGCCACCAGCCCGGCAAAATGCGCCATATCGACCATAAAAACAGCCCCCACTTCATCGGCGATTTCCCGGAAAATGCGGAAATTAATTTTGCGCGGATAAGCACTATAACCCGCCAAAAGAATCAAAGGTTTGACCTCTCTGGCCTGATCGCGGACTTCATCGTAGTCAATCAGGCCAGATTCTTTATTCACCGTGTATGCATGCGCCTCAAACATGCGCCCGGACACATTGATGCGATAGCCATGCGTGAGATGTCCTCCAGATGAAAGATCCAGCCCCAGGAGCTTTTGATTGCCCAATTGCGTGCGAAGCGCGTCCCATGCGTCAGCCGAGAGATCAAACGGCGATTTTTCCCCCATTTTTTCGAGCGCGACATCTTGAACGCGCCCCGAAAGAATCGCCCAAAAAGCGACCATATTGGCATCTGCACCCGAATGGGGTTGCACATAAGCGTGATCCGCGCCAAAGAGATCGCACGCCAGTTTTGCAGCCTGGCTTTCAATCGCATCTACATTGTCACAACCGGCGTAAAAGCGGTGATCGGGAATCCCCTCGGCATATTTATCGGTAAGCAAATTGCCCATCGCCAGTTGCGTGGGCAAAGAACAATAATTCTCGCTCGCAATCATTTTGAGATTGGAACGCTGGTCGGCCAACTCGCGTACGATATTTTTTGCCACATCGGGCGATATGGAGGCGACCTGTTCCAGCGCGGCCAAATAGGCGATAAATCCGGGATTTGGGGTGAGATTTTGAGACAGATAGTTGGCAAGAGGACTGGACATGGGAATTCTCCTCGTGTTTGGCCCGAATACAAAAATAGCCCGGGCTGTGTGTGGATTTTCATAAGCCCAGGCGATCGGCTATCGGATGAAGAGCACTGCGCTTCCCCGTGGTCGATTCCACGTTCATTCGCCAGTCACGCAGATTCTTGTCGATAATCAATATACAGAATTGCAGACCAAAGTCAATGGCTTCTTAGGATGTAAAAAAACGCCACCCCCACAAAATAAGGGGATAGCCCGCAACAAAAATGACACGCGCAATAACACCCTCTATTGACGTATCCTGAAGATGAGGAGATAAAACGACAAAAACAACCGCCCCCGCAACACATATTTTCCCCAAACGCCCATACTCGTAGGGAACCGGATAAAACCGGCGCACGATGAGATAAAGCAAAACCGTCATCGTGACATGCGCGATAAGCGTACTATAAGCAGCGGCGATAAATCCAATTTTGGGCAAAAGAAAAATATTGATAGCGATATTCACACACGCACCCGTCCCCACAATAAACGGCAGAGATCCCGCGCGACCTTCGGCATATACACCCGCGGTGAGAATGATATAAAGACCGTGAAAGAAAAACGCCAGTCCCACCAGGGGCACAACCCGTATCCCTTCGAGATAAGTCTGTGCATTGTCGCCGGCAATCAGAACGATTATTTCGCGTGCAAAAGTAGCTAAAATCAGGCAACCAAAAATGCCGAACAACGTGAAATACGTGGTGACACGCGCACACATCTGCCGCGTGTCATCCTCTGTATTTTCATCACCTGTTTCGTCGAGCACGGCAGGTGCCCAGGCAGAGCGAAACGCTTTAACCACAAAAAAGATGGGCAGACCGAGTTTATAGGTAATACCGTAAATACCCAGATCGTCGAGATCCAGAAAAAATCGGATCAGAAAGCGGTCAGACAGACTGATAATAAGAAAGGAAAAGGCCGATGGCACAAAAGGCAGGCCAAAACGCAGAAGATCGCGTAACGCACGCACATCAAAAGTTGGACGAATTAACCTCAGCCCAACGGGAAACATGACAATAAGTGCAAAGAGAGAACTGATGAGATTGGCTTCAAAAACCGCGATAGGCCCGCGTCCAAGACCGGCAATAAAATAAGCGGTGAGACCGAGTTGTAGCGTGTGTTGAATCACCCGCACAATCGCATAGTGAAAGGATCTTTGACGAGCGCGACAAAGGGTGAAAAGGGGTTCTGACAGCGCGTCCAAAAGGACAACAGCGGCAATAAGTTCGAAGATCGCACTGTAATCCGAACCGCCCAAAAGATGATGTGCGAGACTCCCGGCATTGGTCCAAACCAGACTCGACAGAATAACACCTGTGGCGAACAGTGCCCAAAATGCGGCACTAAATGCAGCGCGATGTTTGTTGAGATCGACCTTGCCAGATAAGAGGCGGATCAGCGCGGGATTGAGACCGAGGGAATAAAAAACCGCGCTAAAACCGATAAATGCAAATGCCAGAGACAAAATGCCATTATCAGCAGGTGTGAGATGTCTGGCATAGATGGGCACGAGCAAAATGGACACAGCGCGACCGAGCAGATCGCCCATGCCATAGACTGCCGTGTGTTGTACGAGAGATTTGATTCGAGAGAACATAGTTAATCACTCAAAGCATCGACATCGGATCGACATTGATCGCCAGAGTCACACCACGAGATCGGCGTTTATTGGGAGCAAATTGCGCGGCGGCATTGCGGGCGGCGGCATTGAGATGGCTGTGCGAATCGGACTTGAGCAAAACCTGCCAGCGGTAAGTGCCCTGGATGCGTGCAAGAGGAGCCTGTACGGGACCCAGAATTTCGACATCGGGGGGTGTTTGTCCGCGCAAAGTCTGCGCGATTATGCCAGCCGCACGTGCGACCTCGTGTTCATCTTTGCCCTTAAAAAGCAAAAGCACCACGCGCCCAAAGGGCGGGTAACCGAGACTCTGGCGCGCACTGAGTTCGCGCTGTGCAAAAGCTTCGAAATCGTGGCCCTGCGCGCATTGCACGGCTTCGCCATCGGGCATATAAGTTTGAATAACGACTTCCCCCGGAATCTCGCCCCGTCCGGCGCGTCCACTGACCTGAGTCAGCAATTGGAATGTGCGTTCGCTGGCGCGAAAATCCGGCAAATGGATACTCGTATCCGCAGAAATAACGCCTACGAGTGTCACGCCGGGGAAATCAAGTCCTTTGGCGATCATCTGTGTACCGAGCAAAATATCGGCTTCACCTCGAGAAAAGCGTTCGAGTATGCGGTCGTGCGCGCCTTTGCGACTCGTGGTATCCACATCCATTCGCAAAACGCGCACACCGGGAAACTGCGCTTCGAGGGTCTCTTCAACGCGCTGCGTCCCCACACCGAGAAAATGAAAATTGCTGCTGTGACACGATGGACACGTCGAGGGCGATGGCTCAATATAACCGCAATAATGGCAAAGCATCAGGCGTCGGGTCGCGTGATAGGTCAGAGTAACCTGACAGTGATCGCACTGGAAACTTTCCCCACAGTCAGCACATTGAACCGCAGGCGCGTACCCGCGCCGGTTTTGAAGCAAAATGGTACGTTGACCCTTTGCAATGCGCTCGCGCATCTTTTCCCGAAGCGGACGAGAAAATAAGCTGCCACCTTCGTGTCGCATATCCACGAGTGTGACAGTGGGCAATGGGCGATTATCGATGCGCTCTGGCAATATTAAAGCGTTGAATTTTTCCGTCTGTGCATTGTAATGCGACTCGAGAGAAGGGGTTGCCGACCCCAGCACAATGGGCAAATTTTGCAGATGGGCGCGCATCACAGCGACATCTCGCGCATTGTAGCGAGGTGCGGGATCGTCTTGTTTGTACGAACCATCGTGTTCTTCGTCGATAATGATAAGACCCAGATTTTCCACAGGGGCAAAAATAGCTGAGCGCGCACCAATAACAACGGCGCGTTTTCCCCTGCGAACCTCGCGCCAGGCATCGTAGCGTTCCCCAGGGGACAATGCACTGTGCAAAACCGCGACGCGATCGCCAAAATGGGCGCGAAAGCGGCGGACGGTCTGCGGCGTCAGAGTGATTTCCGGCACCAGAACAATCGCGCCTTTGCCCGATGCGAGTGCGTGTGCAACCGCCCGAATATAAACCAGTGTTTTGCCGCTACCCGTCACCCCGCGCAAAAGGTGAACCCGAAAGGCGTTTTCATCAATGCTCTGTCTAATCGCCTGGATACCCCGCGCTTGATGGGGCGTAAGCGTTACATCCTCAGGCGGGGGAAGGTCGGCATCGGCATAAGGGTCGCGCACCACTTCGCGGTCAATAAAACATATCAAATTGCGCTTGACCATTTCCCTCAGTACACCCGACGAAATCCCCTCTGCGGATAGCTGTGAGGCCAAAAGGGAACGATTTGCTGAACGCAGAAGGCGAATACACTGCGCCTGACGGGGAGCGCGTTTTGCCAGTGTGGGCAATTCCAGATCAAACCAGCGCGGATCATTGGGCACAAGTGCCACTGCGCGCTGGGTTTTTGTTTTTACTTTTGGTGCTGACATCTTTTGAAACGCGACCAGAACGCCCCGCCTCAAAAGGCCGTATATCGCGGGCTGTACGCCCTGTTTTCCAAGTCGTTTTTGAAGTTGACGCATCGATGCCGAACCGAGTTCGCCCAATGCAGTGACGACCTCGCGCTGGCGTGGGGAAAGCAGGCGAATGATCGCGTCGTCAAAGTTTTTTTCAAGGGCAAAATGCTGCCCACTATCCAGGTGAATACCCGATGGAAGAGCCGCAGAAAGCACTTCCGAAAGACTGCATAGATAATACCAGGCCATCCACTTGCACAATTCGAGCATCGGCGGTATTACAAGCGGGTGGGAATCGAGGATTTGGGCAATGGTCTTGACGCGATTGGAGGGCAGATCGCACGTTTCGCAAAAACCGACGACAATACCCGTAACCCAGCGTTCTCCGAAAGGAACGAGAACGCGGTAGCCCGTTTGCAGATCGTTCTGGAGATCGTCGGGAATGCGGTAGGTAAATGTATCGAGGGACGTGCCTAGAGGAACGATGTGTGCAAAGGGATACGCCATAGAAACAAACTATCGGCCGATCTGCGGGCCAGAAGGCATCTTGTCGAGTTCTTCGACTTTGATGAGCGTGCGAGAAATGGTCAAGCGAAGGCCGTGTTCGGGTGGGCTGGCAAATTCGAGAGGCTGGTTCTGCAGTGAAAGCGCAATCGGGCCAGCACGCTGTATCTCCACTTGAAAATGGTCATGTGCCAGCCAGCGTTGCTCCATGCCGGGGGAAAGCATACCAGCAAAAACCCCGCGACCATCGGCAGTAATCGATAAATGCACTGTTTCACTTGCAACGCCAGAAAGAGTCATGATTTCCTCTGCGGCAATGACGCCGGGAACTGGCAAATTATATGTGGAGAGCACAGCGAGTGCTGGTGGGGAAGCTGGCGTCTCCTCCACAATATCCGATGGCATCATCTGGTTTTCCGATAGGGGTAGCGATGGCATAACGGACTCTGTGCTATCTCGTAGTTGCATCTCTTGTACGGATTTCGCACTGTCCTTCTCTTCTTCGGAAATACTTATTTGTTCGGGTGAGATAACCGATTCTGTACTATCTGGTATTGAAAGTGGTGATGTGGTTATATCGAGCGGCGCGGTGAGCGGTGTTTCTTCACGCGTGTTGAGAATGATGATCACCACCGCAATCACCGCGAATGCGAGCAATGAGATAAATATTGCGCCGCGGTTTATCCCGCGTTCTGAAGAGGACGGTACTGGGGGCCGCTCACGCGGCAGCACGCCGCTTCTTTCAAAGCGCGAAAGAATATCCGCAACATCGAGGTTGAGTTCTTGTGCATAAGTTTTGAGAAACAAACGCGCGTAGGCTACGGGCAAATACTCGAATTGCCCCGCTTCGAGCACCTTAATAAACTCGGGATTGATCCGCGTGTGTTCATAAATATCGCCGATACTCAAACCCAAATTTTCGCGCTGCGTCTTGAGTAATTCACCAATGTCTTGTTTTTCATCTGTCATAGATGGTTGTATTCCCGTTATTTGTTAGATCTATTTCGGGTATAATCGCCCAGAGCGATTGCCCGACCAGACGGTGATAAAGGCCCCAAAAGTTCGCCAGCGGCAAGCCCACTACATTGTAGAAGCAGCCAGAGATGGATTGAATAAATGCAGATGCACGCCCCTGCGCACCATAAGCACCGGCTTTGTCCATAGAATCTCCAGTGGCGACATAGCGCGAAATATCCTCCGATGAGAGCACGCGCATGGTGACGTGAGTAATAGCAACCTCTGTGAGGGTCTGTCCGGTTTCCGTATCTGTAAGGGCCAGTCCGGTATAGACCTGATGGGTTTTTCCCGAAAGTTGCGCCAGCATGTCTTCGGCGTGTTTGGCATCATTCGGTTTCTCGAAAATCGCATTTTCCAATACCACAACTGTATCGGCTCCCAAAACGAGCGCGTGGTCAAAACGATGGACAACCGCCTGTGTTTTTCGCTGCGCGATTTCCCGCACATATTCAGCGGGTGGCAAAATGGTATCCAAAGACTCATTCGCATTGCTCGGCGCGATCTCAAATGGTATATCCAACAAACGCAACAAATGCGCACGCCTGGGCGAGGCAGACGCGAGAATCAGTCTCTTCTTCATATCTCTGAGTCAATCATCAATGTAACGGGGCCTGTATTGTGAATTTCAACCTGCATATACGCGCCAAAAACGCCGGTTTCAGTATGAATACCAAGAGCGCAGAAGTGCTGGACAAATTGCTCGTACAGGGATTTGGCAATATCTGGCGGAGCAGCCCGATTAAAACTCGGACGCTGGCCTTTACGGGTGTCGGCGTGCAGGGTAAATTGCGAAACCACCAGCGCCTGCCCGCCCGTGTCGAGCAGAGATCTGTTCATTTTTCCACGATCGTCTTCAAAAATTCTCAAATTTACACATTTCTCAGCAACATATTCCATATCCGGCAGACCATCGGTATCACTAATACCCAGCAGAATCAAAAGACCGCGATCAATTTGACCAACGACTTGTTCTTCAACTCGAACCGTTGCCCTGCACACCCGCTGAATCAATGCCCGCACGCTATCCTCCAGTTCTGTAAACGCCTATATCATTTATAAGCTATTTATGGCATGTGTGCAAGGTGAAAGATAAAGAGGGCGGCAAAACAGCTTCACTATCCCGGCGCAATCGCAAATAATAGGAACAAAATGAGCCAAACACTTGTATTTTATTAAAGATATTCGTATTTTTGTACAGGATTCTCGACGAAGATTCACAAGAATGGGAGTTCAGGGAAGCATCTGGGCCTCCCTGATTCTGCTCGTAGGACTACGGATGATTCCCATCAGTCTGTACTGAAAAGAGAAAAGAGATGAATCGAGGAAAAAGCTTACTCCTGGCCAGTGCCATCCTTCTCATATCCACGATTGTTGCCTACTTTATGGTCTGGCTTAAGCCCGAGCCGGAAATCCAGCCTCTTAGTCCTCAGATACCTTTCGCGGTCACGGCTCCCGCAGTGGTCGGCACCGGTGCAATTCCCGTGTACGGTGCAGGGACAGTTCGACCTGTTGCAAAGATAGATGTCGCTGCCGAAATCAATGGCAAGGTTATTTGGGTAGATCCGGCCTTTCAGAGTGGCGGACGAGTCCGAAAAGGGCAGGTTCTCTTCCGCATTGATGACGCCGACTACCGCAACAGAGTACAGCAAGCGCGTGCCAATGTGGCCGCGCAGCATGTCGCACTCCTCCGGGCGCGTGAAGAAGCCCAGATAGCACGCGCTGAGTACGCGCAATTCAGACGTGAGCAAACGGATATAGCCGAAGCCAATCCCCTTGCGCTGTGGGAGCCTCAGATCGAGGCAGCTCGAGCCGCGGTGGCCAGAGATAGTGCGGTGCTCGCCGATGCCGAGTTGGCCTTGGCACGCACAAAAGTCCATGCACCCTTCAGAGGCGTCGTGCAGGCAGAATCAATAGATATGGGGCAGTTCGTGGTGGCTGGGCAGAGTGTGGGACGACTTTACGCGACCGATGCAGTAGAGGTGGTGGTTCCCCTCTCCGATGCCAACGCGGTTCTCATCCCAGGCCTCTGGGAGCTAAAAGCGGGCGACGGAGATAGGCAGGTCAGGGCCCGTGTCATCGCTGAATACGGCGATGGAAGCTACGCCTGGGAGGGCTATGTAGATCGAGCAGAAGCATCCCTGGACGAACAGACGCGGACTATTGACGTCATCGTGCGCGTTCCGAATCCCTTTGCGAGCGGCACCCGAGTCGAGGCGGCAGGCGTGGATCCTGGCCCGCCCCTTCTCGTGGGCAAGTTTGTGGAAGTGCAAATTGAGGGAATCACCCCAGATCGGTACTTCATCCTGCGGCGGTCAGCACTCAGGTCGGGCAACGAGATTTGGGCAGTGCGCGATGACACGCGATTGACCATCGTCCCGGTGCGCGTCCTTCAGCGTTCCGATGATCAGGTGTTCGTAACCGGCACTCTGAAAGCCGAGCAGGCGGTCGTCATAGGCGGGATTCAAGTCGCAACCGAAGGCATGGCGGTGCGGATCGGAGGTGATCCATGAACCGAGAAGATGGTTCCGCACGGGAACGCCCTGGACCGATAGCTTACATGGCGAGCAACAGTGTAGCCGCCAATCTATTGATGTGGGCGATCATCGCCGCCGGACTGGTGTCGCTGACCGGTCTCGAGCGGGAAGCGTGGCCCACGGTCCCTTTCTACCATATTGAAGTCTTGATGGTCTATCCCGGTGCCACACCTGAGGAGGTGGAGGAGTCCATCGTCGTCAAAATTGAGGACCAGGTCAGCGGCTTGGATGATGTAAAAGCGGTCAAGTCCGTAGCGGCCCCGGGTATAGCATCCGTCCGGATTCAAATGGATTCCGGTACAGACATGTCTCAGGCGTTGGACGATATCGAGTCTGCTGTCAATCGCATACAGTCTTTCCCCGCCAGTGCCGAACGTCCCCAATTCAGGGAAATGACCAACCGCCAGAGCATGATGCGGCTCATTGTTTATGGCGATGTACCCGAGCGCTCGCTGAAGGAATTGGCGTACCAGATCGAGGATGAACTCACGACGCTTCCCTCCGTGTCCCAGGTCGAGGTCAGTGGTATTCGGAAATACGAGATCTCTATCGAGGTACCGCTTCATCGGCTAAGAGCACTTGGACTTACACTCACTGGCATCGCCAACACGATTCGTCGCAGTTCCCTAGACTTGTCTGCCGGTAGTATCGATACCCGGGAATCCCAGGTGCGGGTCCGGACTCTCGGGCAGAACTACGACCAACAGGATTTCGAAGAGATCGTCCTTCTCAGCGGCAGCGACGGCACAGTATTGCGCCTTGGCGATATCGCCGAGGTTCGCGACGGTTTTCAGGAAACCGACCTGATTATCCGGCATCAGAACCATCCTGCTGTATTCGTCGAGGTCTTCCGGGCCGATGGTGAACAAGTGATGGATGTCGCCACGAGCGTCCGAGAGCACCTGGCAAACGAAGTGATCCCATCCCTGCCCGACGGGGTGGGCGTCACCATGTGGAATGACGAGTCCCAGGACTACGAGGAACGCGCCGATCTTCTCCTCAAGAACGGTATTCTGGGCCTATTGCTGGTCTTGCTCTCCCTGAGCCTGTTTCTCCAGATCCGGCTTGCCCTGTGGGTCGCGGTCGGTCTCGCCGTTTCGGGCATCGGCGCTCTGGCTGTGATGCTTGCACTCGACTTCGCGATCAACACCATCTCGCTGTTCTCGTTTGTCCTCGCCATTGGCATCGTCGTTGATGATGCCATAGTCGTAGCCGAGTACATCCACTACGAACGCATGCGGGGAACACCCGGGGTGGTGGCGGCGATCCGCGGCGTACGTCGGATAAAAGTGCCGTTGACATTCGCAGTCCTCACTTCTGTGGCGGCGTTCATGCCGCTGCTCTTTATCCCCGGAGGCGTTGGAGAAGTATGGTCAGCGCTGCCCGTTATCGTCATCGCCATGCTACTGATTTCTCTGGTAGAATCGCTGCTGGTACTGCCCAATCACCTGTCCCATATGCCCGGCCCGGAATGGGTGCCGACAAGAGCTTTTGATCGGTTCTTCGCACGGATCCAGAATCGTGTAGATGTGCTGCTGAACAGGTTCGTACAGGGTCCGCTGGATCGCGGGCTGCGGTTCGCGACGGATCAGCCCCTGGTAACAATGGCGGGGGCTGTAGGACTGCTCGTGCTGAGCATCTCTCTGCTATCGGCGGGTATCGTCCCGACTTCGTTCGCCGGTGTGGTTGAGGGGAATTTTGCAACAGCCACTCTGGAAATGCCCGATGGGACGACTGCGCAACGGACGTACGAAGTGGCGCAGGAACTGGAGGAGGCCGGTCATCGGGTCATCGAACGACTCGAGCGTGATCGGCCTACAGATGCGCCTCCGCTGCTGTCCGGTGTAATGATGATTGTCGGTCAACGGCCGCGAATTCAGGGTGGAGGACTGAACCCTGCGGCAACCCTGAATCCGGAAGCCAACATCGCCACCGTCGAGTTCAAACTCCTGGGCGCGCAGCACCGACAGATCTCCACCGTAGAGTTCGTGCAGGCATGGCGCGAGGAGGTGGGAGTCCTGCCCTATGTGCGCGGAATCATCTTCAGCGGCGAGATCATCGACTTCGGCAATCCCGTCGAGACCGTGCTGTCGCATCCGGATCCGGATCGCCTCGCCCAGATTGCAAATTCTGTGGTCGATGGTCTCCGTGGCGTGGGAGGCGTCTTCGACATACGCTCGGATCACACCCCGGGCATCCCGGAAGTTCAACTCGGGTTGCGGCCAGAAGCGCGAACCCTCGGTCTCACACTCGACGACCTGGCCGGGCAGGCGCGAGCCGCATTCTTTGGCGCGGAAGCCATCCGGGTGCAGCGCGGTCGGGAGGAGATCCGGGTCTATGTGCGTCTGCCCTCCGATGAACGGGAATCCATCACCGATGTCGAAGGGTACCTGCTCCGTACGCCGGGTGGCGCAGAGGTCCCCCTGACCAGCGTGGCCTCGCTGAACTCGGGCACGTCGCCCCCCGCTATTCTGCGAAGAGACGGCCAGCGTGTCATCACGGTCACTGCGGATGTGGATCCTGCGGTGATTTCCGGCGGAGAAGCCAATGCCATCCTCGTCAATTCAATCCTCGCGGACCTCATCGTCGCGAACCCGGACCTGACTTACATGCTTGGAGGCGAACAACAACAGCAGGTCGAGTCTCTGGACTCGCTCTATCGTGGATTTGTGATTGCCATGCTCATGATCTTCGCGCTGCTCGCCATCCCCCTCCGTTCCTATACCAAACCGTTCATCGTCATGGCCGTCATCCCGTTCGGATTCATCGGCGTGATCCTCGGTCACTGGATTCTGGGAATCGCGGTGAGCGCGCAGTCCCTCATGGGCTTTTTCGGTCTCAGCGGCGTCGTTGTGAACGATTCCCTGGTCATGATCGACTTTATCGATCAGGAACTCGAGGAGGGCATCCCGGAGCAAACCGCGATTATCGAGGGCGCAAAAGGGCGCTTTCGTCCAATCCTGCTCACGTCTCTGACGACATTCCTGGGCTTTACACCCCTCATTCTCGAACGCGCTATTCAGGCGCAGTTTCTGGTCCCCTTTGCCGCGTCCCTCGGTTTCGGCATTCTCATCACCACGACCATACTTATGATGATCGTTCCCGCTCTTTCCACCATCCATCTGCGTCTGATTGCTTCGCGCGGCAGTTCTGGCGGCCGTGCCGCGTCGCGAATTCAGATGCAAGGAGGTCAAGGCTAATGGCTGATACTACCCAATGTTTGACGACCCAACCACTAACTTTGCCCGAAGAGCTCATCCTGATGCTCCTCAACGAGGAGAACGGCTACTTTCACCAGGTACCCGGCTGGGATTTGCACTGCGCTGCCGTCGGTGCTGCACTCGCGGAACTCTCCTTCCTGTCGCGAATCGACACGGACCTGGAATCACTATTCCTCGTAGATCAGACAGAAACGGGCGACCCCGCCCTGGACCCCATTCTGAAAGAAATTGCAAGCGAGTCTGTTCAACACAACGCGCAGTACTGGATTGAACGGCTCGCCCCCCGTGCGGATTCAATCATTGATTTGACTCTGGACCGCCTCGTTGACCTGAAAATCCTGGAACACCACCACGGCGATTTCTGGACACTGGCTCCTACTCACTGGCATGCGGACCTGCACGGTAATTCCGAAGAAGGCACGGCAGGTCAGTTCATCAAAACGCGTATCAACAAGGCCATCTTCACCGACGAGATTCCCGATCCGAGAGATATCGTCATTATATGCCTCGTCAATACGTGCGATGTTTTTCGCTTCATATTCCAACTTGATGAAGAGACAGAAGAGCGCATCAAGTCTATCTGCCAGATGGACCTGATTGGCCGAGCGATTGCAGCATCGGTGAGCCAGAGCATCCTCGCGCCCTCGCTCCGCCGGCCCTCGCTGACCAAGGCGATTCCAGCCGTGTCCCTGCGTGATCTGGTCTTCAATCGCGAGCTGCGAGAGGGCAGGCTGCCGGCAGCGTTCGCGATTTTGGCCGAAAAGTACGGTCCAGTGTTCGAGCTTCGGCTCCCGTTCCGCCAGAACATGATTGTCCTGGCAGGATTGAAGACGAATGAATGGGCCCAACGTATGGGACGGGTGTTCTTGCGGTCAAAGGAGTACTTCGAGGGCGTCGATAAGGCGTATGGCGTGTCGCGCTCAATGCACTCGACTGACGGTGCCGATCACTTTCGCTTTCGCAAGTCGTTGCATTCCATCTACTCTCGCAAGACTTTGACCAGGCGTCTGGACGAGGTCTATGACCTGGCCCGCGCGCACATGGCAAGTTGGGACGTCGGCGCCACGATGCCGGCGCAGGTGATGCTGCGACCATTTCTGAACGCGCAGTCATCGCCGCTCTTGGCCAGCATTGAAACCCAAGCCGAGATCGTCAGCGCACTCGAATACAAGACACGAGTGCTCAATGTAGGCATCGCCAAGATCATGCCGCGTTTCATGCTCAAGACCCCGTCAATGCGCCGACTGGCGAAGGCCACGCACCGGATCGTGGACCGCATGCAAAGGACACATACGGCCGCGCAGCGGGCCGGGATGCCTGAGGACGTGGTGGACGCGTATCTGGCCCTGCACGCGTCTGATCCCCAATTCCTGCCCGAATCGGACCTGGCGCTGCCGCTAGGGGCGATCTTGATGACCGCCATGTACATGGGCGATCAGGTTGGCTTCGCCCTTTACTGGTTGCTGCAAAATCCCGAGTTGTACGAGCGAGTCACGGCCGAAGCGGATGCGTTGTGGGCCGAGGGCGATCCCGGCGAGGATGACTTCAGTCCAGACCGGATCGACGTGACCCGCCGAGTGCTGATGGAGGCTCTGCGGATGTCGCCGATCGTGGCCATGTCGATGCGCACAGTGATGAATACCTGCGTGGTGGAGGGTTACGAATTACCGGTCGGGGCGCAACTTCTGATTGCGCAGACGGCCACGCACTACTCAGAAGAGGCGTTTCCCGATCCGTGGACGTTCGACATTGACCGCTACGTGCCCTCGCGAGACGAGCACAAGAGCAGAGGCTACGCGCCCTACGGGCTGGGCACGCACTCATGTCTCGGGAGCCACTGGGCCAACATGCACATGGCGATCAACCTACTGATGCTCACGCATCACTTCAAGATCGAGT
Source organism: Candidatus Latescibacterota bacterium (assembly GCA_022824945.1). Classification (GTDB taxonomy): domain Bacteria; phylum Latescibacterota; class UBA2968; order UBA2968; family UBA2968; genus VXRD01. The sequence goes on from JAJDYX010000029.1 coordinate 30,487, forward strand.
TGGCCCGACCCTACAAGCGGTTGCCGATGGATCCGTTGCCCTCACAGTCCCCCAGCAACAAACTTAAGTTCAGGCTCGCTGAGCAGCGGCATGAAATTCAAGTCTAAGTTCGCTACGCCCGCTCCTCCAGCACCCGGTCTGGTCTACGATTCGCGGATTGAGCCTTTAGCGATGAAGTCACTTGGCGGCGGACGACCTCGCACCATACGGGTGATCACGGGGGCAAGCGGGCAGATCGGCGGGGTCCTCGCGCGAGCCCTGGCCGATCGGTACGGGCCCGGTCAGATTCGCGCGATCTACCGGGAGCGTCGAGGCACGGCGGCGGACCTGGATATCGCCTGGGTCAATGGCGACATCCAGGACAAGGAATCGCTGATCGCCGCCTTCAAGGGCGCAGAGGCCGTGTTTCATCTGGCCGCGCTGGTCTCGATCGATGCCGTCAGGCCGCAGGAGTTCCATCGCACGAATGTCGTGGGCACACGCAACGTCGTGGAGGCGGCCCTTGCCTGCGGTGTACGGCGCCTGGTTCACGTTTCCTCGATCCACGCCTACGACCAACACCCCTTGGACGAAGTTCTCGATGAAAGCCGCGGTCCTGCGGATGGCCCGCACCACGGTCCGTACGACCGTTCGAAAGCCGCCGGTGAAGTGGAAATCCGTCGCGGCATCGACCGCGGCCTGGACGCCGTGATCCTAAATCCGACCAGCGTGATCGGCCCCTATGACGGCGCGCCATCGCCTATGGGGCAAGTCTTTCTCGATCTCTACCGCAGGCGAATTCCCGCGCTGATCGCGGGCGGTTACGACTGGGTTGACGTGCGCGACGTCGTGTCTGCCACGATGGCCGCCGAGACACAGGCGAGATGTGGCGAGAACTACCTCGTCTCAGGTCACTGGCACACCGTGCGCGAACTGGCGGAGCTTTCCCAGCAGGCGACCGGTGTGGCCGCGCCCCGTCTCCAGTTCCCGGTGTTCGCCGCCCGGTTATGGGCACCCTGCCAGGTCGTCCTGGATCGGTGTCGCGGACGCCGTCCGCTCTACACGCCGGTGTCCGTCCGCGTCATGGCCCATGGCAATCGGCGGATATCCAGTGCCAAGGCGCAGGCGGAACTCGGGTTCCACCCGCGCTCGCTCGCAGAATCGGTCAGGGACACGTACCGCTGGTTCGACGAACACGGCATGCTGGGTGAAGGGGCGTGAAATGGTCGAAGAGCGTCTGCACGGGATGCTGATTTGGGCTGTCCTCGCGATGGCGGCCGTGACGTTCCTGTACCTGCTCCGCAGGGCCGCGCCCTACGGGCGCCACTACGCGGGTGCGGGCTGGGGGCCACACGTTTCCGCCAAGCTCGCATGGATCATCATGGAGCTGCCGGCGCCTGCGCTCTTCCTCGTCGTCTATCTCAACGGCGAGGGCGCGTTCCAGGTCGTGCCGCTGCTGTTCCTGGTCATGTGGCAGGGCCACTATCTGAACCGGACGTTCGTCTACCCGTTTCGCGTCCGGGCACGCGGCCGGAAGACGCCCCTGCTGCTGGTCGCGTCCGGCTTTTTCTTCAATGCGATCAACTCGTACATCAACGCCCGCTTCATTTCGGAATTCGGCGCGTACGCCACTGAATGGCTCGCCGAC
>JAJDYX010000021.1 GCA_022824945.1 Candidatus Latescibacterota bacterium
TGTAGAGAAAAAGCCACTCTCCCAACGATGGCATGAATGTGCGTGTGGGGTGTCTCTCGACAGAGACCACAACGCTGCCATAAACATATTGACGTTGGGGCTACAACGTCAGGTGGAATAACCACCAAGAAGCCCAACTGCTTCAGCGTTGGGAGTAGTCACCACAGTAAGCAAGTTCGTAACCTGCCTCGCGCAAATCCTGGCTCCACGTTTTCACACCCTGATACATACCGTGATTAATCGCGTACTCGTTGCTCACATTGTTCCAGACACCTGTACGCGTGGGATACAGTCCCGTCATAAAGCTGGCTCTGGCAGGGCTGCAATGAGCCATCGGCGGATAGACCTCGGTAAAAGAGATCCCCTCCGTCGCCAACTTCTTCACATTTGGCATGATACAGGGATTATCCGGCAGCACCGTGTCGGCGCGCTGATGATCAGTCATAACAATTAAAATATTGGGCTTTTTCACATAAGGCTCCTTAATCTCTTTGATCAAACTGGGCCAGCCGCCCATCTCACAGCCTTTTCCACCAGATAACCCAGTCCGTCTGTCTTCTCGGGATGTGCACTAAAACAAAACACACGGCCTTTTTCAAACTGCGTGCGAACAATGGCTGAAGTGCCTGGCATAACGCCTTCAGGCGCACCTTTTTTTGCGATCTCAGTGCGGTATAGAGCGAGACTTTCGTAATCGGGAACAAGTGGATCATCCGATTCACGGCGCCCCAGCAGCGGTCCCTGGCCATAAAAAATCTGAAGGGTTTTCTCCTCAACCCCAAAAAACGCCTGGGCAGCCGAAGACAGTTCAATCTTCACAATGCCAGTGCCCCGCGCCCAGTGTTCTCGGTCTATCACCTTTGCATCTATCAAGTCGAGAGACCACGGGTAGTCATTGGTCGCAAGATAGGCTCCGGCACAGATCCCAATAAAACCGCCTCCCTCTTTTACAAATTCCCGCACCACATCTCTTCCCTTTAACTCCAGGGCACGTCCCTGCTTTCCTCCGCTTCCACCGGGTTGGATAAGCACATCCACCTCCGAGAGCTTACCCCCACGAATTGCCAGAGCGTCCATCCTGACGATCTCGAAATCCGGCTTTTCCTTTACCCTGCCGAGAACTTCGAGAAGTTCCGCGCAACTTGGACCAGCACCTTCGCCCTCATACACAGCGATCCGAACCCGGGTATTTTTAATTTTCTTTTCACTCATATTGCACAACCGGTGGCTTTGATGGCTCAATAGGCCGAATAATCTTTCTGCGTGCAGGCGTCAATCTCGCCACCAACTCATCGGAGTACTCATACCCGAAACGATCTCGAGTCCAAAAAGACGAATAACGATAAATCAATGCGCGGCGCTCCCCTTCATTGGTCCGCACGCTGGCACCGTGAATAAGCGCATCCGTAAACAGAACCGCATCTCCCGCCTTGAGATGCACCTCCTTGAGATACGGTGCCATATCACCAGGCTCGAGAACATAATTCTTCCTGCCCTGCCCCTTCTGGTGTACCAGCGGATTTGAAAGATTGGACTTATGGGACCCGGGAACGACCAGTGTCCCACCATCACCAGGACCAATATCGTTCAGCGCGAGAAAAATATTCAAATTGCCACAATAAAACCTGTCGTCATGATACCAAAAGCTCGTGCGATACATCTTATTGTGACCACCCGAATGTAACCTCACATGGTTCCCCTGATGGATAATCGGAAGAAAATTCATCCAGATATGCAAACCGTGATTATCGACATAACGCCTGACAAATTCGATCCAGTTGGGATTATCGATCAACGCCTCAAAACACGAACCACCTTCTATAACATTTCTAAAACTCACACTGTGACTACTGGTACTTTCATTCTTCACAACATGAACATTGCCCAGCCATTCCTCTCCCGCATCACTTAACGCAAGCCATTCATCGACCTTCTCATTAATCTCACCAATGAGTTCTGGAGAAACAACATTCTCCAGAATGAGGAAACCCTCAAGATCAAAACAATAGTCATCCCATTTATCAGGCATAGGTGTCATAGTCATATCCTCTAAAAAATCATGCAGTCACAGATTGAGCAGGTGGTTTTATCGGCACAATGGGACGGATAATTTTTCTGCGCTCAGGCGTGAGCCTGGCGAGCAATTCTTCTGACGGCTCAAAACCGGTAGCATTTTTCATCCAAAATGCAGTATATCGATAGATCAGTATCCTGCGCTCGCCGTCATTGGTCCGCACACTGGCACCATGTGTACAGGCATCCGTAAAAATAACAGCGTCGCCTGCATTGAGATGCATCTCCTTTAAATAGGGCCTCAGTTTCGTCTCCTCAACCGCAGTCTTATGTCGCCCATTCTCATGCTCAAAAACCAGAGGATTAACCACATTACATTTATGCGACCCAGGCACAATCATAGTACCGCCATCCCCTGGACCAATATCGTTCAGCGCGAGCAGAACATTGAAATTGCCACAATAGAAATTATCGTTATGATATCGAAAGCTCGTGCGATACCCCCTGTTGTGCCCGCCAGAATGAACAGGCACATAACTGCCTTTCCGACTCACAGACAGATGGTTCGCCCAGATGTATAATCCATCATTATCGACATAGCGCTTCACGTACTCAAGCCAGTTGGGATTATCGATCAACGCCTCAAAAGCTGGTCCACCCTCAATAATATTCGCAAACTTAATATCGGGACCCTTTACGGGTTCGGGATCGCTACAGCGAACATGACCGATCCACTTGTGTCCGGCCTCTTGTAAAGCAACCCACTCATCGACCATCTCGTTAATCTCCGCAATCAGCTCTGGAGAAACAACATCCTCCAAAACGAGATACCCCTGAAGATCAAAACGGTAATCATCCCATGCAGTAGGTGAGGGTACCATATTCTTTCTCCTTATTTATCAACGCGAATGCGCAACCCACATAAAACACCAAAACCCCCAGCGTGCCCAGATCCCAATCGAAACCACTGGGGGCAATTGTACTGCTGTAACGATTCCTACGTTGCTTCAAAAGCAATCTCCTTTTCATTCACAATGTAGCTTCGCCACGGCAATAGCATCCTCTTCCCAGCAGGTATAAAACAAATACAACTGACCATCTTCTTTGAACGCATAAGAATCGTGTACCACATCGCCCTCCCAATCCTCCTCGGCGCGGATCATATCTTCGGGGGGATAACTCGTCTGCCACGCCTGCCAATCTCCCGCACTCAAATCCACAGTCGAACGCATAATATATTCTGGCTCCTCCCATTTCCGGCTGTAAAACACCTCCAGCGTCTCGCCATCTTCCATCACCCGCACACATCCGTGGCGCAACCCCAAGCCCCCATTGGGAAGATGATCGCCCGCCAGCCCATCGGCGACGAGATCATCCTCAATAGGCGACGATTCAGCAGACACCCACAGGGGATCGCTCGAATTCCAACCCGCTGGCACATCCCACAGAAACTCGGGATTAGCTGGCTCTAAAAAAAATCCGCGCTGTGCAAAACCGTACCAATCCCCATGATATGTAAACACGCGCAAATAATTTCGATCCGCAAATTTCAACCGCTTCAATCCATGGCCTTCTTCACCCCCCACCTCGGGACGGTTAAAATTCAACCCGGACTTCGACGTCGCCACAAATGAACGCTGGCCATCATTGCTGCTCCCGTGAACCACCATAATAAAATGCCGATTATCCTCATCTACAATCACCTCGGGAGACGACACATGTCCTTTCAACACAATCCCATCCACCACATCAATCGTATCAGTCGAATTGCCCAGCCGCAAATCAAACACCCCGCGCCCTGGAAAACGCGGATCATCCAACCGGCCAGCATTAAAAAGCGTCCAATCCCCCGAATCCACCCGATCTGCCCACGCCATGTGAATACTCGTCCCGTGATGCGACGCACAATAGAGATAATAATTCGCACTCGGATGTGCGCGATCTTCCGCGGGCACCCAGTCGGGTATCCGAACCACCGTGGGAAACATCGCATCGCCGCGCAATCGCGAGCGATTGGGATCCGCCCCAATCCTGAGCCGCCGCACATCACTTCCATCGACAATTGGCCTGCCGTGCAATTTCTCAACCCGATACGTTACTACACCCATACATTCCTCCATCTTCAATGGCGTTCATCCAGCGGCGTCCAACCGCGCCCGGGGGCGTGAACCCTCTTTCTATCCCATGCTCTCCGCAACGCAGCAAATTCCCCGGGATCTCGCATCTCTCGCTCGGGATTTTGCGTATCCTGAATCACGAAATACGCCTCACCCGGATGGCACGCCATCGTCACTGGCTCGCGCTCTGGCGTATAATCTTCGGGCACTTCCCCAACATTGCTCGGCACGCTAAAATCCTGATATCGCAAATCCATACTCCACCGCACAATATCCGTCTTATTTTTAAACGAAGCATGCGGCGTCAGATTCGTCAAAAACAAAACCGACCCCGCCGACATCTCCACTGGTATCGCGCCCTCGGGAACATTTTCAGGTGCAATTTCCAAAAAGCCCGCATGACCCCCTGTATAATGTCGGATAATCCCCTTATCCTGCACCTTTGGAATCACCCACAAACACCCATTATCCAGCGTCGCATCCACCAGCGGTACCCAGCACGTCACCATCAAATACTCATAACAATGCGCCATTGAATAGCCCGCATCCTGATGCCACGGCACTTCCCCCCGCGAATAGCCCGGCACCTTGGGGCGTATGCGATAAATCGACGTACCCATAATATCGGGACCAATAATATCCTCAATACACGCAATCAAAGGACGATGTCGCAACGCCTTCAAAATCCCCGGCCCGTGAAACCTGCCCGACCAGATCGACATCAACACCTTGTGCGCGGCCTCCGGATTGTATCGGTGGAGCCTGGTCAGCCGCGTCTCAAACGGCTCCTCGGCAAAATCGCGATCCAACTCACCCTCGGCAATCAACGCATCACACTTCTCCTGAACCGCGCCCGTCAACCCATCCTTCAGAAGTTGCAAATCGTCCGCAGAATAGATGGATTCCTTAACGACATAACCCAACTCTTTGAACTGTAGAACTTCCTTTTCTGTAAGCCCCATAATATGTCCTTTCCGATCACATCACGACTTTTTCCCGCCCGCCAATTGATGGCGGCTCCATAATTCGTCGCTGCTGATCTGTCACATTGGGATAATCGTCGGGATTGTAATAATTCTGCGACCACGCCGAATGTCCCGGACTGAACTTATACAGCAATGCGCGGCGCTCGTGCTCGCCTTCCCAGGGCATCGTTCCATGCACCAGTGCCTCTGTAAAAATGATCATATCCCCGGCTTCCGCTTCGGGCTGATGCACATAGTGCGCCGGTCGCTCAAAATTGCGCACATCGCTGGGAATATTGACAAAATTGCTCTTATGCGACCCGGGAACACATGCAAAGCCGCCATCCCCTTTGCGCGCGGGCGCGAGATTATACGTAAACACCGTCAACCCATTGCGCATCACGCCATCGTGGTATTTGTACCAATGATCGCCCGGCACACCCGCCTGCAATGATGGCCCACCGTGCAATCGCCCGCGCCTCGCGCCCTTCCTCATAAAAATGCAATAATCGTGATCCACGCGAAACGTCGGCCCCAACAACTCGATCATATACGGCAACGCATTGGGATGATCGAACAACGCCTGCGTTTCTGGACCCCACATTGAAACGCGGCTCGTGCGGCGGTGCCCATCGTTTTCGTCGGCAGGAGCGGCCCATACCTCATCGGCTAACTTATTCAGCGCATCCACTTCATCTGCGCTCAACACATCTTTAACAACCAAAAATCCCTGCAAATCAAACCGAAACTTCTCTTCCGGTGTCATCATAGCCTCCGTTATTATTACAAATTTTTAACCGCATAAACAGCTTTCTCTATCTGTTCCTCTCCGACGGTCTTGACCTGAGCATCAAAACCGAGCAACAGGGCAACATCGCAAATACTGTTTATATCTCGTGGAACACCATTGGACGCTCGATAGAGTGCGTCGAACGCGTCCTCGTCGAACAAGGACCGATCGGCCCCCGCTTTTTCCAGGCGCGTTTGCACATAAGATAGGGTTTCTTCGCGCTTAAACGGCGCGAGGTGATATTGGCGCGCGACCTGTTGTCCCAATGCCTCAACGCCCGCGACCCGGTCATTGAGACCTGCCTGTCCAATGAGGAGAAGAGTAAGAAAAAAACGCCCATTGCGTTGAAAGCTGAACAGGGATTGTAACTCCTCTGTATTCTCATCCTCCAGAGCATCGGCATCATCGACAATGACGACCGTATATTTGCCCGCATTGGCACTCTTGACAGCCTGAACCTCAAGTGCGCGTTGCAATTTTCCGTTCGATTGGTCCTCAACGCCCAATTGCCCGAGCATATCCCGTAGAAAGTCTTCTGGCGAAAGACCGGGTCTATTCATAAGCGCGATTTTATACCTGTCAGATGACAGTTCATGGATGAGCATGCGACTCACAACGGTTTTGCCACAACCCGTGTCGCCCGTGAGCACAGCAGCCCCCATGCGCGTATTAATCGCGTAAAACATTTGCAACAGTGCTCTCTGGTGATCTGCCGAAGAATAAAAAAAACGCGGATCCGGCACACTTTCAAACGGCAATTCTGTCAGATTCCAATATTCCTGGTACACGGTTTTAACCCTTTATTTTAAGTCCGACCATCCAATCGGAGTCGTAGTTTAACGCTGCTTATTGCACCTGATTTTATCGCAATTCAATATAGTTATCTCAAACGGTCTATGTCAAGTAATCGGCAAAGCGACCTGAGGGTTGCCCGATATTTTATACAACACGGAGACATTGGCACAAAATACTTTGACGGAACGTATCCAAACCCTATATTTTGCTGCACTGTGCTGATGATACATCTGTTTTGACTTTCATTTTGGAGATCTGTATGGCCTGGTGGCAATCCGTTTTGCTGGCCACTTACAGCCTGGTGTTTGCATTGCTGATGCTCGTAAGCCTGCATCGACACTTGATGGTACACCTCTATTACAAGCACCGTCGCAAACAACCCATTCCCCGCGGCAACTTTGATGAATTACCCGTTGTGACAGTGCAATTGCCCGTATTCAATGAACGCTACGTGGTCGAACGACTGATTCGCGCGGTCGCCAAAATGGATTATCCAACCGACCGCCTCGAAATTCAGGTCCTGGACGACTCGACCGATGAAACAACTGCCATTGCCAGGCGGTGCGTAGATGAACTGCGGCGTTCGGGACTGGATATCGCGCTGATACACCGCGAAACGCGCACCGGGTATAAAGCCGGTGCTCTCGCAGAGGGATTGCGGGTTGCACGGGGTGAATTGATCGCAATATTTGACGCCGATTTTCTCCCGCCACCAGACTTTTTGAACAAAACCATCCCGCACTTCGTCGAACCGCAGGTCGGCATGGTTCAGACGCGCTGGGGGCATCTGAATCGGGACTACTCCATTTTGACACGCGTACAGGCCATTTATCTCGACGGCCATTTTGTTATGGAACACGGTGCGCGGAGCCGATCGGGTTTGTTCTTCAATTTTAACGGCACAGCGGGCGTCTGGCGCCGAGCTTGTATCGATGAAGCCGGCGGTTGGCAACACGACACCTTGACCGAAGACCTCGATTTGAGCTATCGCGCGCAATTGGCCGGCTGGAGATTTGTCTATCTCGCGGATACTGTAACACCGGCGGAAATCCCCGTAGAAGTAAATGCCTGGAAGTCACAGCAATTTCGGTGGGCAAAAGGCTCTGTTCAAACCGCAAAAAAAACACTAAAGACCCTGTTGAAAAGTCATCTCTCCTGGCGCGTGAAGGGCGAAGCCGCTTTTCATCTGGTAACCAATTTCGCATATTGTTTGATGGCAATGATAGCCATTCTCATTTTTCCCGCAATCGTTCTGCGGGAAGACCTGGGATGGCTCAGGGTGGTAATAATTGATTTTCCCCTATTTGTAGGCGCGACGGGCGTAATCTCGAGATACTACATCCACTCGCAACGAGAAATTTATGCGGATTGGAAATCGCGCATCCTGTATTTGCCATTCGTACTCGCTCTGGGCATGGGAATTTCATTGAACAACGCACGCGGAGTAATTCAGGCTCTGCGAGGGCACGAGACCGCATTTAACCGCACCCCTAAATATCGCGTTATCGGCAGGAATGGAAATTGGTATCGCAAAAATTACGCCCTGAAAAAAAATATAACTGCATTTTTGGAAATTGGACTCGGTCTTTATCTGCTGGTCGCCATGACATATTCGATTGCGAAAGGGCTGTATTTCCCCGTGCCATTCCTGATTTTGTTTGCCTCCGGCTTTTTTTTCGTAGGAGGCATGTCTTTGTTCCAGGGTATCTGGGCGAAAATACATTCGCAACCAATTGAAGTCGCGGAGGCAAATTAAAAATAAACAAAGGTAGAACGGGCACATGGCAACGCGACTCAACAATCCATACCTCTGGGCTTATACCGCAGCCATTCTGCTGCACATTCTATTCCTGCTCATAGAGAACCCGCTGTGGCGGGCTGCGATCATTGCGCCGCAACCAGAAAAAATACCCGAATCACCGCCCCTGACATTTGAATTTGTCGATGTGCCCCAAAATCGAGACGACGCCCCGCCCGAAGAAACCACATTGCTCGCAGAGCGCGATAACATCTCTCGCGATCAACAAACGGCCCCCTTGCCCGAAAGCCACTTGCCATTTTCCGATGGCATATCGCGGGCAAAGAACATAGCGACGCCAGCACAGGGGAAGTCGCGCAGTGAGACACCAGGCGCAGAACGCACACAGGAAACCACCGACAATCCCTTTAGCTTTAAGGATGAGTTGCAGAAAAATCCCGAAGAAGCGCAAAAAGAGCGAGAACGCGCGGTGCTGGGCGGGGAGGTACTGCCTCAAGTGCGCATAGATATGGACAACCGCAAAACCCGTGCACTTGAACGCGGTGGCTTGCAACTGAGCACGTATGCCTGGGACTATGCGCCCTATATGAAATATCTCCAGCGACATATTGACCGTCATATTTATCCACCCCGTGCATTCGAGCTGGGTATGATCGACGGCATGACCAGGGTAAAATTTAGAATCTGGCGCGATGGTCGGCTTGAAGGCCCCGAACTGATTGACTATAAGGGCCATGACTTGTTGCGCGATACGAGCCTGAAGGCTGTTGAACTCTCGGCAGACTTCAAGCCATTACCACCCGATTTCCCGGATGAGTACCTCGAAATTGTGGGTACTTTTGAATATATAATTTTCAGAAAAGGACAAAGGCGATAATAATATGGGCTGGGCACTATTTGAACAGGGTGGTCTCATGATGTATCCTCTGACTTTGTGCTCAGTACTGGCTTTGGGTATTGCAATTGAGCGCGGGTTTGCACTGCGCCGTCGCGCTATCATCCGGCCCGAAATTGTCAGTGTAATCGACAATATTCAAGGATCCGAAGACATTGGGTTGGCTTTGAACGTCTGCAGGCAACACAAAGGTCCTTTCTCTGCGGTGATGCGCGCGGGATTAGACAATCGACATTTGTCCTTAGAAGAGATCCGAGAAAGTATTCTGGATCAGGGCCGTCAGGAGATGGGGGTATTGCAGAAAGGACTGGTAGTTCTGGAAACAGTAGCGGGAGTTTCGCCGCTTTTGGGACTTTTGGGCACTGTTTTGGGCATGATTAAAGTTTTTCAACAGGTTTCAGAAGTGGGCGTAGGGCAGGCCAATCTCCTGGCAGGGGGCATTTCCGAAGCGATTCTAACGACTGCTGCCGGACTTTTTATTGCAATTCCATCACTTGTATTTTACAATCTATACAGCAGTCGGGCAGAAAGCCTGATTTTGGAAATTGAGAAATACGCCAATACCCTGCTAAAAAAACTCCGGGGGTTTCAAGGCTCCGAAGGTGGATAGCAATGCGATTGCAAATGCCCGGCAAACGCCGCCCGGCCATCAATGTGACCTCTTTGATCGACGTCCTGTTTTTATTGCTTACGTTTTTTCTCGTAACCACGCAATTTGTCGATCAATCTGCGCTCAAAGTCGAACTGCCCGCCATGGCACACGCGGAAAAAACGCAGCACGCAAGGCGTTATATTCTCAACATATCGGCAGATGGTCAAATGGCATTGGATGGTCAGATCGTCGATCAAACGACATTGCGGGAATTATTAAAACAGCACGCAGCGGACATCGATGAAAGTGGGGGCCTGATTTTGCGGGCAGACCGCCAATTGCCTTATGGCGATGTGATGTCGATCCTGGACCTCGTCAGAGGTGTGGGAATCAGACGGATCACCAATGCCACAGCGGAACCCGAATAGACGACATGCTTTGGGTTGTACCCCGCTCCGTTGATTCGTTGATTCGCCGAGAGGTCGGAACAATGCGCGATTCCAAATCGTCCAATTTTTCACATATTGAAGATATCCAAATCGTTGCCCGGGTCTTAGAAGGCAACACAGAGGCTTTTTCCGTACTGGTACAGCGACACCATGAACGCGTGTACAACACGGTTTACAGCTTCATTGGCGATCTCGACGAAGCCGACGATTTGGCGCAAGAAGCATTTCTCAAAGCATTTCGCGCCCTGAAACGATTTCGAGGACAATCGCTATTTTCAACATGGGTGCATCGCATCGCTGTCAATTGCTGCTTAGACCATCTCAAATCCAGACATCGGCGCAGCTTTGTTTCTCTGGATGAACATCGAGAAAATTGGGACGCACCGCGCATCTGGGTGGGCCAGCCCCAAAATGCAGATGTGCGCGTTGAACGGCGGGAACTTCAGGAAATTCTCGAATGCGCTCTGAATGATCTATCGGAAGAATATCGCGTGACCTTCGTTTTAAGAGAAATTGAAGGCCTGGCCTACGAAGAAATTGCCGAATTGCTCAAATGCTCGATAGGAACCGTGAAATCTCGCCTGTTTCGCGGACGGACAAAACTCCGCGAAATTTTGCAAGTACAATACGACAACTGGATTGAGGCGTAAATATGGACGCAGACAACACTGTTGACATCAACTGCGAATTGTTGTCGGCTTATCTCGACGATGCGCTGACAGAAGCAGAGCGGACCAGAGTTGAGATACTGTTGCGCACGTCTGACAGGCTAAGGCGTGAACTGGCGGAGATGGTGCGAGTCCGACAACTTTTTGCGGCCTGGTCTCCGCCAGCACCCGACCGTTTTTTTGTGCGGCGTGTAGATATAAAAGTCCGGGAAGAAATGGCGCGAATGAAGAACCGATGGGGGTTTCAAAAATTCGCCACTGCCGCAATGTTGCTGATCTCCATTGGCTCGCTGGCATTTTTGACCCAGCGCCTGGACAGAAATGTTGAACCCGTCACGCTGGATGCTTTTTTACAGGGTACGCTCGACCGAGAGGTTAGAGAAGTTGTGAGTTTGACCGAAGATGATTTTTCTAAAGACCGCGTGCTCGACCTCGTCTTATCAGACAACACGCGTTAGAAGGTTTTTATTATGTTTATTTCGCGTTTCCGCTTTATATGCCTGATCGTTTTGTGTCTCTTGCTCGGCGCAGTAATAGGGACTGTCTATGAAAGTCTCGCGTCTGGTGATTCTGGGAAGAGGCGAGTGCGCCTGTCCGAAATGGTAGCAAAGCTCGACCTGTCAGATGAGCAGAAAGCGCAACTGGACACAATCCTCGAACAAGGGCGCAAATGCATGGTCGATATCAACACGGCCTATCGCTCAGAATTTGGAAAAGTGAGAAACACAACCCGCGCTCAAATTCGGGAAATCTTGACGCCTGATCAGCGCAAAGAATTTGATGAGATGATGGCCGAACAAGAGGCTCGGCGGCATCTTCAGCACAAAAACAGGACTCCCGGCAATAAAGCCGAGTAAAAAGAACTTTGTGCAAAAATAAGTGAGTAATTATTTACTTTCTTTTAAAGATTTGAGAGGACGGAAGAATGATAAAAAAAATAGCTAATTGCCGATGGTTCGTGCTGCTTTTTCTCGCGCTTTTTGCCTGTGGCGAAGAAGAAGCACAACAGGCAGAGGGACAAGGCGGACGTGCTGGACGCGGTGGACGCGGTGGACGCGGTGGTGGTGCTGCTGCACCCGTCAAGGTTGAGGCTGTACAACGAGGGGTTATTTCTGCATATATTCTCAAAAACACGACACTCGAAGCCGAAAGATGGGTTGACGTTCGAGCGCGCAGAGCCGGGCAGGTCATCGCATTACTAAAAGAAGAAGGCGACCCCGTACGCGCGGGTACCATCATGGCGCGGCTCGACGCCGACGCTGCCCAAATCAGCGTCGCACAGCGAGAAGTTGCCCATCAAGAGGCCAAACAGCGGTATGAACGCGAAGATGCCTTATTTCAGCGCAACCTGGGTAGCAAACAGTCTTATGAAAATGCCAAGACCCAATTCGAATCATCCAAAGCACAACTCGAACAGGCCAAACTCGATTTGAGTTATACGACGATTAGATCTCCGATTGAAGGCATCATGACACTGAGAAATATCGAGGTCGGCAACATGGTCACCAATAATCAGGTGGTCGCCTCTGTAGCCAAATTCGATCCCCTGCTTGCACGCATCCAGGTAACCGAAAAGGACTTTGGCAAAATCACCGTAGGGCAGACCGCGCGCATTACGGTTGAAGCCGCACCTGAAAAAGACTTTACGGGCACAGTCAAAATGATCAGCCCGGTGGTAGATCCCGAAAGCGGCACGGTTAAAGTAACCGTTGAAATACCCCGAACAGATACAGCCCTGTTGCGCCCGGGAATGTTTGCCTCGGTTTATATTATCACGGAAACCCGACAAAACACCCTGGTCATTCCCAAAAAAGCCCTCGTACTCGAAGGAGAAGGCAACCAGGTATTCACCTTTGAAACCGATCCCGAAAGCGGGCGCGGTCAGGCACAACGCAGGCGCATTGAAATCGGCTTTACAGACAGTGATCGTTTAGAGATTCTCTCGGGCCTTTCCCAGGGAGAGCAAGTCATTACCGTAGGGCAGGAAGGATTGCGGCCCGGTTCCCCCGTACGCCTCGTAGGCGAGGCAGCGCCTCCCGCATTTGCCGGACGCGGTGGGCAGGGACGCGCTGGTGGACGCGGACAGATGGGACAAGGCGGACAGGGCAGGCAGGGACGCGGACAGATGGGACAGGGCGAAGGACGCGCTGGACGTGGACAAATGGGGGAAGATGGACAAGGCAGGCAGGGACGTGGACAGATGGGACAGGGCGAAGGACGCGCTGGTGGACGCGGACAGATGGGACAAGGTGGACAGGGCAGGCAAGGACGTGGGCAAATGGGACAGGGCGAAGGACGCGCTGGACGCGGACAAATGGGGGAAGGCGGACAAGGTAGAGGATTTGCAGGTGGTGATGGACAAGGCAGGCAGGGACGTGGGCAAATGGGACAGGGCGAAGGACGCGCTGGTGGACGCGGACAGATGGGGGAAGGCGGACAGGGTGGACAAGGTAGAGGATTTGCAGGTGGTGATGGACAAGGCAGGCAGGGACGCGGGCAAATGGGACAGGGCGGACAACGAGGTGGCGGTTTTGCCGGTGGACAAGGTGGCGGTGATCCTACAGACCGCATGAAACGCATGATTGAGCGCTTTCCCGAAGTCAAAGCCGAATACGAAAAGCGCGTGAAAGACGACCCCGAACTCGCAACAAATATGGACAAACTCCGCGCTTTTGTGACTGAGATGCGAGAAAAAGGATTGATACCAGCACGAGGCGGACGAGGTAATTAAACCTATGAAACTCATTGAATTTTCGACCCGGCGACGAGTAACAGTAACGATGTTTGTGGCAGCGGCAGTGCTATTCGGCATGGTGGCTTTTCAACGCCTATCGATTAACCTGCTCCCCGACATCACCTATCCCACCCTGACGGTACGCACAGAATACGAAGGTACAGCACCCTCAGAGATGGAACGCTTAATCACCGAACCGATTGAGGGGTCTGTGGGTGTGGTAAACGGAGTTATCCGGGTAACCTCGGCCTCGCGCCCTGGCATATCGGATGTGGTCGTAGAATTCGCCTGGGGCACGGACATGGATTTTGCTTCACTCGATATTCGAGAAAAGCTCGACCAGGTGCGCCTGCCACAGGACGTGAGAAAACCCGTACTGCTGAGATTTGATCCTTCGCTCGACCCAATCATGCGTATCGGCCTCTATGGCGAAGAAAGTTTGATTTCTCTGCGCCTCCTGGCCGAAGAAGAAATTAAGCCCGAATTGGAAAGCCTCGAAGGCGTCGCATCTGTGCGCGTCAATGGCGGTCTGGAAGAAGAAATACAAGTTGAGATCGACCAACCCAAACTGGCTGTATTGCGCATTCCACTCGCTCAGGTCGTCAATCGCTTAGCCCAGGAAAATGTGAACTTAACGGGCGGAGAACTCAAAGACGGCGAAGCGGAATACCTGGTTCGCACATTCAACGAATTTAAAACAATAGAAGAAATTCAGGATATTGTGGTAGGCCAGCGGCAGGGCACTGTTATCACATTAGCCGATGTAGGACTGGTGACCCGAGGACATCGCGAACGCACGGTAATCACGCGTATAGACGGGCAAGAAAGCGTCGAACTCGCCATATACAAAGAGGGAGATGCCAATACTGTAACAGTTGCACAAGCCGTTAAAGAAGCCGTCGCACAATTCCGCCAAACATCCGGCGATTTGCTCGGTAATTCGCGTATGGAGGTCGTCTCCGATCAATCGACATTCATTCGAGACTCGGTCTCCGAGGTCCTCAATACCGCTATTTTGGGCGGTTTTTTGGCCATCATCGTTCTCTATCTATTTTTGCAAAGTCCCAAAAGCACGGGCATCATCAGCGTATCTATTCCCATTTCAGTTGTTGCCACATTTTTCCTTATGTACGCATCGGATGTGAGTCTCAACATCATGTCATTAGGTGGACTCGCCCTGGGAATAGGCATGCTGGTTGACAACTCAATCGTCGTACTCGAAAGTGTACAGCGTTACCAGGACAGTGGCCTGAGTCCGCGTGAAGCCACCAATAAAGGGGGGTCTGAGGTGGGGCAGGCTGTGGTGGCTTCTACAATGACGACAATATGTGTATTTGTCCCCATTGTCTTTGTAGAAGGCATTGCTGGACAACTCTTCCGAGATCAGGCACTCACCGTGACCTATTCGCTTGTCGCTTCCCTCCTTGTCGCACTCACAGTCATACCCATGCTGGCTTCATTGGAATTTTCATGGATCGGCGAATTTGCCGCCGTAGAGCAACGTAAAAAGGAAAGTGGACACAGGGGTGGTGTAGCAGGTCCCGCCCACATAATGGGATGGCTCGGAACGATTGCGGGATGGCTCGGGCGCGGTATTCTGGCCTGTCTGGCACCCTTATTCTGGCTTTTCGACAGAGTGATTGGACGCGCTTATCTCATCTACCCGCACATTATCAGGTGGGCACTCAGGCATCGCCTGTATGTAATTGGGTTGGCAATAGCCCTCCTGGCCGGCACGGCGACACTTGGCAATAGACTGGGCAGTGAACTGATTCCCGAAATGAGCCAAGGAGAGTTCTCAATTTCAGTCGAAATGCCACTGGGTACGCCCCTTGCCGCGACAACGCAATCCATTCAAGCCATTGAGAGAATTGTGCGCAGCCAACCCGAAGTGCGTCTGGTGTACAGCATTGTCGGCACGCAATCGGCATCTGGGGGAAGCGGCGGAGAAGAAAGGGAAAATGTAGGCGAAGTCAATGTCGTACTCCACGAGGGTATTATTCGAGATCGCGAAATTGCCGTGATGGATCGCTTGCGCCAGATGATCCTGGAAATTCCCGCCGTGGATACAAAATTTACTCGCCCATCGCTATTTTCTTCCCGCACGCCCATCGAAGTGGAAGTCGCCGGTTATAATTTGCAGTCTCTACAGATGATCGCCGGGGAAATGATGGCGCGCATGCAAACCATTCCGGGACTGACAGATGTTAAAACCACGAGCGAGGGCGGTACACCCGAAGTGCAAATTCGGTTTGACCGCAAGCGTGTGGCGCAAATGGGCACGACGATTAATGCCATTGGCGAGATTATCCGCAATCAGGTTCAAGGGGAGGTTGCCACACAATTTACCCGAGGAGATCGGCGAGTCGATATTCGCGTCCGCGCCGAGGAAGAGCATCGAAGCACAGTAGATGATCTGAGGCGATTGATCATCAGCCCCAACAATGCCCCATCGCCAGTTCCTTTGAGTGTGGTCGCCGATTTACAGGTGGAAATGGGACCTGCTGAAATTCGCAGAATTGATCAGGAGCGCGTGGCATTGATTTCAGCCAACCTGGTGGGGCGAAGTCTGAGTGCTGTCGTCGCAGACCTCGAACGCGAAATCGATCGGATGGAGTTGCCCGCCGATTTTGCAATTAAAGTGGGTGGACAAAATGAAGAGCAACAACGGTCGTTTGAAAGTATGCAACTGGCGATTGGATTGGCGATCTTTCTCGTTTATCTGGTAATGGCATCGCAGTTTGAATCGCTCGTTCACCCCTTCGTGATCATGTTTGCCATCCCTTTTGCGCTGGTAGGTGTTTTTGCCTTGCTCCTCCTGACCGGACAAACCATCAGTGTGGTCGTGCTCATCGGTTTGATTATGCTCGCTGGCATTGTCGTCAACAATGCCATCGTGCTCATCGATTATATCAACACCCTTCGAAGAGATCAAGGCATGCCCAAAATGGAGGCCATAGCAGAAGGGGGCAAAGTGCGTCTGCGTCCCATTTTGATGACCACCTCGACAACCGTGCTCGGTTTGTTGCCTATGGCACTGGGCGTTTTCAATTTTCAGCCTCTTGTCAAAGGCATCGAAGGCGTGCTGGATGGCATATTGTCTGGACAGGTATTCGTCGTGGTCATGGCTGTAGTGGGTATGATATTCCCTGTGGGACAGGGCGCAGAGATACGCGCGCCTATGGCCATTACCGTTATAGGCGGCCTGGTCGTATCAACACTGGTAACCCTGGTACTGATCCCAACGCTGTATTCGCTAACCGACCGCAAGGAATAGCATGGAGCAGAGCCGAAATGAAGCGTTTGTCGAATCGCTTCAGAACTATTCGCTTTCAGAACTCGAAGATATTTATGCACATCTGGACCGAGATCTGTTTCCAGAGCGATTCGATCAAGTCAGGGACGAAATTGAAGCGCGCTTAAAGGACTTTGATTCAAATACTACGGGCATAAGTACATTAATTGAGCCACCCGGGTTTTTGAGACGCATCGCGTCGAGTGCGATTGATTTCTCCATGCAAGTGCTCGTTCCCTTTTTAATTTTTTTTCTTCTCAAAAGCGTTCTTTTTCCAAGCACCCCAACCGCAAGTGCCGGTGGTGGACGAGGCGGCGGTGGACGAGGCGGCGGTGGACGAGGTGGCGGTGGCGGCAATCAATCCGATGATCTCTGGTCAGACATCACGGGTTTTATGGGAAGTGCGAAGGACATCGCTGTTGGATTGGTTGAAGGAGACCCCGCAGCGCAGAGCAGGGCTATGCTTATCTGGAACGATTTTGGCATCATCCTGGTCGTTTTACTCATTCTCCGAGTCTTCATGACTTTATCGGGGTGGGCGCGTTCTGGATTTACCCCTGGAATGCGCGAATTGGGCATTCGAGTCGAACGCGTTGGAGGCGGTGTTCCAACCTGGTCACAAGCGGTGGGCAGATTTGTTCTACAGCCTCTGATTTTTATCGCAACACTGGGATTTAGCGGTCTGTGGATGCTATGGGATCGCGACAGTCGAGCACTTCACGATAAAATTCTCGGCACAAGGCTCGTTCGCGTGGTGCGTACCTGGGAAAAAACTGGAACCGAGAGAAGATTTGAATAGAATATGTCAGTTATCCGAAACTTTTAATCATGTACTCTCGTCTAAACCCTCGAAATATTTAAGAGGAGGAGTAAGTCTTATGTACAGGCGGATGTATAAAGTGTGTTGCGTCGTGCTGGCAACCGCATTTTTTCTGGGGTGTTTGGCTCCCGTTGCCGAAGCGCGATCTTTTTTTACTGCACGGCGCACATTTGGTATCTTGTTTCTCGGTGGCAGTGCTTATATGGCCAAGCGCGCCATTGATTATAAGCGCGATGCAAACGACATTTACGAAGCCTATAAGGCGACAACCGATGCGCGGGAAGCCGAACAGCTTTTTAACCGCACAAGTGACCGAGATACCAAGAGCCAGATGAGTATCGGATTTTCCGCAATATTGTTGATCAGTGGTTTGCGTTTGCTCATGCACAGCGGCGTGGATGACAAAATGCCCAAAATTGATCGACGAATCAAAATTGATCTCAACAGTGATATTCGCAAAAAGTCTGTTGGGATTGTGTTAAAGAAAAAATTTTAATCATCAATAATGGGCCATGAGGAGACTATTATGAATCACTGGTGGACGCGCCGACTACAAGCCGGCCTTTTGGGGATTGTGATAATTTTAATTGCTATGTGGGGATGCGGACGCGAACGCGTAAATCCAATTGACGCACAATATGAGGGTGAGGGAAGCGTAGCTTTGAATTCGCCGGGCAATATTCGCGCCCAGGGCGGTATTGGACGGATCACTTTGAACTGGAATCCGGTAAACAGCACCAGCCTTGCGGGATACGGCATATGGCGGTCAACATCGGCTACGGGAGACTACGTGCTATTGCGAGGCGAATCATCTGTCCCCGACGTGACGACAGCACGGACGACTTATGTGGATTCAACAATTGATGTTAGTGTATCGAAAATATACTTTTATAAACTCAGCACCGTAGATGTAGATGGACAATCGAGCGAATTGTCTGCATTTGTGAGCGCAGAAATTCTCGATGACACGCGCGCGCCAGCTATGCCGACAAATCTCGTCGCTATCACCGATGCCAATGGCAAACAGGTGACACTGGGCTGGTCAGCGCCAGAAACGGATGTGGGCAATCAGGAATTGACCGGCTTGTCCGGGTACAGAATTTTCAGGATCAAAGACTCGCAGGGCAAACTCCAGATACAGGGTTCGCAGGCAGCTCTGGTCCAAATCGCAACGGAACTGGGTATTGACCTCGATAATCTGGGAGAGATATCCGAAGATTTGAAGGATATTTTCGTCGAACTTGGGACAGTGCCAGCCGGCCAGACTTATTTTCTCGATACCGATGGACTCGAAGCTGGTGTGCTTCACGTCTATGTGGTCATCGCTGTTGATCCAGATGGCAACATAGGGCCTCCAGCACTTGCTTTAGTGACCATAAGCGCACCGGGCGCGAACGTGCCAGTACCTGCTGGCTTGCGCGCAACAAAAGATGAACAGGCGCGCATTGTCATCTCCTGGAATCCCGTGAATGATCCCAATTTGCTGGGCTATCTGGTCTTGCGGTCACAATCGACACAAGGTCCCTTCACACCCGTAACAAGCGATACGCTCTTTACCACCGGGCAAACGACCTACGTCGATTCGCTTGTCACCACCGATCAAGTGTATTTCTACAAAGTTCAAACCGTTGTGCAAGATCCCAATCTTGGACTATTGCACAGTGATCCTTCCACTTTCACCGACGGACAGGCACTTGCCGATCAAAGTGCGCCTGGCGCACCTTCAGATCTCATTATCAGCCTGGACGAGGCGAATTTCCAGCGGGTGATGCTGAACTGGACAGCACCTGTAACAGATCGAAATGGCAATGAATTGACCGGACTGGCCTCCTTTGAGATTTACCGGTCGCGTGACAACAATACATCCTTTGCACTGATCGCCACAGTATCGAGCGATCAGGTGAGTTTTGTAGATACCTCTGTCGAATTGCTCACGACGTATTTCTATGCAGTCCGAGCAGTGGATCAGGCAGGTAACGCTGGACCCCGTTCACAGCCAGTATCTGTGACAACGAAGGGCTTTGCCATCCCACGCAACGTGCAAGCCGCTGGTGGCGAGCAGAAAATCACCTTGACCTGGACGGCGAACACCGAGCCGGAACTGACGGGATATGAAATCCTCCGCTATACAGATCCCACTCACGAAACACCTGACCGAGTCTTCTCTTCCATATTGACGACATACGTAGATACGCCTGTCACAGCAGATCAGCCCTATGTGTATCGCGTGCGTGCGGTTGGTACTGCCAATGTGAAGAGCGAACTATCGGCTCCTGTCTCTGCTCAGGCCACTGAATCTGCGCCAGTATTGGCAGCGCCGCGCAATGTGCAGGCAAGAGGAGGGATTAATCAGATTACCATCACCTGGACTGCCAATACAGAAGCAGAACTGACTGGATATCGCGTAATGCGCTATACAGATCCTGCACAAACCGAAGCTGATGCGACCTTTATGACTGTGCAGACGACTTATGTTGACTCACCGCTGGTGGCGGAACAGACCTATGTCTATCGCGTGCAAGCGGTTGGCACCAACAACGAAGAAAGCGAACTGTCGCTATATGCCTCTGCGACGGTTGCAACTGATCAGAGTGCGCCAGGTGCGCCATCAGATCTCATTGTCAGCCTGGACGAGGCGAATTTCCAGCGCGTGATGCTCAGCTGGACGGCTCCCACGCGAGACACCAATAACAATGAATTGACTGGATTGGCCTCCTTTGAGATCTATCGCTCACGCGGGAACAATACATCCTTTGCACTACTGACCACAGTATCGAGTGATCAGGTGAGCTATGCAGATACCTCTGTCGAATTGCTCACGACGTATTTCTATGCGATTCGAGCAGTGGACCAGGCAGGCAATGCTGGACCTCGGTCACAGCCAGTATCTGTGACAACGAAGGGCTTTGCCATCCCGCGCAATGTGCAAGCCGCTGGTGGCGAGCAGAAAATCACCTTAACCTGGGCGGCAAATACCGAGCCGGAACTGACGGGATATGAAATCTTGCGCTATACAGATCCCACACAAGCAACACCTGACCGAGTCTTCTCTTCCATATTGACGACGTATGTGGATACCCCCGTCACAGCAGATCAGCCCTATGTGTATCGCGTGCGTGCGGTTGGTCCTGCCAATGTGAAGAGTGAACTCTCTGCCTTTGTCTCTGCACAGGCCACTGAATCTACGCCAGTATTGGCAGCCCCGCGCAATGTGCAGGCAAGGGGTGGGATTAGTCAGATTACCATCACCTGGTCTGCCAATACAGAAGCAGAACTGACTGGATATCG
>JAJDYX010000019.1 GCA_022824945.1 Candidatus Latescibacterota bacterium
TCATATACCCCCTGAAAGAATCAATCAGGGGTAAGAAAGGAAGCCCTTGATCCCACGGCTAAAGCTCGTGGGCTTTACGGGCTATTGGGTAAGTGCGAAGTGCAAAGTTGGAGGTGTGAGTATGGCGATTGTAGATTATAAGCAAAGTGGTGGTTGCGATGTGTGGATTTTATCCGCTGGGTCTGTGAGGATGGATGGCGGTGCGATGTTTGGGGTTGTGCCCCGTCCGTTGTGGGAGAGGTGCTATGTGCCCGATGAGCGCAATCGCATTGGGTTGACGATGAATTGTTTGCTTGTGAGAGAGCAGGGAGAGGTCGTACTGATTGAGACGGGGTTTGGGGGTAAGGTGACAGAGAAGCTCCGGGAGATTTACGCGCTCAATGAGTCGGATGGGCTTTTGGCGTCTCTTGAGGTTACACCCGAGGAGATTACGCGGGTTGTGTTGACGCATTTGCACCAGGATCATGCCGGGGGTTGTACGGTGCAAGAGGGAGAGGAATATGTGCCCGCTTTTCCAAATGCGACTTATTATGTGCAAAAAGGAGAATGGGAAGATGCTGAGAATGCCGATGGGCAGACTGTGAATGGGTACCGATACGACGAGGTGATGAGGCCATTGTCACCTGTGCTTTCGCTGTTGGACGGGGATGAGCGTATTTGTCCTTTTGTTGAGGTGGTGGTTACGCCAGGGCATACGCGCAGGCATCAATCTGTGCTGGTGCATACGGGTGAGGATACGTTCTGTTTTGTGGGGGATTTGATTCCCACGACGCATCATCTAAAGCCGATTTATGTGATGGCGTATGATCTGTATCCGCGGCAGACCTATCTGGTTAAGCAAGAGATTATGGAGAGGGCTGTTTCCGAGAACTGGATTATGGTGTGGCCGCACGATCCGGATGTTGCATGGGGACGATTGCGACGGGATGATGCGGGTGTTTATGAGGTGGAATATGTAACATAATCTCACACAAAGACACAAGGACACAAAGATATAAAATGTGAGTTTCAGCCTTGCAGTGTCTGACCCTGCCTGTTTTAAACGGGATGTAATACAGGGCGAGAGTCAGAATAGGGGATTGAGTTGACAAACATGGTTTCTGTGACTATACATGTGCCCCATAGAGTATCAAACTCTATACACCCAGTGTACGACGGATAAAATCAAAATGCCAACACTTAACCTCAAACCTACCCACAAGCCCGTCAGAGCCTACTATGAATCGCTTGATCAATTTGATCGGCTCGGCGTCACGCATGAAACAGCCGTGCGCTCGGCGTTTCAATCACTGCTCGAATCATGTGGGAAGCAGTTTGATTGGACGCTCGTTCCCGAACATTCGATGGCTCTCAATCGAAATAAGCGGATTGTCGTTGATGGAGCGTTAATTGATGATTTCCGATTGCCCCATGGCTATTGGGAGGCGAAGGATATACACGATGACCTCCCAACCGAAGTTCAGCGAAAATTTGAGGCGGGTTATCCTACAGATAATATTCTGTTCCAGACGCCACAACAGGCAATCCTCTGGCAGGATGATCGGCGAGTGCTGGACGCCGATCTGACCGACCCAAAACAACTCATTGAGACGCTCCAAACTTTCTTTGCCCATCGTCCGCAAGAGATCGCCGAATGGGAGAATGCAGTCACGCAGTTCAAAGATATAGTGCCTGAGATCGGACGAGGATTGGCTGAGTTGATTCAGAAGGAGCGCGAGACCAATAGCCAATTTACCACCGCCTTTGCAGATTTTCTGGAAAAATGTCGATTGTCAATTAATCCAAACCTCGCTGAAGCTGCGGTTGAGGAGATGCTCATTCAACATCTTTTGACCGAGCGGATTTTCCGAACGGTTTTCGATAATCCCGATTTCACCCGCCGTAATGTAATCGCCAATGAGATTGAGAAAGTGATTGACGCGCTTACATCTCAGTCATTTAGCCGTCATGAATTTCTCCAAAGTCTTGATCGCTTCTATGTGGCTATTGAACGGACAGCGGAAACGATCAATGATTTCTCCCAAAAACAACACTTCCTCAACACCGTCTATGAGCAGTTTTTTCAGGGCTTTTCAGTCAAGGTTGCCGATACACACGGTATCGTCTATACACCGCAGCCCATCGTCGATTTCATGGTGAAAAGCGTTGAACACATTTTACAGACCGAATTTGACCGTTCGCTTTCTGATGGTGGCGTTCATATCATTGACCCATTTGTTGGTACTGGCAATTTCATCGTGCGGATTATGCGGGAGATTCGCAAAACCGCGCTTGAGTATAAGTACAAGTCCAACCTTCACTGCAACGAGGTGATGCTCCTGCCGTACTACATTGCGTCAATGAATATTGAGCACGAGTTTTACGAGGCGACAGGGCACTATTTGCCGTTTGAGGGGATATGTCTGGTCGATACGTTTGAGCTGGCAGAGGCGCAGCAGATGGCGTTGTTCACGGAGCAGAATGCGGAAAGGGTGGAACGGCAAAAGGAAACACCGATGTTTGTGGTTATCGGAAATCCGCCGTACAATGTTGGGCAGGTGAATGAGAATGATAACAATAAGAATCGAAAGTATGAGACGATGGATGCGCGGGTGCGAGAGACGTATTCACAAGATTCAAAGGCGACGAATAAAAACGCTCTCGCTGATCCTTATGTGAAGGCGATTCGATGGGCATCGGACCGAATTGGGGATGAAGGGGTTGTTGCCTTTGTGACAAACAACAGCTTTCTTGATGGCATAGCCTGTGATGGGATGCGGAAACATCTCGCAGACGAGATCGACGCGATTTACATTCTGGACCTGAGTGGAAATGTTCGCAAGAATCCAAAGCTCTCAGGGACAACACACAACGTTTTTGGAATACAGGTCGGGGTGAGTATCAATTTTTTCGTCAAAAAGAGCAATCAACCAGAGACTCATGCACAAATTTTCTACGCCCGTGTTGATGAGTTCTGGCGCAAAGAGGACAAATATCGCTATCTCGATTCAAAAGAACATTACCAAAATATTGAATGGAAGCCAATAACGCCTGATCAGCGATATACATGGCTCACGGAAGGGCTTCACGCTGAATTTGAGACTTTTATCCCTATGGGATCCAGAGAAGCAAAATCGGCAAAAGGTGAGGTGGATGATGCGATTTTTAAGACTTACAGTCGCGGGATTGCAACCTCCCGAGATGCGTGGGCTTACAACTTTAACCGAGATGTGCTCACTAAGAATATGAGGCGGACAATCCAAACTTACAACGAGCAGATTAATATTTGGCAACACCGGGAGAACCGAGATGAAAATGTAGATGATTTTGTGATGTCGGATGATGCGAAAATCAAGTGGAGCGAAACACTTAAACGAAACTTGCAAAGAGGTAAAACTACTGATTTTTCACAGGAAAAGGTAAGGGCATCTCTCTATCGTCCATTTACGAAATCAAACCTTTACTTTGACCGAATGATGAACGAGCGCGTGTATGTTTTTCCGTCCATCATCCCTACCTCTGAGTCAGAATCGGAAAATTTAGTGATTATTGTTCCAAGCGTTGGAGGACGCACTGATTATTGGTGTTTTTGCACAGACATAATTCCCAGTCTATCCCTAACATCTCTTGATGCAACCCAATGCTTCTCTTTCTACACCTACGATGAGGACGGGGAAAATCGTCGTGAGAATATCACCGATTGGGCGTTGGAACAATTTCGCAGGCATTACCAGGATGATGCAATCACAAAATGGGACATCTTTCATTATGTTTACGGTCTGCTCCACCATCCGGAATATCGGGATCGGTATCAAGCCAATCTCAAGCGGGAATTGCCGCGCATTCTGTTTACACCGGATACTGAACCGGAGGCTGGCAAAGGCTTTTGGAGTTTTGCCAAAGCGGGGCAAAGATTATCGGAAATCCACGTCGGCTATGAGGACCTGCCTGAATATCGGCTTGAGTTCATCGAAACACCGGATATGCCTCTCAACTGGCGCGTGGAAAAGATGAGGTTTTCCAAAGACAAAACACAGATTGTGTACAACGATTTTCTGACTCTTGATGGGATTCCACCAGAAGCACTGGCTTATCGGCTCGGTAATCGCTCAGCGTTGGAATGGATCATTGATCAATACCGCGTCAAGGAAGATAAACGAAGCGGCATCATCAACGACCCAAATCGCGAGGATGATCCGCAATATATTGTCAAGCTGATTCAAAAGGTCATAACGGTGAGTTTGGAGACTGTGGAGATTATTGAGAAGTTGTCGGAGTTGGGGATTTCTGAGATAGAATCCATTGAATCTGAATCTTACAAGTAGTTCTTTGCATGAACGATCAAGAAATTTTTACACCCGAAGAACGAGACGAGAATACCAAGCGAAAGCGTGACCTGATTGAGCTTGTTGATTCAGGAGAGGCTATATTGTTTGTTGGTGCTGGAAGTAGTGTGCGTATGGGCTATCCGGATTGGTTTTCCCTTTTGCAAAAACTGGAGGATTTAGCCAGCAAATGTGGTGATTTTAAGCCAAACATAGGAAAGTGCAAAAACAGCGATCTATTAGAATACTTAGAATACGCTGAATCTATCAAATCATACATTAGCGAAAAAACGGATGGTATAGATAGATACTATAATTTGCTTTATGATCTTTTTAAACCTAAAAATCCATCTTATACCGAATTCCACAGATTGCTTGTTGAACTCCCTTTCAGAGGTATCTTAACCACAAATTACGATCCTGTACTTACAGAAGCATTGTCAAAAAAAGAGAGAGATGCAGAGGAAAAAGTAAAAGAGATTTCTCTTATAGATACAAACCCCTTGATAATCGGGCGAGATCCCCCTCGACTTATTCATGAATTCTTATTAGCAAAAAATAATGATCTCCAAATACCTCAGCGGATTGCACATTTACATGGAGTGTATAGGAATCCAGAGAGTATTATTTTAGGTAGGAATGACTACCAAGGGGCTTACGGTTTAAAAGTTCTTAAAGAGACTTCTGAATTGAAGGACAATCAAAAGATTTCCAAGTTGGAGCCTCCGGATAAAAATCAAGTACTGATAGATTCTAAATGGACACTTCGTCGGAAATTATTATGGGCTGTTTTAGCCACCCGTCGCGTCGTTTTCATCGGTTTCAGCTTAAATGATCCCTACTTTAACAAGATGTTAGAAACTGTCAGTAAGGACTTGTGGGGATGGAACAAATCCATTCATTTCGCGATTATGGGTATTTCCTCTGAAAATTTCCATGATTCAAAAAGTAAAGCTGAAAGGCTCAAAGAATATTATGGCATTGACACTGTATTCTACGAGGTTTATGACAACTCGCATCAAGGTTTGGATCGTATTGTCTATGAAATCGCTAAAGAGTGTGGTGTTGAGATCCCATCAACTATTATGGCTCAATACCAGTCAGAGGATCCTGACTCTTCCGAAGAGGAAAAACCGACGCCTGTTGGAGGTGAGTCACGATCTACATTGGATTGGTTAGAACAAGCGAACGAAAATATGGAGAAGGGAATCAGCGACGATGAAAATTAATCGGGAGAGCCTACTCAACGACTTGCAGAACTTTGCCTCACAAGGAAATGGGGTCATTATTGGTAGCCCTGGCGTTGGGAAAACATATTTGCTAAAAGAACTCCGTCGAAGCCTAAAATCTGATGGAACTCCTCATCTCCTTTTACCCATTGACCTACTTGGAGATGGTACGGACAAAGATTTGCAGAGCGAGTTGTCATACGAAGGTGATTTAATCGAAAAACTGAAATCTGTTCCCATTTTACCCAAGAACTCAATTTTGTTGTTTGATGCCTTTGATGCTGCTCGAAATGAGGAGACACGCAAACGCTTTCTACGCTTGATTAAACGTGCAATTCAAGAACTGGATAAATGGAATGTCGTGGTTACAGTACGAACCTATGACGCCAAAAAATCACAAGAACTCTTAGACCTGTTTGGCAATCCTTATGACAACGATTTAGACCAATACCATACCGAAGGAATTTTGTGCCGACATTTCACAATCCCTCCCTTGAATGAAGACGAGATTCAACAAGCATTTGACCAAATTCCGCATCTGGAATCTATCTATGAATCCGGCTCTCAAGACTTCAAGTCCCTCCTTGCTAACCCGTTTAATCTTTGGCTTATGGAAAAGATTCTGACGACCTCCCAGGATGTTCCTGATTTTAGTCAGATTCATTCTGAAGTCCAGTTACTCGGTCTGTTTTGGCAACGACGGATTGAGGGGGTAAACAATGCAGATGACCGCAAGTTCCTTCTTACAAAAGTCGCACGCTTGATGATAGAGGAACGGTCATTGACCGTCAGGCAGGAAGATGTGTATGATAATCTTCACCTCGATAGACAAGTGAGGAAGATAGCCTGGGATAATCTCCTAAGTGATGAAATTTTGGCAAAGGTATCTTCCGGACAAAGTATTGCTTTTTCTCATAACATTCTCTTTGACTACGCAATCAGCATCTTGCTCATTGAAGACGACCCTCTAAAACTTGAAGAATTTGTGCTTGAAGATCCTTCGCGTCCACTCTTTCTCCGCCCGAGTCTCACTTACTTTTTTACCCGTCTCTGGTACGATGATCCAGAAACCTTCTGGAGGGCTTTCTGGTACGTTTTGCCAAACGATCAATCTGTGCATTTACGTCTATTTGCACGCTTGATTCCGACGAGTGTTATTGCAAATGAAGCCCGCGACATCGCGCAACTGACACCGCTTTTAGAGAAGCTACGGAATAGAGAAGATATCGCAAACGAGGCGATGATGCGGCTTCTGCAATCATTCCGTGCGCTGCAAATCGAGCGTGATGAACTTTGGATCGATTTTTTTGACCAGGCTTCTTCACACTGGCACGCCGACTTTGCTTGGGACTTGGCAACTCTCACTTCGGAGATTCTTGAGCGAGCACCGAAGACCGAAAACACGGCTATTATAGATACTTGTGGAGAAATTGGTCGGAGTCTATTCAAATGGGTCTGGCAAGAGAGAGAAACAAGTGGCAAGGATTGGTATAATCGGCTTGGTAGTTATTGGGCAGTGCCGCTTATCGCCAAAACGTATGGAACGGATATTGACGAATCTCGGTGTCTTTTAGAAAAGATTCTCGAACTAACGCAGGAAGACTATTTTCCTATATCCTTTCTGACCTGGTTGACTGAACATGTTGACAAGATTTGGTTGCACGACCCTGAGTTTGTCGCCTTGACCTATCGCGTAGTATTTACCCACGATGAGACCAGCGATGAGAGAACGAACTTCAATACTGGGCCTATTCTACCGATGACAAGCACTCGCCGCCAGGACTACAGTAGTTGCCAATATCGGTTGATAAAGCATTTCTCCAATTTTCTTCAATTAGATCCATTAGTCGCAACCCAAGTAGCGATTCGAAGTCTGAATTACTTTATAAAGAAAAACCATACCGCTGGATACCTGAAAGATGGTGTAAATTTTGAAAATTTGAGAGAGACGTTTGAGTTTCGTGGAAAACAGACCTGTTTTGTGCCAGATAACAGCCATATATGGGATGAAACAAGTTACCCCGATGAACCAATTAAAATTGCGGATGAGTTGTTCAAATTCATCGGCGCATTGGCTTCGTCTCAAAATTCGCTTTTGGATTTCGATTCATTACTTGATGTTTTTCGGGATGAGGTGGGGGTCGCGTTCTTCTGGAAGCGTCTTTTGAAGACAGCAGCGCAGTCTCCCAGGGTTTTTGCGCCACGCCTGTTTGAACTTTGTATTGCGAAGCCGATACAGATGGGTAGCGATACTCTTTACGAGCTTGGTCTGTTTTTAGAAAGTGCTACGTCTGAGTTTACGCCTACCCAACTTCTCCAGATTGAAAATACTATTTTGGCACTTCCTGAAGAAGCAACAGACGAGAATGACCGAAAAATTCTTGAATATCGCAGAAATCGGTTCATAGTAAGCATACCACAGGTTTTGCTCCAAACGAAAGAAGCCAAGAAAATCAGGGAAGATATGGCGCAGACAGATCAAGTACTTGAAAACGTTCCTTTATTTAGCACCGAATATAAATCAGAACCCTATACTGAAGAAAATCGGCTTCAAGATCAAGGCGTTGACACCACTAAGCCTGAAAATCAAGAATTGCAACGTTTTTTTGGGCCTCTGGATAAATTTACATCGGGTTGGCGCAATGGTACACCAACTGAAGAAGCGGTTGAAGAAATTCTACCTCAGTTGCAGGAAGCATACGCTACCATACATAGAAATGCAGAAGCTAATAAAGCGGTAATTGATTCACTGTGGTGTAAGTTGATCGCTTGCGTGGCAATTCTCAGTCGAGTTACTGATGATCCTGAAAATGATAGGTTCGCCTTTTGTCGCCAGATGCTTCTAAAGGGTGCAAAGCATGAACTGCCAGAGCCAGACCCGCAAGACGATGCGCAATTCGATTTTCCTATGTATTCCCCCTGTCCACGCCATGAAGCTGCCAAGGGACTCCTGAGACTTGCATCCCGTCAACTTGATGCGGAAATGTTAGATGCAATTGATTCACTTGCAAGTGATTCTGTACCATCTGTTCGGATGGTAACGGCGATGGAACTGTTCCGAGTGTACTTCAAAACGTCAGAAAAATTTTGGTACATCGTAGGACACAGGGCAACTCATGAAACAAATCAAATCGTGCAAGAGTACCTCTACTTTACATTAGCTCAAGTCGCCGGAAGAAAAAAAGAGAATGAAGACAAGACGGTTCGCATCATGGATAAGCTACTCCATCGCATACCTCAGCCAATATCAAGTATAGGGCAGTCAGATCCATTTATCGTTTTGTTAATGTGGCTGGCAATCAACCGTGAAAATCCTTGGGCATTAAAAACAATTGATGATACTCTTTTCAAAGACCCCATCCGGTTTGCTAACTCTCTGAGTAGTGCTGTGTCTCGGATCATGGCCGATTACATCGTACCAAAAAACCTTGAAGTGTCTAATAAAAGACGCGAAGAAACTCAAAGAGCCATTGCATTTTTGAAACGGGCGATTGATGTGGCTTCAGATGGAGTTCAGGAATTGTGTACAAACTTCAATAAAAATAGGACTGAGGAAGAAGAGAAAAAATTACGCGATATTTACACAGTAATAGACCAGGTTATTATGCATCTTTTCTTTGAGGTTGCTTACGAAAAAGATCAGTCTGAGGAACCAAAAGAGAAAATTTCGGATGAGTTGCGCTGCCGCTTCTACATTGAAGTTAAGCCGCTGATGGAACAGGTCATTGCTTTCGCCGAGGGAGAAAATGGCCTCATGTTCGCACGGACAGCACACTATTTCATGCAACTCTTAACAAGTTTCATGACCTGCAATCCAAAGGAGGTCTTGCATTTAGCCGAAGGGGTCGCAAGGTCAAGTGAACGGTTTGGGTATAATCTCGATTCTCTTGCGGTTGAGGAAGTCGTTAAATTCGTGGAGATTATTCTTGCCGATCACCGGGAAGAAGTGCGCGATGGGCAAGGCTTGGAAGACCTGCTGAATCTATTGGACATTTTTGCCAAAACAGGTTGGTCAGATGCACTTAGACTGGTTTGGCGTCTTGATGAGGTTTTTCGGTAGGGTTTATCTGTAAAGCTATTTTAGTGCTGGCACGCAGAAGGAAGGAGATTCAGCTATGTCACAGGGCACATCTAATTCTCTGCTAAATCTGGGCGACCTATCGAAGCCTGCTGATACCCTGATTAAGAAGATAGCGAAAGGGGTCGGTGGCTTTTTTGAGCCTTTTCAAATCAAGCGGATCGCCAAGGCAGAGGCCGCGGCGGCGGTAATAAAAGCGCAATCCGATATTCAGATAACCGACTTACATCACCGAGCCGCGCATCGCTGGATTGAAGAGGAAGCACAACGTCAGCAGAACATGGAAGCTATTACTGCTAAAGCCGTGCCTCAGTTGAACGAAAACGCAAATCCCGATGCTATGGATGATGACTGGATCTTCAACTTCTTCGATAAATCTCGGAAGGTGTCTGATGGTGAGATGCAGGCACTGTGGGCGCGCGTTTTAGCTGGAGAGGCAAACGCCCCTGGGACCTACTCAAAGAGGACGGTCAATTTCCTTTTGGAAATGGACAAGAACGAAGCAGAATTGTTTTCTGAACTCTGTAAATTTAAATGGACGATTGATGGCACCGTTGTACCCTTGGTTTTCGATGTTCGGGAAGAAATGTATAATAAACACGATATTAGTGATAATTCCATGGGTTACCTTGAAAGTATTGGACTCATTCAATTCGATAAACTTGGTTTCTTAGGTGGTTTCAGGTTGCCAGAGTTACCAAAACGAGTTGTTGCGGATTATTACGGCAAGTCAATCCGTTTGGAAATGCCCTATGATGAGGGAAATGAACTCAGTATTGGATGTGTGTACTTAACAATAATTGGGCAAGAACTTGCATTGTTATGCGAAAGCGGGCCCGTGGATGGTTTTTTTGACTAT
Organism: Candidatus Latescibacterota bacterium; assembly: GCA_022824945.1. Lineage (GTDB taxonomy): Bacteria > Latescibacterota > UBA2968 > UBA2968 > UBA2968 > VXRD01. The sequence continues at coordinate 10,471 of JAJDYX010000019.1, forward strand.
GTGAAGGACATTTGGAAGAAGTATTTACCGGAGATTGAAAAGAATGAAAAAGATAACATAGAAGAAGGATACGCGATTCTCGATGAGATGGTTGGATTCTACGAATCAGATAAGACGGATGGGTCTGTCAATCATGATGGAGTTATAGATAGAGAGCATTCAAAATCATGATTTTTGTCGATATCAAACCGAAATATGTCGTGGATGAAAAGGGACGGAAGACCGCAGTTGTGCTATCTATCAAAGATTATCGCGTTTTGATGCAACGGCTTGAGGATTTGGAAGATGCTTTAGACTTGGATCATGCGGTTGAAACAGCAACGGGCTTTCGGGAATATTCTGAAATACGAGCAGAGTTACAGGTAGATTCTTGTTGAGAAAGGAAGACAGATGCCTCGTGGGCGGTGTCATTTTGCGCTGGTGCTTGGGTTGCAGGAGCAGCTTGAGCACGATTTGCCAGAAGTAGGTGCATTGAGCGGGCAGTATTTGCCGGAGCTTGTGGCGGGGTCTATGGCGCCGGATGCGATGCGTTTGCTGGGGAAGATGGGCAAGTACAGATCGCATTTTTATGAAGAGGATCGGCGCGAGACATGGGGCAAGTCCGTTTCGGGTATGTTTGAAGCGCATCCCAATCTGGCGGATTATCAGAATCTGGACCCGCGAGATCGCGTTTTGTTGATGGGGTATATCGCGCATTTGACGACGGATGAAGCGTTTCGGGATGAGGTGACAATTCACGTCCACGGGGTTGAAGACTGGCGGCCCATTATTTACGGGTTGTGGTCCTATGTCGATGAATTGCCCATTAATTATCCAGGTGTCGCAGAGGTGCTGGATCGGTTTGATGGGCGTGGAGAGGTGGGGTTTATTGATCGCGAAATAGTGTCTCGATTTGTGATGCGCGCGCGTGGTTGGGCCGAGAATGCAGACCCCGTTGTTCTCGAGCGTATATTTCTCAAGATGATTGGTCGTCCCCCGTCCGATGATTTTGAGAAGCGTCTTGCTGAAAACAGGGGGCGGGCAGATGCGTTTTTTGATGAGGATATAAAAGCGCGTTTTGTCGATGAAGCGATTGCGCGTGGACGGGATGAGATTGGGAAATTTGTCAGTGGGGCATATAGCAGGTGAGGTATTATCCGTATGGGAATTAGAGTGTGGATCGCGCTTATAGGTGTTTTTGCCAGTTTTGTGCTTCTGGTGCAGGGGATGGGGTATGTTGCGTTTTACCTTTCGCCGCGCGATCCGGATGCGATACAACGGGCATCGGAATTTGAGGCTATGATGGGCAGTCTGGTGCGTGCGCCAGAGGATGGTGTTGTGCCTGTGGTGCAGGCTGACGGGACGCGGGACCTCGAGACTGTGATGGCGGATGTTGAGATTCCCAATCGCCATCCCGAGGCAACGGGAGCGGTGCATCAGGTAGCTGAATGGTCGGAGGGACGATTTGGCGAAGCGCCTATGCTCGCCCAACGGGTGCGGGATGGGATCCTGCCGCCTGTGTCGGAACGCTTGCCGGAAGATCCTCTTGTTATTGTACCGCCACAACAGCATGGGCCTTATGGGGGGACGTGGACGCGGTTTGCCACTGGTCCCCGCGATGTGGGTATTGTCGAAGCTCGATTTGCGTATGAAGGTCTGGTGCGGTGGGATGCGATGGCACAGGAGGTGATCCCCAATCTGGCTGTCCGGTGGGAGATTGCCGATGGTGGGCGCAGTTTTACATTTTATTTGCGGCGAGGAGTCAGGTGGTCAGATGGGCATCCGTTTACGGTTGATGATCTCATTTTCTGGTATGAGGATGTGTTGCAAAATGAGGAGATAACGCCTGTTGTTCCGCGCGATTTTAAGCGGGGTGGGCTGGTTATGGGGCTGGAGAAAGTCGATAATTATACGGTGCGGTTCACGTTTTTGGAACCCAATGGGTTATTTATAAAGAAGTTGGCGTCGGGGCGCGGTTATGAGATGCTGCGCTATCCGGCCCATTATATGAAGCAATTTCACCCGAAGTACACGTCTTTGGAAAAGCTCGATGCGATGAGTGAGGCCGCGGGTTTTGATTTGTGGAAGCAGCTTTTTGAAGATATGCGCGATTGGCGCAATCCGGATATCCCGCGTTTGTGGCCGTGGATTGTGGTTGCGCCTCCGCCTGCGCGTCCGGCAGTGCTGGAGCGGAATCCCTTTTATTGGAAGGTTGATCCCGATGGGAATCAACTGCCGTATATCGATCGCATGACGTTTGAGATTTTTGATCCTGAGACCATCAACCTCAAGGCGATCAACGGGGAAATAGGCATGCAGGGGCGGCATCTCCAGTTTCAGAATTATCCGCTTTTTATGGAGGGGAGAAAGAAGGGCGATTATCGGGTTGTGCATTGGATCAATGGGTCGGCGGGATCAAATATCCTGGCATTGAATTTGAATCACCGCGATCCGGAAATGAAGCGGATTATCGGGGATCATCGCTTTCGAAAAGCCCTATCGCTCGCGCTGAAACGCGATGAATTAAACGAGGCGGATTATTTTGGAATTGGGAAGCCGAGGCAGGTTTGTCCGCCGCCATCGTCGCCGTTTTACGATGCGGAGTACGAGCGCGCCTATATCGAATACGATCCCGACCGCGCAAACGCATTGCTCGATGAGATGGGTTTAAAACGCGGAAGAAATGGCATGCGATTGCGGGCTGATGGTGCACCGATTAAGCTCTATATTGAGACGACATCTCTGAATAATCGCATTCTGGAACTGGTGGCGAGTTATTGGACTGCGGTGGGGGTGCATTCAGAAGTGAAGGAAGAAGCGCGGCAGTTGTTTTACGAGCGCAAAAAGGGTTTGTTGCACGATGTTGGCGTGTGGGGCGGTTCCGATGAGCAGATCGCCGTTCTGGATCCGCGCTGGCTCGTGCCATTTAGCGATGAGTCTGTACACGCGGTGGATTATGCACGCTGGTATCGTACGGAGAAAAAGCGCGGGGAGGTACCTCCCAGAGATATTCAGCGGTGTATTGAACTGTTTTGGGAGATTGAGAAGACAATTGACGAAGAGGAACAGATCCGGCTTATGAAAGAAATTATCGATTTGAATCGAAAGAATCTGTGGGTTATCGGCACGGTGGGGGCATTGCCCTCGTTTTATCTGGTTAAAAACTCATTTCGCAATGTGCCCGAGGTCGCGATGTCCGGCTGGGCATTTCGCACGCCCGGGAACACGGCGGTTGAGTGTTATGCGATAGAGGAATAGGAAAGATAGATGCTCATTCTCATCATTAAACGCCTATTATGGATGATTCCCACCATGGTAATCATCTCATTCATCTCATTCTCGATTATCCAGCTTCCACCGGGGGATTATCTCACGTCGTATATTGCTGCGCTGGGGGAAACGGGGGAGACGGTGGATGAGGCGCAGGCTGCGGCATTGCGGGCGCGGTACAATCTCGATCAGCCTTTTATGGTGCAATACTGGCGGTGGTTGGCCGGGATGGTGCAGGGCGATCTGGGAATGTCATTTGAGTGGAATCGGCCCGTGACAGAGCTGATTGGCGAACGCATTTTGTTGACATCTATTATTTCGATTGTGACGCTGCTGGTGACGTGGGCACTGGCGATTCCGGTTGGGATTTATTCGGCTGTGAAGCAGTATTCACTGCCGGATTATTGTTTTACGTTTCTGGGCTTTATCGGGCTTGCAACGCCCAATTTTTTGCTCGCGCTCGTTTTTATGTACATCGGGTATTCCGTGTTTGGGGTGAGTGCGGGAGGTCTGTTTTCACCGGAATATCAGAGTGCGGCGTGGTCTTTTGGCAAATTTCTCGATTTGCTCGGGCATTTGTGGATCCCGGTGATTGTGATTGGCACGTCGGGTACGGCGGGGTTGATACGGGTGATGCGGGGCAATTTGCTGGATGAATTGCGGAAGCAATACGTGATGACTGCCCGCGCCAAAGGCGTGCGCTACTGGGTGTTGCTGATGCGGTATCCGGTGCGCGTTGCGCTCAATCCGCTCGTCAGTACTGTGGGATGGGTTTTGCCGGGCATTGTGTCTGGGGCGACGATTACGTCGGTGGTGTTGGGCTTGCCGACGACGGGACCGCTGTTGTTGCGTGCGCTGATGAATCAGGATATGTATTTGGCGGGCAGTATGGTGATGATGTTGAGTCTGTTGACGCTTGTCGGTACGCTCATTTCAGACATTTTGTTGTTGTGGCTCGATCCGCGCATTCGCTATGAAGAGGGGGAGCATTAGATGGCTGTGCCCAGACGTGAAGAGGTGGTCGAGCAAGATGTGCAGACCGGGGAAACAGACGCTTATGCTGCGTCTCAGTGGCAGTTGATGTGGTGGAAGTTTCGCAAGCACCACCTGGCAATGGCTGCGGGTATGGTTATTGTCGCGCTTTATGTGGTGGCTGTATTTTGCGAGTTTTTGGCGCCTTATACGCTCAATCATCGGCAGGTTGCTTACGCGTTTGCCCCGCCTCAGCGTTTGCAATTTGTGTCGGACGAGGGCGTGCATTTTCGGCCGTTTGTGTATGGGATCAAAGGCGTGCGGCACCCGGAAACGCTTCGGAAGTTCTACATAGAAGATCGAGAGCAGCGCTATGCCGTGCGCCTGTTTGTGCGGGGCGCGCCCTATCGGTTCTGGGGTCTGTTTGAGACGGATGTCCATCTCTTTGGGGTTGATGATGGGGGCACGCTTTTTTTGTTGGGGACGGATCATCTCGGGCGGGATTTGCTTTCGAGGATTATTTACGGTTCGCGCATTTCGCTGACAATAGGGCTGGTGGGGGTGACACTGAGTTTTGTGTTTGGTCTGGTGATTGGTGTGGTGTCCGGGTACTACGGGGGATGGATCGACAATCTCATTCAGCGTGGGATTGAGATTCTCAGGTCGTTTCCGTCTATTCCGCTGTGGATGGCTCTGGCTGCGGCACTGCCTTCGTCGTGGTCGCCTTTGCAGATCTATATGGGCATTACGGTTGTGTTGTCCTTTATTGGGTGGACGGGTTTGGCGCGGCAGGTGCGCGGGAAAATTTTGTCGTTGCGCGAAGAGGATTTTGCAACTGCGGCGCTGCTTGTCGGTGCGAGTCGCTGGCGGATTATGACGCGACATCTGTTGCCTTCGTTTATGAGCCATATTATCGTGAGTTTGACGCTCGCTGTGCCGGGTATGATTTTGGGCGAGACGTCGCTGAGTTTTCTCGGTCTTGGGTTGCGTCCTCCGGTGACGAGTTGGGGCGTGCTGTTGAAAGAGGCGCAAAATGTCCAGGCTGTGGCTTTTCAGCCGTGGCTTTTGACGCCTGTGATTTTTGTAATTATTACTGTGCTCGCATTTAATTTTATCGGCGACGGTCTGCGCGACGCCGCCGATCCTTATTCACGTTAGGGGATTAGACTTATGGAACTTCGACAGAATCGAGTAAAACACAAGTTGCGGCGCGGCGAACAGGTGTATGTCGCCAGTGGATTTACGCACGCGGATGATATCGACGCATTTGGGCCTGCGGGTTTTGATGGGATATGGATTGAGGGGGAGCACGGTCCTATGGTTTTTGACGAGTTGGGCAATCTCACGCGCGCCTGTGATTTGTGGGGCATGACGTCGATTGTGCGCGTGAATCGCAACGATCAGACGCTTATTTATCGCACGCTGGACAGGGGGGCGCAGGGTATTGTGGTGCCGCATGTGAATACGCGAGAGGAAGCGGAAAACGTCGTGGCGGGCGGGCGGTTCGCACCCATTGGTCAGCGCGGTATGTTCACGAGCCGGCAGGGATATGGGGTCGCGGATTATTTTGCAAAGGCGAATGACGAGGTGTTGCTCACCATTTTGATTGAAGACATCGTCGCGGTGGAGAATCTGGATGAAATTCTGACTGTGGATCAGATCGATGTGTTTTTTGTTGCGCCTTCAGATCTGGGGGCGTCGATGGGATATATTGGCGATTTGGAAAATAAAGTGGTGCAAAAGACGATTGACGACGCGCTTGCAAAGATCATCGCATCGGGGTGCGTAGCGGGTACGATGACTTCTCCGGACAATGTTGGAAAATTTTCCGCTGCCGGGGTGCAGATGATGCTGGTGAATAGCACCGGGTGGTTACAAGAGGGTGCAAAGGCGTTTATGGCGCGTGCAAAAGAGGCCGTGTGATTTGGATAAGGTGTTGACCATAAATAATTTGAAGACGCACTTTTTTCTCGATGAGGGAACGGTGCGCGCTGTGGATGGCGTGACAATGGATATTCCCCGGGGAAAGACGGTGGGGATTGTGGGCGAGAGTGGGTGCGGGAAGAGTGTGACGGCTTTTTCGGCATTGCGCCTGGTGTCATCGCCCGGCCGGATTGTGGCGGGGGAGATTGTTTTGCACCGTCCAGACCGCGAGATCTATTTGACGGACCTGGACGAGGAGGGCGAGGATATTCGCGCGATCCGCGGGCACGAAATTGCGATGATTTTTCAGGAGCCGATGACGTCGTTGAGTCCGGTGCATACGGTGGGTTTTCAAATTGTTGAGGCGATTCGGTTACACCTCAATTTGCGGGGCGAAGAAGCGCGGTCAATCGCTGTAAATATGCTGGATCGGGTTGGGATTCCAGATGCGGATCGGCGGTTTGCACAATATCCGCATGAGATGAGCGGCGGGATGCGACAGCGCGTGATGATTGCCATGGCGCTTTCGTGCCGTCCGGCACTGTTGATTGCCGATGAACCCACGACGGCATTAGATGTCACTATTCAAGCGCAGATACTGGACTTGATGCGCGATTTGCAAGATGAATTTCAGATGTCGATTATGCTGATTACACACGATTTGGGTGTGGTTGCAGAGATGTCGGATGAGGTTGCTGTGATGTATATGGGGCGCATTGTGGAGCACGCGGCGACGGAAGAGATTTTTGAAAATCCCAAACACCCCTATACACAGGCGCTGATGCAATCTATCCCGGGTATGAGTCGGACGAGAAAGACGCGGTTGCAAACGATCAGAGGATCCGTACCCGATCCCTATACGCAATTGCAGGGATGTCCTTTTCATCCGCGATGTGAATCGGCACAGGATGGGGTGTGCAATACGGGCGATAGGCCAGAGTTGCTATCTGTTGGGGATGGGCATGGGGCTGCGTGTGTGCTTTATGGAGAGGATATGCGCGATGCATGAACAGAACGCCCTGTTGCGGGTGCGCGATCTGAGAAAGCATTTTCCCATTACGCGCGGTTTTTTTAATACGGTTGTCGGGCAGGTCAAAGCCGTAGATGGTGTGAGTTTTGATTTGTTTGAAGGGGAGTGCCTGGGGCTGGTTGGAGAAAGCGGATCGGGCAAAACAACGGTTGGGCGCACGATTTTGCGGGCGATAGCTCCCACGGCTGGCGAGGTGTGGTTTCGCAAGGATAGCGAGGAAGTCGATGTTGCACGGGCGCCCCATGATGTGCTCAAGTCGCTGCGCCGGGATATGCAGATGATTTTTCAAGACCCCTACGCTTCTTTGAATCCGCGTATGACAGTGCTCGATATTATTGGTGAACCGCTGCTGGTCAATGGGGTCTCAGATCGTCTGGAACGAGAGACGCGCGTGCGAGAATTGCTCGTTCAGGTGGGGTTGAATCCCCATTTTTTGCGTCGGTATCCACATGCTTTTAGCGGTGGGCAGCGGCAGCGCATTGGCATTGCGAGGGCATTGGCATTGCAGCCCAGGTTGATCGTGGCAGATGAGCCTGTTTCTGCGCTGGATGTTTCTGTGCAGGCGCAGGTGCTCAATTTGCTCCAGGAGTTGCAAGAAAAGTTCAGGTTGACGTATTTGTTTGTCGCGCACGATTTGAGTGTGGTGCGCCATATTTCCGATCGCGTGGCGGTGATGTATGTGGGTAAGGTTGTGGAATTGGCACCGGTTGATCAGCTTTTTCAAAGTCCGGCGCATCCCTATACCGAGGCACTTTTGTCGGCGGTGCCCAATCCAGATCCCAGACGAAAGAAGAAGCGCGTTTTGCTGTCTGGCGAGGTGGCGGATCCCGGGGATACGCCTTCGGGGTGCGCGTTTCATCCGCGCTGTCCTTATGTTGAGGAGCGATGTAAGGAGGAAGTTCCCGAATTGCGCGAGATCGCGCCAGGGCATGCGGTGCGTTGTCATTTGAGCGATGTATTGCAGTTGGAAGGCATGGCGGGTTAGGGGCAGACCCGTGAATCTGCCCTTCATTAGTAAAAGGAGAAAGAGATGAAGATTGAACACATAGCTTTTGTGGTTGATGATCCCGATGAGGTTGCAAAGTGGTATTGCGATAATCTGGGCATGCGCGTTGTGCGCCAGGGACCGCCGCCTATCAAGATGACGTTTGTGGCGGATTCGGAGGGTGGGACGATGTACGAGCTTTATCATCAGCCAGACGTGGAGACGCCGGATTATGCTTCGATGCACCATCTGGCACTGCATTTTGCCTATTCGACCGAGGATATCGAGGCCGATTTTGCGCGTTTGAAAGCCGCGGGTGCAACGGTTGTGCAGGAACCCACGCCCACGGATGCGGGTGATACGCTGGCGATGCTGCGCGATCCCTGGGGCGTTTGCGTGCAACTGGTGCATCGCAAAGAGAAGATGCTCTAAAGGTCGTGGATAGAAAGACAAGGAGAGGCTGGAGATTAGAGGCAGGGGACAAGCCTCCGTATTTTACGGAGGCTTTGTCTTTTTTATTTATGCGCCCCGACTTTGACCACTGCTGCCCAGTAGCCTTTTTTGTCTGGCGTCATCAGTCGCAGGTCGTGGGTAGGTGTGACGATTTCTTCGTCCAGCCACACGCTCTGGCGAATGTCCAGCCAGTGAACATGGAGTTTTTTTCTTTTTGCCGCTTCCACATTCAGCAGGACATCGCCGCCATTGGGAAAAAAGAGGGCGTACTCGACGCCGGGGTTGGCCGTGCAGTAGGCTTCGTTGGGGTCGCATTCGCCGAGTAGATCATTATGGGGCGTGCAGGTGAAGATATCTATCTCGGCGGCGAGGCTGCGCAGGGAACGGATATGGGCCTGGGCGATTGCTCCCAGCCCCAGCCCTGAAGGTGGGCGGTGGAAGCGCGCGGAGGCCAGGCCACCAAAGATGTTGCGCCAGAAGCGTTCTTGACCATCGCGATCACTGCCATAGGGACCGCTACTGGCACCGTAAACCTTGACGCTGTTCATCGGGCGGGGCTGGCCAGAGGCGATGATCTGCTGGCGGATGTATTGCGCGTTTTCCCAGTGCTCGTTGCCAGCGCGATGGTTGTTTTGCGAGAGGTCGCAAAAGCTGTACAGTTCCGGGTGATCAAGGGTGTGGCGGTGCTGCTCGGATTGCAGGTCCCAGGCGTCCCACATCTCGGTGGTCTGGACGCTGAGATCACCGGCTTGATCCTTTATATAGAGTGCCCAGTACCGGCCCCATTCAGGCGACTCATTGGTCTCGTTGTCCATGCAGTAGAGCACGTTGGGATAGGGGAGGGTGCGGGCGAGCAATTCACGGACCTGGACGTGCTGGTATTTGAGCAATAGCGCGTTGTTTTTTAAGGCGGGGACAGTGCGGAAGAAGGCATTTTCCCGACGCCCGGGATGGGAATCGATCTTTTCTTTCAGGCCAGACTCTTCGGCGGTGTAATTGCGGTTGTTTTTTGGGTTGTAGGGATTGTCCTGCCAGGGATCACGGGCGTAGTCGAAGCGGTCCCACAGTTCGATCTGGAGAATGATATCGCGCTCGGCGCACAGCGAGAGGAAGTGCTCGAAGCGGTTCCAGTAAATCTGACCGGGTTGCTCCAGGTCGTAGAGACCCGTCCCGGCGTCGCGCTCGAAGGGCCATACATCACCTTCGTCGCGGCTGGACATGGTGCAGCGGACATAATTTCCCCCAACTGTATGCAGGAGATCGAGATGAGCTTCTATTTCGGCAATCTGAAAAAGATTGTCTTCGACGCTGCCGCCTAAGAGTAGGATGGGCCTGCTCTTATATTGCCAGTAGAAGGGGTTGCTCTGATAGGGTTGGATGCGGTCTGAAGTGGCCATGGTCGTATTGGGGATTGATTGAGCGGTGCGGGTGGTTAGCAATGCGAGTATATGGTAAAGCGGAACCACCGCTGAAACCAGGAGAATCATATCTGGGGCGATATCTAAAATGCAAGGCGAAACAACTGACTAATGACGAATAGGTGATTAGGGGGATCTATGCTCCAAAATCTGAACCAGTTTGAGGGAGACTCACTGGATGCACATCGTAAGCGCGAGCGATTTCTGCATCCCCTTTCTCTGAGGTCAGAGCTTCTAACACGACCTGAAACTTGAGTTTAGCGGAGCAGGACTTCTTGGTTTTCTTACGTATGTTGGTATCTCCTCCTGTTGGTGAGAAAATACCACCCTGATACTCAATGTCAATTAGCCTTTATACCGGTTCAACTTTGGGGGCGCCCCTCAATTATAATTACTTCAGGATGTTAAGGTATGCGGAGGGGTTGACAGTGCGGGAGGGATTGTGTACGTTAAGTAGGCAGAAAAAAAGGGCGTGCGATGAACACGCCCCCCAAACCATTTACTTGGGTACTAATTTTTAAGAACACTATCAAATTTATTTGTCAAGCAAAACAAATAGTTTCTCAAAAAGAATCCGGGCAATGCTTAATATCCCCACAACAACCGACACAAGTATCCCTATCGCTCCCACGAAAATCTGATTCTTCAACTTCTGGATTTCCTCTTTTGTGGCAAAATAATCTACATGTGTTTCTAATTGCGCTAACCTAATCTCGGTTCTGAGATCGCCAAAGCGTTGTTCTGGGTTGTCACCTGATTGATTCAATTCATCTTCCTTCCTTCTTTTCATACCTCCGACGCAGTTTCAATCCAATCCCACAACCCAGGATAATTATACCCCCCATATCTGCTGTCTAACTTCACAACGAGGCCAAGTACACCGGTAGAATTTTCCCCCGACATTTTAACTTGCTCAACAATTCGTTCTACGCTCAGGGTGTACATGTATGCCTTTGGCCGTTTATCTTGGCTTTCTACGGACGTTGATCCCAATTGCGACACGAATTCAGATACAGGTTGTCTTTCCGAAATTAAAAAACAAGTATCCGAAAGTTTGTAGCTTATAGGATATACCTTTCTTATTATATCCTCAATGTCTTCTGTTGGCTCATTGAGCATAACAGCAAATAGGCCCACATTAAATCTCCATAAAAATTGATGTCAACGGTTGATAGAAGATAGCTAGGCCAAGCGAGAAGGACAACCGAAAAATTGGGTTGGCGATGGGACAGAAAAGGGGTAAGTTACTTTTGTAGATACAACTTTATATTATAAGGAAAAATTATGTTAAGCAGACAAGCTGAATGCTTTATGAAGGTGCTTAAGGAAATAGAAAAAGGGAAACATCGAATAGATGCTATGCATATTGTGGCGACTGACATGCGTGTTACCCGCCAAACAGTTTGGTCGCATATTACAAGAGAAATGGGATTTAAGGGCGTCGATGAATTCGATCTGTGGGTCAGAAATTATTTGCACAACAAACAGAAGTCAGACTCGTAAAAAAAAAGAAATACACTGTATCGCTGTCCTGAAAAGATAGCATTAGAGATGAAAGAATTTTCTTATGAAAAAATTAAAAGCATTTGTTTTAATGCCTTTCGATGAGGCGTTTGATGGTATATACAATTATTTAATACATAATCCTTTGTCGGAAGCGGGCTATGATGTGAAAAGAGCTGATGATATTCTCGATCAAAGAAATATTTTAGAGGATATTATCCAGTCAATAATCAATAGCGATCTTATCGTGGCAGATCTATCGACAGCAAATCCAAATGTCTATTACGAGCTGGGAATTGCACACAGTTACAAAAAGAATGTCATAATGCTCACTCAGCATGTTGAAAAATTACCATTCGACCTTCGCTCGTATCGTATTATCCCTTATAGTGAACACTACGAAAAAATGGAGGAAGCCAAACAACAGATCCAAAAAGTCATAAAAGATGTACTGGCTAATAATGTAAAATTTGGGAGTCCTGTTACTGATTTTGCTGGTTTAGTTTCTGCTCCATCCATTTCTAATACACAATCGCAAGTAGTACCTGAAAACCAAGATGATCTCGGCTTGATTGACTATTCTATTGAACTTCTGGATAATTTAGGGATCATGACAAAGATAATCGGTGAGGTAGGAGATCGTTGCAGAATTTTGACGCCAAATATAGAGAGTGCGTTTGATCGGATTGGTGGTGAAGAAAAAGGAGCTCTGAAGAAGCAACGAAAGACATTGCGATTATTGGCTGCTGAGCTTAACGAATTTACTGATTGGTTACATAATGGCAATGGTGAATATCGAGAAGCCCTAGGAAATGTGGGACAAAGCCTAGATGTGATTCTAAGCGGCGAATTCGATATGACACAGGAAGATAAGGCAGATTTATCGGTATTTGTACAGAGACTTGATGAAACAGAAAAAATAATGGCGGAATTACGTTCTAGTTCCACAAAAACCGTGGCGATCATGGATACTATTCCAAGACTCGAAAAAGAATTCCATCGTGCTAAACGGCTAATGTCCGATGAGTTCAAGATCTTTATAGACAATATTGACCAGACCGAATCAATGACAATGAGGGCACAAAATGCAGCCGCAAGGTTTATTTAAAACGAGAGCGGCCTGAGAAGCCCAATGTCAATGTTTAGAAAATTCGGATGTGTTACGTTTTTGGTCTTGCACCCGGCGTTTGCTATTGTTCAGGTTTTGATCATGGTGTCAATCGTTTCTGATAGCGCAGGACATGAAAAAAGGGGAACGTCTATATTACGTTCCCCTTTTCATTTTGCTCTAAACGCAAGTGAGGTTCACACCTATTTGGCTTTATTGGCGTTGTGCTATGTGATCCCTGGGGTGATTGCGTGCAACTGGTGCATCACAGGACAAGATGCTCAGAGGAGTGAAAAGAGAAAATGGTATAGCTAATCCTGATTGATATTTGATTATACAAAGGGCGTAAAGCATTGTTTTTACGCCTTTTGTATTAAATTTTGAAAAAATGGTTCTTGTCATTCTTTATTTTAGGACTATAATTGATTAGTAAGGGATTGATAACAGCCGGATGTAATGGAACAGTGCAAGTAAAAATAATAATAGAAACGCAATATCTGGTTGTCAGACTTTTTTAAATACCATATATTGAGTTTACAGCCCAGGTTCACAGCAATATTCGGCCGTAGAGGTCTGGATTCGAAAAAATAGAGGGATAATCAATGAGTTCCTTGCTTAACAAACAAATTCCGCCACCTGCGTCATGGGAAGAATTTGAGGATATGTGTCGCGACCTATGGCGATGGTTGTGGAATGATCCTAACGCACAGAAAAATGGGCGAAAGGGGCAAGCTCAAGCAGGGGTTGATGTATATGGGCAACCTAATGAGGGAAGCGAATGGGCTGGTGTACAGTGCAAAGGAAAAGATAATTACGCAGAGAAAACGATTACGGAGCAAGAGTTGCGTGATGAAGTAGATAAAGCCAAGAAATTTACTCATCCCATAACCAAAGAATATGTACTGGCAACAACGGGATTACGCGATGCCAAGATACAACAGGTAGCAAGAGAGATCACTCAGCAACATAAAGAGGAAGGACTTTTCCCTGTTCATGTGTGGTTTTGGGAAGATATAAGACATAAACTCGCTGAATATGATGGTCTCGTAAAAAAGTATTATCGAGACCTTCACGCTACCACAGTAGGGTCCGCCCAGATGGATAGAATGGAGCAAATGTTAGAAGAATTAAAGGCATCTGGTGCATCTGAAACATCCAACGCTGAAATGGAGGTCCTTCAGCGGGTTGAACAGGATATAGGACTTCTACGGGAAAGTATTGTTGCAGAGGCACTCACATCTGAATACGAAGAAGAGCTTAACTATGCTCGTGATCTCATAAATGAATATAAACCACATGAAGCACTCGAATTTCTCAATCGGTTAAAAGATCGGATTTGGAGCAAAGCGGATAGCAATACCCGTTATCGACTCATCACAAATATTGGGGCATCAAATATAGCTCTTGATAATATCCAGAAAGGAGCGAAGTGTTTCATTAAAGCACTCCAGCATAATAGTGACGATGAAAAGGCGTTACTTAACGCTGCGTTAGGACACATAATACTTGAGCAGCGAGAAGAAGCGAAACAGCTTGTCCGGACCGTTCTTAAGCGTAATCCAGCCAGTAGTAGGGCGTACTCAATGCTTGTGCAGAGCAAAATTGACCAGCCTTATGAAACGGTCTTAGACTGTGTTCCCAAAGCTCACCGTGACTCTCCAGAAGTTGCATTTGAATTAGGAAAGATGGCTGCACATCACGGAAAGTTAAAGGAAGCAAAGAAGTGGTTCGAGCGGGGAATTGAGGAGTCTGCAGATGATATTGAAATAAAAGTAGTATTAGGTTTTGTACTCGTTGAAATGCTGCCAGATGGAATGGAAGGTTTTGTTGTCGGACAAATAGATGAAGACACCCAATCAATTATAGATCGGATTATCGAATTATTTACAGAAGCGTGGGAAAAAGTAAAAGATACAGATCTCAAATTTGTTAAACACGCTTGGATTGCTCAACGTGGTCTAATTTTAAGATTGAAAAAGGAATACGAACAGGCGGCAAAAGATTTGGATATTGCTTTAGAACTGTGCCCTGACAATCCCCTTTATAAGAAATTTAGAGCAGTTGTTGCTCTG
>JAJDYX010000028.1 GCA_022824945.1 Candidatus Latescibacterota bacterium
GCTGTTTCAGGGGGTATTGGCGTGTTTTTTGGCGTTTATCCGGCAGCGCGGGCATCTGGGCTGGATCCGGTAGAGGCGTTGCGTTATGAGTAAGGTGCAGATTCAAATTGACGCGGTTCGGAAAATTTATCAGATGGGAAGTGAAACCGTTTACGCGCTGCGGGATATTTCGTTTTCTGTGTTTCAAAACGAGTATCTGGCGATTATGGGGCCGTCTGGGTCGGGGAAATCTACCTTGCTCAATATTTTGGGATGTTTGGATACGCCTTCGAATGGTCGATATATTTTAGATGGTGAAGCGGTTAGTGAGATGAAGGGAGATGCGCTGGCGGATGTGCGCAATCGGAAGATCGGATTTGTTTTTCAGACGTTCAATCTGCTCAGCCGGGCGACGGCTCTTCAGAATGTGGAGTTGCCGCTGA
This sequence comes from Candidatus Latescibacterota bacterium, assembly GCA_022824945.1. Classification (GTDB taxonomy): domain Bacteria; phylum Latescibacterota; class UBA2968; order UBA2968; family UBA2968; genus VXRD01. The sequence continues at coordinate 423 of JAJDYX010000028.1, forward strand.
TTTACGCGGGTCTGTCCAGACGCCGCCGCAGGGAAAGGGCCAGGGAAACTCTGGAGCGCGTGGGGTTGGCAGATCGAATGACGCATCGGCCCAATGAGTTGTCGGGCGGTCAGCGTCAGCGCGTTGCCATTGCGCGGGCATTGGTGAACGATCCAGCCATTCTGCTGGCGGATGAACCCACCGGGAATCTGGATACGCGAACAGGTGAAGAGATACTATCTACGTTTGAAGATCTTCACCAACAAGGGCAAACGGTTTTGGTGGTGACCCATGAAGAAGATGTGGCACGGCGTACCCGGCGCGTTGTGCGGCTTCGAGATGGTCGTATTGAAAGCGATGCACCTCCATGAGGATGGGAAAATTCAGTGGTTTAACTTTGTCAACAAAAGGAAGTTGAGAAAAATGATAAGAATACTGGTTATTGTGTGTTTGGTTCTTTGGGGGGTGGATGCTTTTGGTGAAGAAAAGGCAACAGAAAATGAGGATGCGAAAAAGAAAGAGGAAAACGAGGAATGGATTGGCATCATGGGAGGTGTGTCGCAATTTTACTTAAAAGATGAATTGGGGTCCTACTTGCGATTCGGAGGTCAGACGCGATCCATCGCTTTGACCGGGCTGACCGAAAAACTCAAGAGCTACCATTGGGGGGTTGGTGTATTCGGTATCGGTAAACTCCACACATCCTATGCAAGTGTTGATCTAATGTATATGCAGATTGAATTTTTCTATGGTCGCTATTTGGCATCCTATTTCGACAAAAAAATGAAGGTGGGCATAATGGGAGGCGGAACAATGGAAATATATAGCAAAAAGTATGCCTATCCGCGTCTTAGTGAGCATTCCGAAGGGATTTCAGATATGATTTTGAGTCTGAATTTTGCGGTGGCAGGTGACTATCGTCTCAATGTAAAACACCATCTCAAAGCATATATGGGTAGCAATATCGCGTCGTACAATAATATCTATCACGTACCGGGAACCAGTCTTTTGCTCAGCAAGTACCGTTTCGCATTGTGGAACCGCTTTTTGCATGTCAATATGGGTGTTCAATACGAAAACAGGCTACTATCATTCATGCGGCTTTATGTACTCTATCGCATGGATTTTCAACGCTTGCAAAGGCGTGATCGCACATCCTCAGCGTTCACGCATAATCTGCTGATCGGTTTTGCTTACAAGTACAAAGGTCAATAGATATGAAACGGTGCGTACACATACTATGGGTCGTTGTCATCAGTGTTCTTACTTTTTCCTGTGGAAAATCCATCATAGGTGGAGACCAGGACCTATCTCCCGAACACAACTTTGAAATTCTGTGGCAAGAATTTAACGATTTTTATGCACTATTTGAGACCAAGAATGTCGATTGGGACGGGATTTACAGGTTTCTTCGTCCCAATATCACGCCTCAATCTACTCAACAGGAACTTTTTTCAATCTGTGCTCTCATGTTGGCATATCTCAATGATCGGCATGTCGCTCTCGTTACGCCATTTAGTGGTTTTGTATCAGGGCGCAGTGATGAACCTTTAACTTTTGATCCGAGCATAGTCGGTAGAGATACGACAATTGCGCTTGGTGGTGGGAGAGAAGAGTCTTTTGATTTTGACCGAGTCAGAAATTATGTTGGAAATATGCACAGTCAGGGTAGTCTCCAGTATGGTATTATCCAGAATCATATCGGGTATCTTTTTATCCCTGGATTCTCGGGATCTGTTAAAGATTGGGAAAGCGATATTGACGCTGTATTAGAGCAGTTGCACAATACGTCTGGCATAATTATTGATCTGAGACAGAACCGGGGGGGTGTATCGGGCATAGCCAGAGTGGTCATGGCGCGTTTTGTTGAGACAACACAGGTATATGGCTATGAAGAATTTCGCAATGGCCCCAATCGGTCTGACTTTACATCTCCTCGTGAACTGAAAATAGAACCTGCGGGCGCACGACAGTATATCAATCCCATTGTCTTGCTTATCGGGAAAAATACCGCGAGTGCCGCTGAAATAATTGTTTTGGCTCTTAGAGAATTCTCGTATGTCACGGTTGTTGGCAGCCCGACCGCAGGTGCGCTTGGCGGCACTAAGCGAGGCCAGTTGCCCAATGGATGGATGTATCAACTCACGATTTCTAAGTTCGTTTCTGCGGATATGATAAGCTATGAAGGCACAGGTATTTCTCCCGATATTGCCATCGGTTCTTCCGATTCTACCGATACGGGAGATCTGGTGCTTGAAAAGGGTATTGAGATTTTGGTGGGAGGCCCTGAAGGATAATTGGCACGAGCCTATAGCTCAAAAACCTCGAATTTGCCGTTTTTGACGATCAGGATAATTGGGTTGTAAATTGCGTCTCCATTGGGGTCAAAAGAGAATTTGCCTAAAATTGTGTCCAGGTCTGTGATATGCGCCATCGCGTCCTGAATTGCCTCTGAATCAGTTGATGGGGCAGCGGCGATGGCGTTTACGAGGATATGGGCGGTGGCATACGCTTGGGCGACGAATTCGTCTGGTTCGGCATTGTATTTCGCTGTGTAATTTTCGACGAATGCGCGATTTCCCGGTGTGTCAGACATACTACTCCAGGCCGTAATACTGATCGCGCCTTCGGCGGCGGCACCCGCGCGTTGTACATTGCCCGCGGTCAGGGCCAACGTGATGAAGTGAACTTCGGTGGGGATACCGATTTGTCGAATCTGGATTAGAACGGCTTCTTTTTCCCCGGGTAATGCGGAGAGGAAGATGGCGTCTGGATTCGATTCTTTTATTCGGGTTAATTGTTCCGAGAAGTCGGTGTCGCCGGTTTGGAAAGTTTCTGAGGTTATCACTTCGACGTTGTTCTGATAGAGTGCTTCTGTAATCGTCTCGTTGCTGCTCCGGGAGAAGACATCATCATTTTGGTATATGGTCGCGACTTTCTGATAGCCGAGTTTCTCATGCGTGGTTTTGATGCCGCCAGGTACGATGCGATCTACAGGGAGAATGGTGCGAAAGACAAAATCGCCTATTTCGCTGAGGCCCTGGGCGGCTGAGGCCGGGCTGATTGCTACGATTTGGTTTTGCTGGGCAATGGGAAAAGCTTCTCTGGTTATGCTTGATGATAGCGGACCGATGATGACGGATACGCCATCACGATGAATCAGTTTGTTATAAGCTTCCAATGCGCCTTCTGTGGTGCTGCGATTGTCTTCGACTATGGGTTTGAGTCTCACATCGCCGAGTAGCGGTGAATGGTTGATCTCTGCGAATGCGAGTTGGAGTCCGTTGCTTACTGCCGAGCCAACCGAAGAGAGATGGCCTGTTAGAGGCAGGACCACGCCAATGGGTATTTCTTTTGTCTGCGGTGACAAACTGAAGACTTCGAGTTTTCCATTCCTGACGATCAGTACAACCGGGTTGTAAACCCCATCTCCATTGGCGTCAAAAGAGAATGTGCCCAGGATCGTGTCCAGGTCTCTGGTTTTTGCCAGGGCGTCCCGAATTGCTCTTGAATCAATTGATTGGGCATTGGCGATGGCGTTTGATAGGATATGGACGGTGGCATAGGATTGTGCGGTGAATGCGCTGGGTTCAACGCCGGCTCTCATCGTGTAATTTTCGACGAAGGCGCGATTCCCCGGCGTGTCAGCCGTGCTGGTCCATGCGGTAAAACTAATCGCTCCCTCGGCAGCAGCACCCGCGCGTTCTATTTCGCCTGGGGTCAGGGTCTGCGTGATGAAGTGAACTTCGGGGGGAATACCGATTTCCCGAGTCTGGATCAGTATATCATTTGCCTCTGTTATAGGTAAAGCAGAGAGGAAGATGGCGTCTGGATTTGATTCTTTTATTCGTGTTAATTGTTCCGAAAGGTCGGTCTGACCAACCTGGAAGGACTCTGTGATCAGAACTTCGACGCCGTTTTGATGGAGTGTTTCTTTGATTAATGCATCGCTATTTTGGGCAAAGACATCGCCAGCCTGGAATATTGTGGCGGCCTTTTGATAGCCGAGTTTTTCATGGGTTGTTTTGACGCCACCGGGTATAAGCCAGTTAACCGTGAGACTGGTGCGGAATAGGAAATCGCCCATTGCGCTGAGGCCAGGGGAGGCGGAGGTTGGACTAATCGCCACGACTTCATTTTGTTGGGCAATGGGAAAAGCTTCACGGGTTGCACTTGAGGTGAACGGGCCGATGATGACGGATACGCCGTCGCGATGAATCAGTTTGTTATAAGCTTCAACAGAGCCTTCTGGCGTGCTGCGATTGTCTTCCATGATGAATCTGATTTTTGCCCCGCCGAGTAGCGATGATCGGTTGATTTCTTCGCGCGCGAGTTCGAAGCCAGCTATAAGCGACTGACCACCTGCACTGAGTTGACCCGTCAGAGGCAGGACGATGCCAATGGTAATTTCTGCGGGGAGACCTTCTGATGTTATATGTGCCTTTTCGCCAATGGGCAAGTTGAGTCTTATCCCGTAGCCTTCGTTAATTGGAATGCTGGACCAGGATCCGATCTCAATTCCGTCTTGTGAGGCGCGCGCTTGATAATACCCATTGCCCGCTGTGATCTCTATCCGCGCTTGACCGTTCTCATCGGTTAAGCCTGACCACTGATAATCCGGTTTTTGCCCCGCAATAGAACGCGCAAATTCTACTTTCGCACCGCTTACGGGTGCGTCATTCTGCTGTACAGTAGCTATGACTACAGCTTTTTGTTGTGCGGCCAATTTGCTCAGGGGACGACCAATCTGTTCTTCTGTCCCGATTTCTGGCTGCGTTACGCGCTCACTGCCACAGTTCCATATTATTCCTGCGACAAGGGCTATTGCGATTATACTGCGAATATTTTGTAACATCGTGGTCTCCTTAAAGCGGTATAGAGAAAATCCCAGAATGTGGAAAACCTATTCTGGGATTTTTTGTGCGAGATGGACGGGTGTCTATCCCGTCAGTTGTGCGTGAAATTCTGTCCAGTCATCGAGGTTGTTCAGGTTGACGGCGTCGAGAATGGTGCCGTCGTCGTCAATGCCTGCACCACCGAGGATGGCCTCGCGGACATCGTCTGTGTGGTTGTAACCTTCAATTGCGGCGTTGAGTTCTGCAACGGCATTGCTGTCGAGGCTGCCGCCGCTCTGTTCGATAACCCATGCTTCGAATTCCGGATAGGAGGGCAGATTTTCAGTGAGATAGGCGACGGTGGCATCGCGGTCGAGACCCAGACCATCGAGAACCATCTGGTCGTAACCCATGCCGCACTGGTCATATCCTTCTTCGAGGTTGCCCGTGGCGCCCAGCAGGACTTTGCTCCACAGGCGAGGAAGATGGAGTACGCCCGCTGGTCCTGCAACACCTGAACTGATGAGGGGGATTGTTCCTGCCATTTCTTACTCCTTTTGAATATGGTTCATCGACCAGCACGCGAACAATGGTTGGGGAGGTGCTGGTGCGACCTGAACCGCGTTAAACGAATAGACCAATAGACGAATCGGTTATTTTGCCAAAACACCTTTTTGATCTTTGTTGAGTGTCCATGTATCGACCACACCGTTTGAATATGTTATGGTAAGTTGTGTGCCGATAAACTCATATTGCGTTCCGTTATCGTGGGTGAGTGTGACGCGCGCATCGTCAGAGGAGATTTGTCCCGTGCCATTTTGGGTGGTTGTGTCATAAACTACATCTGTGCTGTCTGTTGCTATTGAGCCAATTCTGAGTTTGGATTGATATGTAAATGCCGTGCCTTGTAGATCGTATAAGCGATCGATGATTCTGATGCTCTGTCTGTCGTCGGTTACGGAAAGATGTACTTTAGCCTGGGTGGGTGTGGTTGGAAACCATTCGATGAGGCCGCTGATTTGCGGACTCTGGATGGTTTCACCCTGCGCGGGTTTGCGAGATTCCAATAGCCAGGTTCCGCGAAGCTCTGCCTGGTATTTGGTGTCGTCGCCGCAACCAATCAGTAAGGCACAAAAGACGAGTGTTATAGATGTGCGCAACATAAAAATCTCCTGTCAAGACGTCAGTGGTCGATCAAAGCAAAACGGTTGCGTTTCGCGTGCGAACAATAAAAAGGGAATTATTGCCTTGTCAAGGACAAACTGTTGTGTGCAGTGGGTTCTCGTTCTATATTCTGGAATGCTGTGGTGTTTTTTTCTAGGGAGAGTATATGGAAATGGAAGAGATGGCGCACAGACCAAAGCGGTCTTTGAGAAGCTATGCTGGTATTGCGCTGAGGGGTGTGTGCATGGGGGCTGCCGATGTTGTGCCCGGCGTGTCAGGGGGCACAATGGCGCTGATTACGGGTATTTATGAAGAGTTGATTCTTTCGATCCGTTCTTTTGATGCGCGGTCTGCGCGGCTTCTGATGGGGTTGCGTATAAGAGCGTTGGTCAATTATGTGCGATGGCCTTTTTTGTGCGCGCTTGTCGCGGGGATTCTTTTTGCGATTTTTTCACTGTCGCGCGCGATTACTTATTTGCTGGAGAATGAGCCTGTTTTTCTGTGGTCCTTTTTCTTTGGTCTGGTGCTGGCGTCTGTTTTTACGGTGGGGCGGCGCATTCCGCAGTGGAATTTGAGAATGTTTTTGGGTGCTGTTGGGGCAACATTGGGCGCGTATTTTCTGGTGGGGTTGGTGCCGGTTGAAATGCCGCACAGTCCGCCGTATATTTTTGGTTCTGCTGTGGTTGCGATTTGCGCGATGATTTTGCCCGGTATTTCCGGGTCCTTTGTGCTGGTTTTGCTGGGGCAATATCCGTATCTTCTCAACGCGGTCAATACGCGCGATCTGTTTACAATCGCACTGTTTGGTGCAGGTGCCGTAGTTGGGCTGGTGGCTTTTTCGCGCGTTCTGAACTGGTTTTTTCGGCATTATCACGATTTGACGATTGCGCTGTTGACCGGATTGATGCTGGGGTCGCTCAGAAAGATCTGGCCGTGGAAAGAGACGCTGGAGACGATGGTCAATCGGCACGGCGAGGTGGTGCCGCTCGTTCAGGTGAATGCGTTGCCGGAGGTGTGGTCGGGCGAGGTGATGGGGGCACTGGCGCTCGCGCTTTTTGGTCTGGGGCTGGTGATCGTTCTCGAGCGTTTGGCCGGGCGCAGGTAGTTAGTTCTTGACAGGTCCGCGTTTTGAAAAATACATTATTACGAGAAGTTTTTTAACTCTTAACCTATCGAGGTAAATATGGCAAATTCAGATTATAAAATTGGCGTGGTTGGCGTTGGTCGAATGGGCGCGAATATTGCGCGCCATCTCAATGATGAGGGGTTTTCGGTTGAGGCGGTGTACGATATTCGCTCAGAGATCGCATCGGCTCTTGCCAGTGAGTTGGGTTGTCAGGCACATACGGAACTCGCGGGTGTGACGGCTGCTGCAGATTATATTATTACGGTCGTGACAGACGACGCTGCGATGGGGACCATTTATGCCGAGTCTGGCGATAGTCTGCTGCAAGGTGCTCAGGGCAAGGTTTTTATCAATTGCGCGACGATTACGCCACAGCTTCATGTGGATGTCGAGGGTCTTGCAGAGCAGGCGGGGGCAAATAGTCTGGAAGGGTGCATGGCCAGCAGTATTACACAGGCGCGTGAAGGTACGCTCTATTTGATGTGCGGTGGTAAGCGCGCTGTTTTTGACCAGGCGAGCCCGATTCTCGAGTCTATGAGTACAAATTTGATCTATATTGGCGAAGCGGGGCAGGCCGCGCAGGTCAAGGCGCTCGTCAATATGGTTATGAATATCAATACCGCTGGCCTGGCAGAGGGACTGGGGTTGGGTGCTGCACTCGGCCTGGATTTGAATATGCTCATGGAGGTGTTTTCGCAAACGGGGGCAAATTCCCGCGTGCTGGAGACAGATGGGGAAGATATGGTCATCCGCGATCACGAGTGTTATTTTTCCGCCGATCATGCGGCGAAAGATTCTGGGATTGCCCTTTCACTCGCTCAGGACGCGGGTGTCAACCTGCCATTGGCAGAGGCGACAAAAGCCCAGTTTGAGCTTTTGAAAGAGAAGGGCAAGGGCGATCTGGACAAATCGGGTGTTGCCGAGTTGACTTTCCCGGGGCGAGATGATTAAACAATGCAGACACGAGATCTCATAGCGGCTATTGACCGGGAGTGGGTGGCTGATAGGACCCTGGAATTGGTCGATATATACAGTGTTACGATGGACGAAGCCGAAGTGTGCCGCGCGTATTGCGATATGATGCGCGGGATTGGTCTGGATGTGGATGTGCGGGAGGTCACGCCGGGTCGGAATAATCTCTATGCGCGTATCGCAGGTCAGGGGGATGGTCCCGCGCTTATGCTCAATGGCCATCTCGATACGATTCCCGTGGGGGACTGTCCGCCCGCTTGTCGCGAGGGCAATCGCGTGTACGGACGGGGGGCGACCGATATGAAGGGGGGAATGGCTGCGGCGTTGGGTGCGGTTAAGGCGCTCATAGAGAGCGGGGTGGAATTGCGGGGTGATTTGTGGCTGACGGCGGTTGTGGGGCACGAGGAGATTGAGGCGCAAAAGGACGGGCCATGGGCGCTGATTGCCGATCGCAATAGCGGTCGGATTGGCGGAGATCGGATCGTGATTGTCGAGGGGCGCGATGCACTGTGGGTGATGAGCATGGGGTCGATGGTTTTTACTATCACGCTCGAATCGGACGCTGGCGGCAAGCATACGCAGTACGTGCCTTTTGCTGAGAATCCGATCCGCTTTGTTGGCGCGCTTATCGAGCGGATCCATCAGTATCAGCTTGAACTCGACGCAGGGCCTGCGCACGCTCTTGCCGGTGCCGAGCGGATTGATCTGGGTATTGTCACCGGGGGTGACTATTTTAATCGCACGCCCCTGTGTTGTACTCTGACCGGGACCCGACGCTGGTTGCCGGGGCGCACTGCGCCACAGGTGTTGGCGGAGTTGGAAGATCTGGCGCGGCCATTTGCCGAGGCCGGGAAGTTGCGTCTGCGGGTCGAGATGGAACACGAACGCGAGCCTTTTGATACCCGTGCCGACGATGCGGCAGTGCAGGCAGTTGCCCGGGCACATACACAGGTGACGGGCCAGGATGCAGAGCTGGTGGGGATGCGGATTGTGGGGGATGCCAATTTATACGTGCATGGGACGGGAGTGCCGACCTTTTATTACGGTCCCTCGAATGAGACGGCACACGCTGATGTGGAGTGGGTAGAGGTAGATCGGCTGGAGCGGGCGGCGCAGGTGTACGCGTTGGCTGCGGCTGACTATTGTGGTGTTGTGTGAGAGAGATGATAGGAGTGTGAGGGTTTCATCTGCCTCTTTAAGGAGGGTGTGATGATAGAAACGAAACAAGATCAACCGATATCTAACACTCAGCACACATTGTTGACGGCTGAAGACCTGCGGGAATTGCCGGATGATGGCTGTCGGTATGAAACGGAAAAAGAGATGGCACCTGGTTATCTTATCATTCTGGGAAATGCCGGTCCACCACATATCATCAAGGTGAAAGCGTAGAAAGTCATGAGGTAAATCAGGAAATGTGTCAGTGGTGAGTGAATTGTTGGGCAATCGCTTCACTCTATTGAATCTAACCTGCGTCTAAATTCATCGAGATTGGATACCTGGACCGCCGCGCGGTGCAACTGCTTGAGGCGTTGCAGATCGTCAATGGCGGCAATGTGAGAAGATAGAGGGTGCGACGCAGGGAGATCAAAGCGAATTTCCAGTACATCGAGAATACTTTCCCGGAGTCCTTGCTCAATGCCTTGCTCAATGCCTTGTTCAATGCCTTCCTCTCTGCCCTGCTCAAGACCCTCCTCTCTGGCTTCCTCTCTACTTTGTTGGGTAAGGTGTTGAAAAAGGGAGGATTCACGAATGAGGTCCATAATGCCCTCCTTGAATATGATATCAGAAATGGTTTCAGATTCATACACCAACTCGCTCAACGCCACCATGCCAGCCAGATAATCCGCCCTATATGACCGTGCAATGGGGTGCGTTCGAGCGGTGTAAATACACTGTTGCAACCACGCATCCGAGGCTATCCCTTCAGGTGGCTTCATCAACGGCGTGAAAGGGATCAGACCCGATTGCCCCGATTCGAGAACGTGCTCGCCTTCTATCTCAATCAGCCTGATCACCCTGTAATGAATCGCTATTGGGTAGCCGAGACGCTCCTGGATATAATACCCGGGATCGCGCCGCCCTGCATTGGGACGCAGGTAGATGACATTGGAATAAATCGGCAGGCCGTGTTGCCGAATAGCATGTCCGATATAGCCTGCCATGCGGCGCGGCATGGGCGGATTGGTGCTGTCAGTCGTTTGAAACTCGTTGTGGACCAATACCTCTTCGTCATCCATACGCACGCGAATCAGGCTATCCGTCTGGTGTGCTTCAACAGTGAGTTGTTCTGTGTCAACGACTGCGAGAACTTCAACGTCCTCGCGTCCGAGGGTGAAACTGGCAAAGTCGTTGGGATAAGTTTGAATGAGGTGTTTAGATATTGCATCAAATTCGGCCATATGAGATGCCCCAGATCTGAGAGTTGGTCGTATGTTGGACAAACGCAACAGTCAGAACTCAAGCAAATATCAGGCCAAAAAATGAAAATATCACAAAATTACGCGATAAAAGGGGCCTTTCAGCAACTCAGGTACCTCATTATGCCTTCAATATGCAGTATTGCGTTCTTGTTCACAACTTGAATTTGTGGATTGCCTATTGAAGTGGAGATGGATGAGGACAAATGTTAGCGGAAAAAGTGTATATTTTGTGCGATGAATGAGTGGTATGGTGAAAGAATTGTTCCCTGGATCGCGGCTAAATCCATAGTCTGCCCTGTATGCTTTAAGCAGGGGCCGCGATGACAAAAAAATAAAAGGGCTGTACATCATAAGATGCGCAGCCTTTTTGCTTTTTCAGTTTTTGCGGTTACCTTTTCGTATCTTTTGGGGGGTCGAGGTATTTGACAAAGGCCACTTCGTTTCGGGCTTCGTTGTAGATCAATTCGTCTGCGCTGGTTTTGACCATTAGCAGGCCAAAGCCACCCGGGCGTAGCCCCTGGTTTTCTCTGACGCTCATGTGGGCGATGGGATCGTCGGGGTTGTTGAGGGCCGCATGTTCGAGTTCATCCATGTCAAAACCCGATCCGGGATCTGCGATGCGGAACATGAGCATGCGCTCAAAACGAAGAAATGCGATTCGAACCTTTTTGCTCGGGTCGAGTTTTCCGCCCCATTCAATGGCGTTGGCGAGGAGTTCGTAGAATGACATCGCGATGGTCTCGCGGAGGTCTTCGGGCAAGTCGGCTTCTAATTGCATTACAAAATTGCGCATTCGTCCCGCTGATTTTTGATCGCAGGGTACCAGGATTTCAACCCAGTTTGGGGTTGCCGATGTCACTTCGATAAATGTTTCCTGGCGACTTACACTGAGGCCATCCTGGACGAGGCGTATCAATTCTTGAGGGTCTATGGGTTTTGGGATATAGTGGTATGCTTGTTCGCGGATTGCTTTGAGGAGCGTGTCTGAGGTGTCATCGGAAGTCATGACGATGACTGGCGGCGGTGAGGGCAGGGTTTTTATTTTGGACAATAATTCCAAACCGTTGAGTCCGGGCATCCATATATCTGTAAGCAGCAAGTCGAATGAGGTTGTGGCGATTCGGTCGTAAGCCTTTGCCCCATCGGTAACCGTTTCTGTTGTGTACCCGGTGTCTTCGAGTATGGCTTCTACCAGCACCCTGGTTGGGCCGTCGTCTTCAGCGATTAGTATTTTGGACATGTCTGGTGCTCGGTTCAAAAGGATAAGGTGAGTTCTTTGAGTGCATTTTGGACAGCAGACAACTCGTGTTCGAGCTTTTGGCAAGTTTCGGAGGCCTGACTCAGGTTGTTCGATTTGCCCATCTGCTCGAGTGCGAAGGCTGCCTCGTATGCTGCTTTGGCGTCAAAATTGGCGATAGCGCCCTTCAGCGCGTGGGCTGCCTGGCGCAGGTCTTCAGGCGATTGTTGGTCAATTGCCCGGTGCAATGCGGCAATCTGGTCGGGTAATTCTTCTGCGAAAATATCTACCATTTTTTTTAAAATTTGCCTTCTTCCGCCTACCCGTGTCATGATACGATCGATGTCAATAGGAGGTGTTTGGACGTTTTCGGGCTGTATATTCAGATTTTGCAGGACGGCAAAGAGTTGGTCTGCAAGGACAGGACGGATGAGCGTTGCTGCGGCACCTGCGCTGAGACAGGGTTGATCGTGTTTTTCGTGTGATACGAGACCAATAATGGGAATGTCCGATTGTGTCCGCGCAATTTGCTGTTCAAAATTTTCACATTCATCTATGTCTATCATCGCGAAACGATAAGACAAGGCTTTTTCAGGCGGTTCGGGAACTGCCACGACCCGATAGCCCATTTGATCGAGTAGCGCGTAGAGCAGGTGGCGGTGGATGGGGTTGCGGTCTATGATGAGCGCGTCACAAGAAGTTGGGAGATGGTCCATCGAATCTGACTCCAGGATTGTATCCGCAGATGAACGCAGATAAACGCAGATGAAAACCACAATATAATAGGTACAACGAATTAACAGTTTATGTCAACCACAATTGTTTGAGGTTGTGGGGTAGCTCGAACTAATATGGAGAAGTAGATTTTTGATTGACTTCTGTTTTTGTGTGTATAATCTTAATGGTGAAATGGTTCCTCGCAATCGCTATTCCGATAGTATCAGGAGGTGTGTATGGATCTTAAAGATTTGGACCGTATCCACAAGGAACAGGCTGAAAGACAAAAGTTCAAAAGCATTCTTCAACGTTTTGAAGAAGGGAACAATTTGAGGAATGGGTTTATTGTCATTGCTATTGTGATTGTCCTGGTTATTTTGATTTACGGTGCGAAAGAAATGAATTTTCTCTTTGAATCTATTCCAGGCGGTGACCCGGTAGAACAAGTAACTCCCCGGGAGACAGAGGGTGAATAGGGCTGATTGAATGGGTAAACGCGATACACATACGGTTGATTCTACTGGTGGATTTCAACAGATTCGGGATGCGTTAGACGCATTGCAGCGGAGTGAAGAGCGTCTAACACACGCGCTCGAAGCCGGTGAGATTGGTCTGTTTGATTGGGATATCCAAAACGATAGCGCTGTGTGTACAGACCGGTATTTCGAACTTTTTGGTTTTCCCCCACGAGATACAATGGTCTCTGAGGCCGAGTGGTTGGCGTGTGTTTATCCAGATGATCGCGATCGCGCGCAGAAGGAAGTCAGACAAACCCTTGAAGGACGCGCGCCTTATGACACTGAATACCGAATTGTACATGCCAATGGCGAGGTGAGGTGGGTCAGTAGCAAAGCCAAAGTATTTTTTGATGCGGGTGAGGAAGTGCCAGTTCGCATGATTGGGGCGGTGGCCGATATTACCCGACAAAAGCGGGCAGAAGGTGCGCTTGGCGAGCAAGTGGCTTTTCAAAACGCGCTTATACAGGTCAGTCGCGCTGTGCAACAGATGACGCGGCCAGAGCATCTCGAGGTGGTTGTTCGCGTGTGTAGAGAACAGTTGCTGGCTCTTGATGTATCAGTTGTCGCCATTGCCGTGCATCGACTGCTCGATCCCAAAACGCGTACTTTTGAAACGTACGAGGTGATGCCTTCGGGGCAGATCAATTGCATGGTGCGCCAGGTACCGAATGTATATCGGATGTGGCAACAGCAGAAAACAATTTATCGCGAGAATCTCGTAGAAAATATGGGGGGGTTGTCACAGGTGGGATTCAAGGCCATAGCTGCGCGATATGGGGTTGAGGTGCGGTGTATTCTCGATATTCCCCATGTGCGGGGCACGCTGGCTTTGATGGGGGATGAGGTTTCTGCCTTTTCAGAGGCCGAAGTTCTGTTTTTGGAAAGTATAGCAGAACAGGTCTCGATGGGTATTACCCGTTTAGATGACCTCGAGCGCCTCGAAGCGCAGAACAAAGAGCTTGAAAATGCCCGTATAGCAGCTGAAGCAGCAAATCAAGCTAAGAGCCAATTTTTGGCCAATATGAGCCACGAGATTCGCACGCCAATGAATGGCATTATGGGGATGATTGAATTGCTGGGCAATACCGAATTGACAGAGCGGCAAAAAGAATACGCAGATCTCGCTTATAATTCGGCAGATACGTTGCTGGTGTTGCTCAACGATATTCTCGATCTGTCCAAGGTGGAGGCTGGTAAGCTCGAATTGGAAAGCATTCCGTTCGCGCTGAGAGATACCCTTGGCGATACGTTGCAAACCCTGGCTGTTCGGGCGAGTGAGAAGGGGCTTGAATTGACCTATCGGATTGCACCAGAGGTTCCCGACGACCTGATAGGCGATCCCATTCGCCTGAGACAAGTCGTTGTCAACCTGGTGGGCAATGCCATCAAATTTACAGAACGGGGGAATGTAGATATCGATGTTGACCTGATAGAGATGCGCGAGGAGGACGCAAAAATGCGATTTGAGGTGCGCGATACAGGTATCGGTATCCCATCACAGGTACAACAACAGATATTCAGTGCGTTTGATCAGGCCGACAGTTCAACGACGCGGCAATACGGCGGCACGGGTCTCGGTTTGACCATTTCTGCCCAATTGGTCGAGCTGATGGGTGGAAAACTCAATGTAAAAAGCGAACTGGATAAGGGCAGTATTTTCTTTTTTGAAGCCAGTTTTTCGCGTCGGACCAACGGTGTGTTATACCGGGATGTTTTGCCGGATACGTTGCATGGTATGCCCGTATTGGTCGTTGATGATAACAATACCAATCGGGTGATTTTTGAAGAGATGTTGTCCTGTCATGGTTTGAAACCCGCTCTGGCTGAGAATGGTCAGATAGCATTGGAAGAGTTGCTGCGCGCACAACGGGCAGGCAGCCCATATCCACTGGTTCTGCTCGACGCGGAAATGCCGGTTATGGACGGTTACGCGCTCGCAAGGCAGATTGCCGCTGATGCAACGCTGCAATACACGCGTGTGGTGGTGTTGACTTCTGCTGGGCGCTCGGATGTGGCTTCTACCAGCGAAATGTTGGCCGGGCACTTGTCCAAACCCATCAAGCAATCCGATCTTTTTAATTTGATCGCTGACATATTTGAGGAATCTGCGCCAGATGCTTTGGGGGCGGGCGATATTGTAACCGATAAGGCGCAGAAATCTCTTCACATTTTATTGGCCGAAGACGGTCTGGTCAACCAGCGCGTTGCCATTGATATGTTACACCAGCGCGGTCACACAGTCGTTGTGGCAAATAATGGTGTGGAGGCTCTGGAAGCACTTGATAAAGACGATGTTTTTGATCTGGTATTGATGGATGTACAAATGCCCGAAATGGATGGTCTTGAAGCCACCAAAGAAATTCGCAAGCGAGAGAAGGTGTCGGAAGGGCATATTCGCATTGTTGCGATGACGGCTGATGTGATGAAGGGCGACCGCGAGCTTTGCATAGCGGCCGGGATGGATGGATTTGTCGCCAAACCGCTTCGGTCTCACCTCCTTTACGAGGCGGTGGAAGCGAGGGGTTTCGCCGAGCAACAGACGCTCGATTGGGGAGCATCATTGCAACATGTTGGTGGGGATGAAGCACTTCTCGTGCGGTTAGCCGAGATGTTTTTAGAAACGAGAGGAGATTTGATAAGCCTGCTCGAAGACACAGAAACGCTTCGCCAGGGCGCGCGTGAATTAAAAGAAAATGCCGAATTGTTTTACGCGAATGACCTGAGGGAAGTTGCCGCGACAATTGAAGAACTGGCAAAGGATGAGAATTGGGTAGGTGTTGATCGCTTTATGGAAGATTTGAGAGGGCATGTAGAATCCCTTGCAGCCGCGCTCGAGGTGCAGGGAAATTTGGTTCACAAATAGGAAGGAAAACAGAATGGCTTTTGAAGAAACTATGCAGGAGAATATTCGCATTATAAAGCTCGACGGTCAGGTGACAGACCGCGAGATGTCGGAGTTGGCCGATTATGTAACTGAATTTCTCGAAGAGAATAATGGGATGAAAGTGGTTTTGGATTTGGGACAGGTGCGGTGGTTAAACAGTATGGCATTTGGGGTTTTGACCGCGCTTTTGCAGCGTTTGCGCCAGGCCAACGGCGATTTAAAACTCGCCAATGCCCACGATCATGTGATTAGCGTTTTTGTACAGACGCAGTTGATTAAAGTTTTTGATCTGCACAATTCCGTAGATGAGGCTGTTGCGGCATTTCAGGCGGCGTGAATCTTTTCCTTGCCTGAGAATGAAATTGTGGTATTTTTTTAGACAAATAGCAAACGGGGCGTGGCTCAGCCCGGTAGAGCGCCTGCTTCGGGAGCAGGAGGCCGGAGGTTCAAATCCTCTCGCCCCGACCATAAAATAGTAAAGCCCGTCAATCGGTGGTGATTGACGGGCTTTTGTTTGTACTCGAGGCGAGCAGAGGAGTATAACGATGATAGCAGTTTATCAGCGTCCATAAAGGAGTGAATCTCGGAGCTACCTGATGTCCTATTTGGGATCGTCTTCAAACACCGCGTTTTATTTCAATACCCAGTCTTTTCATTTTGTTATACAGGGTAGAAGGTGGTAATCCCAGCAGCATTGCCGCACCCTCAGGTCCCTTTATGTGATAGTTGGCGGCTTTGAGCACGTCGAGGATGTGGCGACGCTCCAATTCTGCTAAAGGCACGACTTCTCGGTTTTGAGAAGCCGATAAGGTCTGCCTCTCACGACCCTGAGTTGTATCTTCAATTCGAGAACCATACAGCCTCAGATCCCTCTTTCCGATTTGAGAATCAATGCATAAAACCACAGCCCGTTGTATCGTATGTTCCAGTTCCCGCACATTACCCGGCCAATCGTAGCTTTGTAACACCTCGATAATTTCTGGCGTCAAAGGAGCTATTTGTTTGCCGATATGCGCTGCCATGCGATCCTTGAAAAACTCGGCCAACTCAAGTATATCCTCCTTGCGCTCGCGAAGCGGCGGCAAATACATTGGAAAGGCATTGAGGCGGTAATAGAGATCCTCCCGGAAATCACTTGTGCTGACCATCTCCTCAAGATTGCGATTGGTCGCCGCCACAATCCGCGTCTTTGCCATCAGCGTCTCACTGCTCCCTACGCGTTCAAACGTACCCTCTTCCAGCAAACGCAACGGCTTGACCTGCGTTTCCAGTGCCATATCGCCAATCTCATCTAAAAAGAGTGTGCCACCCTCTGCCAGTTCCACCCTGCCCAGTCTGTGGAAAACTGCGCTGGTAAAAGCCCCCTTCTCATGCCCAAATAGTTCACTATCGATCAACGCCCCGGGCAATGCGCCGCAACTAACCTCTATAAAAGGTCCATCACTATGGGCACTCAGGGCGTGTAGCACCCGTGCAGCCAGTCCCTTGCCCACCCCAGTCTCGCCCAGAATCAGGACGGTCATATTGGTAGATGCTATTTTTTCAAGATTGAATTGAAATTGGCGCAGGGCCGCGCTATGCCCGATAAACTTCTGGCTTCCCTGGCGGTTGATTACGTCCGTCCATGCTTCAATACGCGGGTCTGTCGTGATCGAGAGTCTTACCTGCGCTATCTCTGAGTAATTCAGATCGCGATCTACAGCCCGGACCTGAAAGGTGTAGTCTCCCGGCGACAGGTCCCGGTAAAATGCCCGCATCTTTCGAGTAGCTGGTTGCCAGTCGGCATCATAACCCTTCAGGCGATAGATGTAGAGCATGTCGCTGGGGTGTGTGGAAAAACTCAGGCCCTTGTACTCGAAAATCACATTCTGGCCTGTCTTGGATACAATGACCTTCTCCGAGTTCTCATACACCTTATCGGCAATCACCTGAAGCAAGCGAATTCGGGGTAAAGTTTGCCGCAGACGGTAGCGTATGATAGAACCCAGAAGAGTGCCAAAATAGAAAGTTCCATCGCGGTCTTCGAGTATCTGGCAAACCGGTCCTATATGCGGTGAGTTGATGGTCTGGAAAAGCTGGCCATCAAAGTGAGCCACACCCTGGTCTGTGCCGAGCCAGAGATGCCCTTGCCGATCCTCGAATAAGCAACGGATGCGGTTGCTCGGAAGCCCATCGTCAGTCGTGAAGGTC
This sequence comes from Candidatus Latescibacterota bacterium, assembly GCA_022824945.1. Lineage (GTDB taxonomy): Bacteria > Latescibacterota > UBA2968 > UBA2968 > UBA2968 > VXRD01. Next base: position 18,468 of record JAJDYX010000028.1, read on the forward strand.
TGGAAGGTGCTGCCATCAAAACGACAAAGACCACTCAGAGTAGCGATCCACAGGTTTCCATGGCGGTCTTCTATAAGATCTGTGACCCTGTCGTCGATCAGCCCATCTTCAACCCCATAAAATTTAAGCCCATCTTCGGGATGCCAGCGCGCCAGGCCCCTGCCGCCAACTGGGAAATTGTGACAGGCCAAATGAAAATAGACCTCGCTGTTGCGACCGACAATCACAGTGCCAATACGGTCTAAAACATCTTTCTTTTCTTCCTCCACAAAAATGGTTTGGAACTGCTCGCCCTGCCGGTAAATGAGCTTTAATGGACTGATCGAGAGTTCTTCTTTTTTGAATTTGGTTTTACAGGTGCCCTTTTCCCAATAGCCGAAAAGGAATTGACCTTGCGCGTCCTGGGCAATTGCACTGATACTCCTGTCGCCTGAACCCGCAGCTATTTTCATCTTTTTACACGCCTGCCCATCGTGGCGGAACAGACTGTTGAGACCGCCAAACCACAGATACCCTTCGTGGTCCTCGTACATAGAGAGACAGTTGTTGATATCAAGGCCTTGCTCGGGACCTAAAAATGTAAAGTGCTCACCATCAAAGCGAGCGACGCTTTTGTCCAAATAGGTGAGAGTGGGGGCCACACACCCAATCCATATATCCCCTTTCCGGTCTTGCACGATCTGCGAGATCTCGCTCGGCTGTTTGTATTTGGGAAAATCCTTACCAGGGTCAAAAACGCTGATGCTATATGCATCGTAAAGACCGACGCCGCCCCAGGTAGCGAACCAATACTGATGTTCGCGATCCAGGAGCACGGCTTTGACTGCGGGATAGGGCAGGCCATCGGCAGGGGTAATCCTGCTGAAACCATCACCGTTCTGATACAATGCCCCTTCAGAAGTGCTAAACCACATCCGGCCTTCACGGTCACACTGTATTTTGCGCAATGTACCACCTAAATCTACCTGAACAGATTGGAAGGTCCCATCGGCATAGCACCAGAGTTCACCTCGATTTTCGGACCGACCAATCCACACCTTGCCGGTATGGTCCTTATCTAAGGCATAGGCGGTACCATCCTGGGGGAAACCGTCTTTCTCATCATAGCGGTGGAAGGATTCACCATCGAAGCGGATGAGGTAGTTAAAGCCAAACCACAGGTGCCCTTGCGGATCCTGAGTAATCCCCCAACATTGACGCCACTTGGGAGAAGGGGGCACCTCGTAGTACTGAAGGTAGAGCGGAATCAAATCGTGGAAAGCAGTGCCATCGTAATACCCCAGAGTACGGGTACCACCGCACCATACACGACCCTCATTGTCTTCGTAGATACACCGCACATCTCGGCCTGAAATGCCATCGTCCTTTAAATGGTGGAAATCTGTCCCATCGTACCAGCAGACGCCATTTGCTGTCCCGAACCACATTCGATTCTGACTGTCTTGTGTAACAAAATAAGTACGATCATCAATAAGACCGTCCTGTTTGGTAAAATTCTGGAATTCATCTCCGTCGAAGCGACTAACGCCATTGTCCCAGGTGGCGAACCAGATGCAACCCTCGCTATCGTCGGCAATGTGTTCAATACGCATCCCTGCCAGGCCATCGGCCATAGAATAAGTCCGATAGGTGCCCGTGCGGTCAAGTGATTTGATCATAGGAAGAACCTTGTGATATGGGTAAAAAAGACGGGTTTATACACTGAATCTCAAACTTGCAAACGAAACATAATATTGAATTTCACACTTGCAAACAGAAATAAATAATGAAGACCTATTATGGTCTTAAGACCATAATAGGTCTTCAAAAGACCATTTAAGGTCTTGTGTGAGAGCCAATCCGACTATTCTGCGACAATATGATATAGTCAGATTGGCCCTCTTTCTTTATTTAAAACAACCCTTTATGAATATGTGCCTGAAACACACCGCGTACATTGGCACACTTTTTGCATTTATAAATTTTGAGTCTCGTCAGGACGATGAGCAGTATGAAGCTCGGGACGCACACTGGGGCTATCTCTGATGGTCATAGAATAAGTCCGATAGGTACCCGTACGCTCAAGGGGGTAACAATGTTGAAAGCAATGTTTAAGTATATGGTCATGGCGATTGTCATACTACCTGTTTATGTATATGCAGAGACAACTGTAGCAGATTGTGATTTCAATAATAATGGACATGTGGATTTTGGCGATTTTCTTGCATTTGCACAGGCGTTTGGAACAAATCAATCACAATTTGATTTGGATGGAAATGATTCTGTAGATTTTCAGGACTTTCTCCTTTTTGTTCAATTCTTCGGACAGAAAATAAACCCTGCACCCGTTCCTGATGGCGTTCAACTTGGGGAGAGATTACCCGATTTTACTTTGGACACCATCATTGGTACAACGTTTAATCTTTATGAATATCGTGGCAAGCCAGTATTCCTTAACTTCTGGTCAATGTATAACCCTGTTAACGATTTATTGTATGTTGACGAGTTACGACATACTATTGGCGATCAAATGCAATTCGTCAGCGTTACTGTGGACGAATCGTCATTATCTGTAAAGAAATATGTAGAAGTTCATAACTATACATGGACTTTTGTTATCGACTCAGATGAAGATGTTTCAAAACGATATAATATTTCAGAAATCCCCGTCTTTATTTTTCTTAACTCTAAAGGCGTGATTGTTCAAAGATTGCATGGACGACAAAGTTTGGTGCAACTCTTAAAATCTGCAAAACAAGCAATTAACGATTAAAAATCACATTTAGAGAGGCGTCAGGTTTGAATACAGAAAGTTCAGATACAACTGGCAATAAATTGAGCGTATTAAGCGTATGAGAACAATAACAAAAGCAGTGGGTTATCGTTATCGGATATATCCTAACATGGCGCAGAGGGTTGCATTGTCACAACTGTTTGGCTGTGTTCGGTATGTCTATAATTGGGGCCTTTCCCGTTGTAAAGCGCATTATCGGAGGACGGGGAAGAATATCAGTAGTTACGATTTGTCTAAAGAACTCACGCACCATAAGAGAGAGCCTGATAAATTGTGGCTGAATGACGTACTCCGCATGCCGTTACGTGTGAGTCTGTTTCATCTCGATGAAGCATATAAGAACTTTTTTGAGAAGCGAGCGAACAAACCGAAGTTTAAGAAGAAAACGAATAATCAAAAGGCAACAATAACTTACCAGTATTTTTCTATCAAAAACAACAAACTAAATATCAACAAAATTCCGGGACTGTTAAAAATTCGTTGGTCGAGATACTGGTCAGCGAATGCACAGGTCAAAGCCCTTACTGTATCTAAAGATGTCTCCGGGCGGTATTTTGTCTCTTTCCGTGTCTATGAAAAGATCGTGCAATTACAACCTCTCGGAGCAAAAATCGGTATTGATATGGGGTCAACGCACTTTCTTGCGACAAGTGAGGGTGAGAAGGTTCCCAACCCCCGGTGTTTTGTTAAAAAATTAAAGAAATATCGTCGTTTATGTCGTGCTTTTTACCGGAAGAAACAAGGATCAAAAAACCGGGAGAAAGCACGTCTTAAGAAAGCAAAGTTATCTGTAAAAATAGCGGATTGTCACAGGGATTTTCAGCATAAGTTGAGTACAAGGCTTATCCGCGAAAACCAAGCCATAGGTCTTGAAAATCTCTATGTGAAATCTATGTTGCAACACCGTTATTTGTCTAAAAGCATTGCGGCTGCGTCCTGGTCATCCTTCTTTGCCCTGCTTAAGTATAAAGGGGACTGGTACGGACGACATGTTGTGACGCCCGATAACAAGGACAGGCCTCTTCCGAATATTAAAATATGTTCGGTTTGTGGATACATCCTGGATGATCTACCGCCCCACATCCGAACATGGACTTGTCCCAAATGCAAAAGGCACCATGATCGCGACGTAAATGCTGCTATTAACATCCGTAACCATACCGTCGGGGAGACGGGACTTTAAGCCTGTGGAGCCAATGTAAGTCCTCACCCAATGCTACACGAGGCTATTGTCTATGAAACAGGAATTATCACTGCAGGGTTCACCTTGTATATAAATCCCAAAGCAAATCTAAAACAACCATTCTTCAATCGCGAGGTATAGATGAGTGTGAGGCACATATTCTGGCAAATAATCGCTATCGTCTTTATTGCGGAAGTATTCGCAGATGATAATAAACCCCCACCCACACTCCCAGGCAATATTATCAAGGCATAGGGTTGGGACAGCACGGGCGTCGCAGGGAATTTATGAACCGGCGCCCGTTACTTTTGTGCGTGTGGTCCTATCAGCAGATTCAATCGAGATCGCGCCGGGCAAACGCTCTCCCATTTCACAGCCCGGCTTGGGGCGTCAGATGGTGTTTCGAGAATAATTTCTGACGCCCTTACTAAATTTTTTAACACAGTGGATAATAGCATAAATCACCCATCTCCTACGACGATGTGGTTGTGACAATCGCAAAATACGGGCGACTGGGGATTACGCTTTCCGGAACTGTCAAGAACCGCGCGACGTACAGGGGCATCTCAGGCACCACCATTACCGTTCGCCAATACCAGGGCGAGACCTCTCATATGGTGGGCGAAGCCGTTCTAAAAAGAACAGCAGATGGGAAGTGGGCCTATACGGGAAGCGTGGGACATTTTTCGACGTGGAATGCAGATGTGCTGTATGAGTCGATAACGATGAAGGGGTGTGTGCAGGATCAGAATGGGCAGCCGGTGAGAAATGCAGAGGTAACTGCTCGCGGGAAAGACTATGTCGGGAGTTCCAAAGCAACAACGGATGTTGATGGGCGATTCGAGATTAAAGTGCGACCAGATTCTGAGCTCGCGCTTTCTGCCGCTGCTGATGGCACTCTTTATAGCGATGCACGGATGATGCGTACCGAGGGTGCTGATCTATCACTGGGCAGGTGTCTGGTCGTCGCTGGCGATCAGGGTATCCGGGATTTTCCGATGCAAATCAAGGGCACGACGAGGAGCCTTGAGATATGCGTGCGTGACCACGAGTGCGAAGTCGCATAGAATGGAATAAGTGTAGTTGAGCTGTGATTCAATGGTTTTGCCATCTCTCAATCAGGAACAAATATATGCAAAAATCAGTTCTTCATTTTTTCTCCAAAATTCGGTTTGGTGCGTGCTTATTCGCACTACTTGATCTTGCCTCTCGCCTCTTATCCGTGTGTATCTGTGTAAAACGCTCAAATTACTCGCGTTTTTTTCTGTGGATGTTTTTCGCCTTTTCATCTGTCATCTATGCTTCATCTCCACCGGTCAATGACGATTATATTTGTCAAGTTCTCGATTACCAAGACCTGCGGACACGCGATAGTCTGTATGCTGCCACAAAGCAAGCCCTTAATTTGAACGTTGGCGAACCGCGCACCGTGCGAATGATCTATTTCTTGCCGAACGACTGGTCATATCGGATTGAGGTGGTGGATTCGATGAAGACGATGATCCGGCAGGTACAGACCTTCTATGCCGATCAGATGGAGGCACACGGGTATGGCCGCAAGACCTTTCGGTTTGAGACCAATGATCGAGGTGAACCGATGGTTCATCGCGTGGATGGTCTGCATCCTTTCAGCCGCTATGATAACACGCTGGGTACTGCTGTCGTTGCCGAACTCAAACAGACGTTCGATCTTATCTTGATGCGAATATCTACGTCATCGTACTCGGTACGGACGCGCTTCGTCAGAGTAATGGCCAGCCTGCCGGAGGTGTCGGACGGCGGCATACGAAGAACGGTGGGGCTCTGGTAGTACCAGATCGCTTCAGTTTGTTCACGGTGGCACATGAATTGGGACATACCTTCGGCTTGTTTCACGATTTCCGCGATGATCGGTACATCATGTCGTATGGGGGGCGAACGGAAAGGTTATCGGCATGTGCTGCCGAGTTTCTA
>JAJDYX010000038.1 GCA_022824945.1 Candidatus Latescibacterota bacterium
ATCTCAATCTGGTTCATACAGGCGACCTTCGCACTTCGACCCTTCTTTTTCATCTCACGCATCGGCTACTCTATACAAAATGGCGCGATCCGGATGAGGAGCCGAAGTTACATCTCTTTGGACAACTCAAGCGCATCACCAAACAATGGCTCGATGGCTGTCTTGTGTGCAAAGGTGGCACGTATCCCGCGCAACTCATGTATCAGACATTGGCCGATATAGCTTGCGAACGCATCACGGCTGCTATCACGCGAGCAGAAATCGACAGTCGTCCTGTCAAAGCCGTGCTTGATCCGTACAATCCCGTCGGTTCTACCGCACATGTCAACTTCACCACGTCTAAAACCAGTCGCTGGGAGACCGACGCCCGCCGTTGCCACATCAATTGGGTTGTTCTCGATAGCGATTGGGAAGCAGAATTTTGCCGGGTGGCCGAAGCCCATCCTCGCGTCAAAGCGTATGTCAAGAACCACAATCTCGGGCTGGAAGTGCCCTATCGCTACGGATCTGAAATGCGGACGTACATTCCGGACTTTATCGTTCTGATTGATGATGGCCGTGGCGAAGACGATCTCTTGCATCTCATAGTCGAGATCAAGGGCTATCGCAGAGAGGACGCGAAAGAAAAGAAGGCGACTATGGACACCTATTGGGTGCCCGGTGTGAACAATCACGGTCGCTACGGTCGCTGGGCTTTTGCCGAGTTTACTGATGTGTATGAGATAGAGTCGGACTTTGAGGCCAAAATGGAGGCGGTATTTGACGAGATGATCGAACAAAACGACGCATTGCGTTTCGACAAATCCACAGGAGGCTTGTAGTTATCACTCCCATGGCCGCTATTGATAAAGCCGTAGAACTCGCAATGTTAAAAGAAAAACAATACCAGGTATATCGGAATCGAATTGAAGTGCTTCGTAGCGATGCTCAGCGCGATGGTTTCACTATGAACGAGGTGTCTGAAGTGGATTTCTGGTCATTTATCGAGTCAATATCCTTCGCGCAAAAAGCAGGATTGGTGCTCCTGGATAATGGGAATCTGCGTGCTGTCTGGAAAGGCGAGAATGGTAGCCACCTCGGCCTTCAGTTCCTCGGCAACCGATTGGTAGAGTATGTTGTTTTTAAACGCCGTCAGGCTACTAAAGATGTTTCGCGAGTAGCTGGTCGAGACACGATAGAAGGTATCAAGAGACAGATTCGAGCTTTCGATCTCACAGCGTTGATGAATGTGTGATAATGAAAAAAAACGAACTGGAGGACCGATGAATAGAGATGATGTTCTGAATGTGCTCCGAGCGCACAAGCCGATTCTTTCGCAACGCTTTGGCGTCAGAGAACTCGCCTTGTTCGGATCGGTTGTTCGAAATCAGGTAACTAAAGATAGCGATATTGATATCTTGGTTCGTTTCGACGGACCGGCAACCTCAAAAGCCTATTTCGGCACTCAGTTCTATCTGGAGGACCTGCTGGGGTATCCGGTCGATCTGGTCACCAACAAGGCATTGCGGGCGGAATTGCGCCCTTATGTAGAGCGGGAGGCAGTCAATGTCTAATGCCGAGCAGGGAAGGGACTACGAGAGTGGTGCTTCTATGTAAACGATATGATCGAATTTGGCGAAAAGGTTCTTTCGTATACCGAGGGCCTGGCTCAAGCTGGGGTTATCGCCGACACACCTAAAAGATAGTCTCGTATAAAAAGGAGAAAAAAATGAAAGAAGAAGAATTTGCGAGGCAATGCAATATAAGATTAGTTTTTGAAATTCATAGAATTAGTGCTGAAATACTAGTGGAACTTAATAGGAAAGGGCTTTCGATGCCCGAAAACCGTGCCGATATGCCCTATGGCTCTGCATTGTTTATGCAGATTAATGTCGGTCTCGGATTGGAGTTGTTACTTAAAACTCTGCTGGAAGATACTATCATAACTCATAAGTTGGAGCACATATATAAGAAACTGGATGATAAATGGAAAAAAATAATTGATGCTGCTTATGCTGACTCTGGAATACTCCCTTGTGAGCCTCATTATCCTGTTACAGGTGCAGAGGTGAAACTAATACCTCGTCAAAATACGGCACAAGAATTTTTTAAATTCTGTGATAAGAGAAACATTCTATTTAATTCGAGATACACCTATCTTGAATTACAAAAGAATCCTAAGGCATATATCACTATACCTCGTAGAGCTATAAAGCTCTTAGGGAACTTGCTTGATAATGAGGAAATTATGAAATACTGTAGTATGATTCTTGGCCCAAATTTCTCTTATTTTAAAGTTAAGGCATTTTAAAACACAAACTCTTCTACCGACGTTGCAAAATTTGTTGAACACAATAATCAAGGATTTCAAATAGATGGCTAAACGAAGATCACCTAAGATTGTCGATACTATCCGACACAAAGACGCATCGCGAAAGAACATCCCCACAGCCGAGTATCAGGCTGTAATGGCGGACGATGAGCGAAGTCCCGTCCAGGTTGCCTACGAACGCCGCAACCGGGACCTCGATCCCCAATTGGTGTGGCGCGGTAAGGATGAGCAGGATTGGTCAGATTTGGTGGCACAGGCGCCGCCTCTGTACATTCAGGAGAAGGTTCACCCCAAGGTGCTGGTCGATGATTTGATACGCCAGAGCGAGGAAGCTGTTGCGAGTGAGTCTGGCTTCCAGACCGATCTCTTTGCCGATTTCAATGGTTTGCCTTCTGAGGACGCCAGGACAGAGTTTTATCAGCACGATGCCAACTGGTCTAACCGCATGATTTTGGGCGATAGCTTGCAGGTGATGGCGTCGCTGGCAGAGCGCGAAGGACTGCGCGGTAAAGTTCAATGCATCTACATTGACCCGCCTTATGGGATTAAGTTCAATTCCAATTTCCAGTGGTCAACCACCAACAGAAATGTAACGGATGGCAAAGTCGATCATATTACCCGAGAGCCAGAGCAGGTAAAGGCGTTTCGGGATACGTGGCGGGATGGGATTCACTCTTATTTGACCTACCTACGTGACCGCCTCACCGTGGCCCGCGACCTCCTTGCTGACTCTGGTTCCATCTTTGTCCAAATTGGCGACGAGAACGTCCACCGGGTTCGGGCGGTTATGGACGAGGTGTTTGGTGACGAAAATTTTTGTTGCCTTATATTCTTTAGAAAGACTGGTGGCCAAGCGAGTACATTGCTTTCCTCTATTGGCGACTACATCATTTGGTTCGCGAAGGATAGTAGCAAGGCAAAATATAGGCAAATGTTTGCCGACAAGACATCTGCTGACTCGAGGCCGTCAATATACCGATGGGTGGAGTCGCCCGACGCAACAACACGGCGACGCATGACTTCGGGTGAAATAAAAAATGAGATTCCGCTCCCTGAACAATGGAGAGTCTTTGCGCCGTCCCCGCTCGTTTCTCTAGGAGCAACTCCCTCGGGAACAGTCAACTTTGAATTTGAAGGTAGGTGTTTTTATCCTGGTAGCACGCAACATTGGAAAACCACCGTTGAAGGTCTAACCCGACTGAATCAGGCCGGACGTTTGATTAACGTTAGTACAGGCCTCTATTTTGTAAGGTACTTAGACAGTTTTCCAGTTGTACCACGCGATAACATGTGGCAGGACACAAGTGCAGGTGGATACACAGATGATAAGTTATATGTAGTCCAGACAAATCGAAAAGTGATAGAGCGGTGCATCCTTATGACCACTGACCCTGGCGATCTCGTTCTCGATCCTACCTGTGGCTCTGGTACAACCGCGTACATCGCGGAGCAGTGGGGACGTCGCTGGATCACGATTGATACTTCCCGCGTCGCACTCGCGTTGGCCCGCGCTCGGATCATGGGTGCACGCTATCCCTATTACTTGCTTTCCGATAGCTGTGAAGGGCAGTTAAAAGAGGCGGAGATCACGCGCAAGGTACCTTCAGATGAGCCCACCTGTAACGACATACGACAGGGTTTTGTGTACGAGCGCGTGCCTCACATCATGCTTAAGGATATATCCAATAACACCGAGATTGACGTGATCTGGGAGGACTTTCAAAAAAAGCTGGAACCATTGCGTGAAAAATTGAACAGCGCGCTCGGCACGGCCTGGGAGGAGTGGGATATCCCACGCGAGGCTGACGAGGATTGGTCTGAGGAAGTCAAGAAGCTACACGCCGATTGGTGGGAGCGACGAATCGCGCGGCAAAAGGAGATTGACACATCTATCGCGGCGAAGGCGGACTATGAATATCTCTACGACAAGCCCTACGAGGATCGAAATAAGGTGCGCGTTGCGGGGCCGTTCACGGTAGATAGCCTGTCACCGCACCGCTTGTTGGGGGTTGATGAGAACGACGAACTTATCGACAATGTCGCCGAAAGCAAGCTCGGCTATGGGGAAAACTTCGATGGAAGTCCCAATCAGGATTTTGCCACCATGATCTTGGAACACCTCAAGACCTCCGGCGTCCAGCAGGCGCAGAAAGAGGACCGGATCTCGTTCTCTGGGATCAGGCCCTGGCCCGGTGATCTCGTCTGTGCTGAAGGAGCTTACTTTGAAGGTGACGAGGGTTCCGGAGCACAAAAGCGTGCAGGCATCTTCATCGGTCCGGAATTTGGTACGGTTGCACGCCCTGATCTCGTACAAGCCGCACGCGAGGCCGCAGATGCCGATTTTGATGTTCTGATCGCCTGCGCCTTTAACTACGAAGCCCATGCCTCGGAGTTCAACAAGCTCGGTCGCATTCCCGTCCTCAAGGCGCGGATGAATGCCGATCTCCACATGGCTGATGATTTGAAGAATACCGGCAAAGGCAATCTCTTCGTTATATTTGGTGAACCAGATATCGACATCCTCGACGCGGAGGACGATCAAATCAAGGTTAAGATCAATGGTGTTGATGTGTTCCATCCAAATACTGGCGAAATCCGCAGCGACGACATTAGCGATATTGCCTGTTGGTTCGTCGATACCGATTACAACGAGGAAAGTTTTTTCGCCCGTCACGCCTACTTTCTCGGTGCAAACGATCCGTACAAATCTCTTAAAACTACACTCAAAGCTGAAATCAATCAGGAAGCCTGGGCCACGCTCAAAAGCGACACTTCTCGACCTTTCGACAAACCAAAATCCGGGCGCATCGCCGTGAAGGTTATCAATCATCTTGGTGATGAGGTGATGAAGGTGTTTCGAGTATGATTAAACTATCGATTATGAAGGAATGTGCTCTAACGCGTATAGACATAGAAGGCGGCGAAATCAAAGCTTAACTCACATCAGGCGGAGAGAGATGAGATGCATTGGGAACATCACACAGATCAAATACGTAAAACGATCAAAAGCATAGAAGACACCTGCAGCAGTTGGCAAGAATGTATCTTTCGGGGAGAGCCAAAAAAGTATCCGCGTCCGTGTTCTTCAACTCTATGGCGAGAATATGCTTACAATAATGTGTTGATGAGACCTGTTGATGGAATGCCTAAAGTGAATCTGAATGATGTTCAGGCACTGATAGTCGAAGAAGCTAAGGAATATAGTGGAGAGTTGAGTGATGAGTTCGAACTTCTGACATACCTACGCCACCATGGCGGGATGACCAATTTGATCGATTTTACATCGAGTGTTCACGTCGCGCTCTTTTTTGCATGTCACGATTTTCCTGATGAAGATGGGTGTGTCTATATCCAGAATACCGATGCAATAAAGGATTGGATCAAACGTCCTAATAACTTGAACACACGAGCTATGGTACAGAAGAGCGTGTTTATTGAATCTCCTCAAGGTTTTGTTGATGCGACCCAAGAGATTCCGATTCCGAAGGACATTAAAAGTGGCCTGATGGAGTATCTAAGTTTATTCTATGATGTAAGTGCAAAAACTATCTACTATGACCTGATCGGGTTCATTCAAAGTTATTCGGTAGAAAAATCCATGCATGAAGCACTTCGAAATATGATGACACATCAGGTACGTAAGCATCAACTGCTTGAGGAAAAAAATGGTGATGATACGACGACCAAATATAACGATCTACTCATAGCTAATTACAGTAGGATTCAAACCTATGACCCTACTAATTCAATAGCGCATAATGGCAAAGGAATAGTATTTCATGAACAGGGTGACTATGATAACGCAATTCGCGAATTTAAGAAAGCCGTCAAAGTTTTTCCATCGGACCAATCTTATTCAAACCTCGCCGCGTCTTATTACAGAAAAGGCGAGCACAAAAAGGCTATCTCTTTTCTTTCAAAGGCGATAGAGTGTTTTTCTTCGAATAGATTATATGTCAAACGAGGTGATGCATATTTTAGAAGCGGAGAGTATGATAGGGCTGAGATCGACTATGTAAATGCAAAAACGAATAAGGAGTTGATTCAAGTAAAAGGCAATTGGAACTTGCAATCATCTTACAAGTTAGCGATTTTGAAAATCAGAACAAAAAAGTACGTCGCTGCTTTAGACGAAATCAATGATGTTGTAGAGCGGGACGAAGAGAACTTTTTTGGTGCTTACTCCTACTGTGTTCGCGGCGTAGTTTTCTTGTGTTTAAAAAAGTGGAGAATGGCGAAGCGGGATTTTTCAAGGTGCCAAGATAGCGGTGCTAAGGTAAATCGTTTGTTGGAGGATGACTTCGGAAGCATTGCGTCTTTTGTAAACGAAATAGGAATTAGTCCACCCCAATATATACAAAAAATGATAGAAGAATTGGAATAGCGAAATGGTAGCGCATCTATTTATACTCCATTAAAAATGTTGTCACAAATAATTCTCTCGTCCCACTTGATTACCGTTATCATTGTCAAGACGAGAATAATTGCTTAATCTTTCTTGTTTAACAGTACGTTATACTTCTCCGACCTGTCGAGTTTCTCACATCACAGGGACCTCTCCGATGCCGTAATCTCCTCGAATAAACCAGACGTTGAATCAGCTATAAAGAAGGCTGAAAGGGTATGCCAGTGGGTAGCCCTTCACAGCGACACATCCCGGCTTTTCGACAAACCAGAATCTGGTCGCATCGCTGTGAAGTTGATCAATTACCTTGAAAATGAAGTGATGAAGGTGTTTCGAGCGTGAAGCAGCTTGCCCTTAGATGGGAGATATGTCATGGCTAACGCAGAGCAACTTAAAGCATTGCTGAAGTCGCACATGGAAGGCGACGACGACCGCTTTTTCTCGGTCGCTATGCAGGTTGCAGCCCACGAAGCGAAACTGGGGCACGGCAAACTCGCTCAGGAAATGCGGACCATGATTGACGAAGCCAAGGGGCGCCGTGGCGTGGGTTCACTGGTGTCGATTGGTCGTTCGTCTGGTGAGTTGGTGAACCTGCTGGAAGCCTCTTACCCGAAGGCCCGACTGAGTGATATGATTCTGAGTGATGTTCTCGCCGATCAGATCAAGCGCGTCATTCGTGAGCAACGTCATGCTGGACGGATAGTAGAGCATGGCCTTTCACCCAGGCGTAAGTTGTTGCTGATAGGTCCTCCTGGTACGGGTAAAACGCTAACCGCGTCCGTCCTTGCAAGAGAACTCGGTCTTCCTCTCTTTCAAGTCCGTCTTAATAGTTTTATCACCATGCATAAGGGGGAAACTACGGCCAAGTTGCGGCAGATATTCGATGCTACCAGCCAAACCCGGGGTATTTATTTTTTTGACGAGTTCGACGCTATTGGTTCGCAGCGCGGACTCACCAACGATGTGGGCGAGATTCATCGGGTGTTGCACTGTTTTTTGCAGATGATTGAGCAGGATCGTTCCCATAGCCTTATAGTGGTGGCGACGCGTTATCCCAGAATACTTGATCATGTGCTCTTCCGCCGTTTTGACGATATTTTGTACTACGATCTGCCTGATAAATCACAGATCGCGAAGCTCTTGACAACCCGCCTTGCTGGAAATGCCGTCAAGAGGGTCAAATGGGAGAATTTGGCCGACCTGGCTATGGGATTGAGCTACGCGGAAGTTACCCGCGCTGCGAACGAAGCTTTGAAAGATACGCTGATCCATGATCGCGCCCGGGTTCGTATAGCGGACATCAAGGCAATGCTTGCGGAGCGCAAAAGCGTCTCTGAGAAATTGGACACTAAAAACGAATAACGAAAGGAGTACAGCCTCAAATGGCGGATGAAATCGAAGGACGACATCGACATTTTATACTTGAAGGCATCGAAGGTATCACAAAACCAGAGCCATATCGTTCTCCGCGGCAACGCGGAGGAAGTTCAAAAGTACCGGATTGGGACCGTGAGCCGCACGGCCGGGCGTTGCTACGCCAGATTTATGAACTTCAGTTGAAGGCAGATGCTGCCGGAAAAGCTCAGCTATACACGGGATTTGACGAAAGGATAGGGCTTCAGGTCGAGTTTGAGAGTTTTCCCGATGTCGCGTTGGCCTTTTGGAGCTTGAGTCGAGAGCGTTCAGGAATTGAACTGCTGAATGTACGTCATGTGGAAAACAGAACCCTGGCTACTGTCTTCGTTCCCGATGGCAAGCTGAAGATATATGAGAATCTGATCAAAGCATACCTCGATCAATCCAAGAATATAAAGACTGGGCCGAGGAACCACAAATTGCTGGATACGATTTCTGCGATCAGGGCAGCGAGCCTACAGGCGCTCTGGACAGACGCTAAAGAAGAATTTCCCGATGCTGGAGAGGAATCGTTTTGGTGGGAAGTATGGTTGCCTATTCGACGAGACCGACAGGCAGGCAAGTTGGCTTCTGAAAGCTTGGTCCGAGAGCATTTGGGAGTGGCCGATGTATTTCGCCAGCGAATCAAAGGTCAAGGAATGGAAGTAGCGGAAGGAGAACTAAATTTTCCCGAGCGCACTGTGCTTTTGGTCTATGCATCCGTCAATCAGATGCAGCACTCCATAGTCACGCGCAATAGTATTGCCGAATTGCGCCGCCCGAAAGAGACAGCGGATTTTTTCGACTCTTTGCCTCCTGATGAGCAAGTTGAGTGGCTTGACGACCTACTGAATCAGACCCAATTTGCAGATGAGACCGATCAGGTACCTTATGTCTGTCTGCTCGATACGGGCGTCAATCGTGGTCATCGACTACTTGATCCTGCGCTCGCTACGGACGACCTCCATACCATTAAGCCAGATTGGGGTACCGGCGATAATGTTAATGGTCATGGAACTCAGATGGCAGGGTTAGCTCTTGTAGGAAACATGACAGAACTTCTGGATGGTAAGAATCCCGTCGAAATCAATCATCGCCTTGAATCGGTTAAGTTACTGCCTCCGGATGGCGCACCTCAAACAGATCCTCATCTCTATGGGTATTGGACGGCAGAAGCTGCTGCGCGACCCGAAATCACTGCCCCGGCCCGAAAAAGGGTCTTCGGAATGTCTATCACGGCCTGTGAGGATCGGGATCGGGGGCAACCATCATCTTGGTCAGCAGCAATCGATTCGCTGGCGGCAGGTGTCGATGAATATGGAGCTAATCCGCGGCTACTTGTGGTGGCTGCTGGGAATATCAAGGACAATAATGCATGGGCAGAATATCCTCAGAGCAACGACACGGATGGGATACATGATCCCGCTCAGGCCTGGAACGCGCTCACAGTCGGTGCCTATACCGATCTCGTGCAGATAACCGAGTCGGATACGTGTGATTATGTACCGGTCGCTCCTGAGGGCGGCTTGAGTCCTTTTAGTACAACCTCACTAATATGGCAGGATCACTGGCCGCTAAAGCCAGACATCGTTCTTGAAGGGGGCAATGTTGGGAAGGACTCTCGAGGTAATGTATGGACATTGTCCAGTCTCAGCCTGTTGACAACTCATCACCAACCGGCAGATCGGTCTTTCACGACGACCGACGCTACCAGCGCGGCTACGGCACTTGCATCTCGGCTTGCAGCACAGGTGCTGGTTGTCTATCCCGAATTATGGTCGGAGACGGTCCGCGCCTTAATCGTTCATTCGGCGGAGTGGACGGATACTATGAAGCAACAGTTTCTACCCAATAATCCATCAGAGAGGGATTATCAGAATCTTCTGCGGCGGTGTGGCTTCGGCGTGCCGGATCTCGACCGCGCCCTCTGGAGCGTTGGGAACTCTTTGACTATGGTAGTTGAGGAGAGTCTGCGTCCCTTCAAGCGTGAACCGAATAGTGTACCGACCTTTCGTGAAATGAATCTCCACAATCTACCCTGGCCACGCGATGTTCTGGAGAGTTTAGGGAAAAAGCCGGTTGAGATGCGGGTCACGCTCTCTTATTTCATTGAGCCAAACCCATCGCGACGAGGCGACGGTTCGCGCTATCGGTATGAGTCTCACGGTCTCCGTTTCGACGTAAAACGTCCACTCGAATCAAGAGAGGAGTTTCGGAAACGGATAAACCTGGCGGCAAGAGATGAGGAAAAAGGGACCCGCTATAGCGGAAACGATCCGCACTGGCTGATCGGACCTCAGAGGCGCCACAGAGGTTCGTTGCATAGCGACATTTGGCGAGGAACCGCAGTAGATCTTGCACACATGGAAAATATCGCTGTCTATCCTGCCACTGGTTGGTGGGAGACACGGCACTCGCAGGGAAAATACGATCAAGCAGCTCGATACGCCCTGGTCGTCAGTATTAAGGTGCCAGAGGTCAATGTGGACCTATACACCGAGGTCGAGAACCGGATCGCAACACCGGTTAAAGTCGAGTTCTGAGATGAATTTCCGCATCGCCGACACTTTCACCGACAGCCTCGCCAGGCTGACCGGTAATGAGCAGAAGGCTGTGAAAACCACAGCCTTTGATTTGCAATTAAATCCAGCTCAGCCGGGGTTGCAATTCCATAAGTTGGATAGAACCAGAGATCCGAATTTCTGGTCTGTGCGCGTCAGCCGCGATGTCCGAATAATTGTGCATCGGACCCAGAATAGTCTGTTGCTGTGCTATGTAGATCACCACGACAATGCCTACCAATGGGCTGAGCGACGCAAGCTGGAAACCCACCCCAGGACGGGCGCAGCACAATTGGTTGAGGTGCGCGAGATTGTTCAAGAAATCTCCGTGCCCAAATATGTGGCTACTCAGCCAAAAACACCGCCGAAGCTACCTCTGCTTACTGATGTCCCAGAGAGCGATCTGCTGGGCTATGGTGTTCCCCCTGAGTGGCTGGATGATGTACGCAATGCTGATGAAGATGGCTTGCTCGAATTGGCTGGGCATTTGCCGGGGGAGGCGGGGGAGGCACTGCTCGAACTGGCTGTTGGTGGAACGCCACAGATAGTACAGCCTGTTACCGTTACTGATCCCTTTGATCATCCCGATGCACAGCGCCGCTTCCGGTTGATGACAAATGTGGAAGAATTGGAGCGCGCGCTCGACTATCCCTGGGAGAAGTGGGCGGTCTTTCTTCATCCGGCGCAGCGGGAAGTTGTTGAGAAGGACTACAACGGCCCGTTTCGCGTGTCCGGTACAGCGGGTACGGGAAAAACTGTTGTGGCTATTCACCGCGCCGCGTTTCTCGTGCGTAATAACCCGGATGCGATGGTGCTGCTCACCACATTTTCCGATACTCTGGCTAATGCTTTACATACCAAACTCAGGCGGTTAATTCAAAATGAACCCCGGCTTGCAGAGCGCGTGGAGGTCAGTGCTATTGATGCGGTTGGTGAGCGGCTTTATCGGGCGCAGTTTGGTGCGCCAAAAATTGCAACTCAGGAGATTGTTCAGGAGTTTCTGGCAAAAGCGGCTGGCGAGGTGGAGGCGCATCAATTCAGCCTCCGTTTCTTGCTAAGTGAATGGGAGAATGTCGTTGATGCATGGCAGTTGGATAGCTGGGAATCCTATCGCGATATCAGGCGGCTTGGGCGCAAGACGCGCCTGCCCGTGGCGCAGCGTTCGGTGCTGTGGTCTATTTTTGAGAAGGTAAAGGCCCAACTTCAAGACCAGGGACTGGTGACCCGGGCTGGCATGTTTGGCTTGCTTGCTGAGAAACTCAAAGATCGCCGACATCCGCCGTTTGACTTCGCTATTGTAGATGAGGCACAGGATATCAGCGTTGCCCAACTGCGTTTTCTCGCTGCACTGGGTGACCAACGGCCCAATAGCCTCTTTTTTGCGGGTGATCTGGGACAGCGGATTTTCCAAACGCCGTTTTCATGGAAGTCGCTGGGCGTCGATATTCGCGGAAGATCCCGGACGCTCAAGATTAACTATCGGACATCTCATCAAATCCGGGTGCAAGCAGATCGTTTGCTGGGTCCCGAAGTCGCCGATGTGGATGGCAATGTTGAGGATCGCAGGGGAACGGTCTCGGCATTTAATGGCGAGCCTCCGGCAATATGCTTCTTTGAGACCGAGGATGAGGAAAGCAAGGCTGTTGGGGCGTGGTTGCAGGAGTGCAGAGACAAAGGCGTGGATGATCGTGAGATGGGGATATTTGTGCGGTCGGCAGGGGAACTAAACCGAGCGCGCGAGGCGGTGCGCGATGTTGGGTTCTCGTTTCAGATTTTGGACGATAACGAAGGGAAGGGCAAGGACTGCGTTTCGATAAGTACGATGCATCTGGCGAAGGGATTGGAGTTTCGCGCTGTCGCAGTGATGGCGTGTGACGATGAGGTTATTCCGCTACAGGATCGGATTGAGACAGTCGCGGATAGTGCGGATCTCGAAGAGGTGTACGATACAGAGAGACATTTGCTCTATGTCGCATGCACACGAGCCCGGGACCATTTGTTAATTACGGGGGTTACACCTGCGTCGGAGTTTCTGGATGATCTGCAAATGTAATGGTGGAAGTGGTATGGCGAACTATCCATAAGCCATTTAGGGTGTTTTCTGAATTATTTCAATCCACCATTGCTTCCTCGATATCCTTGCAGATATCCGATGCGACCTCAAGGACTTCCACAGGTGCGCGAACATCTTCACCGGTACGCTGTCGCAGAGCAACGATAAGGGGGGCTAATGCGTCCGCTTTCTCCTTGTCGCTGGACAGAATCTCTAAAAGCTCGCGCTCCGAGGTACCATCTGCGACCAAATCGGGCACAATCCATTGTATATCGCGCATGGCTGCTTCGTCGTTGGGTGGGAACGCAACATACGCCGACCTGAACGCGTCCATGGCATCTCGCCGTTTTTTTAGGGCCATCAGTGCCTGAGACCGCATAAGCATTGCTCGCCATTCAAAAAAAATTCTTTCGGATTTGGGCAAGATGTCGAGTTTTCGTTCGAGCTCTTCACTTAAGAGAAGAGTTTCTTCCGCACGGCCCATCTCGATTTGTGCAATACCCTTGAAGGACAATGCCCCAGCGACCGGAATCTGGATTTCTGGAACGTCGCTATTGCCAAAACGCTTGATGATTTCATCGTAGAACGATATCGCTACCGTCAACTCGTCGAGTCGCGCTTGCATATTTCCCTTTAGAAACAACGTCAAGGCGACTTGCTTTTGCAGGTCGGGTATATCGCTGTCACCAAAGCGTGCAATCACCTCATCATAAGACGCTACTGCCGACACAAACTCACCGAGTTTTACTTGCGTAGCTCCCTTGCCAGAAAATGCCCAAGCGACTCGCTCTTGCAAATCGGGTATATCGCTGTCACCAAAGCGGGTAATCACCTCATCATAACTCGCTGACGCCAAACCCAACTCATCGAGTTCTACTTGTACATCTCCCTTTTTGGATAATGCCCAGGCGACTCGCTCTTGGAGATCGGGTACATCGCTGTCACCAAAGCGCGTGATCACTTCATCATAAGACGCTACCGCCGATGCCAATTCACCGAGTTTTACTTGCGTATCTCCTTTTTCAGAAAATGCCCAAGCGACTGGTTTTTGCAGATTGGGTACATCGCTGTCACCAAAGCGCGTGATCACTTCATCATAAGACGCTACCGCCGCCGCTAAATCGCCGAGTATTACTTGGAAATCTCCCTTGTAGTTCAATACCCAAGCAACTGAAATCTGGATAGCAGGTGCATCGCTGTCACCAAAGCGCGTGATCACTTCATCACAAGTGGCATTCGCCGACGTAAACTCGCCGAGCCCCTCATACGCCAACG
The DNA here is from genome assembly GCA_022824945.1 of Candidatus Latescibacterota bacterium. Lineage (GTDB taxonomy): Bacteria > Latescibacterota > UBA2968 > UBA2968 > UBA2968 > VXRD01. The sequence goes on from JAJDYX010000038.1 coordinate 14,001, forward strand.
CCTTGCTAAGCAATCCCCTAATGATCAATGGCTCTGACACGCGAGATCCATTTGCGATCCAAGCGGCAAAAGCTTGGTCCACGGTCTCGATAACCTTCTCGAATGCCTCCTCATCTAACGCTGTAATAATCTCTTCGAACAGTCGTTCAACGCTCTCATTGTCGATTGAAGTAGCGAGATTTGATGCCTCAATGCTTGATAGCACTGTGTTAGAGAACGCATTACCGACTTGCGGATGTTCGGCGATTGCCCGTTTAAGACCCTCGCGAATGACCTGCGATTCTGTTGCTTCCGCAATCAACTTGCTAAATATCTCTGCCAGTTCCGCTTTGCTATAGAACACGGCCATAAAGTGGATGAGATTTTCTACAACGGCCGCCTCATTGCGTTCGCGCCTCAGCTTGTAATAGATGCTATAAAGACGTTCTGCGGCGATGTATCGCCGATTTCTGCCAGTCCCCTCCACGATGACCGCACCCCGGTTGACGAGGCGACCGAGCATAGTCGATACAGTTCGAACATCCTTGCGTGCGCGTGCCGCGATCTCGCCCGCGCTCGACGGTTGCCAAAGGTCAATTAACGCGAGGTACACGCGCCGTTCAACACTGGCCAGGACCTCCAGATGACTGCGGAAATACTCGGTATGATCGTCAATCAGTGTCACCAGTTCTTCCATCAGCTGGCGCAATGATCGGTACTGCGCGAACTGGGCAACGATGACCAGAAGGCGGGGGCTACCACCGGTCAGAATTTCGAGTGGCCTGATTTCGCGAGCACTCACCTCATCACCGCTGAGGACCGGCCACAGTTGACGACATTCTTCAGTCGTCAACGGCTCCAGATTGATGATTCGGAACTGCTCAAAAAATGGCTCTGTCGCATCGTCCAGACCCTTGAAGCGACTCGTGGCGGTGGCGAGCAGCATGATCTGGGGTTCCGATTGCAATGCACCGCGCAGTTGCCAGCCGAAATCGGCGTCCACGTTTTTGCAGAGTGCCTGTAAATTTTCGACCATGAGGACGAGTTTTTTGCCCAATCGGTCCGCAGCGTCCAAGACAGTGGCACGGGCGCGATCCGCGAGTTCCCTCTCTCGCCAGCGATCAGTCAGGTCGGCGTGCGCCTCTTTCAACTCCCGTGCGAGCGTGGCATCATGCCTAACACTCTCCCGCGCAAGATGGAACAAGGTTTCGAGCCAGAAATCTGTGATATCGAGTATCTCGTGACTCTCTTCCATAAACCGAACTGGTAAAAGACACTCGGAGAGTTCGTTATTGGTGTTCAACTCCGCCGTGACGCGGGCGAGTAACATGGTCTTTCCCCGACCGCGAGGCGCGACCACCAGAACATGCTGGCAAGATGGTGAATCGATATTGCCGCGCAGGGTCTCGAGCACAATATCGAGTTCGCATTTTCTGACCACAAACTGATCAATTACTTCCTTGTCGGATAGGAACGTCCCCGGATTGAACTTGCGAATTCGTTGATCGGACTTGTTCATGGCGTGTCTCCCGGTAATTTATCGCCAGAACGGCGGTTTTCGAGGGGTATGTGATGATCGCGAAAACGCGCTGACCACCAGTCCTTCAGCAGGCGCGACGGGAAGCGATAGCCATCGGTACTGGTTTCGAGATAGCCGTCATGCACCAAAATTTCGAGTGTATCTGCGATGCGCCCCTGTGCATCGTCAACCACCTTGGCGTATAGCCCTTCAAGGCAACGCCGGGCATCTGGTGTGAATACCTCCTGAGTGGCTGCCTCGGCGAGGATCTCCATGGCGATGGTGTGGCTCTCATCTTCCAGTGCCTCAATAATTACTTCTTTTTTGAGATTAGACAGGATTGTTGACAACAAATTTGTTGAAAACGGAGGAGCGATACAAATATTACGTGATGTGTGACTTTAAAAACGCCATGTGTGCCTTCAAAGTCGCCACAGCGTCATACCGATAAACAGATATAAGAAAAGTCAAAACCACTGGATTGCGGCTAACATCCTGCCGCAATGACGGCTCTAAAACCCTTGTTTAGCTGAACACCATAATAAAGTCACACATGACGTTTTAAATGTAAATATGCTACTACACCATTGTCATGCTGAGGAAGCCGATAGGCTGACGAAGCATCTGTTACCCATGCATACCGTTGAAGTAGTAGATGAAACGGATTTAAGGATGACGCGGATGGTAGGCGTGGGGTGGATAGGTGAGTGAGCGAATTGAGGCTACCCATAAGCCATTTCGGGATGTTTTCCGAGAACGCGCAGGAGGCGTTCGTCGGCACCTTCGAGGACGTAGTCGGGCATGTGGTAGTTGAGGTAGGGCCAGAATCGCTGGGCGACGAAACGCTGCCCATAGACCTGGTGGAAGAGATAGCGGAGGCGGTCGGAGGTGTTGGGGGCACCGCGGTGCCAGGTCTGGCTGCTGAGGAGGTAGAGGTCACCCGCTTTCATGTGCAGGGACTTAGGACCTTGGCCATCGAAGGTTGGATTTTCTGGATCGTTGGGTTGCCTGCCCGCATAGTGGCTGCCGGGCACGAATTGGCTGGGCCCATACTGGTCTTCGTCCTGGTCTGTCAGGGCGATCTGGAACGACATGCGGAAAACGGGCATTCGAAGACGCCTGTCATGGCTGCTGATATTGTCGTCCGTAATTGGAAATTCCAGGCTGTCATCGACGTGAAAGCGGTTAATGCCCAGATCTTTGCGGTTCAAGATGCATCCCTGCGCCATGCAGTGGCACTGGGCACCGAGAACTGTTTCGGCGATAGATATGATAGGCTCGCGCACGAGCAGGTCGCGGAACATTCGGTCGCATTCGAATAGCCGATGCACGACGATGGGTTCTTTGCCGTCGTGCTGCGGCTTTATTTTTACGTTTCTCATCTCGGCGAAATAGGGTTCTGCGAAGATCTGATCGACGCGTCTGCATATTTGCTCGCATTCTTCTCGAGATAAGACGTTTCGGATGATGGTCGCGCCGTTTTTGTAAAAATCCTCGAGAATCGGCGATAATTCTTCTTTTGTAAAGGGCTCGTGAAGTGACATGGGATATTCCTCTACTCAAATCGCGCCTTTGGGGACGCCTTTGCCAACATGGGGAAGCAGCCCCTGGATTGGTCGCCCGGGCACGAGTTTTCCATTCTGGACAAATCCCTCTGGGCGCCCCGTGAGTTCCTCGATCAGTTGATCGCGCCACCAGGCCAGTCGGTCGGGGCGAGCGCGGGACAGGTCGTTGATTTCGCGGGGGTCTTCGGTTAGATCAAAGAGCAATTCTCTTCCCGTCTGGGTAAACCAGGCGTACTTCTCCTTCCCATCCGTAAGCCACTGATTGGCGGATGTCGCGTGTTCTCCGTGAATAAACGGACGCCAATTATTCCCGTCACAATTCAGCACACTTTCGCCGTCGAGATCGTCCGGGGTGTCGATTCCCGCGATGTCGCAGAAGGTTGGAAAGATGTCTCGCAGTTCTACCGGCGATTCTACGAGCGATCCACGTTCCACTGCATCGGATGTTTTGGGCATTCGCAGGATGAAGGGCACGCGGGCGGATCCGTCGTAGGGCACGCCTTTTCCCACATGGTTGTGGTCGTAGAGCATTTCACCGTGATCCGCGGTGAAGAGTATGGCTGTGTTGTCCTGGACGCCGTATTCGTTGAGCGCCATGATCATGCGGTTGATCTGGAAATCGATGTGTGAAATCTGTGCGTAATACGCTCTTCGCGCATAATCCACCAGCGCCGGATCCCGGGGGATCGGGCTGTCGTGGCCTCCCTTGCGGAGTTCGTGGTCAACCCAGTTTCCCATGGCGGGTGGGGGAATATCCTTTTGCAAATATCGATTCAAGAAAGACGCGGGCGGATCCAGCGGCGGATGAGGCCGATGGTAGGATAGCGTGAGAAAGAAGGGTTTGGATGTATCGCGTCTGCGCAAAAAGTCAATGCCCTGCGAGGTGACCCAACTCGTGGGGTGAAGCATCTCGTGGTAGGGCCAGGCCTGCGCCGCGTATCCATTGCATCCCACGCCAGAGTCATTGTGGTCGGCATAGACCTCGCCGAGTTTTTCTCTGAGCCAGGGGGTGTAATCGTCGTTCAATCCAAATTCGCGGTTTTCCCGCCGGGCGCGATGCATATAGCCGTCGTGCAGTACGACGTTGTGGAATCCCACGAGATTGCGCCAGGGATAGACGTGCATTTTGCCGACACACTGGGTGTGATAACCCGCATCGGACAGGGTTCCGGGAAGTGTTACTGGATAGTCCCACTGCACGCCGCCGTTGGTGAGGTACCCATGGCGCTTGGGAGCGAGACCCGTGAGGATTGTGGCGCGGGCAGCAACGCATACCGGGCACGAGGCATACGCCTGGGTAAATGTGACGCCATCGCCTGCCAGATAATCCAGGTGGGGGGTTTCAACTGCGGGATGACCGGTATAGCCCAGGCAATCTCCACGCCATTGATCGGTCAGGATAAAGAGTATATTGGGAGCGTTTTCAGTTGTTGGCATTGGGTTTATCCTCGTCGCTTGTTGGCTAAAATCCAGACATCGCGAAAGAAAGACTGGCGGTTTTCGGATAGGCCATTGATCACGACCGAGTTCATGCAGGGCTTGGGTTCGTGGAAGCGCACGGTTACGTGATTATACGCGATGAGAATGGCGCGTCGCGGGTTATCCGGATTGGTCCAGGTAGATCCCGTGTGCCGCACGCCCTCTGAAAATACGACGAGGCTTCCCGGCTGACAGCCATAGGTTTCCCAAACGCCTGAGTTTGGGTCATCGGCTTCTTTGGGCCAGGTTCCGTCCTGGGCAGATGCGAGGTTGGCTTTGTGAGAGCCGGGGACGAGGTGGGTACCGCCCTGGCCTTTTTTGACCTCGTTTAACTCCCAGACAATGCGCGTCATTGCGCTGTAGATGCGACCGTTGTGGAAGCGAAAGGAAAACGAAGGGTGGAGGTTGGTTCCTCCCACGTGTGGCCGCCACTCGTTGCCGGTTTTCTCAGCAGATCGGCCAGATATGAATACGCTTTCCAATCGGATGCGTTCTCGATCGGGATCAATGACTTCCTGGAGGATGCCCATGACCCTCGGATGATCGATCAAAAATTCAGTGGGACCAGAAATTGGTGAGCGGTGGTGTTCGGGAAGACTTTCGGGCGTTTTCATATATGTTTCGACGTGGTCGCGTGCGATCGCGATTTCTTCGTCGGTGAGAACGCTGGGGATGACGAGAAAGCCTTTCAGATCGAAGATGAATTTTTCGTAATCCGACATGGATAGATGCTCACGCGCTGTTTTCTCAGACATTGGCTTGCTCCTCTATTTTTCAGGCCATGGTCGAAACAGATTGCGCTGTTCTTTGGTATATCGCGCCAGAGTCTGCGATGTGATATGCTGAGGCTCATCCATGGTTGCGATATTTTGCGACATCATCCAGTAGGGTCCATAGCCCACGTGGATGGTTTTGCGGACTTGATCTGAGCGGTTGGTCAAGCCACCGTGCCGCAAGTGTTCTGTGAAAAAGATCGCATCGCCAGCTTTGACTTCCAATCCGACCATTCCCGGTTCTACATCTGGATCATTGTCATAAGGGCACGGCAGGGTGCTTTTGTGTGTGCCCGGGACGACGCAAAACGCGCCTTGTTCATTGGTGACATCGTGTATAAAGTAAATCATGCGCACCATCATGCAATCGATGCGGTCACTGCTGGTGTAGCGGTATTTTTGATTTTCCGGTCTCGTGCCGCCGTGGCTGCGCGATGTATTGTTTTTGTACCGAATGCGGATCTCTGAATTGTTGATGGTGTAGCGACCGCGAATAACGGTTTGCACGTATGGCAATGTTTTTTCGTGGTTTACCAGGAGATCAAATGTTGGATCTGCATTCCAAAAGTCTTCGATGATCAGGGTTTTCCCCTCGGCACATGATCCCTGAACGTGGTAGCCTTTTTCTTTGTTTATATGGTAATCAGCCCCCCAGGCACTGTGTTTTCGAGGCGGTAGATCGACATTGGATAGGGCGTGTTCTTCCAATCTGTCAACGGCTTTGCGCAGGGATTGCACTTCTGCATCCGCGAGCATGTTTTTGATTGTGATATATCCCTGGCGATCAAATTCGTATTGTTCGATTTTATTCATTGTAATTTGTCTCGTCAATTCTTCCTGAATAGCAGCATTGCGATTCGCCTTTCTCCCACCACTACTTTTACAATGGCCTTGATATAGATGGGTTTTTTTAGCAATGCGAGTTCCCGGACTTTTGCCTTGAGCACCGGATGTGGATCGTCGATTCTGACCACGCCTTTAAAAGTACGCTTTGTCTTTTCGGCATCGACCATCTGTCCGTTCTGGACCATCTCGTTATTCTCTGGCTCATCGGCATCCATCTCGATAATCATAGTCAGATCTGTGATTTCATTTACGGATAGGGGCAGTCCGCCCGTGTCGAATTGCCGTTCCACAATGCGGTCTTGAAGCGTATTCTGGATTTCCTGTTGAACCTCGTTGGGAAAAGTGTGAATCCTGAATTCCGCGGTGTGGGTACCTTCGATGACTGTGCCGGTTAGCGCTATCCGGTTTAATGGCTCGGCTTCGATCTTTTCTCCGGGATCGAGTGGCCCGGCATTTTGCACGTTTAATGTGCTGTGGAGATCTATTTTTTTTACCTTGCCGAGTGCGAATACCGTATCGTCTTCTATGGCGACGAGTTTGCCCGAAAAATACTCTTCTAATTGCTTGGTGACCTGACCATCCGAGATGTCGTTGAATTGTGCAAATCCCGTACTCCACCAATCCGGCGAATCGACGTCTGTTCTCAGTATTTCGCCGTCTCCATAAGTTGTAATCACTTCAATCTGAGCCAGTTGACCGACGCGTGCGAGCCTTTGTGCGGCGCCCTTTAAGCCTGCGGAAATCCTCAGATCGTCAAAATCGAGGATGCGCGCGATTTCGTCTCCTTTTTCCACGACCTTTCCGACGATTTCCTCCTCGAACAGGATGACACCAGCGTGCGTAGCAGTCAATGTCTCGCGTCTGGAAAGCTCTTGTTCCCAGACGGACGTCGCACTTCTCATTACACCCTGAAGTTCTCGTTCCGTTGAAGTTAGAGAAGATGATGTTGCAAGGCTGTCGAGTGCGCCTTCTAGTTCTTCCGCAACTTGTTTTGCACGATAGCGACTGACCTGGGATTTATCTCTGGAAATTTCAAATAGCGGCTGACCAATTGTTACGTCGGTTTTATTTTCGACGAGTGCTTCGATGACTACGACATCCTCATCATAAGATAGGACATATTCGTGCGGCTTGATCGGTTCGGCATTAGATAACACGAGGTCTTCTGTCTTTGTAAACCACAGAAAGGCGATGGCTGTGGCGACCGCAAAAACAAAGCCATACCCGAATATCTCCAGATATTTGACGTACTTCGCAATAAGTCTGCGGGTTCTCAAGCTCTGTGTTTTTGGTTTCTCTGTCGTTTGCATTTTTTTACCTGTGGTTATGAGGAGATCGCGTTACCCAACTTGTCTGGTATCATCCAGGCCGAGGTATCGCCGGTACATCTCTGCGTACTCGCCCCCATTGCGAATCAGTTCTGCGTGTGTTCCTTGTTCGAGGATCTGACCGTCGCCGAGAACGATGATCAGGTCGGCATTTGCCACTGTTGTGAGTCTGTGAGAGACTATGAATGTGGTGCGTCCTTCTGCCACGCGGTCCAGGCTTTGCAAAAATCGCTGTTCCGTGGCGCTGTCCAGGGATGATGTGGGTTCGTCGAGGATGAGAATTTTGGGATCGCGAACCATGGCACGGGCAATCCCGATCCGCTGTTTCTGACCCCCTGAGATTCGCGTGCCTTCTCTAAGATCGGTGTCATATCCGTTGCTTTGGGATGAGGCAAAGGCGTCTATGTCCGCCAGTTGGGCGGCTCTGACCACTTCATCGTCAGATGCATGGGGCTGACCGAACAGGATATTTTCTTTGATTGTTCCGTTGAACAAATGCGTTTCCTGTAAAACCAGACCAACCTGGTCCTGATAGGTGCTCGATTTCACTTCTCTGAGGTCCTGGCCATCTACTGTTACCCTGCCCGAATCCGGGTCGTATAGCCGGAGAAGCAGGTTCGCGACCGTGGTTTTACCCGATCCACTGTGTCCCACCAGGGCGATTTTTTGACCTGCCTGAACGGTGAAGCTCAGGTTGCGCAGGATCGGTGTGCCATCCTCGTAAGAAAAGGAAACATTGTCAAAGACGACATCGCCCCTGACAGGTGGCATTGCTGGTGCATTGGGACGGTCTGTAACAGCAGGGACCTGATCCAGTGTTTCGAGAATGCGCTCGGCGGGAACCATTGCAATGCGAACTTGCTGAAAATATCGAATCAGGACTTGAATGGGATTGGACAGGCGGTTCGAATAGGAGAAAATGGGGAAGACGGACCCATAGGAGAGGTTGCCTAAAATAACTTCTCTGAGGAAGTATAGTCTTATCAGTTGATTTTTAGCCCAGGGGAGCAAGCCGCTATTGCCCGCGATTTCCCGTTCGATGGTACGCATATAAAACAGGCGCATCGCGGCGCGATAGCCTTCGATGGTGAGATTAACATATCGCTTTACTTCGTGCCGGCGCCGACCAAATGTCTGTACGACAGCTGCCCCGGCAACGCCTTCTTGAAGCCCGGAGTCGCGCGCCTGCCATCTCTCTCTTACGCGGCGATCGAATCTGCGCTGTATGGTCGCGATCTTCTGGGCGATCATTCCATAAGGGATCGAGTAAATCAGAATGACCAGCGAGACCCGCCAGTCCAACCAGGTGGTGAAGATGAGTATGAGTATGAACTCATAGACCGCCCGCAATGTCGCTGGCAAGATGTCCGTAATCATGCGCATTACGGCCCCCGTATCTGCGCTGGCGCGATACATGTGCTCGCCAATACCACGACTCTCATAGAAGGTCATGGAGAGACGCTGGAGGTGGGTGAAGAAATGGGTTTTGAGGGCTAAGCTCACGCGTAGATCTACGTAGTGATTGAGTATGGTTGACATGGTGCCGACCAATCTCTGAATCAGAACAAGCACAACATAGGCGACAAAGATGCTGTAGAACAGGTTCCAATTCTGATTTGGAAATGCATCATCGACGAGGAACTTGCTCAGCCACGGATTCACAACCCGAAACGTGCTGACGACGATCGTGCCCATTACGACGAGCAGCGCCTTATCCCAGACCGGGATCATCAGCCTGAGAAAACGCAGAAAGACTCTTATAAGCGACTGTTTTGCTCCCTTGCGGGGAGGAGGAAAATAGTTGAACATTGTTCGGCCTTAGTTCTGTCCAAATACAGGCGTGGAGGCTATTTCTTCGAAAGACGCCAAACCGCTTAAATTAGGCGAATACAGGTTTGAATGTCAATTGTATTCTCGGGTTCTTTCTCGCGAAGAGAAACTCTTGCTATACAGAGAAGATTTGAATAGAATATGTCAGTTATCCGAAACTTTTAATCATGTACTCTCATCTAAACCCTCTAAATATCAGGAAAAAGGAGAAAAAAAATCAAATTATCGTGTCTGTCACGACATACTTACTGAACTATGGGGGCTTGCTTCATGTTTAACCTGATTGGAAATTACGCCAAAATTGCCATCAGAAATTTGATGCGGAACAAAGTGTATTCTGCGCTCAATATCCTCGGTCTGGGCATCGCCATGTCCTGCTGTCTTTTGATTGTGTTGTTTTTACAACGCGAGTTGCAATACGATCACATATATGAAAAGGGAGATCGCATTTACAAGGTCGTGCGAGAAATAAATATTCAGGGCGGATCGCGCACTTTTTCCTGGGGCACATCGGCATCTTTGGGGCCTGCGTTGCAGCGCGATTTTCCCGAGGTAGAATCAGCCGTCCGAATATGGCCCTGGAACGTGAAGGTCGAACGCGAGAATATTTTGTTTCCCACACGACTCAATCTCGTTGACAAACACGTATTTGACGTGTTTGAAGCTGAATTTGTTCAGGGCAGCGCACAGACGGCTTTTGAAGATCCAACGAGTATTGTGATTACCGAGAGAATGGCGAATCTCATCTACGGCGAAGAAAATCCGATGGGTAGGGTACTCACGGTTGTCAATTCGATTTTTGGCGGAGACTATATTGTGCGGGGTGTGTTGAAAGATCGAATTGAGCCTACCACAATCCCATTTAATATGTTCATATCGCGCGACCCCAATGCCCAATGGAAGAACAAATGGCACACCTGGGACCCGGCTGCGGGTTTTCGGCCAGTACAGACTTATGTTTTGCTTCAAGAAGGTGTTTCTCCCAAAACACTGGAACAAAAATTTCCCGATCTTATAAAGCGCTATATGGGCGCGGAGATCCAAAAATACAATGCGTATCATCTCCAACCTCTGCATCGGGTCTATTTGCATTCGCGTTCAGATTACGACATCAAGAGCTTCGGCGATATCGATCAACTCTATACGATGTGCGTGATTGCCGCATTTATTCTCATCATTGCCTGCGTGAACTTTATGAACCTGGCGACAGCCCAATCAGTCCGGCGCGCAAGAGAGGTGGGCTTGCGAAAAGTGGTTGGTGCCAGTCGCGGTCAGTTGATCCAGCAATTTCTGGGAGAGTCCCTGATTGTCGCGGGACTCGCGTTGGTGCTGGCACTTATTGTCGCGCACGCGGCACTGCCCGTGTTTAATGATTTGATCCAGCAAAATCTGGTATTGGATCTCAGGGCATATCTGACTTTGATCCCGGCGCTGATCGGCGTGGTACTGGTATCCGGAATACTCGCCGGGGGTTATCCCGCCTTTGTTTTGTCTGCCTGGCAACCGATTGATACGTTGAAGAGCCAGGTCCAATCCAGATCGGGGGGATCCTGGTTCTGGAAGGGACTTGTGATATTCCAATTTTCAATCTCGATTTTTTTGATTGTAGGTACGCTGGTCGTGCGCAACCAGATCTCTTATATGCTGGATCGGGATCTGGGGGTTGATACAGAACATCTGGTCATGTTGCCCATTTTTACTTCGAGCCGGGAGGCGCATTTCGTTCACGCCAACCGCCTGTCGTCGCGATACAGTACTGTGAAGCAGTCGTTTTTGAGGCATCCCAATGTCATTGGGGCAACCGCATCTCAGTATCGCGCCTTCCCCAGTGGGGGTGGCTCGCGGAGCAAGCCCATTCGCCCAGAAGATTTGCCGGGGGATGACTGGTGGATTCTGATAAATGAGGTCGATGCAGATTTTGTACAAACAATGGGTATTGAGCTGGTTGCAGGCAAAAACTTCACCCCGGGCAAGGGCGATCCCCTCAGGGGATGGACGCGCGAATTTCTGATCAATGAGTCGGCAGCCAAATTATTCGGCTGGGATAATCCCATCGGCAAACAAATTCAGAGGCTGGATGGCGGCGGCGGTGCGGGTACTGTTGTGGGCGTGTTTAAGGATTACCATTTTGATTCCTTAAAAGAAAAAATCGCGCCCCTCGCATTTATCCAGTGGGCCAGGCTATATGCGTATTTAACGCTGAAAATAAGGGGTGGGCAGTTTGTAGAAACGATGGATTTTTTGGAAGAGGAATGGTATAAATTCGTGCCCAATGAAGCGTTTAATCCCGTTTTTATGGACGATGGCTTTGCATCTGCGTACCGGAATGAACTTCGTCTGAGAAGAATTGCTGGCATTTCTTCATTACTGGCGATCGTGGTGTGCTGTTTGGGTCTGTTCGGTCTGGCAGCTATCTCTGCCCAACGGCGCACAAAGGAGATTGGGGTGCGCAAGGTGCTCGGTGCTTCTGCTGGGCAAATTGTGACGATGTTTTCAGCCGAATTTGTCAAGCTGGTCGCGTTTGCCAGCCTCATTGCCTGGCCCCTATCTTATTACATGCTCAATGACTGGTTAGCCGATTTTGCCTACCGCATTGGCCTGGGTATCTCGGTATTTGCATTGAGTAGCGTACTGGCTATTGCCATTGCCCTGATCACTGTGAGTTATCAGGCGTGGAAAGCGGCGCAAACCAATCCGATTGAGGCGCTTAAGTACGAATGAGGTCTCAATCAGCTGCACTATCTGTGCCCAACTGCATCTGCTCATCCCATATTTGGCGATAGAGGCCGTTTGCTTCCAACAAGTCGTCGTGTGTACCGTCTTCGACAATTCTGCCCTGATCCAAAACGTAGATTCGGTCTGCTTTTTGAACTGTCATGAGTCTGTGAGAAACCATCACAGTGGTTCGTCCCTCCGATACGTTCCAGATTGTGTCCATGACGTGTTCTTCCGATCGAGAATCCAGGTTCGAAGTCGCCTCATCCAGAATGAAAACCGCGGGGTCTCTGATCAGAGCGCGGGCAATACCCATTCTTTGCTTTTGTCCTCCGGATAATCTCGTTCCTTCTCCAATATCTCTTTCAAATCCCTCCGGGTGATCGGTGACGGCGTCGTAAAGGGCGGCCATGCGCGCTGCTTCCTCTACGTCTGCGTCCGAAGCCTTTAGATTGCCATAGCGGATGTTTTCGCGAACAGTTCCGGAAAACAAAAAGGTGTCTTGAAGCACAACGCCGAGTTGATTGCGGTAGCTCAAGAGTCGGACGTCTTTCAGGTCGTGTCCATCTACGAGAACCGATCCAGTGGTGGGATCGTAAAGCCTCAAGATGAGGTATAGCATCGAGGTCTTGCCCGAGCCACTCGGTCCCACGAATGCGACGCGCTCTCCGGGGCGGATTGTGATGTTGATATTTTCCAGCACGGGCTGTCCCGATACGTATTCGAATCCCACATTTCTGAATTCGATTGTGCCGCTGAGGGACGGTATGGCTCTTGCATCGGGCGCATCGCTTATCTGGGGGCGAACGTCGAGGGTTTGCAGAACGCGTTCGGCCTGGACGAGTTGAAGGCGAATGCTCTGGATCAGCCTGATCATTCTCTCCATCGGGCCTTCAAATTGTCGGGCGAGGAAAAACACAACACTGAATTCTCCAATGCTCAATTCCCCGGTCATGGTGTGGTAACCCACGTAGAGCCACATCACTTTTTCAACGCCCTCAGAGAGAAACCACAGAACGCCCTGGTGCGTAAAGATATGTAGAACGCGGTACTTGATCCAGTATCTGCGGTTCTCGATAAAAGTCGATGCATATCGGCGGGCAGACCAGCGCATGCGGCCAAAACCTTTGACGGTCTTGGTCGCGGCTATACCGTCTCTCAAGATCGACCTCAGGTACTGTGCCTGCATTCTCATGTCCCATCTAACTCTCTGAAGGCGCGTGTAGAAGTAGTGGGATAGGGCTGTGTAGGGAAAGGAGTAAAGAAAAATCAGCACTGTGAGATAGGGATCGACCAGACTGAGGATGATGCCCGTCCAGATAATCCGGTAGGCTATGGTAATCGCATTGGGAACATCGTCGGTGATCATGGTGATCAGACCACCTCCGACATCGGCGGTGCTGCGATACATGTGTTCGCCGATGGGCCGACTCTGAAGAAAGCCCAGGGAAAGTTTGTGGAGGTGGTCGTAGAAGATCGTGCGCAGGTGGATGGTGACTTTCATGTCGATATACCACCCGAGGATACGCCGTATTATCTGAGAGACATTCGAGATGATATACATCAGGAACTTGATACCAAAGACAATAAATAAAAGCTGCAAGCGGCGATCTACTGGCAGGTCGATGTTCAAGATGACGTCATCGACCAGATATCGATTCACAAAGACGCTTATCTCACGGAGCGGAACGCCTACCATGATGAATAGCATCCCGAGGATGACTTTTGTCTTGTGGGGATACAGGTACTTAAAAAAACGCCAGAAGGTATCCCATTCGCGGTTTGCCCGTTCCTGTTCTGGAGACCAGGCGGGACCGCGCCACACTTCGGGCTTTCTCTGTCGGATGTCGAGAATTCTCATTGCCATCCTCAGGTCTTATGAGACCTTCGTAAAATCAACATTGACGCGTAAATTTATGAATATTCCGGATAATCCGCTACCTAATTTAGTATAGCGCGAGTGAATGCCCGTCATCGGGAAACCAGATCATGTCAACGCCAAACGAAATCCCGACACCAACGAAATACCCCAGCATCATACCAAAGAAGAAGGGTGAGGCTTTGCGATACAGGCTGATGCCGCCAATGCGGAGGATGGCGGCTTTGGCGAACCAGGCGAAGAAAATCGAGAATATCGTGCGATTGGCAGGGTATGAGGTTGCCGAGACCAGGCCGATGGGATGCAGCGGAAAAGCCGGATAGATATAGCGAAGGACCATATTAGCGACGGTGACGGCAGCCCCGATCAGTCCCCAAAAGGCGAGATGTCGTTTCATTGCGAAGGGGTCGCGGATGTAACCAACGCCCCTGTCAAACACGGCCTGCACGGATCCCGCGTAGATTCCGCCGTAGTTGTATGCGCCCGTCTGGTAGCCGGAAGAGATCGCGTAATAGGCACTGCCTCCCACAACAACGGCAACGGCAATCGCGACTGCGAGAATCATTCTTCCCCGGTCTTCGCGAACATCATCGAAGAGTTTCGTTGCGTTGGCCATCGGGGCCATCAGGACAGTTTTCAGGTCGCGGTGCCAGGTGTAGGTCAACGCCAACGCCACAATGCTCTGCGCGTTCATGTTTGTAAGCCCGACAATATGGTAGGTCGCGAACTGCGCGTGTATGATGCGAGAGCTGATCAGCCCCGTTTCGATGCTGATCTTCGAGATCCCAAGCCAGACCACAATGACAAGGGAGACGAAGACAAACGCCACATATACGGTCATTCCCGATGCGACGCACCACGCGCAGATGAATATCGCACTGAGGAGGAGTCCGAATACCGCTGAACGATAGGAGAGCATCTCCTGAGTATCGTCTATCGTCGGGTCCTTTGCGAACGCCTTTCTGACGACATCTCTCAAATGGCCGCGGGCGATCCACAGTCCCCAGGGAATCAGGACGAAAAGTGCGCCAAGTCCTTGCCAGTTTTCAAAATCGGAAGTGTCTGCGCGCAGTGGACCGGTTTCGAATCCAAGTCTTCTGAACATACCAAGCTGAAACGTCAGGAACAGGAAGTAGATGATGATGCTTCCGGATACTTCGAGTTCAACGAAGTAAGAGGCACCGATGATCAGTGGATAGAATCGGGTTTCGATGGGTGGAAAGTCTCGCCCCAGTTGGATAAGTCCGAAATCCCTCGGAATGGTCGGGAAAACGGGAGTGAAGTATCCGATCATGTTCCACATAATCGGGAAGATGGCGAAAGCAAAGCCGATCCAGAACACAGGCTGGTTCATGAACCCGGCGGTGAAAAACCCACGAGGCTCCTTGTCCGCCATGTTCATCGGCAGCTTCATCAGGGGGAAGGAGAGCCGCTCGTTCTCGACCCACTGCTTCCGGAAGATCGCGACAGTACAATAGCAGAAGCAGGCGACTGCGCCTACGAGCGACAGACGCCAGGTCAACGGTATGAGCCAGGCTCCCCACGGGATTGAAGCGCCGCGAGGGAGTCCTTCGTAGAACCATTTGGCTGCGGTAACATCTGTTACGACTGCCCAGTTGACGAGATAGGGATGCAACTCGGTCGCCCAGCCGTTCTCGGATGATGGAAAGTAATAGGGCGCACCGATGTTCGCGATCATGTGCGCCATGAAGTAGCTGGGCAGAGCCGATCCGATCAAGGCCATTGCAAAGATGACGAGAAGCTCGGCTCTTGTGAGCATGGCCCTCGGGCGGACGGCCTGGATGACTTTGTTGAGGATGACAGCGATGATGAAGAAGGGAACCATCACGCCCCAGGGGAGATGGTCCTGCGCCATCTTGGTCGTATGACCGATGTGCCGCGTGTAGTGACCGCCCCAGGCCATGAAAGTCACGCACAGCGTACCAAGCGCAATGGATCGAGCCGTTATGGCGTGCCGAAGGGGACGAGTCTCCAGTTCAGCTATGGGTTGTTGTACTCCGGCCAATCAGAATCTCCAGGTCTATTGGTCGCGGTTTGCCCGTTCCCGATCCGCAGACCAGGCGGGACCTCGCCATACCTCGGGCTATCTCTGTCGGATGTCGAGAATTCTCATTGTTATCCTCAGGCCTCGTGAGACTTTAATTTTTATTTCTATTCTCGTGATCTGGATACACAGCATTGAACACACGCGTTACCACTTCGGGCGACGTCCGATTTTCAAACGCCTCCAAAACCGGATCATTGGTTTCCCGCATTTGAGCCTGTAGAATCGCCCGTATTTCATCAGCTTTTGCACTGTATTCCGGGTCATCAATCAAGTTTTTCAAACAATTGGGGTCCTGCTCCAAATCGTATAACTCTTCCGGCACGCGATACCGAAACATCCGCACCCGTTCCGCAATATCTGGATTGCCCGGTGCAGCCTCTTCCATTGCGTGCATCGTCAGCCCTTCATTGTTATTGCGGTAGCGATAGTCATCTCGGACCCACATATTAAAGATGTATCCAAACTGATGATTCTGCACACACCGCATCGGCGTTGCTGCGCCACCAGCCTTAGAATCGATCTGCGTAAATACATGCTCCCGCCCCTCTTGCTTTTCGCCTCTCAGCAGCGGAACAAAAGATTGCCCATCCACACCATCCAAAGCAGGTAGTCCAATCGCATCTAACACAGTCGGCAAGAAGTCAATGCCCGACATCAGTTCACTACATGTTGCACCCTCTTTTGCAACACCGGGCCATCGCACCAGCCACGGTGTGCGTGTACTCGCCAGATATACATTACACTTGGCAAACGGCACAGCCATCCCGTTATCCGACAAAAAAGCGACCAGTGTATTGTCTTTCAATCCCGACTCTTCCAGAGCATTCATCACCGCCCCAAATGTATCATCCAAACGTCTCACCGAATTGTAATACCACGCAAGTTCCCTGCGAATCAATGGAAGATCGGGTAAAAACCCGGGCACTTCAATTTCATCGGGGCTATACAACCGCGATGGCACTTCAGCGCCACCGCGTGGTCCTTCATCTGGGTTATAAAACGGTCGATGAGGATCATGGGAGTTCACCATAAAATAAAAAGGACTGTCGGCGCTTTTACAGTTCTCAAAGAATGCCTTACAATACGACCCATACTTCTGAGGGCTACGGCCAAAACCCAGGTCTTCTTGATCCCGACTAAAATCCCATGTAATCGACTCTTTTGGCGTTGAATGATTCACTTTTCCGAGAAGGCCAGTCATATACCCCGCATTGCTCAATGTTTCGATGATCGTCGGAGTGTCCTCAAATGTATGAAAAAACCCCATTCCGCCATTGTTATAACTATAGCGCCCGGTGTTCAATACATTGCGACTTGGCATACAAATGGCAACATTCACATGTCCATGACTGAACCGCATGCCCTCTGCGGCAAACGCATCCAGGTTGGGGGAAATATCTGGCACATTTGATCCAAAACAACCGAGTGAATCGCAACCCAAATCATCTGCTGTAAACAGCAGGATATTTAATTTATCTGCCATACGATCCTCACTTCCTCCTATCAATTTATTCGATACTTCTCCAGAGCATCCTCATCGAGTTCACATCCAAGTCCCGGTTTTGTTGGAACAATGGCTTCGCCCTTTTCAAATTGGATACCATCTACAATCAGGTCGTCTTCCCGCGTCCAACTCCCGACAAAATCACTGGGCATAACGCAATTCCGCGGCACACTTGCCGCGTGAAGATAGGCCATTTCCATTACGCCGAGATCATTTCCAGATCCATGCCAGCAGGGAATGCCCGCGGCATCGGCAATCGCCGCGTTGTGGACAAATTGCCACATGCTGCCCCCAAGATTGAAAATATCTACTGCTTCCACCTTGATTGCGTTGATGATGTCGTGGGGATTCGCCAGGTGCAATGCGACCGGGATTGTGGTTGCCGCTCTTAGCTGGCGATACCAGTCCAGATTCCATTTTGCCATTGGATCTTCGAGTACGCCGACATTGCCGACTGCTTCGAATTGTTTTGCCAATGCAATGGCTTCTGCCGGGCGATAAAATCTCTGATTCGGATCGATTGTGCATTTGAACGATATATCTGTGGCTTCCAGAATTGCCTGTACGCGAGCGACCATTGGTTCATCAGAGGTACACTTCATTTTTACACCGTGAAATCCGCGGTCGTAACCAAGCCGCGCATTCATAGCCGAGTCTTCGGGCGTTTGATGGCCGATCCAGTAATCCGCTGGCACGCGATCTCTGTACGCACCGCCGAGCAGTTCGTGGACCGGGCAGCCACGGATTTTGCCCACGATGTCAAAAACAGCCATTTCAAAAGCCTCATAACCCGCGCCAGTTCCCCAGCCATTCAGACTCTCCCAATCGCGCGTTCCGCCTCTATCTTCAGATACAACCGGATCTCTGAAAGGCATGACTGTGTCGCGATGCGGGGCGGCGTCTATAAATACGTTTTGCAGGCTCAGTTTGAGAGGATCTCGCCCTTTGAGCTGGTTAAATCCATGTCGAATTGCTTCTTCGGGTGTTCCACGCGAGGTTTCTCCCAGTCCGTAAATCCCTTCATCGGTGTTTAGCCTGATGATGTGTTTGGGAACTTGGTCCCAGCCAGCAGAACCAAATGATGCGCTGTGTACACGACCGGGTATGGTTGGAACAACGACTGTCATGATGTCGATGGATGAGATTTTCATAGCTTTTCGTTGCCTATATGCTCCGCCCGCCATCTACAATGAGATTTTCTCCCGTGACAAAGGGGCTGAGGATGAGCCCGAGGATGGCGTCGGCACAGTCTTCGCCGGTTGCGACGCGGCCCATTGGCGTGGCTTCCAGGTGGAGTTTGCGGAATGCGTCCCAGCCGATTCCCCAGCGCGTATCGACAAAGCCCGGGGAGATGGCGTTGACCTGAATATCGGGTGCTTGACTGGTTGCCAGGGAATTCGTCAGGCAGATCAGTGCGGCTTTGGATGCGGAATAGGCAATTGAGCTGCCCTTTCCAGAGATACCGGAGATGGAAGCGACGTTGACGATGCTTCCACCGCCACTTTCTTTCATCTTTGGGATTGCTGCCCTGGCTGCGAAGAAGGCGCCCTTCACATTGACGGCCATTGCGCGATCCCAATCCGCCTCGGTCAGGTTTTCCAGATCGTCCAGCGGCACGAACCGCGTCATGCCCGCGCTGTTGACGAGAATGTCGAGGCGGCCGAGTTCATCGACTACGCGATCTACCATCTGCCGAACGGCAGAGTCGTCCGATACGTCTGCTTTGACGGCGATGGCTTTGCGCCCCAGCGCTTCGATATCCGCACAGGTTTGGCGTGCGTCATCTTCTGACCGGCTGTAGTTGACGGCGACATCTGCGCCTTCTGTGGCGAATAGCAATGACGCAGCGCGACCAATGCCCGTTCCTCCGCCAGTGACAAGTGCTACTTTGCCATCGAGTTTTCCCATGGTAACTCCCTTCAATGTTGTGTGTGAAATCGCTTTAATTAGGCGAAGATATGCCCAAATGTCAATTGGGTTCTTACTGGTCCCAGGATTTGATAGTATATGCGAAAAAGCCGGTGTGTTAAAGTGGAAATTGACGCTGTGCGATTCTGATACGGCGTCTTTTTTTATTTTATTTTTTTAATTTCATACCATATTGAGATTACAAGGCGATTTCAGGACAGACCACAGGAGATTAGGCTATGACCCCCGAAGAAAAATTCATGTTTGACCTCGAAGGTTATCTCGTCGTCAGAAATGTGCTCTCGAAAGAGGAAGTTGATCAATGCAATGAAGTTGCAAATCGCATCGCGCGCGACCAGTTTGAGATCTATCGAGACGATGGGCTAAAACTCGCCCGAAACATCACGTTGTGGGATCCCTGTGTTCAGGGTCTCATAGATCATCCCAAAATTATCCCTTATCTGATCGGACTTTTGGGACCGAGTATCCACTTTGATCAGGATTATTGCATTTTTTTGGACAAAGGCGGTTCCAAAGGTCCGTTGCACGCCGGTACTATGAAATCGAGAACGGAATTACTCCCATTTTTTTACACATATCGCGACGGCATCATGCGCAATGGTTTGACAACATTTGTCTATGCACTCACGCCCGTGCGAAAGGGTGATGGCGGTTTTTGCTGTATTCCAGGCTCGCACAAGTCCAACTTCCAACTCGACATTCCCGAAGATGTTATGTATTTCAAACGGCCCGCCCATTATGTCGTACAACCCGAATTAGAGCCGGGAGACCTGATCATTTTTACGGAGGCAACAGTACACGGCACTATGCCCTGGACAGCCAATCACGAACGCCGGTCATTTCTCTTTAAATACAATCCAGGGAATACGGTTTCATGGGCGAATTATTACAATATAGATGACTACGATCACTTGACGGTGAACCAAAAACGCATGATGATGCCGCCGGGAGGCCATGGTCCACAGAAGCCTCCAAGGCCCAATGTCATTATGCCATGATACACAAAGGAGGCGGCGATGAAAGCAGCTGTTTATTGCGGTCCGTATGATATTCAGGTGTCAGATGTGCCAGAGCCGGAAATCAATGCAAATGAGATTCTGGTGAAGGTGAAGGCGTGTGGGATCTGTGGGTCGGATCTGCACGCTTATCGCATCGGGCTGTTTGAAGATTCTTTGGGACGCCCGACAGAAAAGGGTCTCGTCATGGGGCACGAGTTTAGCGGTGAGGTTGTAGAGACGGGGCGAGATGTGCAGCGGTTTCGAGTGGGCGACCACATTTCTGGCGGGGGATTGGGCGGGTTTGCCGAATATCTCCCCCTGGAAGTCAATCCCAATCGTCCCTACAGGTTGCCCAAAACCATCAGCTTTGAAGAAGGCGCGATGATGGAGCCTCTCGCCACGTCGGTACACGCAGTGGGTCTGGCAAAGCCCATTGAGGGAGAAACGGTGGTCATTCTGGGCGTTGGGATTATCGGTTTGGGATGCATCCAGGTCATTCGGGCAACGGCGGGTGGGCGCATTATTGCGGTTGATACATCACCGAAACGGCTGGCTATGGCGCGCCAATTGGGCGCGGATGAGATCGTGAATTTGACAGAAGTCGATCCCGTGGAAGCTGTTATTGAACTCACGGGCGGTGAGAGACCTGTGGAAAGATTCGGTGCGCGGGGAGGAAATGCCGATGTGGTGATCGATTCTGCTGGTGCGAAAGCCTCGCCGAATCAGGGGTTGACGATGCTAAAACAACAAGATGGTCGCCTCGTTCCCGTCGCATTGTTTGAAGACCAACCCGAACTCGATTTCAATCAGGTGGTGCGCAAGCAAGTCACGCTTCAGGGATCCTGGTCATGGACTCCCGATGACTACATGCAGGGGATTGAACTCGTCAGGACCGGAAAAATTGATCGAAAACCTCTCGTTTCTCACGCCTTTCCACTCGACCAGGCTCCCGAAGCCTTTGCGACACAGGCAAAACCAGGTGCTGCGATCAAAATTTTGTTAAAGCCGTGAGTAAACTTGGGGTCGTCATGTTCAAGAATTATCTGATCGTTTGTCTGAGAAATATGCACAGACAAAAAATCTATTCTTGTATAAATATCCTGGGTTTAGCAGTCGGGATTACTTGCTGCCTTTTGGCCCTTTTGTTCGTCCGGGATGAATTTTCCTTTGATCGGTTTCACGAGAAAGCAGATAGAATCTATCGCGTGCTGCGTGGGACACAAATCACTGAGACAGATATTCGGTGGGATCATCGGACATCTGGTCCGCTTGGTGATGCACTTAAGGAATTCCCAGATGTGGAGCAGGTGGTTCGGTTTATGAAACGTGCCGGTACTTCAGATTCAGTATGGGGAACGAGAATTTGATCAGACTTTCTGTTTGGCGGATGCCTCAGTATTTGAGGTATTCGATTTTCCTCTTCGGAAGGGTACGCCCGAAACGGTACTTGGCGAGGCTGCATCAGTGGTGTTAACTCAAAAAATGGCTGAGCGATTTTTCGGTGATGAAGATCCAATTGGCAAAGTGCTTTCAGTCTCAGATCCGTATTTTGAAGGGGATTTTACAGTAACCGGAGTTATGGAAAACTTACCAAGACATTCCACCATTCGCTTTGATTGTCTTGCTTCACCAACTCCGCGAATTGAGTCAAATAAGAGATGGAACCAGTGGATTCGATCTGGTTATCGGTACATAGAGATCTATGTTTTACTTCGAGAAGGCGTTTCAGCCTCTGCACTTGAGCCTGAACTACAAGATATCATACAGCAGCACATGGGGAAGGAAATCCGAGATCGAGACGCCTATCGACTTCAGTCATTGGCAGATATTCATTTACAGAGGGGCGACCTCAAGACTGTCTATGCATTCGGCTGTGCAGGTGCATTTGTGTTACTAATTGCAGGAATCAATTTCGTAAATCTGTCAACGGCACGGTCAGTTAGACGGGCACGCGAAGTCGGGGTACGCAAAGTCGTTGGCGCACATCAGCGGCAATTGATCAAACAATTCTTGGGCGAGTCTATTTTTCTGGCATTGTTGAGTACGGTGCTGGCGTTAGGACTGATAGAGTTGGCGTTTCCTTATTTTAAC
Source organism: Candidatus Latescibacterota bacterium (assembly GCA_022824945.1). GTDB lineage: Bacteria > Latescibacterota > UBA2968 > UBA2968 > UBA2968 > VXRD01. The sequence goes on from JAJDYX010000038.1 coordinate 36,504, forward strand.
GAGTTCGTGCAGAAACCTCTCTCGCTATGGAAAGGAAACACAGGTCCCATGATTTTGGGGCTTATTGGCGTGGTGTTGATCGTAGGTATATCGGCGGGAAGTTATCCCGCGTTCTTCTTATCAGCATTTCATCCCACTTCTGTAATTAAGGGAATATCGGGAGCCACATCAGGTCGGACGAGATTGAGAAAGGGATTGGTGATATTCCAGTTTGCGATATCCGTGGTTCTGATTATCGCTACAGGTGTAGTTTACCAACAACTCAATTACTTGCATCACAAGAATCTCGGGTTTGAGCGAAAACAAACCCTTCTTATTCCCATTTTTCAAGTGGCGACAAGGAAAGGACATGTTTGGGGCAAAGAGGGCGATATCTTTAAGTGGCGCTACAATGCAGTGAAAGCAGCGTATTTAAAACATCCTAAAATACTGGCGGCAACAGTTGTGAATGGAGCACCTGGAATTTGGGCAGGTCTTTCATTATTTCGAGCTGATGGACAGGACTGGCGGATGAAATATTACCCGGTGGATGAAGATTTTCTATCTTTTTTTAATATTGAAATGGTGGCTGGCCGATTTTTCACACGAGCATACATGGAAGCCCATACACCGCGAGATAGCTATCAGTTTATTCTAAACGAGACAGCCGTGAAGCAGTTGGGATGGGACAATCCCATAGGTAAAACTCTGATAAAAGGCAACATGACCGGGCAAGTTATCGGGGTGATTAAGGACTTCCACACGGGATCGCTACGCAACAAACAAGAAGCAACAGTTTTGATGAAAAATCATCACAACCTTAAGGCACTTATGCTTAAAATCCGACCTGAAGATTTGCCAGAAACGGTGAATTTTTTAGAAGCGACATGGGAGCAGTTTATTCCGAAAGGGACATTCTATTATCTGTTTTTGGATGATTGGATTGATAATGTCCATTACGCCGGGGATCGCAGGCTGGGAAAAATCTTTGCGACCTTGGGAGGATTAGCGATTTTTGTTGCATGTCTGGGTTTATTCGGCTTAGCAATGTTCAGTTCAGAGCAACGTACAAAAGAGATTGGTATTCGCAAAATCCTGGGCGCATCTACCGGAAATATTGTGAGATTGCTTTATGGAGAACTCATTTTGCCTGTGGTGATAGCAAATATCCTTGCCTGGCCATTTGCTTACTATACTATGGAAAGATGGCTACAGGATTTTGCGTATCGAATCAATCTGAATCTGGGAATTTTTATTTTTGGGGGAGTTCTCGTTTTCGTGATTGCTTTAACAACAGTGAGTTACCAGGCTCTTAAAGCTGCGAATGCTAATCCAATCGACGCTCTGAGATACGAATAAAAAAACAGATTGAATTGCCTTGATGATTAAAAACAAATAGAGGCGTCCAGCACGCTTTTCATACGCTACCCATGTACCAAATCAGATTTGATCTGAAATGACGATGGATTAAGCGATAAATAGGGGGATACATGAAGATTACCGATGTTCAAGCCTGCGTGATTGGTAGGCCCGAACCTCACAGTGGTGGGTGTGTGTGGACATTTGTCCGGATATATACCGACGAGGGCATTGTGGGTACGGGCGAATGCAATTCAGCCTCGTATTACACGGGATTTGGTTTGAAAGAATCGATTTTAAAAATTAAGGGGATGTTGATTGGTGAAGACCCGATGAATGTGGGACCGTTGTACGAGAAGATGCGTCGTCGTGGACGGTATGCGGGTACTACCCATGCTCCGCTGATTTTTGCACTAACCGGCATCGAAAATGCGTTGTACGACATTGTGGGTAAGGCGTTGGGGGTGCCAATTTATCAGTTGTTGGGGGGCAAGTTCCGCGATAAGATCCGGCTCTACGCCGATTGTCACGCAGGGGATTCGGCCACGCCAGAGGCGTATGCAGAGAAGGCACTGAGTGTTGTTGAGGAAGGCTACAGCGCGGTAAAATTTGATGTGGATCATTCGGGCGTGGGCAAGCTGGATCCGATGAATTGGACGGTAGGGGCACGGGAAATGACGCATGTGATTAAATTGATCTGTGCGATTCGCGAGGGCATTGGTTTTGACATTGATTTGGCGATTGATTGCCACGGTCAGTTTGATTTGCCCTCGGCGATTACGTTGGCAAAAGCTGTGGAAGATGTGCGGTTGATGTGGTTGGAAGAGCCAGTACCTGCTGAGAATATTGATGCGTTGGTTCAAGTGCGTGCATCTACGAGTACAGTCATTTGCACAGGTGAAAATCATTATACCCGTTTTGAGTTTTTGGAGATGTTCAGACAAAAAGCAGTGGATATCATTATGCCCGATTTGGCCAAATCGGGTGGCATTATGGAGGCCAAGCGCATTGCCGAAATTGCCGATGCGCATTATATCCCCATTGCGCCACATAATGTGTCGTCACCCCTGGGCATGATGGCCGCGTGTCATGTAATGGCGACAGTTCCCAACTTTTTTGTACTCGAATTTCACGGGCGCGATATTCCGTGGTGGGCCGATCTGTGCGGAGGCGAAGAATTTATCAAAGGGGGCTGGATGGCTGTCTCTGACAAACCCGGTATTGGCGTCGAGTTAGATCCTGCCGTCGCCAAAACACTGCTGGCTGACGGGGATACCTATTTTGATTGAGGTTATATTACCCAGGGCATTAGATGCGTTCAATATCGCGCAAGATCCAGGACAGCAGTGTAAATGTGACAAAGACGGGTCGCCTTTGTGGATCGAATACATAGTGGATGGGTAATGTGCCGTATCCCGTGTGGCGAAAAGAGAAGAGGGATTGGCCTCTAACCTCGATTTGTTCGGGACCGTGCAGTAGCTGATCTATTTTGCAGTATGTGAGTTCGTCGATGGTTGTAAACGCCTCGTTTAGAGGTGTATCGCGATCAGCAAGCGCGAAGGGGAGGATCCATTGACACGATATGGGGGTATCCGCCGAGAGGTGCTTTTTGTTCATTTCTATGGTCGCGTCCCGAACCGTGCCATTGATGAGCAGGCGTTTATCTGGTGTTTCTGCCTGATACCAGTCGAGTTTCCAGTTCTGGATTGATTCTCCAATGCGCTCATCCCGCGTCGTTGTGACAGTTGCTTCGTAAATTTCTCGCCCACCGCCATTGCGTTTTTCAACGATCTGGTATTCTGCGCCGTTCTCTTTATTATAGCGCGAGATTTCTACTGTTCCTATTGGCCTGTCATCGGTTAAACCGTCGGGATGCGTACCTGTCCACTGCAGGATTTCGTAGGTCAATTTGCAATCGGAATCCAATTGAACGGTCTGGTTTGGAGCATCGTAGTTTTGCAATTGCCCGGCGATTGCGTTGAGTTCGGCTGGTATGGCGTTCATGATCCCACCTCCTGTGTCCATCCTTTTCCCTGTTTGAGGTTTTCCATTCTCTCTTCTCTTACTCTATCTCTTTCGCCTGTTTTGTCAGGTCCGCTGTATGGTATAACTGTGTTTGCGTATTCGGCGAGGTATGCCGCGTGTTTGTGCTTGACGTCATCAAAGCCGGGGTCAGACGCGAGATTGCGTTTTTCCAGGGGATCGTTTGATAGATCGTAAAGCGTTCGTTCCCCCGAGTCGTAGAGGATGGATTTGTACTGGTCGTCGCGAATGGCGATTGCACTCGCGTTTTCTCCTATGACGCTTTCCCGCCAGGTAATATCGTCATGTTCTTCGAGGAGTGGGCGCAGGCTATTTGCATATGTGGCGTCGGGTAGGGGAGGTGCGCCTGCGTAATCGCAGATTGTAGCGGGAATATCCACGCCCGATATGAAGTGCGAGTCGTTTTGCCCGCTGGAGATGGTGCCGCGTTGTGAAATAACGAGTGGGACTGCCCAGGCTTCTTCTTCAAAAAATCCCTTCAATACTCTTCTGTGATGCCCAGAGCCTTCGCCGTGGTCGGCTGTAAATATGATGAGGGTGTTTTCAATAAGGCCATTGCTTTCCAAAGTGTCGTAGATCAATCCGATCTGAGCGTCAACAGTTTCTACCATTCGGTAACACTGGTAGATGTAATATTGCCAGTCTGTTTCTGACCAGTGGCCGACCCGGTGTTTCTGGTTTGGCGGCATGAGACTGATTTCGAAGTTGCCGGGTAAATCGGGCAGGTCGGATAACTGAGGCTCCATGCCGTATTTTCCCACGGGACCGTTGACGCCGCAGACATAACAACAGTCGTGTGGGTTCAGGAGGCCGACGGATAGGAAGAAGGGGTGGTTGTCATTTGCGTGTTCGGCAATATATTGCGCTGCTGCCCGGGCAGCGCCAGAGTCTTGCAGTTCGCCGTAGGTATGTCTGTCGTAGATCACGTCAAAGCTGTTGGCAACATCTCGTCCCGTGACATGCCATTTGCCGGAATAGATGCAGTTGTAATCGGTGTGTGCTGTCAGCCACTGGCCGAGATCGGGCAGGTTGGGATCGATGGGGAACGGATTGCTGATAACGCCGTGTTCGACGGACATGCGTCCGGTGTACCAACTCGCACGCGCAGGACAACAGACGGGGTTGGCGCTGTAGGATTGCCTGAAGGATACGCCTTCTGCGATCAGGCGATCCATGTTGGGTGTTGATACATCACTATTTCCATAGGCAGATATCGCAAGATGGTGTTGCTGGTCTGTGTGAATGAATACAATATTGGGTTGGCTCATTTTTTTCTCCCGTTTTTTGTGCTATACTACAAAGCGGCGAAGGGCAGTGCCGTTATGCCGGGACCGAGTGAAAGGTGTACATCACCGGGATGCACGACGTATCCCGGCATTGCGGTACTCTCCATGTCTCTTTGGAATATTTTGATGGCCGCGGCCATGGCCGGACGTGGCGTCGCAGATAGCTTCACCTCGATCGGTACGAGCTTTCCACCGGTCTCGACTACGAAATCTACTTCGGTTCCCGCCATCGTTCTCCAAAAGTAGATCTGTGGATCGATGCCCCGATGTGTCAATGTCCTGAAAATTTCGGAGAGCACTGCCGTTTCCATGATCGCACCTCCCATGGGACCTGAGGCGGCATGCTCGGGGTCTTTGAGACCAGCGAGATAGCAGAGCGTGCCGACATCTGTAAAATACACTTTCGGAGTCTTGACAAGCCGCTTCCCGACATTGGCAAAGTACGGGCGCAGTACGATCACTTGATAGGTGGCTTCGAGCACAGATAGCCAGGACCTGGTCGTGTTGACCGCCACGCCGAGATCTCGGGCGACATCGGTCAGGTTCAAGAGTTGGGCACTTCTGCTGGCCAGGATTCGGAGGAAATTTTGATACTGGGTCAGGTCTCCAACTTGTCGCAGCGTGCGCACGTCCCGTTCGAGATAGGTCTGGATATAGCTGGCCTGCCAAAGGGATGCATCGCGGTTGGGTTGTGTCGCGAGTTCCGGGTACCCACCTCGGAGGAAGCCCTGCCACAGTTTGCCAAAGACGTTTGACGATTTCAAAGACGACGGTTGCTCGCGCTCCCACGGAAGGGCAAGCTGCGGACGGCTCTCTATTTCCCGTCTGGAAAGCGGCAACAAGCGAAGCATTGCCGCGCGACCTGCCAAAGATTCGGTTACTTTCTCCGCGAGCAACAAATTCTGTGACCCCGTCAACAGGTATTGGCCGGTTTCGTGCCGGTTCGCATCTATCCTCTCTTTGATATAGGGTAGCAACTCAGGGGCGTACTGCACCTCATCGAAGATAACAGGAGGTGGATACATTTCCAAGAAACTGCGGGGGTCTTGCAGGGCGGAAGCCTGAATGTCCAGAGGCTCCAGAGATATATACCTGCAACGCCTGCCAAAGAGATGTTGGAGGAGCGTTGTCTTTCCAGACTGGCGCGGTCCGGTCAATACGACAGCGGGAAATTCGGAAGCGGCCCTCGTGAGGATGGATTCCAGCGAACGTTTGATGTAATTTTGCATATCGCGGCTTCAAATTGCGTTTGTGATGGTCTCTGGGTTGACAATATGCATTTCAAATGCATATTGTCAACTTAAAACGAGCCCTTTGTGATTATTTTTTGTCTGACAGATCAATTCTGGTTGTGTATTTTGTGATGGAACAGATCTATGTCATCACAGTTGGTGAGAAAATTGAGATGAATTATCGAGAACCTCTTGTAACTGTTATCACCGCAACAAATCCCGGCTTGCTCGCGGTGATCAAATCCGTGCTCGACGATGCCGAAATCCCGTGTATAACGCGAGGCGAGGGATTTCAAACCCTGTACGCGGCAGGACATGTCGATGTGCTGGTATTTGAAAGCGACGCCGAGGAAGCCAGGGCACTGTTGAAAAATCTGTAAAGAAGGATCTTATATGCAAAATATCTTGAAGTTGATGTGTTATATGCGGCCCTATTGGAAGCAGGCGACGATTGGTCCGTTGATGAAATTGATCGAGGTGATGCTGGAGTTGATGCAACCCCGGTTGGTGCAGCGGATTGTAGATGAGGGGATTGCCAGAGGAGATCTGGATCTGGTGGTTGAAACCGGTCTGTGGATGCTCGGTTTGGCGATTGGGGGCGTTTTGTTTGGGATTGGCAATGCCTGGTTTGGCGTGTGGGTGGCGCAGCGGGTGGAGACCGATGTGCGCAGTGCGCTTTTTGGCAAAATTCAGTCGCTTTCGTTTGGCAATCTGGATAAACTGTCAACGGGGCATCTGATTACGCGGCTGACCAACGATGTACGGCAAGTGGGAGAGGTGGCGCGTTTGATATTGCGTATTCTGTCGCGTATGCCTATGTCGATGGTGGGCGGTCTGGTGATGGCGATTATAACCAGTCCTCGCCTGGGATTAATCTTTGTTGGATTGGTACCCGTGATTCTGGGGACTCTGATTCTGGTGTTTCGAAAAGCCAATGCGATGTTTGCCGAAGTGCAGAATCGCCTGGATCGGGTGAATCAGGTGACGCAGGAAAATCTGGCAGGCGTGCGCGTGGTGAAGGCTTTTTTGAGGGCAGATCACGAGATCGAACGGTTTGGAACGGCCAATAACAGGTTGATGGAACAGACGATTCGGGTGACGCAACTGGTGGCACTGGTGATGCCGGTTATGATGCTGGTACTGAACCTCGGCGTTGTGGCGGTGATCTGGTTCGGGGGGATTGCAGTGACCCAGGGAGGGATGAAGCTGGGCGAGATTATTGCGTTTATCAATTATCTGCTGCTTTTTTTGCAATCCCTGATGATAGGCAGTATGGTGCTTATCCGGATGTCTCGGGCAGAGGCTTCGGCTGAGCGTATCGTCGAGGTTCTGAATAGCGAGCCTGAGTTGCAGGATCGGGCAGATGCAAAGCGCGATGTGGTGTTGAAGGGGCAGGTCGCGTTTGAAAATGTGACATTCAGTTATAATGAGACGGCGGATGATCCGGTATTGCGGAATCTGAATTTTGTCGTTGAGCCGGGGCAAAAGGTGGCGATTTTGGGATCGACAGGAGCGGGCAAATCGTCGCTGGTAAATCTTATACCGCGGTTTTACGATGTGGATGCAGGGCGGGTGATGGTGGATGGGATGGATGTGCGGGATATGGAACAGGGGACACTGCGACAACAAATTGGGATGGCACTCCAGGAGTCGGTTCTTTTTTCGGGTACGATTCGGCACAATATTCGATACGGGCGGCCCGATGCGACCGATGAAGAAGTTGAGGCTGCTGCCCGGGCAGCTATGGCGCACGATTTTATTGTCCAGTTTCCAGATAAGTATGAGACGCTATTGGGCCAGCGCGGCGTGAATTTATCTGGAGGACAGAGGCAGCGGATCGCGATAGCCCGGGCGTTGATCTCCCGTCCAAAGGTGTTGATTTTAGACGATAGTACCAGTGCGGTAGATCTGGAGACAGAGGCGAGAATTCACGAAGCGCTTGAAGAGATGGTCGGGTGTACGAGTTTTCTGGTGGCGCAGCGCATCAGTACGGTGTTGCAGGCAGACAAGATTCTGGTGTTGGATGATGGGGCGCTGGTTGCCGAGGGCACGCATCAGGAGTTGATGGCGTCCAGTTCGGTATATCAGGAGATTTACGATTCGCAGCTCGGAGAGGGAAACGGATATGGCGGAAGAGCGTAGAGTTGATCAGCAGGGCGACGGTGAACAACGGGGACCGGGCGGAATGATGATGGGGGGGCGCCGCCGGATGATGATGATGGGAGACGATGAGCGGGCGCGGGATTTTCGGGGGACTGCCCGCCGTTTGATGGGGTATATGAGGCACTACAAGGGGACGTTGGTCGGGGTGGTGGGGCTGGTGGTGGTCTCAACGGGTTTGGAGGTGGCAGGCCCGTATTTGATGGGGCGTGCGATTGATGAATATATTGTCGATAACGACTTGCCTGGTCTTTTTCAAATTACACTGTTGATGGCGGGGGTGTATGTGGCCCTGGCACTGACGACCTGGCTTCAGACGTTTGTGATGGCGCGAGTATCTCAAAATGCTGTGCGGGATTTGCGACAGGATCTTTTTAATCACTTGCAGGTGCTTCCACTGCGGTTCTTTGACCGGCGTGCCAGTGGCGATCTCATGAGCCGGGTGACCAATGATGTGGATAATATCAGCAGTGTGTTGTCGGAGAGTGTGACGCAGTTGATTAACAGCGTATTGACCCTATTGGGCGTGTCGGCCATGATGTTGTGGATGGATTGGCCGTTGGCGTTGATTAGCTTGCTCACTTTTCCGCTGATGGCGTCTTTGACAGGGCAGGTCGCCAAACGCGCGCGGCGGGGATTTCGCGAGCAGCAAGAGGCACTGGGGGCGCTCAATGGGATGGTTGAAGAGACGATTGCGGCAGAGCAGGTGGTGAAAGCTTATGGACGCGAACAGGCGTCGATTGAGGCGTTTGAAAAGTTCAATAACAGGTTGAAGTATGCCGGCACGCGCGCGCAGTTTTTCGGGACGCTGATGCCGCCTCTGACCTTTTTTGTGAATAATATGGGCCTGGTAATTGTGGCTTTTGCTGGCGGCTATATGGCGGTTCAGGGCGATGTGACAATCGGTGTGATTGCCGCTTTTATCAGTTATGTGCGGCAGTTTGGACGGCCTTTGGGCCAGGTTGCCAATTTGTACAATTCGATACAGTCTGCACTGGCTGGAGCAGAGCGGGTTTTTGAGACTATTGACGAGTTTCCCGAAGCGCCTGACATATCAGATGCAGTCGCATTAGAACGGGTTCGGGGCGATGTGATTTTCGATCGCGTGTGTTTTGGGTATGAAAAAGACTTGCCGGTGCTCAAAGAGGTGAGTTTGCACGCCAGACCAGGTGAGAAGATTGCGCTGGTAGGACCGACGGGAGCGGGGAAGACGACCATTGTGAATTTGCTGACCCGGTTTTACGATATCGATAGCGGAGCGATCTATATCGACGGCCATGATATTCGGGAGGTGAAACGGGAAGCGTTGCGTCGGCAACTGGGCATTGTGTTGCAGGATACTTTTTTGCTGTCTGATACTGTGCGAGAAAATATTCTTTATGGAAGGCTCAATGCTTCGGATGAGGAGGTGGTTGATGCGGCGAGATTGGCCAATGCAGATCCCTTTATTCGCCGATTGCCCCAGGGGTATGATACGGTGCTTTCGGAACGCGGCGGCAATTTGAGCCAGGGACAGCGGCAGATGCTGGCCATTGCGAGAGCCGCGCTGGCCGATCCGTCGATTCTCATTTTAGATGAGGCGACGTCCAGTGTGGATACGCGGACGGAAATGCGGATTCAACAGGCGCTTTTAAGGCTGATGGAGGGGCGAACGAGCTTTATTATTGCCCACCGATTGAGCACGATTCGCAATGTGGATGAGATTCTGGTTATTGACGACGGGCAGATTATTGAACGCGGGTCGCATCGGACGTTGTTGGAGGCGGAGGGATTTTATTACAATTTGTACATGAGCCAGTTTAAGGGAGAGGTTACTTTTGTTTAAGGGAGAAAAATAATGTCCTATCACCTGACGCCAGAAGACGCGCGGTTCTTTCACGACGAGGGGTATCTCGGCCCATATACGATGCATTCGCCAGAAGAGATGGATCGTATTCGACCCATTGTTGAGCATGAAATTTTTGAAGCCGAAGGTCCGTTTTATGTCAATCGGCAAAAAGCGCGTCATCTCGATAATCGAACGATTTATGATTTGTGTACACATCCGACCATTATGGACCGGGTAGAAGGCATTCTCGGCCCGGATATCGTGCTCTGGCAATCCAACTTTTTTAACAAACCCCCAGGTGCCAAAGAGATTCCCTGGCATCAGGATATGAATTTCTGGTCCAGCGAAATAGAACCGGGTATCAATGTTTCTGCCTGGTTAGCTATTGACGATACGGATGTCACCAATAGCTGTGTTCAGCTTATGCCGGGGTCGCACCGAAGAATGATTCCGCACATTAAAGCCACACCAGAACAGGCTTTTCGCGAACAGGGTGATCCCCACCACATCGGTATTGACCCGGATCGCGTTGTGAAGATGAAAATGAGAGCCGGACAATTTTTCCTCTTTACCGAACGCATGCTCCATTACTCAGCGGCGAATACGTCTGATCGCCGACGCCTGGGATTGGCCATACGCATTACCATTCCGATTGTGCGGTGTTACAAAAGATATCACCTTCATCTGGTAAGGGGTGAGGATCGGATGGGGTTTAATGTGTATGGAGATGCGCCGGAGTGATCGTACTAATCGAAAGCGATGAAAACTTATGAAAAAAGCCATACTCCATGGTCCGCGAGACCTTCGCATTGAAGATTACCCGCTTGATACAAGCGCGCTTGGTGCTGATGATGTCTGGGTTGAGACGCAGATCAGTGCGTTTAAGATCGGGACAGACCGAGGTAATTTTGAGGGGGCAGAACGCGTACCGGGTGCGCCGGATTATCCACGATTCGTTGGCGATAGCAATCTGGGTATTGTTCGCGGTATTGGCGCCGGGGTCACGCGCTTTGAGGTCGGTGATCGCGTTGTGGCCACTCAGCCTCACCAATCTGAATACGTCATAAGCCAGTTTGGTGACATCTTCAAAATACCCCCTGATGTCGATGATGAAGATGGCGTGTATGCACACCTCTATGCCCTAAGCGCACATTGTTACCACAAAGCATTATTCAGGCCCGGCGAAAATGTCGCCGTTGTTGGTCTGGGTGTGCTGGGCCTGGGAGCAGTCGCTTTGGGACCTCTGTTTGGTGCCCGCGTCGTTGGGCTTGGAAATAGCTCCATCAGGTTAGACATGGCAAAACAAATGGGTGCGCACGCGGCTTATTTATCGGATGATCCAGACCTCGAAGCAAAACTCGATGCTTTTACAGATGGAAGAGATATTGATCTGGTTATTCTTACGGCGAATCCGTGACCGGCTTTCAGAACATCTGTTGAAATTGTGCGGCCAAATGGTCGGGTTTCTATTGTCAGCCTTATGGGGCGGGGCGAGCCGCCGCTTGACTTTAACCCTCTGGCGATGGAATGGTTTTACGCCAAGGGGATATCTCTGATTGCCGTGCATGGAGAAGATGCCCAATTATATCCGCATGCCGATACATCGGGCCACCTCGGCCATTGCGATCACGTTCTTTCTCTTATGGCAGAAAAAAAACTTCAGCCCAGCCGTCTTATTACGCACCGTTTGCATTACACAGAAATGGTCCAGGCTTATGAAATGGCCTACGCGCGTGAAAAATCTATGCTGGGTGTCATTTTTAATTGGCGGGAATAGGCTATGTCACACGATGTCACGAGATCGTTAGAGCTGTATAAGAAAGCGGGAGAACGCATTCCGGGTTGGACACAGCTCATCAGCCGAAGAGCCGACCGGGTTGCAAATGGCGTTAGTCCTCTCTATGTCGCGCGATCAAAAGGCGCGCGATTTGTCGATGTTGATGGCAACGAGTATATCGATTGGATTCGCGCTTTGGGCGCGATTATTTTGGGGTATGCAGATCCCGTTGTTGATGGTGCTGTTAAACAACAGATTGATCGCGGAAGTCTGCATTCTATGAACAGTGCGCTCGAAATTGAGCTGGCAGATGAATTGATGAATACCATACCGAGTGCTGAAATGGTGCGTTATACAAAGGGGGGAGGGGAAGCCTGTGCGGTGGCTGCTCGCATTGCTCGGGGCACGACAAATCGAGATGTCATTCTATTTTGCGGTTATCACGGATGGCACGATTGGTACCAATCGGCAAATTATCTCGTCGATCCCGAGAGTGGAGAATATCCCTTTGCCGGTATTGAGCCGATTGGTGTGCCGCGTGCGCTGGCGGGCACGGCGATTCCATTTACCTATGGAGATCTCGATATGCTCGGGCGTTTGCTGACCGAATATCAGGGTGAGGTTGCCGCGGTTATGATGGAGCCCGCTCGATCCGAGTGGCCAGAAGAGGGGTATCTCGAAGGGGTCAAAGAACTCGCCTATAGACACGGCGCTTTGCTCATCTTCGACGAAGTCTCTTGCGGTTGGCGTGAGTCTCTGGGGGGGATGCAGAAATATCTGGGTGTGACGCCAGATATCACGGTGATTGCCAAAGGCATGTCCAATGGGTATCCGATGGGGGCTGTTGTTGGATCTCGGGAAGCGATGGAGCCAGCCAAAGCGATGTTTATTTCCAGTTCGTATTGGAGCGATAATATCGGTCCAATTGCTTCGCTGACCACCATCCGGGAACTCAAAAGGCGCGATAGCGAGACACATCTGGCCGAAATGGGCCAAAAAGTAGCCAGGGCAATTGACGAAGCCGTCTCATCTGCTGGTCTTTCGGGATCGTGTAAGGGGTTTCCCGCAACGCCCAATCTGGTGCTCGATTTGCCCGATGAGGCATTGCGCGGCAAAGTTCAGACGCTGTTTATTCAGGAAATGGCCCGCCGGGGTGTGCATTGTTACATGGGCTTTGGACCTACGCTTGCACATACCGAAGAGGATGTGCGTATTACTGCTGAAGCCGTTGAAGCCTCTTTGCGCGTTATCAAACAGGGGCTTGAAAATGATTCTATCGACGATCTGCTCATTTGTGATCTGCACTCGGAACCCTTCCGCCGGATTGTCCGATAAAGGAGAAAAAAATGGCATTGACAATTGACGAAAGACCTGCGCAGCCGGGGGAATGGGGATTTAGACCGGAAAATGTGACGACAGAAGAGACGCCACCGGCATTTGTGTGGCGCCCGCAGGAGAATGCGGTTAGCTATGACATCCAGTGTGCGCGGGGTGCGGATTTTTCAAAGATTGCGTACGAGGCAGGGGAATTGATCTATACGGTTCACCGCGCAGCAGAGGTGTTTGAAACGGGGCAATGGTATTGGCGGTTTCGGTTTTCCGATGGAGATGGACAGGTGTCGAAGTGGAGTTCGGGGCGCGCCTTTGCGATTGCCCAGAATGCAAGCGCATTGCCGTTGCCCAAACGCAGTGCTTTGATTGGGCGGATCCCAAAGAGCCATCCGCGCTTGTTTGTGCGCCCAGAGGATTTGGATAGCTTGCGCGCACGGGCACGAGGAGACCTGAAACCGATTTACGACGATCTGGTCGCAACGTGCGAGGATATTCTCGCCGATATCCCATCTACCAGAGAACCGCCCCTGTATCCCGATGGGACTGTTGTTCTGAGCGAGGAATGGCGGGAGATCTGGTGGGGGAACCGGATGTACACGATTCGCGTGTTAAACAGCGCGGCGACGCTGGCTTTTACGCGGCTTTTGGGGGGGCAAGATCACTATGGCGAGAAGGCGAAAGAGTTGCTGCTGGCGTGTGCCAAATGGGACCCTTTGGGGGCGACAGGCTATCGGTATAATGACGAAGCGGGTATGCCCTATAATTACTATTTTTGTCGCACCTATACGTTTGTGAACGATTTGTTGAGCGAAGAAGAGCGCGAGATATGCCGCGGGGTGATGAAGGTGCAGGGGCAGGAGATGTACGATCATCTGGCGACTGAGATGCGCTATTTGTGGCATCCTTATGGCAGCCATGCCGGTCGGGCCTGGCATTTTTTGGGCGAGATTGGCGTGGCGTTTTTGGATGAGATTCCCGAGGCGGAGGAGTGGGTGTGGTTCGCTATGAATGTATTTGGTGCCGTGTATCCCGCGTGGTGCGACGAGGATGGCGGTTGGCACCAGGGATTGCAATACTGGGATAGTTATGTTCAGCGCTTTACGTGGTGGGCGGATATTATGCAGGCGGCAATGGGGATCGATGCGTATTGCAAACCGTATTTTGCGCGCGCTGGCGATTATCCGATGTATTTTCAGCCTCCTGGCACGCGAGGGGGTGGCGTGGGCGATTTGACGACGACGAGAACGTCTGGCCAGAATTGCGATTTGATGCGCACGCTGGCTGCTCAGGCGCGCAATCCATACTGGCAGTGGTATGTGGATATGCACCCGCAGAAAGAGAAAGAGGATACGAGCACGCGTCGGTTGGATGCCGTGGGTGCCGGTCGGTCGCTCTATATCGATTTTGTGCGGGGTGCATTGCCGGAAGTATGCGGAGAAGCGCCGGTGGATTTACCTTCTTCAAAATGTTTTCGCGGTACGGGGTTGGCGGCGATGAATTCGGATTTGACGGACGGGAAAAACAATGTGTCGGTCATTTTTAAGAGCAGTCCGTTTGGATCGCAGAGTCACGGTTTTGACGCGCAAAATTCGTTTTCGCTATTTGCTTTTGGCGAGCGTTTGTTGATCCACACGGGGCAGCGCGATATTCACGGCAGCGACCACCACAAGAACTGGATGCACCATACGAAGTCAACTAATTGCATTGGGGTAAATGGCGAGAGTCAGTTGCGCAATCACGCTGCGGCTATGGGTGAAATTCTGGATTTTCAAACGTCGGATGTATTTGATTATGTGGCTGGTGAAGCCGCTCCGGCATACGGGGGAATGCTGAAAAAATTTACGCGGCAGATTTTGTTTGCAAAACCCGATGTGGTGGTGATTTGCGATACGGTGGTGGCAGCAGAGGCTTCGACATTTCAGTATTATTTGCACACTGAAACGGAAATGGAGATTAATGAGCAGACGCTAAAAATTACAACTGGTGATGCGGGCTGTGTGGTGTCTCTGCTGCGTCCAGAAAATTTGAAAATCAGTCAGACCGATCAGTTTGATCCTCCGCCGAGAGAACGCGTTCAGCTTAAGGAGTATCATGTGACAGCAGAGACGACAATACCGCGTGAAGAGGCCACATTTATTGCGGTATTGCGACCGCACAGGACGGGGGATATGCCCAAAGGCGATCCCGTTTTGATGGGTGATGGAACTATAGTGGTGCCATTGCCCAATGGCGAGTTGAAGGTTTGTTTGGGGGAGACGTTGCGGGCTAAGAAAAAAGATCAAAATGGTGCTGTGGTTGCTATACACGGTTGATGCTGGCTTTGCCGGAGGTGTTTGGAGATGGATGGCGATGAGCGCGAATACGAGTGGCGGTGCGTTACTATGGAGCCGGATGTCTGGCGGCTTTCGCGCAGGGAATAGCTTATTCAGGATTTTTTGCAGGAGGAGGTCGCAATGCGTTTTGGAATTGCCTGTCGGGATATCGTTCCTCCGTTTCGCACAAAGATGTACGGGTATGGTGCGCGGGTAGATCTCTACGAAGATGTCAACGACTCGTTGACGTTCACGGCCATTGTGCTGGAAGAGGGGAACCGTCGTGCATTGTTGGGCGCTGCGGATCTGGGCACATTTCCGAGGCTCGATGAGTTGTCCGGCTTCTTAGACCAACTCGGAGAGATCGTCGGGTGTCCGAGAGACCATATCATGCTGAACTGCTCGCACACTCACGGAGCCGCGACAGTGTCGGATGAGCGATACAGGGAGTGGTTGTACGAAAAGGTCCGCGAAGCTGTTCAGGAGGCTTCGGAGAACGCGAATGAAGGGACGTTGTGGTACGGCGAAGGCAAGACGAGTTTGCCGTTGAACCGCCGCCCGGAGCGGGATGGTCAGGTCGTGAATGCGCCCAATCCGGGTGGCACTGTAGATGATCGCATGCGGCTCCTGGTCTTCAGGAAACCGACGGGAGAGATCGCTGCGCTTGGGATGTCCGTGGCGTGTCATCCGGTTGCCACGGGGGCACAGCACCTGCTGACAGCGGAGTATCCCGGGGCCTGGAGAACTGCCTTCTCCAGAGCGTTTGGTCCGGATGTGACGCCGTTTTTCCTGCAGGGAGCGGGCGGAGATATACGGCCCCGACATGTAGCCGAAGGGGATCACTGGCGGGCGATGAATCACGCCGAACTTCCCGGTATGGGACAGGAACTTTTGAGGGAGATGCTGAAGATCCTCCTGGAAGCGGACTTCAAACAGATCGACAATCTGACACTTACGGGCAAGATCAATCGGGTTGAGGCGCCCTGCCAGAGGCTTTATACCACGCGAGAGGAACTCGATTTGCTCAAGGAACGGGATGGAAGATTTGGTTCCTATGCGGAGAAATGTCTGCAGTATCTCAATGCAGGAGAGGAAGTTCCAGCCCATGCGGAGTTTCACGTTCAGACCCTCTGGTTGAATAGGGAATTCGCCCTGATCGGCCTCGACGCCGAGCCGCTCCACGCTCTGGGCCGGGCCATAGAGGATTCTGTTTCCCCCAGGCAGGCGTTGTTCCTGGGATATACGAACGGCTGTATTGGCTATGCAATGGACGGAAAGGAGACAGAACGGGGAGGCGGCACGGAGATAGGCACCTATCTTTTTAGAGGGTGGTCGGGGCCTCCTGAGCCGGGGCTTGAAGATCTGTTTGCGAGTGCTGTCGTTCTTCATGCGGGAAGTTAGAAACCTGTGTCAGATAGGAGAAATGATTGATGAAGATCACGGAGGTGGAACCCATCCTGCTCACGGTTGATATGCCGGAAGAGCATCCTTTGCGATGGTCGGGGGGAGAAGCTGCCAGCGTAAATTGCGCGCTGGTGCGAGTGCATACCGACGAAGGCATCACCGGTCTGGGAGATTGCTACGGGTCCGGGTTTGTCGCGGGTGAGGCCACAGCCGAGTTGTTTCGCCTGTTCGGGCAGTTTCTCCAGGGCAAAGACCCACGAGATGTGGCCGGGTGTTACGAGATGATGTATCGCCGCATCCTGTACTGGGGACGATCCGGGCTGGCGGTAGCAGCGGCCAGCGCGGTGGAAAACGCCCTGTGGGATATTGCGGGAAAAGCTGCCAGCATGCCGGCATATCGCCTGCTGGGCGGGCTGTGCCACGAGAAGCTACCGATTTATGCCAGCGGGGGCCTGGAGCAACCTCTGGAGGATCTGAAAGCAGAGATGAGGGCGCACCTGAAGGTGGGATTTCGGGCTGTGAAGATGCGGATTGGCGTGAATCGGGAACACGACCTGGAACGGGTGGCCGCGTGCCGGGAAGTGCTGGGGCCTGAGGTGAAGTTGATGGCAGACGCGGTGATGGGACATAATCCGGATCCGTGGACGGCAGCCGACGCGGTGCGGGTAGCGAAGGCTTTAGAGCCTTACGATCTGTTCTGGTTGGAGGAGCCTTGTTTTGCGGCGGATTACGAGGGCTATGCCCACGTCCGTCAAAATACCTGTATTCCCATTTCGGGCGGCGAGAGTTCGTGTATGCGGTATGAGTTCAAACATTTTTTTGAGCGGCAAGCACTGGACGTGGCTCAGCCGGATGCGTGCCAGGCGGGGGGCATCTTAGAGTGTATAAAGATAGCTGCGATGGCCGACGCTTATGGTGTGAAAGTGGCACCCCATGCCTGGGGGACTTCGATTACGGTCGCTGCCAACCTGGCCTGGGCATTTGTCACGCCCAATACCGTGATTGCCGAGTATCCGACCTGGCATTTTCCGCTCACAGACGCGCTATTTGTGGAAAAACCGCGGATTGAAGACGGGATGATTTATCCTCCAACAACGCCTGGACTGGGAGTGGAACTTCCGAAAGAGTTGGAGGAAAAATACCGTTACCGACCAGAGGCGTCCAGGCTGGATATGCGGAGAGAAAGAAAATGAAATTTGGTACGGATGAAGGACGCCTGAAGGATCTGTAGGTCAGGTTTTCAGGATCAGAAAATCGCAGATGAACGAAAAAGGGAGGGTCAATGTCGAAGAAAGGCTATCGAGTGGATTGTCACACACATCTCTGGCGCTATCCGGGCGAATTGACCGACGAATTGGCGCGCGAGACTTTTATTATGCGCAATCAGGAGGTGGATCTGGATATTACACCCGATATGCATAAGGCAGCCGTGTCAGAGGTGGACCGCGCTATCGTGTTCGGGTTGCGGGCGCCACTGACTGGCTTTTTTACTGTCAACGATACGGTTGCAGATTACGTGCGTACCCATCCGGAAAAGCTGATCGGTTTTGCTGCGATCTGCCCGACTGAGGACAATGCCCTTGAGGAGGTGGAGCGTGCGGTCAAAGAGTTGGGGCTACGGGGCCTGAAGATGAGTCCAATCTACGGTGGGTGGGACCCACTGGATGCGAATGCGCTGGCTATTTTTGCCAGGGCGGAGGAGTATGGGGTGCCCATCCTGTTCCATCAGGGAGCGACTTTCCCGCGCAGGGCACCGCTGAAGTATGCGAATCCCGTTCTGCTGGAAGATATCGCGCTCCGGTTTCCGGATCTGAAGATGATAATCGCCCATCTGGGGCATCCCTGGGAGGCGGAGACTATTGTCTTGATCCGGAAGCAGCCAAACGTGTTTTCGGATATTTCGGGTCTGTTCTATCGGCCCTGGCAGTTTTACAACTCGTTGCGGCTGGCGGTTGAGTACGGGGTTGTGGATAAACTGCTCTTTGGAACAGATTATCCTGTGGCTACTTTTGAAGAAACAGTGGAAGGGTTGCATCATGTGGTCCGGCTTTCTCAGGAGATGCGGCTACCTCCGCTACCAGAAGACCTGCCAGATCAGATTCTGTACCGCGATACTCTGGGTCTGCTGGGGCTTTCCGATGCTGTGACCTGATGCTCGCGGTTCAGCGTATTGAAAGGAGATGCTTATGGGAAAGCTGGCACTGCTGGGCGGTCCAAAGGCGGTAACGCTCGACAAGAGGAGGTTCGCGGTTCCCCCTGTGAGTGAGGAGGCGATTGCTGCGGTGGTGGAACTGATGCGGAAGGGCGAGACCTCTATTTCGCCATCAGTCGCCGAGTTCGAGCGGGAGTTCGCCGAATACGTCGGCTGTGAATACGGGCTGGCGCTTACCAGTGGTACGGCGGCACTTCAAACGGCTCTATTCGCGGTGGGGGTAGGACCTGGCGATGAGGTTATTGTGCCTTCTTTCACATTTCTTACTACAGCGACGACTGTGCCTGCTATGGGGGGAATCACTGTTTTTGCCGATGTTGATCGCGATACGATGACTCTGGATCCCGCTGACATAGAGCGGAAAATTACAGGGCGGACCCGGGCGATCGTGGTCTGCCATGTCTGGGGTAATCCTGCGGATATGGAATCGATTCTGGAACTGGCACGCTCGCGGGGGATCGCCGTGATCGAGGACTGTTCGCACGCCCACGGGGCCACCTGGCAGGGGAAGAAGGTTGGTTCAATAGGCGATGTCGGTTGTTTCAGTTGCCAGGGATCCAAGCTAATAGCAGCGGGGGAGGGCGGTGTGCTTACGACCAATGACCGCGATATGTACGAGCGGGCTATTGTGCTGGGTCGCCCGGAAAAGCGCGCCAAAATTCGCGAGGATTCAGAGATAAAACGCTTCGCCTTCACGGGGTTGGGTTTCAAATACCGTCCCCACCCGCTGGGCATTGCAATCGCCCGCG
>JAJDYX010000020.1 GCA_022824945.1 Candidatus Latescibacterota bacterium
AGAGGAATGAAAAGTATCCGCAGGCATGTCCCCCGTATAAAAACACTACGGGGCAGGCTCTGCGGGTGTAAGCAGGGATAAACGCAGATGAACTGCTCTGAGAGACTGCCACCTGTACACCTCTCCACTGATTCGCCTGGATGGGGCTTTGTGGGGCGAGCTTTTAATCCGCGTCATCTGAGTCATCCGTTTAATCCGTGATCGTCTTTTTTCCCGCAATAGATTTGACAATTTCGAGGTCTTCTTGCTTTTCTTCGGGTGATTTTAATAGTGGATAGGCTTCGAAGGGTGTGAATTGGGGTTTGTCAATTGGTGGAATTTTAGTAAGTGCTTTTTCGATGGCTGGACCGAGCCGTTCTGCTTTTTGTGCGGCGTATATTTCGTGTCGCGTTTTGAAGTCGGGTAATACATTTTGTGCGAAATGTTCGAGTGATTCGCATATATGATCGTGTTTGTTGTTGCCCGCTTGCTGCAGGAAGACGACCTGATCGACGCCGATTTCTTCCATTGCTTCGAGGTGCGTGCGTATTTCATCTGGGGAGCCAATGCAGCCCGATCCCGAACCTTTTTTCCGTTCGGGTTTGTTTTGCTGGAAGTCTGCCCAGATGTCAAATTCGCCGGGAATGTGCGTGCCGTGGCGATAATAATGTGAAAGTGCATAGCCGAAAAATTGGAATCCTTCAAGACCCTGTGCCCTCGCTGTTTCCCCGTTTTCATGACACATGAATCCGGCGACCATAGCGATCGTGGGATTGACGGCTTGTCCGAGGGGTTCGCATTCGTTTTCAAATGCGGTGTAGTATTCGTCAACCCAGTATTTGGCGTCTTCGGGTTCGATAAAGGCAAAGGTGAGTGCGCCAATGCCGTGTTTCCCTGCCCAGCGAATGCTTTCGCGGTTGGAACAGGCGACCCACAGTGGCGGGTGGGGTTTTTGCAGGGGTTTGGGCACTATATTGCGTTCGGGCATTGAAAAAAATTCGCCACGATATCCGGGGTAAGGGTCAGACGCGAGCATTTTGGCGGTTTCTCGGACGGTTTCTGCCCACATTGCTTTTTTTTCTCCGGGCGGGACGTTGAATCCTTCGAGTTCTGCGCGAGAGGCCGATTCACCCGTGCCCCATTCGACGCGCCCGTCGCTGATCAAATCGAGGGTTGCGATGCGTTCGGCAACGCGGGCCGGATGGTTATAATTGGGGGGCATGAGTACAATGCCGTGTCCCAGGCGGATATTTTTGGAGCGTTGGCTACATGCGGCCAGAAAGACTTCCGGTGCTGAGGAATGGGAGTATTCTTCCAAAAAGTGATGTTCAACTTCCCAAACATATTCAATGCCAATCCGGTCGGCAACTTCGACTTGTTCAAGCGCGTCTTTGAATAGCTGGTGTTCTTCGCCTTCTGCCCAGGGGCGGGGGATCTGGTGTTCGTAAAAGATGCCAAATTGCATAATATATCTCCGGTGATCAAAATGACGGCGTTTTGTTTTTTCATCTACATTATACAAATAAAATAAGTATGTCAAAAGTGATTAAATCCAAATTGTTGATTGTTCATCCCGGTCGTGAACCTGTGCCGCAGGGGATGGTCGTGGTGGATAAGGGGCGCGTAGTTGGTGTTGGGGCAGAAGTAGATGTGCCTCCAAATGTCGAGGTGGTGGATTGTTCGGCATATACCGTGATGCCGGCGTTGATTGATTCCCATGTGCATATTACGATTAACAATCGGTTCCATTTGCCTTTGAGCGCGCATTTCGATCTGGATGCGACAACGGCTGTGTTGCGCGGTGCAATGAATTTGCGAAGCGATCTGGACACAGGCGTTACGACTATGCGCACTCTGGGGGATCGGCCAGGTGTTGAGAAGGCTTTTCAGGGTGCGATTGATCGCGGCGAAGCCGTGGGACCGAGATTGAAGGTGTGTGTGCGGGCGTTGAGGCCGCGCCATGGGACCGCGCCTTTTTTGTGTTTTCCCGCGGATGGGGAAGAAGAATTGAGGTTGAAGATCCGGGAGAATTTTTCTCGGGGCGCGGATTGGACCAAGTTGTTTATTACCAATGTGCGGCGGGGCGATGCGTTTGAGGACTATATTCGAGGCGATTTGACAGATGTGGCGGCGTATTCGAAGCGGGAAATTGATGCGGCGATTGCGGTTTCACACGATTTGGGTCTGCCAGTAGCCGCACACGCGATTGGTGGGCCGGCAATGCGCTGGGCGATGGAAGCGGGGATCGATAGTATTGAGCACGCCAATTTGCTGACCGAAGAGGATGTGGCTTTGTTTGTGAAATCGGGCGCGTATTTGAGCGATCCAAATTTGCAACTGTTTTTTGACGATGAAGTTGGTTTTGCGTCTTTTGATACGTGGGCGTGGGATTGGTGGCGCGAGCGGGTGGAACGCGCGCGCGAATTGACGGCAAAATATCTTCCCGAAGCCGTGCGGGCGGGTGTGAAAGTGTGTTTGGGGACCGATAGCACGCATGCAACGCTCTGGCGCGAGGCAAAAGAACTCGTTGGGCTGGGCGTGTCAGAGGTAGATGCGTTGAAGGCGGTGACGACGAATACGGCTGAAATGTTGGGTATGGCGGATTGCGTTGGACATCTTGGTGTTGGGATGTTCGCGGATGCGATTGCACTGGACGGCAATCCGCTTGAAGATATCGCATGCTTGCGGCAGGTCGAGATGGTGATGAAAGAGGGAGAGGTCATCGCAGATGTTTTAAGTGGAGCGAGTGACATTTTTAGTGATTGATTAAACGAGGAGGAATTATGAGCACAGTACTGATTACTGGGGCGAGTGGTTTTATCGGTCGGGCACTGTCGGTCTCGATGGCGAAAGAGCACAGGGTGATTTGTATGAGTCGAAAAAATCCAGAGTTGGATTTGCCCTATGTGAATGGCGAGTTTGGCTCTTTTGAAGATTTGCAACAGCTCAATGATGAGGCGATTGATGTGGTGATTCATCTCGCGGCTGTGACCGGCGCTTGTTCGGAGCGCGACGCACTGATTGTCAATGTGGAGGGCACGCGGTGTTTGATGCGCTATTTGATGGATCGCGGATGCAGCAAATTTGTGATGGCGAGTTCAATCGCAGCAGTCGGGATGCAGAATGAGGCTTTTCGACCGCAGACATTGCCGATTTCCGATGAACACCCATGTCTGGATCGCAATGGGTATGGTTTGTCGAAATTTTTGATGGAGGAGATCACAAAATTCTATGCGCGGCAAAATGGCGATATCGATGTGATTAATTTGCGGCTGTCTTCAGTGCCGCACGCTGGATTGCCGCCTTTGCGCGATATTTCTCCGACGCGACAGTGGGGCTTGGGCTCCATGACCATTATGGATTTGCCCGATGCTGTTCGGGCATTCACGCTGTCTGCACAGTCGCCGCACAAACCCGGGGTTCGCATTATGAATGCCGCGGGTCCAAAGGCGTGGGTTGCCGTCCCCGTGGCGGAGATTTTTCGCGCGTGGTGGGGCGATGAGGTAGATCTGTCGCATTTTGAACGGCCCGGGCATGAATACGATAGTGTTTACGATGTGAGTCGGATTAAAGAAGAATTGGGTTTTGTGGCAGAGCGGTTGCCGGAACGGGGTTAGGTGAGATGTAAGTAGGGGCGGTGCCCCCCTGCTTACATCATGCAGGGGCAGGCTCGTGCCCGCCCGTCATCGTTTCAATTTCCCAACCCTTCCAAAATACCTTTCAGATAGCCAATGCTACGTGCGGCAATGGTTTTTGCATCGGGTTTGAAGTCAAAGACTTCTACGGATATATAACCATCGTAGTGGCGGTCTTTGAGGGCGCGGAGGATGGATGCAAATTGCAAGTCGCCAAATCCCGGACCGCGCAAGTTGGGGTCGTTGACATGGACATGGCGCATGGCTTTGCCGGCTTCGGCGATTACATCCACATGGGATTTGTTTTCAGCGGCTGCGGCTTTGGTATCGACCATGGTCTGGAAATTTGGGTGATCAACATCGGCGACCATTTTGAGGGCTTCAGAGATAGAGTTCAGGATGTTGGTCTCTTTGCCCGTGAGTGCTTCGATGCAATATGTGACGTTGTTTTGTTCCATTTCTGCGGTGCAGTTTGAAAAGATATCGACGGCGTATTGCCAGCATTCTTCTCGGTCCCAGCCTTTTTGGATGTTGCGCTGTGCCGGTGAACCGTGGATCATAATCTGTCCGCCCAGGTCGCCACAGAAGTTGATCAATGCTTTGATATACGCTTCGGTTTTGTCGCGGATGGCTGTGTCGGGATGTGTGAGATAAAGCCCCGGTGGACTGGCGAGTAGCCAGTGCAGACCAACGATTTCGACACCGGCTTTTTCTGCGGCTTTGCGAATGTCGCCGCGCTGTTTAGCAGAGATCTCTGTGACGCTTTCCGCGAGTGTAAACGGTGCAAGTTCAACGCCGTCACAGCCGATTTCCGCTGCGTAGTTAAAGACGTCCTCGATTTTCCAATCTTCAAAAAATTCATTGCATACTGCGAGTTTCATGATGCGGTCCTTTCGTATTGGTTCTGGTGATGCGACAGGTCTATAGCACAATGCGGCTTAGAATATAGCAGAAGACGCTTGTGGAATCACGCAGAATTTTTTTGGGATTAAAATGGCTTGACAGGCTCATGGGTTTTCGCTACCATACGGGAGTCTAATGGTGAACTTTATCGTTTCAGAGGAGAACACAATGGCTCAGGAATCGGCTGCTGAACAACAGGTTGATACTGAAGATTATATTATTAAAGTCCAGGGGGTCTGGAAGACCTATCGGATGGGCGACCAGGAAGTGCATGCCCTGCAAGGCGTGAACCTTGATGTGATTCGGGGTGAATATTTGTCAATTATGGGTCCTTCGGGTTCGGGCAAGACCACGATGTTTAACATGGTCGGGGCATTAGATACGCCCACTAAGGGAACCGTATTGGTCAACGGCGCCAATATGGGCGATATGAGTCAGGGGCAAATTGCCTATTTGCGCTGCCACAGTGTGGGGTATATTTTCCAGTCGTTTAACCTGATTCCCGTTATGTCGGCACTTGAAAATGTGTCTTTGCCCATGGTGTTTTCGGGCATGTCGCGTAGTGATTACGAAGAAAAAGCCGCACACAAGTTGTCGTTGGTGGGTCTTTCCGACCGTCTGCATCACAAACCCTACGAACTATCGGGCGGGCAGCAGCAGCGCGTGGCTATTGCCAGAGCTATGGCCAATGATCCCGATTTGATTTTGGCTGATGAGCCGACTGGAAATCTCGATTTGAAGACCGGGCAGGAAATTATCGAGTTGTTGCTCAAGATGCAGGGCGAAAGCGGTGTGACCATTGTGACCAATACCCACGACCACAAGATGCTCGGTGTGTCGGATCGCGTGGTCGATTTGCGCGATGGACAGGTTGAGCGGGTGAGGCGTCGCGATGAGATCGAGATTCAGGAAGGGCGTATTGAAGGCTTTGATCCAACGGCTGAGTAAGTGTATTACATAGCTTTAAGGCGTTCATGGGTTCGCCCTGACGCAATATATCCCAATAGTAGGGCAGTCCACAAAAGGTCTGCCCTATTTTATTTTTTTCGCGGATGCATCCGCAGTTAGACATAATTCGTATTTTGTCAGGAACACTTCCCAAAACGCCTACATTATACGCCAAAATGCCGTTGCAAACCCCTGTTTTTTCGAGTAAATTGTAAAATAGAAAAACTCAAGAATAAGGAGAGGTATGGAAGGACAATGTGAGGAAAAACGAGAACTTTCAGACGATGGAGATAACGGTCTCCAGATGGCCCCCGAACTCATGCTCGACCTCGCGCACAAAGCCGCGGAGCTTTTGGTGGAGCGGATTCAAGACTTGCCCGAGGAAGAAGCCTGGGATGGAGAGTTCCGGCAGGGTCTCGAGAGACAGTTAATGAAGGATCCGCCTGAAGCTGGACGATCCCCAGCGGAGGTCATTGAGCAGGTCGCACGCGAAATCCTCCCGGTTGCGATGCGGCTGGATCACCCGCGCTGCTTCGCGTTTATACCGTCGTCTCCCACCTGGCCTGGGGTGCTGGCCGATTTCATGGCCGCCGGGTATAATATCAACGCATGCACCTGGCTGGTTGGAAGTGGTCCGAGCCAGCTCGAACTGGTGGTCATTGATTGGTTGCGGCAGTGGGTCGGCTATCCAGAAAGCGCGGGCGGGCTTTTTACAAGCGGAGGCTCTGCGGCCAGCCTCGACGCCTTTGTCGCAGCGAGAGAAGCTGCGGGTCATCCCGAGCGCGCGACCGTGTACATGAGCGACCAGAGCCATAGCGCGCACATCCGCGCAGCCAGGATTATCGGCGTTCGACCAGAGTGCATACGCCTGATACCGAGCGATGACCTCTTCCGCCTGGACCTGGATGCACTCGCACAAGCTGCAGCCGACGACCGCGCCGCGGGATTCAACCCCATTGCAGTGTGCGCCAACGCCGGAACGAGCAGTACCGGGACTATCGATCCAATCGAAGCCATGGCAGATTACTGTGAATCAGAAAGTATATGGCTACACATTGACGCTGCTTACGGCGGCTTCGCTGTCGTGACCGAGCAAGGCAAGGAACTCTTGCGCGGGATCGAACGGGCAGATTCCATCGGGCTGGATGCGCACAAATGGTTCTTCCAACCTTATGAGGCCGGTTGCCTACTGGTGAAGGACCTGAGTACGCTTGAGCGTGCCTTCGCGGTTCGGCACGATATTCTCCAGGACACAATATGGGGTGCAAACCACCCGAACTTTTCCGATCGCGGCCTGCAACTGAGTCGCTCGGTGCGCGCCCTTAAGGTCTGGATGTCCGTTCAAACCTTCGGGATGGAGGCATTTCGGCAAGCCGTGTCAAGGGGGATGGCACTGGCCACTCAGGCGGAAGAATACGTGAGTGAAAGTCAGCTACTGGAGATGTTAAACCCCGCGTCACTGGGGATCGTATGCTTCCGCATTAATCCTGACGACACCTCTATTGACGAGGAAGAACTCACAGAGATCAACAAGACAATACTCGCTCGCATGTTTTGGGAAGACAAAGCCTTTATATCCTCGACGCTTCTGCATGGGAAGTTTTCACTCCGGCTGTGCATCGTCAACCACACCACGACATGGGATGATGTGCGCGAGACCTTAAAAGCTATTGAGCGATTTGGGCAGGAGGCGTTATCTTCGATATAATGTTACTAAAATGGGAATTTCAGGCAAATCGCCAATAGAACAACTGTCAGCGGTCAGGAAAAATTGCAATGCGATCAATTATCACCTGTACAATTCTATTTTTGTGGGCTTGTACTTGTTTTGCCAGCGATCCGGTGCAAACGCTGACCTATTGCGATAATCTTTCCGGTTGGTCCAACAATGTACAGTTATCCAGAGATGCCCAGGAGGGTCGTTTTGCCATCGCGGCTTCTCCGCCAGCAGGTCAGACGGGATTCTTTACCTACAATTTTTTTAGCACGGGGCAGGACATTTCCCAAAGACATAGCTTGAGCTTCTGGTGGAAAGTAGAGGGCAATGGTCTGAGGGATCTCAAAATCAAGGTTCGCAACCACCCGCTGGGCGGTGGTAGGGAAGCCATATATACGATCTGGGAGGGACAAACACCGCCTCAAGGCTGGCAACTTGCCGTTGTAGAACTGGCAAAACCCCACGATATCTGGGGCAGCGAACCCGATTACAACAGGCGATACATCACATATAGAACAGAAACCAGTCAAAATTCAAACGCGCGCCTGTTCATCGATCATATTGCAACCGTCGATCAGACCTTTTCCTGGCAAGTTGACGCGCCAGTACAGGAAATAAATTCCATTGACCATCTCGATTTTGATGGCAACGGAGCCGTTGGTTTTAGTGATTTTATCCTTTTTGTTCAGAAATTCGGTGCAACACAGACCGATTCAGGATATGATCCCATCTACGACCTCGATTCTGACGGACAAATCGGATTTGGGGATTTCCTCACTTTTGCTGCTGGATTCGGATCTGTCGGCGCGCAGTGGTACATACCTATAACATTTGAAAATGCCACCACACAACCATTAAACATTGTGGTGGGAACCGAAACGCAGATCCTGTTGACCCAGACCATTCAGACGGGAACAACCCGGATCCGCGTGCCAATTCCTCGGGATATTCTCGCCTCACGCGACCCCTCCATATATCCCATCCCAATTTGGGCGCAAGTCGCAGATTTTATCCAAACGCGGAGCAGTTCGATATCTTACGTACCCCAGAACAGCAAACTGGTATATCCGGGACCTGACGGGCGACTGGTCTATGTGCCGGATGAAAAGGGCAATATCATTCCAGACTTTTCACACTGCGGGTACATGGGGGGTGGTGTGGCTCTGCCAGATGTGCCAGTCGTATTAACCGTCCAACCACAGCCCGCAGGAGACGACACAGCGCGATTACAAGCGGCAATTGATGACGTATCTGCACGCGCACTGGACGCCAATGGATTTCGGGGGACCTTGTTACTCAAACGCGGAAAATATCGGATTGGTGGGACCCTATACATTCGGGCAAGTGGCGTTGTACTGCGCGGTGAAGGCGAAGGCGAAAACGGCACGGTATTGATTGCAACGGGAACAGAACAGCGCACATTGATCGAGTTTGAAGGCAGATCATTCTGGCAAGAGGTAGGGGGAACGCGACAGGCCATTGTAGATGATTATGTCCCCGTGGGCGCAAAAACATTCGCCATCGCAGATGCTTCGGGTTTTGCAGTTGGCGATGACATCCTCGTGCATCGCCCCAGTACGGCACAGTGGATTGCGGCAATAGGGATGGATCGCATTGAGATGTCACATCCCGACGTTCGGCAGTGGGAACCGGGCACTTACGACTTTCGCTTTGACCGCACCATAACTGCCATAGAAGGCAACCGGATAACAATCGACGCGCCAATGGGCAATGCATTTGAACGAGAATACGGCGGCGGATGGGTTCTCAAATACGAATATCTCGGGCGCATTGAACAGGTCGGCATTGAGAACTTGCGCGGCGTATCGGAGTTTGATGACAGCGAAAAAGATGAAAGTAGGGAGGATGAGTTTATCGATGAAGATCACGCCTGGAACTTTGTCGTATTTTCACGCGTGCAGAATGCGTGGGCGCGCAATATCACCTCGGTTCACTTTGGCTATGCGTGTGTGACCATTGGCAATCAGGCAAAATGGATGACCGTGCAGGATAGCCAGTGTCTGGATCCCGTATCACAGATCATCGGAGGCCGGCGATATTCATTTCCCATCCACGGGCAATTGTCCCTCGTACAACGGTGTTATACCCGGCGAGGGCGTCACGATTATGTGCTACACGCACGCGTACCGGGGCCAAATGTGTTTTTGGATTGCACGGCGGATATCGCGCATAATGATTCGGGGCCCCATCACCGCTGGTCTGTTTGCACGCTGTTTGACAATGTGACCGTGAATGGCAATGCCATCAATGTTCAGGATCGGCAAGGTTCGGGCACTGGCCACGGTTGGGCGGGGGCGCAAAAAGTATTGTGGAATTGCGAAGCAGAGAGCTTTATCGTGCAAAAACCCCCAACATCGCAAAATTACGCCATTGGTTGCATCGGCGAGAAACGAGACGGCTGGTACAGGCGCGAAGATGGATATTGGGAATCACATGGGCTGAAGGTCTCTCCGCGCAGTTTGTACTTGAAACAACTCGAAGACCGCCTGGGCATAGAAGCTGTGAAAGCCGTGGCGACCAGAGCACAGATCGGAAACTGACGAGCAAGGCAAAGAGCAAATGAGATTATTTGAATAACAACAATCCGGCCACATCTTGTCGTGTTAAGACCAATCAGATAATGTTCCTGATTGGTCTTAAATTTTGCATATCTTTATATTCCAAAATGACCTTGAAAACCCCTGTTTTTCTGAGTAAATTGCAGATAATTGCAATTTAGTTATTTTATATTCAAAAATGGGGGAGATATGGCCGATTTAGCTGTTGAAACCGTATCACAGCGTCATATCCCGACCATTGTTACACCTGAAGGACTTCTTGAACAGCCCGGAGGAGAACTATGAAACGCGATCCTATTGTCGAAGAAATTCACCAGACGAGACAGAAACTTCTGGAAGAGTGCGGTGGCGATCTCAATCAATTAATGGACCGCTTAAAAGCTGCTGAAATACAAGACCGTAGTCGCGTGGTCAGCACCGTCTCTGTGCGCAAAACCTTATTCTCATAACTGCAATCAGCAGAGGTCAAATGCGAGATTCACCAGCTTCGGCACACGGCTGCGACGGAGTTGGCAGTGGGGTGAGCGTAGGCACAGTGCGCCGGCTACTCGGTCATCGCAACTTGCAGATAACGCAGTGCTATGCCGAACTGTCTGGTCGAGCGGGGTACAACTACGCAAGTAGTTCAACTGTCCGGCCTGAGCTGGATGCCTTCGCGCGTAGAAAAACGCGGGCTCGATGATCGTGAATAGACTTATGAGAAGTAATAAAACGTTTCGTAAAGTATGGAGACATGACGCGATGAAGAGAACATTGACTATTGACTACGGCGACGAGGTCCTGTTGGCCCTCGGATATACACCCAAGCAGTTCAGCGAAGAGGCCAAGCTCCTCATCGCCGTCAAGCTCTACGAGTTGGGGCGTTTGTCCTCGGGAGGGGCAGCTAAGCTGGCTGGCATTCCCAAGCCCTTATTTCTGATGAAGCTCGCCGAATACGGCGTCGATACCTTCCAACTGACCGAGGACGACCTCCAACAGGACTTAGACAGTGCCCGTCGTCATCTGTAATACTTCTCCGATTCAATACCTGTACCAAAAGGTGCATAATATGACCAAACGCAGACTGCCCATTGGTATTCAGACCTTCCGCGAGATACGCGAGGAAAACTGCTACTATGTTGATAAAACTGCCCATATACAGCAACTGATCGACGAAGGTAAGTACTACTTTCTGTCGCGTCCGCGTCGCTTTGGCAAAAGCCTGCTTCTGGACACGCTGAAGGAACTGTTCGAGGGCAATGAACCGCTGTTCGAAGGGCTTCACATCCACGAACACTGGGACTGGTCGGTTCGCTATCCCGTCTTGCGATTCGACTTCAGCAGTGGCAACTATCAGAGGCCGGACGACTTGCGGAAGGAAGTGGCGATGCAATTGGACGCCCTGGAAAACGAGGCAAAGGTCAGCCCGCGCGACGAAAACGCATCAGAGCGCTTGCGCCACTTGATGAAAGTGCTCCACGAGCGCAGTGGGCAGCGCGTTGTGCTACTGGTTGATGAAAATGACAAGCCTATCATGGACGCGCTGGCGGTGCCCGAAGTCGCCCGGGCCAATCGCGACTTTTTGCACAGCCTGTATGCCACCACTAAAGACTGCGACGCACACATTCATTTCACCTTCCTCACGGGCGTCAGCCAATTCTCCAAAGCGAGCATCTTCTCTGGCCTCAACAACTTGACCAACATCACGCTGGATACGCGCTACTCGGCTATCTGTGGCTATACCGATGCGGATCTGGACACGGTGTTTGCACCCGAGTTTCCGGGTCTGGACAGGGAGGAGGTCCGCGACTGGTACAATGGCTATAGCTGGCGGGGCGATGAGAAGGTCTATAACCCCTTCGATATTCTCGCGCTCTTCAATAGCCGGGAGTTCGGAGCCTGCGGGTTCAAGACCGGCACACCGACCTTTCTTATCGAAATATTACTGGACCGGGGTGTAAGTTCAATGGCTTTGGACAATATGCTGGGTACCAATGCACTCTTATCTACTATTGACCTTGACCACATAGCAACCGAAGCCCTCTTGTTTCAGACTGGATATCTCACCATCACAGAAACAGAGAACCTCGGCGGCGAGTTATTCTATCGCCTGGGCTATCCGAACCAGGAAGTTCGGCAGAGCTTGAACGAGAGCCTGCTGAATCACCTGACTGGGCACTCGTCGCGCCGCGTTGAGCACAGTGCCCGTTTGTATGATCTGTTGCTGATCAATGACTTCGAGGGACTCAAGACACTTTTCCATGCCTTTTATGCCAGTATTCCCTATGAGTGGTACACCAACAACGACATCGCCAATTTTGAAGGCTACTACGCCAGCGTGTTCTATTCCTATTTCGCAGCACTGGAGTTAAATATCACGGTAGAAGACAGTAGCAGTCATGGGCGTGTAGATATGACCGTTCACTTCAACGATAACATCTACCTGTTTGAGTTCAAAGTGGTGGAACTGGCGTCTGAGGGGGCGGCAATGGCGCAATTAAAGGAAAAGCGATACGCGGACAAATACCGCAGCCTGGGCCAGCCGATCCATCTGATCGGGGTAGAGTTCAGCAAGGATACCCGCAACATAACGGCGTTTGAGGTGGCAGGTGTGTGAGAGGTGAGAATCGCAATTTGCAGAAAACGCAGCGCTATGCCGAACTGTCTGGTCGAGCGGGGTACAACTACGCCAGTAGTTCAACTGTTCGGCATGAGTTAGATGCCTTCGTGCGAAGAAAAACGCGGATCCGGTGATCTTGAATGGACGTCTGAGGAGTAGCACAACGCTTTGTAGATGTACAGCAATAGACACGCGCGTGCAATGCGAATATGTTGGGGCATAGTGGGTCTTCTTTGAAACCCAAGCCCTAAATACGCCACAAAAATGGGGGAATTCCAATACGGACGCTATCTTTAATTACAGATTATTGTGATCTATAACCAGCTTTTTACCTGTCTCATAAGGTCTTTTTCATGATCCAATCACTCAACCGCACGGGCACCTGGCAAACTTATTCTATGGCCAATGGTCTGGCCGGGGTACGCATTGAACATATCGCTGAAGACAGCGAGGGCTACCTCTGGTTCGCCACATGGGACAATGGCGTTAGTCGCTTTGATGGCGACACGTTCGAGACTTTTTCCGAGCAAGACGGTCTTGTGAACGATCGTGTTTATTGTATTGAACAGGATAGTCAAAATAAGTTGTGGTTCGGTACATTAAATGGGGTCTGCTGGTATGATGGCGTAGGTTTCCACCATCTGGAGGACGATGGAATCGCAGGCCGGGCTGTGCAGTGTATCTATGAAGACAATGAGGGGCGTATATGGTTTGGCGGTCGCAGGACTCTGGGATATTACGACGGCACTGTGTTCCAGGACTTAATTCCGCTGTATCTGCAAGACTACGATCAGCCGCCTTCTCCTGGAGGTAAAAACCATTGTCGAGGCATCGCAGAGGATCCGGAAGGTCATCTGTGGTTTGGTTTTGACTACCTCATCCGCTTTGATGGCACATCCTTCCACCGCTACGAAGAAAAAGAGGGATTTCGTAAAAGCAGGACCCAGTATTCTGTGAGTAGAGACCTTACTGGCAAGGTGTGGATCGGTCGGTATGGACATAAAGCCGGGGTCTGGTACTATGCCGATGGCACTTTCCAGTATGTTCAGGTAGATTTGGGGGGCCGACTGCGTAGAATTCAGTGCGACCGTGAGGGTCGGATGTGGTTCAGCACCGCAAAAGAAGTACTCTATCAAGACGGTGATGGATTCAACAGGTTTACGTCTGCCGATGGCCTGCCCTGCCCTTCAGCCAAATCTGTGTTTCAAGATCGCAATCATCAGTTGTGGTTCGCTACCTGGGATGGCGCCGTGGTCTATGATGCGCATAGCATCAGTGTTTTTGACCTCAGTGAGGAATTATCCAAAAGGTCGTTTGAGATCTCGCAAATTGTGCAAGATCGAAAAGGTGATATATGGATCGGTTTTGTGTCTCCTGTTTTCGACAGTCGCATCGAATGTGTTTTTCGTTTCGATGGTGAGCACGTCGAATTTGTAGGCACAGAGGATGGGGAGGATATCAACAACTGTATCGATATCTATGAAGACCACAATGGGGACCTGTGGTTTGGTGGCCGCAATGGCTTGTTCCACTATGAAGGGCAAAAAATAAAAAAGATAGAAACAATTGCAGCCGTGAAGGAAAAAAGTATTTGTGCAATCGCTCAGGACTCGCAAGGACAATTCCTCTTCGGTTGTTGGGAACGAGAGAAAATAAAAGGAAGTAGAGAGCTTTTAAACAGCCGGGTAAAGATCATTTACCAGCAGGACAAGCTGTTCCAAACCATTTTTACAGAGGATAAGCAACGAGATACGATCAACTCTATCGGTACTATCATTGCCGGGTACAATGGCGAGGTCTATTTTTATTTGGCGCAACAAAATTTCTACGACAACGACAGAGGTTTCGCGCGGTGGCATCCCGAAGATGGGCTCAAATTTTATGGGGTTGAAGATGGACTGATAGACTACAGGGTCAACGATTTGCTATTAGACCACAATGGCAACCTGTGGATCGCTACTCAAAGGGGTATCAGTTGTTTTGATGGCAGCAATTTTCAGAGCTTCACGACGGAAGATGGTTTGCCGAGCAATCGCATACATTGTTTGCTACAAGATCGGCAAGGCCACCTCTGGCTTGGTACAGACGGGGGCGTGGTGCACTACGATGGCCAACTTTTCCAGACGATCAAGTCATCGCATATAGGACCTGTTTTGCAGATACTTGAAGATCGCGATGGAGCCTTCTGGTTTGGTACAGTCCAGAATACTCTGGTGCGCTACCGCCCGCGACAGACACCACCCACGGTTCGTCTGCTCCAGGTCGTTGCCGATAAGGTCTATGAGGATGTAGAAGAAGTTGTATCATCTACGCCAGACCAGAATGTGACATTCGAGTATAAGGGCATGAGTTTTTCTACCCATCCCCGCGACATGCTCTATGTCTATCGCCTGAAGGGCTATGATGCCGACTGGCAACCTGCGACCCGGAAAATGCGGGCTTATTACCGGGACTTGCCGCCGGGAAACTACACATTTCAGGTCCGGGCTGTAGATCGCGACCTGAATTATTCAGCGGTGGCGCAGGCGCAACTCCTGGTAGAGCCTGATCCGCGTATCAGTGCTTTGACTGCGGCACTCAACAGTCAGGGGAATAACGAGTTTATCGGTCAGAGCACTGTCCTGAATGAGTTTCAAATTCAGCTTAGAAAGGTCGCTCCTACCGATATAACGGTACTGATTATGGGTGAGACGGGTGTGGGCAAGGGACTGGCTGCGCGAGTGTTACACGCGCTGAGTCCGCATTGTGATGGTCCTTTTATCCAGGTCAGCTGCGGCGCATTGCCTGAAACGCTGATTGATAGTGAACTGTTTGGTCACGAGAGAGGGGCGTTTACCAGCGCAGTGTCTCGCAAGCTGGGTAAGGTAGAGCTTGCTAAGGGCGGCACGCTCTTTTTAGATGAGGTCAGCGATATGGCTACGGGAACACAGACCAGGATGTTGCGCTTGCTGGAAGAGGGTACTTTTGAGCGGGTTGGAGGTAGTGAGACGCTGAGGGTGCAGGCGCGCATTGTGGCGGCGACGAATCGCAATTTGGAGGAGATGATCAACGCAGGTGCTTTCCGCGAGGATCTCTATTATCGCTTCCAGGCCTTTCCGATTTATTTGCCGCCTCTGCGCGAACGCAAGGAGGATATACCAGACCTTGCTGAGTTTTTCAAAGAACGCATGGCGACACATCTGGGTAAGCAAATAGCTCCTTTGACGCCAGAGGTTATCGAGGTATTGCAAGCCTGCGATTGGCCTGGGAATGTGCGAGAATTGGAGCATGCGATAAACCGAGCCGTGATTGTGTGCCGAGAGTCTCAAATCGAAGTGGATGATCTTGGAATGATGGGGTCTCAAACCACAGTCTCACCTCTCAGGCGGACCACCTTACCCACGTTGCAAGATCGAGAAGTCGTGCCTTTGGATGAATATGAACGCCGTTATATCCTCGAAATACTTAAAGCCACAAACTGGAAAATAAAGGGAGCCGGAGGCGCGGCAGTATTGCTGGACCTGAATCCTGGGACGCTGTATGGGAAAATGAAAAAACTGGGTATCAAACGCCCGGGTAAAGAACATATATGATCTTTTAGGGGCATATATGTTCTTTTGTTGTTAAATTTCTATTATTAAAATATTTAAGAGCCAGACTGATTATTTTTGGGACCAAATATGTTCTCGAAAATAAAAACTACAGTCTGGCTTTTTTATTTTTAGGAAACCGTATATCATTTAAAAATAATATTTTAATCGTATAATTGCGAGCAAAGTCCTGTTGGCACGGATATTGCTTGTATATGGAGATGGTCGTATAAGGGCTTATGCCCCTCGTGGCCAAACCCCACTACAACGTGCCCAGTGGCTTTGGGAAAACAAAACAAAGGTTATAGAAGAATGTATATACCGTCTTGGTCACACATAACAGGCCAAATAAGGAGCAGCAAATGACCGTTGAGAAAACCAACTATGGCTACGTGGTGCATTTTTCTCCTGAAGAGTTTTCTACCTTACGAGAAATGATATGGGAAAAAATCCCGACCTGAAGCCAATCACACAAGATGTAAGACATGCCTTGCCTGAAAAACTCGCCTGGCTAAAAACGCTTGGCAAAAAGAAGAGATAACCCACCAACAAAGGAGAATTGCTATGAATAAGGTATTAATCGGGGTGATGACCAGCATGGTTCTCATCCTCGCATCCTGTAACGGGAGCAAGATTGTGGACATTGCACCACCTCAAGAGGAACAGCCAGCTCGCGCATCCAAGCCCGCCATAGGCAAAGAGCCGACAGTGCATTATTCCTCTTCCTGCGATGGTGTAGATTTCGATGGCGATGGCACAGTCACGTCAAATGACATGAGCGTATTGTCGAGAAACATGGGCGGCTCAGACAGTGCCTATGATCTCAATGGTGATGGCGCGGTCGATTACAATGACTTAAGAGAGATCGTGGGATGCATGGGGCATGAAGTCACGCCTCCTGAAGAGGCAGAAGTAGAAGCCTCAGAAGAGGCAGAAGCAGAAGCCTCAGAAGGGCCAGAGAGCGTCCCTCCGCCAACAATCGAAAGGGTTGAGAGTCCCAGTCCGCGAAGTGTTCGGGCACATATAACTCCCCCTCTCACTGAACATGTCTTTCACGACAATCTATGTGGCTCACCAAGCGAGCTACCTGCAATGCCTGATGGGGTTTCCCGCGCAGGTGCAACGGCTGTAAAACTGAAGGCTGACCTTGGCTTTATAAAGAACTGGGCTCGCGAGAAATGGGACGAGAAGACAAGCCCTGCCAACATGAATATTTGGGGTATTGTTGACACGTCAGACCCATTGCCCCGATATGTGCATGCGCTTGTGCATAACACGCGCAATGACGAGATACTTGCAGCGCTTATGTCTGAGGAAAAAATAATCCCGTATTGGGGCACCGACCAAAACGGAGGCCTAAATCCCAGGCTTGCGGCATTTTTGTCAGCCCAGAAGACGATACAGGACAAGCTGAAAAAGGGAGTGGAAGACGGCGGTGTTAAATCTGGGTGGAATGCCAGCACTTCTTATGGCGCCGGGACTCTCCTTTACCATAACAACCGCCTGTGGGTGCGCATGGCAACTGGAGGGCCTAATGTCTCGCCTACGGAAGGATCAACCATTTGGTTCTTGTTGCATGATGGTCATTGGCGAAATCTCAATTTCGACATAGATAAGTATTTGGCCTGGAAGAATAAAGAGAGAGAGATAAATGGCCAGAATCCCATTCCATCCCCGAAAAAAATACATCACAAGCCGTATGATGATTGTTAACCGTATTGGGCGTAAGGATCCAATTATTCGGATACGCCACCACCCCCACCTTTGGCGCCCTGAGTCCGAGGACCTTCACCTTTGGCAGCAGCAACTACACGGTGACGCAGGTGAGACGGATCAAACGCACCAACCCATCGTCCGATTTCCTTTGCCAGTGATGGTGGAGATTCCAGCGGGCAGTTTTCAAATGGGCTGCATGCCGGGTATAGGCTGCGAGCCTTACGAGGAGCCTGTACATATTGTGCGTATCGCATCGTTTGAACTGTCGAAATACGAACCTTTGAGGAGTATGATGCCTTCACCGATGCGACGGGACGCGAGCGGGTAGATGACGAAGGCTGGGGCCGGGGCAGGCGTCCGGTGATCAATATTTCCCGGCATGACGCGGTGGCTTATACGCAATGGCTGTCGTCGCAGACAGGGAAGAACTATCGCTTGCCGAGTGAGGCGGAGTGGGAGTATGCAGCGCGTGCTGGCTCAACGAAACTGTATAGCTGGGGGACGACATTGGTGCCAACCACGCCAATTGCTATGGTTGTGGCAGTGTCAGTGGGAGGGTGAAAAAACAGCCCCAGTAGGATCGTTCAGAGCCAACAGATGGGGTCTCCACGACATGCACGGGAATGTGTGGGAGTGGGTGCAAGATTGTTGGAATCCCAATTACGAGGGCGCAC
Source organism: Candidatus Latescibacterota bacterium (assembly GCA_022824945.1). Classification (GTDB taxonomy): domain Bacteria; phylum Latescibacterota; class UBA2968; order UBA2968; family UBA2968; genus VXRD01. The sequence goes on from JAJDYX010000020.1 coordinate 18,320, forward strand.
CTGATGATGGATCTGCGTGGGAATCTGGAGACTGTGGTTATCGCGTGTTGCGCGGAGGTTCGTGGTTCTACTTTCCGTGGAGCTTGCGTTCGTCGCTTCGCTTCTGGTTTACTACCGAAGACCAGTCCAACTATCTCTTCGGTTTTCGCGTTGCCCGGGATATTTAACTCCTGATTCTTTACCTAAAGGAGCTACACATGCAGAGAACAATCAGTAGTATTTTCGTTGTGGTCATGTTGGGATTTTTCACAGTTTCATTTGCCCAACTACCGCCAAAGATCATGGCGGACAAACACCAGGTCCAGGCAGAACGGTTATATGCTGTAAAAGACTATGTAGGTGCCTTCAACGCGATGGGAAAGGTCGTCGCGTTGCAAAAAGAACACGGCCTCACATTATCAGCCGATTTTCACTTCAAATATGCACGGATAGCAGTGGCGGCGGATTCTCTCGATGTCGCGCTTGACGCGGTGAGTAAGTATTTATCGGCAACAGAGGACGCGGGCGAGTTTTACAATGAAGCGCTGGCGTTGTTGCTCGATCTTGAAGGCGTGCAGACACTTGCAGAGGAATCATGTGCGAAAAAGGCGGTGGGTTCCAGTTGTTGGGCAGCGTTGACCAGTCACCCTGGATGCTATGTATGGAACGATGAGCTTGAAGAAGGCGAGACCGCAGCCTGGAATGGCGAATGTTCGGGGCGCTTAGCCCGGGGGAAAGGAACAATCACCTGGGCGATTACCAAAGGAGACTCTGTTGAAGTTACGAAAAGAGCATCGGGAGAGATTCAGAAAGGCAAGCCCTACGGCCAGTGGATCATTCGGTACCCAGATGGGGATGTAAAAGAAGGTTCCTATGCACACGGAAAGATGTCTGGTCCGGTCGTCTATCGTTTTAAGAATAAGTTAGTGGGGGGCTATATTAGATACGGAGTGACAGGCGTAGCAGAAGGTCCCTATGTAGATGGGAAGGAACATGGCAAATGGGTCTATCGTATAGAAGAGTCGCACACAGGGGAAGTCCTCTTTGTACACGGCAAGAAGCAGGGCGAATGGATCAGCCGAGATTCAGACGGAGAAATAGCAACAAAGGGTTTCTATGTAGATGATAAGAAAGAGGGCAAATGGTCCGAAAGAGAGGGCGCGAGTGGTAGGATAATAGACCAGGCCTATAAGAATGGGGTGCTACATGGTCCTTATTTCAGGAAGACCATGTACAAACGTGAAGACGGCAGCGGCTACTATAGCACCCTGGAAGGCTCTTATGTAGATGGTAAGAAAGTGGGCAAATGGATCTCTAAGGGTCCTCGTGGCCGACAAGAATATTTCTATTTAGAAGATGGTGGGTTTAAACTTATTGATTATAATAAAAATGGGAGCCTTTCTTTCTCAGAAACCTATGATGAAAATGGCGAGAAGACAGAGTACATTGGGGTTCATGGGAGGAATTATTATACAGCGAAAGGGCAATATATAGACGGTAAACGAGAGGGTGAATGGTTAGAATATGAGGATGGAAAATGTTGGTCCAGGACATATCTCAAAGGTATAAAGGTATCAGAGAAAAAGGTGGACAAAGAAAGGTGTCGAGTTCAGAAATGAAGCAATCGTTTTTCAACCAATTTAAGGAGGGAGACACACCATGAAGAAATTACGCATCAGCATCTTCGTTGTCGTTACGTTGGGCTTTTTCGCAGTCGTATCTGGCATGATCGGCAGCTTCAATGCGCCACCAATGACTCAAGACGCACAAGCGGCGAATACGCTATGGGGCGCACTGGCTATTGACTCGAATCAAGGGCCGTCGTGGGGGTGGGCAATCAACTATGCGACGGTTCAACAGGCGCGACAGCGAGCGCTTTCAGAATGTGGCGAGGGTTGCTATGTGGTCATGGTCTTCAACGATGAATGCGGCGCCTTCGCGGCAGATCAAACCCCTAACAGCACAATCTACGGGTGGGGAAAGGATGACAATGGTGTAGCAGCGCAGAACAGGGCGCTAAACGAATGCCGACGGAGAGGGGGAGAGTCCTGTCAGGTGCGTGCGTGGGGTTGTACGCAGTGATAGGTGGCAAAATTCTTTATTTTTTCTCTCTTTAGCATCCAAAGAGAGAGGAGAGACACATGTATCGTTACAGTATTTATATCGGCGTATTCATTCTTGTGAGCCTTCCCCTCTGGTCCCAACAGGACAGCGGGGGTAATGCGCCGGGCGATCAAGATGTTACCCTTGACTTTGATGGGGATGGTCAGGTTGGATTCTCTGACTTTTTGGCGTTTGCAGGTCGGTTTGGTGCCCGGAATGCGAATATCAAGGATTTGACCGGGCTTGAATTTGCGACTAACCTGACAGATCTGAATCTTGAAGACAACAACCTCTCGGATGTATCTGCGCTGTCAGACTTGACCGGTCTGGAAGTGCTGAATCTTGAGTCCAACGACTGGAGTTACCCCATTTTGGATGCTGTTGCCGAATTGATCAAGAGGGAGTCTGTCTGAGTTTGAAAAAACGGCTGTTTGTGACCTATTCAGGCTCTGTAAATCCTATCTTTTGTTGCGTCGGGACAAAATTCGGAATTCGGCAACAGCATCGGTGGTTTTGGTGGCGTGTTTAGGGCTTGGGTTTCAAGCCTGTGAATTCAAAACTGGAAAATACAAAGATCAGCGCATGACTTATAGGACCACGGCCTATCAATGGGACAAGCTGCGTGATCAGGCAGAGGTCAAATGCGAGATCCACCAACTTCGGCACACAGCCGCGACGGAGTTGGTGAACAGCGGGGTGGGTGTTGGCACAGTGCGCCGGCTACTGGGTCATCGCAACTTGCAGACCACCCAGCGCTATGCCGAACTGTCTGGTCGAGCGGGGTACAACTACGCAAGTAGATCAACTGTCCGGCATGAGTTAGATGCCTTCGCGCGTAGAAAACCGCGGATCCGGTGAGCTTGATGTCCAGCACTAATCCATCTTTGAAACTGAGGCCCTGTGCGGAGAGTGGTCGATTCGCCCAGTAATTTTAAAATAGCTTCTAAGGAGAATCACAATGAAGATATATATTGCCATATTTTCTATTAGGATCTGTAACCCAAAATTTGAACCAGTTTGAGGGCTAATTCACGCTAAGGATCAGTCGTGATATTTCTCAAATGAACAGCTTGCACCACTTGTTGTGGCACACGATAATTCAAAGCAGAATGCCGTCGAGCTTGATTGT
>JAJDYX010000015.1 GCA_022824945.1 Candidatus Latescibacterota bacterium
AAAAAGACACGGAACGGACACTGCTTTCTTGTCTAAGTGTTGTCTTGAGTTGGCCGGTATTCACATCCCACAAATGAACGGTGTTATCATCACCCCCACTGGCGAGAATGCTACCATCAGGCGAAAAAGACACGGAACGGACACTACCTTCAGGTCCTCTGAATATTGCCTTGAGTTGGCCGGTATTCACATCCCACAGCAGAATGGTTTTATCATCACTCCCACTGGCGAGGATACTCCCATCAGGAGAAAAGGACACAGAACGGACACTACTTCTATGCCCTTTGCGTATTGCCTTGAGTTGGCCGGTATTCACATCCCACAAATGAACAGTGTTATCATCACCCCCACTGGCGAGAATGCTACCATCAGGCGAAAAAGATACAGAACGGACACTACTTTCATGTCTAAGTGTTGCCTTGAGTTGGCCTGTGTTCACATCCCACAAATGAACAGTGTTATCATCACCCCCACTGACGAGAATGCTACCATCAGGTGAAAAAGACACGGAACGGACACTACCATGTCCTTCGAGTATTACTTTGAGTTGACCTGTATTCACATCCCACAGCAGAACGGTGTTATCATCACCCCCACTGGCGAGAATGCTACCATCAGGTGAAAAAGACACGGAACGGACACTATCTTCATGTCCTTTGAGTATTGTTTTGGTTTTTCCTGTGCGCGTATCCCAAAACTGAATGGCGGAATCACTACACCAAGCGAGGGTGCTACCATCGGGCGAAAAAGACACGGAACGGACACTGCTTTCTTGTCTAAGTGTTGTCTTGAGTTGGCCGGTATTCACATCCCACAAATGAACAGTAGAATCACTACTCGCGCTGGCGAGGGTACTACCATCAGGAGAAAAAGACATAGACCCGACGATAACACCACGTCTTTCGAGTATTGTGTGTTGACCGGTATTCACATCCCACAACGTAATATCATAACCATAACCCCTACTGGCGAGAATGCTACCATCAGGTGAAAAAGACACAGAAAAGACCGCCCTCCCATACTGTGTTACTTTGTGTTGACCTGTATTTGCATCCCACAACCCAATAGCTCCTGCCAATTCTCCACTAAAAAGATAATAATATCCAATGGCGAGAATGCTACCATCGGGCGAAAAAGACACAGAACCGACACTCCTCCCATGTCTAAGTGTTGCCTTGAGTTGGCCGGTATTCACATCCCAAAGCTGAGTGGTGGAATCACTACTCGCGCTGGCGAGGGTACTACCATCAGGCGAAAAAGACAGGGAATAGACACCACCAGTATGCCATGTGAGTATTGTTTTGGTTTTTCCTGTGCGTGTATCCCACAACCGAACGGTTTTATCATCACCCCTACTGGCGAGAATACTACCATCGGGCGAAAAAGACACAGAAAAGACCCTGCCAGTATGCCCTGTACCTGTAAGTAAGTGGATTTCGGTACCGGTCCGTGCATCATATAGCCCAACACCGACTTCACCTGCTACTGCGAGCCAAGCGCCATCTGGCGAATACGCAATATTATATACACGGCCAAGGCCGAAGCGTGCTTTTGCCCCTTCGGGCAATTGGGCCTGGGCGGGTGTGAGACACAGTATGGAAATGATAGCAGCCAAAAATGGCAGGCGTTTCATAATGTGATTCTCCGTGCAACTCGCATTATTTACTTTGCCTTTTCGATCTAAAAAACCGCAACGTATCTGCTGGTGTATTGGGCGCAACGCCTTCGGGCAGAACGAGGGTGACAGCCCCATCAGAAGTATCTACAATACCACTGCGCAAATTCACAGTATGCGCGGCAACACCTGTGGGCGTGATAAAGTCCCGCGATGGCTTATCAATGCTCTTCATAAACGCCGCCCATATCGGTGCCGCTCCGCTCCCACCAGTAATCTGGCGTCTGCTCCTTCTCTCGACCAGCCGACGGCCACCTTCGCGGTTGTCAAAACCAACCCACACACTGGCGACCAGATCGGGCGTAAAACCCGTAAACCAGGCATCCGTATTGTCATTTGTCGTACCGGTCTTCCCCGCGGCAGGAGCTTGAAACCCAAGCGCGCGAATTGCGCGACCCGTACCGTGGTTGACAACATGCTGCATCAAATTGACCATAATCACCGCCTGTTCGGGATCGATAACAAGCCTGGGATCTGGCCGATGCTCATAGTGTATTTGCCCTGTAGCATCCTCAATCCGCGTAACAAACGTCGGCATCACGCGAAAACCGTAACTCGCAATCGCGCCATAAGCAACGGCCATATCGAGCAACGTGACCTCCTGCGCGCCCAGGGCAATACTGGGATACGGCTTGAGCTGGCTCTGAACACCCAGACGTTGTGCCAAATCGACAATGCGTTCGGGACCAATATCCATTGCAATTTGCACACTCGTCGCATTCGCCGACTTGACCAGTGCATTCGCCACAGTGGTAAGCCCCAGATATTGGTCTGCAAAATTCCTGGGCGACCAATCCTCATCGTTCACGCGATAGGTGCGCAGCGTGTCATCAAACAGAGAAACCGGCGACAGGACACCACTTTCAAAAGCCGCCAAATACACAAAAGGCTTAAAACCCGAACCCGGTTGACGGCGCGCTTGCGTGGCACGGTTGTAATAACTGATAAAAATATCGCGCCCACCCACCATAGCTTTGACATATCCGGTACGCGGATCCAGGCAGATCAACGCACCCTGTACATAATCGACACGCTGTTCAGATGATGCACTGCCATAGTCTGAAAACCCCAGACGCGCATCCAGATCCGCCAAACCACTGGCCACGGCACGCTCGGCAGCCTGTTGTATAGACAAATCGAGCGTCGTATAAATATTCAAACCACCAAAACTCAGCGCCGAAGTTCCCCACAGACGTGTAACCTCGGCTTTAACAGTCTCGACAAAATAAGGCGTTCGATTCTGGGGCATACGTCCAGAAACGAGTTTCAATTCCGAAGCCAGCGCATCCTGGACTTCTGCTGGACTAATAAAACCCAATGCCTGCATGCGGTTCAAGACAAGCCTGGCACGCGCCAGAACGCGAGACTGGTCTTTGCGGAACGGATTGAGCACACTCGGCGCATTGGGAAGCCCGGCAAGTATTGCAGACTCGAGAAGCGTCAGCTCCGCGGCACGCTTGCCAAAATAGGTCTGCACCGCATCGGCAATACCATAAGCATTGGCACCGTAAAAACTGCCATTGATATAAATCTCGAGCAACCTGTCTTTGTAGCCCGCACCGTAGTGGCGTTCAAAAAGGGCTTCGAGTTGCGTTGCGAGAAGTATTTCTTTGATTTTTCGCACATAAAATTTTTCTCGCGTAAGAAAAATATTTTTGACAATCTGCTGCGTAATCGTGCTACCACCCCGCACCCTGCCCCAGTGTCGGATATTGCCCAAAAAAGCACCGACCATGCCTTTAATACTGTACCCGCGATGATGATAAAAATCCGCATCTTCAATAGATAGCACAGCCTGAACAAAATGCGGATGCACCTCGTCGAGGCCAACGCGACCAACGCGTTGATTAACCGTATAGAGCAACTCTCCAGAAGCTGCATAAATATTAATACCGGACTCCGCCAATAAGCTATCGGGATCATCGGGCAGCCTCGGCAATGTAATCACAAGCCAGCATGCCGCGCCCAATACAATGAGCAAAACATCGGCAATGATCAAAAGAGCGAGAAAGACGCCGCGATGTGAGATTAATTTCATAGGATATGCAATTACTCCACAATTTCGGAAACAACATCCGCCTCAATTTCAAAAACAATAGGAACCTGACTTCCCTCGCGGAAAAGTTCACCGCGGAAACGCCCGAGGTCGCGGTACAGGAAAATTTGTGCAATCTGCCCATTTTGATACGCATTGATCAAAGCATCTCTTTCGCGCAGTCTCAAATCGGGAATAATAGCAGTAGCGAGTTCGAAAAAAACAGCAGCCTTGAGCGAATCGGGATCGACCACCCTTAGACTATCAGCCAGAGCCGTACTATCTGGCATAACAATCTCAATATCACCAACCTGAGCGTATAGACGATCAATCTGTTTGCGTACCTCCGCGTGGAAATGCACATCCGGCAAATGCAATGCTTTGACAATCGCAAGCCCCTGGCGGTAAACGCGCAAACTGGCGATCACATCGCCGAGCAGTCTGGTATTGAGATCAACACCGGGCAAAGGGATCTTGTAAATCGCGACATAGCCTGGAACACCATCTTCGGGCACGCGCGAACCCTCAAAACGACTGCGTGTAACCACATCGGGCAAACCCGCTCGTGGCACAGGCAAAGGATCGGCTGTATCAATGGCTTGCTGAGTTCTCACCTGTGCTTGAATATCTTGCCAGAGCGCACCGGACTGAGGGCGCAGAGCATTGATCGAAAGCAAAAATACCCCAAGGCGTCGCGCAAACCAATTGGTCTGATATTCGCTCCAGGCAACGCCTGCACCGAGCAGAGCGATGAGAACCAGCGTCACCGCCAACGGACGCAGATACCTTACGCGAAAATGGGAAAGCACTGCCTTGATATTTTCGGGAAATCGAATCATGTGAAAACAAAATGGCACGCGAAAATCGACAAGTCAAAGAAAATGTAGCATAGTACAATGTCTTGCTTCAGGCAAAAGATGTATTACATTAGGTCATATATGATTTTAGGATCAGTACCCGCTTACAAAACAGGAGCCATACCATGATAAAAATAGCAAAGGTCGAAAAACGTTTCAAGAGTCCAGGACCGCAGCCAAATGGCTTGCAAGCCGCGCCGGATGGCCTTTGGATAATTGACCAGGTAGATCTGAAAATATACAAAGTAGATTGGGAAACCGGCGACGTGCTATTTGAGGCGCAAACAGACACAGAGCATTCGAGCGGGATTACCGTCGGTGGTGGACATGTGTGGATCGCATCCACATTTGAATTGCAAATAGCAAAACTCGATATGAAAACCGGCAAAACCATTGCAAAATACGATTCTCCCGGCGTTGGCGTCGCATCCTGGCGTGAAGGCATGCCGGGTGCCTCGGAAACTGGCGCACACGGACTGGAATGGCGCGACGGTAAAATTTACATTGCGTCTCCACCCTCGCAATTTGTACATGTAGTAGATGCCGAGACATGGACAGAAGAACACGCATTTCGAACCCCTGGACTCCGTAACCACGGATTGGCCTGGCAAGACGACAAATTATGGGTAGCGGACACATCCGCAGGCACCGTAAATTTACTGGGCACAGCAGATGGTCGCGTGTACGACGTCATCCGCGTAGAAGCGCCCGATGAAGTACACGGCATGACCATGCACGACGGCGTCCTGTGGTACTGCGACGCACACAATTGTGCTATCGGTCGATTGATTGTCTAAGTTACGAGAAAAAATAAACCGCGAGGGTTTCCCAAGAATCTGTGCGTTCATCCATCTATAGGGAAAGGTTGAATTGCTATCTCATTTGTACAACGGCCCTGCCTCTCCCTGCTCCTCATGAAAAATAATAATGGACAATAACCTTTTGTTTCCAATATCTGGAATCCGCGATAACCACAATCGGGGCACAGTGGGCGAGTTTCTCAAGTCCAAAATCCAGGAAGGCTCATCGCTTTCTATCGTATCAGCGTATTTTACGATTTATGCTTTTGATGCGCTGAAAGAATCTTTGAGCGGAATTGATGAGCTTCGGTTTTTGTTTGGTGAACCGCGTTTTGTCAAAAGTCTCGACCCGGAAAAGATAGACAAAAAAGCCTTTCAAATTGAAGACGAAGGCTTGCAACTTCAGAATCGGCTGGAACAAAAACGTGCTGCTAAAGAATGCGCTGAGTGGATGAAGAAAAAGGTACAGATTCGTTCAATCAAAGCACAGAATCTGTTACACGGGAAAATGTACCATATTGCTCATAACGGCATAGAAGATGCCATTATGGGCAGTTCCAATTTTACTGTGCGCGGGTTGGGGCTGAGTCAGACAAGTAGTAATATCGAACTCAATCTGGAGGTGGATAGCAACCGCGACCGCCTCGATCTAAAAGCGTGGTTTAATGAACTCTGGAATAACAAAGAACTGGTCGAAGATGTCAAAGCGGATGTGCTGTCATATCTCGAGCAACTCTATCAGAATCACGCGCCAGAATTTATCTACTACAAGACCTTGTTTCACATCTTTGAGCAGTATCTGGGAGAACAGGAAGGTAGCGAGTTATTCACCGAACAGAAGCAATTCCTTGATACAGAGATTTGGAACGCCCTGTTTGAATTTCAGAAAGATGGTGTGAAGGGCGCTATCAACAAAATCCGTCAACACAACGGCTGTATCATTGCCGATAGCGTTGGCCTGGGCAAGACCTTCGAGGCCCTGGCAGTGATCAAATACTTTGAAATGGAAAATGACAGAAACAGAATCCTCGTTTTGTGTCCCAGAAAACTGCGCGATAACTGGACAATTTATCAAGCGCATAATCATAGCGAACTGAATCCCTTCCGCAATGACAACTTCCGATACACAGTCCTGTCACACACAGACCTGAGCCGAAATAGCGGCAAATCGGGAGACATTGATCTGGCGACCATAAACTGGGACGACTTCGATCTGGTTGTCATTGATGAGTCGCACAACTTCCGAAACAACACACCGGACAAGCGAGACGAGGAAGGCAATCTGATTACCAGAAGCCGCTATCAACGGCTGATGAAGGATATTATCCGGAGTGGAGTCAAAACCAAAGTTTTGTTGCTTTCCGCCACGCCAGTGAACAATGATTTAAAAGATTTACGCAATCAGATTTATTTTTTTACTGAAGATCGCGATGACGCTTTCCGCGAATCACTCGGTATTGTTAGTCTAAAAGAAACGCTGGCAACCGCGCAACGCACCTTTACGGAATGGGCAAAGCAGAGCAATGAAAACCGCCAAACCTCTGCCTTGCTGGAACGGCTCAGTTCGGCATTTTTCAAGTTGCTTGATGAGCTGACCATTGCCCGTTCGCGAAAACATATTGAAAAATACTACCGGGATTCGCTTAAAGAACTCGGTGGTTTTCCAACTCGAAGTAAGCCTATCTCGGTTTCTCCCGATATTGACCTGAAGAACCAGTTTATGTCTTACGACGAACTGAATGATGAAATCTCTAACTATCAACTTTCCTTGTTCAATCCTTCAAAATACATCCTTCCGGAATACCAATCCCAATACGATACTCGGCAAATCCGAAACTTTACACAAAGTGACCGAGAACATTATTTGATTGGCATGATGAAGGTGAACTTTCTCAAACGGCTGGAAAGTTCTGTTCATTCATTTGCCATTACAATGCAGCGTACGATTGGAAAAATTGAGGCACTGGAAAAACGAATTAGACAGTTTCAAGAATTCCGTGATGACAACCCCGATTTGGATTTGGAAGAGATCGAAATTGAAGCCCTTGAAGACGAAGAATTGCAGGAAGCAATGCAGGTGGGGAGAAAACTCGTCTTCAAAATGGCGCATCTCAATGTTGATAAGTGGCTGGAAGATTTGAAGCGCGACAAGGAACAGCTCGAGTTGCCTTACCTTTTCGCAAAGGACATCACCCCTGACCGCGATGCCAAACTCGCCAAACTGAAAGAACTTATCTCAGAGAAAGTCAAACATCCGACAACCGACAAGCACGGGCAGCCAAATCGCAAGGTATTGGTCTTCACCCACTTTGCCGATACCGCCACATATCTCTACAACGCTCTGCATCAATGGGCAACCGATGAGTTGAGGATTCATCTTGCAATGGTATCGGGAGGTTCCGAGAATAAGACGACCTTTGGCAGAAATGAATTCAGCCACATTCTGACTAACTTTTCTCCAGTTGCAAAAAAACGCGACCAGATGAAATCCCTGCCACAAGATGATGAGATCGACTTGCTGATTGGCACAGATTGTATCTCCGAAGGACAAAATCTGCAAGACTGCGATTATTTGATTAACTACGATATTCACTGGAATCCAGTACGGATTATTCAACGATTTGGGCGGATTGACCGCATCGGTAGTATCAATCACAGTGTTCAGCTTGTCAACTTCTGGCCGACATCTGACCTCAACCGCTACATCAACCTGAAAAATCGCGTTGAGGCACGCATGGCACTGGTAGATATCGCTGCAACACAGGAAGACAATCTATTGGAGCCAGAGAATATTCGAGATGTGGTTACTGAAGACCTGAAATACCGCGACAAGCAACTTCAGCGTTTACAAGAAGAAGTATTAGATCTTGAGGATTTTAACGAAAACATTGCGCTTAATGAATTTACCCTCGATGATTTCCGCATAGGACTGATGAAGTATCTTGAGAGCAATCGACAAATCCTTGAAGATGCACCATTTGGACTTTATGCCGTTGTCCCACCGAAACCGAGTCCGATAATTGACAATGGTGTTGTTTTCTGTTTGCGGCAGAAAGAGGATTCAACGGAAAACGAAAAGATCAATCCATTGCAGCCCTATTTCCTCGTCTATATTCGGGAAGATGGCGAAGTGCGTTTTACCTTTGCCCAACCCAAACAGATTCTCGATATGTACCGTCAGCTTTGCGAGAATGCGAAAAACCCGTATGAGGAACTGTGCGCCCTATTCGACAAGCAAACAGACAACGGCGCAGATATGACGCAATACAACGACCTGCTTGAGAAAGCAGGTCGTTCACTCGGTCGCACCTACCAGAAACGCGCTATCGGCAATCTTTTATCTGGTCGAAGTGGTGTCCTGCCCAAAAAACAACAACAGGTCAGCCAAACTACAGATTTTGAACTCATTACCTGGCTGGTGATCAAATCGGAAAATCAACAATGAATGATATACAATACAAACAGAAAATCTCTGATGCTTTACAACGCTTCCCAAGCGGTGAATTATCCAAAAATGCTGTTCATCTTCTCGATGTGTTAGGCTATCGGAGCGATAATCAGATTGACCTCGGCTCGAATCATCCCGATGCGTTCTTTGCAGAGTATGATCAGCAAGGAAATCTCAATCGCGATAAATTACTGTCCGCAGATTGGGATTCCATTGACCTGCTTTTCCAACTCACAGGCGATGACCTCACGCTTTCGAATCAACGCGGCTGGCGTTTCGATTCCAACGTGAAGCAAGTGAATAATACAATCATCGAGTCATATCTGTTCTTTGCGCTACAACTACGAAATAACAATTACACTCGCACACAACTTTCTCAGATTACCCGTGAAATCAACAAATTGTTCCCAATGCCGGTAATGCTTCTTTTTCAGCACGATCAGACTCTAACCTTCTCAATTATTGACCGGCGTCTGCACAAGCGCGATGAGTCCCGTGATGTTCTCGAAAAAGTGACGCTGATTAAAGACATTGATTGCAGTAAGCCCCACCGCGCACACATTGAAATCCTATTTGGCCTTGCCCTCGAACAATTGCACAAAACACACGACGTTCACAACTTTGTCGAACTGCATCAGGCTTGGAAAAAGACACTGGATACTTCCGAACTCAACAAGCGGTTCTTCAAAGAAATTGCTGACTGGTATTTTTGGGCGGTTGATCAGGTGACATTCCCAGCTGATGTGGAAAAAGATAAGAAGATTCGTAACGCCACGAATGTTATCCGCTTGATCACGCGGCTAATTTTTGTGTGGTTTATAAAGGAAAAAGGATTGGCGCAAGATACGCTTTTTATCAAAAAGGAGATTGATAAAATCCTCAAAAATACCGATCCCCAGGAAAGTTCCTATTACAAAGCGATTCTTCAAAACCTTTTCTTTGCCACACTCAATACAGAGATGAAACCTGATAACCGCAAGTTCAGGCATCGAGCCAAGCAATCGGGAGGACGCGACCAGCACTACATGGTGCATTCTCTTTATCGATATGAGCGGTATTTCAAACATTCCAAAAAAGCACTCGGTTTTTTTAAGGAAATTCCTTTTCTCAATGGCGGTTTGTTTGAGTGTCTGGATAAGCCCGGCAAAGACAACTCCAAAAAGATCCTGCGCGTTGACGGCTTTTCTGATCGCAACGACAATCAGCTACATGTTCCCAATTTTCTGTTCTTTTCCGACGAACAAAGCGTTGATCTCAACGCGGCTTACGGCACAAAGGGTAAGCGCTATAAGGTGCGCGGGCTGATTAATATTCTCGACCGTTACAAATTCACGGTAGCTGAGAATACGCCTATTGAAGAGGAAGTAGCTCTTGATCCAGAATTGCTCGGCAAAGTTTTTGAAAACTTGCTTGCCGCATACAATCCCGAAACGAAGACAACTGCTCGCAAGTTGACCGGCTCTTTTTATACGCCCCGCGAAATCGTCAACTACATGACCGACGAATCGTTGATTGCCTATTTCAAGTCTGTCCTCATTTCATCTTACGAACCTAAAAGTGCTCTGTCCGCAACAACGCCACCTTCGCAACTGGATCTCACTGGTCAAACAGAGCCGGTACAATCTCAGCTTGATATACAAAAAAGATCGCTATTTGATAAACAAAAAGCCTTAATCGAAAATAATCTCCGCCACTTGATCACCTATAATGATGAACCTCCCCGATTTAGTGGCGAAGAAACCGAGCAGTTAATCAAAGCCATTGACGATCTCAAAATTCTCGATCCCGCTTGTGGTTCAGGCGAGTTCCCCATGGGCATTCTGCGTAAACTGGTTTTCATCCTCGGAAAACTCGACCCGGGCAACGACCAGTGGAGGAAGCGACAAATTGCCAGAGTTGAAAGTACCATTGAGACAGCAGAAAAAATTGACGACAGCACAGTTCGTGAAAACACCATCCGCGACCTTGAAAAGGAAATCGACAATATCAATGAGGCTTTTGAACGGAACGAACTCGACTACGGGCGCAAACTCTACCTGATCGAAAACTGTATCTATGGAGTCGATATTCAGCCAATAGCTGTACAGATTTCCAAACTTCGTTTCTTTATTTCGCTCATCATAGATCAAAAAATAGACGATTCAAGAGAAAACCGGGGCGTTCGACCATTGCCCAATTTGGAAACCAAATTTGTCGCAGCCAATACACTTCTCAGTGTGGATAAACCCGCACAAATTTCCATCCGCAATCCACAAATTGACGAAAAGGAAAAGGAGTTGAGCGAAGTGCGGAGAAAACACTTCATTGCCCGCACCCCAAGAACCAAAGCCAAATACCGTGACCAGGACGACCGAATCCGTGCTGAAATCAGTGAGTTGCTAAAACGCGATGGCTTTCCCAGTGAAACTACTGAAAAGATCGCCTATTGGAATCCTTATGATCAAAATGCGGCTGCCAATTTCTTTGACCCAGAATGGATGTTTGGTATCAAGAATGGATTTGATGTCGTGATTGGAAATCCGCCGTATGGTGCTAAAATTGACCGCAGCGACTTGAACAAGATCAAAGCCAATGTCCAAGACACGAAAAATTCAAATAGTGCGGCATTGTTTGTTGATTATGCCAAAAACCGTTTAATTAGAGCTGATCGTCAAAGTGGTATTGTAGCTTTTATTCTTCCTAAATCTCTATTGTATTCCGAAAAATGGCATGATTTAACTTTTGCTCTATTAGAAAAGACAGTGGTTTTAGTGGATGTGGAAAATGCATTTGAGAAGGTCAAATTGGAGCAAGTTGTTGTTATTTATTTTGCACAATGTGATGATACTTTTTATGTCGGACGCAAGTTTCTAAATAATATTTTCTTACGAACGACTCATATAAATAAAAATTACCCCAACCTGTTTCAAGCCTGGATATGTGATGTCTCAGGTGATGAAATTAACCTTGGCTCAAAAATTGCCGATGTAGGGACGTGTCTGGGAAACATTTCGAAGACAACAAGAGGACTACCGATACAAAGGTCTCTTGCTCCACGCGGTGATATTCAGGTGATTGGAGGAAAAGAGATAAACCGATATGGCGTTGTAGGCGTCAAAGGGTTTGTAAAACGTGACTATTTGGACTTGACAAATCGCAAAGTTCAACTCTTGCGACAACCGAAAGTAATTTCTCAAAGGCTTGTGGCGCATATTCAAAACCCTCAGCCTCATATCAAAATAACTTCAACTGTTGATAAAACAGGCGACATATTGAGTGTTGATACCGTGGAAAATACGATCATTACAGATGAAAACTTCAGTCCATTTTTCATCTCAGCCCTTTTTAATTCGACACTCATAAATTGGTACGCTTACAAGTTCATTTTTTGCTCAGCAATCAGAACCATGGACTTTGATAACTACTATGTAGGCAAAATTCCCATTCCTGTTGCTACATCTGACCAACAAGTCCCGATTGTTGAGTTAGTTGACCATATCCTAATAACCAAAGCGACTGACTCGGATGCCGACACCAGCGAGGAGGAAGCGGAGATAGATCAATTGGTCTATGCACTGTACGGACTGACGGAGGAAGAAATTGCTATTGTGGAGAAAAGAGAATGAGCGACCCCTTAAAAGTATTCATTACTTATTCGCATGAGAATCCAGACGCAAAGGACGAATTGATAAAGCACCTTGCAGTAATGATACAACAAGGCTTGATAAATATTTGGCATGATAACGAAATCCTCCCAGGCGACAGGTGGTATGAAGATATTTCCAAAAATCTTAATGCTTCGGACATTCTGCTCTACCTCGTCTCTGCCGCAAGTCTTGCCTCTGTGAACTGCAACAAGGAATTGGGCGAAGCATTAGACGTCAATATAAAAGTCATCCCCATTATTCTTGAGAGTTGCGATTGGTTAAATCATGAACTCAGCGACTTTCAAGCTCTTCCAGACAAAGGCAAGCCTATTAACGAATGGGCCCCTGAGAGCAAAGGCTGGCAAAATGTGGTGGACGGTATCCGAAAAGCCGTTCAAGAAATGCAGTCTCAAGTCTATGAGACTACAACAAAAGAAACATTACCTGAGTGGGTGTTCCAACAGGGTAACTTCTTTCTAATGATAGGGCAGATAGACAGGGCGATAGAAGCTTACTCACACGCAATCGAATGCAACCCGCACAATGCCGAATTTTATAACAATCGTGGCAATGCTTACGGCAGCAAAGGCGCGTATGACCATGCCATCGAAGACTTCAACACCGCCATAAAACTCAAACCCGAGTATCCCATAGCCTATAGCAATCGCGGCAGTACTTACAGCGATAAAGGTGCGTATGACCGTGCTATTGAAGACTACAACAAAGCCATAAAACTCAAACCCGATTTGTTCATAGCCTATAATAATCGCGGCGATGTTCACAGTAGAAATGGAAAGTTTCAGCGCGCCATTGAGGACTACAACACCGCCATAGACCTGAACCCGGATTACGCCGATGCCTATAACAATCGCGGAAATGCTTACGCCGAAAAAGGCGCGTATGAGCGTGCCATCAAAGACTACAACAAAGCCATAAAACTCAAACCTAATTTGGCTATAGCCTATAACAATCGCGGCAGTGCTTACGGCAGGAAAGGCACGTATGACCGTGCCATCGAAGACTTCAACACCGCCATAAAACTCAAACCAGAGTATCCCGAGGCCTATAACAATCGCGGTAGTGCTTACCGCGACAAAGGCGCGTATGAGCGTGCCATCAAAGACTACAACAAAGCCATAAAACTCAAACCTGACTGTGCCGAATTTTATAACAATCGCGGAAATGCTTACGGTAGAAATGAAAAGGTTGAGCGTGCCATTGAGGACTACAAAAAGGCCATAAAAATAAATCCGGATTACGCTGATGCCTATAACAATCGCGGCAGTGCTTACGGCAGGAAAGGCACGTATGACCGTGCCATTGAAGACTATAACACCGCCATAAAACTCAAACCAGACCGTGCCGAATTTTATAACAATCGCGGCAGTGCTTACCGCGAAAAAGGCGCGTATGAACGTGCTGTTGAAGACTACAACACCGCCATAAAACTCAAACCCGATTTGACCATAGCCTATAATAATCGAGGTGCTGCTTACGCTGACAAAGGCGAGATTGACCTGGCTATTGAAGACTATAACACCGCCATAAAACTCAAACCCGAGTATCCCGAGGCCTATAATAATCGCGGAAATGCTTACAGCAATAAAGGCGCGTATGAACGTGCTGTTGAAGACTATAATAAGGCGATAAAACTCAAACCAGACCGTGCCGAATTTTATACCAATCGCGGCATTGCTTACCGCAGAAATGAAAAGGTTGAGCGTGCCATTAAGGACTACAACAAGGCCATAGAAATAAATCCGGATTATGCCGAAGCCTATAACAATCGTGGTGCTACTTACATCGGCAAGGGTGAGCCTAACCGTGCTATCGAAGACTACAACAGGGTAATAGAACTAAAACCGAATTATGCCGAAGCCTATTACAACCGCGGAAATGCTTACCACGATAAAGGCTCGTATGACCGTGCAATCAAGGACTTCAGTAAGGCCTTAGAAATAAATCCAAGATTTGTCATAGCCTATAACAGTCGCGGTGCTACTTATATCGGCAAGGACGAGCCTGACCGCGCTATTGAAGACTACAACAAGGCCATAGAACTGAACCGAGACTATGCCGAAGCCTATTACAACCGCGGGGAAGCCTGGTTGCACTTGCAAAATTGGCAAGAAGCCAAAACAGACCTGATAGTTGCCAGGGGCAAGGGCGTAGATATTATCAAGGTATTTTGTAATGATTACCAAAATGTTGAGGAATTTGAGCGGAGATATGGTGTAAAATTGCCGGAAGACATTGCGGCAATGCTGACGCAAAGGTGACGGAGAACGAGATAATACCATCAACAGAGGTGACGATATGAAAATAAGCGTAAAAAATCTGGGGGTTCTGAAACAGGCGGATTTTGAACTGGGCGAATTGACTCTCATTTGCGGCGGCAATAACACGGGAAAAACCTACGCTACGTATGCCCTTTTTGGCTTTTTACAGCGCTGGAAATCCTTCTTGGAAGTCGAAATTCCCAGTCGGCCTATTAACGCCCTACTGAAGGGAGACGAAACGCAGGTTGATATTACTGTGAAAGCGGATGACATCCTTAGACGAGGTTGCCGAACATATACCCGACAACTTTCGAAACTCTTTGCCTCAAGGCCAGAGCATTTCAAAAACACGGCATTTCAAGTGTATCTTGAACCGAAAACAATATCATCGATAAAGAGCCGTGCTATTGAGCATATAATACAATTCGCAGAAGGTCCATCTCTCTATCTGGTCAAGGCTAAAGGAGAAGAGGAACTAGTAATATCTCTTCTGATGGAGGGGGGAAAAAAATCATTGGCCTCTGTTGGGTGGATTAAGGAATTAATCTCAGATAGGGTAATCGAATTGCTCTTCGATAAAATTTTCCCCCAGCCTTTTATCGCCAGCGCAGAGCGCACTGGCGCGGCAATTTTTCGCAGGGAACTGAATTTTGCCCGGAATCGCTTACTAAAAGAAATGATTCAGTCAGACGAGAACATTGACCCGATGGAATTGTTGTTCAAATCTTACCAAGACTATCCCCTACCGGTCGAAGTCAATGTAGATTTTATCCGAAGACTTGAGAACATTGCCAAAGAAGACAGCTTTCTTACTGAAAATCATCCGCAAGTCCTGAATATATTTACCGATATCATCGGCGGTGAGTATATCGCGGAAAGTAATGACACGATCTATTTCAAACCCGCAGGCAAACAACAGAAGCTGACAATGGACGAGAGTTCCAGCGCAGTGCGTTCCCTATTGGACATTGGCTTTTATCTACGTCATACCGCAAAACCCGGCGACCTGCTGATGATAGATGAGCCAGAATTAAACCTGCACCCGGAAAATCAGTGTCGCATAGCCCGGCTCTTTGCGCGTTTGGTCAATCTGGGCATCCGCGTCTTCGTGACTACGCACAGCGATTATATTGTCAAAGAACTCAACACCCTGATTATGCTAAATCAGGACAAGCCCTACCTGAAGCAAATTGCAGAAGATGAAGGCTACGAAAACGAAGAGCTTATATCTGCCGAAAATATAAGAGTTTATATCGCAGAGGACATGCCGATAAAGCTGAATAACAAAAGTAAGCAAAGCCGACCTCAAACACTTGTACCGGCCAGGATAGACCCAGAATTGGGGATTGAGGCACGCAGTTTCGACGATACCATCAACAAAATGAATGAGATTCAAGACGCCATTGTGTGGGGTGGGGATGAATGATGTTTGATTTTGACATATTGCAAGACTTGATTAAAACTGAAGCATTGGCCTCCGTTGAGGATGAATATAACAAAAAGATTATCGTTCTGGAGGAACCCGGCAATCACCAACAATCAGCATATACCCTGACGATACGCAACGTGCCGGATGACATTATAGCATTCAAAGCAGATGCTTTTCCTCCTCCAAACAATATTTTCAAAAATAGCAAAGGAGAATGTAAGAGGGCTGATTATGTGGTCATTGCCAGTGATGATAGAGCAAACTGGATTGTTCACATAGAAATGAAAAGTGGCAAAGGCGATTCGGAAAAAGAAGTTGAGCAACAATTGCGCGGGGCACAATGCCTTGTTGCGTACTGCCGCGCCATTGGTCAGGAATTCTGGCAAGAGCCAGCATTTCTGGAAAAAAAGAATTACCAACAGCGTTTTATCAGAGTAAAAAATATAAGAGTAGCAAAACGACCAACGCTAATAGAGCCAAAATCCGGTCGGCACGACAGGCCGGAACACATGCTGAAAATCAACGCGCCTGCCAGAGGCAGTCTGCAATTCAAAGAACTGGTTGGAAAGCCTTAGTGCAGAGAATGACTGCGCTGAAAAAACAGGTATTTAACCATCTGATAAAGGGAATCCAAAATGACCTCCAAAGACTGCGAAGTTGCGGATATTGAACACATCCTTCTGCACGTCCCATTTCACCCGCGGTGTGCAAAAGTGAAACAAATTCGGGTACCGTTTTGGTCACTCGTGGATGTGTGCAAAATAACGACCTCTGCGGGCGTAACGGGATATGGCGAAACCCTGACGCGCTATACCTGGGGACAATCGAATGAAAAGCAATTTGCCCGTGTACGCGGAAAGAACATATTCGATCATTTGTGGGATGACAGCCTGGGCGCGGGCTTGCAAATGGCACTCTTCGATGCAGCGGGAAAAACACTCGGTGTGCCGTGTCACAAGTTGCTGGGCGTGCAATATCGAGAAACATGTCCCGTATCGTGGTGGGCACAGGATCGCACACCCGAAGACTGGGCTATGGAAGCACAGGCAGCGATAGACCACGGATTTACGACAATGAAGGTAAAAACACGCCCCTGGTTTTATCCCGCAGAACAACTTGAAGCCATCAGAAAATCTGTACCTAATTATTTCAAAATCGACGCGGATTTCAACGGTCTATTGCTCGGCGTAGATCAAGCCGCGCCCCTAATCCGGCGATTGGAAGACACGTATAGCCAACTGGCAATGGTCGAAACGCCAATCCCGCAAAACGACGTCGCGGGCAACGCCCTGTTGCGGGAAAAAATCGCCAGCCCAATCGCCATGCACTTTGGCAATCCGCCCTTTATGACAGCAGTGCGCGAAGGCGTATGCGATGGATTTGTCATAGGTGGTGGCGCGAGTCGCGTCATGAAACAGGGCACCCTCGCCGCAGAAGCCAACCTGCCATTCTGGCTACAACTGGTGGGATCGGGATTGACAACCATGTGGGGCGTGCATTTGGGTGCTGTATTATCTCACGCACGCTGGCCCGCGATCCCCTGTGTGAACATCTGGACGCATCCACTCGTCAAAGATTTCAAAGTGGAAGGCGGGCATATACGTGTACCCGATGCGCCGGGATTGGGTATTGAACTCGATTGGGACGTCATTGAACGCTATCGCGTTGACCCAGATTTCAAACTCAAAGAAAAACGACAAATACACACAATATGCTGGCCCGACGGACGACAGACTCATTATCCAGACGGAAGCTATCGCGAGGACTTTCTGGCGGGCAGACTAACGGGCTTTTTACCGGGCATTCGCCTGGAATTAAAACTGGATGACGAATCGGACGCATTTGATCGAGAATATCGGAAATTATTTGGATAAAACGGAACAAAGGAGACCATCATGGCATTTAAACTTGGATACTGCGCATTGCGATGGAGAAACCCGGATTTGGAACCTGCCCTTGAAGCCCTCAAAAAATCGGGTTGGGATGGATGGGAATGTCGATTGCCGTTGGATTGGTTGGGACCGGCGGGTCGAATTCGGAAAATCTGTGACAATGTCGGGTTGCCCATGGCGGTGTACACAGCGCAGGGATCGCCCGAAATAACCGGTTGGGAACACCAGGAACGCAACAAACGGCGCATTGATTTTGCCGCTGAAATGGAAGTGGATTGCTTTATGTACATGAGCGGTCCCAAACCCAAAGATCGGGACATCACCGAAGACGATATCAAACAGGCCGCTGAAGCAGCGGACAACTGGGCTGATTACGCAGCGCAATACGATCTGGAATTGAGTTATCACATCCACACCAATCTGCTGGTAGATTCCAAGGAAGACTGGACGTTGTATATGCAACACCTCGAAAAAGCGAAACTGTGCATCGACGTATCGCACGCACAACTCTGGGACTATGACGCCGCGCAATCGTTGCGCGACTTTCAAGACCAGCTCAATTACGTACATTTGCAAGATTGGGCAGATGAGAATATTACGCGGGATGAAGAGGGGCGATTTACGCCCGCATGGGTCTCTGTAGGCGTCGGTGAAGCCCTGGATTTCCCAGATCTGGCAAACGTACTTGAAGATACGGGATACGACCGGTGGGTAACAGCCTGCCCGGGCGCGCCGATTTACGAGGGCGAAGACGCGATAAATGAAGCGACTCGAAGTGCCAAAATGTATCAGTATTGCCGCAGTGCGGGATATTAACTATGCCGCGCAATACACCTGACAATCCCTTTTATCACCCCATCATCGATTGTGATATTCACAATGAACTGCCCAGTTTGAAAACGCTGATTCCATATCTGGAAGAACACTGGGTTGCGTACATCGACGAATCGGCATTTGTGGGACCCAATGCGAGTGATTATCCCGCTCGGGCACCTACATCTGCGCGAAAAGGGACAAAGCCGAAAAATGGTCCACCTGGATCTGATTTTGAATTGCTAAAAGAACAGGCACTGGACGTCTGGGATGTCGAAATCGGGATCTTAACCTGCGCTTACCGCGTGCAAAGCGTACACAACGAAGACTTATCTGTATCGCTTGCAACGGCAATCAACCAGTGGCAAATCGACGCGTGGCTAAACAAAGACGTTCGATTGCACGCCTCCCTCGTGGTGCCCAGTCAAAATCCAGTACTCGCCGCGAGAGAGATCGAACGATTCGGCGATCACCCGGGCTTTGTACAGGTCATTGTGCCAGTCAGATCCTATCAACCTTATGGCAAGCGCGTGTATGACCCATTATTCGAAGCCGCGGTAAAACGCGACCTCGCCATCGGGATACACTACGGCGGTGCATCGAGCTTACCGCCCACGCCTGTTGGTTGGCCTGCGACCTACGCCGAAGAAATGGTCGGTATGGCGCAAATATTTCAGTCGCAAGTTATGAGCCTCGTTGTAGAAGGCGCGTTTGATCGGTTTCCAGAATTGCGCGTGGTACTCATCGAAGGTGGCTGGACCTGGATGCCCGCATGGATGTGGCGCATGGATAAAGAATGGAAAGGCCTGCGACGCGATATCCCGTGGGTCAAACGCCCACCGTCGGAATACATCCGCGAACACATTCGGATGACGCTACAGCCCCTGG
Organism: Candidatus Latescibacterota bacterium; assembly: GCA_022824945.1. Classification (GTDB taxonomy): domain Bacteria; phylum Latescibacterota; class UBA2968; order UBA2968; family UBA2968; genus VXRD01. Next base: position 19,743 of record JAJDYX010000015.1, read on the forward strand.
ACGCTCCGCCCGAAGCCGAATATCTATTGCAAATCATAGGACACCTGGACTCGGATGACATGCTGATGTTTTCCACAGACTATCCACACTATCATTTCGACACACCGATAGACGCAATTCCCAGGGGATTGTCGGACGCATTGCTGGGCAAAATTCTATACGAAAATGCAAAAACATTTTATAGATTTTAAGATCCCTCGCAGCAAACCTCTTCACAAGGAGACCGCCATGAAAGCCCTCTCGCTTTTGATCCTCACCTGCCTGCTCGCAGCACCGGTATGGACCGCAGAAAGCGAAGTAGATTCACTATATCACGCCGCACTTTCGCGCATGAATGAGATTGAACCCAAAGAAAGCGTGGAAGAATTCAAGCAAGTGCTCAAGAAAAACAGCAAATACGCCCCTGCACTTGCACAACTGACACGCCTCTACATTCGCCTGGACACGCCCGAATTTCGACGCCGCGCAGTAGAAGCGAGCGAAAAGGCGATTCGGATTGAACCTGAAAATTTGCAATATCAACTCTTGCACGGCGAAGCGTTGTGGAACAGGGGATTTCAGCGCGAAGCAAAGGCGCATTACGAAAAAGTCATTGAAAAATTTCCCAATGCAGGCGAAGCAGCCTACGATGCTGGCCGCCATGTATTCGGCGAATACATGATCACGCGCGACCGGGTAATACCACAGCGGCGAGCCATTCGAACTTTTGCCAAAAACGAATACGACCAGGCCGTGATGCTATTTGAAAAAAGCCTGGAGATCGATCCAGACTATCAGGACTCCTATTATCTATTGGGACTCGCTCATCTGGAACACAGAAGAATCCCCGCCATGCAACGGGTGATGCGGCGGATGATGCGAAGATTCCCTGGCGATACCAACTCGCAGTTGTTTTTGGCTTATTCGCACCAGCTTCAAGGAGAACTTTTAGAGGCGAACAAATTGTATGAAAAAGCCATCGCAGCAATGGAACCCGAACAGCGCAAAATGATGGAATCCGTGGATCTCATCGCGTCAAAAGAAGACAGTGCGCGCATCGCAAAAGCCATGCGAGTAGGCGACGATGGCGAGTGGGAGGACTCTGCGGCATTGACGCAATTCTGGAACAAGAACGACCCTCTATTTCTGACTGACCACAACGAGCGGCGCATGGAACACTACGGCCGCGTAGCCTATGCAAATCTGCGCTTTAGCGTACCCGCGCGGAACATCGAAGGCTGGAAAACCATTCGCGGACAAACCTATATCAAATACGGAAAATATCAGCGCCGCACAACGGGCGTATTTCCCCTGTTCAAAGAAACCTGGTATTACGGCGGATACAGGTTCACATTTCAAAGTGTGAACGGCGTTGACGGTTGGGGATTTGCAGGCGAAGTGGGACCCAGCACCACGGTGGATGTCATAGGTGGAGACCCCAACGCGATGAGAACGCGCAATGTGGATGCAACACAGGTAGCGCAAACGCTCTTCAGAAAATCTACTAACCCGCAATGGGCGAGCGACAAAATGCGCGAAGAGTATTTTGAAATACAAAATCGCGCGGCATTCAAAGAAAAAGAAGCGCGATTTGTCGATCCCTTTCAAAACAGAAAATACTCCATGCCACACCAGATTACCGCCTTCCGCTCGGGCAAAAATATGCGCATGGAAATCGCATACGCCATTCCCACGGGCAAATTAAAAGCAAATGACGACCGGGTGATCGTCATGGATGAAGGATTGTTTATGTTCGATTACCGGTGGCGGGACATCTACCGCAATGTGCGACCAATTGCGCAAGAAAAACCCAAAGGGGGCAATGCCCCGCAGTATTTGTTGAGCCAACGCGCCATGACACTTCCCCAGGGCACGTATAATATCGTGGTCGAAGTGGGAGACAGAAACAGCGGCTCCATCGGCACATTCCGCACAGAACGCCTTTTGTCCGTATCCGAATCGCGCCTGGATATGAGCGATCTGCTACTCGCCAAGAAAATTGAACGGGTCAAACCCTTTCCCGAAACGCGAATGGATCTCCGCATTGCACCCAATCCTCTCCGCGCGTATCGCACCGGGGAATTGGCATCTGTATATCTGGAAATCTACAACCTGAAAAAAGACGAATTTGGGCGCACCCAATATGAAATCACCTACACCATCGGCGTTCCCGATCAGCAGGAAGTCAATCCCGCGATGTTCGGTGCCATAGCCCTGAAAAAAGTGCGCGGACTGCTGATCGTGCCAACCGCTGAAGAACTGGCACAAGCAGAAATAGAAGATGATCGCTCCAGCAGTGATATTCTCGCCGCAGGCGACGCGCTCGACGGCACGGATGTCGAAACTGCCGAAGGCGAAATGCAAGATCAGGATGACCTGGTGGGCGATGCTATGACTGGCGGTGAAGAAAATATCAAAGCCCAAACCGTGGATTTTGGAGTGCAATACATGCCAGCTGAACGCAATTTGATGGCCGAATCAGTCGAAGACCTGCGCCGAGCCGGTCAGCAAAGCCGCACATCGATCAGTTCGGTATATGCAGGCGACAAATCCGACGACTTCACCTTCCTGGAAATCGACCTGTCCAAAATGCCCCGCGGCGTCTATAAACTCGAAGTCGCCGTAACGGATTTGCAGATCAAAAAACTCGTCAAACGCCGAGCTATATTCCGCGTACGCAACTAAACGATCACATGACTAACAACACGCTGGCGATAGCGGAACAGAATTTATCGGCTGTCTCGTGTGACAATGTGCTGCGCGACCTCGGAGCATTCGCGTCACAGCGAGATGAAGACAACATCGTTCTGGATCTGTCAAAATTGGGTTTTGTCGATCCCTATGGGATGGGGATGTTGTGTTTGATAGGCCGACATCTGAGTGCCAAATACTGGGATATTACCTGCCGACTGCCCGAAAATTCAGACGTCGAGCGTTATTTGACCCGCATGAAAGTATTTGACGCGCTGATGTCTTATGTGACAGTAGCGCGCGTACCGCAAACGGGACAGCCGCGAATCCGAAACGAAAGCCTGCTGGAAATTACGACCATTGAACAGCGGAGCGATATCGAGCAAGTTCTGAGCGTAATTGAATCACGGGTTGGCACCATCTTGAGTGAAGAACTGCACTATACCGTGCGGGAAATTACGGGATTTAAAAATGTCGTAGCCGAATTGTGTCACAATATCCTGGACCACAGCGGGGATAAAGGGTTTGTAGTCGCACAACGCTATACCAATCACAGATTGAACAGAAAATTTGCGATCATCGGCGTATGCGACCTGGGCATTGGCATTCGAGAGAGCCTGTCAACAGGACACGATACAGCGCATTGGTCGCACGGCCAGGCAATAAAAATGGCGATCCAAAAAACCGTCTCGCGGGGCAATACGCGGGGACTCGGTCTATACATCGTCAAACAAATCTGTCAGGAAAACAGCGGGCGTTTACATATTCGCTCGGGAGATGAACGGGTGTACATTCGAGAAGACGACATGTGGGTGTATCCATCCGCACTATTCCCCGGCACACAGGTAAGCATCGCGCTATATGAGAAGCGGTAAGGCGTAAAAGGTAAGAGGTGAAAGGGCCTCACACGAAGACACGAAGACACAAAGATGTAAGACGTAAAAGACCGGGGACTGGGTGGGCTGACTGCTGTATTATCTGAGGAATATCATAGAGCTGGCTTTAATCTGTGCAATCCCATAATCCGTGTAATCTGCGATCTCAAAGGAGGGAAATCGTGAAACGCATACTGTTTATAACACTACTGGTCAATTTGATGCTGGTGCCAGTATATGCCCAGCAATCGACATCGGAGTGGGGTCCCGAAGATGAACGGGGTGCCGCGAACCGGTTGACACCTACCAAAGTGATGGAAGCGACCAAATTGATCAAAACCGGCAAAATCTACCAATTGGGAAAAGTATATGAACACGGAATACCGCTATTTGGTTCCCGGCATTACAGTTTGACAATCGTGGGCAACCCAAGTGGTGGACCGCTCGGTGAGAACCAACTCGTGTGGCACGATGAAATGTTCAGTGGCGAAATCGGTCAAATCGGTACACAATTCGATGGATTGGGGCATATTGGCACGCGGGTAGGAAACGAGGATGTGTATTACAATGGCTTCAAAGGCTCGAACTTCAGCAAACCTTATGGTCTGGAAAAATTGGGCGTGGAAAAGGTAGGGACATTCTTCACGCGCGGCGTGCTGATCGATGTGGCCGGATACAAAGGCGTCGAGCGATTAGAGGTCGGATACGTAATCACAGTAGCCGATACCGAGGGCGCGCTAAAAAAACAAAATGTATCGGTGGGAGAGGGCGATGTGGTAATCTTCCGCACCGGACACGGCACCCTGTGGATGAAAGACAACGAGACATTCAATAAAGGCCAGCCGGGTATTGGAATGGCTGTGGGCCAGTGGCTGGTAGATCAAAAAATTGCGATGGTCGCATGCGATACATGGGGCCTGGAAGTCGTACCCGGTGAGGATGGCACACTGGCTTTTCCCGTACATCAGTTGCTCATCGCCCAGCATGGAATTTACATATTAGAAAACCTGGACCTGGAAGAACTGGCAAAAGATCAGGTATATGAATTTGCATTTGTATTTTCGCCATTGCGCCTGAAAGGCGGAACGGGTTCCCCCGGAAATCCCATCGCCGTAAAATAATACCACACCTTCCAGCCCCAGTCCTCCGTAAGATCGGTTGGACTGGGGTTTTTCAATGGGAGAAATCATGACAGAATCAAAAAAACTGGAATTTCCAGAACTGGCAGCGGCATTGCGCTCGCGGAAGATCGGCGATTTTTTGAAATTCTTCGGACCAGGCGCGATTATCGCATCGGTAACCATCGGCAGCGGAGAAACCGTGTGGGCATCGCGCAGCGGGGCGATCTTTGGCTACGCGATGTTCTGGGCATTTAGCCTATTTTGCATCACAAAAGTCGTTCAAGTGTATTCCGCAGCGCGATATATGACACTAACTGGCGAGCACCCCATGGAGCGCTGGGCACAACTGCCCGGTCCAAGAGGATTATTCCCAGCATTTGTAGGCGTGGTAATGGTCGTGAGCTTCCCATTTTATTTATCCAGCTTGCCCATCATGCTCGGCACGATCTCGTCGTGGATATTATTTGACGACCCGGCGCGGTATCCGCATTTAATCGCCCTGATATTTATCGCATTTTTAATTCTGCTAACCCTGAAACAGAGTTATGGCCTGTTGGAAAAGGCACAGACCTCACTCGTGGGATTGATGCTGCTGATCATGTTAATCGCAACCGTCGCGGCAAATCCCGATTGGGTTGCCGCGCTAATGGGTGCAGTAGTACCCACATTCCCGGTATATCCAGAATGGGTATCCCGCAATCCGCTATTTGCAGACCGAACATTAATCGTCGAAATGGTCGCGTACATGGGCGTAATCGGCGGCGGGGTACAGGACTATGTGGGATATGTGGGCATGTTGCGCGAAAAGGTGTGGGGAATGATTGGCCGACGCAGCAATGATGAAGAAACGATCTCGGAATCCCCAGAAAATCTCGAATTGGGCAAGGCGTGGTTAAAAGCACCGCTGGTCGATACACTCGTATCATTTGCCAGCGTATTATTGTTCACAGCAGCCTTTTTGATTTTAGGAGCCGCCCTCTTGCATCCGCGAGAAATCGTACCGTCCGGTATGGACCTCTACAATCACCAGGTCGTATTTTTAACCGCATTGCACGAAAGCGCGGGCGTCAAAGCATTCCTCGCGGGATTGTACAAGCTCGGCGTATTCTTCGCAATTTTTGGCACCGTGTACGGCGCGTATGAACTATACGTCCGCACGGCGCATGAAAGCATACGCGCAATAACCCCCAAATGGCGCGACCTATCATTGAACAACGTGCGAAAATGGACACTGGGATACACCGCTATTGCGGGTAGCGCACTCGTTCTATACGCCTGGTGGACAGCCACCCAGGACCCGAATGGCGTAGGCTGGAACCCAATTTCAATTATGACAATCCCTCTACACATCACCGGGGTACTCCTCGCTGGACCCTGGTGCTTTGCGATGATCTATATCGACCGCAAATACGTCCCACCCCCATTGCAAATGGGCTGGTTCCTCGTCGCGCTCAATATAATCTCGGGCCTCGCCTTTACCTATTTTGGTGGCCTTGCCGTGTATGAGGACATATTGGGATTAATGAAATAGTGAGGTGACAATGTACACCACAAACAGCGTAATCGACAAAAACGCCAAACCTTATAGCCCAGACAAAACCCGGGATCTGGTCGCACAATTTCAGCGGGATGGATATCTGTTCTTAAAAGGCGTATTAAACGAAAAAGAAGTACTGACATTGCGGGAGACAATGGAGCGAAAATATCAGGACCCCAAAATGCACGAAGAGGAAGGAGACCACATTCGGGGCATCAGCATGATGCGGATGTTCGAGTATGACATCAACTTCCGGGACCTGATTGCGCGGGAGCCTTATGTAAGCCTATCAGAGGCAATCCTGGGTGATGATTGCCACATGATGTCGCAAAACGCCCTGCGTTACGAACCCGGTCAGGGTGGCGGATGGCATCTGGATGACCGCATACACTTTCCATTGCCAGACAATGTCCCTCGGCACAACAAAAAAATCCCATTGCCGTGTTTTGTGTTAAACGTATTATTCCCCCTGAGCCGGGCCGACGCCATCGAATACGGCGTCACAGAAGTGGTGCCCGGCAGCCATTATGCGGGCAGGCGACCGGACAAAACAGAAGCCCCCGAGTTTGATGGACAGGGACCCGTATCCATGATCGGCGACCCGGGTGATCTGTGCATGTTCCACAATCAAGTGTGGCATCGGGGATCGCAAAACAAATCCGATCAAGTGCGCTATGTAGGCTCCGTCGTGTACAGCCAGCGAATTATCGCACAGCGATTATATCCATTTATCGACTATCGAATGCCAGAATACGTCTGGACAGGAACCAGCGCGCGAATGCAGCGGTTATTGGGACGGCACGAGAAAGGTGCCTATGGGTAATTCAGACCAGCAATTACAGGATTATTTATTTGACTTGCACGGCTATCTGCACCTGAAAAACGCGGTATCTCAGGAGGAAGTGTGCGAAATGAACCAATGGGTAGATGACCATTGGGAATACGTGCATGGCAAAAGGCGTCGGGGTGCAGGTGACGGTTCGGGTGCGTGGATCGGCCATGTGGAAACGCATACCTACCGCGAAAAAGACGGATTGAACTTTCAGAACATCATCGAAGCCGGACCGGTATTCGAGCGATTAATCAATCATCCATCCTGGATTGACCTGGCCAAACGCTACATCAACGACGAAGTAAACGGCATCTCAATCCACGAAAACTTTTTAACTGTACGCGGACCCGGCGGATTTATCTATATCCACAGTGGCGGTCACGCACCCCGGTGCTATTTCACCTTTCGGCACCACAACACAGGCGCGTGGATGGTGGGTCAGATCAACGTGCTGATCGCATTGACGGATATAGAACCAGGAGATGGACCAACAGTCCTCGTACCCGGCAGCCATAAAAGCACAGAAGTGCATCCCAGATTGCTTGTAGATGACAAGGGCGTGGTGAGTTCTGGCACAGAACCCGCTGGAACTGCTGCAGGCATGAAAGAAATGTACATGAAAGCGGGCGACGCGTTATTTTTCACAGATTCGGTCGCACATGGATCAGCCGAACGCACGAACAAAGGCTATCGCCGCACCGTAGTTTATCGGTATTCCCCGCGATTCATCCGCACGCGATTTCACTACGTCCCATCGGACGGATTATTGGCGCGACTGACCCCCGAACAGAGAAAAATTATCCAACCAATACCACCGCGGCGCCCGCCGTAGAGTACATCTACTATATTTACATCGCAAAAGTGCCCGATTAGAACGGGCTTTTTTTGTTTTAAGACTGTATTTTTCTTGTTTTTTAATATAATTTAACACATGTTTTAGACTGATTAATGATTGGCTCTCTGTTTTGTCAATAAGCTTTCCAACCTGAGGGGGATATAATGGATCAGGAACTCATGAGCAACGAAGAAAATTACTGTTTTGATATAGCTGGCTACCTTCATGTACCGGGCGTATTGAACCGCGGCGAAGTCGAACAACTGAACCAGACCATTGACAAAGCCGGTCAACTATCGGACATGTTGGGATGGGATGGCGAATTAAAAGAACCATTCCGAGAACTACTCGTCCATCCGCACCTCGTGTGGTATCTCAATCAAATTGTAGGAATCGGCTTCCGCCTGGACCGCGAGCCTAAAATCTTGTGCGATGAGACCTGTGATACCACAGCACCACTAATAGGCGGCAATGAACCGAGAATGCCGGGCATTGCGTATTACCACCAGAACGGTCGGCGTTATTGCGAAGGCGTGCGCGTAATCTGGGCACTGGAAGACGTGAACGAAGGAGATGGCGGCTTCGTACTGCTCCCCTGCTCACACAAAAGCAATGTGGCATCGCCAGAAGACATAACCACGGGCGAAGACGACATGGGATTGACACACCAGCCCGTTCTGAAAGCGGGGGACTTGCTGATAGTAGCACTATCCGCATTACAGGGCATGCGCCCGTGGCAGGGAGCTGGACAGCAGCGACTGCTATCTTATGAATACGTGGGCCGAGGCGTGATCCGATCTGCCGGAACAGGTTCAATGACTGAGGAAGAGCCGCACCCAGAATGGCACGATTCGCTAAGTGAAGAACAGCGCGCATCGCTTTATAAGCCGGGTTACAAATCCACCACACCTGCACCGACCATTGTCACGGATGGAAAAACGGTAAAGATGGACGAAACGCGCGAGGTATTTCATCCCTCAATTTACAAACTGGACCCGGACTCGGAAATTGATTACAAAGAATTCTATTTCTGGGACTTGAACGGATATCTGGTACTCCGCGGCGTAATGGACGAAGAATGGCTGGCAGCGGCCAACGAGACCATCGACAAATTTGAAGACCGCATTGTAGTCGGCGAAGAACTCGCCCGAGGCTCAAAAAGCCTGGCTGGCACAGGACGACCTCTCTTGTCGGGATTGCTCGAACTGCCAGAACCGTATTGCGAACCATTCCGGCAAATGATTGCACATCCAGTAGTCGAGCATCGCTTGAACTGGATGGGCGCCAGCGGAGGGCGTTGCGGAGGCGCCACGGCATTTTGCTCAGTCCTGGGCGGCAGCGGACACTCGCTGCACAGCAACAACGAACCGCTCTATCCGCCGATGGGCTATGTGTTTCAAAACGGGCGCAGTTACGATCAGGCAGTAACCGTAGCCTGGCAACTGCGAGACGTGGAACCCGGTCTGGGAGGGTTCGCCTGTGTACCCGGCTCCCACAAAGCGTTTTATCCCATGCCGCCGGGCATTCGCACCTGCGACGACGACATGGGGCTTGTGGTACAGCCAGTGATGAAGGCGGGTGACGTGCTCTTTTTTGGGGATGGGGCGACGACCCACGGTGCGCTCGCCTGGAAAAACCCCATATCGAGACGGGGCATCCTGATCAAATACACATCCCGAAACTTCCACCGCAGCGGAGGCGACATGGTACATCCAGAGAGCCGGTGGGGCGACCTGATAGCGGGCATGAGCGATGCACAACTCGCTGTAATGAGAGGACCGGACCGCGATGTCGGCACAAATAATGTACCCCGATTGCAGGTAGAAAACGGACAGGTGGCAGTATCCTACGAGCGAGGAAGCGCGCTCTACAGCAAAGAGGCACCCACGGGACCGCTGACAAAGTAGATATACAGGCGATTGAGCATGTCGAAAATAGGCTGGCATATCGGGCGCATTGCACTCGCCCTGATCTTTGGAATATTCTGGACTGTTGCACCAGTCCTGGCGGATACTTCTCCTGCGGATTCTCTCTATCTACAGGGCAATCAGGCACTCAAAGCAGGAGAAATAGACCGCGCAAAAATTTTGTTTGAGCAATCTCTAAAAACAAACAAAAAACACGCCCCAACCCACTGTGGATTGGGACATGTGTATCTGACCCAGAATCAGCTTGGCAAAGCCAGAAAAGCCTTTCGAAACGCAGAAAAATACCAGCGAAAAATGCCCGAAGCCTACTTTGGCATGGGCCTGGTCTATGCCCGTGAGAAAGGCCAGTGGGTGCGTGCCATTGATTACTTTTGCCGCGCCCTGGCCGAAAAGCCCGACTATGTAGAAGCCCAATACCACATTGGCCTGACGCATCTGAACCTCATGAATCGCGATGCCATCAGAGCTTTTGAACAGGTGGTCGAAATGGATCCAGACCATCCAGATGCGTATTACCGCCTGGGCTTTATGTATGAATACGATCTGCTAAAAAAAGACGACGCCATTGAATTTTACGAAAAACAACTGGCGGTCAATCCCGCACACAAAGACGCCATGTGGCGACTGGGGCAACTCTACCGCACCCTATCTCGCACGGACCAGGCCGCGCGCACCCTGTCGCGGCTCATGCAGACGCAGGGCACAAACCAGCGGCAATACATGCTGGAACTGGCCGAAGTCTATCTGGAACGGAAAGATTACAAAAAAGCCGAAACCCTCTTTGAGACCTATCTGGCAGGCCTGAATGTCAGAGAGCGGATGCCTTATGAAGATATTTCTATACTCGCCTCAGAAAGGGAAACAGAGGCACTTAAGGAGGCAAAGGACCGAAAAGTACTTCTGCAACAATTCTGGAAACGCCGAGATCCCACGCCCATTACAGACGTCAACGAGCGGAAAGTCGAACACTTCCGCCGGGTAGCTTATGCGCGGGAGCACTTCGGGACAGCGGTTTTTCCGTGGGACCGACGGGGCGAAGTCTATGTGCGCTACGGCACGCCATCCCACAAAAGCGCGTCCAGGGATCGACGGCGCGAATCCCATCCCGAAGACTGGGATATCAAACAGCGGCTATTAGACCGCGTAGATTGGGCAGCCGAAATACTGCTATCGGATTACGCCGCTGATGGCGACAGCGCCAATGTGACCTACCGTGGAGCTGGCGCAGAACAGGCACAACGCCAACTGGAAAGGCAGTTCCAGCGGCTATACAACCGATCATCCGAGCGAAATCAGAAAAGTGAACAGATTCGAAAACGAGCCGAATCGGCGATGGCCATGGGGGGCCTGGGTGCGTTCCTGGGACGCCCCATCTTTCCTATCCAGGATCGCCGGGCGTGGGAATACTGGATCTATCCCGGATTGGGAGAAGGTGTGGAAATCGCGTTTCGCCAGGTACCAGGTGCGCCCGATGGCGTTTTTGATTACGCCGTATTACCTGGGGAAATGACGGCCAAAATGCGCCACCTGTGGGGGCCTCTCATTCCCGAACAAATTATAAGCCAGGCTCCCAGAGAGATCTATGTACCGGCATTTCTCGCCGAACCGCTATATTACGCGGCTTATCCCGCCACATTTCGAGGACTGGGCGACAGCACGCGCGTGGAGATCTACTACGGATTTCCCGCCTCCACATTGACGCGAGATGGCGGGGATGTTCGGATAAACCGGGGTGCTGTTCTCTACAACGCAAAAGGCGACCCGGTATTCAAAGCCGCAAAACGAGTAGTACTGCGGGTAGATGGAAAAACCGGGATCATTCCCGATATAATCGCAATGGATGTAAAACCTGGATCGTACTACCTCGCCGTGCAAGCCATCGAAGAGCGGTCTGGACGCACGCAGGTCTATGGCATGCCCTTGCGGGTCCCGTCTTATCGGCAGGGCAGACTCTGGCTGAGCGATATCGAAATGGCGGCTTCAATTGAACAGACCACCGGAGAAGGACATTTTGTCAAACAGAATTTGGAAGTCATTCCACTGGCCACGCGGCATTATACACAGCGGCATCTAATCTATCTTTACTACGAAATTTACGGCTTGAGTCAGGATGCATTCGGACAGACAGACTACCAGATATCCTACCGCTTGAAGCCGCGTTCTGGACAGTCGTTTGGCGCAAAAGTACTCGGTGGCCTGGAAAAACTGGCAGGCATAGACCAGAACGAAGAACAAATTGCGATTTCTTATGATCAGACAGGCGATGCCGACAACGTGGTCAACTATCTGGCACTTGACCTATCTGGTTCCGAGCCGGGGGAATACATCATCGAGGTAGCTGCAATAGATCGCAGAGACGGGCAAAAAGTGACCAAAGCAGCGACCTTTAAACTGGAAACACCCGACGAGATCGAGTGAGGACACTATGAAAAAATGCGTTCGGTTTTTTGCAATTCGACTGATTCCCATATACCTCGTCCTGATTGCAGGCAAAGCACAGGCAGAACAGCCCTTCATAACCCTGATGACCCGATCAGATTCTCTGATGCTGGCTGCTGATGTGCGGATTGAGATGGACAGTGCGCGGCACGCAATAGACCTGTTGCAAGAAGCTGTGCGCCTGGATCCGGAATTGGCCGAAGGCTACGCTCGCCTGGGTACGGCATATCTGGAATCCCGCGAGCGAAAAAAGCAATGGAAAAAAGCCAGGCAGGCATTTGAAAAGGCACTGAGCTTAAATCCAGATCTCTCAGAAGCGCATGACGGACTGGGACTCATCGCGCTCTACCAGAAGGAAGACATCCACGGAGCCAGAGCACATTTTGAAAAAGCCATCGCTCTCGCGCCCCAATCGCAGAAAATTCTCTATCACCTCGGCCTTGTGCGACTCCTGCAAGAGGATCGGTCTTTGAAACGGGCTTCTGAACGAGCACTTGAGCGGGACTCGACGGATGTCATAGCCTGCAAAATCATGGCGGAACACCACAAAAAAAAGGACGAATGGGATCGGGTGATCAACCTGTACGAGCGCAGTGTGCGACAGGCCCCCGAAGACCTGGACGTAGCCTATCAGTTGGGCGTGATTTATGCCATGAGAGAACGCTTCGCCGAATTGCGAGACCTGTTGACTCATTTAGATGAGGCAGTAGAATCACGTCGTTTTTTACCTCTGATAGCCCAGGTCTTTCTCTATGAAGGCGATGGCGAACGGGCCGTACGCATCTTTCGCAATTATATCGCGCTTCTCGATGCCGCCGAAGCAGCACTCTACCGGGATATTTCTCTATTGGCCTCCATACCCGAACTGGAATCCTACGCCAGAGTCACATCGGCTATAGAGCGAGAAGCATTTCTGCGCCGCTTCTGGATCCGGCACGACCTATCGCGCGTATCCGGTGGATTTTTGCGCCAGGCAGAACACTACTGCCGGGTCTGGCACGCGCGTACGCACTTTTCAAAAGCGATCTATCCCTGGGATCGTCGGGGCGAAGTGTACATCCGGTACGGCGAACCCGATTATCGCTCAACATCCGACCGCCTGAATGCCGACATGCCGGCCAAGGCACAGCGCATCAAAGAGCGCATGGCTGTAGATCTCTACGGACCGGATGCCGTGGGCGAATTTTTCACAGGACCGGTATATCCCGTTCGCAGCAACCGGGCTTTCAGCACCAAAGCACCCGATCCACAGGACCTGGGTTTAACCTCGGACGAGATCCAACTCATATTTTTGCTGGAAGACGCCCAGGATGCCGAGCGCACCGAATTGTCGGAACGAGTGGAAGCTGCCGACGCAGGTGAAGGCGACCAGGTAAACCGAATTGTGGATCAAGAACAAACCCTCGCCGCACTGGGCGATGTGAACACGGGTGATTTGAGCTTCTCGCCATCGCGGGTGCGCCAGGAGCGGTTTGTCGAGCAGGCGATGGGCTTATTCATGCCAGTGACCAACCGCGAAGACGCCAGCATTGTACCCTGGGAATCCTGGGTATATACCATGGTCGCGGAGGGCCTGGAGGTCACATTTACCGACGAGTATTTTCAGGGCAATTTCGAGTTTGCACCCGTGCCCACGCATGTACCCAACGAATTAAAAGAGCGCTATGTCGCCGTGCGGGACCTCACGGATTTTCTGTACCATTCTCCAGAACTGGTACTAAACAAAATGGCCGGACGGATACCCGACTTTCACGACTTTGCCCGGGGTGCTCAGCCTTTGGATTTCTGGTACCGCACGGCCAGTTTTAAGGGAAAAAACGGTCGCACGCGCCTGGAAATCTACAGCGGCATCCCGCCGGATTCGCTGCTCAAAAAGCAAGAGGGCACATGGGTCATGCGCAGTGCGGCACTAACAGATCCCGCAGTGGATCAAACCTACCGGGACGAACGGAAATTTTTCCTCGATGAAACCTTTTTACAAACCTCAGTCGATACATCTCGGGGATGGCAAAATCTGGTACTGGATATGGCCGCCATAGAAGCACCGCCGGGAACCTATGAACTCGGCCTGCGGGTCCGGGAGGCGGAAACGCGGCGGTTTCAGATATACCAACAACAGATAATATTGGAAGACTATTCCACAGCCGACTTGAACTTGAGCGACATCGAACTGGCCTGGTCAATCTCAGACGAGACACCGTCAGAAGGTGTTTTTGTCAAGCAAGGATTGAACATAATGCCCATGTCGGTATGGGCATTCCCGGAAAAACATCCGGCCTTTCTCTATTTTGAAATCTATCATCTGAGCAGAGATGAATTTGGACAAACGCATTACCGCGTGACCTATGACATCCAATCCAAAGATCAGAAGAGCCGGAGTGCCCGCGTACTGGCCGGACTGGGTCGTCTGCTGGGAAAAGAAGAGAGGCAACAGGGCGTGAGCGTGACCTACGACCAGATCGGAAATACCACAGACGGTCTCTCTTATGTGGAATTGAATCTCGACGGAGCCGGAAAAGGCGACCATGAAGTGCAGGTCACTGTAGAAGATTTGGTAAGCGGCGTGCAAGTGAGGAAAAAAACGACCTTTGGGATTCGTTGAGATTTAGTAATTCAAATAATCTATCACAAAAATGATGTTACAAAAACCCATCAGTTAAACTCATCACATACAGGGGCGAGTCCGTCTTCCGCTCTGTATCCCACCTCAAAAGCCTCATGCCTTACGTATAATCCTCTTTTCGCAACGTTTGTAGGCTATATATGAACGCTGTTTAAAACAGCCTTGATGCCCATTCTGCCAAATGGCAGAATTTTTTGTATCGAAACCGCTTGACATCTGAGTACAGGCGTTTTAAATTTTAGTAAGCTAATACTTACTATTATCAATATTATTATTAAAATTTATCATTAAGGCATACTTTTATTAGCTATGAAAATAATATTCCTCAACAATTACCCCCACTCGCATTGAGTGGGCCATTCACAAGGAGGGTCGCGTATGAAACGAGTGATAATTTCCGCAGTTTGTTTGATGTTCTTCGCGCTTCCGGGCAATAGCCATGGCGATGCCCACGAGCAGGACACGGGCGTGGTGGGGAAAGTCGGCCTGGGATTGAGCGGAAACTTCAACTTTCCCGTGTTCGGCATGAGTGATCGTTTCCGCGCACAGGAAGCATTCGGGCTGTATTTCACCTATGCGCGAAATGCGCGCAACACCTTAGAGGTGGAATTTCACCGCACGCGCTTTGACCCCGGCAAAATCCAAGACGCCACCTTTTACTGGCCCGAAGACAAGCCGGAAGAGTGGCAGAAAATCACAAGTCCGCTGGCGCGCAATTACATGACGGTCAATGCGTTTACCATCAACGGCCTGTATCACCTGAAAGAGCGAACAGGTGGTTCGGATGGCGTGACCGGAGGTCCCTTCATCGCCTATGGCGGTGGATTTTACCACTACAAAAATTCGGTATCGGGCCTGATCTTTGCAGGCCAACCGAACCTGGGCACCGGGATCGATACGACATTGGAACTGGCGCCATTTGACGATACGGATGTGGCGTGGGGGCTCAACGTGGGTTTAGGTATAGAGGTATTGGCCAGTGACCGCGCAGCAGTGGATGCGCGAGCGCGGTGGAACTTGCTGATCGGGGAACTGCGCCAGATGGAGTCTTATGGCGTCGCGCGGACCTTTCCGCTACACTATTTCGAGATCGGACTTTCGGTCAAGTACTATGTGATGTAAGTATAACGAACAACCCTTTATTAAGGAGGCATAGAGATGATAAGAAAGTTAGCATTTTTGTCCGTTTTGCTGGTTTGTGTCCTCGGTGTGCAGGACTGGGCACAGGCGGCAACAACGGGTAAAATAGCGGGCAGGGTAATGGATACAAAAGGCGATCCATTGCCCGGTGCCAACGTCGTGATCACGGGAACGAACCGGGGCGCGACAGCAGATGCAGAAGGCTATTATATCATCTTGCTGGTTCTGCCGGGAACACACAGCATGGAAGCCTCGCTGGTGGGATACCAGAAGGTCGTACAGCAAGATGTAAAAGTGGTGGTGGGTTATACCTCCACAGTGGATTTCAGCCTCACCGAGACAGCGCTGGAAGCCGAAGAACTGATCGTAACGGCAGAGCGTCCACCCGTAGAGCCGGACAAGACCGCGAGCAAATACTATGTAACGGCTGACGAGATCGACTTGCAGCCCGTGGTCAAAGATGCTCGGGCGTGGGCGGGCTTGCAGCCGGGCGTACAGAAAGACGGACGGTCAGTGCGGCAGGGCAACTTTCAAATGGACGAAGGCGAACGCCGTGCGGGCTGGTACACGACAACGCCAAAGCCCATTTCACTCACCTATACTGTTGACGGTGTGCGGATGGTGAATAATGACCGCCGCGCGGCAAATATGTTCACGGGTGTGAACCGCGCATCGATCCAGGAAATCTCTGTGGTAACTGGTGTTCCAGAAGCCGAATACGGAAACATGGACGCCGGGATCATCAATATCGTGACGCGAGAGGGTAGCCGAGACTACCACGGATTCTTCGAGTATCGATACACGGTGCCCGGAAAGCGGCATTACGGCTTCAATGCCTATGATCCGATCATTCACCTGAACCAGGGCACGGGCAAGAGCCGCATCCGCCTGGACGATCCGGCCTGGTTGCAGGAAAAGGAAAATATCGGTGCCGATGGATTGCCCGGCACAGCGGATGATTCGGGACGCCTGGTGCATATCCAGCCGGACGATTACACCGATGTATCGGGGCATCGCGTTGAAGGCTCCTTTTCCGGTCCTCTTGGAGACAAGGCCTCATTTCACGTGAGCGCGCAGACAAATCGACAACCCGTGCAGCGTCCCGATCCCGCACTTCAGGGCTTGCCCAATTATCAGGTGACGGGCAAACTGACCTTTGGCGTGAAGCCCAATATCAACCTGAAGGTGGGTGGTGTGTATGGCACGAACCAGAATTTCCGCAATACGCGAGAGTCGGCATTATCAGCCGGTCGAGATCTGTATTTGCCCATAGATATAGATGGTGCGGGCAAAGAGATCGAATGGAACTCGATGTTGTACGCGTATTTAACGCATTCCCTGTCTTCGCGCACCCTGTACGAGTTGCGTCTCTCGCGATCAGACAGCGAGCAGGACTCATCGAACATTCCTATAGAAACGTTCAATGTGGTTCGGGACCACGACAGGTGGTTTACGGCAACACCGCGTCCGGTTCGGGACTTCCGATTGAATCGTCAGACGCGCCACAATTTGAAATTCGATTTCTCCAGTCAGGTTACAAAGGGAAATTTCTTTAAGGCAGGAGCCGAAGCAACGTGGTTCAAGACCTACCAGTGGGAGTTACAGAGCCGTGGAAACCCGGGAAGTTATTCGGTCTGGTCAATGTACGACTACTATGCATCGGCTCAGAATCGGTTGGGTGCAGATGGTCAGATGGACTACGTGCCCGCCACGACAGTGAACGGCGTCAAGCTGGCCGATTTAAGCCGAGCAGGCGGTCTCGACGACCCGGCCTGGAACAGCTACCGGGATTATCCGCGAAAGGCATTCCAGCTTGGAGCTTATGTACAGGACAAAATGGAGTTTGAGGGGATGGTCGTAAACGTGGGCGTGCGCCTGGATGCGTTTGACCACGGCGGTCAGACACGTCCCGAACCCGTGTGGTCGGTGCTGCCCCAAAACCGCTGGTTTTCCGATGCAGATGCGGCATTGGCGCGGCAGGGTCAAACGCCCTATCCCAACAATCCGCAGTCATTCCCGACTTATGATGGTCTGAATATGTTCAAGCTGTCGCCGCGCTTTGGGGTGTCTCACCCGATTACCGCGCGGTCTGCGATTCACTTCTCCTATGGCCGGTTCTTCGTCCTCCCGATTTTCTATTCGATGTATGGACAGACCTGGCAGGTGGCTTCGGGCCGGGGTATATCCGAAGACCTGAACGCAGACGACAGATACAGTTCTTATGAGTATTACGGCGGCCTGGAAATGGGCTCGACCAAGCGCGGATCGACGAATTCGCGTCCGGGCAGTACGGTGAACTACGAAGTGGGCGTAGATTGGAACTTTGTTTCGGACTACACGGCCAATGCGACGATGTTTTACCGCCGCACAGAAGACTATCTCCAGCAGAACAACACGTTTTTGCACGATCCGGTAGAGAAGCAGATCAAGCGCGCACACTGGTATCAGAACGCGTACAGCGGTGAAACGCGCGGTCTGGAATTAGCCGTGAGCAAGCGGTTCACCAATTTCTTCTCATTCCGCGCAACGTGGAGCTGGTACTGGGAGCAGAACAACTTCTACGGTGGTCGGGAGTGGGTATCCCGCTGGTACGTGGATTCGGACTTCCTGGCCAAAGATGCGTATCGCTTCAAATTTGAAATCGACGAGACCACGGGTGAGCGCATCTGGCAACCCCTGTCGAGTGCCGAAGTCGATGCCATTGGCACGTTTGCCAACCAGCTGGTGCAACAGGAAATCGACGCCAACCGGGAATTGTGGATTACCCAAAAATTCGCCAATCAGGTGCCGGATGCACAGGTTGGATTCCCCTGGACCGACGAGCGAAATATTGCGGCTCGTATAGCCACCGTGGGGTCTGTGCGCGGTCCTGCCAACATGCGCGATGCCACGGGCGATGGAAGCATCACATTTTTGTTTGCCACGCCCGAAGGATATGGTCCAGAAGTGGCCGGAAGCAAGGTACTGAGCGATCTGAACGTGAACCTGGTGCTGCGAATCGAGCCGGGTACATTCTTCCGCTATAGCCAGCCCACCCCGGCACCTTCGACTGCCAACAAGTTGATCAGGAACCAGTTGTTGTACACCAATCCAACGGCATTCCGCACGGATCTGGGCATTCAGAAGGGCTTCCGAATTGGAAAATTGCGCCCGACCCTGTTCTTTGAGGCGACCAATTTGTTCAACGCCAAAAAGCCGCGTCCGATCCGCAGGTGGAATTTCTTCCACGACATACCGAAGTATGGTCTGGCAGAAAACCAGCCCACGCCAGTGGTGGTGCGGGACAACAACCAGATCTGGGATCAGTGGAACAGTTATACGAATCGCACTCGCGAGATCTATTTCGGCGTGCGCACGAGCATGTAAACCGGTGGATCGGGGAACCAGAACAGGCTCCCCGATCCTGGCGCCTCATAAGTAAGGAGTGAATTTATGTTTAAACGAATAATCGGTAAGGCGCTTGCTGGCATTTTTCTGACTGGACTATTTGTGACAGGGGTTCAGGCGGTGGATGAGCCAGTGCCAATGAAGCAGATCGACCGGTCAAAGCTGTCGGAATCGTTTCGCAACACAGGACAACAGGGCGGAACATTTGCCCTGGGGTCGCAGGGATATGTGGCGCGGGAAAACGGTTCGATGACATATCCGTATATTTATACGGGGTCTTCGACATCGGGCAGTTTCGGCGGTCGAGACCAGGACTACGACAACTCGAAGGGCCAGGGGGTGTGGATACTCGCGCGGGATGCGAGTGGAAATACCTATGTCACATCCTCTGGGCCGGTATCCAACACAGGGGATGTGGAGCAGGTAGTACCAGATCTGACGCCTGGATCGGGCAATTTGCGCTTGCGGAACGGTCAAGATCCGCCGATCGTAGCAGCCCGGCTGGGGTATGATACCCAGGACGCCAACGTGTGGTTCAACACGGACCGCGGCGGGATCACCGAGCAATTCAAGCCAATTTCCGAAGAGCCTGTGGAAGTGGATAATTACCGCGAGAACGGGTCCTATACGCTGCCCCAGTTCGATCACTTTCCAGAAGAGATCGTGATTTCGAGATGGCGCAGCAATACGAATATCGAGCCAGACGGAACCGGGATGACGATGACGCGGACAGCGTATGGATGGAGCCATCCGGATTTCGACGATTTCTTCTTTGTAGAACTGGTCGTAGAGAATACCTCAAACCGATCCTATGAAGAAGTGTATATGGGGTATTTGAACTATTTTAGCGTGAACAAACCCGGGCACTCCTATCGCAAGTGGAACGGCTACTGGTTTTCCGAGCCGGGGCGTCGGCTGGAAGACGACCGGTATCAGTTTACCGAGGCCGCCAATTACGGTGGAAAGTATCGGGGGAAAAAGATATCGTATCAATACGATGGCGATGCGCCCACCAGTTCAAACAACGACATGGGCGAACCCCGGTTCGGCGCAGAGGCCATTGGCGTGATCGGGATGCGGGCAGAGCAAGAATTGTATTCTCCGCAATACATAGGCTGGGGACCTGTAGATGTGACACCGCCCTTTATCAACGACCCGGACGTCTATGTGCCGATTACGGGCACGGCGATGGGGGGCGAGGATATTCCCACCAGTCAGCCTGCGTATGCACACTGGTGGAAGCGCCGAAGCCGCACCAATATCGAGTTTGAGCCACACATATCAATTGATACGGTTGAGGAATTGTGGAAGAAGTTTATCACCCCCGGCAAGCCCTATGACGACAACCCGGTTGAGGGTGGTCCAAGCCCCGGTGAGCGAGAGTTGCAGGAGCAATTGCACTCACAGATGTTCGGTCCCTGGAAGTTGGTACCGGGCGACAAGGCAAAAATCGTGGTGGTTTTTGCCGCAGGTATGGCGTCTGAAAATGCGGGTCCCGGCGGTGAGCCGATGGACTTCCGCATCTGGGCAATGACGCCAGGTGCTCAGGGTCAGGTACCCGGCGGTGAGGATATTTTGTTCAACCACATTGACCGCGCACGTCAATTGTACGCAATGGGATTTGACCTGCCCAATCAACCGCCAGATGTGGAATCGCTTGCGCGCGCCGAAACCGACCGTCCCGTTTTGCTTCGCAGCAATGCAAATGGGAACGTGGAGTTGTCCTGGAGCGATGGTGCCGACGATGCGGTGCATCCAGATTATCCGGGCGGCGAGGCGCAGGATGTGGCTGGTTATAAAATTTACGGGAACACGGCACTGATCCAGACAGATCCCGTGCAGCATGCTGGCGCGCCTCTGGGGCCGTGGAATCTGATCGCCAAGATTGAGGCAAAAGATCCGAGGTATTACGACGCTTCAACCGGAATTTATACTTTTGCCGATGAGAACTCAATTACGGGATTCGGATATCGGTATAATATCGTAACCTATGCCAACGGGCACGCGAACTGGGAGAACCTCAATGCGCAGAGAAATGCGATTCCAGGCGCGCAAATGCCCGTCCCGACAACACTTGCAGATCTACCCCCCGTGGTACAAAACCACATCCGTGAGGGAACCGAGTCGAGCCATATTGTGACGGCTGCGCGACACAACACAGTCGGTGGTCAGTTTACACCTGTTGTGGCAGCCTCAGATGGATTCGACGCCCTGGACGAGAAGGTGCTCGTGGTGCCAAATCCGTGGAAGGACGACGGAATGCATTCCTTTGGCGCACAGGGCGACAACAACAAGCGCATGCGGTTTACCAACCTGCCGCGTCTGGCTCGAATTTCGATCTTCACGGCTGCGGGAGACCTGGTCATGGAAATAGTACACGATGGGACGCGCGGCGCGCAGCACACGGCAGAAGTGAGCTGGTCTCAGCGGGCGCGTTCTGGCACGTCGTATGCGTCTCCAGGGATTTATTTCTTCGCCGTAGAATCCCTGGTGCCCGGACAAGAAGGCAAGGTTCAAACGGGCAGTTTTCTGATTATCCAATAAGACCGACGGGAGGGGCGGGATTCCGCCCCTCTACAAACAAAGGAGAGTAGATGTGAAACGATTAACTATTTATACGATGCTCCTGGCCGTCGGGCTTTTGGGGTCAGACGCCTGGGCGCAAGATTATCAATTGCCGTCCGGCGTGCGCGCGGGGCAGCATCGGACAAAAGAGTTCCACGGAACCGGGCGGGCTTCGTTCCACGCATTAAAAGTGGGACAAAGCGCGCGGGCAGCCGCAATGGGCGATGCGTTTACAGCCGCAGCCGACGACATCAATGCGATGTTCTGGAACACGGCGGCATTGACCCATATCGAGCAATTCGAATATGCCCTGGGATATACGCGCTGGATGGTAGATTCGAAATTCTTCAACGGTGCGGTCGCCTGGCGATACGGCCAGCAGACCTTTGGGCTGTCGGTCGTTCAGTTTGACGCGGGCACCTCTCGCGAGACCACGCCTATGGATCCGCAGGGGCGTTTCACGCGGGATATATCGGCCGGCGATATTTTCATAAACTTCGGTTATGCGTACAAGATGACGGACAAATTGTCGCTGGGTGCGTCTATAAAGTGGATTCAAGAGACGCTGGACCAGGACAAGATCAACAGTGCCTCATTTGACTTTTCCAGTATTTTTTACACCGGATTTGGCAGTTCGCGTCTGGCCATGACGCTTCGCAACTTCGGCAAAGACCAGGAACTCGTGATTCCCGGTTCCCTCCCGCAGGGCACTTCGATTGCCCAGCCCTTGATCTACACCATCGCTTTGGCGATGGAGCCGTACGGACGCAAGGGAGACCCCACATATCTAACCGTGGCAGCCGAACTCGTGCATCATATTGACGATCGCGAGCGCTGGCACGTAGGCGGCGAATTGTGGGTAGCCAACACGCTGGCACTGCGGGCCGGTTACCGGGGGCGTTACGACCTGGGTAGCTGGACACTGGGCGGCGGCGTCCAAAAGGATTTGGGCGTGGGGCGTAAAATCGGCGTCGATTTTGCATATATAAATTTCGGCCATCTATTTGATCCGCCCTTGCGCTTATCCATAACCGGATCGTTCTAACAGACGCTCCAAATGAAAAAAAACGACCGGTGGGTTTCTCTACTCATCGGTCGTTTTTTTCTGAGTTATGTATCTGCGCCAGTCCTCTGGCTGCGTCCTCAATACCGGGCCAAATCCGCAGTGCCCGCTGGAAAGCGCGCTGGGCCAATTCGGTATTTCCCCGCCTCACATAAGCCCATCCGAGAAACGCATGCACATAAGGGTCAGTCCCCCATACCTCTTCGGCCGCCTGTTCGTATTCGGCAAAAAGGGCTTCATAGCGCTCGTAGTCCTGGCCCCTCAGATAATGTATGCCCAAATTTTCGACAGCGGGCACGAGAGCCAACCGCACGAGGCGGATCGGATCGTTTAACAGTGGAACAAATGCAGGCACAACCCGCGCCTGACCGATCAGACCCAGACCTTCTACCGCCTTTGCGCGGATCAGCGGATGCGGATCTTTCAAAGCGTTGAGGAGTGCAGGAACAGCCTGCGCGGAACGGGTGCGACCCAGAAGCAACGCGGCAGAAGCCCGCCGCGTGGGATTATTGGACAGATCGAACAACGCGTCTTTCAGAGGAGACACAGCCATCGGATTTCCCTGTCGCCCCAGTGCAACAGCGGCCGTTTGCAAAAGATAATCATCCTGTTTCCCCCACCAGGCTTCGGTTTTTTCCGCAGCCCATTCGGGCGTGCGGTCCCCGTGGCATTCGCCGCAGGCATTTGGAATGCCAAAGCGCACGGTATTCGCTGGAACAGGAGAAGCTATGCGGTGGTCAAACACGCGCACCCGGCGCACTTCTGGTACAGGAGGCATATGACAATCTACGCAGGCGATATGCTCCTCGTGGCGGCTGTGTTCCCAAGGCTCTATATCCCGGTGACACTGCATACATATACCGTCGAAATCTGCCCTCGTCTTCTTTTTCCCCTCAGGACCGTGGGACGGGTGACACGTCAAACACGTCAGCCCGCCCTCCGTATAACAGGGGCTGAGCGTGAGCGCCGTATAATTATACGCGAGATGCCGGTAGCGACCATTGGGCCACATACCTTCAAAATCCAGAACAACAGGTTCGTAAAAATCGTAGAAATTGTCGCCGGGCCGATAGCCCAGTTTTAAAATGCGCTTGGTCGCGTGGCACTGTGCGCAGAGTTCTACGGATTGTTCTGAGGAAAGCATTCTCAAATTCACCAGCGAAGTATCTTGCGCGCTGGCGGCATCGGCATCTGTCAGTGCTCTCTCCCAAAACGCGACATGCCCCTGCCCGGGACCGTGGCAGGTTTCGCAATTGATGCTCAGATCTACCCAGCGGGAATCATAAGTACCCGCATCGGGATCGTAATTGACCTCAATCTGGCTGGCGTGGCAATCAAAACACTGTGCGCTCCAATTGCGCCCAAAATGCATCCAGAACGACGTATCGCGGGGATCTAAGGGCTGATCGGACGGCGAGGCGATAATACCTTCGACGGGATTGTACCAGGTATTTCTGCGGACATCGAAATAAACCGGAAGAATCTGCAAATGCCCTCCGGGAAGCTCAGTGATGTACCACTGCGTATCCCGGTCGCCAATCGTGTAGAGAACTTCATAGGTCCCTTGCGACCCATCGGCCCCCGGTGTCGTGATAAAATAGCGACCATCTCGAAGGCTCATCGTTGAGGTAATACCGCCGAACGTATAGGCATTATTTTTTGTGAAATCGCCCTTAACAGTCTGTGGCGTCGCTTCTTGCATGGAAGTCGCATGGGTCGTGCGTTGCCACTCTTGAAACGCTTCCAGATGGCAACTCGCACAGCGATGTACGCCGACAAACGCCGTAGATACATCGGGTTGAGAGGGCTTACACGCCAGGCAGACGCCGACCAGAAGAACCCATATCATTTTTTTCATCGGCATATTCCCCCCACAAAAAACAGATAGGAGAATCCCTTGATTTTATCCACTAAACAAAATATCATCTCTTATGGCAGGCGTCACGTAAAAACTATCGCAAAAGGGTAAAAATTTGGTCATTTTTCAATTTATAAGCGTCGTCCTCAAAGAACTGCGGCGACACCGCACGCGAAGCGCTCTGACCATAAGCGGCGTAGCCCTATCCGTATGCGTGCTGGTCAGCATCCTGGGCCTGGGAACCGGATACCGAACATCCCTCATCCAAAGCATTGATCGCCTGGGGTATCACGTACTGGTCACCTCAAAAGGATGTCCCTACGAAGCGGCAACCCTGCTGATGCAAGGTGGGGTAATCCCGATGTACATGGATGAAGCCATCCACCGAGAAATTCTTCGGGACGCCGATGTGGCGATCACGACGCGGTTATTCCTCGGATCGCTTCCCGTACACCGGGAGGGATTTTCCCTGGTAACGGGAATAGAAGACAGCTTTCTGGAAATGAAACCCTGGCTGACCTTCCAGCGAGGCGGGTGGTTCGGCGAAGGCGCGACCGACGAGGTCATTCTGGGATACAGCGTAGCGGCGTATTATCGGAAAAACATCGGAGACGATTTTCCGCTTAAAGGACTGGGACAAACATTCCGCGTACGCGGGATTTTTGACCGCAGCGGAACACAGGACGACGGCACCATCTTCGTGCCGCTTGAGGTAGCGCAACGCCTCTTCGACAAAAAGGAAAAACTCACAGGTATCGGCGTAAAATTAAAAGACCTGTCCAGAATAGACGAATTTTCGGCACGCGTATTCGAAATCCCCTCGGTACAGGTCATCACCATGGCGCAGGTTCAGCGGACCCTTCTCGACCTCCTGGGCACAGCGCGGTTTTTCATCGGAACAGTCGCCATCGTAGCCGTGGCAATAGCAGTACTCGGCGTAATGAATACCATGCTAATTGCAGTCTTTGAACGGACTCGAGAAATCGGCGTCATGCGAGCAATTGGCGCATCCCGGAGCGATGTATTTGCATTGATCTGTGCAGAGGCGTTTACAATCTGCACCATAGGCGGAATCGCCGGTGGCGGAATCGCGGTCCTGGGCAGCCGTATGGCATCTGAAGCCGTACGCGCAATTCTCCCATTTGTCCCCTCAGGCGTACTGGTGCAAATTGATGGCCTACTACTAATCGGCGGGATTGCAATGGCAGCAGGCATGGGCATACTGGCTGGAATCATACCGGGGTGGCGGGCTTCCCGCCTGCATCCCATTGAGTGGATGCGCTGAAATGTCGGCTATTCTCGCACGGGGACTCACGCGGATATACCGCCGTTCAGCCGAAGAAATCGCAGCGTTATTCGGTGTAGATCTGGTTATAGAACCCGGCGAATTTGTAGCCATCACTGGCGCGTCGGGCGCGGGAAAAACAACCCTGTTGAACCTTATAGGATGTCTGGACCGCCCCACATCGGGCCTTTTGAAATTACTGGGTCGAGATGTACGCGCTTTGAGCGGCAAAGACCTGGAAATTATGCGTCGGCAACATGTGGGATTCGTATTTCAAGACTATTGCCTAGTACCTACCTTGACCGTCGAAGAAAACGTGGCACTCCCTCTCCTCTTTTCCCGCGCACTGCACCAACGCAACCGGGTAAGAGATTTGCTGGCGCGCGTGGATTTGCAAGACCGCTCAGATCACCTGCCCCGCGAACTATCGGGAGGTGAACAGCAACGGGTAGCCATTGCACGCGCACTCGTAAACAACCCCGAGATCTTGCTCGCAGACGAACCAACTGGCAACCTGGATTCAAAACAGGGGAATGAGATCGTGGCATTATTGCGGGATATGAAATTGACAATCGTGCTATCCACGCACAACCTGGATCTGGCAAATCGAGCAGACCGCCAGATAAAACTCGCAGACGGACGGGTGGTCTGACATGACTGTAATCCTTCTGCTACTGATTGTCCTGTCAATAGGATGCGGTGAACAAAGGGAGATTTCGCCGGGCATGCGGATGGATTATGCCACGCATCTCCAGCAGGGAATAGAAAGCATGCGGCGGGCGCAGTACGAAGCGGCTGAAGCGGAATTTCGCCGGTGTATTCACATCGACTCGACGCAAAGCGCGGCCCATCTCCACCTGGGCAAAGTACTCGCAATTCAAAACCGCCCCGAAGCAATAACCGCGTTTGAGCAGGCAGTAGCCCGCAACCCGGATGAGGTCGAAGCGCGAACATGGCTTGCGCGGCTTTACCGTTCACAGCGGGAACCCGCCCGCGCAGCAGCGCAATTTGAAGCAGCCCTCGCGGGACAACCCCTGATGCTGGACGTGCGAAAAGAATACGTCACCTGGCTGCTGGGCGGAGAAACCATCTGGTTTGAAAATCAGAAAATGGGAAGCAGCGGACAAATCATGCCCCTGAACGATTCCCGCATCTTGCTGGAACGCGCATTTCACCACGCCGACAAATTATCCGATAACGCCGTAAACGATGCAGAAGCACGCTATCTGGCCGGCCTCGCCCTTCTGAGAATGGGGGATTACGAAGCGGCAATTGAACGCTTGAAAGTGGCGATGCAGATGCAAAAGGACCGGTTGGACCTGCGCATACCGGATCGGATCGGCGTGGCCTATTACCGCGCGGGACAGTATCGAAAATCAGCCGAAACATTCTTAAATCTGCTGCGTGCCCTGCCGGAAACAGACGAATGGTTTTTGCGCACCCAGTGGAATTTGAAACAAGCCTATGACAAACTCGGCGGTTATCCCTGGTCGTTGTGGTCTTATTATCGCTTTGACCAGCGCCCCGAATCCACAGACACACCCCTGCCCGTGCGCTTTACAGATGTGGCCCGCGACCTGGGCGTAGCCAAATTGGACGGAGCCGGACCGAGTGCCTGGGGAGATATCGACGGCGATGGCGACCTGGACCTGCTGGCGCAGGGATGCGACACGTACCTCGCGTTTTACCGCAACGACGGAACGCGATTTGTGGATATCAGCAACCAGATCGGCCTGAAAGACGTCGATTCGGGGTTTTCGGGAAATCTCATCGATTACGACAACGATGGCGACCTGGACCTCTACATCGCCCGCAGCGGGTGGTCCGGACCCGGCCCAAACGCGCTCTACCGCAATGACGGGGGCCAATTTACCGATGTATCCACAACTTCGGGTACAAATGACGGGGGATCGGGATTTGTCTCCCTTTGGGGCGATACGGATAACGATGGCGACCTGGACTTATTTATCGCAAATGGCATTGCCGGAGACGGATCCTCAAATGCACACTACCGCAACGAGGGAGACTTTGTCGAAACCACAGACGAAGCGGGCCTTCATTTTGACCTGGGTACAATAGGTGCAGCCTTTGGCGATTACGACTTAGATGGCGACCTGGACCTCTTTGTAACTGGCTTCGAGACACCCAATGCCCTGTATCGAAATCGCGGAGACGGCACCTTTATAGATGTCGCGCAAGCCTCCAATGTCGCCGGAAGCGGCACCCTTCAAGGCTATGTATCGTTTTTCTTCGACTACGACAACGACGGCGACCTGGACATCCTGACCACCTGCCTTGCCGGATTTGAAGAGAGCTTAGAGGGACAACAGGTCGGCTATACCGCGCCTACCGACCCGGCCTATCCAACGCCCAAGCTATACCGCAACGAGGGCCAGGCCGAAGGCTGGCGCTTCACAGATGTATCCTACGAAGCGGGATTCATCTATGCCCACGGCGTGATGGGCGGCAATGTGGGAGATATAGATAACGACGGGTACCTGGACGTGTACTTCGGGACGGGCGATCCAGACCTGGGACGCCTGGAGCCAAACCGATTTTATCGCAATAACGGGAACGGGACATTTACCGACCTGACCGAATACGTGGGAATGGGCCACCTGGGCAAAGGACACGGCATCACATTTGCCGATTACGACGCAGATGGCGACCTGGATGTGTATGCACCACAAGGCGGATGGTACCACGGAGACTTATTCGAAAACGCGCTTTACCGCAACGAGTCGAAAAATCAAAATCACTGGCTACAGATCACACTTCAGGGGCGGCAAAGCAACCGATCGGGCATAGGCGCGAAATTGCGCCTGACAGTGGAAAACCGCACCCTGTTCCGGGAGGTGCTCGGAAGTGTTGGATTCGGGTCAACCGACCCCTATGCGATCCACTTTGGACTGGGAGGCACCGACCGCGCAACGCGACTAAAAGTAATCTGGCCCAGCGGAACAGTGCAGGTCGTAGAAAACCTGTCCGCGGGACAAATTGTGAATATTACAGAACCCATGCCCTGAGAGATGGGGGTTTGCGAACATGGCTTCGGCACCGGAACCTGAAAGAAAAGCATCAACAGCATCTGAATCGCTCACCATCCGGGCTTTTGTACTGGGGCTGATCACAATTGCGGGCATGTGTTTGTACGCGACCTACTTCGGGCGAAATCTGATGAAAAGCTTCGTGCCCGTCACCGCGTTGCTGCCCCTGGTATTGTGGGTAGGGATCAACACAGTATTAAAGCTAACTTTGCCTCGCATTGCCCTGTCGCGCACAGAAGTAATGGTGATTTTTGGAATGGTCTGGATGGTGGGTACAGCACCGGCAGTGGGCTGGGCCGGGTACTTGATTACAGATATTTCAGCACCATCCGCTTTTTCTTCACCGGAAAACCGATTCTGGGAGGTCGTGGGAGCCTATATGCCCCGCTGGCTGTTTTTTGAGCCAGGAGATATGGTGGTAGAAAAGCTGTACGTAGGACTGGGATCAGAGGAATCTATTCCATGGCGCAACTGGCTAACCCCGCTGTTCTGGTGGTTTGCCGGAACTGTGGCACTGGTAATGGCCGGCTTTTTTGCAAGTGTGTTGTTTTACAAACAATGGGTGGAACGGGAACGGCTGACATTTCCCCTGGCGACAATGCCCCTGGAACTGCTTCGGGAAGAACCCTCACACCGATTGCCCATCGTGTTCCTAACACCCGTTTTCTGGATGGGTTTTGCGTGTACAGCCGGTGTAATTTTCTGGAATATAGCCGGATATTTTATTCTCACAATTCCGCGCATTGGGATCTACGACCACTATTTGACCAAAGCCGTGCATATCGGACGCGATTTTCCGACCTTATATCTGAGGGTTCAGCCCCTTTTGATGGGGCTGGCCTACCTGTGTCCGCTAAATATACTGCTGAGCGTGTGGACCTTTTTTGTCCTCAATATTTTCAAACAAGCACTGATGGATCGAACCGGATTTACAGTGGGCATGCAGGGACAGGCGGCAACCTCGGGAGAAATTCGGATGCTGGAGGCGCACGGAGCACTGGTATTTCTCGTGATCTGGTCGGTCTGGGTAGCCAGAGGACATCTGAAAGAAACCCTGCAAAAGGCATTATCAGACGACCGGAGCAAAGACGATGGAACGCCCGTGACCTACCGCACGGCCTGGCTGGGATTCAGCGCGGCATTTGCATTTCTCACAGGCTGGATGGTATCTCTGGACATGCGCCCCGTGGTGGCTCTGCTACAGCTTTCACTGTTTTTCGTGATCTACTTCGGCGTGACCAAATACGCGGCAGCCACGGGATTCGTATTTCTATCTCCCCAGGGACAGAAAGGTGGACCGATACTAAAGACGCTTCTGGGAACAGCCAATTTTTCTCCCTCCGACCTGACGGGAGTGATGGTTTTAAACCGCGGCGGATTGGCCGCGCATTCGGGTCGGATGCTGTCGATACCGGCCATTCCACATTTTTTTCGGCTATTGCAACAAGCCCTGAAGCGCCGTTTTCTGGTCGTATGTGCTCTGCCCATCTCTCTGCTTGGGGCCTATGCCATAGCCTGCGGTGCCCAGCTTTATTTGTGTTATACAGAGGGCGGCCTAAACGCGGCCTATATGTACGATTGGACCGTAATGCTGGGACAGGTAGGCATAATTGAAGGAACGGAACCCACATATTTTGATTTTCAGAAACTGCTGGTCTGGCTATTCGGAGTTGGAGAAGCGGGGCTGCTGACATTGCTGAATACCCGTTTCGCTTCCTGGCCGATTCACCCGGTGGGACTCGCCTTCCCGAGTCATACGTACGGATTCGCTATTTTTGTCGTATGGCTCATCAAGGCCCTGACCCTCAAATTTGGGGGCGTAGTGCTCTACCGGCGATCAATGCCATTTTCCTATGGAATAGTAGTGGGATACCTGTTGGGCGTGGGCGCGTCGAGTGTTGTAGATGCGATCTGGTTTCCCGGAAGTGGACACTTTGTACACGGATGGTAAGCCTATTCCTCAATAACCAGAACCTGATTCGGAGACAAATTGCTCAGAGTTTGGGTGCGTCCAGAGGGCCACCAGATATCCAGACGATCAATCTGTTCGGCATCGCCCAGACCGAAATGGAGGCGAGGATCTCCCGAAGAGAGATACCCAGATTGACTTCGTACCTCTCGCGATTGGATACGTCCACCTGCAGTAAGGGTGACGCGAGCACCCATCGCACTGCGATTCGCGCCCTCTATCTGGACAATAAGCCATGAATAGGCAGGCGGAGCATCGTTCCGATAGAGATGAGGACGGGCATCGGCGACGAGCACAATCAGATCCAGATCACCATCGGTATCTATATCGCCCAGCGCCGAACCCCGGCTGACAGCGGGCGATGTAAAACCCGCAGACTCGGAAACATCTTCAAAAACGCCTGCGGTATTGCGGAAAAACTGATCGGTCTGAGGGTAGGACTCGGCAGAAGAAAAATCCGAGACATTGGGAAAAATATGACCATTGGCGACAAAAAGGTCCAGATCGCCATCGCTATCTGCATCGAAGAAATGCGTGCCAAAGCCCAGAGGAAGAGTAGTGGGTCCCACAAGACCGATGCGGGCACTGGCCTCGGCAAAAACACCCTGTTCTGTGTGGTGATAAAAAGCATTTGACTCATAAGAAAAATTGGTAACAATGAGATCAGTGCGCCCATCGCCACCCACATCGCCAGCATCCACGCCCATGCCAGCCTGAGGACGGCCCGAAGCACTTAAACTCACACCCGCTTTGTGCCCGACTTCAGTAAAGCGATCGCCATCATTTCGATAGAGAAAATTGGGCGTCGTATCATTGGCGATATAGAGATCGGTATCGCCATCCCGGTCGTAATCCAGCGTGAGCACGCCCAGACCCTTGCCCCGGGGATCGGCGATTCCTGCCCGCTGAGAAATATCTTCAAATGTGCCATTTCCGCTGTTTTGATAGAGCAGATCGGGAGCACCCCGAAACCGGTACGGCGCGCAATAAGTACGCACACCACTGCGTTCACACACCGGCTCGCGGGCGGGATCGTACGTGAGATAGCGCACCACATAGAGATCCAGATCGCCATCGGCCTCAAAATCGAAAAAAGTCGCCCCCGCGCTCCATCCGCCTGCGGTCACATTCGCCTGCCGGGAAGCGTCTTTGAAGGTAGCATCGCCATTGTTCACATACAGAATATTTTCGGGATAGCCGGTAACGTACAGGTCCAGATCGCCGTCATTGTCCGCGTCGCCCACGGTGCAGCCCATGCCATAGCCTCGCCCGAGCGCACCCGAAGATTCAGTAATATCAGTCAAGTGAATCGTTTTATCCGTATCATTGCGATACAGCGCATTGCTACCCTGAACCGGTTGCCCGGGCAGATTGGCGCCATTGACCAGATAGAGATCCAGGTCTCCATCGCCATCCGCATCGAAAAGGGCACAGCCAGAACCCATCGTCTCGATATAGTGCCATCCGCCCCTGGCTCCGGTACTGTGGACAAAATGGATCCCCGCCTTCTCCGCCATTTCAGTAAAACGGATAGAATCGGCGGCAACAAAATGGGGCGCGCAAATCAGGAACAGGAACAACGCGACGCGAATCATGGTCATCGCCCCTCTTCCATGCGGCGGATAAAATCCCGGATGAGACTCGCGTCGGGATGATCCGGACGAAGACTGAGAACCTTCTGAAGGGCGGGTAGCGCGTCTTCCGGGCGATTGGCTCGCAGGCAGGCCAGGCCGAGAGCGTGCTGAATATCGGCATTCTCAGGACTGAGACTGGCGGCTTTGCGGTAAGTATCAATCGCTTCGTCCAAAAGCCCGGCATCCTCAAAAGCGCGGGCGCGGTTCAGATAAGTACTGACCTGATCAGGCTGTTTCTGCAACCGCGCGATTTCGCGGGCAATAGCGAGGGAATCGGGGTGTCCGGGACTGAGCTGAAGACCCGTTTGGAGAGCAGATACAGCTGCGGTCTTTTGCCCGGTATGCAAATAGACCATGCCCAGACCGAGATGTGCGTCTCCATCCTCGCGTTTGAGGTCAATGGCTTTTCGGAAAGCCTGAATCGCATCCGGATACTGTTTCAAATAAGCCAGAGCCTCGCCCAGATACCGGTGGACATCGGCATTTTTGGGCGTCAGACGAACAGCCTCTCGAATGGATGAAAGGCCCTGTTCATAGCGACCCATATCCAGTTGCAGGCTACCCAGAGACAGATGAATATCAGCCAGATGGGGATTGAGACGGAGCGCTTCTCGAAAAGCATTTTCCGCCTCCTCAAAACGCGCGGCATTTCGATAGGCAATACCCATATTGTGATAGATGAGCGGATCTTGCGGATAGATCCGTCGGGCAGTGTGCAGGGTGCGAATGGCCTCCTCAAAACGCCCGGCCTCGGTATGGGCAATGCCCAGATTAAAGTGCAAATCGGCATAATCGGGGTTGAATTGAGCGGCCTGTTTGAAGGCAGCGACAGCTTCATCATAGCGCCTCAGTGCCTCATAAGCGCGCCCCAGATTAAAATGGGCATCGGCGTGCTCTGGATTGTGCGATATGGCTCGCTCTAAAACTTCGGTCGCCCGATCGCCATGCCCCATCTCGATATAGACAACGCCCAAATTGTAGTGGGCATCGGCATTTTCGGGAGACAGGCGAATCGCCTCTCTCAATGCGTCTTCTGCGCGGGTGTGGGATTGCGTATTGGCAAGGGCAATGCCCAGAGTTAGATAAGCAACCGCAAAATCGGGCTTGAGACGGACCGCGGTCTGCAAAGGCGAAATAGCAGCCTCGTGATTGCCCTGAAGATGGTGTAGAATACCCAGATTGTAGTGGGTAATGGGATCATCCGGCTTGAGGCGGATCGCGTCCCGAAACGCGACAGCAGCGCGATCGGGCTGCCCCAAACTGGCATAAGCCACACCCAGATTGTAGCGGGTCAGTGGATCATCCGGCTTGAGGCGCACAGCGGTCTGCAAGGCACCGAGCGCCTCTTTGAACCGGCGTTGCGCGACAAAAAGCAACCCCAGGTGGCTATGGGCATCGGCATAATCGGCATCCTCGGCAAGGGCGCGGTCGAGGTGATCGCGCACAACATCCGGATCCTCGGCATTGCCAGTCAGCATACTCCGGGCGCGCACCCAGTGGGCATAAGCCCGAACCGATCGAGTAGGTCTGCGAAGAATCGCCTCCCATTCGATGACGGTGGAACTGAGATCAACACCGTCCAGGAAGCGGCGAATCACGCTATCCTGCAGAGCAAAAAGGGACTCGAGAGAACCATCCACCTCTCCCAGTTCCAGAATATCATCGGTATCAATCCGCAAAACGCGGGCGGAGATTTTGAGCTGGTCTTTCTCCAACCGACAGGCGCCGTACAGGACCAGTGTTGCCCCCGCCGACTGGCCAACTTGCACAGGCGTCTGATATTTAGACAGAGCGGCATTTAGCCGATCGGAATCGGCCATTTGCAGTGCCGACACGCGGCGGAGCTTATCCGACAAACTCCAGGCCATACCCTCCGGGAGCCAATCGGTATTCGCCTCTTCAAAAGGCAAAACCGCGACCACCGGGCGACTGTGAGCCGACAGTGGCATTAGCAGGATAAAAAATGAAATAATGACACGCATGGAAAGCTCCTGGACAGTTCAATCCACAATCTAAGGCGTATATGTAAAAAATGCAATTACTGCCTTACCTTAAGAGAGACCAGCGCGAAAAAACAGCGATTCCATTTTGGTTTTTTATTATACTCTATAAACACCTTGCGAAGGATCACATCTCTTGTGAACACAACACAATGAAAAATTATTATTTCTATATTGCGCTTAGCCTTTTTATCGGACTGTGCGGAATCGGAACGGTACATGCCCAGGACGCCGAATCAATTTACGCCCGGGCATTGCAGACCTCGCACAAAGACAGTGTAAAACAGGCCGTCAAAAATCTGGAAAAGATCGCAGAGCAACAACCCCGGCCTGCGCGGGTGCTGACCATGATTGGACAACTTCACCTCCAGTCTAAACAGGCCGACGACGCTATCAAAGCATTTCGCAAAGCGGTACAGGCCGATTCGGCGTGGGTAGAAGCGCACCTGGGCTTAGGGCTGGCCTACCTGGATCTGAAAAACGACTGGCGGGGTGCCCGATCCCATTTACAGAGAGCCGTAGCACTGGATTCGACCCGGGCAAAAATGTACTACCACCTGGCCCGCCTCTACCGAATATCGGAAACCGGAAATGCCATAAAAGCGGCGGGACGGGCGATCCAGATTGATCCCGAATACGCGCCGGGATATTTGCTACTGGGTCAACTCTATCAGGACGACAAATTGGATCAGGTGGCAATTCATTATTACGACCAGTATCTCAAGCGCCAGCCCAAAGACCAGGAAGCGGCCTATTTGTTTATCCGCAGCCTGGCCGAATCGGGCAAAAAGGCAGAAGCCGAACGCCTGCTGGGCAGGCTGGAAGACCCTCGAGGCTATGCGATCCTGGGACAGATACTCATGGAGCGGGGCAACTTCGAAGACGCACTCATCGCTTTTGAAGAGTACATTTCCACACTATCTGAAGAGGAAGGAGGACTCTACTGGGATATCTCGATTGTGGCGACACCCAGAGAAGCGGAGGCCTATCGACAAACCCCACCAGAGCGGCGGCGCGATTTCCTGCGGCGATTCTGGTTAAACAAAGACCCCCTGAAAGCCAGTGGCGGACTGATGCGCTGGTGCGAACATTATCGGCGGGTACTCTATGCGCGGGAAAACTACGGGCGAAAGCAATTTCCCTATGACCGACGCGGAGAAGTCTATATCCGCTATGGAGAACCAGACCACCGCTCGACTTCCCGCTCATTGAACCACAACGTACCCCAATCAGTGGAAATCATCCAGACGGAACTCGCCCGCAGGCTCTACGGCCCCGATGGTGTACACCACACGTTTCTGGGACCTGTATATCCGGTGCGAACGGAACGATTTATCAACATCATCGACGCAGACAACCCCGAACTGGACGACCTGCCCCGCATGCCCTTTGAAGGCTCCATGCAAGCCCGCGCGGGCATAGCGGCTGAAGACACGCTGGGATTTTATGGGTACAAACCCGTGACAACGGGCATTGCCGGGATGACCGTGAAATGGGAAGTGTGGTTTTACACCCGCATCGGCGGAGGTATCGAAGTGGTATTTACCGACGAATTTACCTCCGGGCGTTACGACTACGCGCCGCCACCGGTTTTGACTACAGAAGACCGGGACCGACTGGAACGTTTTGGACACGACCAGACACTGCGGATATCGCGGCTATTCTCGGAATATTCACCGGACACCTTTATGCCCCGCATCACCCGGGATATACCCGAGATCTATAACATCAGTTATTACGAACCCCTGGATTTTCATTTTGACACAGTGGATTTCAAGGGAACAGACGACAATACAGAAATTCGGGTATTTATGGGAGTACCCACCCGCAACCTCTATGTGCAGGGTGCCAGCGATACGGCGCGGGTACAGCGGCGGGTAGCCCTGATCAACGAGCGCTCTGGAAAAGTCTATCGCGTACAGGGCGATGTTGAGGTCATGGCATCGCGGGGCAGCAAATCAGTACTCGTGGAAGAATTTCCAATGGACATCCCCCCGGGCGATTATATGCTCGCCGTTCAGGTCTGGCGACCAGAAGTGGATTTGATGGGCGTTTATCAAGTATCTGTACCGGTGGTTTCCTACAGCCGGGATACACTGATGGTCAGCGGCATTCAAGTAGCCCGCGCAGTGGCTCAGGTAGATTCGGGAACCACGGGCCAGTTTGTGAAATCGGGCTTTCGGGTCGATCCCTCGCCGGGACGGATATTTTACCAAGGAACATCGTTTTTTATCTATTTTGAAATCTACAATTTGCTGCGCGATTCATTTGGGCAGACGCGCTACGAAGTCGCCTATACGGTGCGAGACGCCAATCACACACCGCTGCTAATCCGCGCGCTGTCCGGACTGGGCCGAATGCTATCGGGCGGTAGCAGAGAGGAAGTGACTATTCGGTACGAGCAGACGGGCACGCAAACGAAAAGCGAGAATTTTGTAGAACTGGATTTGGGAGATATCGCACCCGGTCAACACGAAGTAGTCGTCGCCGTAAAAGATCTAAACCGCGACATTGAAGTGTTCAAAACAGCCCGTTTTTACGTGGTAGATAAGCAAGGAACAAAGGCCCAAAAAGAATGAGCAATTCTATGGAACAAAATGGATTCCGCGCCTTTGTAGTGCTCGCGCGGCCATTCACACTACTGGCACCTGCCGTGGGCTTTCTCGCGGGATCGGCAATGGCTACCGGCGGCGGAATTCCAACAGCAGGCCTGGTAGGTACGCTGGCTGTTACTATCCTGAATGCGGGATCGAATATCATCAACCAGTGCTGCGATCTGGAAATCGATCGGATCAACAAACCCACCCGCCCTTTGCCCCTGGGGAGCGTATCCATGCGGGGGGCAGCACTTCTGGGAACCGCGTGCTATATCATCGCCCTCGGTCTCGCCTATCTGGTACATCCCCGACTGCTGGGCATCTTCGCGGTGGGCGCATTGCTCACACTGGCCTATTCAGCACCGCCCTTGCGGCTAAAACGGCACGCACTCTCTTCAAGCCTGGCACTGGGATTTGGACGGGGGTGTTTGCTACCCGTGGGGGGATGGGCGGCTGTGGAACCTATATGGCACCCGGCACCCTGGTTTGTGGGCCTGGTATTCGGCCTCTATGTGTTTGGCGCCAGCAACACCAAAGATTTCGCAGATGTAAAAGGAGACCGCGCCTTCGGCATGCAGACACTACCCGTACTATTGGGACCCCGACGAGCAGCGTGGATGATACTGCCTTTTCTGGTATTGCCTTTTGCGCTCATTCCCATTGGCGCGATGTGGGAATGGGTGCCGTCGAGCGCGCAGTGGCTTGGCTCTCTGGCACTTTGGGGAGGGTATGTCGGCTGGTTGATGTTGAAGCGTCCCGAAGCATTGACATTTGAATCCAATCACATTTCTTGGAAACACATGTATTTGCTCTTAATGGCGGGACATGTGGGGTTTGTGTGTGTGTTTGCAATCGGATAACGCGGAGGTTTGCAATGGCGGAACCGACGTATCACGACCATGCGCGAAACTTAAACCGGGAACTGCGGGCGGCAATACCAAAAGAACGGCTAACAGACCTGCACCAGCGGCGACCCTGGCGACACTTTTGGATCGCCATACGACAGATAGCACTGCTGGTCGGGCTACCCATCTGGATTTACCACGTCGATTCATTCTGGGCCTGGTTTCCCGCAAGCGTAATCCTGGGATTCGTAATTTTTAGCTTCTCCGTTTTGCTACACGAATCCGTACACCGGTGCATTTTCCGCAAGAAGCCCCGGCTCAACGACCTTCTCGGGCTTGTGTACGGATGGATCTCCGGGCTGGCATTTTCACAGTTCAAGCGATGGCATCTGGACCATCACGATCACCTGGGTTCGACGCACGCAGACCCCAAACGGGCGCACCTGTCGCCCCGCATCAACTCGCCGTGGTTCAAGTTTCTTTACTGCACGCCAATGCTATTCCCCATTTATTTTCGGGCAGTAGCCGAAACCTTTAAAGGCTATCCAGAGCAACTGTCCCGCCAGATCAAACGAGAACGCACAGTGGGCATCGTCCTGCACCTGGGGGTTCTGGCGTGGTTCTGGACGCTGGACCCGTGGTTTGCTTTCAAAGCGCATATTTTTCCGGTATTTTTTATTTTTCCCATTGCTTTTACGGTCAACCGATTGGGGCAGCACTATGTGATAAACCCAGATGAAATTGCCAACTGGACGACGCTAATGCGATCCAATTGGATATGGAATTTTCTCTATCTGTTTTCGACATATCACCTGGAACACCACTATTTTCCCGGCGTGCCATTTTACAACCTGCGGAAATTGCAAAAAGAACTGGAACCCTTTTTCCAACGGAAACAGATGGTATTTTTTTCTTATAGTCGGGTGCTCTATCTCTGGTTTATCAAAAACCACGCACCCCATACGCAGTCGGATCTCATATAAATAAGAGGTGCCATGAAAACGCTTCTGCTTTTTGTGCCCTCTGCTGTGGCAATAGCCGTGCTGATGTGGCACGCCTGGTCCCATCGGGGTCGCCGTATTGCGCTGAGCTTTTTTATCTCGGCGTTTCTATTTGGCGTCTTGCGGGGAAATGTGATTCACTGGATCACAGTAGAATCGCAGGGCGGCGTGATGCCCTATGTATTCACGCAGCCGGTAGTACAGATCTTTTCAGCGTCTTTACAGGCGGTAATCGGATGGATTTTTGCCCTCT
The DNA here is from genome assembly GCA_022824945.1 of Candidatus Latescibacterota bacterium. GTDB lineage: Bacteria > Latescibacterota > UBA2968 > UBA2968 > UBA2968 > VXRD01. The sequence continues at coordinate 59,247 of JAJDYX010000015.1, forward strand.
ATGTGAGCTGGTGGCTTGCCGAGCGGGTCCTGGCTCGGATACCCGCACTTAAAGGCGATTTGATGGCCACGGTGGGGATGGCCTGCGTGGGAATGGCGGCAGTTGGATATGGGGTAGAAGGCGGCGCGGCAGCCGCAGGTTGGTGGGTGTGGAGCATACCCACGTACAATCGTTTCTTTGCAGGTGTGCCAACTGTGGGGATAGCGGAGTGGTTTGCGGTGGGATTCGAGTTTTTTATCCCCTATTTTCTGGCATTCTGTACGCCCTATCGGCGCAGGGTCTGGGCGCACGCGCTGTGGGGCGTATTTCTTTTTCACATGTTTTTACACCTGTTTTCCGAACCGATCTCACGCGCGGTGCCCACACAGCCTTTTGTACTCTGGCACTGGATAAGCATCCTGACGCTGGGCGTTCTGGCACTGACCGGCGCAGGCTCGACAACTGTGGAAACAGCCGAAGGCAAACACAGGTCGCGGCACGGATTAATGTGGGTGTGCTTATGCCTGTTCACAGCGGTAATGGTCGTGGCGCAGGTGGGCATTGGCGGGCGACCAGACCTGCTGGTCTCGCTGATCCCCCTCGCCCTACTGTGCCTGATGGCATTGCCAAAAATATCCATGCCCTATATTCTGGCCTCTGCGGTTATCGCCTGGATAGCTGAGGGATTCGGTACAGGTTTTGTCACAACACCGGTAGCCGCGGTCTTATTCCTGCAAGGACGCGCACAGTGGGGCGGGAAATGGCTTTTCCGCATCGGCGTAGTCGCATTATTTGTGGGCATCGGATTGGGCGTTTATCGTTCGGGAGTGGCATTGAGTCGGCAGTGCGAAGTCTATATGATGCACCTGGAACGAGCGGCGCGCCATGCGGGAAACGGTCGGATGGACCTGGCCGCGCGAGAGCAAGCAACAGCCGATGCGCTAGCTCCCGGGGATGTAGAAGCCTATTTGCAAATCGGATATGCACTGGACCGGCGGGGATTTCTCGGTCTCGCCATTGCCCAGTTTCGAAAAGCCCTCGACCTGGAACCCACGCTTTTCACTGCGCATTACGACCTGGGAATAGCCCTGGAAAGATTCCGAGATACGGTGGGGGCAGAAGCGGCATTTCGCCGCTCAATCGAGTTGGCACCCCGGTTCTACGATGGCCATGTGAGGTTGGGCACGCTATTGCTCAATCAGGGCCGCGCAGACTCGGCACAGGTGTATTTCGAACGCGCGGTTCAAATTGACCCAACCCATCCGGACGCACGGCAGGGCCTGCAGATGATTCGGGATATAGAAGTCAAATAAATCAATTCTTAATCACAAAAATATCATCCGCCACCAGAAAGGGTTCGCCCTGACCAATAATCGGTGCCGAGATAACCGTGCGATCACCAGTACTGATATCCACGCGGTAAATAACTGTGCGATCTGCCACCAGGAGTTGATCGAGAATATTAAAAGCGAGACCAGAGGGAATATCGGGCAATTCGCCTTCGCCCATAAAAGGGCTTGAAATGATGGTGCGGTCTCCACTGATGGGATCGATTTGAATAACAGCGGCCTGGCCGATATCGGTGACAAAAATTGTATTCAGGCTATTTAGAACAATGCCTTCCGGATCCATCAATCGAGGTCCTTCACCCATTTCTGGACCAGAGACGACCGTGCGATCTCCACTATCGGGATCAATGCGGAAGATACGCCCCTCGCCCCCCTGCGAAACTGAGCCGACCACCAATAGGAGATTCCCATCGGCCTCCAGAGCAAATTGCTTGATGCGGCCAGTAAAGGGTGGACCATCGCCTCGACCGGGACCAGAGACGACCGCGCGGTCACCACTATCGGGATCAACCCGAAAGATAGTAGCAGAAGGCTGATCGCCAACGATGAGTTGTCCAGATGTTTCCCGCACCAGGCCGACCGGACCCAAAAACGCGGGACCTGAACCGATGATCGGAACATTGGGATCAACGGGGCTACCACTTGAAGACACAATAAAAAGATCGCCCGTTCGGACATCGAACCGCAGGACAATGGGCAGACTGCTTTCAGAGAGGGCTATCAGGAGGTCGCCATTGGCATCCCGGGCAATCTGCCGGGGAACACCGCCGATGCGGTCGGTAACAACGGTGCGGTCTCCCGTACCGGGATGGATGCGGAACAGCGCGCGCTGGGCAGCATCCGTAAGCAAGATATCGCCTTCGGAAAAAGTGGGAATCTCCTCGGGATCGAGACCCTTATCGGACGAACCACAGGCGACCGCGAAACAGACCAACCAAATCTGTAAGAACCGATTCATAAATGCATTCCCCATCGACAAATAGTGTGACTACTCAATGATACCGCAGTGGGTAGCCGCTGTCAACATGAGACGCAAAGCCTTTTTCAGGAGACGTACGTGATCACTAAAAGCGGTTTATGGCTAATTTTTTTGAGCTTTCTGGCAAGTGGATGCGCTTCCAAAGCCGACGAATGGGTACAAATTTTGGAGCATCCCAATGCTGCGGAGCGCGCCCGCGCAGCGATGCAGTTAGGGGAAATGGGGGACCGAAGTGCGGTGCAGCCTCTCATCCAAACCCTCAAAGACCGAGAAGCACAGGTGAGATTGGCCGCAAGCGAAGCCCTGGGTAAATTGGGAGATCGGCAGGCAGTGGATTCGCTGATTGCGATTGTTCGCGATCCAAATGTCATGGTGGGCCTGAGCGCGGTCGAAGCCCTGGGCAATATCGGAGGCGAAAAGGCCGTGGAAATCTTGCTACGGATCGCGCAGGAGCGAGAAAGGCCGCTGAGCCTGGGAGCAATTCGAAGTCTGGGTACCGCAGGTGGCGACCGGTCCATTCAGGCACTGACCACCGCGCTGACCGATAGGGCACGCGATGTGCGGTGGGTGACTGCGCTGACCCTCGCCCATTTAAAAAACCCACAGACTCTCGCCCCCCTGATTGACGCCCTGCCACAGGCGGACAGAGAGCTGCGTCGGGTAATGGTGGGAGCACTCAACACCATCGATCCATCATGGCGAACTTCTGCACCAGCTAAAGAGGCGATCAATCGCCTGATTGACGGATTGAAGATACCAAACCAATCGCGCTACCAGGCGGTTCAGGTGCTATCGGAAATGGATGCCGAGTGGAAAACGCGTGCGAGTGCTGGCACGGCCATGGACTTTTTTGTCGCACAACTGGCGGCTGGAGACCTGATGGCACGGATACAAGCTGTCGAGGCTCTGGGGCAGATCGGAGACGCCCGGATAGCACCATCTCTCCTTAAGACACTAAAAGATCCAAACAGACAAGTGCAGTACATCGCTATAAAAGCACTGGGCGAACTGCGAGATACACGCGCCGTCGAACCACTGGTAGAAGCTCTCGAACATCGTGATCCCGGCATCGTTTCAGCGGCTGCACTTGCTCTGGGCGAACTGCGAGATACACGCGCCGTCGAACCACTCATGACCATCCTGTCCAATGCAGAACAAGGCGTATTTCGCCTGGGAACAATACAAACTCTGGGTGTACTGAAGGACCCTCGCGCAACAGCTTTGCTAACTGAGCAGTTAGACGATGCATCGGTACAGGTTCGGCGCATTGCGACCGAAGCTCTGGGAGAAATTGGAGACCGCGGCGCCATCGCGCCCCTGCTGAAAATACTGAATGATCCGTCAGCCGAAGTGCGCTGGGCAGCGGCCGATGCCCTGGGATCAATCGGCGATGCGTCTGTGGCAGATACTCTCATCTCGATTATCGGAAAAGGACGGATATGGGCGCGGCGAATGGTGCGGGTGCTGGACCGCCTGGACACCAACTGGCGGGAACGAGAAGCGACGTTGCGAATAGAAACCTATTTTCTGGAACACATCGACCATCCCGAGCCAGAAGTACGATGGCGCTCTGCCGAAGCTCTGGGAGAGATTGCCACTGCGCGGGCGAGCCAGAAACTCCTGCAAGCTCTGGAACAGAAACGCACCATGATCGTAGCAGCCGCGCACGCCTTCTTCATCCGAAACGGAATGTCTGAAGCAGAACCCCTGCTCGTCCAGGCTCTGCATCAGTATGGCACCGAGGAAATGGCACTAACATATCTAAATGCCGACCATCCCGTGCTGGCCAGAGCAGCACACATCTGGGCGCGCAGACAGGGAATGATATTGCTATCTTCTCCCGAACCGGGTAATATTCGATGGAATAGCAACTAAAAAACAATACCAAGGAGAATATAATGAGCAGTATATATGCAATTGCAACAATGGACACCAAAGGTGAAGAAATCGGGTATGTCGCCGAATGCATCCGGACAGCGGGCGTAGAAGTAACAGTCGTAGATGTAGGTACGCAAAGCGACGCGCAGGGCGGCACGCCAGATGTATCGCGGGAAACCATAGCGGCCTGCCACGCGGGCGGAACAGGCGCAGTAATCGGACATACGGACCGGGGCGAAGCCGTCACAGCGATGGGAGAAGCATTATGCGCCTATTTGTTGCAAGAATATGCCGAAGGCAACGTGGCAGGTATTATTGGCATTGGGGGTAGCGGGGGAACCGCACTCATTACACCAGCGATGCAGGCATTGCCCATTGGCGTACCAAAAGTCATGGTATCAACCGTCGCCAGTGGCAATACCGAACCTTATGTGGGGTGTTGCGATATAGCGATGATGTATTCCGTAGTAGATGTAGCTGGAATCAACCGCGTATCGCGGCAAGTACTGGGCAATGCAGCGCATGCAATAGCGGGAATGGTCGTAAACACGGTTGCAGAGGCCGAAGACAAACCCACGCTTGGAATGACCATGTTTGGCGTAACAACGCCGTGTGTAACCATGGTCCGCGAGGCACTGGAAAAAGACGGATATGATTGCCTGGTATTTCACGCGACAGGGACGGGTGGACAGGCAATGGAAAAACTGGTCGAAAGTGGAATGATCGACGGCGTTTTAGATATTACCACAACCGAAGTCGCCGACGAAGTAGTGGGCGGTGTATTTCCCGCCGGACCTGAGCGAATGGATCGCATTCTCGCTCGCGAAATACCTTATGTCGTGAGCCTGGGCGCGCTCGACATGGTAAATTTTGGCGCAGAGGAAACCGTACCCGAACAATTTAAAAACCGCACACTCCACGTACACAACGCCCAGGTAACATTGATGCGGACAACAGCGGACGAAAACCGCCAATTTGCCGAATGGATAGCGAACAAATTGAACCGATCAACGGTACCAATTCAAATTCTAATTCCGGAAAACGGCGTATCGTTAATCGATGACGAAGGACAACCCTTTCACGATCCAGATGCGGATAAGGCATTATTTGAAACCATAGAAGCGCGAATCGAACAGACGGAAAACCGACAAATCAAACGGCTGGCGAATAATATCAACGATCCAGAATTTGCGGCAGCACTGGTAGCGAGTTTCCAGGAAATAAAATAAAAGGAGACCAAAATGGCAGCAGAGAGCCGAACATCAATATTAGAACGCTTGCGAAAAAAAATCTCAGATGGACTGCCCCTTATCGGCGGTGGTGCCGGCACGGGAATCTCGGCAAAATGCGAAGAAGCGGGCGGCATTGATCTCATTGTAATTTACAACTCGGGACGCTATCGCATGGCGGGGCGGGGATCGCTATCGGGTGTACTGGCCTATGGCAATGCCAACGAGATCGTAAAAGAAATGGCTTATGAAGTCATCACAGCAGTAACACACACACCTGTACTCGCCGGGGTAAATGGAACAGATCCATTCATGTTGCGGGATCACTTCTTGCAGGAACTGAGAGACCTGGGATTTGCGGGAATTCAAAATTTTCCGACCGTGGGACTCATTGACGGATTATTTCGCGCCAATCTGGAAGAAACGGGAATGGGCTATCACCTCGAAGTAGAAATGATCGCAGCAGCCCATGAAATGGACATGCTCACAACGCCCTATGCATTCAACGTCGAAGAAGGACAACTCATGACAGAAGCAGGCGCCGATATCGTTGTGGCGCACATGGGATTGACAACCAAAGGCACAATTGGCGCGCACACAGCAAAAACACTCGATGACTGTGTAGAAGAAGTAAAGGCCATTTGCAATGCCTGCAAATCGCTCCGGGGCGATGTAATCACGCTTTGCCACGGCGGGCCAATTGCCGAACCAGAAGACGCTGCTTACATCCTCGAACGGGTCCCCGAAGTCGATGGATTCTACGGCGCCAGCTCAATGGAACGCCTGCCGACGGAAGTGGCGATAACAGAGCAGATCAAACGGTTTACCGAAATTCGCAGGTGAGTTAAACGCATGATGTCTCTACCGCTGAGCGAGGAAATACAAAAATATACCGTTCCCTGGCTACAACTGGATTGGCCGATAGACTGGCAACAGATTTTTGACCGGCCAGGCGACCTCGTGCTCGAAATCGGATTTGGCAATGGGCATTTTCTCTCCGATATGGCAGCAGCGCGTTCCGATGCGTGTTTTGTCGGAATCGAACGCGCCTGGGGATCCATGCGCCGATTATTCAAGCGATTAAACGCCCTGAAATTAAATCATGTGCGCGCAATAGAAGGTGATGCCACATTCTTATTACAACACGTATTTGCCCCGCAATCCCTATCGGAAATATGGATCAATTTTTCAGATCCATGGCCCAAAGAGCGACACCACAATCGGCGTCTGATTCAAGATACATTTGTAAAAATACTGGCCGAGCGATTAAAACCGGGCGGCGAAGTAACCATAGCGACAGACCACGCAGATTACGCAACGTGGATCACCGATATATTGACGCGACAATCGCACCTGCAATCCATTTACGCAACCCCATCTGTTCACCAATTAGCCGGACGCACCCCAACCAAATACGAACAAAAGGCAATAGATGCAGGTGTACCCATTCACTATTTTGTCTGGCGTCGAGAATCGGAACCATCAGTTGAAACGCGCATTCAAAAGGTCGGAAATATGCCAAATATCGTATTAGAAGGCGCATACCAGCGCGAAGAAATTCTGAGACTTATCGCGCGTACCACAGATCAAGTGTGGCGCGAAAACCATCGGGATATACAGGTCGTGATCAAAATGACAGACATCTACTGCCAACTGCCCAACGATCACGGCCTCATCTCAGTTATGGTACGCGAAGGAGAACTCGCCCAGTATTTTGGCATATCCCTCTTATTTCGCAAAAACAATCAGCTATTGATCAAACTGGCGCCAATGGGTCAGCCGCGCCCCACCTGGGGAGTAAAAAAAGCGGTACAAAAGGTGGCAGATCTGATATTGGAAACACATCCCCATTTGCGGCTCGAGTCAAGCACAGTGGGGCTGTGAGGAGAATGGTAGCGCAGCAGAAACATCGATATTTTCGCACAGCGTGATGGTCTGATATTAGAAAACTAAAAAACCAGAACCGCTTCGCGAAATTGCCCGAGCGAACGCCCATCATAGGTCACTTCTATCGGAATGATCAGACGTTGGGACCGGGCGTGATTTCCCTCCGGGATAGGTATGGTGAAATTGATATGCCCCTCTTGTTTGGCGGGAATTGTTATCTCTTGTTGCGGCAGGCGGATATCCCACGATTCCGGCAGGACGGGGCAACACCCCGCTCGCCGCGCCTCTTCGGAATGGTTGGTGAAATAGACGCGCAAATTGACGGCGTGCTTTGACCCGACTTCCTGCTCGTAGGGATCAGCCCGAATCCAATGTTCATCGAGTCCGTAATTCGCGTGATCCCAGGCGCACAAATCGGTGTAGAGTGTTTCCCGTTCGGCGAGATTTTCCCGCATCAGTCGAATCTCTTCATGGGTAAAATCGAAGGCACAGTTAACGTGACAATTAAATATATGCGTCGGTTTCAACGCTTCAATGAGGGCGAGACATCGGTCATAACCAACGGTGCTGCCGAGCAGGTTGCGATTCCCAGTGCAGTAGTCATCAATTCCCGCCATTGTAAACGAATCCCCTGCGAAGAACAAGCGCACCCCATTCCCCTCGACCAGTAATCCGCCGTGATAATACGTCTGACCGGGAAAGTGGTAGGCGGTCATCTGGAACTCGTTCCATTGCCACGATTCGCCGTCACGCGTCCGCTGGTGAATGCGTGCAACAGAAGGAGAAATACACGGGATGCGGAATCGCTGCGGTTTTTCAATGACCTGGGCAACGACGCGGTCTGTCAACGTCTTACACGGATAAACCGCTTGAAATTGGGGGACTGCATCTACATGGTCGTCGTGGTAATGTGTGAGCCAAAATTGTGTCACATCTGAGATCTCACCATCAGCTTGAAGTTGCTGAATCTGTTGCAGGATACGGGCACTACCGCAATCCATTACAAACGCTTCCTTCGTCTCTGAGATGATGAGCCATGTTGTCCCGTAATGGCGCAGGAATGCTGGCACATCCTTTCCCTCGCGGATGGACATGTGCCCTTCTCGTCCCTCAAATTCGGTGAACAGGTTGGGAAAATAATGCCGCAGAGCAGAGATGGCGACATACTTATCGTAGCACGTATCCAGGCGTTCGAGCAGTGTGTCAATCGCATCCGCTGGCCGGGTCATCACTTTTCCGTGTGAAGGGATGAGCGCATTTGCCTCTGCCCGACGCAACTTCTGAAGACTTGACGCCAGCACCTTTCTCGCACCGAGGAAGCCGTGATAATCCCGCGTCTGTTCTCCCTTTTGGAGGCTATGCACATCCCAAATCTGCCCTTTGTCGTAGATGGTGTCACCACAAAACGCAAAGCGTTTGCCATCAACCGAAACGATATAAGAGACACTCCCGTCCGTATGTCCGGGCGTATTGAGGACTGTAATTTGGGCTTTCCCCCACTGAATCAAATCATTTTCGGCGCAGGTGTCGGTCACGACGAGCGATTCGGTGAGCATCAGATTGTGAGGACGATAGTCGTAAAGATGCCACCGGTTTTTCGGGTCATTCCAGAACGTCTCGACCGAGTCGAACCACGGGCGTTCTCCTGCGGGGACACCGACGCGCGTCTCCGGCGAAAAGCGTGTTCTCAGATGCCGAAAACCGGAGGCGCCATCGCGGTGATGATGCGTGAAAAGGACGGTATCGAGAATCGTTATCCCGAGCGTATTGAGCGTTTCTTTGACATCGCCGTTGCCGCAATCAATTAAGAGGGCACGCTCGCCGTCGCACAAAATACCGACGTTGATACAATCGCGGTGGACGAACAGGTGCTCGGTGAGTTGAGAAAATTGGAGGGGCATGTGGTCTCCTCGTGTTTGACTTGTGGACCTGTGACTACTCCCACCGCTAAAGCTCTCTGCGAGTGGGCTTCGTGGCGTGTTCAAGACGCCTGACGTTGTAGCCCCAACGTCAATATGTTTATCGCAGCATTGTGGTCTCTGTCCGTCGTATAGCCACACGCCTTGCAATGATGCACACGCACAGAAAGAGATTTTTTTTCTCTGTGTCCGCATGCCGAGCAATCTTGTGACGTATAATCAGGCTTGACAGCTTTGAATCCAATACCAGCCTCTTCCGCTTTGTATTCGAGACAATGCCGAAACAGGGACCATGCTACGTCTGCTATTGATTTAGACAATCGCCTGTTCTTTTGCATCTCTTTAACTCTCAACTTCTCTACGGCTATAAAGCCGTGGCGGTTGACCATTTTTCTTGCTTCTTGATGGGCAAAGTTATGTCGCTTATTACGGATACGCTCATGCACCCTGGCAACGGTCTTACGCGCTTTCTCGCGCCTCTTTGGACAACCCTTTTTCACTGCGTCCCATTTTCTCTGTGCTTTGGCAAGAGACTTTTCCTCTTTTCTAAAGAAACGAGGATTATCAACATGTTCTTTGTCACTGGTTACAGCAAAGGAAGTGAGACCAACGTCAATGCCAACGGGTTGCACAGCGTCACGCTTTTCAGGCGCATCGCCCATATCACAAGGGATAGACGCGAACCATTTGCCAGTAGCAGTGCGAGTGATTGTGCAAGATTTAGGGATACCGTCAAGAGGTCTATGCTGGACAATGCGGATACAGCCTATTTTGCCCAATCTCAAGCCTTTATCGTCCAATCGGCAACCGTTGGAAAACTGAGGATACGTGATAGAATCATAGCGATTCTGACCCTTGTATCTGGGAAAGCCAGCTTTTTCGCCCGTCTTTGCTTTCTCTTTGAGACGGCGAAAGAATCCTTTGAATGCCAGATCAACACGTACCGCGACTTGCTGGAGAACTTGAGAATATACTTTCACAAAACCATTGTATTGCTGTTTCAGCAACGGCAACATCTTCTGCTGGTCATAGCAAGACGGCGTATCATTGCCATTTGTATAGGCTTGGACGCGAGAGGCAATAAGCTGGTTGTATAATATGCGACATTCGTCAATATGTGCCAGCAAGATATTCTCTTGTTTTTTCGTTGGTCGCAACCTGTATTTAAATGACTTAACCATAAGTAAAATATACACTTATGTATCACTTTTGTCAAGCAAAATGCTTGATTCACACTTAGCGATACGGCAATGTCCATATACCCCCTGAAAGAATCAATCAGGGGTAAAAAAGTAAGCCCTTATCATCCCACGCCTAAAGGTCGTGGGCTTTACGGGATAAAAGGTAAACGTCTTGATGCACCTGAAGGGATTTATCAAAAACGAACTGGCAACCGCGGACAAAAAAGAACTGCTCGACGTATTTGAATCCTATCGCCAGCGACTGCTACCTCTCATCGTCCCAATCACATTATTAAAACACCATCTCAATCGCAACCGCGTACCAGACTGGGTACACGAGCAAACCTACTTAAATCCATATCCCATGGAATTGATGTTGAGAAATCACGTATGAATGGAGACGTTATGTTTGAGGTGAGAGGTGTCTCGAAAACATTTGGCGATTTGCAGGCGCTGCGCGAGGTTGACCTGAGCGCGTATTTGTATCACGCGGCCTGCGGTTGAAAGGCGAAATAAACGCTTAGAATTGCTATTTTTGAGAGGCGAGTAGAAACATGAAAAAGATTTTGATATTTGGTAATTTGTTTTGTTTTGTTTCATTAGCGATTGCCCACGGAGGCGGGCAAGATTCACAGGGCGGTCACTTTGACACATCGGATAACACCTACCATTGCCATGCGCCTTCTGGATGCGTTGACCTTGACGACGTGTATTTTACAGTAACCGACGTGAAAGACGGCGATACAATAGACGTTACGCATTTAGAATATACAGTGACCGTGCGCTTGTTAGGAGTAGATACGCCAGAGACAAATCACCCATTCGAACCCGTTGGTTTTTACGGCCCCGAAGCGAAAGAATACACACGGCAAAGACTGCATGGGAAAAAAGTAAAATTATCTTTTGATCACCAGCAAAAAGACGCTTTTGACAGGTTGCTCGTTTATCTGTATTTGGACGGCGTTTTGTTTAACCTTGAATTGGTGAGGCAGGGATATGGCGTAGCAGACGTTGAACACGAATACGAAAAGCGAAATGAGTTTGTATCAGCACAAGAGGAAGCAAAGGCCCAAAACAAGGGCGTGTGGAGTGACCCGAACCGCATAGATTTACCTATTTTTACCGCGATACAAGACTCTCTTTTCAGGGCGAGACATGGCGATTTAGATTTTGACGGAACAATAAGTATGAGCGATTTTCTTTTGTTTGTCGCAGAATTTGGAAAGACGCTTATCGATGGTGTCTATCAATGAGAAACAGACAAACCCAATTCGCCTCCAGTCCCAGAGTCTCCCTCAACTCATCACCAGATTTTGCCGATAATCTCCATGTGAAATCAACTCTGGCGCATACGCGAACAGCGCTGGATTCCCACCTGTATGCACGTACACCACTGTAGAACCCTCTGGAATCTCTCCTGTCCGAATTCTATCAATCACCCCCGACATCGCCTTACTCGTATATACTGGATCGAGTAATATACCCTCTGTCCGCGCCAGCAAATGCAATGCATTTAGTCCTGCCTCAGTCACAATGCCATAATTCTCGCCCACGTACGTATCCGTATTTTCCAACTCCTCTGCCCGCAAACGAACATCCAACTCCAAAAGCTCTGCCGCCTCATTAGCCACATCTGCCAATCTCGCCTTCCGCTGCGCCTCATCCCCCTTGCTCGGCGAAAACCCCTGCGTCTGAATTGGCAACCCCAGCGCTTTCACCCCCAATGCCAGCCCCGCATGTGTCCCGTGCCCGGATGCAGTACTGATAAAATCTGCCCGTGCACTCATCGCCTCAAGCTGCGCCACAATCTCCAGCACACAGCCCACATAAGCCACCGTACCCAACACCACCGCACGCTGCCCGATCAGATACGGCTTCTCTCCCTGCGCCGTCAGTTCCTCCACAACCCGCTCCTTCACCTCATTCTGATTCACGCCATCCACCACCAGCCGCACATCCGCCCCCAGAATATTGTCCAGCAACTGATTGCCCTGAATACCCATCTGGCTGCGGTGATCGTGCCGGTTCACCAGCACGCACTTCATCCCCAGCCTGGCAGCCGCTGCCGCCGCCTGCCGCGCGTGATTCGACTGTGACGCCGCGCCCGTTATCACCGCCGTAGCCCCCTGTGCCACCGCATCTCCCAGCGCCAGATCAAACTTTCGCGTCTTATTCCCCCCAAAGGCCAACCCCGTCAAATCATCCCGCTTCACCATCACCCGCACCTTCCCGCCCAGCGCCTCTGAAAACCGCGGACAATCGTTCAACGGCGTCGGCAAATCCGCCAGTTCCGTACGCGGGAACTGATCAATAGCGGCCTGTAAATTCTCACGTGTAACAGCCATGCAACTCCTCCAAATTTAGAATGTGGTTATCCACAAAAACCGCCATCCCTGCTCGAACTACCGATCCACCGCCTTTGACTGCAACTCCGCTCGCAGCGGTCCATACATCCCATATCCCCACTGAAATTCGGCACCCTCCACCACCCGCTCCGCCTGTTCTCGTCGAACTGGCGCCGAACCCAAAAGCCTCCCATCCTGACTGATACTGATCTCTGTCTCGCCAACCGTAAACCTGAGCGTCGTCGGCTCATCGCGCCACACAACCGGCACAGAAACATGACCCGGCTTTTTTAACCGATGCACCACGCGGTACTCATCCCACACCTCGTCATCGTGCAAAAACGCAAGCCGCATATCTCGCTCGGGACACCCCTTAGCACTCACGGAAAGAAAGAGCGCGTCCCCCATCGGAGATAGTCCCGTAACGCGCTGCCCCCACTCATTGATCACGATATCGCCATCGTGTTCTTCATTATACGCCACAACCCGATCTTCCCACGGGTGATTCATCTCATCTGTAATTGGCGGACGCTGGAACATCCGCTTCACAAACTGCCAATCATCCTTGTGCGCATCGTACCGCCATAACTCGGACCACGGCCAAACGCCCACATAGAGATCCCCGCCATAAAACCCCGTTGTTTGCGCCTCTCGCACCCTACCCGACACACCCGGCATCACGGGCGGCCAATCCTCTATATGGCGAACCTCCTCCCCATCATAAATAAACAAATTGCCCGTTGGATACTGCGCCATCAACAGCTTATCATACCAGTTCAACATCGAATAAAGCTGAAAACTCACCCCTTCCAATGATGCGCGCAACACCTTCCACCTCGCCCCGTCGAACGCATATATCCCGCCCATATTGGACGAATTTACAATCTCATCTCCCAACTGCCCAATGGCAAACGACGTCTCCCGATCATACTTAAGATCGAGCACCACCGCTTTCCCCAGATCAACCGCCCCATCTCCCGGCACATAGGGCACTGCGTACAATTTCGTGTATGGCTGTTCCACCTCCTCGTTCTTATAGAAAAACGTCAGATACCCCAACGCGTAATAAAAATGATGATAATATCCGGACGCCGGTTTGGCGAGAACCCGCTCCCCATCATACCACGCCTCACCCCCCTTAAACTGAAGCACCTTCCCGGCAACCCGCATCTTGCCCTCCCCGCTCACCGTCTCACCCACGCCAAAACTCTCATCTACCTGCCAGGCACCTGTTACATCGTCCCACGCTCTCGCAGTCCGGTCCTGATGGTAACTACACGCGTACACCCGGCCATCCAGATCGAACAAATAACTCCCCCCATCCTCTGTCGAAGGCGGCAACGTCTCAATTTTCATCTCCGCTTCATCATCCCGCACAAAAAACTGCAACGTATATCGATCCATGCGAAACGCCGTATTATACACACCTGTAAACCCCGCGCCCAACACCACGCGACCCTCTGCATCTCGCGCCTCAAACAACGTACCCCAGTTCTGCCCCACATCTTTGCCAAAATCAATCGTCGTTGTAACCTGCATCAATATTCTCTCCTCAGCCTGCATACATAGAGGCCACAGAAATAATGCTGTTAAAAACCATCTCATCTTCACCCGTCCCAAATCGGTGCATCCTGCGCCTGCAGTTGGGTCCAAAGCCTGTCAAATTCCTCGCTCCCATCGTCCTCCCACTCATCCAGACGCACGCCCGGCGCAAACGACTCATCCGCTCCCTGTTTCATCAGCCGCTCTGCCTGCTGCAAATTTTTATAAAAATGTTGGATATCACCCGGCAACGTCACCACCGAAACATGTCGGGGCCATTCCACAGCAGGTGTCTCCCGATACTTCGCCACGGCATCCTCATCCAGCACCACGCCCAGACCAGGTCCCTCTGGAACCTTCATAAACCCGCGCTGCACCAAATGTGCATCCACAATCAAATCGTCCTCATAAGAATGGCTCGCCGTCACCCCCGGCAGCGTCGTTGTCGGCATCACCGCGCCCAACTGAAGCGCAAACGCCGTTGTAATCCCCGTTCCCACATACTGCAACAAAATCGGCGTATTCGCCGCCGCAAAAGTCCAGGCCGCCGCCAGTGCATCCCGCACACACTCATGGCTGCAAAGCGCCCCATCAAAATCGCCCGCTCGAAGTCCTATCCACGGACCTGACGGCTGCCGCGACGCCGCCTCACACAGCACCCGCACCCCGTGCAGATAGAACGGTATCCGAATCGCCTCATGCAACCTGCGCCACCCTTCAACATCATACGCAAAAATGGGTTCCTCCACCCCCTTCACCACCGGAATCTTCTCCAACTCCCGCAGCACCGGCAATGCTTTCTCCACACAAATCAGCGCCCCGTTAAAATCGAACTCCACCCGGAAATCCACTGGCGCAACATCCTGGATCGCCTGCGCGCATGCCACCACATCGTAAAACGCCCGTGCCTTACACTTCAACCCCCGGAACCCCCGCTCTGCCGCCACCTGCACCTCCGCCGCTGTATCCTCCACCGACATACACGGCATCCACCACCCCATAGACACCCACTGACGCACCTGCTGCCCCATCAGCTTCCACGCAGGCAGCCCCAGATGCTTACCCATCAAATCATAACACGCCATATCCAGATTAAATCGCCCTTGCCCCATCACATGGTCAAATGGATCCGTCCCGATATAGGTCTCCAGCATCTCCTGCCCAAACGGCGACCCCACATTCTCCCCCAGCCCTATCAGCCCTGTATCCGTATGAAACTTATAAACCGTCACTTCTTCCTTCATCGCAAAATGATAATACGCCTTCCGGATACGCGCCTCATACGGGACCCGAAGCGGAATCACCTCAATATCCGTGATCTTCATCGCCATCCTCCTTAATATAATGACGCGCGCTCACCAGTTCTCCCGCCCCACATACAGTTCTCGGTTCTCCATCGGCAAACTCACCCGCACGCCGCCCAGCCGGTGCGACTCAATAAACCCCATCACCATCTCCTGGCTCCGTCGCGCCAGATGAACCGGCCCCTTTGTCTCCTGCCCTGTATCCAGCGCCTCCGCGATATCCCGAATCCCATTCACCGTGCCACTCTCGCATGGAACCTCTGGAAATGCCTGCTCCTCCAGCATATATCGCACGCCGCTTGCCTTTCGAAACTGATAACTCATCGCATTATTAAACGTTCTCAACTTTCCCTCCGAGCCACAAATCTCAAACTCTGATCCGCTGCCCGCCGTTGTATATCCGTGAACCCCATTGGCAAACCGAACGTACCCGCTGGCTATGCCCGGATCCACATTCAGGCGGTTGCCCTCCCAATCCTCATCCTCACACACAATGGTCCCCTGTACGTACTCAATCTCGGCATCTCCGGCTAATAATAACATCATATCCGCTCCATGGGTTAACCCCCACAACGCCGCTGTCACCCCATCCTGCACAATTACAGCCTGCACCGTACCCAATTCCCCGGCATCCGCCAGTTCCCGCATCTTCCGATAAACCGGAATATATCGCCGCTGCGTACCGTAATTGAACTTCACTCCGTACTCCTCAACCGCTGCTACCATCGCGTCTGCCTCTGCCATCGAACCGCACAACGGCTTCTCGCAATAAATCCCCTTCACCCCATGTTCGGCCGCAAAAACCGTTATCTCTGAATGGGTCGCTGGACGGGTCGCGATGCACACGATATCCGGCTTCTCTTTCTCAATCATCTCCCGATAATCTGTATAACAAACCGCAACCTCGTACCGCTGGCGAATCGCCTCTGCCTTCTCTACTACCACATCCGAAACCGCTACGAGTTCCGTCCGCTCACACGCCACAGCCGCTGCTGCATGTGAATACGGGAGCCATAGATGACGATCGGGACGATCCTGCACCTCATCGTCAATCGTCGCCCCCATCCTGCCGCATCCGATTAACACCGCTCTATATCGCTCCGTCATTGTCTCGATCCTCTCTTTCGGTTTATAGTTCGACCTCCGTGACCTCCGTCGCCATCCTCACTTGAATTTCAAAAAAATTATCGTATATATAACAACCCATTTCCCAATCTCCGACTCTCAAGAAAGGCCTCCCCATGTCCCAGCGCCTCGTCTATTTCAACGGGAGCTTCGTTCCCGAACGCGAAGCTCGTATCTCCATCTTCGACTCTGCCTTGATGTTTGGAGACATGGTATTTGAAATGACCCGCTCCTTCAAGCAAAAACCCTACTGCCTCCGCAACCACCTGAAACGCCTGTACGCCTCCATGAAATACGCCGAAATCGACTGCGGCCTCAGCATTGACCAGATGGAAGACGCCACGCACAAAACCATAAAAAAAAATCTGTCCGCCCTGGAAAATCTGGACTTTCAGATCATGCACAACGTCACCCGGGGTGCCCTGGGCTTTTACGACACCCTCGTCACAGAAGGTGCCAGTCCCATCGTCACCATCAATGTCATCCCGCTCGTGCGCCACATCGGAGGCAGTGCCCACTATTACGAACAGGGCACTCACTTTGTCATCACGCCTCAGCAATCCGTACCCGCCCGGTACATCGACCCCAAAGCCAAAAATCGCAGCCGCATCTACTACCAGATTGCCAATCTCCAGGCGCAACGCATGGAAAAAGGTGCCAACGCCCTCCTCACCGACGAATGCGGCTTTATAACCGAAGGCACTGGCACCAATTTCTTCATCGCCCGCAATGGCGAAATCCACACACCCAAACCACACGACATCCTGCGCGGCGTCTCTCGCCAGGTCTGCATGGACCTCGCTGCGAGACAGAATATTCCCGTCTATGAGACCGACATCGAACCCTACGATGTGCGCGAAGCCGACGAAGCCTGGTACACGTCAACCACCATCTGTATGGTACCCATCACCCGCTTCAACTTCCAACCCGTCGGCACGGGCAAACCCGGCCCTATCTATCAACAGCTTCTCGCAGCCTGGTCCGAAGAAGTCGGCGTAGATATCCCCGCTCAGGCCCGAGACTACGCCGAGCGCGCCAAAACCTGGACCCCCTGAACCCGCCTGTAAAAACACTACACCTCATAAGCCGTCCACGTTCCCGTGCAGCCCAGCCCTCGCCGAACGTGGAGCAACCCCTTTGCGGGTTCGGCGATATAACCCGAAATAGAAAACATATCTACAGCACCGTGGCGGCATATCGCTGCGGGATCGCCATCGTGATCCGAGAGAATAGCCTTCATCGTATCCACCGTGATATCGCCCCAGTGTTCTCTGACCAGATCGCGCATCCTATCGCGTCGGGGGCAAGAATCGGCGAGACTATTGGTTTCGCAGGGTGCAAATTCGGGGGTGAGGTAGTGATTGGCGTGAACAATCGCATCGGGATGTGTATCGGTAAATTGCATCACGCCTTCGGGGCGGATTTCCAGATCGGCAATCTGTCCATCGCCAAAACAAAAAACCATATTGCCAGCCGAACAGGTGGGATGTTGTCTGAGAATTCGAAGACAGGTATCCAGCCCCTTCTGCTCCAGCATAATGCGTTTGAGCGGATAGTGAGGCAAGCCCATCTGCCAGGGACAATCGTAGAGCGCATTGGCAAAATGAGCCAGACCGTACTGATTCATACCCGAATAACCCAATTGTCCCGCAAAAGTGAAAAGCAATGCCCGGGGCCGACCATCAGAAGGACAGACGTGCAGAAGAATGGCAACATCGGCATATTCGGGTGCGAGATCCTGATTTTGACCAGCCAGAGGATATCCATCGGCAGTCGCAGAGCCAGTAAGCGCGAACGCCGTGCAACCCTCGGGAGGAACGCTGGCGGCTTCGCCCCGCGCCTGACACAGAAGCGCCTCGTCAAAAGAAATACCCGCACCATCAGCAAGCCCGCGAATCTCTTCCATAAGCAGCGGACTCAGCTTTTCAATCAAGGGATGAAAAGCGCGCGCGCTTTGACACAGTTCACCGCGAGGTTTGCCCGTGAGTTTATCAATCCACACGAGATACTTATGAACGAGGTCTACGGCCTGTTTGCCGTGTTGATACCCCATTTCGTACGCCGTACCGGACACTTCGACAAAAGGAAACGCATGACCGGCTATCGCAGTATTATCCATGGGACAGCCCTTCGCGATTCATCCACAGGCGCATAATCGTCGGCGCCTCGCGGAGGAGATGGAGGTAAACATTCCCCGTTTGGCGTTGCTTAGCGAAATGTTTTTTGCCAAAGGGTTTGAGATTGAATTTGCCAGCGTTTTGAACGACGGATTTTTTCTTATTATCAACCTCAATAGTAAGCACATGTTCCTGCACCTGATTTTCTTCGGCAGCATCGAGGTCCAGCGCGCGCAAAGACCAGAGAGATCTCTCACCCGCCGCACAGCGTTTGGCATAAGACCCCGCGCAGTGATGCATAATGCGCCCCTCGGCGTAGAGTTGTTGCGAAGTAATGAGTTCGTGAACCGTCCACTGAATATTGCGTTTGAGCCTGGGGTCCAGCGTCGCATGTTCAAACTCCCTGAATCCAGAGGACGCCCAAATTTCCAACTCGACATCCTCCAAACCCGTAAGCTCTTGATGCCACACATCGACCTGGCGGAGAAGCTTATTGATACTGCGGCCCTTCATACAAAAATTGGGATGTAGCGGCGGACCTTCGATCTCCGTACCGTCGGGTTGTGGAATGCGCTGAGGCGTGAATTTTTGATTGCGGATATAGTCGATAATGGGATTGATATAGCTGCGTTCAAGAAAAGCCTGCTTAGCAAGAAAATGGACAACGGTCTCCCAAAAATCTTCGTTCTCGAATCCTTCCCCCAGAGGCCCGTGGGCAATTTCCCAGGCGCTTTTCGGGTTGCCGCCATAAGCTATGTACTGAACCTTGCGAAGGCACTGAACAACGGTGTGATAACTGCGTTTTTCTTGCAAAAGCAAATGCGCCATGCGCTTTGTAATCCGCATAGGCACACCGGCTGTGCGGATATTTTGCCCCATGCCAACGTGAATGAACCACGCTTGTTCCTGTCGCGCCTTTGGTGTATTACCCTGTAAAAATGCCGTATCAAAAAATGCGGGCACATCGTATTGTGCCAGAAGATGACGCGCAAGGCTATAGAATTGGTGCGCTGGTTTATAGCTACCAGGTCGCCAATCCTCAACGGTCCGAATCCAATCTGTGTGATTGCGAGCGAGTTGTTCAAGAGCGGCGATATAGGTATTGACAACCGTATGACCAAAACGCTTACAGGCGCGTGCGGGCCGCATCAAATCGCCGTATTTTTCAATATGCAGAACAAGGCGCCCCAGTGCTCGTTGCGCGTCGGGATCACCGTCGAGATTATTGTAAATCGCACGAATGCGAAAGAGCAAATCGGAGACAGTCTCATCCTGAAGCTCGCCTTTAAAGATACGGGCGATAAATTTGGCGCGGTGGGCATTGTGCCTCGGGCTAACATCGGGATCGCGCTGCTCAACCTCGCGTTGCATAAGATCAATTTCTGCCCTGCGTTGAGCAGCAGTTTTATCCAGACCGGTATCCAACCCATTGCGATAACACCAGAGTCTATAAGCGAGTTCCCTGTCGAAGCCGAGTGTCTTGAGATGGGATTCGAGATCGTATTTATCGAGAAGAATATTTGACATCGCACAATCCTGTTATTTGGAGCTATAGAGGTCTTAATGTACTACATAAAAAGACAAAACGCTCCGCGATAAAGTTTCATTGTGGAAAAATCAAAACCCCCGCAAAACCGTACTTTCTCTGCGGGGCAATCCCTCCTTTGGCGCGCGTTTTAACACGACGTATTCCAGACCGTGTTCCTCGCAAAAAACTCTCTTCTCCAGCTTATCGCCATCTTCATTCACCGCATAAATATCCGGTTTAATAACATCAATCTCAGGCGCGGCATCCATCCATCCGTCGCCAGATGAAATAAGCCCCTGTTTGACAAAACGGACGGATTGCACCACATACCGTCGTTCGTCTTCATCGAACATCGGATGATGTTCGCCTTTGAGCAAACGGACATTTGCATCGTGACCCACAACCACGTACAAATCGCCCAACTCTGACACCTCTTCAAAAAATCGGATATGCCCGGAATGAAACCAGTCAAAACACCCTGTAACAATCACTTTTTTATTTTTTTTATCCCCATCCGCTGTCTCCGCTACCGGAAAACCTTTAACATCGTCTGCGGTCAAAACGCGATATGCGATATTGTGTGCCCCACAAAAACGTCGTCTCTGCGGCGTATCATCTCGTTCATCCACCACCCAAACATCCGCCTGAATCGCATCGGGAAGACCGTCTTTATCTCCCAACTCCGTTACAAGCGTGGCGCAATCCACATAGCGAATCGCATCCATCATATACAGACGTTCTTCTTGCGGAAATTTGGTTTGTCCCTTGACGACATCATCCCCCCATACCAGCGCGTGAAGATATCCGTATCTGGAAGCCTCTTGCAAAAAACGGATATCGCGCGCCCTCATATCGTCAAAACTGCCTGAGACAATGACGGTCTTCATATCACTTCCCTTTATCATATCGAACATCTACGCGAAGTGCGCCCGGCACGGGTTCTTCAGACACAACGTAAATATACCCACCTCCACACCCCGAATACATCGCCCCGATATATCTGGACTGATAATATTCCAAAATACCCATAAGATCAATCCGGATAGTAGGATGACGCACCGTATGCGGCAAAAGAGCCTCCCAGCACACCATACACTCATTCAGAGACGCGCCCAATCCTCGCGCATCTCTAGCGATAATCGCATCATAACAATCCTTGCCCGACTGACTCAATCTATCAATCCATATCGGATCTAAATTCTTCTCACCCAACGGCTCATAGCCATCGGGTCGCGAGGCAACCGGAACCATGTAGATCACATCTTCGAGCCAACGCGCCACATCGGGATCGTTATTGGACTCAATATGAACCGGAAAATACCCCCCCTCGTATTCGCAATCGTAGTCGAGCCTGCTCACACCTGGATAAATCAACCCGATCATATCCTGCGAACCCGACGGCTCGGCCTTACCCTCATTTTCAACCGTGTACAATTCCTTCACCAGATCAGACGGCGCGCGGTCGGGAAACGTAGAACCCCAGAGCCTCATCGCAACATCTCGCGTACTCGTCGCCATACCGCAGCGATTCATAAAACGGCTGGTCGGCTCGAGTGAAACCACAACCATAGACCCGGGAGGCGATGGATTGTGCTGTGACAAAAACGGCTGATCAATCCACCCACCGGCAAAAGCCATGCGAAAGGGAATATTGCCAATAACGCTCGTAATATCTTTGCTCATATAATAAATACCCTGCTTAACTTACCGTCCTTTTACCCGCCTTGCGGTCAGCGTATTGCTGTGCAATCCACGCATAAGTCTTAGCCATACCATCGCGCAAAGGGGTATCTGGCTCCCAATCGATAATATCTTTGATCATCTCATTATCGCTATTTCGCCCAGCAACGCCCTGGGGCGCAGTCAAATCATACGTGCGATTGAGTTTAACATCGCCGATCTCCTCAATAATACTGACCAGTTCATTGATAGAAACCAGCTCGCTCGAACCGAGATTAATAGGCGTCGCAATCAAATCTTCACTGTGCATAATCATATCGACGCCTTTAATACAATCGTCAACGTACATAAAACTGCGCGTCTGGTTGCCATCGCCCCAAATATCGATTTCGAGATTGCCTGTATCCTTGGCCTCAATCGCTTTGCGGCAAAGCGCGGCCGGTGCCTTCTCTCGTCCGCCATCCCACGTCCCATAAGGACCATACACATTGTGGAACCGCGCAATCGCCGTCTTCATCCCGCGTTCATCCCAGTACTCCTCGCAAAACATCTCCGAAATCAGCTTTTCCCAACCGTATCCGCGCTCTGACATTGCCGGATATGCATCTGATTCTTTGAGCGCGCGCACATTGGGATCTTCCTGCAACTCAGTATTATACGCGCAAGCAGAAGAAGAAAAGAAATACCGATCTACACCTGCCCAATAGGCCGCCTCAATCAGATGGGTATTGATCAAAATACTCCGCAAACACTCGACCCTGAAACGCTCGATAAATCCCATCCCCCCCATATCCGCCGCGAGATTGTACACTTCAGCAGCCCCTTCAACGGCGCGTTTGCAACTGTCTTCATCGCTCAAATCCAAACACAGATTCTCCACCCCCGGCACGCGCTGGTACCATTCGGGCAAAGGCTTCTTATCAACAGCGCGAAGCCGCACAAACCCCTGATCGTGAAAATACCGCGTCAGTGCGCCGGCAATAAAACCTCCCGCCCCGCAAATGACGATCAAATCGTCTTTGTTGAGCGTCGTCGCTGCTATTTGCTGCTTTCCCATCGTATTCCTCCAAAGTAAATAGCCTGTTATGCGTCTAATCAGTGGAGATATTACAAAAATGAGACACAACACGCAAGAAATGAGACACAATTAGCTATCAAATTTCCAAAACTGTCCGAAGTATTGGAGAAGATACCGACACACACACGTTAAGCAACCCCTTTTTAACCCAACGTCGCGTAATATCAACGCACCCTCCCGAATAGTAAAAAATCTTTCATTATACCACCTGATTCATGGCTCAAAATGTTCACTTTTGCCTGTGTTTTCAGTAGGGGGTCCTTAAATTCAAGCTGTGAACAACAGCGCAATACAGCATATTGAAGGCATAAATGAGGTGTTTGCGCTTCTTTTTTGCAATATATGGCTCAATTTTTGGATGATTGCATTTTCTGGCCCGCTATTTGCTTGAGTTCTGACTGTTGAGTGAAAAATTCATCCCTTCAGACTCAGGATATTTCACATGGCCGAATATGACACCATCGCCAAATACCTCATCCAAAACTACCCCAAAGACTTCATACACTTCACACTCGGACACGACGAGGTCGAAGTCATAGACATCCTCGACACAGAGCAACCCACAATCGAAACACGACACATCGACAGCCTCATCCGCGTGCGAACCAGTGACGAAGAAGCACTGATACACACCGAATTTCAAACCACCGACAGCACCAACCTGCCCATGCCCTTCCGTATGGCCGGCTATATCGGACGAGCAATTGAACACCATCGCCTACCAATCTATTCCAGTGTGATCTACCTGCGTCCCAATGCAGGTCGGCGTGATCCGGGATACTACACACAGGAAGTATCCGGCCACCTCTTTATCTCACAATACAAAGTGATTCGTCTGATTGAGATAGAAGGACAGGTCATTCTTGACGGGACACAGGTAGGCTTGCTGCCATTCACCCCATTGATGAAACGTCCGGTGGGTATGGACTCAGAAGCGTGGTTGCGTGCGTGTATTCAGGCGACGCAGGCTGCGTCATTGGATACATCAATTAGGGTTGACATTTTGGATTGTTTGGCGATCTTAAGTGGGTTGGCATATCCGCCGGACACCATCCATCGTATTTTATCACAGGAGGGTCTTATGGACGCCATTATGCGTGAATCAAGGTTTGCACAATACATCAAGCAACAGGGCATTGAACAGGGCATTGAACAGGGCATTGAACAGGGCATTGAACAGGGCATTGAACAGGGCATTGAACAAGGTAGAGCAGAAGGGCAAAGAAAAAGTACGCTCGAAGATCTCCTTGATGTATTGGAGATTCGATTTGGTCTGAGCGCAGCGCATCCCATCGCTGACCGCATTGCTGCCATTGACGATTTGCAACGGCTCAAGCAGTTGCTTCGCGCGGCGGTTCAAGTGTCCAGTCTTGAGGCATTTCAGCAAATATTAGATGAAGCAGATTAAGGATGTTTACAATGCCTGACGAGAAAACACCGCGTCACATCCATACGGACTGGTCAGCTAAGGCTGATTATATCTCATGTAAGGAGATCTTGATCGGATCGAAGAACAACGCTGAAACTACTTGTATGGATCGGCCAGCTAAGGCTGATTATATCGCAAGTATAGCGATCTTCTGCGGGGGGTTGTACGACGCTGAAACCATTTGTAAAGTACTCGACGAGGAGGGTCTCACGGATCTCGTCTTTGAGTCATCCTTTGCAAAACAACTCATCCAACAAGGCAGAGAAGAGCAAAGGGTAAGAGAATGCGCCATAGAAAATATTATCACGGTGCTAGAGATTCGATTTGATATGCAGGAAGCAGACCCCTTATCTGACCGCCTTTCCGCCATTGACGATCTACAACGTCTCAAGCAGTTGCTTCGCGCGGCGGTCCAGGTGCCCCATCTCGAAGCATTTCAGGATATGTTAGATGCGTGACGCGATGCACTGACGATAAGTTTGACAAAATTGCACAACATATTTTTTGGACTGTTACAGGTGGTGTGGGTGTCTTGACAATCGTGTTGGGAACCGTAACAATCGTGTTGAAAGTGCTATAAACAAATTGCATTCCAACCGCGTACTAATCGCAATAAAAAACCGCACTGATCAACAGAGAGGGCGGTTTTTGTTTTGTTGAGCTATGTGAGACAACACTGTGAACAGTTTTTATAACTTGTTGTTTTATATAAATTTACAAATTTCATTGCTTAAATACGTAACTTGTTGATTTTTAAAGATTTAGAAATAAATTAACCCTGATAATTATCCCGTCAAGGCTTTTTTAGTATTGTTAAATGCACATTTTCTTTGGTTAGACACAAAGTCTGTTTCTCAATATATTGCAAAAAGCAAAAACTTAAAATCAACGCGTTCCACAGGAGCATCCATGCCGCTACTCAACGTCGAAAACGCCCGTGAAAACCTCAGCCGCTATCCCTGGGCGCAGGCCATCCTCGAAAGCTGGAAACAGCAGGTCGCCCACCTCATGGACCAGAACCGCGACTTTATCGACGCCATGATGCCCGAACTCACCCCCTGGCCCGAATACGGCCAGAACTGTCCCGTCTGCGTCAACCACCTCTCCTCCATGGGTGAAACCGGCCTGTACGAATGGGATCCCACCGATCCAGACAGGCTCATCTGCAAATACTGTAAAACCGAGTACCCTAACGCCAACTATCCCGAAACCGGCAGCATCACCGCGCCCAGAATGAACCAGACCTTCACCTTCTACCTCACCGACGAAGAACGCGCCCACCCCGAAGACAAATCGGGCAAACACGCCTTCAAATGGGTCAACTGGCCCGTACATACGAGCTGGACCGGCATCATCCGCACAAAAAAAAGCCGCTGGATCTTTGAACAAATGCTACCACTTGCCAAATTATACGCCCTCACAGATGACGTATTATACGCCCAGTGGTGCGCCTATATCATGGACTGCATGGCGCGGCGATACCCCAACTGGCTCTTCCACTCCTACGACGGCACCATAGCGGATTGCCCGCCAGCCGAAGCCGCCATCTCCCTGGGCAAATATCCTCGCGCCGGGCGTTTTCCAGTCGAAACCATCATCACCGCCTTTGAGGGCCGCCATCGCGAAGGCGACCATGCAGTGCTCAACAACGGCTTCTGGGGCGCCGGACGCTTTGGCTGCAGCGGCTCTGACGGCGGAGCCATTCTCCAGGTCACCCTATCCTACGATCTCATTCGAACTGCCCAGTATCCAGATGGCTCTCCCGTCCTCACACCCAAAATGGATCAACGCATCGTCAACGACCTCATCCTACCCGGCTGTGCAGACACCGAAAACTGGCGCGAAATCAACAATAAATGCGGTCCCGGCCGCGCACTGAGCGCCGCCGTCGGCATACTCTTCAACAAACCACAAAGCGTGCGCCGCGCCATCGAAGGCCTTGAAACCCTCCTCAAAGATGCCTTTCACTTCGACGGCTTCTGCACCGAATCTCCCGCCTATTCCGCCATGCACCTCAACCTGTTGCGCGACATACCAGAACTGCTCGCTGGATACTCCGATCCCGACGGCTACGAACCCGAAACCGGTCCACCCCTCAAAAACCTGGATCCCTTTCAGCACTTCGACCGTTACCGCCTGGCTCTGGAAAGCATGGTCCGCATGCTCGACCCGAACCTGCAAGATCCCGTCATCGGAGACAGCCGAGAAGGCCGAAGCATCGACCCCATCTACGCCGAAATTTTGACCGCCCACTACGGCAATCGCTACGCCGGCCTGCTGGAAAAATCGCAGAACGCCCCACTCTCACAAAAGGGCGACGAATACGCCCTCTGGCACCGGGATCCCGATCTAACAGCGGAACAGGACACCGACCTACCCCACCACACCGAATGGTTCCCCGGCTGGCACGTCGCTGTCCTGCGCGGCGGAAACCCGAAAGGCCACACCGCCTTCTACTTCAACGGTTATGGCTATGGCGGCCATCGCCACTACGACAGCCTGGGCATCATCTACATCGCCCAGGGGCGAGAAATGGCCGCAGACCGGGGTTATATCTGGGACGACCCCAGAAATGCCTGGACCAAAAGCACCCTCTCCCACAACATCGTCACCGTTGACGGCCAAAACCAGAACGGCAACCCAAAACCCGCCACCCTACAACTCTTCGGCACGGGTGCAGGCGTCGAAATCGTCCAGGCATCCGCTACGCCTTACGAGCAGTGCGACCTCTACCAGCGCACCTGCGCGCTCATCCAGATCCCCGGCGAACAGACCTACGCCATCGACTTCTTCCGAATAAACGGAGGCAACCTCCACCAGTATGGCTTCCACTGCAACGGGCATCTCACGGACATTCGCGGTGCCGATCCTCAACCTATTGAGGAACAAATCGAATGGCTCGACAACATCCGCGCCGACCATCCCCAAACGCCCTTCACTGCCACATGGCAAAACCAGGACCTGCGAATGGACCTCACCCTGCTCAACCCCATCCATCGCCTCCTGCTCGCAGACGCGCCCGGCTGGCGCTCAGACCTGGGTGACCAGCTCAACGCCTCACCCGTCCAGCAAATCCTGGCCGAACGCAAAAACGACGCGAACACAAATAGCCAGTACGCCGCCATCATCGCACCCTACACCGACACATCACCCATCCATTCCGCGCACCTGATCCTGAACAACCCCGACACCAGCGCCATGGCAATAGCCGTAAAACGCGATGGCTGTACCGACTACATCCTCTCAGCCCCCGAAGGTACAACCCACGACCTCGGACCCATCTCCATCACAGGCCAATTCGCTTATGCCTCCATCGACAATCAGGGCAATCTCCAGCGGGCTTATCTGCTCTGCGGCACCGAACTCCGCTGCGGCAGTCACATTCTCACCTGCCCTCAGGCACAGACCCCACTCGACGTCACCTCAGTTGACAATCGCACCTATCATATATCGCAAACCCTGCCTGATCCCGACGCCCTATCCGGAACCTATCTCCTGTGCGCAGACACCGGCTACGAAATCGAATCCGCCTCGGAAAAAACCATCACCGTACGGGATTATCCCGCCACCGCGTGCGACCACATTATTCTCCTCAACGCCGCAACCTTAAATTCTGCGATCTAACGAAACCAGCGCACGCATGACCAAATCTGGCTCCACGCGATGAGGAAATTTCACAAAAGGCGCAATCAACTCGGCATCGCCCCCAGTCAAAACAAGCGTCGCCCGCCCATCCGGAACCAACTCACTAAACAATCGCTCTACGGCACCAGCAGCCCCATAAACAATACCCGCCCGGATACAAGATGTCGTATCCGTCCCAACAGCCGAATCAGGCAGTTGAAGTGCCACATGGGGAAGCAAACTCGTCTCATCGTGCAAAGCACGCAACCCCATACCCAAACCGGGCGCAATCGTCCCCCCGCGAAAAACACCATCTGCCGTCACCAGATCCACAGTCAGCGCAGATCCAAAAGCGGCGACCACCACACTTCCCGCGCAAACGCGAAACGCCTCGCTCGCCTGCAATAACCGATCGATACCAACATGGTCGGGACGGGACACAGCGACATCAATCCCCAGATCCATCTCTGTATCAACCACCTGCGGCGCTATAGCCCATACCGTCTGAACCGCTTTGTAGATCATCTCATCTGCGCCGCGCACCACAGAAGCAACCAAACACCGGTCGGGCGTCCCTCTCGGGGCAAAACGCGATTCAAGAACATTCACGACCTGTGTCGCATCTTGGACTCCGCTAATAGACACACGCGCAATCAGACGGTCGTCATCGTATAACGCCGCCTTCAAACGCGAATTGCCCACATCAAAAATTAGCAGCTTTCGTCCCATAGTTCAGTTGTCAGTGGTTAGTAGTTAGTAGGCAGGGGCCGCGATGACAGGCGAGGCATGCCTCGCCCCTACACATCTGCGTTCATCTGCGCTCATCTGCGGATCCCTTCACCTCCCGCCGCCGCGTATGTAAAACCAATTCAGTATATCCATTGGGCACTTCGCGGCCCTTGAAAACCAGATCAAGCGCCGCTTGAAACGCAATACTATCATCAAAATTTGGAGCCATATTGCGATACGCCGCATCGCCCGCATTCTGCCTATCTACAACCGCGGCCATCTTCTCAAACGTCTCGCGAACTTGCTCTGCACTCACAATCCCGTGATGCAGCCAGTTGGCGATATGCTGGCTCGAAATACGCAATGTCGCGCGATCTTCCATCAGGCCCACATCGTGAATATCGGGCACCTTAGAACATCCAACGCCCTGATCAACCCAGCGCACCACATAGCCCAAAATACCCTGCGCATTATTGTCCAATTCCTGCACAATCTCCTCATCCGTCAGATCTCTATCCAGCAAAGGCGGCGTCAAAATCGCATCCAGACTCGCGCGTTCTCGCCTTGCGAGTTCTGCCTGCCGCGCCGAAACATTCACCTGATGATAGTGCATCGCGTGCAATGTGGCCGCCGTCGGCGAAGGAACCCACGCAGTAGTCGCTCCCGCTTCGGGATGATTCATCTTCGTCTCCACCATCTCCCGCATCGCATCGGGCATCGCCCACATACCCTTGCCAATTTGCCCTTTGCCGATCAACCCCGTCTCAATACCCACATCCACATTCCAATCCTCATAAGCCGCCAACCACGGCTGCGCCTTAATTTCATTCTTCGGAAGCATAGCACCGGCTTCCATACTCGTGTGCATCTCATCACCCGTGCGATCCAAAAATCCCGTATTGATAAAAATGACGCGCTCTCGGGCTTCCCACATGGCGCGCTTCAAATTGACAGTCGTGCGCCGTTCTTCATCCATAATCCCGATCTTCAGCGTATTGCGCGCAAGTCCCAAAACATCTTCCACGCGCCCGAATAATTCTACCGTCGCCGCCACCTCCTCAGGCCCATGCATCTTGGGCTTTACAATATACACGCTACCCGAGCGGCTATTTTGAAACACGCCATTGCCATTCAAATCGTGAATAGCCGCCAGCGACGTTACCATCGCATCCAAAAACCCTTCGGGAATCGCCTCTCCATCGGCAGTCGTCACCGCATCGGTGTACATGTGAATACCCACATTTCGCACCAGCAGCGTGCTTCGCCCCGGCAATGTCAACGCACCGCCATCCGGACGGATATACGTTCTATCGGGATTCAATTTGCGATTCAGGGGTCGTCCATTCTTTTCAAAAGTCGTCTCCAGCGTGCCCTTCATTAAACCGCACCAGTTGCGATACACGCGCACCTTATCCGCGGCATCCACGGCAGATACGGAATCCTCGCAATCCTGAATCGTGGTAATTGCTGATTCCAGCACCACATCTTTCACCCCCGCCGGATGGTCTTTGCCTATGGGATGGTCTGGATCAATCTGAATCTCAATATGCAACCCATTATGCGCCAACAACACGCTGGTCAATTCTCCATCTCGCTCCGCATAGCCCACAAACTGACTCGGATCTGACAGCCCTGTATCCCGACCATCAACCTCTGCGACGAGCACCTTCTGCTCGCCCTCTTCACGCACGGCAAACGCCGTCACTGCTGCGTAAGACCCACTCGAAAGCGGCACAGTCTCATCCAAAAATTCATTCGCACTGGCAATCACCTTCTCGCCGCGCACGGGATTATACGCCGTACCCTTATCCGCACCATCATCCTCCGAAATCACATCTGTCCCATACAGCGCATCGTACAGACTGCCCCAACGCGCATTGGCCGCATTCAAGCAATAACGCGCATTATCCACCGGCACGACCAACTGCGGTCCGGCCACTGTCGCAACCTCTGGATCAACCCCATTAGTCAACACCTGAAAATGATCCCCTTCGGGCAATAAATACCCGATCTCCTGCAAAAATGCCCTGTACGCTTCCCCATCAATAGATTCGCGCCTCTCGTGCCAGGCATCGATCTTAGCCTGCAAAACATCGCGTTTCTCCAATAAACGCCGGTTCTCCGGTCCCAGATCTCTTAAAATCTCTTCCAACCCCTGCCAAAAAGCCTCTGCATCCACGCCCGTATCGGGCGCGATTTCGTCTTTGACCAATGCGTAGAGCGCGGCATCTACATTCAATTCTCCAACAGCTATCCTGCTCATATACCACTCCTTTAGAAACAAGTAAGAAGTTAGAAGTCCACCCAACACACCCCCAGAGCGGGTGCTTCTTCACACTTCAACCTTCACACTTCTAAGTATATCCACCTTTGCCCAACAAAATATGCGCCTCCTCGTCATCGCCCTCTAAAATCGCCTGCGTCAACCCGTCATCTGGAGGCGGTCCCCCGTGGGGTGATCGGCGCAGCCAGGTGGGCGTATAACTCAAAATCAACATCCTGCGCTTTGTTCTCAACGTCGGCAATCCGCGATGCCACAGATTGCTGTGAATCAACACGCCGCCCCCGGCCTTCACGCGAACCACAAGCTCACCCTCAACCGGCTCATAAACATCGGGAGGCGGTGCTCTATCCAACCAATTGTGCGACCCCGGCACAATTCCCACAGCTCCCGTATCATCATTCAAATCATCCAGATAAATCAGGGCATCCAACCCATGTGGTCTGGAAAACCACGGCGGTAAAGGATTGGAAACCACGCGCAAATGCTGGTGCCATGGGGTCTGATGAGGCGTCGCAGCCGGATAACTGATCCGCGCGCTCAGCCCCCGAAGCCTGACCAGCGGTCCCATCATCGCACGCGCCACTGATAGTACAGGAGGAAATTTCAACAAACCCAAAAACACCGGATCTTTGTCCATCAAATGCCGCGGGATACGCCCCCAGGACCGCTTTCCAGTATCTCGAAACGCGCCCGATTCCCGATCCTCCAACCGATCCAGCGCGTCTTGCAATGCTTTCAAATCCTCACCCGCAAACAATTCCTCCCGCACCAGATACCCTTCCCGATCAAATTGCTGCAACTCCTCTGCTGATGCACAAACATCTACTTCGTAATGGTGATCTGATCCGCGGGTATTGGGACTGAGAACCGTATAAGACACTGTGCAATTCTGTTCAAAAGTGCGATCCATATCATCTCCTCATGCCAAAACCAGAAGCCAATCGCCATCTCCCGGTGCTTCGTAAACGCGCCTACCGTCGGCCTCGCGCACTACTGCTGCTTCCACATCGCCATCGCGCGGATTGTACCAGATACCCCGAAGCTGTGGTGACAGCCCCGCCATCTTCACCACCACTGCCTCGCCCTGTGGTGTATAGGCAACCACGAGATCGTTTGCCACAGATTTAGAAATCAAAATGTGTTTGTGTACATCTCGCTCGCCGGGCTGGACGTCCAACAACTCTGGGGACGGACGCAGCGTCCACCACCCGATCGCATCGAATGCATCGACGAGATAGCGCACTTGCTCTGCGCCATCCATCAGCAGCGCATCATGCCAGGGCAGAGGCGTTCCCGAATAGGGATGGTCAACGGGTGGCCTGCTGCCATCGTCCCATCCCCACACGCCGTGCCCCCCATAAGTCACGCCAGCGGTTGGCGCGTTGAGCAGGCTCCAGTACATCGCCCTCCTCACCGACGCTGCATCGTGTGGTCGCTTTGAATGATAGGCCACATGATTTTCATAGGAAGGCTCCATGTTAATATAAAATTGGCGCGGTGTCATTTTCCAATCTTCCGCAGGCGGCCCCGTCACAATCCACTGCAAAGTCTCGTCGTTGTCGCCATGCCCGCTTTGATAACCCACCACATCGAGCCAATTTTCAGACCGAAATTCATCAGTCGGAAACCGCCGCCCCGAACTGTGCATCGCCACAGGCGCGTGAGGACCTTTTCCGAAAACTGCGCGACCAACGCGCTGCCATCGCTCGGCATTCTCACCATCGTAATTGCCATCCCCACCCAGAATCCACACCACGGGATAACACGCCCAGCGCGCGACCATATATTCAGCCAGCAGAATCATCTGGTCCTCTGACAACGAGACGCCCGGACTCTTTTCCGGATGATTGCGCCCTCCCAGTGCCCACAACATCACGGGCGCATTGACCAAACCCGCCTGAAAAGTCATCTCCATCCAGTCATCCAACCGCTGAAAAAAAGCCGGATTTATTGCGATCTCTTCCATCCCAGAAAACGCCAGATTGCCCTCGATATCCCCATCTGGAGCCGCCCGCCACTGCGTAGCCACCCATTGCACGGTATTAAACCCCTGCCGCACGCGCTCACTGAGATAATAGCGCCATTCATCTCGCGTCGCCCGCAAACACCCATTCCACGCCGTATCTGCCATATAAAAAAACGGTTTCTCATCCGCATAAACAAAATGTCGCCTGTTTGCGGACAGCGCGATGGGACCGTGTACATCAAATTCACTGCTCGTCTGCGATGGCCCACACGCAAAACGCCCCTCGCGATTGTGCAATCCCGCATTTTCCGCATCTGAAAAAAACGTCGCATACGACCACTCGCCCTCTTCATCTGGACAAAAACGCACGCGCCATTGCCGCCCGCCATCCCAGAATCCCATCACATTGTAAATCGATCCAAACGGCGATGTAAACACCACCTGCAATGCCGCTTCACGAATGGGATTCCCGTAATCTTTATCACTCTCGAAATCGATCTCAATGCGTCCCCATTTTGTCACAACTGACTCACGACCATTTTGGTCTATTTCACTCATATTTTTCATAATCCTCGCTCAAATCTAACCGATATGCCTTCTTGTCAAATTGTTGATCCAGCACAGTTCATCTGCGTCCATCCCTGTTTTCACAGGGACATGCCTGCGGATTTTTTTCAGGTCCCTGGTCCAGCACATCTTCCACAAAAGCACGCAAAACTTCGGCAGTGCTCCACGCCTGGGCAAAACAACCGCGAGATGCATGGGGCGGGTCGCCATCGAAAATTTCAGAAATATGTCCCAAGCCCGACGCTTCAACATGCCGCAACAAAGGGCACAACATACGTCTTGCATTAGCGCGAACATCTGCCTCGTCGCTGTGAATGCGAACCCAGGAAGTAATAAATGGACCCATAAGCCATGCCCAAACCGTCCCCTGATGATACGCGCCGTCGCGACTATGCGGATCGCCGCCATAAGTTCCCCTGTATGCTGCATCGGAGGGTGATAGACTTCGCAAACCGCAAGGCGTGAGCAACTCGCGTTCGACCACATCGAGAATACTGCGTTCACGCGCGACATCGAGCAGGCGATGTGGCAGGCTGAGGGCAAAAATCTGATTCGGGCGAATCGCCGCATCCGGCTCCGCATCGGTCAGACAATCGTACAAACATCCGGCATTGGGATTCCAAAATGCATCGGCAAAGCGCGCGGCTGTTCTTTCAGCCAGACCAGCGTATTCGGCACTGCGCCTGGATTCGCCATATCTATCAGCCAAATTCCGCATCACACACAGCGCATTGTACCACAGCGCATTGACCTCAACGGGTTTGCCCTGCCTCGGGGTAACGACCCAATCTCCCACCTTAGCATCCATCCATGTCAGTTGCACACCGGGTTCCCCGGCATAGAGCAACCCATCGCAATCCAGATGAATATTATAGCGCGTTCCCCGAACAAAATAGTGGATGATCTCCTGGAGCACCGGCCAGAGAGTTTCCCACACAAAATTATAATCATCTGTGTACGCCAAAAAGCGATCTACTGCATAGACATACCACAGGGTAGCATCCACACTATTGTACTCGGGCACATCGCCGTAATCGGGAAATCGGTTTGGAATCATCCCCTCGTCGCAAAAATGTGCATAAGCAGCGAGAATATCGCGAGCCTCTTCAAATCGCCCGGGCACCAGCGCGAGACCGGGCAGAGCGATCATTGTATCGCGCCCCCAATCCGTAAACCAGGGATAACCCGCGATAATAGTAGCGCGTGCGTCGCTGCGTTTGACGAGAAAAGCATCTGCACTCAAACTGAGACCAGTGCATTTGGGAACTGATTGAACAATTTTATTTCTGCGATCTATCTCAGCCTGCCGAAGCGCATTCACCTCATCACAAGTACCGCGTTCAAGGCTGACCAGCAAGTGCGCGGATTCACCCGCTTTGAGATCAAAGGTAAATTCTCCGGGACAATACAGGTCTTCCCGATTATCGAGACCGCGATAGGCCTCAACGGCATATTCAAAATTGTAATACCAATCGCCACGCGCTTGAAATTCTCCATTATGCGCGATATACAAAGGCGGAAATTCTGAATAAGGCTGAAAACGCATCAAACCATCACAAATATCGACATCGCCATTGGGCATATCATTCTGGCGCGTCAGGTGATGATAATCTCGGAAAGCCGCGAGCGGACGCAACGCGAGCATAACGGAACGATCAAAGGGACCGTAAGTAACCACAGTAGCATTTTGACCATATACCATAAAAACTTGCTTCTCAAAACACAAATCGCCGACACAATAGGTAAATATGGGAAAGGGATCCAGGCGGACGTGTTCGAGATGGGTATAACCGTGTGGGTGAATTGCGCCAGCGTAGCAATTGCTACTCAGTTCAAAAGACCCCACACCGGACGCAATGAGCGTCTCTTCAAATTTGGACAGCGAGACAAATCGACCGTGCGACTCATTCTGCGCGGGAATGAGCAAACCGTGGTACCGTCGCGTATTCATACCGATAATGGTCGAACACGCAAAACCGCCCATGCCATTGGTCTCAAGCCACTCCCGCCCCATCGCCTGATCGAGGTCTCGGCATATTTCTTTTTTGATAAAAACAGCCATAATCCGCTTCCATTCACCGAATGGAATATTCCCTCCTCCTTGACACCGGGCAATTTTGTGTCTATAAATATTTGTGATGAACTTTTCTATAAAGAATCCATATATGACTGCGAAACAACTGACATTAGTGATAGAATCCTCTGCATCTGACTGCCTCAAACGGGAACTGGCGGACTTCAGTGCATTTGGTAAAAATACAATTGTAACCTCTACGGAAACAGAGCCATTTCGCCTTGAAACTTACGTAAACGAATTTTGGACCGCCAAACAAAGAGCAGCCAATGCACTCCACGAAATATCATATCGAGCGTGCTTCAAGCCCCAACTCCCCAGATTCTTTATCGAAAGATTAACCACACCGGGCGACGCAGTCTATGACCCTTTTGCCGGACGGGGCACTACACTCATCGAATCCGCTCTTTTAGGACGTGTTCCCGTGGGATGCGACATTAATCCATTGAGTTCCATTATGACGCTTCCCCGCCTGAATCCTCCCACAACCGAACAAGTCGCCAATAGGCTATCCCATATAGAACTCGAAGATGTCGATGAATATCCAGAAGAATTACTGACCTTCTATCACCCGGAAACCCTAAAGCAAATTTGCGCCTTAAAAAAATATCTTAAAGAAAAAGAACAAAACGGAGGATCTGATCAAGTTGATCAATGGATTCGCCTGGTCGCACTGAGTAGATTGACGGGTCACTCATCCGGGTTTTTCTCGGTTTATACCCTACCCCCCAACCAGGCGGTCTCCGTTGATTCGCAAAAAAAAATCAACCAGAAGAGAAATCAAGAACCGCCATTGCGAGATGTCAAAAACCTTATCCTCAAAAAAACGCGCGACCTTTTGAAACACTGCGACGATCAAACTCGGCATACCCTGACAGGCGTCTTCCCCCAAGCGCAGTTCCTCACACAACCCTCACATAGCGTTCCCGAAATCGCATCCAACTCCATCTCCCTTGTCGTAACCTCTCCGCCGTTTCTCGATGTCGTCAACTACGCGCAGGACAACTGGTTGAGATGCTGGTTTTGCGACATAGACCCCGCAACTGTACCCATCACCATGGCGAGAATAGTCGAACAGTGGCAACGCGAAATGACAAAGGTCTTTTTGGAATTAGAGCGCATTTTGAAACCCGGTGGACACATCGCCTTTGAAGTCGGTGAAGTCAGACACGGCAAAATAAAACTCGAAGAAGCGGTTATCCCGTGTGGCATCGAAGCCGGACTTATGCCATTGCTCGTCTTAATCAACGATCAAAAATTCACCAAAACCGCCAATGTTTGGGGTGTCGATAATTTAAAAAAAGGGACAAACACAAATCGCATCGTCGTGTTTAAAAAAGAATAATTGAACGTTTTACTTTTTCATTCAAACTGTTTTTTGCTCTGATTACACGCCTTGCCCTTGCCGCGGATAATATCTTCCCGTTGCCATAGCTCAACAGTACGACCAATCGCATCGCCCTCGCCGAGATGTTGTATCTGTGACCTGGTGAACCAGTCGCAGTCTCCATTTGCCAGCGCATCGGCATCTATATTTTCATCCGAAAAGCCATAAACGCGACAAATACCCTCTTCCTCTTCGACATCTTCGATATAGGACATCCACGGCACCTCCAACCCGAGTTGCGTCCTGGTAAGTTCTTGCAAAGAGCCGACACGCGCGCCGACATCCCAACCGACCAGATCCTCCTCTTCCCATCCCTCGCCACCCGGCAACGCCCAACAATTCGTCTCATCATCGCGTCGCAGCAAGAACCTCGGCTCTCCACCGTCCGGGTACTCGATAAGCAAACGGGTCGTCTCAATCGGCTTGTCAAAACACACGGGAATAAGCCGTTTTCCATCATCGCTCAAAGCCTCAAAAGCGGCGGGATTATACGGATAATATCCCGCAGCAGGCGGCGCATTTGCCGCACAATACTTATTAAAAATACCGCAACGATCTTCTGTACTCGTACCAGCAGGAGCTTCATGCCAGACATGCTCGTTGACAATCAGCAAATCCCCCGCTTTAAGCTCTGGATCAATAAAATCCGGCAATTGGCTCCTATCGGGCCGATTGACATCTAAAATATGTGCATCCTCGTCAATCACCCGCGTCAGCTTGTGCGATTTCGGCGACACCAGAAAAGGACCGTACACCGGATCAAAATCAGTCAGCGGAATAATGGCAAACACCCAGTTCATCGACGAACCCACGGGGCGCCACCGCTTGTAATCGCAGTGGGCACCGCCCCCCTTATCGCCCGGCGTTCGCAAATACGCGACAAAAGCCGTCAAATGCGCAGGTTGACCCAGCACGGACTCTACCGCACCAATAACCGTCGGATGCTCGGAAATCGAAGTAAGTCCCGGTTCTGATAGTCTGTTGCCACTCACCGTGTACTTCGCTGGCTCGGGATACGAAAGCTTTGGTGGATACGCACCGCGCTTGACCTTTTCTTGCACAACACGGCGAAGGTCATTCGCTTCAGTCGCGGATAACATATTGCGAATAATCAGATAACCATCCTCATGATAATCCGCAATCTGTTGCTCACTAAGAGATGGG
This sequence comes from Candidatus Latescibacterota bacterium, assembly GCA_022824945.1. Classification (GTDB taxonomy): domain Bacteria; phylum Latescibacterota; class UBA2968; order UBA2968; family UBA2968; genus VXRD01. The sequence continues at coordinate 97,591 of JAJDYX010000015.1, forward strand.
GTAATCGGCATGGTCATAATGAGAACTCCTTTCAACAGATATTTCAATCATGAACACCAAAGCCCCTTCCAGACGAAGAGGCTTTGTCGCACTTTGATACAATCAGTTCTATGAGTCTTCGTTGAACTTGATACTACAACCGAGGGCTTTGGTCTCGGATATTGAAATCGCTTCTCCTGCCAACAATGCATCGAGCGCATCTTTGAGATAAGCCGCTTCCACAGCATTGGCATCCGAAGCATTATCGTCAATCGCGCCATGATACGCGAGCTTACCTTTATCATTAAAAAGAAAAATTTCTGGCGTACGGCTGGCACCAAAAGCGCGGGCGACCTGGGATGCGGGATCGACCACATAGGGAAACTCGTAAGATAGCGCTTTGGCACGGGCGACCATCTCGTCAAAACCATCTTCTGCAGCGCGTTTGGGATCATTGGGATTAATCACAATCACACCAAAGCCTCTGCCGCGATACGCATTGCCAATACTGGCTACGCGGCTTTCCCATTTGACGGCCCACGGGCAGGAATTACACGAAAAAATAACCAGAGTACCCTTCTCGCCCTGCACGCTCTCCAGAGTGTACATCTTACCATCTGTGCCCTTCATCTCCAGGTCAGCTGCCGGTGCTTCTGCGCCCAATGCGAGGGTTTCGCTTTTGCTCGCCTCAGCATTGAAACCCATCGCTGCAACAAGTGCAATGGCTAATAATTTACGCATAGAATCCTCCTGATATTTGGTGGTATGAGAGTATCTATAGTCTGAATGTCGGATAGACACGCTCCAAAGTATCCCTTAACCGCCCTTCATCAATACATCGCGTATTTTCGCTTCAAATTGTTCGCGCGAGGTCTTCCCGAGCCAAAAATGGCGTTTATTGCCCTCGCTATCGTATAGCCAGGTAGCGGGTATCGCACCCCACCAATCGGGGTCTAATGTATTGATAAACGCCCCATCGCTCTTCAATTTGATATAGCTTGGAAAGTCAACACCATGCGCTTTGAGAAAGGCAACTGCGCCATCGGCCTGGCTTTCAGAATCAGCAGAAATAAAGACGATCTTTAAACCCTGATCTTTGTACTGATTATAAACAGCCATCAAATCGGGAAACTCTTCAACACATGGGGGGCACCACGTTGCCCATACATTGACGAGAACGACCCTGGCATCGACTTCTTTGACATGCTTTAGAATCTCCTCTGCCGTAGCGGGAATGAGATACTGGTCAGTACTCGATGCGCGATCTGTTTTGGGTGCGTCGCAACTCAAAAAAAGAAGAACAATAAAAACAAATATATGACGTTGCAAAAAAGACCTCCGTGTATTATCCACCCAGAGCATCTTTATAGGCTTGCAGGCGCTCTTGTATGCCCTCGTCTGAAAGCGCGAGAATTTGCGCTGCCAGCACAGCGGCATTGCGCGCATTGTCAATACCCACAGTCGCAACGGGAACCCCCGGAGGCATCTGAACAATAGCGTATAACGCATCAATGCCGTTGAGCGCACCCGAAGCGCATGGAACGCCAACAACTGGCAAAGTCGTATGCGCGGCAATCACACCGGGCAGCGCTGCGGCCAATCCAGCACCCGCAATAATCACCTTCAGACCACGCGCTTTTGCCGTACTGGCGTATTCAGCGGTACGCTCGGGATTGCGATGGGCGGAACATACAATCATATCGTAGGGAATCTGGAGTTCGTCGAGAATGGCGCAGCCTTTTTGCATCGTGGGTTCATCCGATGAACTGCCCATAATAATGCCAACAACTGGATCTGCCATAAAAATCTCCTTTGGTAATTAGCTATTTCACTGATTCAACCGGCGCACTCGCGCAGGTGTGTGGTCAGCCTGTGTCTCGCTGGAAAAAATTTTGAGCGACCTGTCCCCAATGGGCAGGTCAATACGGGCACCGCCACGGCGATGGGATTCCCGCAGAGCAATAGCAACCTCGAGAGCAGCGCGACCATCGGCTCCCGAGCAACGCGGCGGTCGGTTGTTCTCCATTGCGTCAATCAGATCATCAACAGTGGTAATACCCTGGCCTACGGGACGCGCTGGTTGCGGAAAAGGAGACCTGGCGGGAATACCCCGGTTCCCCAGGCCGCCCGAAACCCTCTGGAAAAACTCAAACTCAAGCGCATCCGATAAGGTGCGCACCCTACCCTGTGTCCCAATAATATCAAACTCCCACGAAGCAACACCGGTCGTTGTCCCGCGAAGATACGCCCGAACGCCATTGTCAAAAGCGAGATATCCATTGCCCATCAGATCATCATCAGATGCGGCTTCCTCATCCGACGCCATCTCTCCAAAAACCCATGAAACATCCCCACCTGCGAGATAGCGAATCGTATCAATCGCGTGACTGCCATTGTGCGACAAGCCACACTGGGCATAAGCTGTAATCTGGAGAATATCGCCGAGATCTCCAGCTTCAATCATGCGGCGGGCTTCACTGAAATAGGGATTGTAACGGCGCGAGCAATACACAGCGATGGGAACGCCATTTTCCCTACAAGCATTGACCATAGCATCGGCTTCTTCAAGGCTAAAAGCAATCGGTTTTTCCACCCATAAAGCTTTAACACCGGCTTCAACAGCGTCCAGCACAATTTGCGGACGGTAACGCGCTGTAGTGGTCACACTGACGATATCGGGTCTTGCTTTTTCCAGCAAATCGCGATGATTGGCATACAACTGATCGCTACCAAGCCCCCACCGCTCGCCAAACAGTACGCGCTGCTCATCGTGGGGATCAGCGCCAGCAATAAGATCGGTTTGCGGATGTGCGCAATAGGTGGGACCATGGCAATAGGGCAAGAAAATAGACCCGCCCTGCGTGATCTCATCGTCAAATGTACTGCCCATACGCCCCAGACCAATAACCGCTGCTTTATAAGACATCGTATGCCTCCAGAAATGTCTGGTTATTTTATTTAAAAAATATACGCGTTATAACGCTTAACCGCCAAATTGGTTGACAAAGATCAGAAGATCTCCATCGTTAAGAGTGGTGGCTCATACATCTGTCAAAGCGCGATGCCCAATATCCCGTCGGAAATAAGCGTTGTCAAAATCAATTTTGCCCACTGCTTCATAAGCGCGATCAATAGAAGATTTGATCGTATCGCCGATTGCAGTAACGCCGATAACGCGCCCGCCATTGGTGACGAGTTGCCCGTCTTTGCGCGCCGTACCAGCGTGAAAAACGATCACATCGCCTGGTGCCTCAGCGCGATCAATACCAGAAATGGGGAAATCTGTATCGTATGCTTCGGGATACCCTCCCGAAGCCATAACCACGCAAGTCGCCGCGCGATCGTCGAGCTCAATATCGAGATCCGCCACCGAACCATTGCACACAGCCTCAATTATATCTACGAAATCGGTTTTGATCAATGGGAGAACCACCTGAGTTTCCGGATCGCCCATGCGGCAGTTAAATTCAATTACTTTGGGACCATCAGCAGTGACAATAATACCACCGTAGAGAATGCCTGTGTATGGACGATCCTCCTGTGCCAGGGCATGTACCGTGCGTTTCATAATACGCTGAACAATATCGTCAAAAAGTTCCGGCGTAATAATCGGAGCAGGGGCATACGCGCCCATACCGCCCGTATTGAGACCCACATCGCCTTCACCAATCGTCTTGTGGTCTTGCGAAGGCACAACACACACAATATTCTCGCCATCTGAAAAACCAAATATCGACGCTTCTTCTCCCTCGAGCAACTCCATTGCAACCAGCTTATCACCCGATGCACCAAAAGCGCGTTGCACCATCACTTCATCCACGGTTTTATACGAATCTTGCAGAGTCTCACAATAAATCGCCCCTTTGCCCGCAGCGAGACCACTCACTTTGAGATAGAGCGGATGTCGCCATTCCCTGAGCCGTTCTCTGGCAGTTTCCGCATCCACAAAAGTTTCATAAGCACCTGTTGGAATATCGTATTTGTGCATAAGTTCAAGCGCGAAATCTTTATCCGCTTCAATTTGCGCCGCTGCCTGTGTCGGACCAAAAACCGCGAGCCCCCGTTCTGCAAAAATATCGACAATACCATCTGCAAGAGGAGCTTCGGGACCAATAACCGAAATATCTATGCCCTCTCGTTGTACAAAATCTGCCAGACCATTGAGATCGCTATCCGAAATATCAACACATTCGGCATATTGCGCCATACCCGGGCTTCCGGGTGCTGCATATAACCTGGTAATCTTGTTGCTTTGAGCGAGCTTCCAGACAAAGGCGTGTTCGCGCCCGCCTCTACCAACAACGAGGAGTTTCATGTGGGGTCCTCCTGAGCGACTGTTTCTTCTTCGAGCACATCTTCTGGTGTTTTGGTAATCAGGGTACCGACATCCTCGCCCTCTACAATGCGGCGCATCAGGCCTTTTTGTTCAAAATCGAAAACGTGAATCGGCAAATGATGATCTCGCGCGAGAATCACCGCAGACTGATCCAGAGCACCCAGATTCTTTTGAATAATTGTATCGTGACTGATGCAGCGATAGAGTTTGGCATCGGGATTTTTGTTCGGATCGTCTGTATAAATGCCATTGGTTTTGTGCTTGGCAAACAAAATAGCTTCTGCACGAACCTCGAGCGCGCGCTGTACCCCGGGATAATCTGTCGTGAGAAAGGGATTGCCAATACCACCGGCAAAAATGACAATATATCCCTTATCGAGATGCCGAGCAGCAACCAGCCGAATAAAGGGTTCTGCGACTGCGTTAATAGGAATCGCGGTCATCACGCGCACCTCGGCATCGCTTTTGGCATTGAGTACACCGCGCAGCATCAGGCTGTTGATAATAGTACCGAGCATGCCGATATTATCGGCTTCGGAGCGTTCGATACCCCACCGCACACTCTGTTCGCCCCGAAAAATATTGCCCCCGCCAATAACAATGCCGATTTCTATACCTCGACTGTGAATATCGAGAATTTCGTCGGCAATATGTTCGAGAGCCTCCGGGTCAAATCCCGATTCCAAAGCACCTGAAACAGCACCGCCACTGAGTTTGAGAACAACGCGTTTGTACCGCATACAATCTGACTCCTTGATAAAAAAAATAACAAATGTTGATGTGTCTTTAAAATATATAGCGAAGCGAGATATGGCGAAAGAGGAAAGACGTTGACATTTGAGTAATTTTGAATTTACTTCAACCCTTGATTTCGCTGGCCTTTCGCTATTTTTTGTCGAAATTTCGAACCTCGGATAAAGGCACCCCGAATGCCCCCAAACGATAACGCCTACGTCGAATTTGAGAATGTCTGCAAAAGTTACGACGGACGCACACTAATTGTCCAAAACGTCAATTTCAGCGTCCGCAAGGGCGAATTTCTAACCCTGCTTGGCCCATCCGGGTCGGGGAAGACCACCTGCCTGATGATGCTTGCCGGCTTCGAGACACCCACCTCGGGCAACATCCGCATTGACGGGCGTTCTGTACACGCACTGCCCCCGCGCAAGCGAGGCATTGGCATGGTATTTCAAAACTACGCGCTCTTCCCACACATGACAGTAGGCGGCAACCTCGCTTTTCCCCTTGAAGTGCGCGGATTTGACCGCGAGCAGTGCCGCGAACGCGTAGCGCGTGCCCTGGATCTGGTTCGTCTCAGCGGCCTGGAAGACCGGCGCCCAAACCAACTCTCTGGCGGTCAGCAGCAGCGTGTGGCAATCGCCCGCGCACTGGTATTTGAACCCGACCTGGTGCTGATGGACGAACCCCTCGGCGCACTTGACCGGCGCCTGCGCGAAGAGATGCAATACGAGATCCGCCGTATCCACCAGAGTCTCGGTGTAACCATTGTTTACGTCACGCACGACCAGCAAGAGGCCATGGTCATGTCGAACCGCATCGCTGTCCTGCGCGGGGGAGACATCCAGCAAATTTCCGAACCCGAGGCCCTCTACGAAGAACCAGAGCGTTCATTTGTAGCGCGTTTCATCGGCGAAAACAACCGCCTGCAAGGCCGCGTGACAAAAGTAAATGGGGACATCTGCGAAGTGGAAACCGGCGGCCAAATCATCCATGCGTTGCGCATTGTACCTTGCCAGATCGGCGACGCCACCACGCTATCGATTCGTCCGGAACGCGTCGCCATCGAACCCGAACCGGGTCTGTACACCAATGAACTGGAAGTAAAAGTCGAGGACATCACCTTTCTGGGCGACCACTTGCGCCTTCGCATGAACGTATGCGAGTCCTCGGAATTCATCGCAAAAATACCCAATATCGTGGGACACGGAGCCGTGTTGAAAGGCGATAAAATTCGCATCGGCTGGACACCAACAGACTGCCGGGTGCTCGACCCGGACGACGAGGAGGATACGACATGAATACCAAACAGAGAAAGACATTATGCACCGCGGTAATAACCGCGCTGGCGATGTTGACTCTGGGCTGTGCTGTTTCGGAAGACCGACCGCTGACTGTGGTCTCCTGGGGCGGATCTTATGCACGCGCATGCGTCAAAGGCTACCACGAGGCATTCACCGCTGAAACAGGCATTAAAATCAACCTCGAAGACTACAACGGCGGGCTGGCGCAGATCCGCGCACAGGTTCAAGCGGGCAATGTGCATTGGGATGTCGTCGATTTGAGATTCCCGACATGGGCGCAAGGCTGCGATGAGGGCCTGCTCGAACGCGTCGAGATCGACTCGCTGCCAGCGGGAGCCGATGGAACGCCTGCGGAAGAGGATTTTCTGTTCGGGACATCGACAGACTGTGGCGTGGCAACACTGTTTTACTCCACCATATACGCGTACAACAAAGAGAATATCCCGGGTGAAAAACCCACCACACTGGCAGACTTCTTTGACCTCGAAAAATTCCCCGGACGACGAGGCATGCGCCGCTCACCCCAGGAGAACCTGGAATTCGCACTCATCGCCGACGGCGTACCACTCAACAAGATATATGCCACCCTCGACACGCCCGAAGGGGTAGATCGCGCCTTCCGCAAGTTAGACACCATCAAAGACCACATTGTATGGTGGGAAGCCGGAGCACAGCCGCCGCAGATGCTCGCCGATGGCGAGGTGGTCATGACCACGGCCTACAACGGGCGCATCTTCAATGCACAGATATTGGAAGATCAGCCCTTTGTCATCGTGTGGGACGGACAAATACTGGATCTATCTGGACTTGCTATTGTCGCGGGAACCCAGAACCTCGAAGCCGCAAAGAAATTTCTCAATTTCGCCTCAACAGCGAAGGCCATGGCCGGAGTCGGTAGCCACATCGCCTACAGTCCCACGCGCCACTCTGCGGAGGCACTGATATCGAAACACGCCGAAAAGGACATCGATATGAAACCCCACATGCCCAACAGCCCGCAAAATTCCAAGCGCGCCCTGCGAAATGCCTGGGAATGGTGGAGCGTTCACATCGACGAAATGAACGAGCGCTTCAGCACCTGGCTGGCGCAATAAGGGATATTCTACTCATACCATACAAGGAGGAAATAACTTGAAGTGGCAAAACAAGTGTAAAACGGCATTTTATCTAACTGTACTGACCGCACTGGCGATATTGACCGCGGGTCGTGTAGTTGCCAGCGATCGACCCCTGACCGTGGTCTCCTGGGGCGGATCTTATGCACGCGCATGTGTCAAAGGCTACCACGAGGCATTCACCGCTGAAACAGGCATTAAAATCAACCTCGAAGACTACAACGGCGGACTGGCACAAATCCGCGCACAGGTCGAGTCGGGCAATGTGCATTGGGACATCGTCGATATGGAAATTCCCGACATGGTGCGAGGCTGTGACGAGGGCCTGCTCGAATCCATCCCTGTCAACTCGCTGCCAGCGGGAGCCGATGGAACGCCTGCGGCACAGGATTTTCCACTCGGAACGATGACGGATTGCGGTCCGGCAACGATATTTTACTCCACCGTATATGCGTACAACGAGAAGAATATCCCGGGTGAAAAACCCACCACAATGGCAGACTTCTTTGACCTCGAAAAATTCCCCGGACGACGAGGCATGCGCCGCACACCTCTGGCGAACCTGGAATTCGCGCTCATTGCCGACGGCGTGCCGCTCAACAAAGTATATCCCACGCTCAATACACCCGAAGGCGTAGATCGCGCTTTCCGCAAGCTGGACACCATCAAAGACCACATCGTATGGTGGGAAGCCGGAGCGCAGCCGCCGCAGATGCTCGCCGATGGCGAGGTAATTATGTCCACGGCCTACAACGGGCGCATCTTCAATGCACAGGTATTGGAAAACCAGCCCTTCGTCATCGTATGGGACGGGCAAATACTGGATACGGGCGGACTTGTCATTGTCGCGGGAACGCGTAACCTCGAAGCAGCAAAGAAGTTCCTCAATTTCGCCGCAACAGCAAAAGCCATAGCTGGCGTCGGCCGTTACATCGCCTACAGTCCCACGCGCATCTCTGCGGAGGCGCTGATATCGACGCACGCCGAAAAGGGTGTGGAAATGAACCCCCACATGCCCAACAGCCCGCAAAATTCTAAGCGCGCTCTGCGAAATTCCTGGGAATGGTGGAGCGATCACATCGACGAAATGAACGAGCGCTTCAGCGCCTGGCTGGCGCGGTGAGAGAGGTACCGCGGCGGACTAACAAAATGAAACCAGACACAAACATAAAAACCAACACCCTCCGCCCGCGGTTGCGTGCGACGGGATTGGTATTGCCTCTATTGGCCTTCATTGGCGTCACCTTTATCGCGCCGCTGGCGATGATGCTCGTACACAGTGTGTACGACCCCACAGTCGCCAATGCCCTGCCCGAAACCCTCGACCTGCTAAGAGAATGGGATGGAAAGAGCGCGCCCGACGAAGCGGTGTACGCAGCGGCTGCGCGCGAGCTATTAAAAGCGCGCACAGATCGCTCGCTGGGCCGGGTCGCCACCCGCGTCAACCGCGTGCATCCGGGACTTCGCAGTGTTTTCACGCGCAGCGCAAGAGGATTGCAAAACGTCCGCGAGGGTCCCTATCGCGATGCCATGATCGGCCTTAATCCCGCATGGGACGATGTGCAAACCTGGCACGCGATCCGCAGTGCTGGGGACCGTTTTACCGCGCGGCACTATCTCAATGCCCTCGACCTGCAACCCCTGCCCAGCGGCTCCATCGATCGCCAGCCCCCAGAACGTCGCATCTATCTGGCCCTCTTGTGGCGCACCTTTGTCGTCAGCCTGAGCATCACCGCCATCTGCTTGCTGCTCGGCTACCCCATCGCCCACTTAATCGCACATTCGCCTCCGCGCATTGCAAACCTGCTCCTCATCCTCGTACTCGTGCCCTTCTGGACATCGCTCCTGGTGAGAACGACCTCCTGGATCGTACTGCTCCAAACCCAGGGCGTACTCAACGACTTGCTCGTCACACTCGGACTGATCGGCGACGACGGCCGCCTCGCCATGATCTACAACATGACTGGCACAGTGGTGGCAATGACCCATGTACTCTTGCCCTTTATGATCCTACCTCTCTACTCCATCATGCGCGCCATCCCACCGAGCCAGATGAGTGCCGCGGCATCGCTGGGTGCCAGTTCCTTTCAGGCATTTTGGCGCGTGTACTGGCCGCAGACCCTGCCCGGTGTAGGTGCCGGATCGCTGCTGGTATTCATCCTCGCCATCGGCTACTACATCACCCCCGCGCTGGTGGGCGGCAGTACTGGACAACTCATCTCCAACATGATCGCCTACCACATGCAGACCTCGCTCAACTGGAGTCTGGCCGGGGCACTTGGCGGCATTTTGCTGGTATGCGTAATCGCGCTCTATCTGCTCTACGACCGCATAGTCGGCATTGACCGCATGAGATTGGGCTAACATGATCTCGACACAAAGCATTGGTCGGGGCGCGTACCTGGCCTCCTGCACCCTGATATTTGCGTTCCTGATCGCGCCAATTCTGGTGATCGTACCCCTGAGCTTCAATGCAGAACCCTACTTCACCTTCACCGAGGGCATGCTGCGCCTGGACGCAGAAGCGTATTCTCTGCGCTGGTACCGGCAGATCATCGAAAACGAACTGTGGACGCGCGGACTGGTCAACAGCCTGATCATCGGCATCGCTTCCACCGCACTGGCAACTGCGCTGGGCACAATCGCCGCGCTGGGTCTATCCAGCCCTGCCATGCCCGGTCGCCGCATCGCAATGGCACTATTGATCTCGCCGATGGTCACACCGGTGATTATCTCCGCGGCGGGCATGTTCTTTTTTTACTCAGCCCTGGGCCTCGCGCAGACCCACATCGGATTGATCCTATCCCACGCCGCACTGGGCACGCCATTTGTCGTAATCACCGTAACCGCTACCTTATCCGCCTTTGATACAAACCTGACGCGCGCTGCCGCAAGCCTCGGCGCCTCACCGTTCCTCACGTTCCGCAGAGTACAACTCCCGCTAATCGCACCGGGCGTTATTTCTGGCGCGCTTTTCGCGTTTGCAACATCTTTCGACGAAGTGGTCGTAGTCCTTTTTATGGGCGGCATCGAACAACGCACAATCCCGCGCCAGATGTGGGCGGGTATCCGCGAGCAAATCAGCCCGACCATCCTCGCAGTCGCAACATTCTTGATCGCCTTTGCCGTGTTACTACTGCTCACCGTCGAATGGCTGCGTCGCCGCTCCGCTGCTTCTTCGCAGGCAGACTGAGGTCAAAACATGGCCGATTTACAAACAACAGTAAGCGATATTCTGACCTTTATCCAGGATCGGTTGTATTTTAATCGGGCAGACCTGGAGATCGAAGGACAAAAACACAATGCCGCTTTGTTGCTCAGCACACTAACGGGATTATTAGGCGGCAAAATTTTAATTGTGGGCGAACCCGGCCTGGGCAAAACAACGTCGGCAGAGTATATTGGCGCGCTGCTATATCGCATGCCATTAGGGGCTGTGTGGGAAGCCGAAGTGAGTGGCCATCCCGAACAGACCGAAGAAAAAATTGTCGGGCGCCCAAACCTCGGCGCACTCAACCGCGGCGAAGAAGATGTGGTCTGGTCGGCATTTTCCGTCTTGCCCGTCAAAGTCGTAGATGAAATCAACCGCCTGCCGGAAACAAAGCAGAGCCTGATTCTCAACGGCGTGGATCGCGGCAACTGGAGCTACTTGAACCAGATGCAAATCAACGATGAATACTGTTTGTTCGCAACGGCCAACTATCAGGACCGAGGAACAAATACCATCGTCGTACCCCTTTTGGATCGCTTTGACGTAATGGTAGAATCCAAATATCCGGGCGCGAATTTGTCCTGGATGATCGGCACCGAATCCTCTCCTGCACATCTCCTGCGAGATCCAAAACGCGAGCAAGCACTCCAGGCGTGTCTGATCAACCCCAATGCCGAAGCAGAGATAGAACCGATTTGCGAGGATTATGGAAAAGCGATCTCCGAGCGTTTGTCCGTACCAACCCTGGGACGTACCGAGCGCGAAACGATTCGCAGTGAAATGGGCGCATTGCCTTTCCAGGCCGATGCCAGTGCCTATATTCGAACCTTTTTGGCCGAGCTATCTTTCTGCTGCAAATACGGACAAAAACGCACAAATGAAGTCTGTGGCGAAGGCTGTCATTACACGGGCTACCTGTGTTACGAAGTACAAACATGCCCGTCCAATCGCCTGCCCATTTCCATCCGGCGCTACGCACAGGCTCTCGCCTGGGTGCTGCGCGACAAAGAAGTGGATATCGAACATATCCGCACGATACTGCCATACACATGTGCTCACCGCATCCAATGGCGAGATGAAGAAGAAACGCAAGACCACCGGGATGATGTATTGCCCATTCACAGAGCGCGAGAAGCGGTGCGGCAAGTCTTTCGGCGCTACACCGAGCAAAGCGAACGCATCCAAACAGCTCTAATGACTGCCAACCGCATCTTAAACGGTGCCGAAGAAAAACCCATTCAGGGCGAACATCCCATTTACATGGAAATTATGCGCGACCTGGGACAAGAGCCTGTGCGCCCAGAATTTTCGTAATTCCAATTTCACAGAGCCAGACATGCGACAAAATCCATTTCGAGAATTTGATCGGATTGCACCATCCGATTTGAACCCTGAAAGCGCAGTGCGCGTCAACGGCTTACTATCCCCAGAGCGCAATCCCTTCGCCGAATTCGTCGAAGACACACGCAAAAAGCGCGCCCTGCCCATGGATGAAATTCTCGCATCTCACACCGAGACAATGGATCGGTTGACAGAGGCTTACCGCGTCCTGATCTCCGAATGCGTAGGCGAGGGACTCTGGCAAGCCGACCGCAAAACCATTGAATCGACCTATGCTGCGGCATCGCAGATCGTGGGACAAATCGATTGGGAAATGAGCGATATCGAAGCATTTTGCGCGCACGCCCTGCAAAGCAATGACGCGGCTTTTTTTGTCATGGAACCCCTCGGCTTGTTCTTATCGGCCTTTTGCAATGCATCGTCCCAGTCGGATATTCATCTCGACCTCACGGGCCACGACTTGCGCCTATCGCTTATGGGATATCGCCTTCGCAAAGACATCACACTCACCATTGTGGGCGATCTGGGCGATCTCACGGGCATTTCACTCCTGGGGGGCTGCCTGAAGGTCGAAGGAAATGTCCGACACTATCTCGGTGCGGGTATGATAGACGGACGGATTGAAGTCTCGGGAGACGCTGGCAAATACATCGGCGAACAAATGCACGCCGGTGAAATCCACATCAATGGACGCCTGGGAGGTGTGGGCAATGCCAAAGGCGGCGCGATCTATCACCGCGATCAAATGATCAGAGGAAAAAAAACAAAATGAACTTCAACGACATCATCCAGCGCGTCTGGCCCTCTGTTCGCAAGCGCCATCTATTCCCCGAATTGCCGACGCCAGAAGTAATCGAAACAGGTGACGAAACCGCGAGCATTCAAATGACGGACAAAGTGATCCAATTGAATGCCAATCGGCTGGCTGCCCTCGCGCAAGTAATGGACATAGAAGACGCCACCTCGGCGCTGCTGGATCACGGCGTGGGGCATCACACCGTTTGTCCCTGGGATTTTGAGACGCACTTAAAGCTATATGCCGCGCTCAAACCCGTATTGTTGGATGGAGCATTGGTCAAGCAGGTAGTCGAATATTTCTCGGACGTGGTGGTCGATACCCATGCCGTGCGAGAGCGCGAATCGAAATTGCCCGAAGTATATCGCCACGCCGAATCGAGTGAAGTGACAGACGTAATTCGAGCGTTGTATCAGCGTCTCTGGGGTGAAAATTTGGGCGTGGAAGACCGAGGCGAAGTAGATCGGCTCGCCCGCATACCCTATCTGGACGCCTCGCAGTGGGGCGATAGCCTTCGATCATTTGCACAGGTGATTGCCCCATTAATCGAAAAAGAAATGGGCGACGGAAATGGACAGGGTGGCATGATGGGCGATGTCCAGCAGTATTCCGCAGGCGAACTCGCGGAGGGAATGGCGCAATTTGCCGAGCAGGGATTTTACGCCTTTCGAGAAATGGTGCGCGATTTTGCTGACGAACTACAAGACGCCAATATGATGCCCGATATGGGCCGGGGCAAAGGCACGCCCACGGATGCCGACCTCTTGTTTTACATGGCGCGCGCATCTGCATTTCGCTTGCCCGTGCAAACCATGCCTTTGGAAAAGGTGGGGGGATTACATCCGCATTCTCATTCGCCCTGGGAAATTGGGAAACCCGTCCAGCACATCGATGTGTGGACGAGTTTTGGGCGCGTCATGCCGGGCATTTCCCAGATGTGGAACTGGCGAGATGGCGAAACCCACGGCGATGGCGATGGCATACCCGATTGCGTGGTCATTGTCGATTCCTCGGGCAGTATGGTCGATCCGTGCCGAGAAATATCTCACGCTGTCTTAGGCGCCGGATGCGCGGCCGATGCGTATTTGCGACGGGGCAAGCGCGTGGCCGTTTACAATTTTAGCGACGCACAGGCTGGCGGGAAAGAAGTACTGGATTTCTCAAGAGATCGCAAGCGCGTATTCTTCGCGCTGTGCCGCTACTTCGGCGGTGGAACCGCATTACATCTGCCCGATCTGGAACCCCTTCTCAAAAATCATGTGGATATTTTTCTCATAACGGATATGCAGATTACCAACCTCGATGCGCTGATGCAGTTTCTGATCCTAAAAGAAAACCGGGTAACCGCTGTTCACGTAGCGCAAAACCGGGATGCCCATCGATTTCGCCAGCGGGCTGCTGCTGCGGATCACATCTGTGTTTATGCAGTTGAACGCACAGAGGATATTCCAGATATTGTGCTATCAGAAGTAAAAACGCGATTTCAGGCTACTTAGTCTGTACACGTCCCGCACAGACCTGCCGGGACAGACCTCGCAGGTGGACGTTTACCTATTATTCAGGAGAAAACATGAAGCGTCTTTTTGCCGTATTCATTGCCGCTGGCTTATTGGGTTGCCAGGCACAGGAAAAACCCCAATTTGTAGAAGTCAACCTCGAGGACAAGCAACACAAGCTGAGTTATGCATTGGGCTTAAATCTGTCTGAGCAATTAAAAAAGCAGCAAGGCATGGAGATTAACCTGGATGTATTTGTACAGGGTTTTAAAGACGGTTATTCGGGAGAATCCCCCCTGCTTTCCTCGGACGAAGCACTAAAATTTCTGATTGAGATGCAGCAAGAACAAAGGGCACAACAACAGGCGGAGAAAAACAAAATGGCAGCAGAAAACAAAAAAGCTGGCGAGACTTTTCTCGCGGAAAATAGCAAAAAAGAAGGCGTGGTGACATTGGACAGTGGCTTGCAATACAAAGTGGTCAAAGTCGGTGACGGATCGAAACCCCAAAAAACCGACACAGTAGTATGCCACTATCGCGGAACATTGCTCGACGGCACGGAATTTGACAGTTCTTATAGCCGCGGAGAACCGGCGCAATTTCGCGTAGATCAACTCATTCCCGGCTGGACAGAAGCCCTGCAACTCATGCCCACGGGATCGAAATGGGAACTCTATATCCCATCCTATCTGGCTTATGGCGCGCGACAAGCCGGGCAAATCAGCCCCAATTCAACGCTCATATTTGAATTGGAATTGCTCGAGATCAAGTAGCGGGAATTGATTTTGAAGCTGGACATCCTGTATCGCGACGACGACCTGGTCGCCATTCA
Source organism: Candidatus Latescibacterota bacterium (assembly GCA_022824945.1). Taxonomy (GTDB): domain Bacteria; phylum Latescibacterota; class UBA2968; order UBA2968; family UBA2968; genus VXRD01. Next base: position 112,739 of record JAJDYX010000015.1, read on the forward strand.
AAAACCGTGTGGCTGGTTTGTACATCAGACCCATCTGGACCGGTCGGCCATGTGTTGCATGCCCGTATTGCGAAATCAACTTGAGCAGTGGGTTTATCCGGTTCACCGCCTGGATCGCGGGACATCGGGCGTTGTGCTATTCGCACTGCATCCTGAAAGCGCCCGCACATTGGGTGCTGCATTTTCAGCGCGGCAGGTAAAAAAAGAATATCTGGCCGTGGTGCGCGGGTACCTGCCAGACAAAGGACGGATCCACCACGCCTATTGCCCACCCAATGCGTCGGAACCCGTCGATGCCATCACAGATTTTCACTGCAAAGGCACCGTTGAACTACCCTACCCCGTGGGGCGATATGAAACCGCGCGGTATTCGCTCATGCGTGCAATGCCAGTAACAGGTCGGCAACATCAGATCCGCCGCCACTGTGCGCATCTTAGTCACCCAATCATCGGCGATGTGCGCTATGGCGACCGCCATCACAATCGCTTTTTTCAATCCCATTTTGAAATCAACCGATTGCTGCTCATGGCTACCCGCATCGGTTTTGCACACCCCAAATCGGAGAAATGGACTGAAATTTCCGCACCTATCCCTAGCCCAATTCAGCGCTTATGTCAGCAATTTGGCTGGGAATCTGATCTGGAGGACAAATTATGAATGTACTGATAACAGGAGCCGAGAGCCGCTTGGGACAGGCCATCGCCAGAGAATTGGCACCGGGTAACCAGTTGCGACTCTGGGGAACGGGCGATCCGCCTTCTGAACAGAATGAAAACATCACCTATTTTGAAGGCGACATGCGCGACCCAGACGTAGCGTGGCGTGCCGTTCGAAACATGCAGGCCATTGTACATACAGGTGAGCCACCACCCAATCTACCCGAAGACGGTCTCACCTGCGAACAAGAATTACTCGATCTGGCAACGCGGGGCACCCATGTCTTATTCAAAACTGGTATAGAAGCCGGTATAAAGCGATTTGTATATGGAAGCACGCTCCAAATATTCGAAGCCTATCCCGATGATATATATATCAGTGAAATGTGGCGTCCCCTGCCATCCACGGACAAATTCCAACTCACGCGCTATCTCGGCGAAATGACAGCACGCGAATTTGCGCGCGATTTTCCCGTAGCCGTCACAGTATTGCGATTGGGCAAGCTAATAGCAGAAGAAGACGCTTCTCCACAGGACCCAGACCTCATGTGGGTCGATTATCGCGATGCGGCGCGGGCATTCCGCCTATCTCTCAATCGGGATGCACAGTCCGAATTGAAATGGAACAGGAGATTTGCCCTCCACCACATTTGTGCAAACATTCCAAATCCAAAATATCTGGTCGGCAAAATTAGTGGATTTCAGTTGCGAGGATTTCAACCGCAGCACAACTTTGAAGCCATCTGGCGTGGAGGTGGCGCGTGAAAAAAGTACTTTTACTGGGCGCTTCGGGACAGATTGCACCCAATATCATACCAACTATGGAATCGCATTGCAATTTCACATTGGCCGATATAAAGCCCTATCCCGACGGCAGGTCCATCGAACATGTAGATATGCGCCATTACGACCAGGTGCGCGACGCCATGCGGGGCATGGATGCGGTGATGAATTTTACGGTAAATCGTCCCGATCCCATCTTGAGCTTTCACGTCAGTACACTGGGCGCATTGCACGTTATGAAAGCCGCGGCCGAATTGGGCATCAAAAAAGTGGTACACACGGGACCGCAACTGGTGCGGAGTTATTACGATCAGGACTTTGAAATCACCGATGTCCCCCGCGCCCCTGGCACCGGGTATTACGGCATAACCAAAATGCTCAGCTACGAGATTTGTCGCACGTACGCGCGGATTTACGATATACAGACAATTTGTTTTGTATTCAACGGTCTGGGTCTGGAGCCGAGTAAGCCAATTAAAGGCGAGGACTTCCCGCCATTTCGCATATTCTGGAAAGACCTATCGCATGCGTGTTGCCTTGCGCTGGACATCGAATCCGTACCGGATAATTACCAGGAATTCAACATGGTGAGCATGACAGCGCACCAGAAATACACCATGGAAAAAGCACAACGCATTCTGGGTTACGAACCGGCTGAACGCTGGGAAAATTATTACAAACGCGACGCGTGAATAAAGCTATGTCGTCTTCCAAAACAATCTTCCAAAAAAACCGCAAAGTCATCCCCGGCGGCGTGGTCTCGGTCAACCGCGCTGTCATGCCAGAAATTGCCTTTGTGCGTGGGCAGGGCAGCCATGTGTGGGATGCAGACGGCAATGAGTACATCGACTATCACGCGGCATTCGCGCCATTTATTCTGGGACATAACGACCCGGATGTGAACGCGGCAGTAGCAAAAATACTCGCCGATGGTGCAACACTAATGGGGTCGGGCACCAATCCCTGGGAAGGTCATTGCACCGCATTAATTGTAAAACACGTACCTTCCGTCGAAAAGGTTATGCTCACCAATACGGGATCGGAAGCCACCTATCACGCCATCCGCATTGCGCGGGCGCACACGGGACGCAATGGCGTCATCGTAATGCAAGGCGGATATAACGGCTGGCACAACGACGTGGCATTGAATGTCATGACGCCGATAGATGCAATCGGACCGCGAGTCTCGCCGGGTGAATACCCAAAAATACCGCTCTCTGCCGGCGTGCCCGATGGTGTATTGGACGATGTACATGTAGTGAATTTTAACGACCTCAATTCGGTGCGCTGGGCAATGGACAAGTACGATATTGCCGCGCTGATACTCGAGCCAATATTGCAAAATATCGGCATCGTACATCCGCAAGCGGGCTATTTGCAGGGATTGCGCGATTTGTGCAATGCGCGAGGCGTTATACTAATATTCGACGAAGTAAAAACGGGATTTCGCCACGCAATGGGAGGCTATCAAAGCATATGTGGCATCATGCCAGACCTGTCAGTATTTGGCAAAGCAATAGCCAATGGCTATCCCATTGGCGCGATTGGCGGACGGGCATCGCTCATGGATTATTTTGTCCACGAAAATCCATTAAAACGCGTATTGATCGCCGGAACATACAATGCCCATCCCATATCATGCGCGGGCGCCATTGCCACAATGGAAAAATTGGCATCGGCAAATTTTGAACAACTCTACGCGGTGGGCGAACAAATGGAGACGGGATTAACGGCATTATTTGAAGAAGCCGGAATAGAAGCGTCCATTGCCCGACATGGATCAGCTTTTTGCGTTTATTTTATGGACCACGCGCCCGTCGATTGGCACGACATTGCCGAACACCACGATTTCGCGCTTGACGAGAAGTATCGCCGCGCATTGATTGAAAAGGGCATTTATCATTTTCCACTGGCAACAAAACAAGGCAGTATTTCGTTTGCACATTCACGATCGGATATAGATGAAACGCTCTCAAAAACGAGAGACGTTCTACAATCACTTTGAGGAGGAGTATATGGGAAATCCAGCACAAAAGGCAATTGTCATAGGGATGGATGGGGCGAGCATGGAAATTGTGAAAAACCTGGCCGACTGGGGGCACATGCCCAATATCGCAAAGCTCATGGAGCGCGGAGCATGGCGCCCCATGATTGGCGTGTTTCCCACCCTCACGCCCCCGGGATGGACGGCTATAGCCACGGGATCGTGGCCCGGCAATCACGAGGTCATGGACTTTAACATCCGCGCCCTGGGCAAACGGCTGGATCAGACCGTCTGGGGCATCAACACCGATCTGTCCAAATCCGAGTATATCTGGAACACATTTGAGCGCGCGGGTAAAACGCCAATTCTGGTCAAATGGGAAATGTCGTGGCCGCCCACCGTAACGACCGGCATCCAGGTGGAAGGCACGGGACCCGGCGTATCCAATCACCATCAGGTCGCAGGCTATCACTTATTTGTAGGAGGTAAGTGGGCACCTCGACGACTGGTCGTACAGCGCGATCCCGAAACACTGGACCCGAGCGCCCTGCAAACAGTATCGGAATTTGATCCCGTCACCCTCAAAGCGGCAGATGGGTGGACAGCGCTGCCCGACTCCGAAAAGCCACTGCTCGAAGTCGAAATGGTGATCACGCCTCTGGCGCGCGGACGCGCCCCCATGAACCGGGGAAAAAAGGGCACGCCCAAACCGTTTTACGGTTTGATCTACGCGACAACCGCAAAGGGATACGATCGCATATCCGTATGCCGCGCGCGGGACGGGGATACAAAAATATGTGACCTCGGCGCGGGCGAATGGAGCGAATGGTGGCTCGACACATTTGAAATTGACGGCGAACAGGTAAGCGGCTACGTACAGATGAAGCTGATCTCCCTGACCGAAAATGCCGATATGTTCGAGCTATTCGTACCGCAAATCTGGCCGCCCGATGGCTATACCAAACCGGCGTCAATCGCGCGAGAAATCGATGAAAACGTCGGGAACTTCTTGCAAAACCCCGGCCGCGATGCCCTGGGCACAATCGACGACGACACGTATTTCGAAGTGCTGGAATTCCACCACCAGCGACTGGCCGATGTGGCGCAGTACCTGACGGAATCTCGCTCATGGGATCTGCTGATGATTGAAACGCACGCTTCGGATTATACGAGCCACTTCTTCCTGGGTCAGGCCGATCCCACCAGCGGTGCCGAGCAATCGGTCCTCGAGCGATCCCGCGAAGGCGTCTTCCGCACCTATCAGTCAATCGATCGCATGATCGGTCGCATCGTTGACGATATTGCCGATGACGATACCGTCGTCGCAGTCGTAGCCGATCACGGCGGCACCTCCAATCAATTCCCCGCGGTCAACATCCGCAAAGTCCTCACAGAAACGGGATTTGTGAAATACCACGAAAATGGGCAAATCGACTGGAGCAAAACGCGCGCCTGCGACGTGGGGTTGGTGCATATCTTCATCAATCTGGAAGGACGCGAACCCGGCGGGATTGTTTCTCAAGAGGACTACGAAACCGTGCGCCGAGAGCTAATCGCCGCGCTGATGGAATACAAAGACGAAGCCACTGGACGCCACCCCTTCGCGCTGGCTCTGTCCCGCGAAAATGCCGAAATGGTCAACTTGTGGAGCGATCTGGTCGGCGATGTGGTCTATGCACTGCATCCCGAATTTGACGGTGCGCACGGCAAACAATTGCCCTCAGTGAGCTTTGGCATGGCCGGTCAGCATTCGACATTTGTGATTGCGGGCGCGGGAATTAAGCAGACTGGCCTGCTCACAAAACAAGTGCGCTCAATCGATGTCGCCCCCACAATCTGTTATCTCACCGGAGTGCCCATGCCGATGCAGGTCGAAGGCGGCGTGGTTTACGAAGCCCTCGAAGACCCCGATTGGCATATAAAATAAGATGGCAGAAGCAACCACATATCGGGCAACTGAGGTTCAAAGCGGCCGCGCCGTAACACCCCGGGCCATTTTTGTAGCCATCGTGATCATCGTCGCAACCGTCTTGTGGGACGAATGGATGGCCTACTACATGAGCGGCTCCAATATCAGCCGCAGCCATTTCCCCCTGGCGCTGCTCTTTCCATTCTTATCGCTTGCCGTATTGAACATCATCGCACGCCGTGCCCTGCCCTCTCTCGTGCTCACACCGCCGGAATTGCGCGTCGTGCTGGGGATGGGACTCGTCGCCGCAATTGTGCCTTACGACGGCGTTACCGGGCACCTCATCGGTGTCTTAGCCGGCGTGTACTATTTTGCCACGCCCGAAAACGGATGGAATTTTTATCTCCATCACAATATCCCAACCTGGCTGGCACCACAAAATGATACGGGCGCGATGAACTGGTTTTACGAGGGCACGCCCGCAGGCCATGTCCCCGCACTCGGCGCCTGGATAACCCCGCTTTTCTGGTGGACCTGCTTCCTCGGCGCAGTCGCATTTGCCGTTTTTTGTGTGGTCGTCATGTTGCGCCGACAGTGGGTAGATCACGAACGCCTGACCTATCCCATCGTAGAAGTGGGCACCCTATTAACCCAGACCCAACAAGGGGGCAAGCTATCTCAGGTTTTTTCGTCGCCGCTGTTCTGGATCGCATTTGGACTTGTGATGCTGCTGAAAGTCTGGAACATCGGGTCGTACTTCACACCGATTTTTCCGCACATTCCGTTTGAAGGCGGACAGTTTCGGTTCTACCCCGACTTTCCTTTTTTGATTCGCAGGGTCAGTTTTTACGCAATAGGCTTCGGTTATTTTGCGCGATTGGACGTGCTGTTCAGCGTTTGGGTATGGGTGCTTTTATCTGGCTTTGAGGTCCTTTTATTCAACAAATTTGGGTACACGCCCGGCGCGGCAGACCGACAGTGGCAAAGTCCGGCACTGGGCTGGCAAAGCGGTGGCGCACTCATTTTTCTGGCGATCTGGAGCCTGTGGATGGGCCGCGCACACCTCACAGATGTCTGGCGAAAAGCCGTGCAACCAGATTGCGAAGTCGATGACAGCGGCGAATTGCTATCGTATCGCACGGCTGTAATCGGACTGATCGTCTCCCTGTTATTTGTCGCTACCTGGTTATACGCTGCGGGCCTGGCACTATTTGTCATTCTCACATTTTTGCCAATTGCCCTGTTGACATTTTTGGGACTCTCTCGCGTAGTTGCCGAACTCGGCCTCGTGTACGTGTACTATCAGGTACAGCCATTTGACGCAGTATTGCAAATTTGGGGCACGCCAACAATCAACGGGCAAAGTGTCACAATCCTATCGTTTATGCGGATATTTAACAGCGCGGGCAAAGGCTATGTCATGCCTGCCATGACACAATCAGTCAAAGCCGTAGATCGCGTGGTAAAACCCAGACAAATTGCCCTGATGATCGGGATATCACTCATCCTGGGTTATATGGTTTCCGTCGCCAACACACTGTACCTGGGATATGCTTATGGCGCGTACAACCTGGGCAACATGGGACTCAAAAACGCCGCGCCGGGCGCATTTAATAAAGCGATCAACTCCATTCGCAATCCCATTCCAATGGGTGGCAAAGGCGGATTGGCAATATGGGCTTTAATCGGTGCGGCAGCTATGGCCGCATTCACAATGGCGCGCTATTGGCTCCCCTGGTGGCCCCTGCACCCCATTGGCCTGGCCATACAGGGTAACTACGGCGTCACAAAGGTCTTCTTTTCAATTGTGATCGTTTGGGCAATCAAATCGCTGCTGATGAGAATAGGCGGCGTGGATCTCTACGAACGCGGCAAGCCCTTTTTTATCGGATTAATCATTGCCCAGGCTTTGAGCACAGCCCTGGTCTTCGCCATCGATTGGGTTTGGTTCCCCGCACGCGGGCACAATGTACACAATTATTAAAAAGGAAATCGCGATGATAGGTGTAGCAATTCAGGGGGCGGGAAATGTATCTACCGAACATATCAAAGCATACCAGAACAATCCCCATACCCGGGTCGTAGCCATCGGCAGCCGCACAATGGAAAGCGCGCAAAAAAAGGCCATCGCCTGCGGTATAGATTGTGAATTATTCGATTCTTACGACCGCATGCTCGCCCATCCCTGCGTAGATCTGGTATCTATTTGCACACCCCCGGATTTGCACGCAGCAGAAACTATTACAGCAGCCGAAACCGGCAAACACATCCTGATTGAAAAACCCGTGGCTCTAAATCCAGACGAACTACACGCCATGGATGCAGCGGTTCAAAAAGCCGGGGTAAAAACCGTCGTGAGCTTTGTCCTGCGATGGAATCCGATGGTCCTATCCATCAAACACGCCATTGAAAAAGGATGGGTCGGACAGCCCCTTCTCGTACAGGCCGATTACTGGCATGGACCAACCCATCAGCGCCCAAAAAAATTTGAAAAACCCGGGTGGAATCCCATGACTGCTGGGGCTATTGTACACGGGGGCTGTCACGCCATGGATGCTGCGCGATATGTACTGAACAATGACCCCATCATTCAGGTATCCGGAGTCTCTGCCCGCAATTCCAGCCATCCCGAAACATATCTTGCAACAACCGCGGCTACGGTTCAGTTTGAGCGCGGCACCGCAGGAAAAATTTCTGGATCGACCGAATTTTTCATGCCCTATGTATTCAATCTGGAAGTATTTGGCGACGAAGGCATAATCCGCAACAATCGGTTTTATACAAAACAAATCCCGGGACAACGCGACCTATCTGAAATACCAACCGTATTGCCAGACAGCGGCGCAGTATCGCACCATCCCTTTCAGGAAATGATCGACCACTTCATCGACTGTATCACAACCGACGCGGAATCCCACGATAATCTATCCGTAGCTGTCAACACCCATCTCGCCTGCTTCGCCGCTGAAGCATCAGCGCGGGATCGGGGTACACCAGTTTATCTATAGAAGGAAAGCGACATGGCATCCGACCAAACGCTCAAAATAGCACTCGTCGGCTGTGGGGGACTGGGATCGCGTCACGCCGCCAACGTAGAGAGTATAGAAGGCGCAGAACTCGTAGCAGTTTGCGATCATGAACGGGCTTCAGCAGAGGCTCTATCCGACAAACTCGCGTCCCAGCCGGCTGTTTACGACAATCATCAAACCATGTTATCGGAGCAATCTCCAGACGCCGTACTCGTAGTAACCCCCAACTTTGTACACAGCCCCATTACAGTGGATGCCGCCACATCGGGCGCGCATGTATTCTGCGAAAAACCAATGGCACTCTCCGTTGAAGATTGCGACGCGATGATTGAAGCCGCTGATAACGCGGGTGTTTTTTTAATGATCGGGTATGTGCGGCGATTTCAAAATGCCTACCGCGAAATGAAACGGTTGATCGACGAAGGACAAATCGGCGAGATTCGCATGGCGCATACCGTGCGCCTGGGCACAGGAGCACCTGGAGGCGTGGCGGGATGGCAATTGGATAGAGAGAGATATGGCGGGCTTTTTTCAATGCACAGCCACGAACTGGATCAGCTGACCTGGATGGCCGGCGATGTGCGCGCAGTTCAAGCTGTGATGCGATATGACGATGCGTCAGATAACACCGTAGAGGAAAGTATCTTTATCAACCTGGAATTCAGCTCAGGCGCAATCGGATCCTTGAGCAGCAGCCGAATTTATCCGGGAGGAAGCTATGAACTGGGCGTGGCGGGCACTGAAGGCTCAGTGAAAATTACCAGCGGAACAGGCGCGCAACTCACACTCAACCGGATAGGTGAAAAATCCGAACACCTGACATTTGAGCGGAACAACGGATTGCTGGAAGAAATGACCTATTTTCTTCAGTGCATCCGCACAGGCGAACAACCGCAATCCAACGGCCTGGACGGCAGGCGCACCATTGCAATTTCCCTCGCTGCCCATGAATCTGCTCGCACAGGTGAAAAAGTAGAAGTACAGGAATATCGTTGATGGAGGTTTTAATGGCAAAATTCAAACAAGTACAGGCATTGACATTTGACTTATTTGGCACGATTTTGGATCTGGGCGGCAGTTTAACCCCATTTATCGACGAAATGCTCCGAGAAAAAGGAGCCGACACCACAGCAGAACAATTCTGGCAACAATGGCGCTATCGGCAGCGCCTGGAACAATTTCAAGACACAATCATGATGCTCGGGCACGGAGGCTACCTTGAGACAGTGCGACGGGCATTTGTATATGTGCTCGCCCTGAATAAAATTGAAATGTCAAAAGGGGAAGTACAGACATTTCTGACCTGCTGGCAGGAATTATCGCCCTTCCCCGAAGTCAGATCAGGACTGGAAAAATTGGCCGCGCGTTACAAACTCGTCGGACTATCCAACGGCGATCCCGCCTTCCTCGATCATCTGGCAAAAAACCGAATCCAATGGGATTTCGACGACGTCATCTCCGTAACGACAATGGGCGCATTCAAACCGCATCCCGCCGTATATCGCCGCGCCGCGCAAATCCTCGGACTGGAAGTAGGCGCATGCATGATGGTATCGGCCAACTCGTTTGACGTGGTGGGTGCCCGCGCGTGCGGTTTGCGAGGTGCATACGTGAACCGCTATGACCTGCCTTATGAAGACTCGCCGTATCGCGCAGATGTAACAGTCGCCGATTTTACAGAATTGGCAAAAGCAATCGCATAAAAGGCTCAATATGGATAAAGACCTCAAAATCACCCTCGGTGTCGAAGAAGAATTCTTTCTCGTTGACCCCAACACCCGCGACCTCGTTTCCGACCCCGCCCCGGGCATACTCGACACTTGCGAAAAGAACAGCGGACCGCACAAAGTAGTAACGGAATTTCTGCGCTCCCAAATCGAGACCAATACCCGCGTCTGCACATCAATAGCCGAAGTCCGCACAGCACTGATGGAGACCCGCCGGATAGTCATTGAGGGCGCTGCACAGCACGGTGCTGCAGTAATAGCGGCCTCCACCCATCCCTTCGCGTCGTGGTCAGCACAGATGCCCACGCCCCAAAAGCGTTACGAAGACTTTGTGGTCACATATCAGGAATCCGTGCGGCGGTTGCTCATCGGAGGCATGCACATCCACGCCAGCTTCGGCAACCCGGAAGAACGCATCCGCGTCATGACCGCACTTCGCCGGTACTTACCCCTCTTCCACGCGCTATCCACCTCATCGCCATTCAGCGGCGGAAACCTCACCGGCTTCAAATCCTATCGCCTGAACATATTCAGTGCCCTCCCGCGCACCGGCCTTCCCGGACCCCTGTACTCTCGCGCCGAATACGAGCAACTCGTAGAAGACTACCAGCGCCTGAATTTCATCGGAGACGGCGGCGAACTGTGGTGGGACATCCGCCCCGGCAACGCTTATCCAACAGTGGAAATACGCATCTGCGACACCTGTTCGCGCATCGAAGACGCAATATGCATTGTCGCGCTCTACGCATCCCTCATCCGCATGCTGCTGCGACAGGCGCGAGCGGACACCCTGCCTCCCGAGCCGCGCACCGAAATCATCGCTGAGAATCGCTGGCTTGCACAGCGCTACGGGGTATTTGCGTTTCTGGGGGATACACACGATGGCGGGCGCATGGACATCGACGACTACGCACGCGGACTCATTGAACAGTTAGACGAAGACGCCCGCGCACTCGGCTGCGAAGACGAATTACACCGCGTATCCGAAATCATCCGCGACGGCAGCAGCGCTGACCGACAGGTTGACCATTTTCGCATCTGCTGCCTGGAGGGTGCCACTGAAATAGAGGCATTGCGCGACGTCGTCGATCTGCTGATCGCCGAAACTCAAGAGGGAATTGATAAAGTCTGAAATAGGGGGATCTTATGCCTGACAACAAACCAAATATCGTATTCATTCTCGCAGACGACCTGGGCTGGCGCGACACATCGTTATACGGCAGCGCATTTTGCAAAACCCCAAACATCGACGCCCTTGCCGAGCGCGGCATGATGTTCACCAATGCGTACGCCGCCAACCCGCTGTGTTCGCCCACTCGCGCGAGCATCATGACGGGATTGTGGCCCGCACGCGTGGGCATTACAACACCGGGATGCCATCTGGACCGCATTGTACTCGAATCCTCTTTAAGCGAAAAAGGACCACCGCATAACAAGGCTCTAATCGCGCAAAGCGTCACCCGTTTGAGCACGGAATACCAGACCCTATCATCGGTATTTCGCGATGCGGGATACAAAACCGCGCACATTGGGAAATGGCACCTGGGCGCAGAGCCTTATAGCCCGTTTGAACACGGATTCGACATCGACATCCCGCACACACCTGCCCCCAGTCCATTGGCCGACGGTTGGTTTGCGCCGTGGAAAGTCTATCCCAACAAGGGCGAACCCGGCGAGCACCTGGAAGATCGCATGGCACTGGAAGCCATTGAATTTATTCGCAAAAACAAAGACACACCTTTTTATCTCCATTTCTGGCAATTTTCCGTACATTCACCCTGGCACGCCAAACAGGATGTAATAGAAAAATACGCACAAAAAGTCGATATCGAAGACCCCCAGCACAATCCCGTTTACGCAGCCATGGTTGAAACAATGGACGACGCGGTAGGACAACTAATTGGAACGCTTGAAGAAGAGGGAATTTTAGACAATACCATCGTAATCTTCTTCTCGGACAATGGCGGAGTACACTGGAGCGCGACAGACAATGTCCATCCCGATTATATCGATGTACCCATAACGAGCAACGCGCCCCTGAGAGGCGGAAAGGCAAATACCTACGAAGGCGGCACCCGCGAACCACTGATTGTCGCGTGGCCCGGCCATATTGACGCGGGCAGCCGCAACGATCAGGCAATCGTGCAAAGCATCGATTTCTTTCCCACACTGACCGAACTCTGCGGACTCGACGCCCCCAAATCGGTTGACGGCATCAGTTTTGCACCCGCGCTTCGCGGCGAACCCCTCGCGCGGGACACCATCTTCTGCCACTTTCCGCACTATACGCCAGCAGCGGATGGCCTACCATCGACTTATGTTCGCAAAGGCGATTGGAAACTCATCCGCTTCTATTGCGACAACGACGACCAGAGCGACCGCGTAGAACTCTACAACCTATTGGAAGACATTGGCGAAACAAATAACCTGGCGGATGAATACCCCGACCGCGTATCTGAATTGAATGACCTTATTGACCAATTCCTGACAGATACTGGCGCTGTGATACCCACGCCCAATCCCGCGTATCGGGAATAAATCTCTGGAGGAACACATGACTGTTCAATACAATGGAATATTACGCGCACTCGTCGCCGCGATCATTCTCGCCGCACTCAGCACACTGGGCGATTTCTTGTGGGCGCACCACGGGATCAAACACCGCATGTTTGCCGGCATCCTTCACGGCGCACTATTGTGCCTCTGTTTGGGCGTTGTTCTCGGATATGGTGGCAAAACGCTACAAACGATCTTGTTGGGCGCACTCGGCGGCCTCGCCGTTGGCATATTGTCCGCTGGTGGATATTATCTCTTGCGCCCGGCCATTCGCTTTTACGCGATGATCGTCGCATGGATGGAACTGTGGATTCTCGCTGCCCTCCTCCACCGATGGGTAGGCGCTATCTCCGAAAACCTGAAACTCACTTTACTCCGAGGTATTCTCGCTGCCGCGACTTCTGGCCTCGCCTTCTACGCGATTTCGGGCATCTGGACCAAACACACCCCCGGCGGTCCCAATTATCTCTATAATTTGCTCTGCTGGACCATCGCCTTTTTGCCCGGATTTCTCGCACTATTTATAACGCGGAAAAACGACTAACACCTGTGGAGGTCCCTTTGATCAAACTCGTCTGCCTAACGCTGCCCTATGCAAAATTTTCTCTCGAGCGAGGCATTGAAGGTGTTGCCCGCGCGGGATATTCCCATGTGGGTTTGGGCTGGTCGCACGAGGGCGAAGATACGCTCGGTTTTGATCCCGACGGGCCACTTGTGCATCGAACAAAAACCCTGTGCGAACAAGCTGGCTTAATCCCTGTCGTGATCGGACTTGGATCGACCCCGGCAAGAGATAACGCGCGTTATCTTATGCGAAGAATTGATGTATGCCGAACACTCGGCGCCGAAACAATACAGATGGGAGGTGCAGGCGGGTATCGGCGATTTCCCGATGAACCACTCGCGCCCGAAGTCTTTCGCGCTGCCCACGAAGCCTATGTCGCAGACCTGAAAGAAGCGGGCACCTATGCACAGAAACAAAACATTATCCTCGCACCCAAACCGCATACGGGCAATACCGCGACCGCAAAACATCTGGCCCGCCTTCTCCCCGAAATTGACCGACCTTCGGTGCGGGCCTGTTACGACCCGGGAAATGTCCATTATTACGAAGGCATATCTCCCGAAGACGATTTTCCCCATATTGCAGACCAAACCTGTAAAATAATTGCCAAAGATCACATTGGTCCCAAAGCAGAAAACAACTTCCCCATTCCCGGAGAAGGGGATGTGGATTTTGAGCGCATCTTTGCCACGGCATTCGAATCGGGCTTTAATGGCACAGTGGTGATCGAGCGCGTGAATGGCACGGGTGGCGATTTTACCGCTGAAGAAATCGACATTCGCATCCGACACGCACGCGAAAATGTGATAGATTTATTGAATAGTGCGGGCTTTTCTTTAGACGAGGGATGAAAAGGAAAAAACCATGACGCTTAATGAACTGCGCGGAAAAACAGTAGCACTTGCATCCTCGGGAGGATTGGACAGTTGCACCGTGACAAAATGGCTGGCTGACCGCGGCGTAAATGTCGTGAGTTTAACCGCCGATATTGGACAACCCGATGAGGAAAATATCGATGATATATCCAAACGCATGCTGGCCTGTGGCGCAAGTGAAGCCGTGCTGGTCGATCTAAAAACCGATCTGGCAGAAGCGGGCATAGCAATGCTGATTGGACAAGCGCGTTACGAAGGCGGATATTGGAATACAACGGGCATCGCGCGCTATGTCACAACGCGGGGATTATTGGAAGAAATGGAACGTCGCGATATCGACGTACTCGCGCACGGCGCAACCGGCCGCGGCAACGACCAGGTGCGATTTCAACTCGTCGCCAACATGCTCAATCCCAGCGTAACCGTATATGCTCCCTGGCGCGACTCCGCATTTCTCGATATGTTTGGCGGCCGCAAAGAAATGATCGATTTTTGCAATGCACACAATTTGCCGATCACAGCGACGTATGAAAAACCCTATTCCACCGACGCCAACTTTTTGGGCTTAACACACGAAGCTGGCAAACTCGAATACCTCGATGTCGCAGCCGATTTTATCGAACCGGGCATGGGCGTATTTCCCGCGCAAGCACCGGATAAACCCGAATCGTTCAGCGTCAGAATAGACGCGGGACGCCCGGTGCAAATCAACGGCGGGGATACCGATATCGCGACCGCGATCCAAAAAGCCAATGAAATTGGCGGACGAAACGGCGTGGGCATTGGGATTCACACCGTGGAAAACCGCTTTGTCGGCATTAAATCGCGCGGCGTGTATGAAAGCCCGGGGCTTTGCCTGCTCGGCGCGTGTTACGAATTTTTGCTCCAACAAGTTCTGGACAGACGCGCGCGAAGATTTTACGATTCGATTTCTTCATCCCTCGCCGAACAAATCTACCAGGGATATTACTGCGATCTATCCACTCAAATGATGCAGGGCGCACTCGCGCCCGTGGCAAAATTATTGACGGGCACGATAACAGTCGCCGCATATAAAGGAACAGTATTATTTCAGTCATCGGAAAATGTGCCACACTCTCTCTACTCCGAAGAAACCGCCTCAATGGAAGACGTGGGCGACTACGACCACCGCGACTCCGAGGGCTTCTTAAACGTACTGGGCGTCGGCGCAAAAGCCCAACACGCAGCGGGACAAAGTGCTGAACTGTGAGCGGATATAGCGATGACGACCAAAACACAGACAGATGCAGTTGCGAATATCGTCAGAGAAATATTGACCCAGCGCTTCAAGGACGAATTTGTGTTCGACCCGATCATAGTAGAGCCTAAAATAGATCACGATGGTGACAAGTATCTGAATATTACCATCGTATTCGATGGAGATCAAAAACGTCTGGATGCGGAATGGACCCTTGGTCTGACCAGGCGCATCCGTCCAAAGCTTATGGAACTGGGGATAGACGACTTTCTATTTCTGAGCAAGTCATTCATTGAGAAGTCTGAATGGGAAGCAGTCCAGGAAGGCCGATACTTTGAACCCGCATGATTGTCAGATAACTGGCGCGTGGAACGAATAGAGGCCATCCCCATCTGAGAAGAGGTAAATAGCCATGTCAAAAAAGAAAGTGTTTTTAGAGAAAGTTCATATCAAAAACTTTCTTAGCTTGCGCGATGTTGAGCTTCCGCTAAAGCCTTTGACAGTGCTCGTCGGACCTAATGCAAGTGGGAAATCGAATATCTTGAACGCCTTGAACCTTCTCAATGATATGATGAAAGAAGAAGAACTGCCTTTAGTTAAACTTATCCACGAATCTCTTTGGGCAGGTGAAGCGAGCCAGATCTCTTTGCAATTAAAAACCAAAGTGGAAGAAATCCCAACGCTATATGAACTGAATCTAAAAGCGGATGCCAATAATCCTTTTATTGCCGAAAAATTATTGGTTAATGATATAAATGTTATAGCAATTCAGGACGGACAGGGCAAAGTTAAGGATGAAGATGGAGAGAACGAGACGCCATATAAGTCCAATAAACTCGCTTTGAAATCCGCAGGCGATTATGGAGATAAGCCTACAACAAGAGCCTTGACAGAGTTTATTAGGAAGTGGAAATTTTACGACTTTCGCCCAGACCTCATACGAGAGCATTTCAAGGTGCTTCCATTATCTTTACTTTTATCAGGAGAGTTGGACAAATTTCCAAAGCTCGATGATGATGGTTCGATATTATCGGCATTACTCTCGGACTGGTACGGGGATACGCCAGATCGTTTCCAAAGCGTTAGTGACTCTCTCGCTGCTTCTACTAATCTTAGACTGGACCAGTGCAAAATTGATGGAGATAATCAGCTCTGTCTTTTAGAAGAATACAAGCAACCGATACCTTTGAAGAGAGCATCTGACGGCACATTGCGTCTGGTTGCATATTACGTCTTGCTTAACGAGCCTGAATTACCGCCATTTATTGCTATTGAAGAACCAGAGCGAAATCTACATCCCGGTGCTTTAACGGATATAACAAATGTACTTGAGCAGATTTCCGAACACTCTCAAGTGATTATTACAACCCATAGCTCTCAACTCCTTGATGCTTTTAGTCCTGAGAACTTATCGGATTCGATCGGAGTTTTACTCTTACGCAACGTTCCTGGCCGCGGCACAGAAGTCATCAACCTTGAGGATATCCGAGGAGATCGAGTAGCACTGGATGGCTGGATTACGGATTTCGGTATTGGTAGTGCTATTTTCGACAGCGGATTGCTACAAGACTTGATGGAGGCACCGGCTTGCCAACCATAAGAATCTGGACTTTGGAATCAGAAAATGATGCCAAAGTAGTTGAATGTTTGGCAAATAAGCTGGTGCGACATCTGAAACTTGAGAATCTATCTATCCAAACTGTAGGTCCACAGGCAGTCCCAAAGCGAAATCGAAGAGGTGCCTCTTCGAGCGACACACTGAGGATGGCTGTTCAGAATTATCTCAGGCAAGATGCCTGTGTTATTTTTGTTATCGACAGCGATGGGCCGATGTCAAGCCATCAACGACGACAAGAACCAAATTCACTTATCAATCAGATCACACGGGTTGTTCAGGACCGCCGTTTTACTGGCAAAGTATTTCTCGCACAAGCTGTTCAAGAACTTGAAGCCTGGTTGTTGATTGACTGTCTTGGGATCTTCTGTTATTTCGCCAGTAAAGTTGCACGGTATAGGGAAAATTGCCGTGATCGCGTTTCTGAAAACCGAACGTTTACACAATTGGTCCGGCGTTATCAAAAAGGTAACACGGAATACATCGTCGAAGCGGAAATAGGAGGCAGAGGCGTCAAAGAATACTTGATTGAATTCTCTGAAAAAATTCTGCTTGCACTCAACCCAAACAAGACTCATAGGAACGTCAACCGCGAGCAGTATCGTGAAAACATGTCACCCGAAGTAGCTGAACATGTGCTCGTTGATCAACAAACATTATCACGCAACAAATCTCTCCGCGAACTGGGAACCGTGCTCGCTAAATTTCAGTGAGTGGAGTAGTTATTGGCTTTTAAAAAAATTCGCTAATATTTGTTATTCTTATTTGACAGACTGGATTGCGGCTAAAACCATGCCGCAATGACAGGCAAAAACTCTAGGTCGCGGTTCAAACATGTCCCTGTATGCCTTAAGCAGGGAACCATGCCGTGATGACAGCTCTGTTGAGAGGAAATACGCCATGGCTGAAAAGCTCTGGGGAGGGCGATTTGAGGGATCGACTGAAGAACTAATGGAAAAGTTCAATGCATCCATTGGTTTTGATCAGCGCCTGTACAAAATGGACATTGAAGGCAGCCGGGCACAAGCCCGCGCATTGGCCCGAATGGGTGTCTTAACAAAACAGGAACTGGAACAGGTCCTCAAAGGTCTAAATCGCGTAGAGCGTGAACTCGACGCGGGTACCTTGCCATTGACGGATGATCTGGAAGACATACACACCGCAGTGGAAAAGCGCTTGACGGAACTGGTCGGCGATGCTGGCGCAAAAATTCACACAGGACGCAGCCGCAACGATCAAGTCGCCCTGGACGAACGCCTGTTCTTGCGCGAAACAGTCGCCAACACAATCGCGCAGATTGAGCGGGTAATGGGCGCAGTATTAAATGTTGCCGAAGCGCATCTCGATATCCTGATGCCGGGATATACGCACGTCCAGCAGGCACAACCGATCCGATTCTCGCATTATGCCATGGCCCTGTTCTGGATGTTGGCACGCGACCGCTCGCGCTTTGAAGACTGTTGGAAACGCGCAAATGCCATGCCCCTGGGATCGGGCGCACTGGCGGGAAGTGCATATCCGGTTGATCGAGAATTTTTACGCGAAGAACTGGGGTTTGATCGCATCACTGAAAACAGCATCGATGCAGTCAGTGATCGCGATTATTTCCTGGAATACTTATCGGCGTCATCCATATTGATGGCACACTTGAGCCGATTCTGCGAAGATCTGATCATCTGGTCGTCTTCTGAATTCGGGTTTGTCGAACTGGACGATGCCTTCAGCACCGGATCGAGCATGATGCCGCAAAAGAAGAATCCCGATTCGCTGGAACTGGTACGCGGCAAAACCGGACGCGTGTACGGCAATCTGATGTCTCTGCTCACCGCGATGAAAGGCGTGTCGCTGGCTTATGCCAAAGATATGCAAGAAGACAAAGAACCCGTCTTTGATACCGCAGAAACCGTACAGATGTCCCTATCGGTCTTTTCCGGTGTATGGCAGACCATGAAAATTAAAGGCGAGCGGATGGCCGATGCCATAGACGGCACCATCTTAGCCACCGATCTGGCCGATTATCTGGTGCGAAAAGGCGTACCTTTTCGCCGGTGTCACCGTATCGTTGGAGAACTGGTGAAAACCGCTCTGGCGCGCGGACAAAAATTGGAAGAATTGGACCTGCCGACATTGCGTGCAGCATCTGAAGTATTCGACACCGATATACAAGAAATTTTGTCCGCAGAAGCCAGTACAGCACAGCGCAATCTGGATGGCGGAACAGGACGCGACTCTGTTTTGAGACAGATCGAAGCAGGGCGGCGTTTGCTGACCGATGGAGAGGCGTCTGGATGAAGCGTTTTAACGAGCGGGATGTGCGGCGTCTGTACGATTTGCTCCAGCACAAATCAGATTTGGGCCTCACGCAACTCAATGTACTGGATGGCGAAAATCTGATCGGCGTGGGACTATTTGACAATGAAGACGATTTTGTATCCGAGTGTTCGCGCTACAATACATTGGGCCTTCTTCAAGCTGGTGTGAACCCCCGGTCATCACATCTTTTAAATGACTATGGCGGGCTGCAAAATCGCATTCGCACGCTATTTAGCGACGTGGTATCCAAAGAGGATATTGCGTGTGTAACAGGTGTCGTCATATCGGAACCGGGGCAAATAACCGAAGCCGCCCTGGCATATCAAAACGATGTATCCGTGTTGGGAGATGGCGCGCTATTTTTTCCTATGGACAGGGAAATTACCATCGAAAATGGTCGGCCAAATCGCACGGCCAGACAAATTGCAGAATGGTTTTTGGGAGAAGCGACATTGTCCAGCATTGATCTGACCAGCATGGTCCCGATCCCCGGCACAGCAGATCCCGAAGGCACATGGTTTCATCCCCGCCTGCGGTTTCGCAAGTACCGCCCATATATTTTAGACGGCATTTCCGAGGCAATATTGAACGCGGATGAAACGGATAACGCGGATCAACGCCGATGAAAGTCAAAAGCGAATGAGGAGAATTTCATGATTAAAAAATCGATTTCATTGATTACTGCGATGTGCTTTTTACTTTTTTCGGTTTGCCCTATTCGGGCGGCTGAAAGCGAAAAGAAAACGCAATACGAACGCGGGATTTATCAATTGGGACATGATGGCTGGGAGATTGTCGATGTACGGCAGGTAGCGGGCACACGCATTGTATTAAGTCCCCGGGTGGGTCCTCAAATCGATTTAGAAGAGAGCAATCGCTACGCTTTATTTCAGGGAGCAACCGTTTATACTCAAAAAATAAATCTTCCAATCTTGCACCTGGGCGTAGCGGGATTTCAATTTGCCGAATTTATGAAGCAAGACAATGACAAACTCGCCATAAAAATTCAATATCGATCAGGCCCTCGCATTGAAACGCGGCTGGTGAATGTGCAAAGTGAAAATGATCTGCGCCGCCTGAGAGAATACATCGAACACTTCGATGAAATCGTAAAAGGCGAATACACAATTGCAGACTCCTCCAAAATAGACGAGACCTATCCGCAATATACCGAGGATGCCATTTCTTTTGAAGAACGCAGGGTGCGTTTTCGGGTACAAACGCGCTTTCCCGGAATGGTCACCCTGAAGGATAAAAAACAAATCAAAGGCGAATTTCTGCCCGCCTATGAGGATAATAACATTTTGATCGAGACGGAATTGAGTGTTCAAAAGGTCCCTGTAGATGAAATTCACAAGGTGCAATTCTTTGGAGAACGCGGCTCCGCGGCGATGGAACGGGCAATTGTACAGGGGATTGGAGGTGCTGCAATGGGCGCATTAACCGGGGCACTTGCCGCCTGGCAGACCAATGCCGACGTCAAAGAGACGACAATCTGGGCCGCCGCAATTTTTGGCATCTTTGGTTTTGTAAGCGGGCTGGTGACAGGTGCCAGAGCCACGCAAAGCGGCGAAACCTTCACGCTGGGACCTGTTGAGGGTGACAAGCGGAGATAGCGCAATGACAATTTTGCCTTATAAGGACAAAACGCCTCACATAGATCCGTCGGCTTATATCGCGCCCGGTGCCGTAGTGATTGGCGACGTGGTAATTGAAGCACACGCGAGCATCTGGTTCAATGCCGTGATTCGGGGCGATGTTGAACCCATTGTAATCGGTAAAGGCTCAAATATCCAGGACGGCACTGTCGTGCATACCGACCCGGGCTATCCCTGTAATGTCGGCAAAAATGTGACCGTAGGGCACAATGCGATCTTGCACGGTTGTCGAATAGAACAGGGCGTGACCATTGGAATGGGAGCAACTGTGTTGACTGGCTCGTCGGTAGGAGAATCCGCGCTGGTGGCTGCCCACGCGCTGATATTGGAAGGCGCAGAGGTCGCGCCGCGCACACTTGTCGCCGGAGTACCCGCCAAACCGCGTCGCACATTGTCAGAAGACGAAATCGCGCGCTTTTTAAACAATACCAGAAGATATCAGAAACGGCGTCTGCTTTATATGGGACAAAACAAATGAGGTATTTTATGAAACAATGGCTTTTTTGTTTTGCACTGCTGGCATTGTACACGGGATGTGGTTCGTCCAACCCCGTGACACCGCCCGAACCATCTACTGAACAGACATATGACCACGTCACCGTGGATGAGGTTGACGCCTATATCGCCGATGTCCACCGGGCGTTTACATCTATTGACGTCTTTTTTATAGAATACGCCGGTGTAACCGCCGAAATAACGAATAACTTGATCCCAATTTATTGGTCGCGGCAATTTATAAACACCATGATCGCACGGATTCACGCCATTCAATCTACCTTGCGCGACATGCGCCCCGCAAATCCGTACCTGCTCAGATTACACACCGAAGAATTTGAAGCCGCTTTCGCAGATTATCTCGATGGGGCTATTTTTCTGCAACAAAATCTCGATTTTTTAACGCAAGACGTTCTAGATGGCCTGAATATGCGCATGGGAGCAGGCAATGTACACATCATTCGCCTGCAGATCTTTCTGCGCGACCTGACCGGCCTGCCAGTCACTTTCGGCGGCAATCCGCCCGGAGATGGACAAACTTTTTAGACTTTAAAATCCAAGGATTGAAGTGTGATTAATACAAAGCGTTTTCGATTGTTGGGACTATTAATCCTGCTGGGATGGGTGGGGCAGGCGGATGCGCTCTCGCAGTTTGCATTGCTCTCGGCCAATCGATGTGTAAACTGTCACATCACCGCGCAGGGCGGCGCACAGCGGGACGAGTTGGGGCAGTACTCAATGGACGGCGTGGGATTGCTCGCACCCAATTACGTCTTACCGGGCAAAACCGCTTATGCCGATGGCCTGGTACTCATGGGTGCAGATCTCCGCGGACAAATGGCGCGATCACATACATCGCCGGAAGCCGAGCGCAAAGTCTTTCCCATGCAAGTCGCGCTATACAGTGTTGTCCGCCCCTCAAATGCCCTGAAAATCGAAGGCTCTTATAATTTTGGCCCCGAAAAATACGCGGGACAGCGCGCGTGGACAGCATCGGCAATATATCAACCCAATTACAATTGGCCCGCATTGCGCGTGGGACATTTTCAGCCAACCATTGGCATGCGGTATGACGACCACACCATGCTCGTGCGCCAAACACCCGACGTTGCCGGAGCCACATCACTGGTCGCGCCCAATTACGCAGAATATGGCGCGGAAGTACACTATTACAAAAAATTGTGGCTATCGCTAACCGCAGGTATTTATTCTGCCCGCGCACTCTCTGAAAATACCGTACAAGACGCCTCTTTAATCAAAGACCGCGACAAACCCACATTCCTGGGGCGTATCGTATTGTGGCCCAAATTAGTCGAACAAAGAATGAATTTTTATCTGGGAGCATCCTGGCTCAAAAACGGCGATTTTTTGATGACAAATCTCTTTGCGGGCGCCGGATTACAGGACAAGATAGCCGTCATGGCCGAATATGTCCTATCCGATAAGGAAGGTGTGCGAGAAGCAAAAACTGCCTCGGTTGATATCACGCTTCAAGCAATACCCGGACTGCTTTTGTTCGCGCGGGGAGAAAGCGGTGAAGTAACGCATATCCGCACTTCAGCGCGCTCTGTTGATCTGACGACGAAGCAGGCCGTATTTGGCATGCAAATCTTCCTCACGCCACAAATTGAACTGCGCCCCGAATATCGCATTCTCGACACAGAAACCTTCCGCTCATCGCGCTATGCGTTTCAATTGCATGTGTTCTATTAACACCTGTATGGAGTAGCCCATGTGGAAAACCATCAGCATAATCACATTTATACTCGCGATAGGTATAGGTGCAAAGTGGATAATAGACGGAACGCAGGTATTCACGAAGAACAAACAGCAAGTGGTCGTAGTAGATGAAATGTTTGGCACTGAGAGCATCGAGTGGAAAGAAGGATTCTGGTTGGGTCTGGACATAGCGGGACCAACAGCGGGCGTGTTGATCGCGGTGGGGATTTTGGGCTTGTACAAAAGCAAAAAATGAAGTACTTCAAATCTTTAAGCAAGCGTCGGGAATGGGTATAGCTATCCCTTTCCCGACGCTCTTTTTTTAACCCTCAACTTTAATCTCAAACATCACCGTGTGGCCCTCTACATCAACCGCATCGCCTTCCACCTCATCTGCGCGAACCAATGTCGTACAGAGCGTCTCACCCATGATATAATCCCGAAACTGCTCGAAAGCAGGTGCCACTTCATCTGGCACGCTATATGTTACAGCGATCCGGTCTGAAACATCCAGCCCCTTATCCCTGCGGATATTTTGAATAACGTGAACAATCTCACGCGCCAGACCTTCGCGCACCAGATCTTCATCCCTATATAAATCCAGCGCCACCGTAATATCGCCTTCATTTGCCACAGGCATATCTTCTTTCTCTTCGCGCTGAATCAGAATATCATCAACCGTGAGTTCCAGGGGATCCGCACCATTGAGATCCAATGACAGCGTGTGGCCTTGACGCAGAGATTGGATCTCTTCAAAACCCAGACCCGCAATTTTCCCCGCAGCCACATTCATATTTCTTCCCAGACGCGGACCCAACACTCTGAAATTGGCTTTTGCAGAAAGCGTCACAACTGCCTCTTCATCGTCACGGATATCCACCTCTTTCACATTTAACTCATCTGCGACAATATCCTGTAATGCCCTGAGATCTTCGCGCACATCCTCCTGCATAGACACGAGAATCGCCGTACGCAACGGATGTCGGGTCCTCGCATTGGCCTGACTACGCAAAAACCTGCCCAACCCAACCGCTGTTCGAGTACGCGCCATCTGCTGCTCGAGTTTCTCATCGAGATCTTCTTCAATCACATCGGGATAATCACACAGATGTACGGACTCTGGCATATCGCTCGCGCGCAAATTCCGGTAGATAGTCTCCGTGATAAACGGCGCGAAAGGCGCCAGTGCTTTGACCAGCGTCAAAAGCACATGATAGAGCGTCGCATAAGCAGACAATTTATCGCTATCATTATCGCTCTTCCAGAAACGCCGTCGGCTACGCCGGATATACCAGTTGGTCATATCGTCGATAAATGTAGCAAACCGCGTGGCCGCTGTTTGCAAGTGACAGCGATCCAGACCCTGGCGAATATCGCGCACCAGATGATTCAAACGCGCGCGAATCCAGCGATCGAGCGGATGATCTGACCGATCCGATGTGGGCTGCCAGTTATCAACACGCGCATAAGTCACCAGAAAACTGTACGCATTCCACAAAGGCAGCAAGACGCTGCGCATCGTCTTTTGAACCCCCTGTTCCGAAAACGCGAGGTCTTCCCCGCGCACCACAGGTGAAGACAACATATTGAGCCGCAAGGCGTCGGCACCATAAGTATCCATAATATGCATCGGATCGGGATAATTCTTCAATCGCTTGGACATCTTGCGCCCATCTTCGGCCAGGATCATACCATTAACGACCACATTCTCAAACGGCGGACGGTCAAAAAGAGCAGCGCCGAGCACCACAAGCGTATAAAACCAGCCGCGCGTCTGGTCCAATCCCTCGGCGATAAAATCCGCCGGAAAATGCGCGTCCAGCCAATCTTTGTTCTCAAACGGATAATGGCGTTGTGCATAAGGCATAGAACCGCTTTCAAACCAGCAGTCCAGAACTTCGGGCACGCGGGTCAATGGTCCAGTTTCACCCTCAATAATAACCGGATCCATAAAATGCTTGTGGATATCGTCAAACTTGCCACCCGTGCGTTCCTCCAGTTCGCCGATAGAGCCAACACACACAGTCTCACCCGTCTCTTCATTTCGCCACAGGGGAAGCGGACAACCCCAATAGCGATTTCGAGAAATCGCCCAATCCCGCGCATTTTCCAGCCAATTGCCAAAACGTCCTGCTTTGATATGTTCGGGCACCCAGTGGATCTGCGCGTTTGCACGGAGCATCTTCTCTTTAATCTTCTCGATATTGACAAACCACGTCGAAATCGCCCTGTAAATAAGGGGCGACTCACACCGCCAACAGTGGGGATAACTGTGGTGATATGTGGAACGGTGTACGAGTTTGCCCTCCTCTTTTAAGCGATTCACAATATCGCTATCACAGTCCTTGACAAAACGCCCTTCGTAGTCATTCACCTCAGATGTAAAACGGCATTCGGCATCAATCGGACAAACAGACGGAACGCCGTGAACGCGACCAGCTTCGGCATCGTCTTCACCAAATCCGGGAGCCGTGTGGACAATACCCGTTCCTTCTTCAGTCGTGACAAACTCGGCTGTAATAATGCGGAACGCCCCCTCCGCGCGCAGATCTTCAAAATAGGGAAAAAGCGGTTCGTATTGCAGATCGAGAAGTTCTTTTCCCTTTATAGTCTTGACGATCTCGGGTCTGCCCGAGGGGTAATAGGTATCCACACGCGCTTCAGCGAGAACGTACGTCACATTATCATCTTTGACATACACATAATCCACATCTTCATGCACAGTCAGTGCCAGATTTGACGGCAATGTCCAGGGCGTTGTCGTCCACGCCAGAAGATACGTATCCGGTTCATCTTTAAGCTTGAAAGCAACGGTAATAGCCGGATCCTGCACGGACTCATAACCCTGATTGGCTTCAAAGTTGGACAAAGGTGTCGCATCCTGGGGGCAATAAGGCAAAATTTTGTGTCCCTCATAGATCAAGCCTTTGTCCCAGAGTTGTTTGAACACCCACCAGATAGACTCCATGTAATCGCGGTCCATCGTGCGATATCCGTTCTCAAAATCGACCCAGCGCCCAATGCGCTTGACAAATTGTCGCCATTCGGCAGTATAGCGCAAAACAATATCCCGGCAGGCTTCATTGTATTCCGCAACCCCGTATTCCTCAATCTCACTTTTGCTATTCAAGCCCAGTTCCTGGCTGAGTTCGTATTCTACGGGCAAGCCGTGACAGTCCCATCCAAAGACGCGATCTACGTATTTGCCATTCATGGTTTGATAGCGCGGAATCACGTCTTTGATCGTCCCGGCCAGCAAGTGTCCGTAGTGCGGCAGCCCCGTCGCAAAAGGCGGCCCATCGTAAAAAACATATTCATCGTTATTTTTTCTAATCTCGAGCGACTTTTCAAATGCTCTGATCTCATCCCAAAAAGCAAGCACCTTCTCTTCCTCTTTGGGAAAATTCACATGTGTATCTACTTTTTCAAACATTAAAAACTCCTTGAAATCGTACAAAAATATTCTGTGTAACGCGATGTATGACTTTAAAATCGCCACGGAATAATGCCGACAAACAGAGATAAGAAAAGCCTGCCCCTGCATGATTTTGAGCAGGGGTCAAAACCACTGGATTGCGGCTTACACCCTGCCGCAATGACGGCTCTAAAATCCTTGTTTTGCTGACTGCTGACCACTGATTGATTGTTTTTTTCATCACTATTCTAAAGTCACACCTGACGTTCTGTGTACAAAAAAACCGCCACGGCAAACGCCCCTGGCGGTGTGTCATACAAAAAGTACATAGCTCAAGACAAACAACACCCCACAAGCGTCTCCGCGGCATATATACGTATAACCCCGATGGCACTGCCCGGTGTCAGATAACCTGTCACCTGGGCAGGACCCTTTTTCAGTAGTGGAGATGTTTGACGGATTGCGTTCATGTACTAATCCTTTTTTTATCAGCGCGGTTAAAAATAGAGGTTTTGGTATTTTGTGTCAAGCATTCATCTAAAAATCAGCGACTTCCTCTGAAACCAGTGGTCTCTCCCCCGATCTTGTAATTGCCCACGCGATCCAACTCCATATACCCAACGCGCCCAATGCGACAAGCGGATATACTGATCCCGGCAGCCGTCCAATATTGAAAACTCTATAAGTAATAGTCCCCGCCAGAGCGATCAATCCCGAAGTCATCCCCTTTGACGCGCGATAACCAAACGCATCAATCACTTCTTTTGCCCGGTACCTCGCATCAAACGAAAGCGGAATATAGAGCAACTCTTTTGCCGCCCGAAACACCGAATAATCCAGCGTCTTAAACACCAGATAAGCCAGTGCGCCAGTAGTGAGGCTCGGGTATGTCAACAACACCCCACACGTTATCAGATGAATCACCGGAATACTGAGATGTGCTGTTCGCAACGACACAAAATGCAGCAACAGGGGCGCAACGCCAAACTGAAACACAAATGCACATGCATTCAACAACGCATAAAAATGCCCAAAATACGCGGTGCGTTCGTCCTGTATTGGCAAAGCCGTTTCCACCAGCCCACTGAACCGCAAATCCAGCACCGCCGACACCATCTGCGTCACAAAAATCAAACCCGCGAGATAGCGCAAAGTCGGAATATCCCGAAACAAACCCAACGCCAGCTTGCCTCGCTTTTCCGGCTCCTGAACCGGCACCCCTCCAAGACCATACGCCCACCACGCCAGAACGGCTGCTGGCAACAGGGATAACCCTGCAAAAATCAGCAGATGTTCACTGCCTATCACCTTCGCCGTTTGTCCGACAATCAACCCCCCACAAATCGCACCCACCGACGCAATCCCACAGATCGGACCATTGTACTTTCGCCCCTGATCATCGCGCAAGACGCTATTGATAAACGACCAATATTGCTCAATAATCAACACAATATACGCTTCGCGCAGCACATATAACACCCCAACCGCCGGATGAAAACCAGACACAATCCCCCCGTAACAAGCCAGAATGCCCCCACCCGAAAGCACCGACGTCAAAAATAAAGTCTGCCGCGACCCAAACCGCGACAACAACACCCCGTACATCCAAACCATACCAAACGTACCTATAGGCGCCAGCGTCATAACAAAAGGCAAATTGTGTGCCCCATACGCCCCAATAAACAACGACGTGGATACACTCCGCACAAACTCATATCCACACAACAAAAAACTCGCCGCAAAACCAACCATCAACGCACCGGCAACAGGTCGTCTATCTACTGACATTATTTTCTCCGCACACTTGATCTCAATACCACTTCCACCCCAAATCATACACCAGGCCGAGTGTCAGATCCCATCGATAGGCAATGCCGTCAACAGGCGTATTGCGAATTTTATTGACCCGATACAAAAAATTGCTTTGCTGCACAGACAAACTCAACGCGCCAATCAATGGAAAAGCGAGCGAATTATAATTCTCTAAAGACACCACATGCCGATCTGTAAACCCCGTAAAACTGCGCACCCGCGAGCGAAACTTCCCACTACCCAATGATCGCCGATAGTCCAAATACACTTCTACCCCTATATCATTTGCCTCAACCGCCAGATCGCGCTGTCCCCGAGCACCTAACCTGACCGTCAACGTCCGCCCAAAACGCCGCTGAAAACCCATGCTACCGCGCAGAAGCCTGGGTCGTTGTCCATCTACCCGGCTCAACGCGGTGCTATATCCTGCCAAAACAAAAGGATCAGCCACAGATTGCGTGCGATAGCGATATATCAAATCGGTTTCCAATTGATCTTCTGACCGCGTTAAATCGCCAAACGTTGTTCCAACCTGTCCAATCGCCAGACTCTGATCAAGGGTAAGCAATTGTTTTCCCATATCTCTTACAACCATCAAATTCATCGTCGTATGCCATGCCAGGCTGGTCTTACCACTGAGAAATGACACGCGTTCTCTCTGCGCGCGATATGCAAGTGTTGTACCATCGATATAGTTGCGATTAAACGCGCCCTTGACAGTCCAATTCATGTGCCAAATTCCATCTGATCTCAGAGTGACAAACTCGCGAGGAGCCAGCACAGCCTGCGTATCTCGCAATGCATAAACGACCATTTGGCGGAGCGGCATACCCGTAAATACAACATCTGTTCCCTTGCGAAATTCGCCATATCCATCGCCGCCATTCGCCAAAAACTCGACGACCGCAACGCGATACAATTCGTTCTTTTGAATGGGACGCCCATTAATTGTATTTTTTTCCAAACCGGAAAAAATCAACTGTGCATCTTCCCTCAGCGCATCCTGACTGCGTTTGACAATACTCAAAAGTTGCGCACCCGTCAGTTTCATCTTCACCAGACGGTCATCAAAAGGAACCAAATGATCGATATGCCCCACTTTGAGCACGCGATTTGAAGGCACAAGCCCCAATCCTCCCCGATTGACAATGCCCACCTCACTATTCAAATATCGGCGCATCAGCCCCGTGACAATACGCCCTTGATCTCGATATGTCTTGCCCGCAATCCGGCCTATCCTTTGGCTCGCGACCTGTTCGTACCGCCGTCTGAGATCGTTGACCAACCGCTCTGTCTCCAGATCGGGCTCCACAGAGCGATCCACTGGAATCTGCTCTGCCGAAACATCCACCACCTTCATATTACCCTCTGAATCTGGCGAAAGATGGAGCACAACGCGACCAATAGATACCCCATTACTCGGCGTGACGACCAGCGTCAAACCATTCACCAGACGAATCAACCCCGGCACCTGTAACCCGCGATCCAGATCGCTAAATCCACCAGCGACAATCAGATCCACCCCCTTGACCTCGCGGGCAAAATTCAGTGCACTCGTTTCATCCATATGCGCCAATACAATAACACACTGCGCCTTTTTCTCGCGCAACACAACCGCCAATGAATCCACAACTTTGACGGGATCGCCAACCCTCAGACCCGACAGATGACCCGGGTCAATTTTATCTGCGACCTCTGGACCCAACACACCGATAATCCCCACCTGAACATCGCCAGCCCCAACCGTGGTATAGCTCTGCAAAGGAGGCTTTCCACCATCTTTTCGCACGAGATTCGCTGCCAGCATTGGAAAATCGATTTCTTTTTGCCGCTCTGTCAAAACATCCCATCCCAAAGACAAATCGTGATTCCCCATCGTCATAGCCGCATAATTTGCGCGATTCATCGCCGCGCACATCGTTGCACCCCCGTCAAACCGGGACCTCGCATTTGGCCCCAAGGCATCCCCCGCATCCAGAACAATTGACGGCCCAGAAGTCTGCAATTTGCGAATCAACCCCACACGCGCAGCCATCCCCCCGCGATCTCCTCGCCGCGTCAGTTGACCGGATACATCGTTGCTGTGAATCACCGTGAGCCGTATATCTTCAGCACATAAAGAAGAAACGAACAAAAAACATGCGAAGACGCAATAAATACCCCGCTGCAGTACCACGCTCATGCGTTCTCCTTTACCAGAGACTTCAGTGCCAACTCATTCAACGCGATGTCTTTAACCCAGCCGGTATTGATATAGTAAGCTATTGAAATTAGAATGCAAATTACGCGATCATGCGACATTATGTCTCACAGCGACATTATGTCGTGAATAATGTACAAACGGACAATAATGATGGTTCAGGTTTTCTGAGGGGTGACGCCGTACTGTATGAGTTTCCGTTGTAGTGTCCGCAAACTGATACCCAGAATTTCGGCACTCTGAGTGCGGTTACCGTCGGTATGCATGAGCGTATCCAAAATCAGATCCCTTTCTACTTGGTCCAGCCTTCTCGGCACGAAATCCGGCCTTTGAGATTCTGGATCTTCCAGGGAAGCAATTCTATCATCAATTGGCAAAATGGCCTCAACGTCTTTCTCTTCGATCACTCTGTTACCGTCTGCGGCATAGATCACCAGACGCTCGACCATATTCTTTAGCTCTCTGACATTCCCCGGCCAGTCGTATTCGGCCATACGGTCGAGACACCGATCCGATATTTCAACGGAAGCAATCCCGTTCTGATCTGCGAAACGCTCGGCAAAAACCCGCACCAGCAGAGGGATATCCGACTTTCGAGATCTGAGGGATGGGACGGAAATGTAAATGACGTTGAGGCGGTAGTACAGGTCCTCCCGGAATCGTCCCATTTTGACCGCCTCTGCCAGATTCACATTTGAAGCCGCGACAACGCGCACATTGACATCGATAAATTGGCTTGCTCCAAGGTGTCGGACTTTCTGTTCTTCCAGCACGCGCAATAGTTTCGTCTGCACTTGCATCTCTAAGTCCCCTATTTCGTCGAGGAAGAGGGTCCCCCCCTGGGCTGCTTCAAAAAGCCCCTGTCGGTCCTGTGTGGCCCCGGTAAAAGAACCTCTTTCGTGTCCAAATAACTCACTATCAGCCAATCCCACTGGCAGAGCCGAGCAATTGATAGCCACAAACGGCCCATTGTTCACGGCACTGAGTGAGTGAATAGCACTTGCTACCAACTCTTTTCCGGTACCGCTTTCGCCCGTGATCAGAATCGTCGATTTGAACGGTGCCGCACGGCGGATCTGATTAAACACCACCTCCATCGCATTAGAGGTCCCCAGCAATTCGCCGAATTCCGTCCTCGCCTCCACCCGTTTATCTGAAACGTGGTCAAATACCCGCTTGCGTTCAAATGCACGATGTACGGCAGTCAGCAGATCGTTGGCATCAACCGGTTTGACCACGTAATCAACGGCGCCTAATCGCATGGCCTGTACCGCTTGTTTTACAGTCGCATAAGAGGTGAAGATAACTACCGGCAGTGGTGGCGTCAGTGTGATAGCTATGTTCAGCAACTGCATACCACCCGGCATGTTGATATCTATGATCGCCACGTCCAGAGACTGTGTTTTGAGCAACTGCTCTACAACGGTGCTATCAGTCGCTCCGACAACTTCATCACAGCCGTTCTCCCGCAAGATTTCGGTCACGATTGCCAGGTGTTTCGGGTTGCTATCGGCAACAAACACGCTGCCGAGCAAAGGCGCATAAGCGATTGGACTGGAAGATGCCTGCATCGGTGGTATGAACCTCTATCAAAATTGAAGTTGTTTAAGCGAGATAAAATAAAGTTACATCATTACTATGTGGAATACAACCTCTTCATGTTATGCACTACGTCAAAGTGACTGGGAACGACAAAATGTCGTAGTCACAATGTCGTAGTCACGACTCCGATTGTCAAGCTCCGGTCCCGATATCGTACAACACTATGTAATAATCACCAAATTGGGCGACTCTAAGAGTGGCACGGGAATTGCTTCTATTTTGCCTGACAGCAAAAAAGGTATCATTCAATATGGAGAAAGGAATTGCCATGGAAATAGCAAATATGTTTGAAGGTTGGGAATGGTGGGAGCAATACTTCTCACCCTTTGCACATATCATCTTACCTTTTACTATCCTCGTGTTCGGATGGATAGTGGCTCATCTGGTGTCCTGGGTCGTCCGTCGAGTTCTGCTCAAAACGCAAGTAGATGACAGATTGCTCGAACTGGTCATGGGCCGCGACGCCGCTGCGAACATCCACGTTGAACGCTGGATCAGCAAGGCAGTGTTCTATCTGGTGATGATCTTCGTGCTTGTTGCCTTCTTTCAGATACTCGACCTGACGACAGTGACCGTCCCCCTCAACGCGATGCTGAGCCAAATTTTGATCTACTTACCCAAGCTGTTGGGCGCCGCCGCGCTGCTTTTGATTGCCTGGCTCGTGGGTAGTCTGTTGCGAAGAATCGTAACGGCCGTGCTATCACGAGCAAATATCGAGCAACGTTTGGCTGAACCAGCCGGGCTTGAGACCGCAACAGAGAGCGGGTTGCCGCAGACAATCGGCAACGTGGTGTACTGGCTCACGTTTCTCGTGCTACTCCCGGCTATCCTGGATGTTCTGGGCTTGCAGGGATTGCTACAACCAGTACAGCAAATGATGGCCAAAATCATCGGTTTCCTGCCCAACCTGTTCGCCGCCGCCCTCATCATGCTAATCGGCTGGCTCGGTGCGCGCATCGTCCAGCAGATAATCACCAACGTCCTCGACGCCACCGGGATAAACAATTTTGGTCGTCGCGTGGGGCTGGCAACTGGACTGGGTATCGAAAGCCTTTCGGGGCTTGCCGGTACGTTGTCTTATGCAGTCATCTTGATATTCGCAGCGATCGCCGCACTCGAATCGCTAAACTTCGAGGCTATTTCCGATCCCGCCAGTTCTATGCTGGAGGGGGTATTGGCCGCAGTGCCGTCTATCCTGGTCGCCGGAGGTATCCTCCTCATCGGGTATCTGGTGGCTCGATTAGTATCCCGCATAGTTGACGATGTGCTCAGACAAATAGGCTTCAACACGCTGCTACAACGCCTCGGAATAGCGGAGGTGACCGTTGCTGAGGAACAATCGCCTTCCATCGCGGAGGCGACCTCTGAGGGGGACCGCCCGTCTTCAACAGTGGAGACAACCTTTGCGTTGGATCGTCCACCTTCGCAAATAGCGGGATATGTCGCCATGGTGGCTGTCCTCCTCTTCTCAGCTATTGAGGCAACCGCGCAACTCGGCTTCCAGGAACTGGCAGGCATGTTAGTGATGCTGACACTGCTGTTCGGCAAAATTATCCTGGGCGTGGTGATCTTCGGTTTCGGGCTTTACCTCGCGTCCGTGTTCGGTCGCATCGCGTCCAGAAAAGGAGGTGCCTATGGCAGCATACTCAGTGCAATCGTCCGGGTTGCGATCGTGGCACTGTCTCTCTTTATGGCGCTCGGGCAAATGGGCATCGCAAACGAGATCATTACCCTCGCCTTCGGACTCATCCTCGGTTCAGCAGCTATCGCCGCAGCGATCGCGTTCGGCATGGGGGGGCGCGATCTGGCGAAAAAGCAGATGGAGCAATGGACACAGAGTCTGGAAGAAGTAAACAAGGATGGTTCTTCGGACTCAAAGGAAGAGTAACACTATTCTCGATATGTGGATTGGTATCTGGAATATCTGTATAACGCTGTGATCGCTAAGGAATAGAAGCCCTGGGCGTTGAATAATGTCCGGGGCTTCTGTGTACAAATGCTTGACAGATAGACTCATAGCAGATTATTTAGGATTTGACAGCTATAGTAAAATCGGAGACGTCTGGCAGAAAGCATTCGTGAAATTCAAGGAGGAAACGTGGCACAGCGTGAACCGATGTGGATTATAGGATGGCGCGAGTGGGTGGCATTGCCCGATTTCAATGTCGATGCAATAAAAGCAAAAATCGATACGGGTGCGCGTTCATCCGCATTGCACGCATTTAATCTGAAACGGTTTCGGCGGCGGGGCAAGCGGATGGTGCGTTTTGCGATTCACCCCATACAGCGCACCGCTCGTGGGGCGTTGGAAGTCGAAGCAGAAGTGATTGAATATCGCCGGGTGAGAAGTTCCGATGGAAAAGTAGAAAGTCGCCCAGTGATTCGCACCAGTGTGCGAATGCACAATCGCGATTGGGAAATTGAATTGACATTGACCAATCGCGATGAAATGGGTTTTCGGATGTTGTTGGGGCGCCATGCCCTCAGAGGTCAATTTTTAGTAGATCCCGGACGTTCACTGCGGACGGGATATCCTGTAAACAGCAAGACTTAGGAGATAGAGATGAAGATTGGAATTTTGTCCCGTGGCCCGAAATTGTATTCGACGCGGCGTCTCAAAGAAGCGGGTGAAGAAAGAGGTCATGAGATGCGCGTTGTAGATTATGCGCGGCTTTATATGAATATCACATCCCATCGGCCATCTGTGATTTTTCGAGGCGAAAAATTGGATTTTGATGCCGTGATTCCGCGCATTGGCACGTCGTACACCTTTTACGGGACAGCGGTTGTCAGGCAGTTTGAAATAATGGGGGTGTTTCCCGCCAATGAATCACAGGCTATTACCAGGGCACGCGATAAATTGCGTTCCCTGCAATTGCTGGCGCGAGAAGGCGTTGGATTGCCCGTGACTGGCTTTGCTCATTCGACAAAAGATATTGAGGGTTTGCTTAATATTGTGGGTGGCGCGCCGCTCGTGATCAAGCTGTTGGAAGGCACGCAGGGGATTGGCGTGGTGCTTGCCGAAACGGATTCGGCTGCCGAAAGTGTGATCGAGGCATTTCGCGGTTTAGACGCGAATATTCTGGTACAGGAATTTATCAAGGAAGCCGGGGGTACGGATATTCGCTGTCTGGTGGTTGGCGGGCGCGTTGTGGCGTCGATGCTGCGCCGGGCAGAACCTGGAGAATTTCGGTCGAATCTACATCGCGGTGGCTCAGCCGAGGTGATTCGCATTACGCCCGAAGAGCGGTCAACTGCGGTGCGTGCTGCCAGGATTATGGGCTTGAATATTGCCGGTGTGGATATTTTGCGGTCAAATCATGGACCTCTGGTAATGGAAGTCAATACTACGCCCGGTCTCGAGGGGATTGAAAAAGCGACGAATATCGATGTTGCGGGCTTGATTATTGAGTTTTTGGAAAAGAACACTAAGCGGGGAAGAACCCGCACGCGTGGGAGAGGATAGATGCGCGAGGCATTTGAAATTAGCGGAACAAAAATTGCGCCGGGAACGCGCGGGAATATCGAAATTCCACTGGCTATGCTTTACACGCATACCCAGATGACGATTCCCGTAGAAGTGCTACATGGTCGAGAAGCGGGACCTCGGCTATTTGTTTGTGCTGCGCTACACGGCGATGAGATCAATGGGATTGAAATTATTCGGCGGGTTTTGGATAGCGTGCAGGTTGAGAATATGAGGGGCACATTGGTGGCGGTACCCATTGTCAATGTCTTTGGCTTTGTGTACGAGTCGCGCTATTTGCCCGATCGGCGCGATTTGAATCGGTCTTTTCCAGGGTCACAGCGCGGTTCTCTGGCGTCGAGGTTGGCACATCTGTTTTCGAACGAAGTAGTCTATCGGTGTACTCACGGGATCGACTTGCACACGGCAGCTCCGCCGCGTACAAATTTGCCCCAAATACGCGCAAATTTGAAAGATGGGGAAACGCGGCGCATTGCCGAGGCATTTGCCGCGCCCGTGCTGATCGATAGCACCAGTCCGGCAGGATCGCTGCGTCGAGTAGCGACAGGACGTGGCATTCCGTTTTTGTTGTATGAAGGGGGCGAGCCAATGCGGTTCAACGAGAGTGCGATAGAAATGGGTGTGAACGGCGTTTTGAGAGTTCTGTGGGCACTGGATATGCTCGCAGAACCCATTGCACCAGATGTAGCGCCCTCGGTTGAGGTTACGCGCACGACCTGGATTCGGGCGCGGCAAAGTGGCATTTTGCAGTTGGATGTGTCAATGGGAGAGCAGGTTAAAAGGCGGCAGAAATTGGGTGATATTTCCGATCCTTTTGGCAGTAGTACTCTAAATTTGACAGCACCGCGAGATGGCCTGGTGATTGGACGGACCATATCGCCTCTGGTGCATCGCGGCGATGCGGTTTTGCATCTGGCGACAGAGATCGCGACACACTAAATGGTCTGTCAAAAAAATTTACTGATATATTTTTTTAATGGGCTGGATTGCGGCTAAAACCCTGCCGCAATGACAACCGTCGCTCGTCACGCCCCTGCTTAAGGCGTCCAGTGGATTAATTTATGATTGCGTATCTAAAAAAAATAAAAAATCGAACATACGAAATTCTCGAAGTCGCTGGTCCTGGCGACTTGTTCAGCCGGCGAATCAACTGGGCAATACTCGCTCTTGTGCTTTTTAGTACGGGTGTTCAATGCCTCGACATCTGGTGGCCGAAAACCCTCGTGGAGTATCTGCAGCGGTTCGAGTGGTGGCCAAGTAACGATATCCTGCATTATTATTTTCTCTATTATTCTTACTGGTTCGAATGGCTTTTTATTGGTTTGCTCATTGTCGAATATCTGGCTCGTATGTGGTCTGTCCATGCAGCTGGGGGAACGCGCCTGGCTACTCGGCTGCGTTTTGGACTTCGTCCGCTACAGATCGCTGATCTCATCGTCATTCTGCATTTTTTCTTTCCCATCGTGTTGTTCGATCTGCGATTGCTGCGTCTGTTGCGCTGCCCGCGATTGGTCGATCTCATTCGTCTCACCCATAACTACGTCGATCCGCCAGAGGAGATTACAGGCTACAGAACAGCCATTGGGAACATCCGACGCCAGCTATCTGAAGTGCGCCAGACAGTACGTGCGGAACAGGAGAAGGATTTGCATACCGTTCGCCAGCACGCGGAGTCCGCAATTGAGGATTTGAGAAGGATACAACAAGACGTATCGATCCAGCTGCGCCGCCGTCCTCAGGCTCTGAAAGATTCACTTCCGCAGACGCGAGAAACCGTGCAACACATTTTCGACTCGTTTCGTGCGGATTTGTGTAATCCCAATATGTTGGCTGAGGTGGAGGCTTTAAATCGGGACGCATTCCGAAACTCCGCCATGGTTTTCGACAATGTGTCGGAGAAGGTTAGTTATGAGCACGATCTGAATTGGAAAGGTCGAACAAGCTACCGGATTATTCCACTGCGCCAGATTGGCGCATCCCATTTCAGTGGTCTGGAGAATAGGGCCGATACCTCTTATCAGCAATTCGAAAAAATCCGTGTTGAAGGATCGCTCGAGGGTTTGGACAGTGTGTTTAGTACGCTGAGATATGTTCTCAATACGGTTGATAATGGCCTGTCGCAAGGCGATGGTACACTATTGCCCGATGTTCAGATGGGCTTCAATCGCGCGATCAATCGATTGCGAGACCTCAACGACTATACCCGAATGGCGTGGGAGTCGCTGCTGTGGGAGCTTGAATGCGAGCATCAAGAGCGGTTGGAACTGGTCGGTCAGGACGCTGCCCGTTATGGTCGGATTGTGTTCTATCTTGCAAAGCTCGGGCGATTTGTCCGCCAGAGAACTCTGACAGCCCTGAGAGCGTGCAGACAGGTATTGCTGCGCCTGTTGTCATTCTTTCGAGTGCAGGGGATTGCGCTATTTAATGCTGTCTCCAGTATCATCAAACCCGCGTTGCGCCGCCTGGGTTTGATGGCACCGGCCGAGCGCGAAGTTCGTCTGGCACTCGACGAAGCCAATTTGGAATCGATCAGACATCTCGGACTGCCCGAAGACTATATCGCCCATTTCGCTTTCGATTCCTTGAATGACGAGGCATTATTTGTCGGATTTGACGACGAGTTGGCTACTATTGAACAGGCGATTCAGCGCTGGGAAGATGGTCTTACTTCTTCCTTTATCTTATTCGGACAGCGAAGTGCGGGCAAAACGACGTTGCTGAATATTGCTGTCTTGCGATTGTTCGACGACGCTTCGGTTGTAACTCGATCCGCAATTGAGCGCAAGATGACGACCGGACCTGAACTGGTGTCTTATCTGGCAAATATTCTTGAGATCGAAAATGTGGCGAGCTTTGATGATCTGGCACGGAGCTTGTTGCAGGGTCCGCGACGCGCTGTGATACTCGAAGGGTGCCACAATTTGTTTTTCAAACGTATTGGTGGTCTGGATGCGGTCCAGCACCTTCTATGGCTCATCGCGCGTACGAATCACCACATACTCTGGGGTATTTCTCTTGACCAGCATGCGCGCAACTATCTCGGTATGTGGCTGCCTCTGAATCGCCTATTTCACTTTGAGGTCGGAATTCGCGCGTGGCAACCAGTGGCGTTACAGATGCTGATTATGCAGCGTCACAACCAGAGTGGCTACCGTTTGCGCTATGCGATAAATAAGGAGTTGGAAAAAGTTTTGCGGCGGCGTGTGCATCGCTGGCGACGGCCAGAAGAGCCAGCCGTTCAGGACGCGCTGGCCCAGATCTATTTCAAAAATCTGGCGGAGATCTGCAAGGAGAATATTTCTGTCGCTCTTCTGTACTGGTTGCGGTCACTTGAGTCTTCGGAAAACGAACTCCTTATGGTTAATCCTGTTAGCGAAATTGACCTTGGTATTGTGCGGGGTTTCTCGCTTGATCAGGCTTTTATTTTAATCGCGGTTTTGCAGCACGACAATCTTACTGCCGCCGAATTATCGACAATACTCGACAAAGACCTCATCCAGACCAGACTGGAACTCGAGATTCTGTGGAACGATAATATTCTCGAGTTCGATCAGGAATCGACGCGTTTTCGCATCAATCCTATCGGTTTGAACGCCGTAGAGGAAATGCTGGAAGGACGCGGTCTCTTGTAATCTGAAACAGGAATCTGAACATAATGGATACTTCCCCTCTCGAACAACTCACAGGAAACGGTGGCTTACATATTAACGCTGCCAAAATAGTGGCTGTCCTGCTGGTGATTGCGGTCGCTTATGCGATGACAGCCGTCATTCGTCTTGCGTTGGATTTCGGAGCCAGCAGATTCCCTTCGCATCGCTTGCTATTCAAGCGCGTTCAGCCCCTGCTGCGTATCGGTGTTTACGGGGTTGCGATTTATTACTGTATTGTTATTATCGCACCCGAACAGAATACTCTGTTCGCCCTGCTGGGGTCAATTGCTTTGGCACTTGGGCTTGCCGCAAAAGACCTGCTCAACGATCTTATTGGCGGTATTGTCGTGTTGTTTGATCGTTCCTTCCAAATTGGCGATCGCGTGACGGTTGGCTCTTATTACGGCGAAGTTGTGTCGATTGGTCTGCGCAGCACAAAGCTACAGACGACCGATGACTCACTCGTTACCGTGCCGAACTCTACGTTGCTGACTTCTGAGGTGTCGAATACCAATGCCGGAAATCTCGATTGCCAGGTTGTTGTAGATATATATTTGCCAGCACGGACTGATTTGAAGGAGATTGAGGATGTGGCTCGCGAGGCTGTGTTGACATCCAGGCTCGCATATCTTAAAAAGCCGGTGGTGGTCAATGTCAAGGACAAATTTGAAGAGACGCATCTGACGCATCTCGTGGTGAAGGCGTACGTATTTGACACGCGCTACGAGAACGATTTCGCTGCCGATCTTACCCGCCGCATTAAGAAGGAATTGTCCAGGCGCAAGCTCATTCCGTCTGATGTGCGTTTTACCGATGTTGTTGATGATTGAAAAGGTGGTTTGTATTGGAAAATTTTTTTTTACAACTGCGATCGCGAACGACTGACCCGTTTGCGCGAATAAAAAATTATCTGAAATTTCGCGTTGAGCGATTGTTGTTGCTGGGCGTCCGCTTTCATCTGCTGGTCATTGCTTCGGTAATCGGGTTGGTTGCCGTTGGTGGTGGTTTGCTGGTGCAGGCTACGGACGCGCCTTTTGATGATCGCGAAACAGCTATCTGGTGGGCATTTTTGCGTTTGACTGATCCGGGTTATTTAGGGGATGACGAAGGGCTTGCCCGTCGCGTGATTTCAACGATGGTGACAGTGCTGGGCTATGTGCTTTTTATGGGGTCATTGATCGCGATTATGACGCAGTGGCTCAATCAGACGATTCGCAATTTTGAGCGCGGGCTTACGCCGATTGTGCGTCGCAACCATATTTTGATTCTGGGATGGACCAATCGCACGTCCGAAATTGTCAGCGAGTTGATGCGTGCTGAAGGGCGCGTGCGTCGGTTTTTACAACTGCGCGGTGCGCGTGGGTTACATGTGGTGATTCTGTCTGAAGATGTGAGTTTGGAGCGCACAGTGGAATTGCGGAGAGCACTCGGTCGTTTGTGGAATGCCAAGAAGATCACGTTTCGGTCGGGAATACCCCTGCGAATAGAACATCTGGAGCGCGTAGATTTCAAAAATGCGAGTGTCATTATTTTGCCCGGTGCTGATTTTGCTTATGGCAGTGCGGATGAATCGGATATGCGTATTGTAAAAACACTGATGTCGATATCGAATCAGGGTGGGAAGGGGGATACTAAAGAAGATCTGCCTTTGCTGGTGACGGAGATTTTCGATTCCGACAAAGTGGTTATGGCAAAGAAGGCTTATAGAGGCATTTTAGAAATTTTGGCGAGCGATGTTTTTATTACGCGATGTATGGCGCAAAATGTGCGTCATCCGGGATTGTCGCATGTGTTCCACGATATTTTGTCGCACGGGCTTGGCAATGAGGTCTATGTGCGAATGTCCGAGGAGTTTACGGGTTTTCGTTTTGGCGATCTATCAGGTGCGTATCCCAAAGCGATTTTGCTGGGTGTGGTGCGTCCCCAGGGTGAGGATTTTTGCCCTCTGCTCAATCCACCCGGGGATCTAATTTTGGAATCAGAAGACCGTCTGGTCTTTTTGGCAGAAGATTACGGGGATTGTGAACCCCTGAGAAATTATCAGATAGAACGCGTATCGCGTAAATTTCAGGAAGTGTCTTATGCAAGGGAAAAGGGCAAACGACGCGTCTTAATTTTGGGATGGAACCACAAAGCAGCGGATTTGCTCAAAGAGTTTGGCAGGCAGATCAACGAACTGTTTGAGGTCACGGTTTTGTCTCTTGTACCTGCGGCGCAAAGAGAAGCAGAGATAGAACAAAAAGGCATTGATCTGCGCCGCGTGGTTGTCGCCCATCGCGAAGGTGAGACTACTTCGCTATCAAATTTAAGAAAAATGGAGCCAAGCGAGTATGATAATGTGGTTATTTTGGGCAGTGACTGGGTAGAGACACAGGAAGAGTCGGATGCGCGGACCATTGTGGTACATCTGGTGCTGAGGAATGTGCTG
Organism: Candidatus Latescibacterota bacterium; assembly: GCA_022824945.1. Lineage (GTDB taxonomy): Bacteria > Latescibacterota > UBA2968 > UBA2968 > UBA2968 > VXRD01. The sequence goes on from JAJDYX010000015.1 coordinate 154,437, forward strand.
GAGGAGAGTACCCATAAACCAGAAATTCTGGTCGATTTGCTGGATTCCGACAATGTGGCGTTGTTTGAAGATTACGATACCGAGGTATTGATTACGCCAATGATCGCAAGCCATGTGCTGGCACAGGTCGCGTTGCGTCGGGAACTCAATGTTGTTTATGAAGAGTTATTCGACGCCGGTGGTGCAGAGATTTTCTTTCGCCGGATTTCAGATTACGGCATAGCAGGTCAAAATGTGAGCTTTGGAGAGGTAAAAGAGATGTCGGCATGTCGGGGCGAAATTGCGCTGGGCATTCGTTTGCAAAACGGTGAGGTCGCGCTCAATCCGGCGCATGATGAACCGTATATGCTGGGTGAATCGGATGATCTTATTGTATTGGTTCGGGAGGATTAAGTATGAATCCCTGGGATAATTTACGCAAGGTAATTGAGGAACCACTCATTTCTTTTGGCGAAATAGAAATAACGCCAGCTATTTTGCTGACGGCTACGCTGATTATCCTCATTGCGTATAGTATATCGCGATTTTTGCAACGCATGTTGCGGCGTAGCGTGTTTGAACAGATACATATAAATAAAGGTTCGCAGTCAGCTATATGTCGCTTATTGCACATTGTTATCATGTGCATTGGCGTATTTATCGCCATAGAATATACCGGGATTAATCTGACGACATTGGCTGCTGTTAGTGCGGTCTTGCTGGTGGGGATTGGTTTGGGGCTACAAACGATTACCCACAATTTTATCAGCGGACTCATTATGTTGTTTGAGCGGCCGGTACAAGAGGGAGATTTTGTGGAGGTAGATGGCGTGCAGGGCCGTGTGCAGGCGGTCAATGCCTATAGCACAAAGGTCTATACCCTGGACAATGTGACGATTATTGTGCCCAATTCAAAATTTTTGTCTGAAAATGTCACAAACTGGAGCTTTGAAGAGTCAAAAGTGCGTATTCACGCATCGGTGGGTGTGTCTTATGGTGCCGATGTGGAATTGGTCGCGGAGACGTTGTTGGAGGTTGGGCGAGCGCATCCAGAGGTTTTGTCCGATCCCGAACCGCAGATGCAGTTTCTGGGCTTTGGCGATAGTTCTCTAAATTTTGATTTGCTGGTTTGGATTGAGGATCCACCCCGTCAGTTATTTGTGATCAGTGATTTGAATTTTGCAATTGTCCGGGCATTTCGCGAGCGGGATATTACCATTCCATTCCCACAGCGGGATTTGCATGTGCGAAGTGCCGTGCCAATGAGTGTGGCTACACAAGCGGATGGTAATGCCAAAAAAGAATAAAAAACAAAAAGGAGGAGAAGAGACATGGCAGACACATTGACGGTCACGCAAGATACATTGAAGACGGTTGTGACGCGGACCAGGCCATTTGATTATGTGCGAAATATCAAGCTGTCGATGACAGAGACTCTGGGAGAGTCCATAGTCGGTATTTTATATGCGGTTGTGATATTGATTGTGTTGCTGTTTGCCTATAAGATATCGAAGAGATTGATCATTCTCGCTATGGAGGAACACCATCGCACCGATGCACAAATTCGGCAGTTTTTAACGATGTGGCGGTATTCGTTTATGCTGGTTGGTATTGTTTTTGTCATTGTGAGTTTGTCGGGATCTCTGGCTGCAATGGGGCTGACGGTTGCTTTTGTCAGTATGATTTTGGGCTGGTCTCTTCAGCGGCCGGTAACGGGCGTGGCAGCATGGTTGATGGTGATGATTAAGCGGCCTTTTAAGATTGGAGATCGCATTATTATTCAGGGTGTGCGGGGCGATGTTTTGGAGATTTCGCCAACGCATATTTTGCTGGGTGAGGTCGGTGGTACAATAGGCGGTGAAGAGTCTTCTAACCGCGGTATTTTGATTCCCAATGCGGTGTTGTTTGACCAGATGGTGATCAATTATGCTGTGTCTGAAGAGACGAAGTATATTCTGGATGAGGTGCCCATAAGGGTGTCCTACGATTCAGATTACAAACTGGCGGAGAAAACGCTGATTACCTGTGCGCGGGAAGTGACGGGGACAATTGTAGAAGAAACAGGGAAAGAACCCGAGGTGCGAGCGGAGTTTTTTGATTCGGGGGTTATGATGCGTTTGCGCTATCAATCAATTGCCGTAGAGCGACAAAAGATATCGACTGCTATTGTTGCGAATGTCGTGGAGGCGTTTGCAAAAAGCGACCGCCTCGGTTTTGCGTATCCACACTCAGCGGTGGAATATAAATCGGTTGAGAGCGCTTCCCTTCCACCGATGTTTAAGGAAGTAAGTCTCAACACATAATGAATGGTTAGAGCACGGAATGGCTTTGTTGTACGAAAAAAAAGAAAAGAAGCTGTCTTAACCCTCCAGCACCTCAATCATGGCTGAAAAAGCCCCGGGCGTTAGATAACGTCCGGGGCTTCTATTCATTAGCGCCAATCATTTAATACGTAACCTGATGTCTATCTCTCGTAATCAACCGATATCCCAGATAAACCAGCACCACGGGAATTGCGACCTTCAATGCAAAAATCAAAATACTAAAAATCGTTCCAATGAAAGCCACCAGCAAGCAAAATGCAACAATCCCACCGACGATCACTAAAACAATGCCAAATAAGTTTGCCAGCATAATTACTTCTCCTCTTCAGATTTATCATCCTGGTCTGCGCTTTGTTTTATCTTCTCCTTCAACACCTGCATCTCGGCTTCAACCTGCTGCTTTCGCTCCAGTTGCTCAAACTCTTCTTGCAACTGTGCATCGCCTGCCATCTCGGCATAGATTTCAGCAGTCGCTTCCTCGCGCGCCACATCCCGAACAAACCGATCATAAGCCGCCACACGCGCATCTTGTCGCATCTCCTGCACCACCACCTGTTTGCGAATCGCCAGCGTGCTTTGTTGTGCGCGGGCAGACGCCAACTTCGCTTTCAGCTCTGCGAGTCGCTGCTTCAGCGTCGCAGTCACCTCTTCTGCTTCCTCCCGTGCTTTTTGCAGTGTATTGACCGCCTCATCAACCACCACCTTCTGAAACAATGCTTTGCGCGCCAGTTCCTCCTCACCGGCATCCATAGCATCCTCTGCCTTGCGCGTCCACAAAGCCGACTCTTCCCGCTTCTGTGCAATCCGACGCGCCAGCAACTTCTCACTGGCCATCGCCTGTGCCACGGCAACCACCGCATCATCCAGCGCGTCCTCCATATCCCGCACCATCTGTCGCACCATCTTCTTCGGATCCTCCATCTTATTCAGAACATCGTCAACCTCAGCGCGGACCACATTGCTTATTCTTGAAAAAGTGCCCATGGCATATCTCCTTTCGGTTTTTGATTATTGATCACATCTATCTCTATGCAATATCCGTGCCAAAACACCCTTCAGGTAATATCTTATTGTTTTTTATAGAAATAAAATTTTCCAAGAACAAAAAAAACCGCCTGTATTGGCGAAATAAGCCAACACAGACGGTTAAATACACCTATGAGAAGCTATTTAGAACCCAAGCCCCACAGTCACCCAGTGATTATCCTGAAAGTACTCGGTTCTGCCATAGGCATAATCCACTTGAAAAGCCATATTGCCCATGGGCACATTGAGACCAAAGCCAAACGTCGGGCCGAGAATATACTCCTTCTTAAACCCATTGGGCAGGGCATCACCTGTTGGAGAAGTCACATATCCTCCGCGCAACTGAAGAATTTGCTTCATCGAATACTCAACGCCAGCCTGATACTCGTCAGTCGCCAGATTATTATTGCGGAAGGTCGCAGAAAAAGCAGCTTTGCCCAGCGCGTCTTCATAGAAAACATAGGAAAAACCGATTTCTATGGACGTGGGCAACTCCGCAGGTGCCAGTGCCGTGCGGAAAGTGCGCGACCCAGCTTGAGGATCAGCTTCTGGAATCGCGTCTTGCAATTTCACCACCCGATCCAGATCCGGACCATCAAACCGCAGATCGGGACCAAAATTTTGCATGGCAATACCCAGCGTCAGACCTTTTAGCGCGGTTTTGTACTGAAAACCAAAATCAAACGCCAGGCCATTGGCGACCTCTCGCTTAATCGCCTCGTGGATATATTTAATCGTAGTGCCAAACGACACGCGATCCGTCAACAATTGCGAATACGTAAATGTCACACACGAAAACCTCGGCGAAAGTATCTCACCCGTACCTTCGGGCGATTCCTCGGTAGTCACAACAATATCGCCCACCGCAAACACGCGGGCACTGATCCCCACCGAAATATCATCCCTTAGACGCGTAGTAATCGCAAAATAATTTATATTCATATCTGCGATATAATCCAGATACGAAAACACGGCTTCGCGCTTATGCGTTCCAAATACCAATCCCGAGGGATTCCACTGCAATGCCTCGGCACCTTTTACATGAGCCAGTATGGCACCCCCAAGTGCTGTACCGCGCGAACCAATTGGAATGCGCAACTCTTGTGCCGCAGCTGTACCGATGCGGCTCTCATCGCCTGCACGGGCATCCTGAGCGATCAATGCCAGCGCGGCAAACAGAAAAATCATCTGCCTGAACATAAGTTAGTCCTCCATTCAGCGGTTCGTTAAAATGAGTTCAGCGTCTCAGCTTCCATGAACACCGCGCACTTGATAAAATGCGTACCGATATTTGGCGCGTCAAAATGCGCGATATAAATGCCGCTGGCAACCAGCACGCCCTGATCTGTCTTCAGATCCCAGGTATCAAACGACAGACCGTTATTGTGGTCAATCGTCCGCACCAGATCGCCCGACAGACTGAAAATGCGGATCGTGCATTGCGCGGGCAGATTGGTAAAACGCATCTGGCGTGCGAGCGAATTAAATTCATAAGACGAACGCCCCAGATACGGATTGGGCACCGCCAGAATTTTTGTCAAATCCTCCAACGCCATCTCTTGATCACCGCGGAGAGTCCCCTGCGTGTTAAATGAAAACACATCGTTGGAGGTATTGATTTTATTGGCGGTCATCAAAAATGAATCGCCATCCTGTGGAAACCGATCTACCGCGCGGCGATTAACAAAAAGGATATACATAATGGGCGGTGCCGGATTGTCGTTAATCATGCCCTGAGACAACTCCGCCAAATTGGAATCATCGTCCCGCTCGGTATAATTTCGATCAAAAATGAACAGCCACTCGCGGGCGACAAATGTATGGGGTACATCTTGGAAAAATGGCGGATTCCAGGTCCCATTGACCAGGCCGCTTGGTAGATTGTTTTCCAGCCACCCCACTTCGAGACGCCGATTATTTTCGACATCCCATGCCGACAAAGCAATGGGCCTCCGGTCTTGATACACATAAACACCCGGACCTTCTGTATTGACGATGTAAGCACTCCAGTCATAAGGCACTTTGGACAGGGTGAGTTCATCGGGAGCAGGTGCAGGTCTGTTCGCGGCACGCAAATACCGATATCCCCACGACACATTGGGATTTGTCAGATCAAGGGGTTTGTACTGATCTTCGCCATCATCCTCAATCACACTGGTAAATCGCAATTCCACATTGACCAACTGCGAAGGTGACACGCTCGTGGGACCAAACCAACTATGGGCAACATCGCCCGTTATCGCACCACCAAAGCCTTCAGTAGAAAAACCAGCCAAATAGGGACTGGTATTCGCCCAGGTCATCCACCGCGCGCCCGATGGAATATCCCAATCTTTCATGCCGAGAGGAGGGCCGGTGACGCGCACGAGCAAACCCTCGACAATTGGATTGGTAATCGCATCATTTAGATTTGCGTGCTGCTGCATATCTGAAAGCACGGCCTGACCACTCGACAGATTGATCAAATCCCACACTGTTCCGGCCTCGGTATCGCGGAAGCGCACTTCGTAAGACGCGCCCGTAACCCGTGTATCGTCAACCACCTCCACAGCCACAATACCATCGCTTACACCCGATGTGTGCTCTACGACACTATCCACCTCCACGGTATTGAAGCGCGTACCCGCAGTGGGTCCACGCGGCACAATGCCATTGGCCGGAATCATCTCATCCGAAAGAGGCTTAAACGTCATGCGCCCATCAGCCAGAGGTGTGATAGATGTCTCGAGCACTTTTGGCGACCTGCTCTCATTCAACGAATAGGCCGTCACCGCAAAATAATAGGTTTTACCCGTCACCAGCCTGCCGCCCAAAACCTTATCCTCGGTCAGTTCGATAAAGCGCCGAATACCCGAGTCGCCGCCAAATTGCACGGGCGAGTTGACCACCACACCGGCACCTTCATCGAACTCATTGTCAAAAATAATGGCCGAACCATTGACCACGTCATAAGTCACAAGACGCCGCCAGGGACCAGCGACCGACTCGCCCTGGTACACATTATAACCTTCAAATGCATAATCGCCCGAAGCGACTTCTGAGTCATCTCCCCAGGTCAACTGAATTCTGCCATTGCCTCCGTGATCACCCGTCACACCCACAGACACTTTGGGTGCGGGCGGGGGCGATGGCAATTCAAAATTGGCATCAAAAGCCGATTGTGCAAATGTATCGTTAAAACGCGCGGCCGTAATCGACGTGAGACGATCCTGACCTTGCCCAATAATAATGGCGCCCACCACTTCCTGCGTATCGCCGGGCGCGAAGGTAAACGGACCCGCCGTAAGCATCAAGCGGCGGTCGGCCGGGTTTTCGTCAAGCCAGCCCGCGCCCGTAACCGGATCCCCATCGACCATAAATGCCTTCACCTGACCCGTAATCGGATCGGTGTGCAGGGCCACGCCGCCGTCCGGGTCAACGCCCTTCATATAATTAAAGGTCTCTTCTGCGGTTTGAGGATCCGTGCCGTTGATGTATTTGTTAAACGACGTCATCGGCAATTCCACACCGTCGTCGCCAATCGGACCCTTGAAAAAGTCATACCCCACGGCCGGAGGTGACGAACCATACTGCGCATCTACATTTGACCCGTTATAGCAAAACCCAAAGCTGGTCTCCACATCGCAGCCCACCAGGTCGTTATCGGCTTGCCCCAGATCGGGATCAGACCAGATCGACACATAAGTGCTATCGATGGTATTACCACCCTTGTTGATGATCAAAAATTTGATGAATACCACATTGCCCAGTGGTCCCGTGCGGTCGAACCCAAATGTCGTCTGCTGTATTTCAAGACCCAAAGGCGCGGTCTGCATATTGGCGTGAACCCCGGGATCGGCATCGTTATACACCGCCCACAGGGTCTGATCGCCCAGTACCATCGGCGTCCCGTCGGGATTGACTGGCGCGCCGTCTTCAACCGGCCACTGCGCGTAATCCGGGTTTTCCGGGCCATCGCCTCTGTTAATCTTATACACGCGATAGCGATCAGGTCCCGGGTCGGCAGGTGTGCCGTCGGGCAAAATCGGCCCGGGCGCATACTCAAATGAATACTCGGCAATCGCCACGCGGATCTCTCCATTGACCTTGCCCGCAATCCACGGACCAGAGGCAAATACCGCGGTTTTGCCCGTGCCCTTGGGAAATTCAAGACCCGAGGCTCCGGTCGCCAGGTCCCAGGAAAATGATCCCCGGTTTGTCACAAACATTCTGATATTGTTCACATCAATCACTTGATCATTGCTAATTTTACCCAATCGCGGCTTTTGCGAGGGCGATACAGCCAGCGCAACACCAGCCATGCTCACGCTCATCAAAGCCAGCGTCAAAATATTCAAAAAGCTTTTCATGTCCTGATCTCCCATTTAGAAGCTGAGCGCGAGTCCAAAGCGAACCTGCCGCGGCGTGCCAAAGTTGAATGGGCTTTTCTCTTTGAGCTTGTATTTGTCTTCGCCCAGTTGACCAAAGCGAGCCACAAATTCGCGGCCTTCGTCTGTATTCAACCAGCCCGAAGTCGTCGGACTGCCCGTGCTCGAATACACGGGACTGGTTGCATTGGCGCGGTTGAGCAAATTGAGCACCCACACGTATATGTCGCCCTGAAGGCCTATAATTTTGAAGCGCTTATTCGCCTTCGCATCGATCCTGAATGTCCAGGGACCATAGCTGGAATTTATAGGACCCGAAGGACGTGAAAACGCAGCCGCCGTGGTCACTTCATTATACGTGAACGTAGGGGTATAGGGGAACCCACTCCCGGCAGTGAACAACACATTGATCCCGGCATTGGACAGCGGCTGACCGCCCAGGAACCTCGGGCCGTCTTTATCTACGAATCGATAGTCAATTGATGCCGAAATTTTGTGGCGTTGATCAAAGGCGAGTGGTGAGGTCGTTTTGGGCGGCTCGGTCACGCCGGGTTGGAATGTCCAGGCGATCTGTCGCTGGGTTTGTGGCGATGATCCCGTGCCCGTCGCATAAGCGAGTGAATAAGACACGCGCGCTGTCGTGCGCCCTGTGCGCCGCATGAGCAAACCAAAGTCCAGCCCCTTGATGGTTCCGTAGTCGGTGTTGCGGAACGAGGCAAAAGCCGCAGGATCAGACGGAATTGTCGTCACCTGGACGAGGTTTTCCACGGCTTTGTAATAGGCAGTGACATCGACACTGGCATGACCGCCCACCTGCTGCACCACACCCACTTCATAAGCCGTGGTTTTTTCCGGCTTGAGATTCGGATTGCCAAAGGCAAAATAATATCCCCCCAAAGGCGCTTTGTATTCCAGATAATCCAGACCAACATACAGGTCTTCCAGCTTGGGTTGCTGGTAAAAAATGCCGTAGTTCATGTGAAACACGGTCTTATCTGTGACGGGAAATCCAACCCCCAGGCGCGGGCTGACCTTGTGATACACGCTATTGCCAGCCAGATCCGATGGATCCAGCGTGGTATCGCCACCCAGTGGCACGCCTTCATTCGCCAGCACATCGGTACTCGCATTCAAATAATCGTACCGCACGCCCGCATTGATGATCAACCCGTCGTATTCCATCTTGTCCTGCACGTAAAAAGAAGCCAAAATGGGTTCTTTTAGCGCGTCGCGGGTCGAATCCAGAGGCTCGATTACCTGATTATTCCAGTTGTAATCATACCCATAGCGGTTCACATCTTGAAAGCCACCTCTGTCGTCTGAACTGACGAACGGTCCGCGAAAGATCAAACTGGGGACCAGATGACGGTAATAACGCAACCGATGCATCTGCACGTCAAAACCGAGCTTGAACTGGTGATTGCGGCTGACCTGACTGGTCAAATCAAAGTCGATAGGCGTGAGATAAAATGAGCTACTTTGCTCAAAGCTATTATATATGCGCCCCTCATCGCCTTCAAAATACGTTATAGGGCGATCATTGATGGTTTCCGTTGTCCGCGTAATCTCAGTGGAATCTATATCGCCGCGTGCAAACAAACTTTCCGCGTCATAACGCGGATTGCCCTGGGGACGGGCATAGTCGTGCAAATTGTCGAAATGAACCCCGTCGCCCCCCTTGAAATTCTGGTCGAACATACTTGTTTGCAAGGTGAAGAAGGTCTTTGCACCGAGTGTATAGGTCACGCGAGCAAACGCCGAATAGTTATCTCTTTTCACACGCGGCGCATGACGCAAATTGTAGCGATATGAGTGAATATAGCTCAAGCGATCCGTTTTTGAGCCTACAATCCCGGCTTTCAAACCGATTTCGTCGGACAACCGATACGCCAGCTTGCCCTGCCAGCCCCATCTCTCGAGCGTATAATGCGGCAAGATGCCTTCGCTGAGCAAATCGTACTCTTCCTGTGACAACAGGTCTTTTTCCCACTCGTGAACTTCCACACCCCACTTCGGGCTGCGGTCGAGGCGATCAATGCGTTCCCCAGAGACAAAAAACGAAGGCCCGTTCGTCCCGGGAATGAGTGGACCACCAAATGTCGCATCGGTCGTGTTATATCCGTAAGAGGGCGCACCAGCCCAACTGCGGTCATTCCACTCATCGGTAATATGTTCCACAGACCCCGAATAGTTCTGCCCGCCTTCGCGCGTCACCACCTTGACAACGCCCGACATCACGCGTCCGTACTCCGCTTCAAACCCACCTACAATCACAGATACCTGATCTATAGCACCATTGCTCAGCGTCGTGGACGATGAGCCAAATTGCAAATCCTTCTGCGATACGCCATCAACAATGTAATCGACTTCGGAAAACCGCCCACCGCGTACGTAAAGTGTGCCGTTCCGATTCGTCACGCCCGCCTGCAGGGACGTTGCCGCTGCATACCCGCGAACCGGCATATATTCGAGTTCTTCGCTGGTTACGAGGCGCATCGAACTGGTCTTGTCTTTTTGCACCAGCGGGCGCTCCGCCACCACTTCGATGGCTTCGGCTTCCAGAGCCTGTGCTGTGAGCACAAAATCGACTTCGGTGGTCAAATCGGGCAATACTTTAATGCCTTTGATCACCACGTCACGATACCCGATAAAGCTACATTTTACGTCAAAAGTGCCTGCCGGCACATTCAAAATTACAAAATTGCCTTCGGTATCTGATGTCGCACCAAAGACACTGTGCAGGCCCAGAACCACCACATTGGCACCAGGCAAGCCACCACCATCATCTTTGTCAACAATCTGACCCGCAATTTTACCCGTCACCCCGGCCATCGCCGATGCGGATAAAAACGACATCGCAACAAATGCGATTATCCATCTTGTCAGGGTTAACTCCCTTCTGAAATAATTTCGAAAACCAGACTTAAAGACGCTCGCGCGCCTCTCATTCATCCCCCTCACGTAAATCGTTCTCAGCTATGTACTGTATCACCTCCTTATTCTCCCCCGACAATAAGTCATTTACCTCACACCGATGACAGCGACATACCCTGATGAATGGGCTTTCCCTGTGACCGGCGCACCTGAATGAGTTCGGACACAATACTCACGGCGATTTCTTCGGGTGTATCTGCGCCGATATCCAATCCAATCGGCGCGTGAACCGCATCCAATTTTTCTCGCGGGATGCCTTTGGCTTCAAACTCTCTCCACATCAGCGCGATCTTCCGACGGCTGCCAATCATACCGACATACGCCGCCTGAGTCTTAATCGCCTGCTCAATAACCGGCTTGTCGTGCTGGTGCCCGCGCGTCACAGCCACCACATAAGACAAATCGTCAATGACCAGATGATCAAAAGCCGTCTCCATCTCCAGCGTCAGCGTTTCACTCGCCATGGGAAACCGCTCTTTATTCGCAAACATGGGCCGGTCGTCAATAACCACAATCCGAAACCCAACCGAATGCGCGATCTGCGCGATGGCAAAGGACACGTGCCCCCCACCAAACAAAAACAGCGTGGGTTCGGGACAAATAGATTCCAAAAAGACCACAACGGGTTCCGAGCCGATCTTTATAACTTTGAGCAAACTCTCCGGAATCGCCTCAAAAGCCGCCACCTCTTCGCGCACACATGCTTCAGCAAGACCATGTCCCAGACTCCCCACTGTTTTGCCATCGGGATGTACCAATAACTTCGCACCCACCTGATCACCGCCCGAAACCAGCGTTGCCAACACAGCCGAACCGCGCACTTTGCGAACCCGAGCAATATCGCCGAGCATGTCATCTGCGCGACCGGGCAGCAGAGGTTCGGTAAAAATCTCGACATTGCCGCCGCAATTGAGGCCATTTTCGCCCGCGTGTTTTTCCGTCAAAATAAACTTCTGCAACGTCGGCGCCCCGGTTTCCATCACATGACGGGCTTCGGCCCACACATCGGCTTCCAAACAACCACCACCCACCGTACCTATAATTTTGCCATCGGGACGCACGAGCATCTTCGCCTTTTTGCTCATCGGCAAAGACCCCTTGCTCGACACAATCGTCGATAAGGCGGCCTTTTCACCCTGAGAAATCAGAGTCAAAGCCTCTTGAAAAACATCTCGACCAGCCATAACATCCCCCTACTTCCAAACAGACCGCAGTGTTCGAGCCAATTGAATCAAACTCTCCAGATTGTGTGCGGGCAAAAAATAATCCAGATATGGAAGTGCTGTCTTCATCCCCAAACACAGGGGCTGATATCCCGGCGTGCCCAAAAGCGGATTGAGCCACATCAACTTATGTACGCGCTTTCGCAAACGCGCCATCTCTTGTCGCATCAAATCGGGATCGCCCCGATCCCAACCATCACTCACAATAATCATCACAGTGCGCGAGTGCAACATATCGCGTGCAAACTGATCGTTAAACTCGCGCAAGCACCCGCCAATATCTGTACCGCCTGCCCAGTCGTGTACTGTATCAGCCACTTCCACGAGTGATTCTTCAATGCCTTTTGTTTTCAGCAGTCGCGAAATCGCGGTCATCCGCGTGGAAAACACCCCGACCTCCACATCTCGGATCTCGCGCTTGAGCGCGTAGATAAAGCGAATAAGAAAGCGGCTGTAACAATCCATAGACCCGCTCACATCACACAACAACATCAGCTTGGTCTTTTTGATGCGCCGTCGCTTCATCATCAATTCGACACCATCAGAACCATATAGCGCATTGCGCCGCCATGTGCGCCTGAAATCCAGTTCAGCCCCCCGATTCTCGGGCACGCGCCTGCGACTGCGGCGATTGGCAATAATATTCACAATCTCGTGAATCACCTTTCGAGCCTGCTCAATCTCGCGATCGGACATTGCGGCCAGATCTTTTCCCATCAAAGCCTCATCGGGGCTATACCCAACCTCCTCGGATTCGCCCTCCCCCTCGGCCTCTTCCTGCAAATCTGCGGTATCCACCACCTCATTGACATCTGCCTGAACATCGAGATCCGGATCTCCGCCGGCATCCGTATCGGTCAGCGTCATATCGTCGGGCAAAATCGGCCGCGCCCAGAAAGCCTTGAAAACCTCGTCAAAAGTATCCAGATCGTCGTAGCGCGACACCAGTGTTGCCCGCGCAGCAGCGTAAAAATCGCTTCGATTATGCAGGCTGATATATCGAAAACTGTCGCACAAATCGATGAGATTACCCGCATTGACTTCAACGCCTGCACTGTGCAAAGCCCTTGAAAAACCGACAACTCGTCCCAGCATAGTTCCTGGCATGTAATCTCCTAAACGCCAATTTGCGTGCGTTCTTTTAACAATCGGGCCTTTTCAATCAGTTGTGGCAGGCCGTCTTCCTGAATTTTTTCAATATCTTCTTTGTACTTCAAAACACATCCCAGTGTCGCATCAACCGTCTGCGGATCCAATTCTTCAACCCGCATAGCCATCAGAGCCAGTGCCCAATCAATCGTTTCGGCAACACCTGGTTTTTTGTAAAAATCGCGATTGCGCAACAGTTGCATAAACCCACAAACCTGTTGTGCCAATTCGTTCTGCACACCCGCCACACGCGACCGCACAATATCCATTTCTTTGCCAAACGTGGGATAGTCAATCCACAAATACAAACACCGGCGCTTCAGCGCGTCGTGCAACTCGCGCGTACGGTTGGACGTAAGCACGACAAACGGCACTTGCATCGCTTTTATCGCACCAATCTCGGGAATCGTAATCTGGAAATCGGACAACACTTCGAGCAAAAACGCCTCGAACTCTTCATCCGACCGATCCACTTCGTCAATCAACAACACCTGTTGCTTTGTTTCGCTACCCTCAAGAGCCGACAAAAGGGGGCGCTTGAGCAAAAAATCTTCGCGAAAAATATTCTGACCAATTTCAGCTTTGTCAATTCCCCGCGCTTCTTCGAGCCTTAGCTCCAGCATCTGGCGCGGATAATTCCATTCGTACAATGCCGTATTGGCATCAATGCCTTCATAGCACTGCAATCGAATCAATTCGGTATCAAAAATACCGGCCATAACTTTGGCCACTTCCGTCTTTCCAACGCCTGGTTCCCCCTCCAGAAAAATCGGTTTGCCAAGCGCCTGCGCCAAAAAAATCGTCGTTGCCAACGTGCGGTCCGTGATATACCCCTGCTCGGCAAACCGCGCTTCAACATCTTCAATAGAATTCAGCATAATAACCTTTCTTTTGCGTACATTTCGCCATACTGCGCCACCCAAATTTCTAATGCCTCTCTGGTCGTGTCAAAAGCCAGATCATTCCAGGGAATATCCCGAGGGGCAAATGTAGCCACAGCCTGCGATTCAAAATTGCCTTCCAACTTTCCACCCACAACCCGTCCAGTATAAACAATCAGCACCACCCGTTCCCCTTCATAAGACAACACGCCGAGCAACTCGCCGATCTCAACGTCTAACCCCACTTCTTCGCGGGTTTCGCGCACAGCCGCAACATCGGTTGGCTCGCCCGCATCCACATATCCGCCGGGGAACACCCACTTGCCAAACCCGGGGTCAATATTGCGCTTGAGCAAGACAACGCCACCATCGAGAGTTACAATAACCCCGGCCGCTACCTTGGGGTCGAGATAAGCCACAAATCCACACGCCGGACAACACGGCCTCTCCCGATCTTCCACTGCTTTTACAACCAGCAAAGTCCCACAGCGCTCGCAAAACCGGGCTTCGGATTTTATACAACTGGGCAAAGAGATCAACCACCTTATTTCTTATTAATACTAAATAGTAGTATGTCCAAAGAGTAAAATACATAGGGATGTGTGTTGGGTCAACGAAAAAGCCCCGAACTCATGTTCGGGGCAAAAAAATGGGAACCGGGTCGCGGGCCGGTTCCCATAAGGGAGAATACGTCGTGCTTTGGGTATAATATCATCGCCGTGTTACAATCGCGTGTCGTTTGCACGACAAAACCGTTAATTATTCGCCCTCCCGCAATTCCTCCTTCTTATGTCTCACAATGCGCCCTTGCACGAGATAGACGACATTTTCGGCAATATTGGATGAATGATCGCCCATGCGCTCCAGATGCCGGGACACGAGAAGGAGCAAAATAGCTTGATCCACAGTCGAAGACATACCCGTATTTAAGTACGTCAACAACTCGCGGAAAATTTGATCGCGCAACGCATCCATTGTATCGTCAATTTTACGCACCTTATTGGCCAATTCCACATCGCGATTGACAAAAGCATCCAGCGCATCCCTGACCATGCCCCGTGCCAACTCGGCCATTCGCGGAATATCGATCAGCGGTTTCAATTGCGGCATCTGATTGAGCAAACGCGCGCGCTGCGCGATATTCACCGCCTGATCATTGATGCGCTCGAGATCGTAATTAATCTTAATAATACTCGCCACCAGGCGCAAATCGCCAGCGACGGGTTGCTGCACAGCCAACACCCTCAAACACTCTTCTTCTATCGCCACTTCCCAATCGTCAATGTGATGCCCACCCTCTTCAACCACATCGGCGAGGTGATTGTCGCGTTCTACAAGCGATTGTACTGCCTGTTCAATCGACTCTTCTACCGCACTGCCCATCTTCAACAACTCACTTTTGAGGTGGTCGAGATGCTGGTCGAGAGTACGCTCCATAACCATCACTCCATTTTTAGCCAAATCGCCCCGTCACATAATCTTCGGTTTGTTTGAGCTGCGGATTGGTAAACATCTCACTCGTTTCGGCCATCTCAATCAAACGTCCCAAATAGAAAAACGCCGTATAGTCCGAAATGCGCGATGCCTGCTGCATGTTGTGTGTTACAATCACAATCGTATATTGCTTTTTGAGATCTTCAATCGTCTCTTCAATACGACCTGTCGCAATTGGATCCAGTGCCGAACAGGGTTCATCCATCAAGATTACCGAAGGCTCAACAGCAATTGCACGCGCAATGCACAACCTCTGCTGCTGACCCCCTGAAAGCCCCAAGGCACTGTCATCAAGTCGGTCTTTTACTTCATCCCAAAGCGCGGCAGCCTGCAAACTGCGCTCCACCACCTCATCGAGTACCGCCCGCCGATTCTCACCTGCAATTCTCAAACCGTAAACGAGATTCTCATAAATCGACTTGGGAAAGGGATTGGATTTTTGAAATACCATACCGACCTGGCGGCGCAACGAAATCACATCGTATCCGGGACCGTAAATATCGTCATTATCAATTTCAACCACACCCTCAATACGCACCGAATCGATCAAATCGTTCAGCCGATTCATACACCGCAAAAGCGTTGACTTCCCGCATCCGGAAGGGCCGATAAGAGCCGTCACCCGATGCTCGGGAATCTGCATATCAATGTCAAAAAGAGCCTGCGTCTCGCCGTAATACAGGCTCAGATTCGATACAGTGACAATGGGATCCTGAATATCTGGAACAATTGCTTCTAACTGTGTATTTACTGCAAGTTCTGCTTCAGCCATCGCGATACCTTTCTCTCACCTGTTTAGAACGTCGCACCACCAACGCGCTTGCGAAGTCGATTGCGAACCAGAATCGCCACCAGATTCAGAGCCAATACAATACCCATCAGCAACAAGGTCGTCGTATATACCATGGGGCGAGCCGCCTCGACATTGGGCGACTGGAAACCCACATCGTAAATGTGAAAACCCAGATGCATAAACTTGCGTTCCAGGTGAAAAAAGGGCCAGATACCATCCACGGGTAATGAAGGCGCCAATTTCACAACGCCAGTAATCATCAGCGGCGCCACTTCGCCAGCGCCGCGCGCAATCACGAGAATAATACCCGTGAGAATCCCCGGCAGCGCACCGGGCAAAACCACGCGCAAAATAGTCTGCAATTTGGTCGCCCCCAGTGCCAGCGACCCGGCACGCACATCACTCGGCACGGCAGAAAGCGCTTCTTCGGCTGAAACAATCATCACCGGCACCGTCAGCAATGCCAGGGTCAACGAAGCCCACAGAATGCCGCCAGTGCCATACGTGGGCGTGGGCAACGCTTCGGAAAAAAAGAACTGATCGATACTTCCGCCAATACCGTAAACAAAAAATCCCAGCCCAAACATACCAAAAACAATAGAAGGTACACCCGCCAGATTATTAACCGCAATGCGAATCCCTCTAACTAAGATACCTTGCCTGGCGTATTCGCGCAAATACAGCGCCGCCAATATGCCAAATGGCACAGCCGCCAAACTCATCAAAAAAACCATCATAACAGTGCCAAAGATCGCGGGAAATATCCCACCTTCTGTATTGGACTCGCGGGGTTCATCGAATAAAAACTCCCCGATGCGCTCGCAATAAACGCCCGATTTTCCCAAAATCCCCAGTTGATTGGGACGATATGCACGCACGATATCGGCTGTGGCAATCTGCCGCACCTCGCCGCCAATTAGCCGCACATCTACGCGGTAAATCTCGTTGGCTGAACGCAATTGCGCCAGTTCGTCAGCCAATTGTTCATAAGCTTCCCAATAGGATCTGCTCTCTCGATCAATCGCATCAATTTCATCGGCATCTCCACCGCCTAATTCTATCTCGCGTTTTTTCAAGCGCAGGCTTTCGATTTGCCGATTTAAGTCACCAATCGCATCTTTTTCAATTTCCCGAATCTGCTCGTGTCGTTCCCGGGTATTATCCAATTGTGCTTGCAGCACATCCCAGGTGTTCGATACGCGGGTTTCACCTTCGTACAGAGCTTCGATAAACCCGTAAAAATTGCCCCACTCGCGCCGCTCAAAAACCACCGCATCTCTGGGATAATCCGTCAATTGAATATCCGATTCATCAATCCATTGAAAATCGCTGCCATACACATCGCGATTGCCC
Organism: Candidatus Latescibacterota bacterium; assembly: GCA_022824945.1. Lineage (GTDB taxonomy): Bacteria > Latescibacterota > UBA2968 > UBA2968 > UBA2968 > VXRD01. The sequence goes on from JAJDYX010000015.1 coordinate 171,960, forward strand.
ACCTTGATCTGAATGCGAAATTGCCCGGACCCCGTTCGGTTCGATGTGGGAATCTCCTGTTTGTCCCATCGCTGTCCCATCGCCTTTCGACCATCTTTGAGTACCACAGCTTCGATATCCGACGGCCAGAAAAATCCGGTACCATGGTACAAAACCAGCGCGACCAGCCCTATAACCATGAGCAAACAAAGTGCCAGCGCGCTGCCGGTCAACCAGATAAAAGGCACACCTGTTTTCCAGACATGTGCTGAAGGGCTTCTATTCAGTAAACTTTTCACATCCATCTCCAAAACATCAAATTCTGCTATACTTTTCGCGCAAATGCTGCCGCACCACTTCTGCCAGCGTATTCACCAAAAAAGTAATCGCCGCCAGCAAAACCCCTGTCAAAAACAACACGCGATAAAGCGTACCTTCATGGGGTGCTTCGGGAATCTCCACAGCGATATTGGCCGACATCGTGCGCATGCCATTAAAAATGGTCCAGTCCAAAATCGGCGTATTACCCGTAGCCATCAACACAATCATCGTCTCGCCCACAGCGCGGCCAAATCCAATCATAGTCGCGGAAAAAATACCCGGACTCGCCGTGGGCAACACCACGCGGATAGCCGTCTGCCAGGGCGTTGCGCCAAGCGCGAGTGACCCTGCGCGCAGATGCTGCGGCACACTCGACAGGGCATCTTCGCAGATCGTGTAAATAATAGGCACCACGGCAAAGCCCATCGCAAAGCCCACCACGAGACAATTGCGCTGATCGTAGCGCGTATTCGTTGTGCCGAGCAGCCAGCTTTGAAAATTGCCGCCGAACAAAAACGATTCGGCTACTGGACCGAGTGCAAACGACAGATAGAGCGCGAACAACGCGATACCCGCCAGCAAAGTTAGAATCCAGTGATCGGGTACTCTGCGTGCAAAATCTTCGGACATCTGCCCCCAGCCCCAGGCGCATAGCACCACGACAATGGGCACACAAGGTAATAACAACAACGCCCCGACGATTCTCGTCTCCAGCAAGGGCGCCAACCACAAGCCAGCCAAAAAGCCCAGAATCACACTGGGAAGCGAGGCCATCAACTCAACCACGGGTTTGACCACACCGCGCACGCCGGGAGAGGCAAATTCCGATGTGTAAATCGCCGCCAGAATAGCCAGAGGCAGCGCGAATAACATGGCGTAAAGTGTACCCTTAAAAGTGCCAAATATCAAAGGCACAATACTCAACTTGGGCTCAAAATCATCCGACCCACCCGTAGATTGCCACACGTATTGAGGCTCTGTATATCCCTCGTACCACACCTTGCCAAAAAGCGTTTGCAACGTCACTTCGGGATGTGGATTTTGAAGATCGAAATCCGTCACCTGCCCCGACTTGCTCACAGCCAAAAAGCCATTTGCTTTTGGCGCAAAAGACAGCGTTTGGATAGCGCCATCACCGGATAATTGAAAAAACGTCTGTTCCGATGTCATATGATGCAATGCAACCACCCCCGACACATCGCCCGATAAAAACTGTTTGTCGCGAGCAGACGACGCCAGAGCAGTCACCGCCGCTGGATGAGACCGCAAAGCGTGTATCTTTTTGAACATCCTTTTATTGTCACCCTCGTGCGTCCTGACGGGCATCCAGACAGACACGCGGCCACCCACATCGCCCACGACGAGCGACACATCACCCAGCACAAAATCCAGCGCAGTCACCCCCTGATCGGAAACCCGAAAATAATCCAACAATTTGGGTCTGGAACTCGCCCGTCCAACTTCCCATCGAAATACTTCACCGCGATCTGTACCCACCAGAACATAGCGTCCCGATTTGGTCACAGCACCCACCCTGGCGCGCCCTTTGATGTCCGCGGTCAAATCGTACAGACGAACAGTTGTTTTGCCACCACCCAAAAGACCCCGCTGTTTTTCGGAAATCCCCAAAACGAGCTGCCCGGAATCCGCAATACCAAGCACTGTACCCCGGGATTTCCCATCGTGCCGAAACACGAGATGCTCAAGAGCCTCATCGGTTAGATCCATGGTCGATTCAACAGAAAAAGACGGCGTCACAATCTGCTTTCCCTCCGCATCGTAATCCACGGCAAAATTCACGCGACAACCCAGCATTGTACCATCGTCCAGCCCCAGACCAACATGCGTGTTATCCAGAGCGCGATAAGCCGACCGAATGCGCCGCCCCTGTAATTCTGGGGGAGACACAGATTCTGTCACCGATTTTGTGGTCATATCCACGAAATCAATCCCCGCTTCGTGCACGACAAACATCACGGCCTGATAGGGATCAACCCCCGTACACAGGACGGGTTCACGGTGCGAAAAATCAAAAGTATGTGCCCTAGACGCGCTCGGCTTCAAAAACAGGGGATAGGACTCCATCAGAACAAAAAGAAAAATGCCCAGCACAGACAGGATCACCCCGATGCCGCCAGCAGTGATCACCCACTGTCCAGCGCGGTCCATCAGACGTGCCCCTGGCGTGATGCCGGGCAATTTTCGCTTTGATGTTGGTTCTGTGGGAAGTGCCATAATAAGAGATAAAACGCAAAAGGTGAGACGCAAGAGACATGGGCTGAGGGCTGGGGGTTGGTCGCAGTTCCTCGCCTCTAACTGAGAACCGGATAGCCCTCTAACGTCTAACGTCCCACCTTTGAGATAGAGTATTTGGGTATCTAACTACTGTAATTTCTCGAGTTCCTCTTTAACCACCTGATAGGGCACGGGCATATAGCCATCTTTAACGACAATCGCCTGCCCTTCTTTGGAAAAAATGAACTTACAAAATTCTCTCACAAGTGGATCGAGAGGTTTATTGGGTGCCTTGTTGATGTACAAATACAAAAAACGCCCCAGAGGATAAGATCCATCGATCACATTTTCTATCGTACCCTCTCTAAAGGGTTCGCCAGTCTCCAACGCCAGAGGTACGACGCGCACGCCCGATGTCTTGTAACCTATGCCACTATAACCCATGCTATACCTGTCTTCGGCCACGCCCTGCACCACCGAGGCAGACCCCGGTTGCTCTTTCACTTCATCTTTGAAATCACCCTTAAACAGCGCGTGATCTTTGAAAAACCCATAAGTACCCGACGCGGAATTGCGCCCATAAAGGCTGAATGCGGCACTTTTCCAATCGCCGTCCAAACCCAACTGTCCCCATCTCGCAATATCTTCCTGATACTCACCGCGTCGCGTCTTAGAAAAAATCGCATCTACCTGCTGCAAAGTCAACCCATTAATCGGGTTGTCTTTATTGACAAAAACAGCCAGTGCATCCAGCGAGGTGCGCAACACCGTTGGTGGATATCCAAAATGCTTTTCAAACTTGTCTATCTCCGAAGCCTTCATCGGACGCGACATAGGCCCGAATTGCGCGGTACCTTCAATCAGCGCGGGCGGTGCAGTACTCGATCCCTTGCCCTCAACCTGAATTGTTACATTGGGATAGTACTTGCGGAATCCCTCCAGCCACAGCGTCATCAAATTATTCATCGTATCTGACCCAATACTGTTGGCACTTCCGGAAATCCCACTCACTTTTTGATACATTGGAACAGGCGAATCTTGCTGCGCCTGAGCCACAGCCTGTGTCAAGACGACCACACAGGCGATCATATAAATCATTCTGGTCATTCAATACTCCCTTATGTTATGCGACTTACAGGCGTTAGTTAGGAAAAAATAAACCTGTATCGCGTTACAACTATGTGACGAAAACACGACATTTATGTGATAATCAAAACTTGACATATAACGTCATCCGCGGAATTAACTCCATATCTATATCTGGAGCCTGAAAATTTGTGGCCATCACATTGGGCATGATGTGAATATCTTTTACCGGCTCAATGTCAAGCCCGCCGAGAAAGCAATATTCCCCATCGTCGTCAGACTCATCGTTTGGATCAAAGAAATCGCTGCGAACAAGCACCTTTATCTTCTCGCTAATCTGTCCTGCGCCGAACAGTGAAAGCCCCCGCACCTGTGCGGTATGGTTGCGCCATTGCACAAAGCCTTCCAAACCACCGTGGAAATTTTTCTTTTTTAACCCGATAAACGTAGCAAAAGTCGTGCGATCCAGATTGTCTGGGCGTTTTTCCCAGTCTATATAAGTCGTCACATTCAGGGTACCAGGCGCAAAATGCAACAGACCGTAAATTTTCTTGTAGTGATCTGTCTCGGACTGCTGTCCGCTGCCATTGGCCAGCATAACCTGGGCATTTAACTTTCCAGCTTCATCCAATCGGGCGCGATATGCAATGCCTATATCAGCCGAAGAGGCAATTTTTTTTCGGTCCATGAGGGTCTTCTCCACCGAGCGATAACCCCAAACAGATTCCGATACGTTCCATGTTGGCGTACCCGACAGCCCCATATAGAGCGCATGGCCATTTTTGCGATAGCGCAAATACGCGTGCTTAACAAAAGGTTCTATTTTCTCTTCACTATTAAATCCCGCATCCTTGGCCTCCAGCCGAACCCTTCCAGAAAAAGCATCGTTCCACTTCAGGTCATGGGTGAGATAAATGCGTCGAAACCGAAAGCCATTCTCTTCTTCTCCAGTTCCTCTCACGATATAATAATCGGCAAACATAACGCCCTGGAGCTTAGTATCGACAGCTTCACTTCGTCCTGCCAATACAAACCCCAAACACAACAGTATTCCCCAAATTGCTTTACAAACGCGCATGTGCTCTCCCTTCGAATAGGTGAATAAGCGGCGTTCTCCGCGACAAGACATCGCCATAATGTTACAAATTACCTACAAAACCGTTACGGTTCGGTCACATAATTGTGACATTTGTGTTACAAATACATCATTTTCTCCATCCTCAAGGGATTTTTTCACGCGTTCACTCTTGTGACTTCCACATGTCGCTAAGCCTCTCCTCGGGAACCGTTGCCTCGCAGACCATTGCTTTGTAGCCAAATCGTAACTCATTTGTAACTCCATCTCAACACAGTCAAACTAAATTCACACAAAATCAGGCAGGGATGTTTAACTCTCGTCGCGGAACAATAGCTTACACACGCCGAAAGGATACGTCGCATGAAAAAAATGTTATTGCTCCTGTTTGCTCTCACAAGCATTTCAATCCATGCCCAGGACATGGGTAAAGTCCAGGGTGTCGTCGTGGATGGAGAAACCGGAGAGCCACTCATCGGCGCCAACATCGTCATCAAAGACGAAACTGGCGTACCAATGTATGGCACCTCCACCGACCTCGATGGTCGCTTTGTCCTCTCTGCTCCAACAGGCACGCACAACGTCGAATTTAGCTACATCTCATACGCTACCAAGACAGTCACAGGCGTCGAACTCAAAACCGACACCCCCACATCACTCAGTATTTCACTGCCGCCAGAAGCCATGCAGGCCGATGAAATTATCGTCACGGCCAGAGCCGTACAAGACAGCGAAGTATCGATGCTCGGCATACAGCAAAAAGCACCCGTGGTCACGGACGGCATCAGCGCCGAATTGATGAGCCGCGCCGCGTCTTCCGATGCCGGCGATGCACTCAAGCGCGTAACAGGGATCACCATTGTAGATAAATTCGTGTACGTGCGCGGCCTGGGCGAACGCTATAGCAACACGCAAGTCAACGGCGCAGATATACCCAGTCCCGAGCCAAACAAACGCGTTGTCCCCATGGACATCTTCCCCGCTGGCCTTCTCGAAAATATTCAGGTATCCAAAACCTTTTCTCCCGATCAACCAGGAGATTTTTCAGGCGGCTCCGTACAGATCAAAACCCGCGACTTTCCCAGCGAATTTACATTTTCGGTTTCCACATCAGCCGGGTATCACAGCCAAACCAGTTTCAAAGATATTCAGACCTACGATGGAGGCTCCTGGGACTTTTTGGGTGTGGATGACGGCACGCGTTCTCTGCCCGAACAGATCAAAACTCAGGCCGCTGAGGAACCAGTGCGCAAAAGTGGGCGTTTTACCCCAGAAATCGGATTTTCCTCTGAAGAAATCCAGCAATTTGGACAGGCTTTTGCCAACGTATGGCAGCCCAGAACCGAAACTGCTCCGGTCAACCAGGGTTATAGCATCAGCATCGGCAATGCCATTGGCGGAAGCGAACGGGAACTCGGCTATGTATTCTCATTTACTTATGACAACAGCTTTAACAATAGAAGTGAAAACTGGAACTCCTTCCGCATAACTGCTGACGCATCGGGCGAACAAATACTCACGCCTTTTACCTCGTATGAAGTAAATAGCACGACCAACAATATTCTGTGGGGCCTGTTGTTCAACAGTAGCCTGCGGTTGTCGCCGCTCCATAAAATCAGCTTAAAAACCCTTTTTAATCGCAACACCGACAACGAGGCGCGCACGTACACCGGTTACAATTCCGACCGGGGCACGGACCTGCGCGACTTCCGCTTGCGATTTGTCGAACGCGGTATTTTCACGGGGCAACTATCTGGAGAGCATCACATTCTCAATTCCAATATCGATTGGCTGTACAGTCTATCCAAAGCCACGCGCGACGAACCCGATAACCGCGAAGTACTCTACGAAGACCGCAATGGCAGTTGGACCTTTTTTGACATCACGCAAAGCGGCAGCCGCTTCTTCTTTGACCTCGTTGACAATGCCCAAAGCGGCAAAATCGATTGGACCATTCCCTTCACGGCTTTCAGTGGCCTATCCTCTAAATTTAAAATGGGCGGTAAAACCCTCTCCAAAGACCGCACCTTTGATGCCCGCCGATTTCGCTTTGAGCAATCCAGCGGCATCCGGCGACACGTTGATCTGACACTCGACCCCGAAGAAATTTTTATTTCAGACAATATCGCGCCCGGTCGATTTGAACTGCGCGAAACCACCCGCAATGTCGATAACTACAGTGCCTCGCAGACCACCTGGGCAGCTTACGCGATGACCGACCTTCAGTTCTCTGGCCAATGGCGTTTTGTGGGAGGGCTACGCGTTGAGCAATCCAAACAGGAACTTACATCCTTTGATCCTTTTAGCACAACAGTTGAGCCTATCCAGGTCACCCTGGACAACACAGATCTCCTGCCCGGACTCAATCTGGTCTATAAGCTAAATGACCGCACCAATTTCCGCACAGCTTATTCGCGCACACTGGCGCGTCCGGATTTCCGTGAACTCGCGCCTTTCGAATTTACGGACTTTATCGGCGGACGGGCGGTCTCGGGCAATCCCGAACTCCAGCGCAGTTCCATCGACAATTTTGATTTTCGATTCGAAATGTTTCCGCGCCTGGGCGAACTGGTAGCGATCAGTGCTTTCTACAAAAAATTCCACGATCCCATCGAGCAAATCATTCGCCCCACCGCACAACTCAGTGTCACATTTCAAAATGCCAAAGCTGCGACGAACTACGGTGTCGAATTTGAATTTCGACGCCGCCTCGACATACTATCCCCATCCCTTGAACCCCTATCCATCAACACCAATGTCACACTGGTCAAATCGCAGATTGAAATCAATCCCGACATCGGCGTGCAGACATCCAACGAACGCGCGCTTCAGGGCCAATCTCCTTACGCGGTCAACGCGACCCTCGGCTACGACAAACTCAATCAAGATTTTCAAGCCAACCTGCTCTACAATGTATTTGGCCAGCGGATCAGCGAAGTAGGCGCACAGGGGTTGCCCGATGTCTTTGAACAACCCCGGCATCAGCTCGATTTTAATATGAAGAAAAAGTTCGGTCACTTCGCGTTGAAGGTATCGACGAAAAACCTGCTCGACAGTAAAGTGCTCTTCAAGCAAAAGGAAGGCATTTTCCGAGAATACAAAATCGGGCGCTCCCTTTCACTTGGCATAAGTTATGAATACTAATCGTTGAGAGTTTCATCACCGGGCCAAACAGATCATCGCATTTGGCGTAGTCGCGGGCGCCATTTAGCACATTAAGGGTGACAGACAATAAGACAGGATAAGCCCCCATATCCTGTCTATATACTGTACATCGTTAATATTCGATCTGGCACAGGCTCATCATTCAAAATGAAAGGACTCACTTGTGAGACGTTTTTACCGCGTATGCTTTATACTGGGGTTAACATTTGGCCTGGCTGGTTTTGCCCATGCACAAACAGATCCGGCACAAGCTGACTTTGATGGCAATGGAAAGGTTGAATTTGCCGACTTCCTCCAGTTTGTTGCTCTTTTCGGCAAGACTTCAGCAGACCCAGAGTTTGATAGTAGGATGGATTTTGATGGCAATGGAGCGATTGACTTTCCCGACTTTCTCCAATTTGTATCCGTTTTTGGACAATCATCCAGGATAACCCCTGCCGCTCCTACCCCAACACTTGCAGTAGAAAGCAACATGTCTATTGCCGTAAGTTGGGCAGCTATTGCTAATGCAACAGGTTATAATGTGGAGCGCAGAATGCAGGGTTTGTCCGACTTCACAACCGTTGCTGAAAATGTGACGAGTACGAGTTATACAGATACCGGTCTGGTTCCCGGAACCGATTATGATTATCGCATTGTGGTCATCAGTGCTGCAGGCCCCTCGGAACCAGGTTCAGTTGCTATGGCAATGACCACCCCTTCGGGCATGGCATCTGGTATGCCCGAAGTCCTCACAGGCATGATCACCTCTGATCGCCTCCTCACATCTGACAAATACTATCTCCTGTCCGGCGCAGTCTTTGTGCAAGACGGTGCCACTCTCACCATAGAACCCGGCACACAGATTTTCGGTGAAGGTGCGACAAACGGCACACTCATCGTCGCGCAAGGCGGCAAAGTCATCGCCAATGGTCGCGCTGACAGACCCATCGTCTTCACCTCTGACGCATTGGACAACGAAAAAGACCGCGGACAATGGGGTGGTCTGATCATCAACGGCCGCGCACCCGTCAACACAGGGGCTGTCGCACAAGGCGAAGGTGACACAGGCACCTATGGCGGCTCTGACCCGGCAGATAACTCAGGCATCCTGCGCTATGTGCGCGTCGAATTTGCCGGCATCGAATTCTCTCCCGACAACGAACTCAACGGCATCGCTTTCCAGGGCGTCGGATCTGGCACGACTGTTGACTACGTTCAAGTACACTTCAATCAGGACGACGGCATCGAGTTCTTCGGTGGCACAGTCAATGCCAAGCACCTCTACTGCACAGGCATCCGAGATGACTCTTTCGACTGGACAGACGGATGGACTGGCAAAGGACAATTCTGGGTCGCACAGCAGCGTGGCGACGACGCTGACAACGGCTTTGAATCTGACAACGAAGGCGACAACAACGAAGCCATGCCAAGATCCAATCCCACCATCTACAACGTAACCCTCGTCGGCGATCCTAACGGTCCCGAATCTGACACGGGACTCTTGCTGCGCGAAGGCACAGCAGGAACATTGCGCAACTTCATCGTAATAGGCTTCAACAAAGGTGGACTCGACATCGATACTGGCTCTTCAATCCAACTGGCCAACAGTGGTGAATTGTCGGTACAGAACACCATCTTCTACAACAACAAGGTCGATGGCACACCTGGCAACTTTGAGGTTGATGATGATGAGATTGACGAAGCGGCCTGGGTGAGAATGCCTGCTTTCAACAATGCTGAAGTCGATCCCATGCTCATGGCTCCCTACAGCCTCCGATCGCCAGACTACCGGCCATTCTCCTCATCCCCAGCAGTCACAATGGAAGTTGCCTCACCTCCGGCAGATGGCTTTTTCGACGCCGTGAGCTATATTGGTGGCGTAGGTCCCAATGACAACTGGTTGGCCGGCTGGACCACCACAGAACAGCCCGCCGGTGCTGAGGAAATAGGCTCTGTAGAAATACTCGAAGGCCGCATTACATCTGATCGCACACTGACATCAGATAAATCCTATCTCCTCAAAGGTGCTGTCTTTGTAGAGAACGGCGCAACACTCACCATAGAACCCGGTACATTTATCTTTGGTGAAGGAGCCACAAACGGTACACTCATCGTCGCGCAAGGCGGCAAAGTCATGGCCGATGGCACAGCCAGCAGACCGATCGTCTTTACCTCTGACGCGGTAGAAGGCCAAAGAGACCGCGGACAGTGGGGTGGTCTGATCATCAACGGCCGCGCACCCGTCAACACAGGGGCTGTCGCACAAGGCGAAGGTGACACAGGCACCTATGGCGGCTCTGACCCAACGGACAATAGCGGCGTTCTGCGCTACGTCCGCGTCGAGTTCGCCGGCATTGAGTTTTCGCCAGACAACGAACTCAACGGCATCGCATTCCAGGGCGTAGGATCTGGAACAACTATTGAGTACGTCCAGGTTCACTACAACCAGGACGATGGCATCGAGTTCTTCGGCGGCACAGTCAATGCCAAATACCTCTACTGCACAGGCATCCGAGATGACTCTTTCGACTGGACAGACGGATGGACTGGCAAAGGACAATTCTGGGTCGCACAGCAGCGCGGCGACGACGCTGACAACGGCTTTGAATCTGACAACGAAGGCGACAACAACGAAGCCATGCCAAGATCTAATCCCACCATCTACAACGTAACCCTCGTCGGTGATCCCAATGGTCCAGAATCTGACACAGGTCTCTTGCTGCGCGAAGGCACAGCAGCCACATTGCGCAACTTCATCGTAATAGGCTTCAACAAAGGTGGACTCGACATCGATACTGGCTCTTCAATCCAACTGGCCAACAGTGGTGAGTTGTCGGTACAAAACACCATCTTCTACAACAACAAGGTCGATGGCACACCTGGCAACTTTGAGGTTGATAACGACGGTGAGGAAGGGGCTCCGGATAGCTTTGACGAAGCGGCCTGGGCGAGAATGCCTGCTTTCAACAATGCCGAAGTCAATCCCATGTTGATGGCGCCCTACAGCACATCTACGCCCGACTTCACACCCGAGTCTAATTCTCCTGCTGTTGACGGTACAGTGCCTGTGGCATCGCCTCCCGACGACGGATTTTTCACATCTGTCAACTTTATCGGTGGCGTTGATCCCCTGAGAAATTGGTTGGCTGGCTGGACGACCAATGAAAGACCTGCAGGTCAGTAAAACTGACGCAGCAGATTCACAAAAAGGTCGGATGGGAATAAATCCATCCGACCTTTTCTTTTTGACTCATAGACTTTCTATTATATTTTATAATTCAATATTGATTATTGTGAAAGGATTGAAGTATCACATGAAATGTCTTAAACTTATTGTCACATGCTGCACACTTGTCATGTGCGCCTGCGGTGACGCCACATTGAAACGCGGATATGGCGAAACGCCCGAAGAACTGGGACGCGCCGTTGTTACAGCTCTCAACGCCAAATCTGCCGAACAACTCTTTCACCTGCGCGTAGATAAAGACCAGTACATCGACGAACTCTGGCCCCAATTTTCATCGCCGGGCATGACGGGTGAATTTGCCTGGAGCAACCTCAACAAAAGGAATTTGAAAGGCATCCCAAAGTGGGTGGAAAATTACGGCGGCAAAAATTACGCCTTTGTACGCATTCGGTTCACCAGGCCCACGCGCGACTACAAAACATTTAAACTGCGCGGAGGCACGGTGCTCACCATCAAAACACCCGAAGGCGACGAACGCGACCTGCACATCCTGGGTTCTATTGTCGAAAAAGAGCGATACTACCGCTTATTGAGTTATGACGATTAACTTCTCAAAAATCGCTTTTACCGGGCTGGTGTGTGCAAGCATCAGCCTATTTTTTTTCTTTGAAACAAATAGCTATGCCCAAATCTATACCCCCGATCGCGTCCCCAGGCTCATTGATGATCTGCCCGTCTTTTTTAAATCCCTTGAAATTCAACTACTGGCCGACACATCCGATGGCCTTCTCAACTCATTTACACTGCTCGACGCTGGCCTGATCGCTTCTGGTGCCACCACGCCAGTATCTCTTTCTCAAAATCGCCGCCGCTTCAAACACCTCCAGCAACACGCGCTCTTATCCATCCCTTACCTCCTGCACACCGAACACCGGGCAGCCGAACTTTTTTCTTATCTTCACCGGCAAATTCTTCGTCGATTCGAAACCCGACCCATCACGCTACTCGACCTCTGGACACGCGGACGTTACAACTGTATCACAGCCTCCTATCTCTATTTTGTATTTGCCCGCCGCTACGACCTGCCAGTTGCAATTGTCGAAACCCCGATGCACGCTTATATTCGTCTCAATATCCGCCCCTCTCTCGCAATTGAACTCACACTACCCAAACGCGGATTTGGCTTTTCACAGACCCGCGACGACGTACTTTCAAATCTGCTCAACGCAGGTTTGATCACACCTTATGACCTATCAACAACCGGTGTAGATGCGCTATTTAAAGCCTATCAGGATCGCCAGCGCGTCCTGACACCCGTGCAAATTCTCGCCGTATTTTTCTACAACCGCGCCCTTGCCGCTTATGAACACCGCGACATGCCCCATGCATTCCAATACGCCTTAGCCGCTCACCTCATCCATCCAGAAGATGCGCGATATCGACGCCTCACCCGCGACTTTGCCCGCGCCTATGCCACAGCCCTCCGCCAGGACGGGGAAACCGAAAACCTCCAGGCAATAATGGCCTTTTTGAAGGACTTTGCATCATAGGTACAAGACTGTTTTTCATTTGACAATCTGCTCTATACCACATTATAATATCTCATATTTAACGCAATTCCGTCGCATCTTCCCCCGGAGTGTGTTATGGACCTCGGCGATACCAGTCTCTACCTCAACAGAGAACTTTCATGGCTGCGTTTTAACCAGCGCGTATTACAAGAAGCCCGTACCCCCGACAATCCCTTGCTGGAACGGGTCAAATTCCTGGGCATCGTGGCCAACAACCTCGACGAATTTTTTGAAGTGCGCGTAGCGGGCCTGCTCCAGCAAGTAGAAGCGGGCATTTCCGACTACGGTCCCGATGGTCTCTTGCCCGAAGAACAAATTTCAGCCATTGCAAAAGAAGCCCATTGCATGGTCGAGGAACAATACGCCTGCTGGAATGATGAACTCCTTCCCGCATTGCGCGATGCAGATGTTCACATACGCACCATCAGCACACTATCCGACCGCGAAAAAGCCTTCCTCGACGACTATTGCCACGCAGAACTCTACCCGGTCTTAACCCCACTCACCATCAGCCCTGCACACCCATTACCGCGCCTGATCAACAAAGCCCTCTGCATCGCCCTTTTGCTCAAAAACCGCGAAAGTGAAACACTGCTCGGCGTCGTGCAGGTACCCCGCCTGTTGCCGCGTCTGATCCGCTTACCCCGAGAAGAAGACAGCCAGCGCATAGACTTTGTCTTTCTCGCCGACATTGTCCAGGCACATATTCCCGAACTCTTCCGGGGATATCAAATCCTCGACTCGGCTGCTTTCCGCATCACCCGAAACAGCGATCTCTACTTAGACGAAGAAGCAATCGACGACTTGTTGCTCGCCATTGAAGACGAATTGCAAAACCGGCGCAAAGGCGACACGGTCCGCCTCGAAATCGAAGCCGATGCCAGCCGGGCACTTGTCAAGCGCTTACAATCGACATACAGCCTCAAAAACAACCAAGTTTATCAGGTCAACGGACCGGTGAATCTCAACCGTTTAATGGGACTTTATAGCGCGACTCCCAGACCCGATTTGAAATATTCACCCTATCACCCGCCCGACCATACGTATGAGGAAGTCGATACCCTCTTTGACCAGATCAGACAAAAAGACATCCTGCTCCACCACCCCTACGATGCCTTTACACCCGTTGTTCAATTCGTCAATTCAGCAGCAACCGACCCCGATGTACTCGCCATCAAACAGACGCTCTATCGCACCAGCGAAGATTCGCCCGTTATCGATGCTTTAATTCGCGCGGCAGAGACGGGCAAAGAAGTAACTGTGGTTGTCGAACTCAAAGCGCGATTTGACGAAGCATCCAATATCCGATGGGCGCGGCGCCTTCAGGATGCGGGTGTATGCGTCGTATATGGCGTCGTGGGCCTTAAAACGCACTGCAAACTCTCGATGCTGGTCAGGCGCGAAGCTAACAACGGGCTACGCCGCTATGCCCACATCGGCACGGGCAATTACAATCCCTCAACAGCCCGGCTTTATACAGATTTGGGATTGTTCACAGCACGCGAAGACATCACAAATGATGTCGCCGAAGTTTTTAACCTGCTCACCACGCAATCTGCACATCCCCAGGTCAGCAAATTTCTCATTGCACCCTCTACCATGCTCGACTCCATCCTCAAAAAAATCGACCGCGAAATCCACCATGCCAGCAAAGGACGTACAGCCCGCATTGTAGCGAAAATGAATTCACTTCAAGACCCCAAAGTCATTCGCGCGCTGTATCGCGCATCGCAAAACGGCGTACAAATTGACCTGATTGTACGCGGTATATGCTGCCTGCGTGCGGGTGTTCCCGGTATAAGCGACAACATCAGAGTGCGCAGCATCATCGGGCGATTTCTGGAACACAGCCGCATCTACTACTTTGAAAATGACGGGAATCCCGATGTGTACATTGGCAGTGCGGATTGGATGCCTCGAAATTTGCGCCGGCGCGTAGAAACGCTTTGTCCCATCGAAGATCCGGATTTGATTACACGGATAAAATCAGAACTCCTCAGCACCTGCTTTGCCGACAATGTCAAATCGCGCGAACTCCTGCCCGATGGCACACACCGTCACATTGCACCCGCCCAAAATGAACCCGCATTCTGCATGCACGACATGCTCATGAACCTTTCCCTGGGTGAACCCGTCGATATCCCCGACTTTTTCCAAACACCATCCTCAATCGAATCGACCGCTGCTACTTAAATGCAGCCCCACCAGGCGAGCAACCAGCACCGCCAGATAGGTTTGTCCCCAAACAGCTTCCAAAACAGCCAGATTTTTCGCCATCCGGCTCACAGGCGTTATATCTCCATAGCCCAGGGTGGTGATTGTAACAAAAGAAAAATAAATTAGATCTGAAAACTTACCCAGGACATGATCCGAAAACAAAATCGCATCTGGATTAAATAATAACAGAGTTTCATAAAAAAATGCCCACAACAAGCCACTCAAAAAATAAACGGCTATCCCCCCCTGGATGGTATCTGCTGTGACCGTCGTCTCAGAGAAAATCCGGTGCAAAAAGACCAGAAGGCATATCCCGTAAAACAGTTTATAAACACCCGCCTCTGCCATCTCAAGCACTCTGGATATTTCCTCAGACAGATCAATAGCCTCGACAATTATATGAAAACCAAATCCCAGAAACCCGAGCATCAAACACAACGCCAGTAGCCCCCTATGAAGGCTCAAAGTCCAGAGCACCGCGGCCATAATCGGTAAAAAAAGAAACGGTATAAAATAATGCTCTTCCTCGCGCTCAAACAACGGCATTGTAAAAAAAAGAAACACCACTGAAAGGGTGAGAACGGTGTATTTGTAGCTCGAAAAGCGCTCCCAGAATTTCAAATCTGGACCTTTACTATTTAATCTCTCCACGCCGGTCCTCCATTGTTCCGCTCACTTCGTCACGCGCCTGTACCAGTTTTGCAACACACCGTACAAATGCGCTTGTTTCTCGTTATAATTGGGATCGTTCAGTAGATTATTCATCTCGTAGGGATCATTTTCCAAATCGAACAGATGTATTGCCTCAAAACCCTCTTTCTGAACCACCAGCTTAAACGCGCCTTCGCGCACCATACACCAGGGCTGCATCTCTGAAAACACCGGTCGGTCTAAGGTCTGAGAAGGATCGCTCATCAGAGGCGCAAAACTATCGCCCTCAACCGAAGATTCAGGGGATTCTCCCGCATAATCTACACAAGTCGCAAAAAAATCCACACCAGACACCAGATCATCCACCACCGCGCCTGCCGCGCCCCCCGGTGCGCGGACAATCAGGGGAATGCGACTCGACTCCTCCCAGGCCTTACCCTTATTTATCTCTCCGTGACTACCCTGCAAATCCCCGTGATCCGACGTAAACATCACCACCGTATTATCCCGCAACCCCATGCGATCCAGCGCATCCATCATCCTCCCCACATTTGCATCCAACTGCGTCACCATCGCGTAATACGCGCGGAGATATTCATCGAGATCATTGCCATAGCGCTGATAAATCGGATCGTTCTCCTGCGGTTTGGGACTCGGCGGACTATGCGTCCTCGTATAGGGATCAACCTCCTCACAATTTGGACGCCGCGCAATAGTCACGCCCCGATATATCTCGTCGTATTCATATCCCGGTTGCTCGGGATAATGCGGATTCTGATAGGACACAAACAGCGCGAAAGGTGCGTTTTCCGCCATCTTCTCCATGCGCTCAATCGCAATATCACTCGTCACATCTGTTCGGTGATGATCGTACCAATGCTCATCACCCGCTTCATCGTAAAACTTCACACTATGCAAAAAATCGTTATAACACTGATACCCGATAAACTCCGTAAAATCCGCCCGCAACTCGGGTGGGATCCACACATTACCCGTTGCGCCCAAATGCCACTTGCCCACCCAACCGGTTCGATACCCCGCGTCATTCAGCGCGCCCGCCAGTGTGCGCGTCCCCTCGGGAATATACCGCCCATTGCGCAACGTATCTGTCTGCGACCCGTACTGCCCCGAAATTAGCGTCGCGCGAAACGGCGTACAAACCGGTGCATTGGAATAACAATTGCGAAACAAAACCCCTTCTCGCGCCAGCTTGTCCAGATTCGGCGTATGAATATCCTCTGTTCCCATACACCCCATTGCAAAAGCGTGCATCTGATCGGCAAAAAGAAAAAGAATATTCGGTCTATCGCTCATGCGTTGATCCTCCTGTTGGTTAATACCTTTCTAAAACCTCGACCCTTCAAATTCCCCAAACGGCGATGGAACCCCGACACCATCGCCCACCTGCTGCAGCAGACCGCGGTGATCATCAGTCATGGGAATACCGATCTCGCGGTGTTCCTTTTCCCATTGCCATTCCATACCGCCAGCCAACTCGGCGCGATCGTGCCCCGGCAGGGGTCTTGTCGCACGCGCCTCGCCGACATAGCGATCCATCTCCTGCTTAAACGCCTCCACATCAGCAAATCGCCCCACGTCAAACACCGCAATAAACGCACCTTGATGTGGCGCTGCCCCTTGACCTTCACCCGTAAACTCATATCCCTCATTCCAGATACCAGCCAAAATTCCCCCCATCGCCTGTAGCACAGCCGCCAGCCCCAACCCCTTGAAAACCGCAGCGGGAAACTTCTCAAATGATTCTTCACTATATCGAATAAAATGCGCCGCCATATCCACAATTAGAGGGGGTTGTTCGCCAGCGGGTATGGCAATGCTAATCGGCGACCCACCCGACGCACTCATAACCGTCGCATCTGGACGCGGGCGATAGCGGTGAGAAGACAGGGCCATCCCAATACAATCGCTGGCAAGCGCCATGCGGGAATAATTGCCCGCCGCGCCAAAGTGGAAGTGATTGCGCGTCGTCACCGTGCCCACACCCACCTTTAACGCCTTTTCAATCGCCATCTCCGTTCCCCGATGCGATGGAAAATACCCCAACCCGCCATCCCCATCCAGTATAGCCGTCGCCTCTGACTCGGACACCACCGTCACATTGGGCCGCGGATTGGTATGCCCATTCTTCATTTCGGATATATAACTGTGCACCTGGCGCGTACCGTGGCTAAACACACAGCGCAAATCATTTGCCGTCAACGTGACCGCCATATGCTGCGCGTGTTCTTCAGACGTACCCACAGCGAGAAAAAGCGCACGCACATAAGCTTCCATCACCTCGCCTGGCACGCGAATCCCGTGGTCTGGATGTGAATTAAACAATCGCGATGGCATAAATCCTCCTTCTCACGCATACCATTGAATCTGAGGCATATCGGATTTGGGGGGTGGAGGCCAGTGCTGTCCGCGCTGGCTGGTCAGCCCCCGGTTGGGACCGGGATGATACGGCTGGTCTGGCAGACCCACCAATTGTCCATCCTCGACCCATTTTTCATCCTCGCCGTAAAGTTCGCCAACCAAGAGCGCAGTCAACTTCGCCAGAATCTCGGCATATTGCGGATCGCACGACAAATCCACGAGTTCCTGAGGATCCGTGCTCAGATCAAAAAGCTGCCGACAATTTCCCACAGAATAGTAAATCAACTTGTAGCGCCCATCGCAAATCATCCGCGTCGCGTGGGCATCTTCGCCAACCTCGCCGTAAAACCAATCCCGCTCTTGCTCGCCAACCATCGACATCCCCTCCACGGTATCGGGAATATCTACACCCGCCAGATCCAGCAACGTGGGCATCACATCTTGCCACCCCACCAGGCGATCATCCACCCGATTGAACCCGACCCGCTCATCCCCAGCCGTCCCCAACAAAATCATCGGAATATTGGCCGAACCCTCGTAGAAAAGACGCTTCGCCAACATATTGTGATTGCCCAACATATCGCCGTGATCCGACGTAAAGCAAATAATCGTATTGTCGAGCAAGCCTTCCTCTCTCAGCGTACCGATCAGCACGCGCAGGCTATGATCAATATGAGTACACAGCGCATAAAACGCACGCCGCGCCATCTCAATTTGCACCGCACTGTGCTTGTCTCCCCGCGCAGTCATCGATTGAAGACTATAGGGAAGATCCTCAGAATGAACCCAATCGCCCATAAACGGCGTATCGATCTCCATATCCCGATAAAAATCCAGGTACTTTTGCAACGGCACAATCGGCGGATGTGGATGCCGATAAGAAATAAACCAGAACGAAGGACGCGTGGGATCTCGCCGTTTAATAAATCGCGCCATATTCTGAGTCGCCCAATTCGTCGCATGGGTTTCATCGGGCAAATGCCAGGGCACTGCGCCATACTCGTTATTGCTCATACCGTGATTGAAATGCTCGCCCGCATAGCCCCGATCGCCCAAAAAAAGCTCGTAATCGTCGAGAACCCCGTACTGCGTGCGCCCCTCCTCATCTAAAATCACATCGTCAAACCCAATGCGATCCCGCTGCGGAAACACATGCAACTTGCCCACGGCATACGCCTGATAACCCGCATTGCGAAAGGTCTGCGCCATCGTTGGCATATCGGGCATTTCGAGTGTCTCCTTAAACACGCGATCCCCGTGTGTTCTCGGCGTAGTACCCGTCATCAACGTGCGCCGCGCCGGAATGCACACCGGGCATTCGGCATAACAATTGGAAAAACGCACGCCACTTCGCGCCAATTCATCCAGCGTTGGCGTCTGAATAACAGGATGACCAGCACATCCCAAAAGATGCGCCGGCCAGTGATCTGTCGAAATCAACAATACGTTCGGTTGTACAGACATAAAATTCCTCGCATTTTAGTTGGTCACGTAACCCCTTCTCACCTATCTATCGGGCCGTGATACAGAGACTTGACACTGTGCAAAAGGTTCACTAAGTTCGGATATAGGTTTTTAAAAAAAGCTGTATTTAGTGGAGATTGCCATGGCGACAATTGTTGATGGCAAAAAAAGGATTCCATTTTTGCGGGGCATGCTGGCGCACTATTTAATTGAGCATGGATTCGCATTTCAAGAGGCATACAACTTCGCAGATGGCATCCGTCGGTCACTTCAAAAAGCGAAAGACATCAAAGCCGAAGATATGGCCAATCTGGTGCGCAAACAGGTGCAGCGCGAATTTGGTGACCGAATGATCGGCGATGCCATATTTTGGGAACCCACATCGCGGCAAATTTTTATCGAAGAAGGCGAAGACAGGACGCTATTTTCTCTGGAACGACTCGCCGATTCGCTCGAAGCCATTGGGCTGGATCACGACCTCACACACCAGATTGCCTCAGAGGTCGAGCAACAACTTTCGAGGTCACAAGGCACAGTAATTAAGCGATCCCAGCTTTTTAAGACCACGCTGAAAAGCTTAAAAGACAGCTATGGTTCTCGTTATGCCGAGCGCTATGAGGCCTGGTATCGATTTCGCAAGGATCGACAGCACAAGCCACTCATTATTCTCATCAGCGGTGCAACTGGGGTGGGCAAAACCTCCGTGGGACTGGCACTGGCTAACCAGCTAAAAATTTCGCGCGTCGCATCAACCGATGCCATTCGACAGATTATGCGATTGATGATCGCACCTGAACTGATGCCCGCGTTGCACGCCTCTTCTTTTTCTGCCTGGAAACATACGGGCGCAGAGTTAGCCGATGAGAACCCACCGGTTGTGCAGGCATTTCGCGAACAAGCTGTTCGCGTAGGTGTTGGCGTGAGAGCGATGATTGAGCGCACCATTGAAGAGCATGTCAACCTCGTAATTGACGGTGTGCATCTCTTGCCCGACTTGATCGATTTGAGCGCGTACAAAGATCAAGCGACATTTATCTGGATGATTTTGTACTTAGACGATAAAAAGCAATATGCCGAACGTTTTGAATTTCGCAGTGAAGAAGCAGCGCAAAGAACGTCGCACCACTACGTAGAAAATCTCGATGCCATTTTGGAAATTCAACAACATATCTTAGAGGTGGGCGAAGCACACCGCATCATAAATGTTGAGAATGAAAATTTTGACGAAACCGTGCAATCGCTCTCAGCACATATCATGGATGTGTTGCGAAAACGCTACTGATTCCCCACTCATTTTCTAATAATCACGGCGTATTGAAGCGGGCCATCGCCGATATTTTTTATCCCGTGCAAAATACTGCATTCCAGATGCATGGCTTCCCCCGTATTGACCGGGTATGTTTGGTCGCCATACAGAACTTCGCCATTGCCATTGATGACATAGAAAATCTCCCAACCATCGTGGCGGTGTGGCGGGTGAGCGCGCTGACCTGGACCAACTTCTGAGACATGCAGGTGGAGACGGTCGGCATCTGTACCTTCGGTAAAAAGAAAACGAGAAATGCCCTTGATATCGGTGCGGGTTGTGACAGACATAGATAAACTCCTGAAAACTAATGGGGGTGGTCGTCGCAGTCGGGGCGGTTGGGATCATCAGTGAAAGTGCCCGTATCGAGATATTCGAGAGCCTTGGTATAACTACGGCGCTCGAGAAAATGTCTGAGTTGTGCTGGCGTATCGCGATCAAGGCCGCGCTGAATATCGTCGAGTTTGAGCAAATGCTCGGCGATATTTTCTTTTTTATCAATAGCCTCAAACATCTCGATGAGCGTGGATCGAATATCTGTAGCTTGATCTGAGGTCATACGCCCTCCATTGTATTTAGAATTGTGAAAAAATAGGCGCGTATAAAGAACGCCCGTCATATTGCAGTTTTATACCAATCGACGGGCGTTTACTTGTCATCTAAAGTTACGAATCACCATCAGCCCGCAAAGTTGCGGCTGGACCGGACCTTACGGTCGATGAATCGCCTTGCCCACGTCTGAATTGTCGCACTTCGATCCGCGTGGATTGGAGTGCGCGTTTTAAGTGGATCAAAGCGCGCCGCGGTTTGGTCTGCGTACCACAGGTAAAAAGGTCAATGGCTGCAAAACCCTGCTCTGGCCAGGTGTGGATGGTCAGGTGGCTTTCTTGAATGACCACAACACCCGATACACCGAAAGGCGAAAAGTGATGAAACATGCTATTGATAACCGTGGCACCTGCGCGCTGGGCAGCTTCAATCATAACCTTTTCAAGCGCAGTGACATCATTGAGCAGATCGGCGGGACAACCGTACAAATCGACGAGCAGATGTTTGCTCAGTGCATGGGACATAGGCTCATTCAAGATAGGATTTTTTCGACGTATTCATGTGCAGCAGCACAAGCCTGAGCGGGTTCACCCCAGGTAACTTTTTCCAATTCGATGACGAGTTCACCCTCATAACCCACGCCTTTGAGAATACCGATCACATCTTCAAAAGGCAAATCGCCCTCGCCAAAAGGCACGGGTATTTCCCCCTTCTGATCTCTCAGGTGAACAAGACCAATGCGATCGGCAAAAGCTTCTGCAAAAGCGCGCACATCAACACCTGCTGAAAGAAGATGACCCGTATCCATCAACACTTTGGCGCGATCGGGAAGCTCAGGCAAAATACCCTGATAATCTTCGATATTCTCGAACAAATTCCCCTTGTGATTGCCTATATTGAGAGTAAAATTGGGAATGCGCCCGAGCACGTGATTAATGCCTTTAATAAAATCTTCGCGCGCTTCATCTGTGCGATCACCGCCTTTGAGATTGGCACACTGTAGTCGCAGAGCGCGAGAAAGATGGATATCCCATTCGACCTGGCGCATATTGTATCCCAAATCGCGTTCGTCCTTGCTGGAATTGCGTCCCGTGATATTGCGAATATTGAGACCCGTGAGCGTAACGCCCGCATTGTCCAGACGCTCGCGCACCATACGCACCGACGTATCCGCGTGAACCGGCGAACTCTCGGTAAACGTGCGAAAAAGTTCAATGCGATTAAAACCCGCTGCTGTGGCAACATTCAGGGCATCGGGCAAAAGTAAATCGGGACAAACGGTCGTGCTAAAAGAAAGTTGCATAAAATTTCTCTTTTGAAACCAGTGAAAAAAGACCAACCAACTCTCAATCAAGGGTAATGAGAGCAGGTTGAAAGCGAAGCATAACAGGAGTAATGCTACCCTCGGCACAAATGTTAAATCATCGAGCTAGCCGAAGCCTGAATGCGTTCAACAACCCATTCTTGAATCAGATTCGCTTGAGAAACGCCCCGGGACTTAGCCAGTTCTGTAACAGCGGAAGCATCTTGAGGCTCTAACCGAATAGTGACTTCGGTTTGAGGCTCAAAAACAGATTCATTCACTTCTTCAAGTTCGTCAGCTAAATCTGTTAAATCATGAGTATCCCAGAACCGAGCGAGTTCTTCTATTGAATCGGTTTGTGGAATTTTTGTACGATTCATTTGTCTCTCCATTGTCTATATCGCCGTTTTTCTTTTTCAGTCATTGATCTTGCCGTGACAGGATATCCTCGACCATCGGGGAATTGAATCACCACACAGAACAGATAACGTCCCGCGTGTGTTTGTCCCAAAACATAGTACACTGGATTCTCACCCTGAGATCTTGCACGTTGAACAAATGATCGACCAAAGCAAACTTCTTCGACTTCATCCGGCCTGATACTGTGTTGTGCAATATGATCAATTCTGCTTTGAGGCCAGAGCAACTGATGTATTCTCATACCCACCCCATCTTTCCCTGGAGACGAGAGATAATAGGGCCTTATCTCGCATCTCCCACTTTTCACCTCAAATAAAGCACAACATCATCACCCTCGACCTCCACGCGATAGGTACGCACGCGCAAATCGTCATCCGTAATGGATTTGCCAGTCTTCAGATCAAATTCCCAGTTGTGCCAGGGGCATTTGATAATTTCGTTTTCGCGTTCATGGCCGATATCGGTAAAGCGCTCATCGCACACCTCTTCCCCTTCCCAAACGACAAGTGGACGCACACGGCCCTTGCAGATCGGACCCAAGCGGTGGGGGCAAATATTGCGCAGGGCATAGAGGTTGCCATCCACATTGAGAACACCAATTTCCCTGTTATTAATCGTCACAATTTTGCGCTCGCCAGGGGGCAAATCCGCTATTTTCCCTACCCTGTGTTTCGACATCAGAAAAGCCCAAATATCTCGCCAGCATTCTCGCCCATAATTCGCTTCTTCAGATCGGGATCGATATTGCGAAGGACATGGCCTGGCTCATCCCAATCCCAATGTGGATAGTCACTGGCGAAAATGAGGGTATCTTCGGCGTGCATCCAGCGCAAATACGTCTCCAGATCTTCTTTCCCCCCGGGTATATCGGGCATGGGTTGCGTACCCAGACGGATATGCTCGCGGATATACTCGCTGGGCAGGCGTTTAACCCACGGCGTATAATCGCGCAGCGCGCGCCAATCGAGATCGAGGTGCCACATAAGACCCGGCAGCCAGAAAGTATCCATCTCGACAAAAATAAAGTGCAAATTCTGGAATTTCTCAAACACGCCCTCCACAACCAGACTGGTGACATGAGCCTGTGCAATTTGGGGCCGTGCCATACGCATCTCGAGATAATAGGTGGGATATCCCGCAGCAGTGGGTGGTGCTGCAAGGCCAGCGCCTTCAGCCCCAAAATGAACCGAAACGGGCAACCCGTGTCTCTCACAGGCCTCGTAAATGGGATGGTAATGGCGGTTGCCAAAAGGCATGCGAGCACCAGCGGGCATCATCACCTGCACAAAATCCGGATCGGGACCCAGACGATCAATTTCCTCTACCGCGAGTTGCGGATCTACAGGACAGATATGGATCGAAGCCCGAAACCGCGGATCAGCGCTGATCCAGTGGTCTTTTGTCCAATCGTTAAACGCACTGCAATAAGCCGAAGCATAGTCCGGGTTGTTGTGAACAGCTGCCGCATAAGGCCCACCTGTAAGAACCGCGTAATCTATATCATACACATCGAGGTGCTTCTCAATACAAACCTGTGGCTGATGGGAGGGATTTTGCTTTGGATCCTCCCACAGATCTTTTCGCGCACCGCCGCCCGGCATATTTGTATATCCGAGTCTCGGCATCATCGTGCCAAAATCTTTGATATACTCGACAAAGTGACGCGGCATATACGAATAAAGCGCATCGCCTTTGCCCGGCGAATGGTGTACATCGCAATCTACAATTTTGAATTTTGTAAGAGCATTAGCTCTGCCATTTGTGCGCAGGGCAGTTTCTGTAGCAGACATCGCAACCTCCTATGTGATGGTCAGGAGAATAGATTACTTCCTTTTCAATGTCAAGTCAAACAATATCAAACGCACGAGCCACCACCCAATCGGGTCGGGGATTATCCACCGCACGGGGCTTATTGGATATGGCATTGTACGCAATGATAAATGTCTTGCGAGGTAATGGCGACATATTGTGACCAGAGCCATGTACAATATTGCAATCAAAAAACAGCACATCGCCCGGCTTTCCCGTAATATGCTCAATATCTTCCTCACAGATTTTTTCTTTCAGAGTATCTGTATCAATACACCACTGCTTATAGCTCGTCGTAACCGTATCCGCATAGTGCTCCTGCCGCCCCCATTTATGAGATCCCGACACCACCATCAAACAGCCATTATTGAGCGTGGCCTGATCGAGGAAAACCATAGCGGAAACGAGACGCGGATCAACCCCATCCCACATCCAATACCCATAGTCCTGATGCCACAGCCAGACCGTGCCCTCAAACGCATCCTTGACATTGAGTTTCGAGTGCCAGATATACACATCGTCTTTGAGAACCTGCCGAACGGGATGCAGGATTTTGGGATGACTGATAAGCTTCTGAAAAGCGTCAACACTCCGATGGGCGAGATAAACCTGACGCACAGCACCGCCGCGTTCGCGTTCTCGATGCAACCCGTCGCTCTCCCCATTGAGCAAAAGCGGAACATCGCTATTGAGTGCATCAACCTCATCGGCTGAAAGCAAACCGGGCATAAAGAGATAGCCCTGTTCATTGTATTGTGCGAGTTGTTCCTCTGTCCATTTCATGGGTAACTCCTGGGTATTGTTAATTCCCGACCACGTATATCCGAAGCATTTGAGAACCTTCCAAAAATAAATCGACATCTTTCTCCATAGAAACAATTGTATCAGTGTTCTGATCACCAAAAAATGAGTCTTCACCAGATAGTGTCAAACGCGCTTTTAAGATGACATTTTCATCAATTCTATTCACGCGGACAAAAAAATCTTCGAGTGTTTCATCACGCCCAAAAGGATCAAAAAATCCAAAAGGATCGCCTCCTCCTCCAGCGGAATCTGACCCTAATGTTGCTACAGAACCCACTTCGAGTTGATAAACACCTGCGGGAAGCGTATCGGGTATGCTAAATGCCATCTCGATTTCCCGGTCCTCACGCCGCCCCACGCGCAGCGAAGTCGCAACAGACAGCGTACTCCCGGCACTGATAATCGTATCCGCAGCAACGCCTACTATCTTTCCAAAACGGGATTCGGGCAACATGTCAATATGAATCTCGGCCTCGCGCATCTGCACGGCGTAATCATCCCTTGTCATGAGTTGCGAGAGTATCCCTCCCAGATCGGCAGAGGCATTAAAAATTAAAGACAAAAGCTGCCCTTCTGGCTCTGCATAGAGCCGAGAGCGAGCCAGTATTGAATCTGTTTCCACAAAAGAAATATTCGTCCTTACGCGCACACTGTGATTCGGCTCGTCTTCAACCCGGTTAACCAGAGGCGAGAACAAAGCCTCCGCAACGAGATCGGCTGTCGTATATGGATCAAGAGTTGCCAATCTGTGCGTAAGTTCAAGCACATACCCCGAAGAAAACGTATATGTGCTCTTGACAGGTATCAATTCTGGCCCCTCGCCAAGCACACCACGAACTGCGGGCAAACGGTCCTCGGTCAATGTCCCCCGCACAGTTTGATTCAGCGTTGCAAACTTAAACGGCGCACTTAGATTGGATATTGGACCGAGCACCACTGCTTCTATGATAGGCAGTTCGACCATCCCCAAACCATCCATCGGATGTCCAAAACCATATATCCGATTGCCATTGAGGTATGATACAGTGCCCAACGCAGCGATAGTAACCTCACCCAGCATCAAAGCAACCGTCAGTGGCCTACCCGCCTCAAAACTGCTCTGATGTTGCTGTGTTTTCCCGGCTGACATCACCTCACTCAGGAGGGACGGATCATTTGACTGGGATATGCGATTGAATCCCGTGCCCAGCAAGGGGATAACCAGGGGAGAGATACCACTACCTCGCCAGGTAGCTGTGCGCTTAGTCAATGGAATCACGCCCTTATCGCCAATCACCCATTCTATAGGTGTCGCAAAAAAATAGTACGGCGGGCTATCTTGGCTAGAAAAACCATAAGCAATAGCACCCCATGTACCTTGCTCAGTAAAAATGGGAGAACCACTCATACCCTGGGCAATCCCTCCGAGTTGTATCAAAACGGGATCGGAAGCTTCAACCATATAAACAGGCATTGGCGGCAAAAAATCGTCAACCACCTGAATGAACGTCATTTCGAGATCTGCAAGCTGTCCATTGGCAAATTCGGTCCGCAGGAATACAGGCGTACCGGTGGGCATAGAACGAACCGATTCAACCGAAACAATGGGTGAAAGATCCCAGGGCTTTAATTCCCCTGTAGGACGCACAATATCTTCTGTGTCTCTATCCACAAACACTGATTTGCCAAAGTGCTCAACAAATAACAGAAAATCGTTAAAAGCAATCTCGCCATCGCCATTCAGATCGTATCTAACTTCGTACGCCGCATCGCCACGACTGAACCCGAACTTGTCTGCAAATTGCAAAAAGTCGGGAAAATCGACAACACCGCTGCCATCAAAATCCGGATTGAAGCCTGATTGTAACGCACTCTGAAGGGGTTGAATTAGAAAAAAAATGGATAGACATACAAAGATCAAAGCCTGTGCTACACAGGTGTAGAATCGCCGTTTCCGCATTAGTTTTTTCCTCTCATTGGATCTTAAAAGCTATTTTGAACTATATCCCAATCACACACTTCAAACAGATTACATCATACCATCCTCCTCTATCCCTCACCTTTTGCCTTTCACTGAACGAGTTTGATTTCAAATAATTTAGGCCACCACTTGCCCGTAACAAAAATGCGGTCAGTCGCGGCATCGTAGGCAATGCCATTTAGCACGCCAACGCGGTGGTGCAAGCGATCAGTTTGAGGGAGAATACCCGCGAGATTGATCCATCCTGTAATCCTACCACTTTTGGGATCAATGCAGGCAATGCGGTCGGTTTGCCATACATTGGCAAAAATTTGTCCCTTGATATATTCAAGCTCGTTGAGATAATGAACGGGACCCGTACTATCGGTCACTTCGATACGCCCAATTTCTCTAAATGTATTGGGATCCCGAAAATAAATAATATTCGTACCATCGCTCATAATCAACTTTTCGCCGTCGTGTGTAAGTCCCCAACCCTCCGTGGAATATGTAAACTGGACTTGCAACTCAAACGTGTTTTTATCGTACACAAAGCATATACCCGATTTCCACGTAAGTTGATACAGACGATCACCAAAAATCGCGATACCCTCGCCAAAAAAATTGGGCGCAATGCTTTCCTGCGTCAAAACTTCGCCTGTGGCAGGCATAACCTTGCGAATCGTTGAAGCACCGTATTGTCCGGTACCTTCATAAAAAAAACCATCTTCAAAAACCAACCCCTGCGTAAACGCATTGGGATCGTGTAAATAGGTATTGATAACAGTATAGGTATAGATGGACGGAAGCGCGGATTCAGAAGTAGAGGAATCTGAACCCGGAAGAGGCGGCGTCTGGTTGCACGTCGCAAAAAAGAAAATACACAAAAAAATCGAAAAAACGCGCACACATCTTTTGGCATTGGCAATCAATGATTTAATCTCAAAATTTTTTATATGTTTGGGCAGTTGGTGTGACTCTTGTTAAATATACGATTATGGCGCATAATACTCAAGTAGATGAATATCCAAAAAACGCGAATGGAGGTTGGTTATGGCCGAAGGTAAATTCGACCTGCTGTTGAAAGGCGGGCGGGTAATTGATCCCGCCAATAAGATAAATGGATTATGCGATGTGGGAATTGCAAATGGGAAAATTGCAAAGGTAGAAGCGGATATCGCCGCAGAAGAAGCGGACCATGTGGTAGATGTGTCAAATCTGATAGTAACGCCCGGGTTAATCGACATTCACATCCACGCCTACTTCACCCGAGCACCGGGAGAGGGCCTCTTCAGTGCAAGCCTGAATCCAGATGCCCATTTTCCACATTCTGGCGTAACAACATGCGTAGATACGGGAACCGCGGGATGCGAAGAAATAGCGCATTTTCGCCAAACCGTCATGGAACATGCAAAAACGCGGGTGCTGGCTTATGTAAATATTTCTGCACCCGGTATGGGCGCGCCCGAGCAGGATATCCGAACCTTTGACGTCGATGGCGCGGCAAAAGCCGCCCGCGAACACAGCGAAGTAGTCGTCGGCATCAAAACAGCACATTATTGGACAAGCGCGCCATTTGACGACATGCATCCACCCTGGGAATCGGTGGAAAAAGCAGTAGAAGCGGGCGATGGATGCGGCATGCCCGTCATGGTCGATTTTTGGCCGCGTCCCGAACGGCCTTACCCCGAGTTAATTCTCGAAAAACTCCGCCCAGGCGATATTCACACCCATGTCTATGCGCGGCAATTCCCCGTAGTAGATGACAACGGAAACGTCGAACCGTATATGTTTGAAGCCAGACAACGCGGAATCTGGTTTGACCTGGGACACGGCGCTGCGAGCTTCTGGTATCGAAACGGCGCGCGAGCCATTGCCAATGGATTTGCTCCTGACTCCATCAGCACAGACCTGCACATGGGCAATATTGCTGGTACCGTATTCAGCATGCAAGACACCATGTCAAAATGCCTGGCAATGGGCATGACGCTCGAAGATGTAATTTACAGATCAACCGCGACGCCAGCGCGTGCAATCGGACGGCCAGAATTGGGCACCCTATCGGTAGATGCAGAGGCAGACATTGCAGTCCTCGCCCTCGAAACCGGAAACTTCTCATTTCAGGACTGCGGCTATACGCGAATAGATACCGACCAACGCCTGATCTGTCGGCTTACCATTCGCAATGGACAGATCATTTTTGATCGAGACGCACGCACCGTCCCCCATTGGGAAGACGCGCCCCCCGAATACTGGCCGGTAACGGAAACACCCGTCAGAGTACCCAGGTTGTGGCGGGCATAAGCGATAGATAACGTCAGTCCAGCGTCTCTGGCCGCACCATCTCGCCCCGTTCGGCCGATGTATCGGCAGCGCATGCTGCCGCAAGCGAGTCGAAGGCATCTTCACCGGTCACTGCGATCGGTGCATCGTTCACGACCGAATCGACAAACGCGTGAACGGCCCCCGCGATCCCCGACGCTGTACTGTTGTCCAAACCGCTTAAATCTTCCCAGTCATCTGCCCCTTCGCGATAGACATGCGGTCCCACAATCATGCCTGCAGAAGCAACCACTCGGAACGTATCGTCGAGAGAATTTGAACGCGGCCATCGCGCCTCATAGGTCACCGTGACCTGACCCACGACACCACCTGCAAACTGGAACAGGGCGGATGTTGTTTTATCTCTTGGGAACGCCAGATTGCCGAGCCGATTGGCGAAAGCACAGACAGACTCGACGGGTCGCCCTGCGTAATGTCGCGCGAGATCCACCTCGTGAATGCCCGAACCGTTCAAGGCGCTCCGACCCGCCTCTACCGACGCATACCACGGCGAACGCGCAAATTGCCCACGTTTGTCCTGAATCGCATCGATACGGAGGTGGATCAGATCGCCCACTTCGCCGGCATCGAGAATCGCTTTGATTCGCTTGACGCGCGGCCGGAACCTGCGCTCGTGCGCTACCATCACTTTCTTCCCTGCCACCTTCGCCGCGGCCAAAATTGCCCGCGCATCCTCGAGGTTCGTCGCAAGCGGTTTTGTCTGTAACACATGGGCACCAGCCTCGAAACAAGCCGTTGAATGTGGTCGATGGAGATGATCGGGAGTCACGACACACACCGCGTCAGGACGCTCCTTTTCGAGCATAACCTCAATCACCTCATAGACGGCATCCACCTCGTCGTGCTCCCTGTGAACCCTTTCGGCTCGATCGGCGTCTGGATCCACCAGAACAAGCCTGCCTACATCCGGATGCCCAACCAGCGCACGAACAAAATGCTGGCCCAATCCAAGCCCCACCACTGCTGCTTTTATTGATCCCATAGCGTCTCCTTCTGCTTTAGCAAAAAGGCGGTCCATCGCATGATAGACCGCCTTTTCGATTATCATATTTATTGCATCAATGCATCTCGTGCGTCTCCAACCCGTGCACAGCCCCGGACTCGATAAAATACAGCCCATACGCGAGAACAATCCCAACGAGAAAAGCCACAGTGAGCTTGGCGCGGTCATGACTGTGAAAATGAATTTCCGGCAACAAGTCACTCAGAGAAACACACAGAAACGCACCGGCTGCCAGAACCAGTAAATAACCGACCACCTCTTCCTCCCAATGCCCCAAAAGCCCAATCCCCAAAAAAGTCAACAAAGCCACCACCGGACAGAGCATCGCGAATCCGACATTGACTGCCATACGAGTGCGAAGGCTATGGCCAGCGGCCTGCAACAAACCGATAATGGAAAACGCGTCGAGTGGCTTGTGCAAAAGAATCGCAAGAAACACCCCGAATCCCGCCAAACCGACTTCACCCCCATGTATTTCACCAACCCGGATACTGGTACCCAGGGCGATACCCTCGGTCACCGTATGCAACCCCAGCCCCAGGCCGATACTGATCAGCCTCCTCCCTGGACTGGTATGCTCGTGAACATGCTCGTGGTGAAAATCATCTGCTTCGTCGCCAAATTCGTGCTGATGAAAATTGAAAATACGCAACAACAACACCATCAGTATGATACCAAACATCATCAAACCCACGGCTTTTTCGACAGCGCCTGGACCGGGAATCAATACCAGACCGTGCGGCAAGAGATGATACAGCGCGACGCCAAGTATGAACCCTGCAACAAAGCTCATCACCATCTGGATACGCGTATGCGTCATCTTGACAATTGCCGGCAGATATCCACCGAGCAAAGACGCTGCAAGGATAGCGAGGGCGTATCCCAACAAAAGTATGAGAAAATTTGGATCCACAGTGATTTAAACCAGAACTTGACTCACAATAATCTGAGATAGGTTAGAATGGATGTACGGAATTAGAATAGATATGAGAAAAGGAAGGAAAATAGCAGTAATGGCACTTCCAATCGCCAGCCATCGAGACTGTTATCAGAAGAAAATGATCAACAGAATAATACTACTCAATCCACCGAGCAGAAATCCCACAGCACTGACAACACCGGACGCCGTAGCGTAATCGGCGAGGCGAAAAGTCTGTTCTTCTACTGTAAACATCACCTGTGTTCGGTCAATCTCGCCATCGACAAACCGTTTCAATGCATTCTCTGCACCGTGAGCCTCCTTTACCGAGACTACGGCGACCATGATCATAGCCATAGCTGACGCAAGCGTTCCCACCGCAAACATAAGCAGTGTCAGCAAGGAAGCCCAGTGATAAGCGGGATCTTCACCACTACCCGTGGATGCACTCATAAAACCGATAATCAACGCAGCACCACCTCCATTGCCAAACAACAACAGGCGCGCTGTCTCGGTAATCATCCTGAACATGGTACCGCGCCGCAAAGCAACAACCTTATAAAGCTCGCGCAACCACTCTTCGCCGATCTCTTCGACGGAAAATTCGTCTATATTCTTCAAGGATTATTCTCCTCTTCAGAATGACCACCACCCAGATGAGTCAACCTGATATAGCTTGAACCCCTATTCTCACCGGATTTGAAATGAATAACCCAATCGCCAAGCACGACAGGCTTAGATGGTGACATTCCATCTTTCAAGAACTTCTCTCGCGTCAACTCATCGCCCATACGCTCCAACACTTCTGTTTTGTATTCCTGCGGGAATGACGGTGGCAACACGCCCGTCAACTCACCGCCCATACGCTCTAACACAGCGATGAGATACCGGCCCAATATATAACCCTCCAGACATACTTCATTGAATTCGTGCGCGTGGTCTTTCGGTGACGATCTTATAGCTTGTTGAAACTGTCGCACGACATGACTATTCGGGTCTTGTGCGTCTGGCATCACCTCGGTCACCAGGATTTTATCACTCGGCGCCTGGATCCTCTTCTTCAGTTCGCGAGATAAGACAAAAGACAGGTTGGCTATTATGTATTTATGTCCCAGAGAATTGGCCAGATTGATGATTTCCGAATTAGCGGCATAGGCTCCCACTATCAGAATGGCGTCCAGATCGGCTTTGTCCAATGCGAACAGACTCGCATGGACGGCATGTGTATTCCGCGAGTACGCGGTCTTCGCCAGTATGGGAAGATCACGGCTATCGAGAACCTCCTTGTAGTTTCTCAAGACGGAACGCCCAAACGCATCATCCTGATATATAATTCCGAAACGCCTTTTGCCGAGATCGTCAATCATGTGATGCACCAGTTCATAGATCTCGTCAAAGTAACCAGCCCTCAGATTGATGATATTTGGATACTTTTTAGCATCGCGCAGAAAATCGGCTCCCGTAAACGGTCCCACAAAGGGAATCTGAGCCGTTCGCAGCACGGGTACAATGCGCTTGGCAGTCG
This sequence comes from Candidatus Latescibacterota bacterium, assembly GCA_022824945.1. Taxonomy (GTDB): domain Bacteria; phylum Latescibacterota; class UBA2968; order UBA2968; family UBA2968; genus VXRD01. The sequence goes on from JAJDYX010000015.1 coordinate 205,192, forward strand.
GCGTTCCCACACCGCCGATGACAGCGAACACATTGTTTTCAGAAGCGAACCTTTCGGCATTTGCGGCTGCCAGATCAGGCTCGTACGCGTCATCTAAAGAAATGAGCCTCAACAACCTGCCATACACCCCGCCTCGATCATTCTGTTCCTGAAAAGCGGTCAAAATGCCAGCTCGATACCACAAACCCAAATTTTTGTTCGGACCCGAGAAGCAGGCGGTTTGCCCGAACACAATCGTACTATCAGTAACTCCCGGAGCCGCCGCCGAGGGCAGGGTGAGCACCAGCACAATGATACAGGAAGCTATGCCCGTCGATATGGACTTATTGAGCAGACTCACTTTTTTTCTCCTTATCCACAGTTTTGCTGCTATCCTGCACGCTTTCAGCTGCTTTCGCCTCAATCACCGCCTGCTGGTCTGCCTGTCGCACGGTGGTCTGGGGATGAGTTGACGTGTGCTCATGAGAAAATACACTGGGCATATCGAATATCAGTGATCTCATATTGGCGACCCTCTGGTGATGGCGTTCCACGCGCCTTTTGTGGAATTGACCGTCCAGCAAGTGTTTGTCCTCACCGACATTTTCAAAAGTATGTGTATCCTGCTGCCGCGCCGTTGAAAAAGAGGGCCTCTCGATAGACGGGCCGTCAACCGGGGACGCGTCCAGCAACATATCTACGGGTGTGTGCGCCGCGAGACCTTCTATCATGTTGATATCGATTGTCGCCTCATTGCGGGGATTGACCGCCGACAGACTCGCTTCCGAGAAAATCGTGCGCATGCGCTGCCAGTACCGCGTAATAGCCACTTGCGTTCGTTGACTTTTGTACTCGGCGAGCAGAGCGCGGAATGCGTCGGCACTGCTTTGAGCCTGCACAATGCGTTCCTGCGCCCTGGCACGGGCATCCATCACCACTGCCTCTGCCTGTCCCCTGCTGTGCGCGAGCATCTTCTCCCGGGTGCGGTTGGCATTGCTCTCTGCTTGCGCACGCTCGGCAATCGCATCGTTGACATCCCGGAATGCAGCAATCGTTTCTGCAATCGGGCTTATATCAACGATGTTGAGAGAAACGACCTCTACACCAACATCGTATTCTTCAAGAAGGTTGGTAATCTCGTGCAGCAGGTGGTGTTGAATGATATTGCGGTTGGAAGTCAGGATCAAATCAATAAAATTCTGCCCCATGATATTGATCAACTCTTCCCGCAAGAGCATAGAGACCACCTCAAGAGGATCGACAGTTGCATACAAAAAACTCCTCAGATTATCTATCCGGTATTGAAGGGCGATATCCACCTCAAACAGGTTCGTGTCCCCGGACAATATTGTAAAATTGGCTGTGCCGCCGCTCTTACTGGCTATCTGGTGCTGGACGATCCGCTTGACCTTGCGAATCTGAACTTCGTCGATAACGGGGATGCAGTAGCGTATCCCGGGACCGATGTTCATAGCCACGACCTTCCCGAAACGCAGAACCACAGCCTCTTCCTCTTTCTTTACAACGTAGAAACCGCTGCCCAACACCACAACGACTACAATCGCGGTGAGCACTGTGAGGATTCGCCTTTTGGGATACTGCCCAACGAAATCAAACGTGGCGTAGATCATGCGCGTACTGCGCGGTAATGGTTGTTGTTCATTCATCGTCATAGCCCCATCTTACCTGGGTATTGATTTGCTGTCCAGATATTTGAATAATTCACTGTCTGCGGGCAGCATGAGCGTCGTGTTTTTATCAATAATCAGATCGTAGCTGTCGAGTGCGCGGATAAATTTGTAGAACTCCGGGTCTTCCCGGTAGGCTTTGCCCAGCAATGCCATAGCCTGAGCCTCGGCATTGCCGAGAATAGTCGTTGCTTCTGCGTGGGCGTCGGCCATAATTTTTTCGTGCTCATTGATGGCGAGAGCCTCAATGGTTATCGCCTTCTCTTCCCCCTCGCTGCGATAGCGGGTGGCAATGCGCGCACGCTCGGAAATCATTCGCTGGATCACGCTCGGCCGGTTCTCCACCGGCAAGGTGTATTCGACAATACCGACCCGTATCACCTCAATCCCATAGTTGGCTTTGGCGATCGGCGCGATCCTGTTGTGCATCTCCCGACACGCCTCATGCAGGTCTTCGTGTTCCAGCCCCAGGCTGATGAACGCATCGCGTGCCCTATTGCTGATGACAATGCCGCTACTCGCAAGATAGAGTTCCCGCAAACGCTCAACGGCATTTACATCAGTTCGGATGGCTTCGACATACTTGATGGGATCGATGATACGCCACATCGTATAACCGTCAACCAGAACATTCTTCTGGTCTTCTGTAATCAACTCATGGGTAAGACCGTTGAGCGTCTGGATACGCCGCTCAACCTTGTATATCTTCGATATTGGCCAGGGCCATTTGACATGCAGCCCGGGTTCCTTCACAGGCGGCGAGATTTTGCCAAAGTTGGTCAACACACCTTGTTGCGTCTCATGGATAGTGTAAAAACAGCTATACGCTATTACACCGACCAAGACCACGACAATGGCTGTGACAATTCTTTTGAAAGTCATAATGTTTTCTCCCTATCGAGGCCGGGTGTTCGCCTCCGCTGGCTTACTCTTCCACAGCGCGACCTTTTCGAGGCTCCGCTTGTTGGGAACGATAATTTTCGCATTGCCAGAAAGCGCGGTTTCCAGCTTCTCCCGCCATAGCATGGTCTGGAGAACAGTGGGCGCGCGATTCACTGCCGCGGCCACGACTTTTATCGCATCTGCTTCAGCGGCAGAAGTGATCACCTTCCTGAACGCTTCGCCACTCGCCTGTTCCACTTCGTAAATTGCATTTCCATGTGCACGGGGAACTAACGACGTCAGGAAACGCTGGGCATTGATGATAATCCGCTCTCGGTCCTCCTGAGAACTCGAGATTTCCCGAAAAGCACTCATTGTTTCCGCCGCCGGGTTAATACTCACCAGATTTATATCGATCAGTTCAATGCTCTCGAACACAGGGCGCGACGCCTCGACAGTACCCGCAAACAAATCTCTGACATGCTGCTCCAGGGTTGCGCGATGAAAACTGAGCAGATGATCCAGATTGCGGGCGGATACAAACTCGCGCAGATGATCCTTGATGGCGTCTTGAATAATTAGTTTCGGATTCTGGATCTGGTAATGATAAGTATAGGGATCCTTTACGCGATACTGCGCATTGATGGTAAGCGCGAGGATATTCAGATCACCCGAAATCAATTCGTACGGATTCGCATTTGTAATGAACTTCACTTCTTTCACCGGCCATTTATCCACCTGCACAAAGGGACGGGGCGCGAGATAGTGCAACCCCGGCTGCAGGTCTCGCCAGTAAACCGCGCCGAACAGACGCCCGTAGCCCATATGCCCGGGAGGAATCACTGTAAAACCGCTACCGAGGAACAGGGCGATTAGCAGACCATAAAACGCCTTTCCCAATGGTGTGGAAGGAGCGATAATGCCCACAAAAGAACGGTTGCGTGTCACGCGGCCCCAGAACTCTTTCCATGGTTTGGACACGGGACGGAGATTGAGCAACAGGTCTTCATAACCACTCTTAAAAGCACCTGCGCGGAACCGCCAGATAATCAGGGCAATCAGGGCAAAAGCACTGCCCCATTGTATGAGTTGAATGGTCGTTGACTCCGAGGGACCGAGATACAGGGGAACCGTCACACCAATGGCGATAAGCACAATATCGATCACAATGCCCAGAGCAACGGTAACAGCGATCACCGATGACACATAGATAGTCGCAAAACGCGCCCCGAACTGACTGACGATAATCGCGATAGTACCCGTATTGGTCGCCGGTCCGGTCATGAGAAAAATCATCGCCGCTCCGGGACTAAATCCCTTAGCGACCAGCGCGGCAGCTATCGGAGTACTCGCAGACGCGCAAATATAGAGAGGCACCCCAACCAGCACCATAACGGGGTAGGACAACCAGCGCGCATACTCATTTGACATCAAATCGCTCGGAATCACCAGATAGAGCACGCCGCCCAGTGCGACGCCCACGAGCAGCGCAAACAAAATATCGTCCGCTATTTCCACAAAGCCATAGCGGAAAATATGCCTGACAATCTCCTTAAAATCCAGATCGTGTTTATATTTGGACGGATCATCCTCAGAAGCTGTTTTATCCTCAGCAGGAATCATGTCGCGATAAAAATCCGGTTTCACCCATGATCCGAGTTTGTGCTGACTGACCGTCTCGGTAAGCCCCTTCAACCAGGAATAAAACAACGCCTTCAACTGTGAGGGACTGACATAGCAATCATCGCTCCCGGGCACCAGAGGTTCGTGTCCATGATCGTGATCGTGGTCGTGATCGTGACTATGCCCGTGATCGTGATCATGGTCGTGATCATGCTCTCTCGCCCTGGCCTCGTCGCTATCATCTCTTATGAGACCGATACAAAAAATACCGGCGACAACAGCAGTAATAAAGCTGATAAAGGGCCGGACAACAGCAGCGATAAATCCAAAAAACGCATTCGTGACCAGAATCGAGTCCGCACCTGTTTCCGGCGCCGTAATCAAAAAAGACATACAGGACGAACGGGACGCGCCCTTATTGCGCATCTCGGCGACTACTGGCACAACCGAGCAACTACAAAGCGGCACAGGCACACCAACAGCCGCACTCGTACTTACGGACTTCAAGCTATCTTCGCGCAACCACCGCAGAATGGCCTCACGCGAGATAAATACATGAATCAGACCAGAAAGAAACAGCCCCAGCATTAGCATAGGTGCTAACAGCAGGAACGACATCACAAGAAAATCAAAGAAACTGGTCACTGCTTGTATTAAGCCAATACCTGTATTAATTGGAGCATCAATAGCCCTCACCTCCTCCGATGGGAAGCGTGTGTTTTAGCTATATTCATTAGATAATATACGTCAGATTATAACGTAATATCTCCTGCGCTGCAAGAAATAAAAATACGAACGTTTACTGCCGCCGCGTTTCAATCCACTCGTATATTACTGGCAGCAACACAAGTGTCAGCAAAGTGGAAGTGATCAAACCACCGACCACCACCGAAGCGAGCGGACGCTGCGTTTCGGCACCAACACCCGTCGCCAACAACAAAGGCACCAATCCGAGAATGGACGTACTCGCCGTCATCAAAACGGGGCGCAAACGCAACTCCGCCCCTCGTCGCACTGCCTCTGCGACACCGAGTCCTTTTTCGCGCAACTCATTGATAAAACTCACCAGCACAATGCCATTCAACATCGCCACGCCAAAAACCGCGATAAATCCAATCGCAGAGGGCACCGACACGTATTGCCCACTGATAAAAAGGACCACCATCCCTCCAATTGCTGCAAACGGCACATTGGCAATAATCAGCGCGGCGTACTTAACCGAATTAAATGCAGTATAGAGCAATACAAAAATAAAAAAGATCGTCAATGGCACGATCACCGACAAACGCGCCAACGCCCGCTGTTGATTCTCAAACGCGCCACCCCACTCGATCCAATAGCCCGGAGGCAAATCAATCTGTGCATCGATAGCCGCATTGGCATCGCGCACAAAACCATCGACATCGCGCCCTCGCACATCCATCTGGATCACAGCGTAACGCTGCAATTGCTCGCGGCGCACAAAAGAGTAGCCTTCCGCAACGCTGACATCTGCAACAGTCGCAAGAGGAACAATCGCCCCATCGCTTGTCTTCAATGGAATGCGCTGAATCGACTGCACCGACGCCTTTGATCGGTCATCAAATCGCGCCGTAATATCAAAGCGCCGCACGCCGTCAATCATGGTCGTGACCGGCTCATTGCCAATGCCGGTGCGGACAACGGACAACACATCGTCTGCATTCACCCCAAACCGGGCGAGTTGCTCGCGCTTGACCTGAATGCGGATCTGCGGCTTGCCGACATTGGCCTCAATCGAGAGATCCGCGACACCCTCAACTTCGGCAATGACATCTTTGACCTCCTCGCTCAACTGATCGAGCACTGCCAGATCCTCACCGTAAATCTTGGCGGCAAGCGTGGCGCGAACCCCCGAGATCAGTTCCTCTACGCGCATCTGAATCGGCTGGGTAAAAGCGATAACAGCCGACGGTACCACCACTTCCAACTCCTCGCGCATGGCCTCGGCAAGGGCCTGGATATCGCGGTCTCCGGGCCATTCGCTCTCGGGCTTGAGTGCCGTATAAATCTCCATATAATTGGCGTCGGCTGTTTCGCCTTTCTCAGCACGACCGATCATTGCCACCGTGGTTTCGACCTCTGGAAACTTCGACAGCGCGTTCTCGATATCCTTGGAAATCTCAATTGAATGCTGGAGCGAAGCCGAAGGTATCGAAGTCACGCGCCACATAATCGACCCTTCCTGCAGTTGCGGCATGAACTCTTTCCCAAGAAAGGGGAACAGTGCCATGCTCGCAACGAGCAAACCCACGGCACAGCCAAATACTACTTTTCTATTCACCAGAGACCAGGAAAGCAAGGATAGATAGCGCGGTTTAATGACACGTATGAGCCATGTTTCGCGTTCTCTTTGCGGTTTTAATAACAAAGCCGCAAGCACGGGAATCAGGGTCAACGCGAGCAATAAACTGCCACCCATGGCAAACGTGATATTAAACGCCATCGGCTTGAACAGCTTGCCCTCCAGTCCCTCGAGCGCAAACAAAGGCAGAAATACCACCACAATAATCAAGATGGCAAAGGTCATCGGATTCACGACTTCGCGAGCAGCAGCCAATACCGCATCCGTGCGGTTGACCTCCTCCGTCTCTGCCCTGCGTTCTGCCATAACGCGAAATGAATTCTCCACGACGACCACTGCACCATCGACAATCATGCCAATACCAATGGCGAGGCCGGCAAGTGACATGAGATTGGCCGAAAGGCCCGCTTCATCCATGAACACAAATGCAATGAGCATCGTGAGCGGAATAGAGACAATCACAACCACTGCTGGTCGCCATTCGCCGAGAAACAAAAACAGAATAACACCCACCAGAAGCGCGCCTTGAAATAGTGCATTCGTAGCCGTACCCACTGCCTCTTCAACGAGATCGGTACGCTCGTAAATGGGTCGCAGAACAACGCCCTCTGGCAGCGACTGATCGATAATAGCGACCTTTTCCTTCGTCGCTTCAACCACCCGGGCGGCATTCTCACCGATGCGCGAGAGCACCATCCCGAGGACGACTTCCTTGCCATCGCGTGTCACAGCACCAAAACGGAGTGCGCCCCCCTGGCGGATATCGGCGATATCGCGCAAATATACCGGCGCACCGCCTTCGACCTTAACCACCATATCGCCGATGTCCCGCTCGTTTCTGACCAGACCCAGGCCGCGCACGAGGTATTGCTCTGAACCGAGATTAACGTATTGACCGCCAACCTGGCGGTTATTGGCCTCAATCACTTCCATGACATCGGTGAAAGTCAGATCGTATTTGATGAGACTCAGAGGATCCATAACAACCTGAAATTGTCGCTCCTGGCCCCCCCATGAAATGACATCATCAACGCCGGAGGCCGTTCGCAAGATCAAACGTACATTCCAGTCGTGCAACGTCCGCAAATCCATATCGGTAATCGCCGCATTGAGCTTCTCATCCGCCCGTTCCAGTGTGTACCAGAAAACCTGACCGAGTCCGGACGAATTGGGACCCATCTCGGGCGTGCCATAACCTTCTGGGATGCGCTCCCCTACCTCCTGCAACCGCTCCATCACGAGACGTCGCGCAAAGTAGATATCCATATCGTCTTCAAAATAGACCGCGACATAGGACAAGCCGAAGAGACTCACAGAGCGTATCTCTTTCACCTTCGGCAACCCGGCCATACTGGACTCGATGGGAAAAGTGAGAAGTTGCTCCACATCCTCAGCGGCAAGCCCGGGAGACTCGGTATAGATATTGACCTGAGTGGGCGTCACATCTGGAAATGCATCGATCGGCACGGTTACAACCGCGCGCCAACCCAAAAAAGCCACGATTCCAAAGGCAATCAACACCAGGAATTTATAGCGCAGAGAAGTATTTACCAGTGCTTCCAACATGCAGTTCTCCTAATGTACATGACCTGCGCCAAGCGAAGACTTGAGCATCAATGACTTGAGGTGGAAAACACCAGTCACGGCGATCTCTTCACCTGCAATAAGCCCGCTGCGAACGACCGTCCACTCGCCCACTGTGGAACCAACCTCAACAGCCTCGGCATGGAATTCATGTCCGTCCTCGATCTTGAATACAGTCGGTGAGCCTTTGACCATTATCAATGCCGCACTCGGCACAGCGAGTACTGGTGCGCGCGTTCCGGTGACAACCTCTACTTCGACAAACTGACCCGAATGCAAGCGATGAGCCTTATTGGGCACTTCAATGCGCAAGCCCTGAGTTCGGACCTTTTCGTCGAGGTGGTGATGGAGTTGAATGACTGTGCCTGGAAACCAGTTGATACCATCGGGGATAACCCGCACATTGGCTCCAATACCGATTTCGGATGACGCGGTCAGCACCATATGTGCTTTCACCCACATCACCGACTCGTCGCTGATACTAATGAGTACCCGGCCAGGCTCGATCAATTCGCCGACAATAAAATCGTCCTGTAGCACCGTGCCCGCCTGTGAGGCGAGCAAGTCAAAGGTACCGGTCGCTTTGCTGGCGTCTCCCGATTGAATAAGTGCCTCTGCCTGAGCCAGAGTCATACCATAAGCGAGTACTTTGGCAAGAGCCTGTTGTTGTGCAACATGCGCTTCGGTATAGCGCTGCTCAGACACGGCCTGCCGACCGAGGGTCTTGACGCGTTGCCATTCTCGATTCGCGACAATCAATGCCCCTTGCGCTTCAGCCATCTCAACACTCGAGAGCGCCACCAGACGTTGACCGACTTCGACTTCATCGCCGAGTTTTGCATGACGCGCCACAACCTGTGCTGTAATGCGCGGGGTAACGAGCACAGACCGGTACGCGTTGATCACGACCTCGCCCGGAATCCGCAGGGTCTCGTTGAGCGCACGCGGTTCAACCGTGCCAATAGCAATACCCGCCGCACGCTGTTCTTCTGCGCTCAGCTCAATTGCGGTGCCCTCATGGCCCTCCTCCTCGGCATACACCGGTTGGATCAGTATCAAACACAGACACACCGCCCAAAATTTCAACATCGTCATCAGGGCCTCCAATGCGATTCTTTGTGTGTTGTAATTCATTTAAGACCGAGCCAGACGTCCACCTGACCCGATGCGCGGAGCCACTCGAACCAGGCCTGCCAGACCTGACCGTGCAGATCAAGGGTACTCTCTTGTATATCCAGGGTCTCCCCCAATTGCCCAAAATAGTCGGCCATATCCATATCCCCAGCCTGCCAGAGTCGGCGCAGTTGCTCGCTTTGTCGGTCCAGGCTTTTCCGCCCCATCTGTTCCCACTCGTCCCAGGCACTGCGCGATAACTCATAGCGCTCTGCCGCACTGGTCAGAAAAGCCTGCGCCATCTGCATCGCATCATCGGCGAGTTGCTGCGCCTGGACGCGCTCTGCCATAGCCTCGGTAACTTCATGTGTAAAGCGGTTCCGAATCGGAAGCGGAATGGACAGACCCAAACCGATCAACCTTTCGCCATCTTCGTATCCGCCGGTAAAATTCAGCGTCAGGTCTGGAAGCCGTTCGCGTCGTCTCAGTTTCACAACAGCGTCAGCCGCGTCGGTCCGGTGCCGCGCGGCTACAACCCCGGGTAATGTCTGCACCAGAGCCTGTGTATCAGCGCCTTGCTCAATTACCTCCGGTAGTTTTTCGGGAAGAGAGGGCCACTGCGCCTCGGGGGTTCGCGGGCCGAGGCTGTACACCGCTTGCCGCGCTTCGGCCAGATCTGCAGCCGTCATCGCTTTTTGAATACGCGCCTCAGTCAAGGAGAGGAGAGCCTGGTCGAGTTCTATCTGGTCTAACTCGCCGACCTCAAACCGGCGCTGCGCCAACATCGCAAACTCCTCCATCAACTGCTGGCGCGTCTCGGCCAGCCGATGGCGTTCAAAGCCTGTCTGGTATTGCGCGAGACCATTGAGCAAATCTACCGCAACCGTCCATTGGACATCCAGATACTCCGCCTCGGCAACGAGACGATCCAACTCCGCCACTGCGGTACGCGCCTTGCCTTTGCCGCCCCAGTCCAGCGTCTGACTAATCGATAGTGTGCGTATCCTGGCTTGTGCATTCTCAGCGTCCAGCGACAACTCGGGATTGTAAAGAGCGCGCGCCGCAGCATCCCTGAGCGCACCACTCGCTTCTAAACCCGCGCGTGCCGCCTGCACGCGATGATTGGAATCAACCACAGCTTGCACAAAACGCGTTAACGCGACACTGGCCCGGGCATCTCCCAGCACCGTTGTCTCGGCGACCAGTGTCGTCCATGACATCAATATCAGGCCACACAATATGAAGACGTATCGATAACATAATTTTGGCATCAATCATCCTCCTGGCGGCTAAATGCACGCGTATGATACTTAGGCGATATGTCTTTCCGTCTAAAAAGCATAATTATATACCCAAATTAGCCAATAGTCTATAAACAATTTGTAAAAAATTAAATCTGATGCATCTTCCAATGTCCCTGGGCAAACTTGCGAACGGTAAGCGCGCCCTGTACAATACTATAAACAATGAGCGCGGCCCATATCCCGTAAATATCAAACCCAAGCGTAAACCCCAGAACATAGGCGACGGGCAGGCGAACGAGCCATTGGGCAATCAGAGTATAATACATCGGAGGCATCGTATCGCCGGCACCTCTGAGACTCCCGCTACTCGTATTGGCGGCACACAAAAATGGTTCGGCAATGACCATCGCATAAAGGTAGATAACACCGATGCCGATCACCTCCTGTGCATCGGTAAAAAACGACATGAAAAACCCCGCAAACACCACGGCGGGCAGTGACAGGGCAATATTGGTCACAACAGAAATAAAGAGAATAGTCCAACCGTGGCGCTCTGCACCAGCGGGCTCTTTCGCCCCCAAATGCTGCCCCACCATAGCCGTTGCAACCGTGCCAAAAGCCAGCCCGGTTCGCCGCAAAATGTGTTCCACTTGATTCCCAATCGCATACGCCGCAACCGCAGTTGTAGATAATGAGGACATTGCAATAAATTTGAGATAAACCACACCTGAGCCATTGCGCAAAATCCCCTGAAGCCCGGAAGGAACACCAATCTTGAGAATGCGCCGCGCAACATCCCAGTTAAATCGGTAGGACGTATCGGGCAAAAGCGCGAGCGCAAAACGCCCGCTATAAAGACATCCAAGCCCGATCAAAGTTGCCGCACTGCGCCCCAAAAGACCGCCCACAGCAGCCCCCACAACACCCAATGCCGGCAAACCCCAGTGACCAAAAATGAGGAGATAACACATTACAATTTGAATGCTACTACTGATCAAACTCAGATAAAAAGGCGTGCGCGTATCCCCAGCACCCTGAAAGCAACTCGCAATCGCGCGATTCAGCGTCATAAAAGGAACGCCCAAAAAGAAAACCTGTAAATACGGCGTACCCAGTGCCGCCACCTCGGAATCAGAGGTCATCGCCGGAATCAAAAAAGGCGAAAGAGCCAAACTGCCCAGACCAAAAGCAATACTAAACAAAAAAAGCAGGGAAAACGCCTGCTTCGCCGCTGCGCTGGCTTCGCGCATAGAATCCGCACCAATCGCCTGTGCGACCATCGTCAGTGCGCCTCTCGAAATGGACATCATCGCAGTGAAGAGCACGCGCGTAAATACCTGGGCAATACCCACCGCAGAAAGAGCTACGGGACCGAGCTTCCCGATCATAAAGAGTTGCGCCATATACACAGCCGTCTCGATCATGCCTCCCCCAGCAACGGGTAAGGTCATCCAGAGGACCTTACTGGTTAGCGAAAGATCGACTTTGCGCTCGGTGGATTCTACTGTCGTTTTGAGTGGTTTGGACATGGAATTAAAAGATGTTCGGGAATACCCTGCCCCATCACCATAGCTGCGATATCGTCCTGCGTGACATCACAGATCGGAAAATCACCGACCTTTTCACCGTGGCTGAGAATAGTTGCCCGATCGGCAACTTCAAACACATGGGAAATATTATGGGTAATAAAAATAACACCTATACCTTTTTCTTTAGCAGCCGCAATATAGCCCAGCACCTTGCGTGTTTCGCCAACGGAAAGCGCAGAAGTCGGCTCATCGAGAATGAGCACGCGAGAGCCAAAGTGAAGAGCGCGGGCGATGGCAATCGATTGCCGCTCGCCACCGGAAAGACGGGCAACGGATTCACCGGCGTTGCGAATGTGAATACCTATCTCACCCAGTGCCGCAGCCGCGCCTGTATCCATCGCTGCCTGGTCGCAAAGCGTGAACGGACCGACCTGCTTGACGAGTTCTCGCCCCAAATAAAAATTGCGCGAAATGCTCATACTCGGCACAAGCGCGAGATCCTGATAAACGGTCTCAATACCCAGATCTCGAGCATCCTGTGGTGAGTTAAATCGAATGACCTCGTCCCCAAAATACATATCGCCTTCGCTCGGCGGATAAACACCCGTAATCACCTTAATCAGCGTAGATTTGCCCGCCCCATTATCGCCTAAAAGCGCGAGAACCTCACCATCCTCAAGCGTGAAATCAATGCCTTTCAGCGCGACAATATGCCCAAAGCGACGACCGATATTTTTTAACTCAAGTAAAACCAAATATAGCCTCAGCGTTCTTTCCGCACAAAATTGTTAATCACAACAGCCGCGATCATAATAGCGCCAATAGCCCCTCGAAAGGCATTGGAGGGAACCTGCATGAGAACAAGCCCCGTGCGCAACATGCCCGTCAGCGCAGTGCCAATAGCCGAACCGATCAGACTGCCATAACCCCCTGTGAGAAGCGTCCCGCCAATAACAACCGCGGCGATAACCTCAAGCTCCAGCCCCGTACCGCGCAATGGATCAACGCTCTTGAGGCGTGCGACCTGAATAATACCCGCAAGCGCGGCGAGAAAACCCGAAATGACAAAATTGGTTACGCGCACGCGGTCAATATGAATACCCTGCAAACGCGCCGCCTGGGCATTGCCTCCGGTGGCAAAAACAGCGTTCCCAAAACGCGTTTGACTCAGCGCGATTGCAAAAACTGAAGTAAGCCCTATCCACCACAGAATGCTGGTGCGATAATTACCCGTCCCAATGCGCCCGTTGAGCGCGTCAAAAAAATCAATTTTAACCGGCATCAAAGGATGGGGTAAAAGTGCCTCGAAGACGAGATAAGCAAAACAAAGAAACGCGGCAACAAGCAGGATTTTGGACTTTATGGATTGATTTCTCGCCCGCCAGATATCCCGTGCTATCCATAAAACAACAAAAAAAAGTGCAAGCGTAAAAATGAAAACCACGAGACCGGGCACTTCGAGAACTGGAGACTCGCGCGAATAGTCCGCATATCGAATAATGCGCCCCCCAGAAATAGCCGTAAGAGGAATGGCGCGATAAGCGAGCATCGTTCCCAGCGTAATAATAAAAGATGGAATACCCGTCGATATGAGAAGCAAGCCGTTGATCAGACCGAGCATACCGCCGACAATTAAACCAATTCCCGCCGCGAGTAAAATAGGTACACCATTTACAGTTGCATAGAGAAATGCGAGAGAAGACACCCCCAGAATAGAACCAACTGAAAGGTCAAATTCTCCAGAAATCATCAAAAGCGTAATACCGATAGCGAGGATGCCCGGCACAGCCTGACTATTGAGAATGGATGAAATCGCGCTATGGGAGAGAAATGTATCTGGCGTGGCGAGTGCGAAAACCAAAAATATAACAGAAAAACCCGCTGCAGCGCCAGCTTCTGGAGAGCGCGCAAGACGGGTGCGAATGGCGTCATAAGGCTTCAACAGAAATCCTATCTATAACCTGCGGCCACTAATCTGGCAATGCGGTCAACATTTGTTGCATTAATCGCGAACGGACCGGTGAGCACATCCTGGGCGAGAGTAAGACCATAAGCATTATTCAAATACAAAAAGGAAACAGTCAGATAGCCCTGCAAATAGGGCTGTTGATCGACAGCCTGCACCGTATATCCCCTCTGAATATGGTCAAATATAGACGTACTCGTATCGTGGGTAACATGCAAAATTTCGCCGGCCTCTTTCCCCTCTTCCTCAACAAAAAGATAAAAAGCATCCGCTGGCAGTGGTCCCAGGGTAGCGATGGCATTGGTTTCGGGATGCCCGAGAAAATAGTCGCGCAACAAGCCCGCAGACTGCTCGACATCATTAGATATAGTCAAACCATCTACGACAATGTCTCTTTCCCTAAAAATGCTCGAAAATCCGGCAAACCGCGCTTCGAGACCACTGTGCCCGAGTTCCTGTATAGGACATACGGCGCGTTGAACCGAGACACCGCGCTTTTTCGCCTCGGCGAGAATGGCTTTTGCATTAGATTGACCGCCGAGATACTCGCTGGCACCCACGTAAAATTGCGTGGGCAGTGCGTGATCTCCCCCCGCGTTGGGATCCGCCGTATTGAGCACAATAATGGGAATACCCGCCGCGTGTGCGCGCTCAACGCTCTCCCGAATGGCTTCGGGATCCGGACACGTAATCCCAATGCCATTGACCTTATTTGCAATCGCATCATCGAGAAAATTGGGCATATCCGCGATTGAAAATGTGGGATTACTCAACCATTGCACATCGACGTCATAGCGCTTGGCCGCATCTTCCATACCCTTAATCACCACATTCCAGAATGGATTTCCCGGCCCACCATGCGTGACAAAAGCAAATTTGTAGCGTTCCTGAGCAATTGCGGGGTGCAGACAAGAAAAAGCAAAGAAAAGCGCGAGAACATAGCGAATAATCATTGAGAACTCCTATCTCTAAATGAAGGCTTCGCAAGATACGCGCCCAAAAAGATCAAGTCAAGTTAGACAAACAGGCATGTGTGTGCGGTAGGGGATCTATGCCCGTAGCGAATTTTGTAGCGCGCGCATGGGCGAGAAGAAAATCGAGTTCCTCCGGCGTATCGACATCAAAATAGGGAGGAACGAGACCGAGCGTATGTCCAGCACGCTGAACGCGGTCAATGGTCTGAGACAAAACGTCGGGCGTGCTCCATTCCACATCTTCGAAAATTTCCGGCGTAGATCTCGAGACACCGACGAGATAGTATCCGCCATCTGTACTCGGACCTAAAACAACATCCTTTGTACGCAACAAATCGAATGCCTGTGTAATATGGTAGGCTGGCAGAGAAGGGATATCCGTCCCAATGAGAACCGCTCCTGATGCACCTGCGTCGAGTTGTTGAACAAGCGCTTCTCGCATACGCACACCGAGATCATCCTGCACCTGGGAAACGTACTGCCATTGAGCCTTCCCACCACCAAAAAGTGCGCGAACCTCGGACTCTGCATCGGGCGGATCAAAAGCGATCACCCGTTGATCGACATCGATACGCTCTGCCCGCGCCAGCACATCGCGCACAAACGCGGTATAAAGGGCTGCAACCTGATCGGGTGCATAGCGCGTCTGCAAGCGGGTCTTAACCGATCCGGGAATTGGATTTTTGACAAAAACAATAAGGGTTATCATAAAGTTGATAGACTGTTTACGCAAACATCAAATTTTTGTATCATAACAAAGCCAATGGACATAGTACCGGAAAAAGATCTAAAAATCAAATTATTAACTCTCTCAACCCCAAAGGAGAACCTATGTCTCAAAATCGACCCAATATTCTCTACATCATGGACGACCAGCACCGATGGGATTATCTGGGATCAATGGGCGCTGATTTTGTCAAAACACCCAACCTGGACCGGCTGGCTGAGCGCGGCACTCAGTTCACACAATGTATAACAAATTGCCCGGTTTGCGCGCCATCTCGCATTGCAGTCGCATCGGGCCTGCAACCCGTTCGCCTGGGCGCACTGGGTAATAACAATTTTCTACCACGCACAGCCACGACATATTATCAACGGCTACGCGACCACAATTACTACGTCGGCTGCGTGGGCAAACTGGATCTGGCAAAACCCGATGGGTACAATGGACGCGACGGAGACAGGCCAGCTACGTACATGTGGGGCTTTACCCATCCCGTTGAAGTCGAAGGCAAAAGCCATGCTGGCAGGGGCAGAATTCCCCAGGGACCCTACAATCATTTTTTAAAAGAAAAAGGATTACTCGATGCATTTGTCGATGATTATTCAGCGCGAAGTGGTCCCAAAACAAGTCATGATTCGGTACTGCCGACAGAAGCATTTGCAGATACGTACATTGGACAGCGATCTGTACAATGGATCGAAGATATTCCAGACGATTTCCCCTGGCATTTATTTGTGAGTTTTGTGGGACCACACAGCCCATTTGATCCCCCGACCGAATATGCCGAACGATATCGCAACGCCGAAATGCCAGCTCCGATTCCAGCAACGAGCAAAGGTAAACCCCAAAATGTTGAAAATAGCAGAAAAGGTCTGACCGAGGCCGAGATCCTGAAGACGCGCCGGCAATATTGTGCGTATATCGAGCTAATTGACGCTCAAATTGGCGAAATATTAGACGCGGTTGAAAAGCGGGGCATGATGGACAATACGTACATTATATTTACCAGCGACCACGGTGAAATGCTGGGCGACCACGGGCTTTATGGCAAGAGCGTGGCCTATGAGGCTTCTTTGCGCGTGCCGCTTATTGTCGCAGGACCTAACATTGAAGGGGGCAGGGTATCGGATGAACCCGTAGAATTGATCGATACCAACGCGACGATCTGCGAATGGGCCGGATTGTCACCGCAGGAAAATATCGACGCACAGTCATTGGGACCCATCTTAAGAGGCGAAACGGATGATCACCGCACAGAATCGGTCAGCCAAATTCGCAATTTCAGGTTGATCCGCACCAAAACACACAAACTGGTCGAAAACCAAAACGATATGAATGAGCTTTACGACCTAAAAAACGATCCCAATGAACTGAACAACATCGCGCGTGAAAAACCAGATATCGTGAAGAAACTCAGCAGTCGGTTAGGCGAGAGATTCACAGAAGGCGCCTGGCTACGCGGCTGAGGAAGGAGATCATGATGAGTCAACCCAATATCGTCTTTATTCTGGCAGATGACCTCGGGTTTGGTGATGTACGAGCAAATAATCCCGAGTCGAAGATTCCAACACCAAATCTGGATCGGATAGCAGCGGAAGGGATGCGGTTTACCGATGCACATACCAATTCGGCAATGTGTTCGCCTACGCGATATGGATTGATGACGGGAAGGTATGCGTGGCGCACCTGGCTAAAGAGGATCGTATTGCCACACTTTTCGAAACCACTGATAGACGAAGGACGAATGACGCTGGCATCGCTTTTAAAATCACATGGATATGCGACCGCGGCGGTTGGCAAATGGCATCTGGGTTTGGGGTGGCAGGCCAAAGATGGCGAGACATTTGATCCGGAGGTTTGGACACCGCATCAGATTGATGCGATTGATTTTACCAAACCACTAAAGGGAAGCCCACTGGATCGTGGATTTGATTATTTTTTTGGATTGAACGCGTCAAACAATATGCTGCCGTATTGTTTTATTGAAAATGACCGCGCAGTTTTGGAACCGGATGAGCGGAAGTGGCCAGTGTATGATACCGAATCGCCTGTGGGATTGATGTCGCCGGATTATACGTCGGAGAAAATTGATCAGGTTTTGTTTAGCAAAGCAAAAGCGTGGCTGAATACGCATTTTGAAGAGCGGCAGGATGATCCTTTCTTTTTGTATTTTCCATCGTCGGCGATCCATCGTCCGTGTTTGCCATCCCATAAGTGGATTGGAAAAAGTCAGGCGGGATTGAGAGGTGATAAGGTTGCAGAATTAGATGATATTGTCGGGCGTTTGTTGGGAGAATTGGAAAAACACGGCGTACTCAATAACACGCTGGTGATCTTTTCAAGTGATAACGGTGCGCTGGCAGGCGATTCCGAGCAAGCGTTGCAGGAATTGGCGGACAATGGGTATGGTCAGGTTTGGCCATCCCAGCAATTGTTGGGCAGAATCGATGAAGGGATTCACAATGTGCGCGGAAGCAAACATTTGACGTATAGCCATCGGTGCAATGGAGAGTTTTTGGGTTATAAAACAGATATATATGAAGGCGGACATCGCGTGCCTTTTCTGGTACGCTGGCCAGGTAAGGTGACAGCGGGAACAGTTTGCGATGAAACGATTTGCATGACGGACATGCTGGCGACTGTGGCGGCGCTTTTGGGTGAGACTCTGCCCGAAGACGCGGGTGAGGACAGCTATAATATCTTGCCATTAATATTGGGCGAAGAAATTGAGAAACCGATTCGAGAAGCGACGGTCCATCACTCAGGTCAGGGGATGTTTGCGATCAGGAAGCGCGAGTGGAAGCTGGTATTGGGACAAGAGTCGGGTGGTACTCAGACGGATCGCACGGTTGAGACTGAGGGACAGCTCTATAATATGGAAACAGACAAAGAAGAAACCACGAATGTATATGAAGAGCATCCCGAAGTGGTAGCAGAGTTAACGGCTTTGTTGGAAAAGTATGAGCGCGAGGGACGGAGTGCTCCGGTTATGGCTTAAGAAGATGATGTAATTTATCAGGTTGAAAATAGGAATGTACGACAATGAACAGGATTGAAACCTTTGATAGCTGTTTACGCAAACATCAGCCGTCCTTTTGGCTCGGGAATGGGACGACCTAAATTTTTCGCCGTTTCAATCCATTCTTCGATAATGACATCAACATTTTGCAATGCCTCATAATATGTCGAACCATCTGCTGCACAGCCCGCAAGTTCCGGTACCTCAGCGATAAATGCCTCGTCTTCCTCACTCCAATATATGATGATTTCGTACTTGTGATTATTAGTCATCGCCTAGATCTCCCAATCGGTATTTGAGAATTACATTGCGAATCTGTCTTACTTGATAAGGTTTGGCTTGCTTACCCTTTGGCTGGATATTCAAGATTTCGATTATACCTTCTTTGGTAAAAATATGATGATCCCCGCGAATCCGCACTTCAAATTTCAAATGGCGCAACAAGCGACACAGAGATTGAAAATGAATATTGGCGTCCGATGTACCACGCAAAATTTGAAGCAAGAGCTTTTGATGTCGATTCATCGTAAAGTTTATAACTGTGCTAATTTTTGTCGTTTACCTTAATTTCTCCCGCAACAACTGACTGGCTTTTTGGGGATTGGCCTGGCCTTTTGTGGCTCTCATAAGCTGGCCCATAAAGAACCCCATAAGCTTCTGGTCCCCGCCTTTAAACCGCTCCACCTCGTCTGGATTATCGGCAATAATCTGGTCGATCACGCCATCGAGTTCACCCGCATCGCTAATCTGCACAAGCCCCTTCTTCTCCACAATAGCCGCAGGACTATCCCCTGTCTCCACCATATCGTCAAAAACCGTTCGCGCGATATTGGTGCTAATATCGCCCTTATCGACCAAACCGATCAATTCTGCGAGAGATTCAGCCGAGACACACAAATCGCCAATCGCGATCTTCCGCTCATTGAGAACGCGCATCACATCGCCCTGTATCCAATTGGCCGCAATCCTGCTCTTCACACCCGCCGCAACCGTAGCTTCAAAATAATCTGCAACATCTCGACCTGCGGTAAGCACATCGATCTGATCGGCAGACATATCGTAATCTTCTGCAAACCGCGCGCGTTTGTCCTCGGGCAACTCTGGAATCTGGCTCTGAACGCGCTCAACCCAGGCATGATCTACGACAAGGGGAACCAGATCCGGATCGGGGAAATAGCGATAATCGTCCGACTCCTCTTTTGTACGCATAGCGCGCAAAATATTGCGATCGGGGTCATAGAGCATCGTCGCCTGCTCAATCTCACCGCCAGTCTCGAGCAAATCAATCTGCCGCTGAATTTCCGTTTCAATAGCACGCTGGCAATTGCGAAAAGAATTGACATTTTTGATCTCAACCTTCGTACCGAGCCGGGTTTCTCCAACGGGTCGAATCGACACATTGGCATCAATCCGCATATGTCCTTTCTCCATATCGCCTTCGGACACCCCCGTGTACACCAGCAGTTGATGTAAACCCGTCAGATAGTGAAACACCTCTTCGGACGTCGAAAGATCCGGCTCACTCACAATCTCGATAAGCGGCACCCCACAGCGATTGACATCCACAAGAGACTCCCCCGCAGCCACAAAGGCTTCCTGGTGTATGCTCTTACCAGCATCTTCTTCCATGTGGATACGCGTAAGGCGAATCGTCTTTGTACCACCGTCCTCCGTAGGCACGTCAACACCCCCACCAGTAGCCAGTGGCATCTCCTCATTGGACTGAAACTGCGAAATCTGATACCCCTTGGGCAGATCGGGATAAAAATAATTCTTCCGCAAAAAACGGCTGCGCGGTTGAATAGTACAACCTGCAGATAGTGCAATGCGCATCGCCATTTCAACAACATTCTGATTCAGCACGGGAAGCGCGCCAGGCAAGCCCAAACACACCGGACAGACATGGGTATTGGGATCGCCGCCAAATTCGGCGCTACATCCGCAAAAAATTTTAGTAGTAGTTGCAAGTTGGGCGTGTACTTCCAGACCGATGACAGATTCGTAATTCATAACGCCAACTCTCTTTCAACAACCGCAGACGCGCTCAAAATGGTTTCCTCGGCAAAAGCGTTGCCGAGCAACTGCAAGCCCACGGGCAGACCTTCCGTCGATGTGCCACAAGGCACCGAAATGCCGGGAATACCCGCGAGATTCACAGAAACGGTATAAATATCGGAAAGATACATCTGAAGCGGATCGTCGAGTTTTTCACCCAGCTTAAACGCCGGAGTAGGAGATACGGGCGAAGCGAGGAGATCGCAGGATTCAAACGCGCGGTCAAAATCCCGACGAATAAGCGTACGCACCTGTTGCGCCTTGCGGTAATACGCATCGTAATACCCCGCACTCAGCGCATAAGTACCCAGCATAATGCGACGCTTGACTTCCGCGCCAAAACCCTTGCTGCGCGTTTGAACATACATATCAATCAGGCTTTCCGCCTCATCGCGAAAGCCGTATTTCACCCCATCGTAACGCGACAAATTTGACGACGCCTCAGCCGTAGCGATAATATAATAAGCGGCAATAGCAAAAGCGGAATGGCCGGCAGTTGGCAGCGAAACTTCCCGAATAGACGCGCCATTTTGTTTTAAAATTTCGACCCCTTGCATAACAGCATCGCGAACATCGGATTGCAGACCTTCGCCAAAAAACTCTGTCGGCAAGCCAATAGTAAGGCCATCAACACCTCTTTGACAGGCCAAAAGGTAATCGGGCACCGATACATGTGCAGAAGTAGAATCGCGGGGATCGTGCCCGGCAATGACGCCGAGCAGAGTGGCCGCATCTTCGACAGTACGCGCAAAGGGGCCAATCTGGTCAAGCGAAGAGGCATAAGCGATCAAGCCATAACGAGAAACGCGCCCATAAGTGGGTTTAAGCCCCACCACACCGCAAAAAGAAGCGGGCAGACGAATAGACCCTCCAGTGTCAGACCCCAGGGTCATAAGAGCCTGACCAGCGGCAATAGCGGCAGCAGAGCCACCGCTGGACCCGCCTGTTACGCGGGTTTGATCGCGTGGATTTTTGACCGAGCCAAAATGAGAATTTTCGCTGGAAGAACCCATGGCAAACTCATCCATATTGAGTTTGCCCAGGATGATTGCATCGGCTTGACGCAGACGGGTAACAACGGTTGCGTCATAAGGTGGGATAAAATTGTCGAGAATTCTTGAAGCGCAGGTCGTGCGTAGCCCTTTGGTACACAACACATCTTTCAGAGCAATCGGGACGCCTGCGAGAGGGCCGAGGACCTGGCCCTCTGCGGCCTTTTGATCGACAGCATCTGCAGCTTTGAGCGCGCCTTCTTCATCAATGGTGATGAAGGCATTGATATCGGGGTTTGTATTTTGGATGTGCGCGAGGATCTCTTCCGTTATTTCGCGGGCTGTATGTGTTCCCCTGCGAATGCCGTGTACAAGCCCCCGCACTGTTTGGGCGGAAAAAACAGAATCGTCAGCCACCCTGCCTCCAGATTACGATTTTGTTTCTGTACCCGATGTGGTCTGTGTGGTCTGTGTGGGTTGCGGTTCGGGGGGCGGAGCAACATTGACGTTATTTTCTATTTCCGTCTGAACGTCCTTTACGCCGCGCTTAAATTCGGTAATGCCCTTGCCGAGAGACTGGGCAATTTCGGGAATGCGTTTTGCACCAAACACCAGCAGGACAACGACCAAAATCAATACGATTTCCCACGGTCCCATGCCGAACATGTCACACCTCCTGAAATAACTCAATAGGAATACTTAACGTAGTACCAGGCTATCCCAATACCGAGAAAGCTCAACACATTGAAGTCGATTGAAAAACCCAATGTAAAGGTCATAATGATCAAGTTGATTTCAATGGGATTGAGCCTATAGACATAAGATTCAACAAGCACTTTTTGTGCTACATTATTTTCCAGGCCAAGACTGTCAAAAATAACAGCCAGAACCTGACCAACTACGTTGCCAGCAAGAATGCCGACAAAAATCGCAACAATGAGAATTCCCAGACTTCTTCGCCCCATAACCACGCTTTGCAAAAAAGGTGAATTTTAGTCCCGTACATCTGCCACTTCACGATCTGTGATGGCATAATACAACCATCTGAACAGGCCAGATAGGGAAATGGCGAGTGCCACGGGAAAGAATACTTCATAAGTATAAAAAAACATGAGCACAATAATACATAGTAAAAAAAACAAGCGGATGCGGCCGCGTCTGGTTTCGATTGATAACCTCGAAAACGCGTTGTACTCCATTGTGCTGATCATGAGAAATGAGAGCACAATGCACAGGGCGATAGCAAAATGAGGTGCGTGAGTGCTGCTCTGCCACACATGTTCTGTAAAAAGAATATATGCGGCCAATGTACCCGCTGCCGTTGGAATCGGGAGGCCGGAAAAATTCTCTTTGTCAAAACCCTTTAATTGTGTGTTGAAACGCGCCAGCCTCAGCGCACCACACAGAAGAAACAAAAAACAAACGCCAAAAGGCAACCAGCGAATGACCAGCAAAGTATCGAGATAGTAAAACATGAGCAGAGCTGGAGCCACGCCAAAAGAGCAGACATCGACAATGGAGTCAAATTGGACGCCAAAGGTGCTGGACGTATGGAGATACCGCGCAACTTTTCCGTCGCACGCATCGAGAAATCCCGCAATAACGATGAGAAGAGCTGCAGCGATAAAACGCCCATCCACAGCATAGTACATAGATAAAAAACCACAAAACAAACTGCTAATGGTAAACAGGCTGGGCAGGGCTGCTTTGGCATTCATTGACAAGGCTCCAATCGGGGATTACTCGTTGCGCGGGTCGGCTTCCAAGACGAGTTGGGTATCAAATACGCGGTCTTGCCCGCGCAAAATTTTGAAATTAAATGTATCGCCAACAGCCGCGTATCGAAAAGCATCTACGACTTCATCAGCATTACTGGTATTTTTCTCATTGACCATCACAATCACATCACCGGGCAACAACCCGGCACTTTCGCCTGGGCTGAGGGGATCAACGACGGTAATCAAAGCACCTTTAATTGTGTGAACCCCAAGAGTGCGAGCAATATGCGAGTTGAGATTGTGAATGTCCAACCCGGTCCAGAACTCGCGGCTACCCTGGTCAATGAGCTGACAGGCCACCTGGATTGCGCGATCAATAGGCACTGCAAAACCGATGCCCAGCGATCCACCTTGTGAAAAAATAAACGAATTAACGCCAATAACGCGACCGAGGCTATTCACCAGAGGACCCCCGCTGTTGCCGGGGTTAATTGAAGCGTCCGTTTGAATCATGCCTTTGTAGGCGCGTTCGTTTTGCTCTGGGCGAACAATGCGATCTACCGCACTAATAACACCAACCGTAACGGTGGGATTGAGATCTTCAAAATGCAAGCCAAAAGGGTTTCCAAGCGCGATTGCCCATTCGCCAATAATAACGCCTTCAGATGTCCCAATCTCGGGAACATAGAGACTATCGGCATCGATCTGCACAACGGCAAGATCCCATTGACGATCTATAAAAACATCGAGAACATCAAAGCGACGACCGTCGGGAAAGATTACAAAAATTTCCTGTGCTCCATCGACAACATGGCTACTGGTCAGGATATAACCATCGGTCTGTATCACGAACCCCGAGCCGATTCCGGGAATGCGCTGCCTGTTGGAAAAGGGTTCAAAGGGTTCAAAAAAGTGATCGGGATATCGGGGATAATCCCGATCGTAAACCGTATTGATACTAACGACTGCTGGCGCCACATTTTCAACCGCTCGAACAATGGCATTTCGGCGCGAAGTCTCAATACTTGTACTTACCGCGCTCGTGTTGGACGAAGACCGATTGAGCAGGGGAAATAGTGCCAGACCAATGCACAGGCCCAATAGCAAAATCAGCAGGGGGTGCTTCACGGCACTCATCCTCACGGGAGTTCATCGTCGTAAATCACCCTTTCGAGAAACAAACCCTGGGCAGGAGCGGATTCTCCGGCACTTTGTCGGTTGCGAGCACCGAGAATATCGTGCATAGATTCGGCTGGTCGCGCCCCTCGGCCCATTTCTACGAGGGTGCCAACGATGCTGCGCACCATTGCGCGCAAAAAGCGATTACCGGAAATATGAAATACGATTTCGTCGCCCTGCCGTTGCCAATCGCAGGTATAGACCTGGCAGACTCGATTTTCTTTTTCATTGGCCGCCACACAAAAGGACGTAAAGTCGTGTTGGCCAATGAGAATTTTGCTCGCCCGTTTTATTACATTGAGATCGAGTTCGCCGCGCATATACCACGCATAATGCCGACCAATAGGCTGTTTGTTATGCCGGATGCAATAAAAATAATGACGGCGCTGGGCATCGAAACGCGCGTGAAAGTCAGGGCCGACATAATCGGCACTTTTGACAGCAACATCGGGTGGTAACATGCCGTTGAGCGCGTGCTGCAAGCGATTGAGCGGAATATCGCGTGTAGGCGTAAAATTGACGACCTGCCCGAGTGCGTGAACGCCTGCATCTGTACGACCAGACGCCGTAACCGGGACCGGTGCGCCATAGAGTTGCTCAAGGCGTGCCTGAAGCTCGCCCTGGACCGTGCGTTGGTCGGGCTGAATTTGCCAGCCCTTAAAGTCGGTCCCATCGTATTCGAGCGTCAGGCGAATCTGCATAATAACGGCCCGCACCAAACGCAAAGAGAGAACGATCCTAACTTCCACTAAAGCATATAGTTTTGAAAATATACCATCTCACATGGGGAAAGTCAATGACGAAAAGGGGAACATTTTTTTCAGTCATGTGAACAGTTTTTTCCTCAAATAGCGGAAATGAGCACGCCATGAGAGCTGGCACGAAAATTGCCACAATACGGGATCAAAAAAGGAAACAACATGAGACGACCCGCATTGTGGACTGCGCTGTACTTTGCTTTGGGAATCGGTTTACACAGATATGTTGGGGTATTTCCAGCACCCACCATACTCTGCGCCTTTACCCTGATCTGTCTTTGTGGCGTGGGGCTGTGGTGGCAATGGAATAAAGGAAAAATGAGCATCCTTTTTGCGGGCCTTCTCGTTTTGCTGGGTGCATTGAGAAGCGCGCAGAGCCTGGAACGCGCTGTAGATCACTTTGTCCTGTTCTTACCTGCAGATCGCACACTTGTCGAAGTCGAAGGATTGGTCTCGTCGGACCCCGAACGCATCGATGGCGATTATCGCACCGTATTTAACGTACTTCAAATCGTCTTCAAAGACACGGCTCGCGCTGTAAGCGGCAGGGCGCTGATAAGGTTTAAGGCGGGTACTGCATTGCCCGCTTACGGGGATCGAATGCAATTGCAGATACAACTCTATCAACCGGGTCCCCCGCGAAATCCGGGTGCATTTGATTACCGCGAATTTCTGAAACGAAGGGGCATTGATGCTTTGGGCACGGTGCAAAAGCCTTCTCAGGTTATTGCACATCGACGGGAAAAAGATGACTGGTGGGCACAGATCGTATTGCCCGTTAGAAATCTCATTCGCCGTGCAATTGATCAGAATCTTTCCGGGGGACCTGCTGGCCTCTTAAAAGGAGTGCTTTTAGGCGCAAAGCATGCGGTGCCAGAAGAAGTTAAAACCGCATTCGCACAAACGGGCGTCAATCACGTCTTAGCGGTATCTGGGCTTCACGTAGGATTGATTGCTGGTGCTGTATTTTTTATCCTGAAGATACTGGGAATTGGGCGGGGTATCACTGCCATGCTAACAATCTGTGCGCTGGTACTTTACGCGTTGATAACCGGATTGCCCCCCTCGGTCGTGCGCGCTTCGACAATGGGATGTGTGGCACTTTTGGGCATGGTGGGGCAGCGCGATATAGACGGTGGAAATATCCTGGGCATAGCGGGCTTGGGACTGTTGATCGCTCGACCACAGGACCTGTTCGATGTGGGTTTTCAACTGTCATTTGTAGCCACGGGTGGCATTTTGATTTTTTATCGCCCATTGCGTGACTTCTTACCCCAAAAAAAGGGATGGTACGATACCTGTGTCGCAGGACCGCTGGCGGTTTCTCTCGCCGCTCAGGCAACGACCCTACCCTTTGTTGTCGCATATTTTGGTCTGGTATCGGTTATTGGCTTAATTGCAAATTTAATTATCGTACCGCTCATAGGCGTTGGCGTTGCACTGGGACTTCTGACTGTATTGGCTTTCGCCTGTTGGGAACCCCTGGCGACGATATTAAACGCCGCGAATTGGCTAATTTTGAGCGGGACAATCCAATGTGCAAAATTCATGGCCGAGCCAGAGTGGGCTGCCTTTGAAGTTGCGCGTCCCTCCTGGGTTATCTTTGCTATTTATCTGGTCCTGATTCCTCTGATTCACTCTACTGTCAGACGAATTTGGGGTACTTATTGTCTCATAATCGCCCTTGTTCTGGCAAATATCGGAATCTGGAAAAATATCTGGCAAACAGAGTCAACCCTTGAAATCTATTTTCTCGATGTCGGTCAGGGCGATGCTATTTTTTGCAAATATCCGAATGGGCGAACACTTCTGGTCGATGGTGGTATTCGCACGCAATACACTGACATGGGAGAGCGCGTAATTCTGCCATTTCTCAAAAGTCAGAGTGTTAATCATATAGATGTCGTGGTGGGATCTCACCCGCATGCCGATCATATTGGTGGCCTAATTTCCGTTTTGGAACAGATATCGGTAGGTCATTATCTCGATGCGGGACAGCACGTTGATTCTTTTACGGGCAAACGGCTTCAAGAGGTCGTAAAGACAAAAGGCATCAGATATCAGGCTGTGGCTGCGGGAGATAGCCTGGTGGGGATTGGCGGTCTGGTGCTACATCCGACACCGGCTTATGTCTCCGACTCGGGATCGGCGCCTGATGGCGTGAACAATGGTTCGGTCGTCATTAGAATCGTCTATCAGGGAACATCGATATTGTTGACCGGAGACATAGAGCACGAGACAGATGGCGATCTGAGGCGCTGGGGTCATCGCCTGCGGTCCGACATCCTCAAAGCCGCGCATCACGGCTCGCGCACATCCTCAACACCAGAGTTTCTCGAGGGTGTCAATCCCAGCGTTGTGACCATATCGTGCGGAAAAAACAATAAGTTCCGACATCCTTCGCCAGAAGTTGTACAGCGCTTTCGCGATATGGGGATACAAATTTGGAGAACCGATCATTCGGGTGCAATCGCAGTGAGAATAGATCGCGGACATATCGATATTGCGCCGTGGCTCAAAACTGAAAAAAAATAAAAAAAGCGATCCAGATAGGATCGCTTTTTTGTTCAGGTGGATGAAGGTATCTTTTCCATCAGCCTCCACTAATTGGAGTGCACTGAAATAGGGATGTGGTTTCTTCATATTGTCGGCCAGTACCATAGTATTATCTCCCCCGGTAATACCATAGTTTGACCGTTAAAGGCCAACCCAAATTCCTCCTGGACCAATTCAGGGCTTAAAGATTAGAGCAACCTCCATCCACCCAAATAGAAACACCCATAACTATATTAAAATTATAGAGATATAAAAAATTTCTTTTTCGAAGCACACATAGAATATATATGGTGAAAGTCCGCTCGTCAACTACTAAATTGCCCTTTAATGTCGGTTTTTTTTACGCGATTGAAATAAGGTCTTGAAACTTAAGAACATCGCTAAATAAAAAAAAAATTTGCAAGATTTTCCGACATGAATTTCAGGCGGGATGTGATATATCGCTATCTATGAGATTCTTCCCAAATCCCCATTCGATTGAATTTCTCAACCCGTAATTCTGGAAGATTTTCAGAAGGGACTTTGGCAATCGCTGCAAGTGCGTCTGAAACGGCTTTCTTCAGATTTTGCGCAGCCAACTCAAAGTTGCGATGTGCCCCCCCATAAGGCTCTGGCACAATGCAATCAATAACACCGAGGTCCAGGAGATCTTCTGCCGCGATTTTCATAGCTTCTGCAGCTTCTGTGCGTTTGTCCCGGTTGCGCCAGAGAATGAGCGAACAGGATTCGGGATTGATCACGGAATACCAGGCATTTTCGAGCATGAGAATTTGGTCGCCTACACCAATGCCCAGTGCCCCTCCGCTCGCGCCTTCACCGATGACTGCAACGACAATAGGAACGGGTAGCCGTGCCATCTCTAAAAGGTTGCGAGCAATGGCTTCTGATATACTTCGCTGTTCCGAGGCCAGCCCTGGAAACGCGCCCGGTGTATCGACCATACACAGCACGGGACGACCAAATTTGGCAGCCAACTGCATCAACCTCAAGGCTTTGCGATATCCTTCCGGATGTGGAAGGCCAAAATTGCGCTTGAGATTCTCGCTTGTATTGCGCCCTTTTTGTTGTCCGATAACGACGATGGGTTGGCCTTCAAAATACGCCAATCCCCCGACAATCGCCTGATCATTCCCACTACAGCGATCGCCGTGTAATTCGATAAAATCAGAAGTTATACGGTCGATATAATCCAGTGAATAAGGTCGCTGAGGGTGGCGCGATAGCTGGTATTTTTGCCACCGCGTGAGATTGCGAAAAATATCGCGTTCGAGTTTCTCGCGGCGTTTCTCGAGAACGTCAATTGCGTCAGTCACATCCAGACCCTCCGCTTTGGCCCGTTCCTGAAGCGCGGAGATTTTTTTTTCTAAGTCGGCCAGAGGCTGTTCAAAGTCGAGATAAGATCGGTCGCTCATAAATGATCGTCCTTTATAAAAGTGCGGTCAACGCCGCTTCAATGCGATCCATGCCCTGGGCGATTTGCTCGGGTGACGCTGAGTATGAAAACCGCAAATATCCCGGTGCTCCAAACCCCGTACCGGGAACACAGGCGACACGCGCTTCTTCGAGCAGAAAATTGCAAAGCGCAACATCGCTATCAATATGCCCGCAAGATGACGGCTTGCCAATATATTCAGAGATATCGGGAAAAACATAAAACGCGCCCCGGGGCATATTACAAGACACACCCGGCATCCGATTGAGGCGAGAAACGATTTGATTGCGTCGTTTAACATAAGCTTGTCGCATCACTTCGACGCAATCTTGAGGTCCTGTAAGGGCTTCGAGCGCGGCGTATTGGGAAATCGTACAGGTATTAGTAGTTTCCTGGGTCTGAACTTTGATCATCAAGTCGATCAAATTCTGGGGACCTGCGCCATACCCCACACGCCATCCGGTCATTGCATAGGATTTTGACACGCCATTGACAGTCAGTGTTCTATCTGCCAACTCGGGCAACAAAGCGGCGATAGACACATGCTCGGCATCTCCATAGAGAAGATTTTCGTAGATTTCATCGGCAATCACATAGACATTAGCACCCGCAATCACATCGGCCAGTGCATTCAGATTCTCGCGGGTATAAACAGTTCCCGTCGGGTTACAGGGACTATTTAAAAGCACAAATTTTGTTCGTGGGGTAATAGCATCCTGGAGTTGTCGCGCCGTCATGCAAAAATCCGAGTCTTGTGTAGTCGGCACAATGATCGGATTGCCACCCATTAAGCGCACCTGATCGGCATAGCTCGTCCAATAAGGGGCGGGAATAACGGCCTCATCCCCTTCCTCTATTAAAGCAATAATGGCGTCAAAGATCGTTTGTTTTGCCCCACACGTCACGATAATTTGCGAGGGAACATAATGCAAATTATTATCGCGCTCAAATTTGTCGCATATCGCGAGTTTGAGTTCGGGAATACCCGACGCGGGATTTGAATATCGCGTATGGCCCGCTTTAATAGCGCGAACCGCAGCATCTTTTATATGTTCAGGAGTCTCAAAATCGGGTTCCCCTGCAACGAGAGAAATTAGATCTACACCCTGCCGTTTCAGTTCACCTGCTCTGGCAAAAGCCGATACCGTCGCAGAAGCCTGGATATTGAGAACGCGCTGTGTAAAGGGAGAATTGGACATGAGGAATTATGTCGTGTACTCCGCATTTATGCGGACATAGTCGTAAGTCAGATCACACGTATAAATGATAGCAGATACCTCACCGATATTCAAATTGATGTCGATATCTATATCGGAAGCACTCAGAGCTTCGATAGCGCGCTCCTGGTCAAAAGGAAGACCACCGCCGTTGGCGTAAATAGGGATGCCAGCCATTGAAACGGCTGTGCGGTCGGGATCCACCGCCACGCCAGCATAACCCACCGCACACAAAATTCGCCCCCAGTTGGGATCGCGCCCAAAAACAGCAGTCTTGACCAGATTTGAGTTGGCGACAGACAGCCCCACAGTGCGTGCATCAGCCTCGGTCGCTGCGCCATCAACGCGAACCGTGATAAGTTTGGTCGCGCCCTCGCCATCGCGTGCAATTTGTTTGGCCAGACTAATGCAGACTGCATTGAGCGCAGCCTGGAAGGTGCGGAGATCCTCGCCAGTAAGTTCGCTCTTCTTCGCCGCGCCATTTGCCAGAGCCAGAACCGTATCATTGGTACTCATATCGCCATCGACAGTAATACAATTAAAAGACTGTGTAACAGCCTCACAAAGCGCGTCCTGGAGTACCCCGGGGGAAAGGGCTGCATCTGTGAGCACAAAAGCGAGCATAGTCGCCATATTGGGCGCAATCATACCCGCGCCCTTAGCGATCCCGGCAATGGTAATTTCACAACCATCTATTTCACATCGCACAGATGCTTTCTTCGGCACGGTATCAGTCGTCATAATCGCCTCTGAAGCATCGTCCCATCCTCCAACATCGAGTTGCGGAATAATATTTCGGATACCCGCTTCAAGGCACCCCATCGGAAGAGGCACACCGATGACCCCCGTCGAATTGACCAGCACATCTTCTGGTATAATACCCAATCCACTGCCCACCCATTGCGCCATCTGGCGCGCATCGGCCATGCCCTGATCTCCCGTACACGCATTGGCATTCTTACTATTGACCACAACGGCTCGCGCCCGTCCATCTTGCAAATGTTCTCTATTGAGATGCACCGGTGCTGCACACACGCGATTTGTCGTAAACATCCCCGCTGCCGAAGCCACTCGATCAGAAAAAATAAGTGCGAGATCTTTATCATCCCCTTCTTTGAGACCGCAATGAAGCCCCGCGGCCACATAACCTTTTGGAGGATAGATGGTATTTTCTGTAATGTTCACAAAACACCTCAATTGTAGTAATTCGGAATGTCTATCTTTTAGTACCCAGGTACGCCTGTCTTCTCCCCAATCCAATCAATCATATCGCGAAATGCCGGGCACTGTTCCGCCACCTCTCGCAAGTCTGCATTTCTGAGAATGGCATTGCTATCCGAATTTTCAAGATAAGCCCGCTTAAGATGCCGCCGAAAGAGTTCCTCAACAATTTTCTTTGGGGGCCTGTTTTGGTTTTGATCCTCAGGAGGCCGCCGCCAACCGCTGGGCCTGTTTCGCATCTTGAGTCGGGATTGAAGTTGACTCGTCGCAGCGAGGAGAAGCACTTCCAAATCGTATTTCAACGCACTGGCATAAAAACGCGCCAGGTGACTGTCAATTTCAGCCCTTCTGACCTGCTGTTGCAAATTCTGTTTTACGAGTTGCGTTTGCACATCTTGAAGTTGTTTCAAATTATCGTGTTTGTAGTCCGTATTCGCGTATTCTCGATTAGGGTAGAGATCCGGTAATCCCACAGTCAGATCGCTTGTATCATGCAACAACTTCCTGATCACTCGGGGGCCAATATTTCTGAAATAGTTGGACTTGTTTCCAAGAGATATTAGCTGAATACCCCAGCCTTTCTCCCTAAGTTGCTGCTTCCAGCCGCTCCATAATGCCGACAATGCTTGAACATCCGAATTTCCTTCCACAAAAACCCACACCTTCATGCGCCAGCCTCCAGTTCGCCTGAACGGTGAAGGTCGCCCAAGGTTTCGCCGGTAATGTTGTCGAGCATTGGCAAAAGCGTATTGCGACTCGCGGGACGATGCCACACGACCTTTGCGTCATATATATCCCGCGCCATCACGGCTATATCGCCTATCTCAAAACAGTTGAGCAAGTCCGGACTATGCGTCGTCACGAGCACCTGGGTGCGCTCTGCCGCTAACTTGATCATCTCTGCTACAATCGGCAACAGGCCGGGATGCAAACCCAATTCCGGTTCGTCAATCGCCACCAAGAGTGGAGGGTGAGGATCCAACAGAGCAGTCGCCAGGCAAAGGAATCGCAGCATACCGTCCGACAACTCCCACAACTCCATAGAGCGGGACATGCCCTTCTCTCGCACCCTGACGAGCACTTGTGGCGGCGTTCCATACGTGGTATCGCAATGAATTTCCTCAAATGCGGGATAGGCTACGCGCAGAAAATCGCGTAACTCTTCTGCTGCTGAACGGTAATCATATCGGGTCAGGATTTCGTGCAGCACGGTACCCAAATTGTCGCCGTTAGTCGATAATGCTGTAACCGGTCTGATATCGGCGGCCCTGGTGCGGAGCGCGGAAGACCGCGTCACATCGAAACCAGGATAGAACGCCATATTTGCCAATAGAACGCGTACCCAGGAGGGAATGGGAAACTCGTTGAAGAAGCGAATTTGTGACAGCAACAACGCTGGCTCCTGGTGTGCTGATTGTAGCAGACCGCTTTTTGAGGTGGCTTCCACCGAATCGGACTCGCGGACAACATCAGGGGAAGATTGTGCTTCATCAAACGGTACCAACTGACGTTGTTTTCTGTCAAATATGCGTCGTTGATCCGGAGTTGCTTCCAGTAATGTGGAGGAATCGCCATATCCTTGCATTGGTTCTCGATACCTGAGAACCTCGTATTGCGGGTACATCTGGCTCTGTGCATCGGCCTGGAGAACGACCTCGTACACCAAGGACTGTCCCTTTTCCAATGGAACAGTATTCCACGGAATCGCCGCGGACTTATGAAAAGTGATCTTCCATGTCAACCGTCGATTTTCGTTCCCTACTGTAAGAAGAGAGGTTGTCCCCCCTTGCCAGCTCATTGCGGCATTTACTGGCACCGTGTTACACCGAGCAATCAGTTCTAAGCAACTAATTAGCGTACTCTTGCCAACGGCATTCGCCCCTATAACTACTGTTAGCTGTGTGAGGTCGGCCTCAAATTCGTCGAGAAGCCGATAACCACCGATCTCGATTTGTGTAATCATGATCTATTACCTTGTACTGGGACAAGTCTGTGGTTGCTTTTTGACTTTCGCCTCAAACGTCGCATAATCCACGGTCAAAACAGTGCGCGTTTGACATTGCGAACAGCCTGGCGGATTCGGTGTTCATTTTCGACCAATGAAATGCGTACATATCCCTCGCCCATATCGCCAAAACCAATACCGGGAGAAACCGCCAGTTCTGCCTCTTCCATGAGCTTGAGCGCAAAATTCATAGAACCGAGATATCGATACTTTTCTGGAATAGGCGCCCAAACAAACATCGACGCCTTGGGCTTGTTGACGGGCCACCCGATGCGATTGAGACCTTCTACCAGCGTATCCCTGCGGCTCTGATACATAGCGGCCGATTGCTGTACGCAATCTTGCGGACCATCAAGCGCGGAAATTGCAGCGACCTGTATGGGGGTAAAAACACCGTAATCGTAGTAATTTTTGATCACGGAAAGCGCTTTAATCACATCTGGATTTCCAAGGCAAAACCCGACGCGCCAACCGGCCATATTGTAGGACTTGGACATGGTGTAAAATTCGACCCCCACTTCTTTCGCACCTTTAACCTGTAAAAGACTCGGCACGCGGGTATCGTCAAACGCAATATCCGAATAGGCCATATCGTGGATAACAATGATATTTTGGCGGCGGGCAAAATCCACAATCTCCTCAAAAAAAGAAATATCAACGGTAGCTGTCGTAGGATTGTGAGGAAAATTAAAAATCATCACTTTGGGTTTGGGCCACAGTTCCCGCGGAATCATTTGCAGATCTGGCACAAATTCTTTTTCCGGTCGCAAAGGCATGCTGAAGACATTGCCATTGGCAATCGCAACGCCATAGAGATGCAGGGGATACGCCGGATTTGGCACAATGGCGAGATCGCCCGGATCGAGAAGCGCGAGGCAAATATGTGCCAATCCCTCTTTCGAGCCAATCGTGACAATCGCTTCAGTCTCCGGATCGAGATCAACGTCAAAACGGCGTTTGTAATGGCGACAAATCGCCCGCCTCAACGCTGGAAGGCCCGCCGATGGCGAATACCCATGCGTCTTGGGGTCGCGGACAACCTCAGTGAGTTTGTCAATAATATGTGGCGGTGTCGGCTGGTCGGGATTGCCCATGCCCAGATCAATAATATCAACACCCTTGCGCCGCAGGTACATTTTGCGGGCATTGACCTCGTGAAAAACATAGGGCGGCAAACGTTCAATGCGGCGAGAATTGATTTGCATACAATACTCTTTGAAAAGGATCAGTCAACGACGATAACGCCATCGAGCAGCAACTTATAGATCAAACTATCTCGCAGTGCGATCCAACTGGCTTCAATGATATTTTCAGATACACCCACAGTACTCCACACGCGCCGCCGGTCAGAGGACTCGATCAGCACCCTTATTTTGGCTGCTGTGCCTTCGGCACTGGATAACACGCGCACTTTGTAGTCTTCAAGGCGCACATCTTTAAGCGTGGGATACACGCCTTCAAGTGCCCGGCGCAAAGCCGAGTCAAGGGCATTGACGGGACCATTGCCTTCGCCAACCGTGTGATAGATCTCTCCTTCAATTTCTATTTTCACAATAGCTTCTACTTCAGAGCCTGCAGCACTTTTGCGATTAATCGTCCTGTAATTGATAAGCTTGAACGGTCTGCGAATACTGCCCAATATCTGACGGGCGATAATTTCAAACGACGCTTCGGCAGCTTCAAAAACATAGCCCTCGTGTTCGAGTTGCTTAATTTTTTGCAGCAATTTTTGGACGGTTGGATGGCGTTTGTCCAGCCCCGGAATCAAATGGTGCAATTTGGCGGCAACAGCCCCGCCACCCGATTGCTCTGAAAGCAGAAAACGACGCTGATTGCCCACAGATTCTGCATCGCAGTGTTCATACGCGGCGGGTTGTTTGAGCATCGCATCGACGTGAACCCCCGCTTTATGTGCAAAAGCACTCTCGCCCACATAAGGTTGGCGGTGATCGTGATAGACATTGGCTATCTCGCTGACAAAGCGCGATAATTCCATAAGTCTTTTCAGATTTGTCGCGCCAATAGCTTTCATCCCCAACTTAAATTCAATATTTGGAATCACCGAACACAGATTGGCATTGCCACAGCGTTCCCCATATCCATTGATAGTCCCCTGCACATGTGTAGCACCCATTTCGAGTGCGACAATGCTATTGGCCACAGCCATTCCCGCGTCGTTGTGCGTGTGAATACCCAAAGGCACATCGAGCCTGGGTTGAATGGCACTGATAATCTCCTGTATCTGATATGGCATCATGCCACCATTGGTATCGCACAAAACGAGCACCTCGGCTCCGCCTGCTTGCGCGGCCAACAGTGTTTCCAGCGCGTATTCAGAATCGGCTTTGTAACCGTCAAAAAAGTGTTCGGCATCATAAATAACTTCTCGCCCATTTTCCTTGAGCCAGGCGCAAGAATCCCTGATAATTTGCAGGTTCTCGTCCAGTGTTGCCCGCAACACATCGGTCACATGAAGCGTCCAGCTTTTCCCGAAGAGCGTGATGGCCTCTGTTCCTGCCTTGAGCAAAGTGGTAAGAGTGGGATCGTCTTCGGGCGGATTGTCAACCCTGCATGTACTGCCAAAAGCGACGATTTTGGTATTGTGAAATTCGAGATCGCGCACGCGGTCAAAAAATTCGAGATCCTTGGGATTCGTCGGATTGGGCCAACCGCCTTCAACATAGTGAATGCCCATCGCATCGAGATACTGAGCAATCATGGTTTTGTCTTCAGCCGAAAATGAAATACCCTCGGCTTGCGCGCCATCTCGAAGGGTCGAATCGTAGATTTGTACAAGTTCAGACATGTGATTTCCTCCGGTTTGGGATTAAAAAAGAGAGAGCATGTAAAACGATCCAATACCCAAACCAATGGCCTCCGGGCAACGAGTGCCCGGATAATATCTCCTGCCTGTTCGCATATGAGAATGCATAATAACTCGCAAAAATGCCCGCGAGAAGCGGGCGTAAAAAAGATTAAAAGCCCGTAACATAGGGAAGTTTATCGGCAACCTCCCGCACCGCACCGCGGCCTTCGAGGAGCATGCCCGTCGCATCCCACGCACCTTCGATGAGTTGGAGCCGATTGCCTTCTGCAATTTGGAGATCGACTTCTATATCGCCAAATATCAATTTTTTTTCTTTGAGATCAACCGCCATTTCCCGTTGCGGATCTGCTTCGGCTGCGTCCTGTATCTCGACAATATCCCCGGTTGAGGCCGTCAAGCAAGGCACGCCCATAGCCGTGCAATTGCCCAGAAAAATCTCGGCAAAAGATTCGCCTACAATGGCTACAATTCCCCAGCGCATCAGAGCCTGGGGCGCGTGTTCTCTCGAAGACCCACACCCGAAATTGCCATTGACGATGAGTATAGATGCGCCCTGATAGCGCGAATCATCAAATGGGTGATCGGGATTTGATTTGCGGTCGTCTTCAAATGCGTGCTCACCCAGGCCGTCAAACGTAATAGCGCGAAGATACCGCGCGGGAATAATGCGATCGGTATCGATATCATTTCCCCGAACGGGAATCGCGCGTCCTTCTACCTGCTGAATTACAGATGCATTCATAAATACCCTCTCTTCACATCGCGCGTACGTCAATAACCTCACCGGCGACAGCCGCGGCTGCGACCATTGCGGGACTCATCAAGAGCGTACGCCCCGTGGGGCTGCCCTGACGCCCTTTGAAATTGCGATTACTCGACGACGCGCACACTTCGCGACCCTGTAATTTGTCGGGATTCATAGCCAAACACATCGAACACCCCGCACCGCGCCATTCAAAGCCCGCATCTTCAAAAACGTGGTGTAATCCCTCAGATTCGGCAGTCTTGAGAACGGATTTGGATCCCGGCACGACCAGCGCTTTGACACCATCGGCCACCTTGTGGCCCTCAACAACTCTGGCAGCTTCTCTGAGATCGGAAATGCGACTATTGGTACACGACCCCACAAAAGCCACGTCAATAGGCATACCAGATATAGCGGTACCCGGTTTTAAGTCCATATAATCATACGCTTCGGCTGCAACATCGCGCTCATCGTCGGGCAGATCCGTCAAAGCTGGCACCTTTTCTGACACAAAGAGTGCCTGCCCCGGCGTAATACCCCATGTCACAGTAGGCTCAAGAGCAGAGCCATCGAGATGATAAACATCGTCGTAATCGGCATCGGCATCAGAAGCCATAGAACGCCACCAGGAAACCGCGCGATCAAATACCTCGCCCGAAGGTGCATAAGTGCGTCCCCGCAGATAGTCATAAGTCGTCTGATCGGGATTCACATACCCCGCGCGCGCGCCGCCTTCAATCGACATATTGCACACCGACATGCGCGCTTCCATATCCATAGCTTCAATAGCGGATCCGGCATATTCGTAAGCATAGCCCGTACCGCCTTTTACGCCGAGATTGCGGATAATGTTGAGAATAACATCTTTGGCATAAACCCCATCACCCAGCGCACCGGACACTTCGATGCGGCGCACTTTGAGAGGATCCATCGCCAGACACTGCGTAGCGAGCACATCGCGCACCTGCGAGGTACCAATACCAAATGCAATAGCCCCATAAGCCCCGTGCGTTGAGGTATGGCTATCGCCGCAGGCAATGGTCATCCCCGGCTGTGTCAGACCCAGTTCAGGACCAATAACGTGGACAATACCCTGACGCTCGTCTTCCAGACCAAAAAAAGAAAGGCCGAACTGTCGGGCATTTTCTTCGATGGCGATCATCATATCTTCGGCCATCTCGTCGGCAAATGGACGTGCCACATCGCTTGTGGGTACAATATGATCAACCGTGGCAAATGTGCGTTCTGGATACGCAATGGTGAGACCGCGCTCTCTGAGCATATCAAAAGCCTGCGGGCTGGTAACCTCGTGAACGAGATGCAGACCGATAAACAACTGCGTTTGCCCCGACGGCAGCGTTCGCACTGCATGCGCGTCCCAAACCTTGTGAAATAAACTTTGCCCCATCTATAACCTCTATTCTTAAAACCCTTTGGAACCACAGACGGGTAGGCACGAGGCACTGCTCCTGCATTTCATCTGTGCCCATCTGCGTCCATCCCTGTTTTCACAGGGACATGCCTGCGGATACTAAACGGTTGGTTCTCGCTCCTTGTGATTATCCTGCTGAATAGCCAGGCGATTGAGAGCATCGAGAAAAGCTTTGGCGCTGGCTTCAATAATATCGGTTGAAACGCCGCGTCCCCTGATTATGCGACCATTGCACGACACATTGACCGTGACTTCTCCCATCGCTTCGGCACCCCCGGTAACGCCGCGGATAGTATAGTCTTCCACTTTTGTATTTGTATTGTCCGTAGCATTCTTAATCGCCCGATACGTTGCATCTACCGGCCCATCGCCCCAGGCAGATTCCTGAACGTGGTTTTTACCATCAATACCAATGCGAACCGTCGCAGAGGGAACCGTGCCAGTACCGCTCACAGTATGCAAATAGTCCAGCACGAACCGCATGGGAAAGTCTCGAATTTCATCTTCCACAATAGCCATGAGGTCTTCGTCATAAACTTCCTTCTTCTTGTCGGCAACTTTGACAAATCGCTCATAAGCGATATTTAATTCATCCTGATTGAGATGATAGCCGAGTTCTTCCAGGCGATGGCGCAACGCGTGGCGACCAGAACGCGCCGTGAGCACAATACTCGATTCTTCCCATCCCACAGATCTGGGATCGATAATTTCGAAATTTTCGCGATCTTTGAGCACCCCATCCTGGTGGATACCCGAACTATGTGCAAATGCATTGGCCCCCACAATAGGCTTGTTGGGTGGAACGACAATACCCATGAGGCGGCTGACCAGACGGCTCGTATTTACGATTTCGCGCGTATTGATATCCGTATAGAGATCGAAGTAATCCCCACGCGTTTTAACGGCCATGACCACTTCCTCGAGCGAGGTATTGCCCGCGCGTTCACCCAATCCATTGACGGTGCATTCGACCTGACGCGCGCCGTTTCTCAGTGCTTCGAGAGCATTGATGGTCGCCATCCCCAAATCGTCGTGGCAATGGACACTGATAATAGCCTGATCGACATTGGGCACTTTCTCGCAAATATTGCGAATAATACGGCCAAACTGGCCCGGAACTGCGTAGCCCACAGTATCGGGAATATTGATGGTTGTAGCACCCGCTTCAATGGTGGCTTCGATCACGTCGAGGAGATATTGCGGCTCTGTACGCGCGGCATCCATCGGCGAAAACTCCACATCCTCGCAATGCGACCTGGCTCTTGCAACCGCATCAACAGCCATTTGCAGGACCTGATCGGGCGTTTTGCCCACCATAGAAATATGGAGCGGAGATGTCCCGATAAACGTGTGAATGCGCGGTCTTGGCGCGTCTTTCAGGGCTTCACCTGCGCGGTCAATATCTTTGAAAATTGCGCGAGACAGACCGCAAATAACAGGCCCTTCGACCTCGTGTGCAATGCGCCGCACAGCATTGTAATCCTGATCGGACGATATGGGAAATCCAGCTTCAATGACATCGACATTGAGCCGCGCGAGTTGATGGGCAATTTCAACTTTTTCGCGTAACGCGAGCGAAGCCCCCGGCGTCTGTTCCGCATCTCTCAAAGTAGTGTCAAAAATAATGACGCGATCTTTGTTTTTAACGTTTGACATTTTTATCCCTTAAACATGCCAGAATCGAAGTGGAAATGGGCAGATGGAACGCTCTGGCTATCTTTTTCCATCTGCCAAACAAGAGCGAGTTCTTCAGTAAGATCACCGAGATCGGGATCCATCTGCATCACCTCCTTATTGCGTAGCGGAATCTCGCAACAGGGCAACCGTGCCTGTGCGCGCGATTTCTTCGATGCCAAAAGAACTGAGCATGCCAATGATAGCCTGAATCTTATCATTTTTGCCCGTAACTTCTATGGTCATCGATCTGGGACATACATCGACGATATTTGAGCGAAACACTTCGGCAATTTGGATAATTTCTGCACGCGTTGTTGTATCGGCTTTGACCTTGATCAGCATGAGTTCGCGTTCGACAAATGCGCCCTGTGTAATATCGATCACGCGAATGACATCAATGAGGCGATCCAATTGCTTGACCACTTGTTCGAGCACACTATCGTCGCCACCGACGACAATAGTCATCCGAGAAATACTGGGATCTTCTGTCTCGCCAACGGACAGACTATCGATATTGAATCCGCGACTGGAAAAAAGGCCCGCAACGCGACACAGAACGCCAAAATGATTTTCGACCAGAGCACTTATCGTGTGTTTTTGACTCATTAAAAATTTCCTGAATACATGAAGTGACAACGACCTATGAGTAAAGTCACAGGCTCTGTCCTTTTATGGGTGTTGTCACAAGAGTTGGGGAAAGAGCCTGAAACTAATGAGCGAGAATAGATAGAGAAAGGCTCACAAGCAGGAGAAGGTGCAGAATGAGCAGAGCTCGCCCTGCAATAGAAAGGCGCAAAGAACGGATACGCAGTTGTACACCGCTCTGCGTTGTGGAAATCGCCAATGTGGAAATTGAGCGCATAATAGAAGACTTGGGAACAGAAGTAATAATATATTTTAGACTCAATAACTTACGCAATCTCAGTGGAATATGTCAAGAAAAAACATTATTCCGCTGTCAGTTGTCAGTCCACCCAGCTCTGAGTAGCCAGTTACCAGTCCGTCCTACTCCCAATTCTTAATTCTTAATTTTTAATTCTTAATTCACCTATATCACCAGATCTCGACGCACCCCGCGCATATCCATTTCAAATTCAATATCGACCACTGGTGGCCTGGTAAAGTGCCAGCGGAAGCCGTGCCGCTGGGCTGGCTCAATACGATTGAACAAAATATCTTCTACCAGCCCGTCCAGAGAATGCACCGTGTACACATCCACCGCATTGATCATCTCCCATGACCCACCCAGACCAAACAAACGTTCGACCATTACATCCACCACATAACCAACCTTCTCCCTCATAGCATCTTCACTGGTATCCCCGCTACGGACAATGCCCTGCTCTAATAATACTCCCTCGCGCAATTCCCCTGCCCCGGCGATCACCAGAGTCCGCGGTGTATCAGTCGCTGCCGGCACCGTATAGGAAAAAGCGTGCAGAACCGGTTCCCCAGGCGGATCGAACAACGGTGCCACATTGGTGCGGGCTATCGGATTCAACACTCCCACGTACAGGTCCCATGCCTTGAGCACCCGGCAATAATCCCGATTGAAAGCGATAAACCCCGCCATAGTAAAAGGCGCAGGCGAGCGCAACTCCATACCGCACAACGCCTGCCGATCTCGCCCAACCTCTTGCAAATGCGCCTCGACCCGATCAAATCCCTGCCGCCAGGGCAAAGCCTGCCCCAGTGTCACATGGACGATCTCCCAGCCGGAATCGGCAATAACACCGCAAGAATAGGGGTCAATACCCTTGAGAAAGTGGTAATGTCCTTCGGGTTTGGCAATCAACATGATAACTCTCTGTACAATTACAACCGCCCATTCGCCCTGAGCGTCAGCAGTGTTCCCAACGTCACCCAACCGCGCCATTCGAGTTCACAACCCGGACTCACAGCTTGCCAGGTAATATTCCACCCTCCATCTGCTTGTTGTTCCGCGACAATGGCGTCGAGATTTGCCGCAACATCCTCTTCTCGAAAGTACTTGCGAAGCGGATGATCGGGCGTATTCGCCCAGTCGAGCGGTTTGCGGACATAGCCCGTGGCATGTGCATCGGCAACGAGACCCGCAGAAAACATCCCACCGACCAGACGCTCGAGTTCGCGCTCTGCGCGCGACCGGTCCGGCACATGGTAAAGAAAAGCCAGCACCACACCCATTTCATGCATCTCTACAGGTTGCAGATCGGCTATCTTTGACCAGCAGTACGCTGTTGCGTGATCTACCCACGCATGTTGAACGCGATTCTTGTGTAGCAAACCAGCAATTGCAGCCGTTGGATTCAGAGACGCGGGTGGATCTTCAACTGTATTCCACCAGGATGCTCGCGGATAGCGATGTGCAGAAGGCAACAACCACGGAACGCCGCCTTCGGGCGTAGTAATCTCCATCAAATAATCGCAGGCGCGCTGCACCATATCGGCATCAAAACCCACGGCATCGAGAAACTCAAGCGCGTGCTGCACCGGCACGGGTTGGCTTTCTGGACAGCGAATATCCGGTTCAAGGGCATGCCCAAATCCGCCATCTTCATTTTGATAGGCGCGAAGTGCTATAAGCACATGCTCCCGCGAACCGCCTTTGAAATGATAGGCAAACAACTGTCGCTCAAGCAGCCGCGCATTATTATAGATAAATTCTTCAGCGCGATCAAAAATTGTAGAACTCATAGACTATATTCCCTCTCACCCCAACCCAATAAATTTGAGAAAAGTCTTTTTTCCACCCATCTCTTTGCGCGCATTCCACGCTTCAACTCTGGCATAATAGGGTTCTTCTTCCCACGCCTCCCACTTTGCAATAGCCTTAATTTCGCCCAACGGATTGTACCCATCGAGTTCATACGGACAATCGGTAGATTGGCTAATGCTGAGCAACTCGATATCGCCCGCTTCGTCAAACTTGAGATCAAATGGATATCTTCGGCAAGTCACCGGGCGATAATCGTATATAGTACACAAATCGTCT
Organism: Candidatus Latescibacterota bacterium; assembly: GCA_022824945.1. GTDB lineage: Bacteria > Latescibacterota > UBA2968 > UBA2968 > UBA2968 > VXRD01. The sequence continues at coordinate 248,628 of JAJDYX010000015.1, forward strand.
TCGCCCAGATATTGGCATCCGATCTCGGTTCTACGCAATCCCATAATGCGCTGACCAGACCTCAGACGTATCCAGCCGGGCTGGTCTTCGCCCCATTCAATCTCGCTGGGCTTATAAAAATCGACAACATCATAAGCCGCCTGGTTTGTGCCCTCAACAATGCGACGCACATCTTCGTCTGTTACCAGAACAATGGGGTCTCGACAGCAATTTCCACAGCGAGTGCAGCGAAACTTGAGCAAGTGTTTCCACTCTTGCGCCATATCGTCTCCAATGATTATACGACCTTTTGCTCCAACCAGTCCTTCGTGATTTCAAGACCAAAGCCGGGGGCATCGCTCGGAATAAGATAACCGTCTTTGATCACGGGAGTTCCCGGCAGCGCGACGCGTTCTTCAAGCGGAACGCCCGGAGGCGATACCCCTTCGGAACGTTCGCCCCATTGTATCGCTGGCATAGCATAAGAAAGGTGCTGACCATAGGGATAATTCATACCCGCGTGACTGATAACCGTTAGCCCATGCGCCTCGGCAATATGGCATATCCGCATCAAAGTCGTGACACCACCTGCCCACTGAATATCGGGTTGCAAAATATCGACAAGTCCCCGGCTCGCGGCTGTGGCAAAGGGATGGATAGTGTACCAGTGTTCGCCCGTAGCGAGAATTTGCCCGGAGACGCGTTGACGAATTTTCACATAGCTCTCCATATCTTCGGGCAGCACATAATCTTCGAGCCACTTGAGGCGATACGGTCTTAATGCTTCGACGAGGCGAACCGTGTATTCGACATTGAGCGACATCCAGGCATCGAGCATAAGTTCGACATCATCGCCGATCTGCTCGCGCGTTTTGGCAACCAACTCTTCAGTCCTATTTATCCCCTCAATACCGGACTCCGGTCCGTATCGCGCAAAGAGCTTGACCGCCTTGAAACCCAGTTCGAGAAACCATTCAATACTATTTTCCGTACCATAAGATATATCTGTATTACTCGCATAACAGAAAATTTTATCTTTTTGCGGACCGCCCAAGAGCGCGTAAACAGGACGTTGCAAAATTTTTCCCTTTAAATCCCACAGGGCATTATCCACAGCACTGATGGCATAGCTGGACAAACCCGCCGTATGATAAGGCGAGGAAGCCCGACGCATCATGTCCCACAGCTTTTCGGTCGCCATGCAATTTTGTCCCTCGAGCAAAGAGGCAAAATTATCGTTGATAATACTGAGCACTGGACCACTGTGATTGGTAAACCCCACCCCCCAGGTGCCGTCTTGCGCGGTCACGACACAGGCCGTGCGGGTCCAATTTGTATTCCACTCCGATCTTTTGAGATCGGGATATCGCGCCATAGGGCTGATAAAACCATCTGTGGGCAACTTCGGAACGCGAGGTTCTGTTTTTTGAGCAGGAGAAATATTGACGGCAACTGCGCGAATATCTTTGATCTTCATAATAGTCCTCTTAAAAAGCAATGGCGTATCCATCTCGCCTGGGATCTGAACCGCCCATCAGGGTACCGGTCTCGGGATTGATCTGAATAGCCTGTGCATTTCCCGGACCACCCCAATTTGAGAGATAGCGAAGGTCGTGACCTTTCCGAGCCAGAGCTTCGCACTCAATTGTGGGAAATCGGGCTTCGAGTTGCAGCACATCTTCGCAAGTATGGGGAACCGTGGATTCCATAGGATTTTGCAGAGAACGCCAGCGGGGGGCTTCAACAGCCTCTTGAGGTGTCATGCCAAATTCCAGAATATGTGTCACCAGTTGCAAATTGGTCTGCACCTGTGTATCTGCGCCCGGGGTGCCGCATATCAAAACGGGTTTGCCGTCTTTCGCAACAATAACGGGATTCATAGTGTGGCGAACTCGCTTACCCGGCATCAGGCAATTGGGATGATCTTTTTCCAGATGCCAGTACGTCATACGGTTATTGAGAAGAATACCCGTATCCCCTGCAATAAGACTTGACCCCCAGCCAGATTGAATACTCTGCAATTGACAAACCGCGTTGCCCTCGCCATCAGCCACGCAGAAACATGTCGTATCCTCGACCGATTCCGGGATACCGGGCGGGACGTGGGTAGCAGCGCGTTCAAGGTCGATGCGCGAAGCGCGTTCTTTTGCATAATCTTTCGAGAGCAGTTCATCAATAGGCACATCGACCCAATCGGGATCGGCCACGTATTTTTCCCGGTCTGCAAAAGCGAGTTTTTTGGCTTCTACCATAAGGTGGATACTCTCGGCAGTATTGCAGCCCAATGCCAGAAGATCAAAATTTTCGACAATATTGAGTTCCTGAAGTAAAATATGCCCACTCGAATTGGGCGGCGTTTCATATACAGTATAATCTTTATAAGTCACGGCAATGGGATCGCCAATCCGGGCGCGATGATTCTCCAAGTCGGCTTCAGTGAACAAACCACCTCGCGCCTGGCTAAATGCAACGAGTGCCCGGGCTATTTCACCCGTGCGATAGGCGTCGCGTCCTTCTGCCGCGACTTTCCGCAAGGTCTTACCCAGGTCTTTCTGATAGACAATATCTCCAGGACTGAGGGGCTGACCATCATTTGTGAAGACCGCCCGCGTATATGGGTCAGAGGCAAAGCGTTTTGTTTCCCCCCGCAAGCTGTTCGCCAATTTGTGACTGAGTGGGAAACCCTCTTCACAAAGGGCGATTGCCGGCGCAAAAATATCTTCGAGCGGGCGCGTGCCAAAGTGCTCGTGAGCAACGAGCCAGCCATCTACCAGGCCGGGTATAGAAACACTCAGAATACCTTTCATCGGGATACCACCGCGTTTAAGATAAAATCCCCGGGTCGCACCCGTTGGGGCTGCGCCAGTGGCATTAATGGCAGATACCGTGCCCGTCTTGGCTGAATAGATCAAGATAAAACCATCGCCGCCTGCGCCTGAAGATTGCGGTTCAACCACGCCGAGCGCAGCGGCAGTCGCAATAGCGGCATCAATGGCATTGCCACCCGCCATCATAACTTGAATACCTGCTTGAGAAGCGAGATGGTGTCCCGACGTGACCACGCCATTTCTGCCCATAATGGATGGCCTGAAAGCGGGATGGGTAATAGCATGGGGAGAAGACATAACATACTCCTGATACGATTTTGATTAAAGTGTTTTACTAACACCCGCGCCCGTATTCTTAGATACACCTTGACAAAATGCCATGAGGCCACTAATTTTCGGCTTTCTGTTTTCAGTACCGATATTACACACGGGCGCATTAAAATGCGTAATATCAGTTCCTCCCTTATTCCCAATTTCGTCTCCAATGGCAACTATACTTCTTCTCGCGGACGAAGCCTACGGCGCGCGTCTCAAATCGGACCTCGAATACATCGGACATCAGGTTGAACACGTAATCCTGAGCGGGCGGAACAATTTGCCTCCCATACCCGCCAACGGCATTGATTTGACCATCATTGACCCCGAATCCTCCCTCGATCGCCTCGCACAGGCCATTGCGCACCTTCAACAACAGCACCCTGCCAACGACAACTCTCTGCTCGTCATCACCGATGAAATGACTGCACTCAACCTCGATTTTTCACTCGGCATTTCAGATTTTGTCATCAAACCCTATAGCCTGCGCGAGTTCGAAGCGCGCCTGCGCCTGGCCCTTTGGAACGACGACCATCCCCCCGACGACCACACCCTAAAAATAGACGACCTCGTCATCAATATGGCGCGCTACGAAGTGCGCGTCAAGGGCAGTGTGGTCGAACTCACACTCAAAGAATACGAACTACTCAAACACCTGGTCACCCACGAGACTCGCGTATTTACCCGATCGGACCTGCTCGACAGCATCTGGGGATATGACTATTACGGCGGCATGCGCACCGTTGACGTCCACATTCGCCGCTTGCGCTCCAAACTCGGTGAATCGGGCAAAGCCATTACCACCGTGCGCGGTGTCGGCTACAAATTTGATCCCTCCTGATAGCTCCCGACACACCACAAACCCCAGAAGAACGCTCCTGGGGTTTTCATTTTTTTAATAATCAAGCTCGCGCCTCTGCCCAGGCGCGCAATGGAACATCATCCCAATTCTTAGTCAGCCAGTATTGTGACGAAGGGTGAAAATCGGGTTCCGGACCCAGCGGGTCTTTCCCCGATGCCAGCGCGCCCAACAACTGGCGCCGAATTGGCGAACTCCGTTCAATGAGCGCGGCATCCTGCTCGATATAATCAGTTGGACGAAGCCACCGATAATTATAACCCACATGCATAATCTTTCGCGTCTTTCTCGACAAATTAGGCCCCACGCAATGCCAAACAGCGGTTCGCCACAACACCGCAGAACCAGCCCGCAACTTTAGCTCAACCGCCTCTTCTGGATTGACCTCGCGTCCCATTTCCCGCAACTCTTCGGGCTTACGCTTATGACTGCCCGGCACCAACCACAAATTGCCGCAATTGGATTCGGTCATATCGTAAAGCACGTAAAAAACCTTAATCTCCATAAACGGGAGACGTCCATCCAACGAAGGACCCAGAAATAGCATATCGCTCGCCAAATCGGGATGCCATGCCACATTGCGGTACCCAACCTCCTGATCTTCGCCCTTGCCAACACCAACATCGCCAGCCTTCAAACCCTCGGGATACGGCGGTCGATAGTCCAGATGCGTGGTTCGGATCTGAATATTCCATCCAATCGCATCCACCACCAGAGGCAACATGCGCGGATGATCGATTAAATCGAGAAAAGCTTCATGTTGCGACAGGGCATTGCGCACGGCAAAAGGATCATCGGATCCCAGACCCTCGGCCTCTCGAATCCGCTCTGCCACCTCATCAATAGCCTGCAGAAGCCGATTGACCTCTTCCTGAGAAAAGAAATCCTCGAGAATAATAAATCCCTTTTCATCAAAATCTCTCTCTTGCTGCTCTGTCATCGCAAGAGCCATAAATCCCTCCTTTAACTGCATATTCGGGTATCTCGCAAGATTGAAAAATATTTCAAATCGAATATACTCATCACCTGAAAATAATTCAAGACACAACTGATTCAAAATACTACCCATAAACCTATTTATTTTTTCACATCAGAAATTATATTGTCACACCGGCTCGTATTCCTCAACCCATCGCGCCGGATATATCCTTTAAAGGAGAATGCTATGCCAGGTACTATTGTGGGTCGCGTTTCCGACATTATCGGTAGAACGCCAATGGTACAATTAGAAAACTTGTCGCCAGCGGGGGGTGCTACCATTCTGGCCAAAATGGAATATCTCAATCCGGGTGGCAGCGTAAAAGACCGCATCGCGCTGAGTATGATCCGAGAAGCAGAAAAAGCTGGAACACTCAACCCCGGCATGACCATTGTAGAGGCGACCAGTGGAAATACCGGAATCGGCCTGGCGATGTTATGTGCCAAGCTCAAATATCGGCTGGTATTGACAATGCCTGAGACAATGAGTTTTGAACGGCGGGCACTGGTAACCAGATACGGAGCTGAAGTGGTCATCACACCCGGTTCTGGCGACATGGATGGCGCAAAACAACGGGCGCAGGAAATAGTAAAAAAGAATGCAAATTGCATCGAATTAAAGCAGTTTGACAACCCTGCCAACCCAGAAGCGCATCGACAGACCACGGGACCAGAAATTGTGAAAGCAACAGGCGGGAAGATAACGGCTTTTGTGTCGGGAGTAGGAACGGGCGGGACAATCACGGGTGTGGGTGAAGTCCTCAAAGCAGAAGTGCCAGATGCAAAAGTAGTAGCTGTTGAGCCTGCGGGTTCGGCTGTATTGAGTGGTAAAAGCCGGGGGCCTCACGCAATCGAGGGAATTGGCGCAGGATTTATTCCATCAATTTTGAATTGTAATATACTGGACGAAGTAATCACAATAGAGGATCGCGAAGCATTTGACATGACGGAAACTCTGGCGCGAGAAGAAGCACTGTTGGTCGGAATATCTTCGGGGGCAAATGTACTGGCAGCCCGGCGTGTGGCCCAGAGACTTTCGAGCGATGACATAGTCGTAACAGTACTGTGTGATACGGGAACCCGATATTTCAGTATTGAAGAATATTTCAGACGCGACGAAGTGCAAAATGTAAATGCGCTTCTATAGGGAAATGAAAGTATGAGTCTGAGCGGGAAAGAGCGATCATTTGAAGCGCAATTTCGCAAAAAACTCTCTATATGGCCCAAAGAAAGTCCCTGGCCAGGTATTGGGGTGTGCGTGGTCTTATCGTGGGCAGCAATATATTTAAACACATTGCCCTTTCCCCCGTTTACACTGTCTTCGGGCCAACATCCCCTGAGCGCAGTATTACTGGCATTGTTGTTGGGCATGCTATTGTGCAATGTAATGCCGTCAACAACAAAATTAAAGCCCGGCATAGATACAGTGGTACAAAAGTGGCTACCCGTTGGAATTGTGCTCCTGGGTGCGGGGTTGGATTTTTACGATTTGATTCGCGTCGCTGTACAGGTCCTGATAGGTGCGGCTGTGTTGATTGCAATAATTGTTGCATTCACCCATCTCATGTCGCGCTGGTTTAACATCGAAAAAAAAATGGGGCTGTTGATTGGTGTGGGCACAGGGATTTGCGGAAGTTCTGCCATTGTAGCTCTTGCACCTGTGATCAGAGCCAACAACGAAGAAATAACATATTCGGTCGGAGTAATTAATCTGCTGGGCGTAGTGGCGATGCTGCTATTTCCCGTGGTTGGATCTCTGGCGATGATAGATGCAGAAGTATATGGCATCTGGTGTGGATTGGGCATTCACGCAACACCACAGGTCATTGCCGCGGGATTCGCGCATGCAGGAGATGGGCAGACAGCGGGGGAAATGGCGACCATTGTAAAACTGGTACGCATTTCACTTTTGGGACCTGTCGTATTTGTGCTGGGAGCGTGGTTTGCTTATACGCAGCGACAGACGGTTTATATCGATGAACCAGTGCGTTATTCCAAACTGGTACCGGGTTTTGTCGTGTTGTTCCTGGCAATGGCGCTGCTGCGAACCCTGGGCTTTTTGCCTGAAATAACATTACATTTATCTGAACAATTTGTGTTTGGTGCAGGCGATCGGCATATTGATCTATCTGGCTTATTGAGCCAGAGCGGCAAGTGGATTATTACGTGCGCGATGGCCGGAGTTGGATTATCTACAGCATTTGCTGCAATGAAAGCAGGCGGTATAAAACCGATGATATTGGGCGTCTTATCGGCCATTACTCTGGCATTGCTGGGACTGGGTGTTGCACAGTTATAAAAACAAGCCCCGAATGTATCAAACATCCGGGGCTTTGATCTAACAATCGGCAGATTAATTCTCAGGTACCTGGCAGCAACTGGGCAGCTTTGCATACGCCTCGGCATCGGCCTTTTTGTCATTAGCCGCATAACCCACCTTGACAACGGCCTGCTCCAGAGCGGAAACATCGGTCACCTTGTCATCAAACGTCACCTTCGCTGTTTTCGCCTCCAGATTGACTTCCACGCTCTGAACACCATCGACCTCTTTCAGTGCATTCTCGATGGTATTCGAGCACATAGAACACTGCATCGTTGACAACTTCACCTCGACAGTTGTCGCCTCCGACTCTGACGAACAGCCAACCCATCCCGCCAGGCCTATCGCTGTCGCGCCAATGACCAATAATGCAAAAATACGAGACTTCATAATACACCTCCTGATAAGTGAATGATTCGGGTTTTACCTCTCGACGGGTGGGTTAAAAACCCACTCCTACATTTCGCCTTTCATCTGCGTAAAACGCTCAAATTACTCGCGTTTTTTCTGCGTCATCTGCGGATCTCCTTCTCTCTTTCCACAACGCATAAATCGCCGGAATCACCAGCAGCGTCAAAATCGTCGAAGACACCATCCCCCCCACCATAGGCGCCGCAATGCGCTTCATCGCCTCGGAGCCCGTACCCGTTGACCACATAATCGGCAACAGACCCATCATCGTCGAAAACACCGTCATCAACTTGGGCCGCACCCGCTCCACAGCACCGGACATCACCGCCTGATTTAAGTCCGCCAGCGTCAAAACATCGCCTTTTTCGCGTCTAATACTCTCATAAGCCTGATCCAGATAAATCAGCATCACCACCCCCGTCTCGGCAGCCAATCCCGCCAGTGCGATAAACCCAACACCCACGGCAATACTCATATCGTAATCCAAAATATACAACAACCATATCCCACCGACCAGAGCAAAGGGCAGAGAAAGCATCACAATCGCGGTCTCAGCCACATTTCTAAAATTCAGATACAACAGCACAAAAATGATCGCCAGCGTCACGGGCACCACAACCTTCAGCTTTCTCTCTGCCCGCAACATATATTCATACTGACCGCTCCAGATTGCGGTGTACCCAGGTGGCATCTGCACCTGCTCCAACACCGCCTGTTGCGCCCGCGCCACATAAGTCCCCACATCCACACCTTCAATATCGACATAGACCCACGCATTTAACCGCGCATTCTCGCTCTTAATACCCGGCGGTCCCTTCCGAATGCGAAGATCTGCCAACTGTCCAATGGGAATCTGTGCCCCCATCGGCGTGGGCACCAGCACGCGCCGAAGCGCGGGCAAATTGTCCCGCAACTCCCGCCCATAACGCAAATTCACCGGATAGCGTTCCAAACCCTCCACAGTATGCGTGATATTCATCCCGCCCAATGCCGACATAATAACATCCTGCACATCCCCAACCGTCAGCCCATAACGCGCAGCAGCCTGCCTATCGATCTCAAAATCCAGATAATTGCCACCCGCAGCGCGCTCGGCAAACACACTCAGCGTACCCGGCAAATCGCGCACCACTGTCTCAATTTTCTCACCCAACACCTGCAATGTCTCCAGATCATCCCCCACCACCTTGATACCCACGGGCGTCTTAATACCCGTTGAAAGCATATCGATCCGCGTCTTAATCGGCATAGTCCACGCATTGGTCAACCCCGGAAATTTTACCGCCTGATTCAATTCCCGAATTAATTTTTGAGGCGTCATGCCCTCTCGCCACTCGGACTCGGGCTTGAGCATAATCGTCGTCTCAATCATCGACAGCGGCGCCGGATCTGTCGCAGTCTCCGCCCGACCAATTTTGCCAAATACGTGTTCAACTTCGGGAAAAGTGCGAATAATTTTATCCGTCTGTTGCAACAACGCCCGCGCCCTCGTAATCGATATCCCCGGCAATGTCGTGGGCATATACAACAGATCGCCCTCGTACAGAGGCGGCATAAATTCAGATCCAATTTTTTCCATAGGAAACAGCGCGTCCAACTTCACCAGTGCCTTATAAGTCAAACTCTGTGGCCGATCTGAAAAACGCGACACCACGATATCCCGGAATGGAAACACCGTCACAAACAACACCAGCCCCCCCAACACCACAGTCAGCACTCGATGTCGCAACACCCAATCAATCACGGGCCGATACAGATAAATCAAAACGCGACTGATGGGATTCTCCGCTTCAGACCGAATTTTACCTCGCACAAAAAAAGTCATCAACACCGGCACAACCGTAATCGCCAAAAATGCCGCCGCCGCCATAGCATAAGTTTTGGTATAGGCGAGCGGCTTAAACAATCGCCCTTCCTGCGCCTCCAGTGCAAAAACCGGCAAAAACGACAACGTAATAATCAACAGCGAAAAAAACAGCGCAGGTCCCACCTCTTTCGAAGCGGCAATAATCATCTCACTATGCGACTTTATTCCACCATCGCGTTCGATATGCTTATGCGCATTTTCAATCATCACAATAGCTGCATCCACCATCGCCCCAATAGCAATCGCAATGCCGCCAAGAGACATAATATTCGAGTTGACGCCCTGGTGATACATCGCGGCAAACGCAATTAAAATCCCCATCGGCAATGTAAAAACAGCCACAAAAGCACTGCGAAAATGCAGTAAAAAAACAATACACACCACAGCCACTATCGCGATCTCTTCAATCAGCTTTTGCTGCAAATGATCAACCGCGCGCAAAATAAGCGCCGAGCGATCGTAATTGGCGACCACCACCACGCCCTCGGGAAGGCCCGGTTTGAGCGACGCCATCTTCTCTTTCACCCGATCGATAACTTTGAGCGCATTCTCCCCATACCGCATCACCACAATACCTCCCACCACCTCCCCCTCGCCATTCCACTCGGCCAATCCCCTCCTCAGTTCTGGCCCCACCTGCACAGTCGCAACATCTTTTACGCGAATCGGCGTACCGTGTTCATCCACACCCAGTGCAATCTGCTCGATATCCGCCACAGACTGGATATACCCCAATCCACGCACCATAAACTCCGTCTCTGCCAGTTCGACCAGCCGCCCTCCCACATCATTATTGCTGCGCTGAATCGCCGTCCGGACCTTCTGCAAGGGAATATTGTATGCCAGCAAGCGATTGGGATCCACAATCACCTGATACTGCTTTACAAATCCACCCACAGACGCCACCTCCGACACGCCCTGTACACTGCTCAACTCATAACGCAAATACCAATCCTGAATAGACCTCAACTCTGAAAGATCATATCTTCCAGTCGTATCCAGCACCGTATATTGATAAACCCACCCCACACCCGTCGCATCTGGCCCCAGCTTTGGCGTCACCCCTTGCGGCAATCTATCAGACGCGGAATTGAGATACTCCAACACCCGACTGCGCGCCCAGTACATATCCGTACCATCCTCAAAAATCACATACACATAAGAAATGCCAAAAAACGAATATCCCCGCACCGTCTTTGCATAAGGCACGGACAACATCGCCGTCGTCAGCGGATACGTCACCTGATCTTCCACTACCTGCGGCGCCTGTCCCGGATATTCGCTAAACACAATCACCTGCACATCCGACAAATCGGGAATAGCATCCAGTGGCGTATTCAACATCGCATACACCCCCCATCCAATCACCATCAAAGTGGCGATCACCACCAGAAATCGATTCTCGACACTCGCTTCAATAATTCGATTTAGCATCGCGTTCCAATCCTCCTAAAATACGCGCCTCAATGTCCACCATGCCCACTATGTCCACCATGTTTCACAGGATCTCCACGCATCCCCGCAATTGCAGCCTTCAAATTGCTCTCCGAATCAATCAAAAATTGTGCTGAAGTCACAATCCGATCTCCCGGATTTAGTCCGTTCATGACCTCATAGCCATCCTCGGTCTCGACCCCGGTATGAATCTCGCGCGGTTCAAACCTGCCGTCTCCATGCGCCATCACAACAAGTCTGCGCGTCCCCGAATGAATCACCGCCTGCACGGGAATCACAATCCCCTCACGCGCCACCTCGGGGCGAATCACCACATCGGCATACATATCCGGTTTAAGCGTACCATCTGCATTGTCAAAAACCATCCGCACCTGCACCGTGCGCGTCTTCTCATTCATAAACGGAAAAATATAATCCACCTTTCCCTCAAATTGCTCACCCGGCAAATAAGACAGCGACACCTCTGCGCGCTGCCCTTTGGAAATCCACGGCATCTCGTATTCGTACACATCCGCATAAATCCACACCACCGACAAATCTGCAATGCGATACAAATGTTGACCCGATCCGATATGCGCGCCCTCCAGCACATCCTTATGTGTCACAATCCCCGACCGAGGAGCCAGAATGGGCATTGTACGCCCAACCTGTCGCGTCTTTTCCAGCTCTGCAATCTGACCCTTCGAAATATCCCAGTACAACAATCTTTGCTTCGCAGCACCGAGCAAATCTTCGGCAGCTTGTGCCGCTTCTCGCATTGCACCATCACGCATGCTCTCCGCATAATCCAGAGCCGACAAATACTCCTCCTGCGCCGCCACCAGTTCCGGACTGTAAAGTGCGAGCAAGGGCTGCCCTTTTTGCACCCACTGACCGGTATAATCCACATATAACTTTTCAACCCATCCGGCGACCTTGCTATTCACATCCATAATCCGCGTCTCGTCATAATCCACCCTGCCCACCGCGCGTACCGTCCGCGTCAAAGGCTGCTTCTCCACCACCATCGTCTTCACACCAATATTCTGAATCGTCACAGGATCGATCTGCACACTTCCGTTTTGCGCTGACGACGCATCAGCCTCCTTCACTACCAGATCCATACCGCAAATGGGACAACTTCCCGGTTTATCCGACACCACCGTCGGATGCATTGGACAAATATATGTTTCGCGATCCGCATGCATCTCATGACCGTGCCCGTCATCTACCTCCTTCTCTACCAGATCCATACCACAAATAGGACAAGCCCCGGGCTTATCCGACACCACCGTCGGATGCATCGGACAGATATATGTTTTCAACGCCTGCTCCTGCTCTATATGCGTATCTCCCGCAATCCAGATCCCACCTACAAATCCCACGATCAATGCCAAGATTAAAAGGACGTATTTCATCTCCAAAACTCCTTTCAGGTACGGGAACCACGCCCCGACCTTGCACTTAACGCCCCACCGCTGCCTCCAAATCCGCCACCCGTTTCTCATGCTCAATCACATGTCGATAATATGCCATCTCAAAATTCAGCAGCATCATCTGATTATTCAACAGCGTCAAAAAATCCACCTTATCTACCTGATAACCCGACAATGCCGACGCCAGCGACTGCTCTGCTTGGGGCAACATCGCAGTGCGAAACAACTCGGTACTCTCTCGGTGTTGCCTGGCCTCAATAATTAGACGCTGAATCTCGTAGTGAATCTGCTGGCGTTCAGCGGCCTTTTGAGCCTCAACCTCTCGCATATTTGTCCGCGCTTCTGCAATCTGCTGGCGTTGCTTGCGCCCGCCAAACACGGGCAATGGAATGCCAATGCCAACAGATATAAAATCGCTTCCCTTAACCGGATCATTTGCCGCAAACACGCGCTGGCGATATCCCAAATTCACCGTCATATCCGGCCAAACATTTCTTCGTGCAACCTCAACCTCTGCTTGCCACATCAAAACCGATTGATCCATCGCCTTCAGGGATGGATGTGCCTCATCGGCTTGCGCTTGCAAGACATCAACCGTCAACGGCACACCCGAAAGACCAATAGTATCTGGCGGCGCGTCCAGAGGACTTTGCGGAGACCGATTCAACACCAGATTCAAACGCGCCTCTGCCAACTGTTTTTTAGCCCGCAGAGCAATCAACTCAGTATCCAGTGCCGACAACGAAACCTGGGCTTTTAACACATCCTGTTGCAATCCCTTTCCAACGGCATATTTCGTGCGGGCAATGCGAACCAGATCTTGCAACAACACCCGATTCTTTTTCATTATCGCAATGGCACGGATCACATAAGCCAGATCAAAAAAAGGCTGCTTGACCGCATTGGCAATCGCCAGTTCTCGGTCGCGCAATTGCCAAGTAACAGAATCCAGGGCAAACTGGGCTGATCGCTCGCGCGCCCGCTGTTTTCCCGGCAAAGAAAACTTCTGGCTGAGCACAAATTGATTCCCGCTCATCGGCGTACTACTCAAATTAAAGTCGCTCAGCGGCACATTGCTCACCTCAAAGCGAAAAGACGGATCTTCCAGCGCGCCCGCCTGGGGAATTTTTGCTTCAAAAGCAGCCAACCGCGCCCGCAAAACCGACAAATTGGGATTATTTTTCACAGCCTCCTGAATCAGTGCATCCAGATCCAGTTCATCTGCCTGCAAAGGCAAAATAGATATACCCATGAGGCATAGTCCGATCATGGCTCGGATAGCATACACAAGCCACCTCCAGAAAATTTGTCAAAAAAAGAGAAACGTCCGCAACAAAGACATCATGCGGTAGGAAAACGACTGTTTGGGAACAATTTGTACACACCTATCCCCAAACGCCATTTAAGAGTAGGAAGGAAAAATCAGATGAGAAATGTAGCGTGGAGAAGGTACAGATTGGGCGGTGATCGCAGAACATCTTGGCGATCATCCACCATAAAAGGAAGGAAATTACTCTGGGAAAGAACAACAGAGGGATACAACGTCATACATGACAAATCCAACTTTGGATTTTGCCATTCACCCGGCAAAACAGCCAGATCGCGCGCAGGCATCTGCTGATCAACTGCCGCCTCTTTGCTACAACAGCAATCTTTCACCTTTGCCGAGGCATGACACTCTGGCATCGAAACCTGATGCGCCCAGCACAGACAGGGCGCTACCATTCCAATGAGCGTCAGCGCGACGATAAGAATGTGAGTAAAACGTTGCAAAAAATATCCTCTATTTTTACCTGAACTATATTTCCCTCAGTTCGGGCCATTTAATTTTTTTTTCGGTCAAAGAATCGCAAAGTATTAATCCACCCTGTGCAGCAATCTGTTCAAGGGTTAAATCGGTTAAGACCGGTGCAATGTGCTGTATCAGGTCACCGTGTAGGAGTTCGACATTATCCTTTGTGTCCCGATCTATTGAAACCCTCGAAGAGTTCCAAGACTCGTCGTGTATCTGTTTGAGTTTCTCGGCAGTTTCTGATGATAAGCTGAATGTTTCCTGATTATGAGAAATATTGCGATGGATCACTATCCATGGGTTCCCGGTACGCCATCTGGGAGGCTCTCGGGACTCGAACAGATGCATCACCCGTTCAGTGAGGGCCTTATATTCTCTTGCCTCATGTCCATGTAACCCAACAGTGATTCCAAATTTAACGGCGAGATCCGGAGCAGATTTAGTAATGGGAGTATGTATATCCTTAACACTGCATTCTATTTGGTCAAGGAATTGCTGTATGCACTCTTTGTCGAGACCCTCCTTGCCAACGATATCGATAAAGCTCAGAACGGCATTGCCTCCTGGCACTAAATCTACAGATTCTGCGATAAGTTTTCCCGGATACTGATTAGTGATCCAGTCAACGTTGCTAAATTGTGCATTTGGAGGCAAATCATGCTTACCGTGTTGATACAGGAAAGCATTGATACCCCCTTTCTTATCCTTTACTCGCAGAATCCTTTGTGCAGTAAGATACATCAGGCCACACCTCCAAGAGTACGAATCAATTTACTGGAATGAGAATCTCTCCAAATGTCTCCGTCAATCCAACAATAATGTGGTATAGTGTCGCGAATTAGAGACTTCGTCCCTTCGCTGTATAGTAACTGTTGCTCTTCTTCGCTCAATTCATACCAGACTTCTTCCATAGCATCCAGAATAGGCTCTTCTTCCTCAGATTCAAGTCCTGCATGTCGCCAGCGAATATAAATGAGATCGCGTTCTAAAAAACGATATCGCTCTAAGGTTTCACTCATGACATTTCACCCAATCTTCTCTGGTGCCATGTAAATTCTGCTCATATTCCTCAAACAAACAGGACTTTGATGGTTCTACAAGCGCGTGACCTGGTTTATCTCTACGCAGGGCTAAAGTAGAAGGCAAATCAATCACTTCAAAAGAAAAAACGGGGTCTCGCCCTTCACCACCCAAGGATTTGGGTAGTCTTCGCTTTGGTAATCCTTCAAGAGTATCTGGCGTTACAGACATCCCTCCGGTCTTGGGATGTACTGTTCCATCCTCGTTAATCGGTATATCACGGTATTGTCCCTCAATGCGAACCCCTAATTTACTTGACGAACTTCCCACGAGAGGTTTACCATCAATATCCTCTTTCATTGCCCGGAAAACAATCTCGGGGGTTCTCTGCATTCAGCAAATCCTTGGCGGAGCTTTTTACCACAGTCGCCGGGATGAACCATTAGCGGAAAAAGAATAGCCAGAAATGATTATTCCGTCAAGAGGTGTGTCCTATCTTTTACCACCACCCGCGCCGCCGACCTCGCCGACCCCGATCATTTTCCCGATCTTCGGGTGCCTCGCCAATCACAATATCAAAATTTGCCGTCAACTCGCCAATCTCAGACCCGGGCAATGGCTTAAACGGCACGGACAGCAAATCGTGAGACGCGCGACCAGTATTCCTGAAAATAGAATCCCACTCATTGTCCGGATTATCTTTCACGTACATCTGCGACGTCAAAAGCCGATGTCCATTTTTATTAATCGCAAAATGAATATGAGCGGTTCGCGACCCCCCGTACCTCACGGGCTTAATCGTCCGAAAGCGGTATTCACCCGTAGATCCCGTCTCAAAACGCCCAAAACCCTGAAAATTCGTATCTCGCCTATTGCGCCTCGGAGCCTCAGAATGAATATAAACCCCATTGCGATCAACCTGCCAGATCTCCACTATGGCATTCTTTACGGGATTGGCATTCACGTCCAAAACGCGCCCGGTCAAATGCGTAATCTCTCCCACGGCTGGCGTAATCGCATCGTTGATTATCACGAGATCATTATCGACATCCAGCGGCATCTTATCCGGATAAAACGGACCCTCGGTCTGCCGGGGCGTAAGCGTCAATTGCTCGGCAAAAACCCCTGGCGTCACAAAAACCGCCGCACCCAATGCAGCGGACTGATACAGAAAACGTCGGCGATTAACAGACATCACGGCCTCCATTGCATAAAATCTTCTACATTAGATGATCAAGCTCAATATAGGCAATCTGAATAAAAAACACTAAGGTCGAATCTCCACGTACCGCTCCAAACGCGCAACCTCGCCATCATCGACGTACTTGCCAATCTCACGCCGAAACTGCTCCATGCTCGAATACGGACGGTACTCCTCAAACTCGTGTGCCATCCGCTTTCCCACACCGGGAATGGCGAGGATCTCATCCTCGGTAGCTGTGTTCAAGTCAATAGGCACAAAAACATACTGCTCCATTCGCGCAACCTCGGTATCATCTACGTATTTACCCATCTCACGGCGCCATTGGGCGATAGCCGTATAAGGACGGTACTCCTCAAACTCGTGCGCCATCTTTTTGCCTACACCAGGCACCAGAAGAATCTCCTCCTCGCTGGCGGTATTCAGATTAATCGGAATGAACATCTGAACGTAGAGCTTCTCGACCTCCTCCTCGCCGTGATGTTGCGAGACGACCGAGTGCAATGCGTCCATACCGAGGAACGGGCGCTGCGCCATAATCGAGTCACCGAGTGCTTTGCTCATCCCGGGAAGTGCGCCGAGTTCGTCGGCTCCTGCGAGATTGGGATTGACGACCATTACACCGCTACTCGCGGCTTCTTCTGCGGGAGCATCAGAAGCAGGTGTCTCATCCACATTCGACCCACCACAACCCCAGAGCATCGCAAAACACACAATTAGCACTGCTGTATTGATAAACTTCACTCTCCCTCCGCAAATACTCATGTTCCCTCCTGAGAGTTTCTCACTTTACCAGCCCGCAAACCGGGATGGCGAAAACAAACTGCTAAACCGAGCAATCCGAGAAGTGTCATCGTACCTGGTGCCAGCGACGGGGTGGCACCGCCCAGAGCTTCCCAAACAAGCTCAAGCCCACTGCGGGATGGATACATCTCCAACTCGAACTCGACGTTTCCCTTGTAGTGAAGCCACTGACCGACAAAACCCGAAACAACGAACAGCATCATCAAAATCTGAAAAAAGCGGACACTCACCACGCCAGGCGCAACAAAGAGCCAGCCAGCGCACGGAAGTGCCGCCACAAAGAGCACGAGGGGCACCCACTGCCAGAAATCCTCCATATGTTCAAGCAGAACAAGCTCGGCTCCCGTGCCGACAATTCCCATTATCAAAATCGCGAGAACAAAACGCCGAATCAGGTCGGCGTCTTCTCTCCAAGATCGTTGGGTTGAAATATCCAAAACGCATTCCTATTTTTTAGCACTAATCCTTAGACCACCCAATACGCCAGAACGTTCCCACCTATCATCCCACATCTAAACCTTTTATTTTTTTCATAGAGAATTATATTTAAACGTTCACCATTCATTCCCAAAAGGAGAACCACAATGAAAAAACAACCCTTCACCAGCAAACGCGGCAACATCCCCAAATTCCCCTACTCGCAAGCCATAATCTACGGCGACCTCATCTTCATCTCTGCTCAGCCCCCGGTTGATCCGGAAACCGATGAAATTGTCGGAGACGATGTCAAAACGCAAACCCGGTGCATACTCACCAATATCTCGGGCATACTCGAAGACGCGGGAACATCGCTCGATAACGTTCTAAAAGTAACAGTCATCCTCCAGGACCGCTCTCTTTTCTCGGACTTCAACGACGCCTACGCCGAATTTTTCCCCGAAAACGCACCCACGCGCACACCCATCTTTGGCGACACCGGCGCACACCTCATACTCCTCGACGTCATTGCGGGGATGGAGTAATCTGAACCGCCAACTTACTTCCCACGCGAATCGCCTGCAACATATTCACGGCTTTGGCAACGCCCTTGCCCGCGATATCATAAGCCGTACCGTGATCCACAGACGCCCGCACAATTGGCAGACCCAGAGTCACGTTGACAGCCTCGTCAAACGCCACCAATTTTGCGGGCACATGGCCTTGATCGTGATACATCGCCACCACGCCATCGTATATTCCGTTGTAGGCCTTCAAAAAAGTCGTATCCGCAGGCAGAGGACCGTCAATGCGCCAGCCTTCGCTCAAAGCCTTTTCAACTGCGGGATGGATGATCTCCGCATCTTCGCTACCAAACAAGCCATTTTCACCTGCGTGTGGATTTAACCCACATACCGCAATCCTCGGCTCTATCTTGTCCAGACCAACCAGCACATCTCGGGTCAGCCGAACCGTATCGTAAATCAGATCAACCGTAAGCCTATCGGGAACCTCGTGCAACGCAATATGTCCCGTCACATGCGACACAGTCAGGCGCTCAGATGTCAGCATGAGATGTGCGCGCGCTGCGCCCGATTTCTCAGCCAACAATTCCGTATGCCCCGCGTAGGGATAACCCGCCAGATTCATCGCCTCCTTATTCAAAGGCGCCGTCACAATACCGTCAATGCGATCCGCCATCGCCAGATCAACCGCGTGAATCACCCACTCAGCCGCTGATCTTCCCGCCTCATAACACACCTCGCCCATAGCAATCTGATCTATATCCACATCCACCGGACACCAGACATCAACACACCCAAACTCACACGCACCATCTTCGGGCCGATCCACCACCCGCACATCCAATTGCACACCGGCCATAGCCATATCGCGTTTCAATATTTCCGGGTGCCCAATAATTAGTGGTCTGCACACGCGATAGCTTTCCTCCTGTGCCAGAGCCTTCAAAATCACTTCCGGTCCTATACCACACGGATCGCCCATCGTAATGCCCATCAGCGGGCGTTTGTCCAAACTGTCGTTATCAATCATAAAACAATCCAACAAAAAAGTGGCGGCCTTAAAACCGCCACAATCGTTATTTCTTCTTTTTTGCTTGCCACCTTACCAGCAAAGCAGCAAGCCCACACAGGCCCGTTACTACGATCATGCCAATGACTGTTTCCATTACGCATCCTCCTACAGAAAGGTTAAAATATAAAGCGCGAAAAGAATGCATAACGCGCCCAAGCCAACGCCCAGAGCAACCATAACAATATACGAAAATGGTGCATCAATCCGCAAGAGGGGGGCAATCACACCACCTACAATCCATGCTATCCCAATGCCTTTTAGAGTATCTGCTAACAGCTTGATTTGATCGTTACTCAATTTCACCACAGAATCTTCCCGGGTCTCATACCCTCGGACATCAATCATCGTCAGCTGTATCATAAGCCTCATCCCTCGCGCGAGAGGCAAACACACCAGCACCCAAACGCCGAATTGCCAGACGCAAATCGTCGAGCAAGGTATAAAACAGTGGCACGACCAGCAACGTCAGGAATGTCGAGGCAAACAGCCCGCCCATCATCGTGCGCCCCAAAGGCGCATAAGACGTACCCATTGCATTGCTATCGCCCACAGCCATGGGCAGCAAGCCAAATACTGTTGTAAACGTCGTCATCAAAATGGGACGAAAGCGATTGTGACCCGCTTCCATAATGGCATCAAAGCGATTCATGCCATCGGCACGCAAGCGATTGATCATATCCACCAGCACAATCGCGTTATTCACCACCACCCCAATCAACACAATCACCCCCACAGACGCCATCCTATCCATAGGCGTGTCTGTCAAATACAGCGTCCAGTAAACACCCAAAAAAGAAAATGGAATTGAAAAAAGCACTGAAAACGGCAAAATAAATGACTCGAACAAAATGCCCATCAACAAAAACACACACGTCACCGCCATCACAATTCCCAGTTGTTCAGAGGCTTCGTCCTCTCTAAGTTGCTTGAAACTCTCTCCCTTATCCCACGAATACCCGCGGGGCAACTCGAGGCCAGCCATCACTTTGTCAATCTCCTCAGCCAGACCTCTGATATCTCCCCGCGTCGTATAAGCCCTGACACGCAACTTGACCTTGCCATCGTACCGCGCAATGCGCCCCATCCCCCGCGAGACCTGGAAGAAGGCGACTTCGCTCAAAGCCACTTCTGTACCTTCGTCGGTCTCAAACGGAAAATTGCGCAACTGATTCAAATTTTGTCGATCTGTCCTCTCCAAAAAAAGCCGCACCCGCACCTCGCCGTCATCGGACTTAAAACGGGGCAACGACACCCCTTGCAGACCATAAGAAATATAGCGCGCAACATCCCGCACAGAAATCCCAAGTCGTGTCGCTCGCTCCCGATCAATCACGACCCGCACCTCGTCATCGGCAAGTTCCAAATCCGTATCAACGCCGACGAGAGACGGGATTTGCCTCAAGCGTCGCTCCACCTCATCGACGAGACTGACCAAAACCTCGGTATCATCGCCTACCAGATAAATTGACACGCCCGGATCACTACCACCGCCCTCATTTCTAGCCCCTTCCACGGAATGCTGCACCCCCACATATCTGGGCATATTTTTGCTAATATCTTCCGCGACTTCAGTTCGTTCCATTGGCCCAGCAATGGGTATCCCCAGAGCATTGCGCGTATTTTTGTACGCCACATACCACCACGGATCATCGCTCTTGGCTGGCATATACAAGCTCAGATTACCATAGCCAGGTCGATAATAAACGCGCAAGATTTCATAGCCGTATTTTTCGCGCCGCGCCTCCAAAAATTCCTCGACCTCCCCCACAATCGCTTCGGTTTCTTCTGGCGAAAAGTGACGCGGCAACCTCAACCGCACATCCAAATCGTTAAACGCGCCACCGGAGTGGCGACCTGCGCGCTTCAGATTATCCATGGGATACATCGTCGTTGCCGCAAGTGCCAGCGCGATCAACACCGCGTCCCGGCGGTGTCTCAATGTCCAACTCAACATGCGCGCATAAATTTCTCGCGCCTTCACAATAATTTTGGAAGTGGGACGCACCCGCCCCTTGCCCAAGCGCACCGACGCCAGGGGAATAAACAACAGCGCCACAAACAGCGACCCCACCAGAGCCACCCCAACCGGAACGCCCATGCGCGTCATGTAAAAAGTCATAAACATATTGCCGCTAAACAACATCAAAGGCAAAAATACCACCACCGTCGTAAACGTCGCCATAGTAATGGCCTGCCCCACCTCGCTCGCGCCAAAGATAGCGGCATCTTCAGGCACCTCACCATTGCCCCGCCGCCGATAAATATTCTCCAAAATCACTATGGCATTATCCACAACCAGCCCAATCCCAACCATAAGCCCCATCATAGTCACCACATTGAGCGACCAGCCGATAAAATACAACGCGGTCATCGCAATCATCACACACAGCGGAATAGCCAATGTAATAATGGCCGTCATCCGCACGGTACGCAAAAAGAACAACAACACCAGCGCGGCAAATAACCCGCCCCAAAGCCCGGTTTCCTGAAGATTGCGAATCGATTCCTTAACAAAAAATCCCTGATTGAACATCACCTGAAACGACATCTGCCCGGCCATGCGCGGATCTTCTTCGATAGCTTTCAATTTTGCCACAACTCGATCGGTCACATCCACGATATTTGCACCCGACTCCTGTTTGACGCCAAAACTCATACCTCTTTTGCCATCAATGCGCTGTATCCACGATTTTTCGGGCACCTCGAAAACCACCGAAGCCACATCGCTCAGGCGCACCTTGCCAGCCCGCGATTGAATCTGGATATCTTCAATTTCCCGCAACGTGACATACTGCGCCAGCGACCGCACGTAAAATTTCTTTGTGCCTTCGCGCACATAGCCCCCGGCAAGCGCAAAATTGTCGCTCCTCAAGGTCGAAACAATCTCGCCAATGCGCACACCGCGCGCCCTCATGCGCTCTTGATCCACCTCCACCATCACTTCCTTGCGATCTGCACCAAAAATATCCACGCGCCCAACCCCATCCACGCGCTCCAAAGGATATTGCACAAAGGTCTCGATAAACTGAAAGGGTTCTGTAATGGCCGAGTCAATCGACACAGCTACATACATAACAGACTTCGAATCCTGATCGTATTTGTGAATACGCACCTCGTCTCGCGCCTCTTCCGGCAGCAAGGGCTTGAGGCGCTCGAGCCGATCTGAAACCTGATTGTACGCAGCCACCATATCTGTATATTGGTGAAATTCCATATGCACACGTGCACCCCGAGAGCTGTAGCTACGCATGGTCTTAATACCCTTTACGGTACGCAGCGTCTCTTCCAGCGGCAGGGTAATCTCTTGTTCGGTCTCCTGCGGAGAGGCATTGCGATACCCAATGGACACAGCCAAAAAGGGCGGCGTCAAACCATCGGGCATCATCTCGACGGGCATGCGAAGATATGCCACCGCCCCCAGCACCAACAGCGCGACAAGGCACATGGTAACAGAAACGGGTCGCAACACCGAAATACGCGGTAAAAGAGAAGATTTGGAATTCATGGCAAATTCAATAGTTAGTTATCGCCACCAGAGTATTGCTCTTAATTATCGAAGATTTACACAAATTTGGCAAACAAAGTTTGCAATGCTCTATCAGTCAAAATTAAAACGTCTTCTGCTAATTTGGGTTGCATTTTAATATGTAAAGCCTATAATTATAAATTGAAAACCAACTCCCTCGCAAACAAATCGCCCAAATCCCTCATTACTCCAGGAGCAGGCCATGACTGACCAGATTGTAGAATTGCGCGTATCCAACGACGCGATTGACGATTCGGAAGAGTTGCGGCGGCGCATCCGTGAAGAAGGCTACCTCTTCTTCCGCAAATTGCAGAACCCGGACAAACTCTGGGATTTGCGGCGACAAATGCTCAACAAAATGACACCCTGGCTCGTCGAGGGAACCGATCCCATAGATGGCATTGCCGATATTTCCAGGCAATGTACCGAAGGCGACCCCGAATACACCGACGTATATCACGAAGTGTACAAACTCCAGGCCTTTCACCGCATTGCCCATGAACCAGAAGTACTCGACCTGCTCAAAAAAGTAATAGACGGTCCTGTTTTCCCCCATCCGCACAAAGTCGCTCGCCTGTGGTTTCCCAAATACACGGCACACACCACACCGATTCACCAGGACTTCGTACACTTTCAGGGCAACTTCGACACCTACACCTGCTGGGCGCCTGTTGGCGACTGTCCCATTGAACTCGGTGGCCTCGCCGTGCTGCCCGGCTCTCACAGAATCAATGCCGTCATGGAACACCACTTCTCCCTGGGCGCGGGTAGCCTGTGCATCCACACCGACGAATTGGAAGGCCAATGGCACAGCACCAACTACGAAATCGGCGACACCCTCATCTTTCCCGCACTCACAGTACATCAAGCCCTGCCAAACCTCACCGAAGACCGCCTTCGCGTCTCCCTCGACAACCGCTATCAAAAACTCGGTGATACCCTGTCTGAGCACATGCTCGAACCCCATCTGAACATCTTTAACAATCTCACCTGGGAAGACGTGTACAAAGACTGGGAAACTGACGGCCTCAAATACTACTGGAAAAACCAGGACAATCGCATCATACCCCGCGACCACAGCTATTCGGAGAAAGGTTTCGCAGAAGCCCTCGAACTGGCTAAAGCGGGAGATGAACGCGCGTATATTGCTATGAATCGCGCCATACGACGCGATCCCAACTCACCTCAGGCTAAAGCTGCCAGAAAAGCCCTAACACCTGCTTGATCGACAGTATTTTCACATAACACTTTTCCCATGGAGGGTTCTATGTTTAAACACATTCGCAGTATTATTGTCATAGCTCTCGCCGCAGGACTGATGTGGAACTGCGGCGGAGAGCGCGTCACACAATCAGAAGTCGGAACAGAGGAACAGATTGGACGTCCCCTGAGCAAATTAGCAGTGCACGAAGATGCGGTACAGGCTGTCGTCATGGTCATATTGCATCAAGAGGACGCACCAGTAAGCGGTGCAACTGTAGAATTTTCTCGCTCCATTGCAGGACAGGCTCCCGACTATCGGTGGTCGGGCACAACCGCTGACAATGGTCGGGCATGGGTGGAAATCACATCGGGCAATGGCTATTACCAGGCGCGTGCTTCACAGGACGGGGTCGAGATCGGTTCCTGGTCCAGCATTCCAATCAACGCGGGCTACGAGTTCATGCTCGATTTGCCCATCGGTAGAAAAGCACAGGTGACCGGTTCATCCATGCGCTCTTTAGTCACGATTAACGAGGGCGAAGCCATACAAATCCGCTCGTTGCTCGCGCATACCATCGCGACATCGCTTGGTGTGCCGTCGCGGAACGCCGTTGAGTTAGCCGTACAAGACTTCGGCATGATCCACGGTCACGAGGTCGAACTCGGCGAGCCAATAGACGGCGGATGTGGGCCAGATGGCGGCCGCATGGGTGCAGAGCAGATTATCGCCGACTCGCAGGTACTCGGCGTCATCGGCACGAATTGCTCGGGTGCGGCAGTGGCGGCCTCACCGGTGATCAGCGAGGCGGGTCTGGTAATGATCTCGCCATCTAACACCTCGCCGGCACTTACGTCCGACCTCGCAGGCAACGCGAGTCCCAACTATCATCCCGGCTATTTTCGCGTTGCGGTCAACGACCTCTATCAGGCGAACGCAGTAGCCGACTTCGCATACAATGAATTGGGCCTGCGGCGCATGGCCGCCCTCGACGATGGCGATCCATATACCATGGGCCTCACCATCGCATTTGGCAATGCGTTTAGCGCCATCGGCGGCGAGGTCGTAGCCACCGCCACGATCGCAAAAGGGCAGACGGACATGACAGCCGTCCTCACGGAATTTGCAGCAGCCACACCAGACGGCATCTTCTTCCCGCTCTTCGATATAGAAGGCATACCTTTTGCCAAGCAGGCGCGGGAACACGACAGCCTGAAAGACGCGACACTCATCACGGGTGCGGCTCTCCTCGATTCAAAATTTCTCGCCACACCGCAGTCAGAGGGTGTTTACGCTGCAGGACCGGAGGCAGACCTCGGCTCAAATGTCAATGCTGTAACCGGCAAGAGCGTAGATGAAGCGCTCGCCGCGTATGAAGCCGCGTATGGCGGGTTTCCAATCACGCCTTACTGGGCGCACTCTTACGACGCCACAACGCTACTGCTCAACGCCATTGAGATTGTCGCAGGCGAAGCGGGCGGGAAATTGTATGTAGATCGCGCCGCACTGCGCAGGCAACTCCACGCGACATCCGGTTTTCAGGCCCTCATCGGTACACTCAACTGCGACGAATTTGGAGACTGTGGCACCGGGCGCATAAACATCTATCACCACACAGATTTGAACATCACAGACCCCGCAAAATTGCCCGTAGTCTATCGGTTCTCGCCGTAAATTTTTTTGGAGGACTTCATGTTGAACCACATTCGCAGTATAGTTGTCATAGCTCTTACTGCAGGACTGATGTGGAACTGTGGCGGAGAGCGCGTGACACAGTCAGAAGTCGGAACAGAGGAACAGGTCGGACGCCCCCTGAGCAAATTGGCAGTAGCCCACCACAAAGCACAGGCTGTAGTCATGGTCAATCTGTATCGTGACGGCACACCAGTAAGCGGTGCAGTCGTAGAATTTTCGCGCTCTATTGCCGGACAGGCACCAGACTATGAATGGTCGGGCACAACCGATGAAAAAGGTCAAACGCTGGTGGAAATCTCATCGGGCAATGGTTATTACCAGGCGCGTGCCTTGCAGGACGGAATCGAGGTCGGCTCCTGGTCCAGCATACCGATTAACGCAGGTTATAAGGTCATACTCAATTTGCCCATTGGTGGAAAGGCACAGGTAAAGGGTTCATACTCTCTGGAGCCAGCAAAACAGATCACAGCCAGAGATGTAGTAGATAAAGAAACCCTGAAAACATTTGTCGAAACCGCAAAAAAATACGCGCAAAGCTACCCCTTTTCCGAGGACATCGAAGCAGAATTCAGACAAGAAGGCGAAAAGTGGAAACACGAAGACATCTACCTCGCAGTCTTAAACGGCGATGGCGTCATCGTATTTCACGCAGCCAATCCGGCTCTCGAAGGACAAAACCTGATCGACTTTGAAGATCCCAATGGCGTTAAATACGTCCAGGAACTCATCGCCGCAGCCGCTGCAGGTGGCGGTTTTGTCGCGTATTATTTCGATAATCCAGCAGTAGATGAGAATGGAGACGGTGAATTACTCGGAGATCCCATTGGCTCACCCAAGATAGGTTATGCCACCCCAATCACTGACCCTGAGACCGGCATGGAATTAACCTTGCTCTCTGGCTTTTATCCGCAGGTACAAGACGGATAACTCGATTTATAAAACAAAAAAAAGCCGCGAGCATAAAAAACTCGCGGCTTTTTTTTATCCCCAAACTCAATCACCCACATGCAACCCCGGTCCCTTCTCGTAGTAATAGCTCCCCGGAAAGAACTTTTCATTATCCGGCATAGATTCGACCAACCGCACCTCCGCCGCACAGACCTTATACTCGGCTGTCCCCGTCACCGCATCGCCCACATCATTGGTCAGCACATTGGCGCGCGCCTCGGCAAAATGCAACGGCATCCAGATACACCCCGGACGCACTTGCCGCGACAAAATAGCCCGCAACTGCACACTTCCGCGCCGCGTCGCCACCTCCACCATATCCCCGTGATGAACACCCCGTTTCCGCGCATCGCTCGGGTGTAACTCCACAAAAGCCTCGGACTGTTTTGCATCAAGCCCGGACTCTCGGCGCGTCTGTGTTGCGGCATTGTAGTGATACAGCGTGCGTCCCGTAGAAAGAAAAAGACCGTAATCTTCATCTGGCAATTCCGCTGGCGGGATATAATGCACGGGCATAAACAATCCCTTACCGCGCAAAATGCCATCTTCGTGTAAAAATTTTGTACCCGGATGATCTGCATCGGGACACGGCCACTGCAAGCCCGCTATGCTCTCTTCTCCTGCTGAGCGATCTATCTTTTCCAATTTCTCGTGACTAATACCGGCAAATTGAGGAACATCTTTAACCATCTCGGCATACACTTCTGCCGGCTCTTTATACGACCAATTCGCGCCCATCTTATTCGCCAGCATAACCAGAATCTCCCAATCTGGAAGTGCTTCCCCAGGAGGTTCAACCGCTTTGCGAACCCTCTGAATGCGGCGCTCTGAATTGGTAAACGTACCCTCCTTCTCGGCAAACACGGCTGCGGGCAAAATCACATCGGCAAAACGCGCCGTCTCATTCATAAACGCATCCTGCATCACGATAAAATCGACATTATTCAACCCCTTCTCCAACTCCAAAACATTGGGTTCAGACAACACAATATCTTCACCCATCACAAAAAAACCGCGCATCTGTTCCCCCACCGTCTTCATCATCTCATTGAGATTCAGGCCCGGCACAGGAGACAGTGGGACACCCCAGGACTTTTCGTACTTTGCCTGCACCTCAGGATCATCCACACGCTGATAACCCGGATAAAACATCGGTGTGGCACCCGCATCATTCGCACCCTGCACATTGTTCTGTCCGCGCAGAGGATTCATCCCCATCGATGGTTTGCCCAGATGCCCTGTCATCAAAACCAAATTTGCAAGCGCATACACATTATCCGTACCGTGTGCGTGTTCCGTAATACCCAGCGTATAATATATACCCGCCTTTTCCGTCGTAGCATACTGCCGCGCTGTCCAGCGAATATCATCTGCTGAAATACCCGTTATCTCCTCCGCCTTCTCGGGTGTATAAGACGCAACAGCCGCTTTGACCTGCTCAAAATTTTCAGTCTGATTTTCGATAAACTCGCGGTCGATCAAATCCTCTGCCACAATCACATGCGCCATGGCATTGAGCAACCACACATCTGTACCGGGATTGAGTTGTAAATGCTTTTCCGCAATAGACGTCATCCAGATCGCCCTGGGATCGGCGACAACGAGAGTCGCGCCTTTGCGAATCGCGCGCTTCATTTCCATAGCGATAATCGGATGTGCCTCGCTCGTATTGCTACCAATCACAAACAGAAAATCAGCATCGCGTATCTCGCCAATTGAATTTGTCATAGCACCCGCACCAAATGTATCGACCAGACCGGCCACAGTTGGCGCGTGTCACGTGGCCGCGCACTGATGGACGTGATTTGCCCGAAACAGTGCGCGCGCCATTTTTTGAACGAGAAAATTTTCTTCCATTGTACACCGCGACGAACTCACAAAACCCAGCGCATCTACGCCGTGTCGCTCTGCAACGCCCAACAATCCTTCCGCTGCTCTTTCGAGCGCATCGTCCCATGTAGTTGGATATAATACACCATCCTCACCCCGCACAAGCGGCTGCGTCAACCGATCGTTATGATGGACAAAATCATAGGCAAAACGTCCCTTGACACACAAATTGCCGTCATTGGTCGTCGTGCCCGGCGGAGGACTCGTCACCTTGACGATTTGACCCTTGCCATCTCGTCCTTCTATATCCACATTGAGATCGAGCTGACAGCCCACCCCACAAAAGTTGCAGGTTGACCGCACCTTTACCAGTTCGCGCTCGGGTTTTTGCCCGCGCATCAGTGGCAATTTTTCATTCATTGCGCCAGTAGGACACACATCAATACAGCCACCGCACAACTCGCACGTCGTATCCAGCAGGGATTTTTCTTCCACCGTAGAAATCGTCGTATGCGATCCCCTACCCGCAAGAGTAATAGCCGAAACACCCTCTACTTCCTCGCAATAGCGCACGCACCGAGCACACGCAATACAGGTATCGGGATTAAAATCCACATAGGGATTGTGGTCTTCTCGATCTCCCCGCATCGGCTCCATCCATCCCCAATCCATTGGCGCATCGAACTCAGCAGCCATATCCAGCAATAAATCCGGCGAACCGACTTCCGATACATCGCGCTCGTGCGGATGATCAGTCATATATAAAGCCATCAGGGTTTGGCGGTGCCGATCAATGCGCTCATTCTCGGTCGTCACCTCCATACCGTCTTGTGCGATACGCGCACAGGCCGGCGTCATCAATCGTTCTCCTGCAACTTCCACAAGACAAGATCGACACGCACCCGCAGGTTCTAAACGCGGATCGTGACACAGGGTTGGTATTTCCAACTCCTGACGAGATGCAATATCCAGCAGGGTCTCGCCCTCGGCAAAGCACACCGTCCGTCCGTTCAATATCAATTTACTCATCAAACTCCTCGGGGAAGAAATTTTGGGCACTCGTCAGGGGGAGAGCAGCAATTTGCCCAAGACCACATATCGAACCCTCACTCATTTGCCACGCCACATCTTCTGTGTGTTGCAAGTGAGGTTTGTCGTCCTGTTCCCGATTGCAAATGCGATTTTCAAGTGCCTCGTGTAAATACCGCGTGCCAATGCGACAAGGGGCACATTGCCCGCAGCTTTCATCGTGAAAAAATCTCAACTGTTGACTGACCGACCATTTCATATCCACCGTATCGTTCAACACGACAACACCGGCCGAGCCGAGTAGTGAACCCAATCCATCCATAGTCTTAAAATCCAATGGCTGATCTCTGTATTTAGCCGGCAAAAAGCCCGAACTCGCACCCCCAGGGCTAAACGCCTTCGGAGCACCAATATATCCGCCCGCCTCTTCGACCAGTTCATCTAAAGTCACGCCCAAAGGCAATTCATAGACGCCCGGGCGTTTGACATGCCCGCTAATACAATACACTTTTGAACCCGCTTCTGTGCGTCCCAAATTGCGAAACCAATCGCCCCCTCTTGAAATAATCGAAGGCACGCACGCAATAGTCTCCACATTGTGGATAAGCGTGGGTTTTCCCCACAGACCGTATTCTGTAGGATAGGGTGGTCGCAAACGCGGCATCCCGCGCTTGCCCTCCAGTGCCTCTAAAAGCGCCGTCTCCTCGCCGCAAATATACGCGCCCTGCCCCGAGTGAATGTGAAAACGGATACCGGGGAATATATTATGCGATTCAAACTCCGCAACTGCTTTTGCCATCACAGCCTTTGGAAATGCGAACTCGCCCCGCAGGTACAAATAAACATCTCTTGCCCCAATTGTATAAGCTGCAATCGCCAATCCCTCAATAACCAGATCGGGACGGCGCATCAAAATCTCCCTATCCTTAAATGTACCTGGCTCGCTCTCATCACCATTTAAGACCACATAACGCACAATCTCTTTTTCTGAACACACGGCATTCCACTTAAAAGAAGCAGAAAAACCCGCACCACCGCGACCTTGCAGCCCTGACGTCTCTATTTCTTCAATAATTTTTTCGGGACGCATCTTCGCGGCCTTAGCAAACGCTTTGCCCGACCAATCGGCCTGCCCCAACAAATTGATCGCCAGAGTATCTGGATCATCCACCTCTGGCCCCACATGCCCCAACCAGCTTTTGCCACTGGACACTATCTCTGACCTGAGCACTGTCCAATCGCCTTCTGCCCGCGCCACATCTTCGACCGATACAGCGGGCAACACATCGCGGTCTCGCAACACCGCAGGCGGACGATCACAAGCTGCCAGACAAGAACACCCCATCGCGGGCAGGCCCGCATCTTCCATTGCCTGCAACACCTGATCTGCACCCGCCATGCGACACGACAAACCCGTGCATACCCGCACTTTTTTGTCCGTATCCTTCAACAAATCAAAAAAGCTACCCACGCCATAGACCTGCGCTTCGGGAACACCCGTTTGTTGCGACACCTCCCGAGACACGCCTGAATTTAACCCGCCGCTAATCTGGAGCAAATCGGGCACATCGGCCTGTTTTTTATTCACACCAAACCTCTCTTTTATTGCCGTGCAAACACCTGAACGCCCCACACCATACCCCTATCTTTTGTAACAGCTACCCCCACATGTGTCCAGTGTCCCGCCAATATATTTGAACGATGGCCCGCACTTAACATCCAACATGCCTGCATCGTTTCGACAAAATATCCGTTTGCCACATTTTCGCTCACCCGAAAAAATGGCAAGCGTCGAGTGGTTACATGCCACATCACATCCAATCCCGATAAAGAAAAGTGGGATACCTTACCCAAAGCCAACATTTCCTCGAGGCGGATGCGCGCCACCTGCATCAAATTGGGATGTGGAAGTACAGCCTGACATCTAATCCGCCTTCGCGCCGCATTAATTTGCTCAATTAAAAATTGTTCTGCCGCCTCATCGCCCGGATAAGGGGCTATTGTCAAAACCTCGTCTGCTAACTTCTCGGGATTGCCAACAACCACAGCCTGGTGAGAAACCGTAAAGGTACGTGCTTTGGGCAGGACAACTTGAACCTGTACGCGACAGTGTCCCACCTCCCGAAACCGAAACCGCGCCTGGAACCGCCGCCCTCGCCTTCGTACATTCCCTTTAATCACATTGCCATCGGGCGCGAGAAAGGCCGAGATAGATATATCTTCCACCTCGCTGTGTAACTGTCCAGTAACCGTCAGTTCTTCACCTACAGCAACCGATTCTGGAAGCGGATTGACCATCGCGAGATCTGTTCGCAACGAACCGGGATAACTGTATGCCACTGGCATTCGCACTTCTTTTCGACCATCGGGCCACGAGGTGATCTTTTGTCCAAAGCGATTACTCTCGATCTCTCGTCCATCGGGAAAAATCTCCACTTGATACCCGGTTCCGCTGCGATGCAAAATTCGCCCATCGGGAAACGTTTCCCGAGTTGACCCATCCACCCCTTTCACAATCCTATACCCATCGGGCTGAATGGCAGGTTCATTTCCCTCTTTTTTGCGGGTTACTATAGTGCCATCGGATATTATATCAGGGCGTACTTTCTCTGCTGAAATCTCTCCACCTGCTACACCATTGCGAACCCCCGAATCATCTTTCAAGTGAGACACCCGCTGTTCATGGGCAGACACAACCCGCCCATCGGGAAACCGGGTTTCTTTCGCACCCCCGGGAAATATCACCTCCACCCGCCCATCGGGATACTGCCAGCGCTGTCGCCCATTGGGAAAAGTCGTCCATACACGCCCATCCTCAAAGCGACGTCGGCGCAATCCACTACCCGGAAAGGATGCACTCCTGGGCGTTAGCAAAATCCCCGGCAACACGCGCCAATAACCCATAGGCGGAAGTTGCAACCCTTCGTAATGCTCATAATCCAACTGCGTTCTGGCGTGTGTATGGATGGCGTGTGCATCTTCCAGAGCCTCCAAACTGTCAATTACATCTCCCACAAAACCCCTCAGGCGGCCGTATTCATCGGGGTGCAAATGAACGTATAAGTAATGAAAAGCCCACACTGCCTTTGCGGTATCAGCCATCTCGTAAACTTTTCCGCGCCCAAGTAACAACGCGACCTGCACACCGCGCTCTGTCCACCCAGACACCAGGGCACCTGTGGGAATTTTGAAAATTCGATTCTCTTCAACCAATCGGACATCGCGCAAAACGCGAACCGTATCCAATCGCACGCCATAAACGCGAACTGGCACTTTAATCACATCACCGGGCAAAACTTCTGGATGCTCCGACAGGGGAATCGTCACACTTTTGATTATCTCTTTGTCAGAAGAGTCAACCAAACCACGAACCAGATATGCACTATCGAGAAGTGCTTCTTCCGTCATGCCACCGGCATCTTCGAGATAACTGTTCGCCGATTTATCAAGCTGATAGACATAAGTACCCGGCTTTGCAACCGCACCCGAAACCGTCACCTGTTCGCTCGACTGACATCCCGCAAAAATCGGGATCAGAACCAGCGTGCGAATAATCAAATGGCTTTTAAACAAAATCGTCCCTATATTTGATCACAACTAAAAAATGGAGAAATACGCCATGAAAATCACAGTAAAAAAGCTACACGAAAAAATAAAAGAAGAAAATCAGGTTTCTACGTCCGAAGAACGCCTTGACCTTGTAGAACAATTGCGAATCCAATCCGGGAAATTTCTATATGACTACCCAGCCCGACTTCGAAGAACTATTAGGGTTTTTAGAAGAAAATAATGTGCGTTATATGATTGTAGGTGGATATGCGGTTGCATTCCACGGCCATCCGCGTTTCACCAAAGACATTGACATATTCTATGCGCGAACGCCAGAAAATATCGACAAGTTGCGAAAATCATTATTGGAGTTTGGATTTTCTGAATCTGAAATACCCCTAAGCCTCTTTGAAAAAACAGGCAACATCATTCAATTTGGTGTTGCTCCTGTACAAATTGATCTCCTGAATGAAATTGATGGCGTGACTTTTGAAGAAGCTGAAAACTATCAGATACGTGGTCGCTATGGAGCGCATGAGGTAAATTTTATTGGCAGAGAGGATCTAATTCGCAACAAAAAAGCATCTGGTCGCACGCAAGATAAAGCGGATGTTGAACACCTGGAATAAATTTTATTTTATTTTTGAATTTGATCCACCAGCCTTTGGGTCGCCTCAGTTGGATCGGGCTGGCAACACACAGCTGAAATCACCGCAATACCGTGCGCCCCTGCGCGCATCACCTCGCCAGCATTTTCTATTGCAATACCCCCAATAGCAATAATTGGAACACTGATCCCATTAACCATCTCGCGCAAGTCCTCCAGACCTTTCACCATACCCGCATCGGATTTTGAACCAGTTGCATATATCGGCCCAAAACCGATATAATCCGCACCTTCGGCAACACACTGCCGCGCCTGTGAAAGCGTCTTTGCTGTCCCGCCAATCACTGCATCTTCACTGAGCAGATCGCGCGCTTTTTTAATGGGAAAATCATCCTGACCCAAATGCACCCCATCAGCCTCTGCAGCAATCGCCACATCAACCCGGTCATTCACAATCAAAGGCACATCGCCACACGCATTCTTCATTGCAATAGCCGTCTCAATCAACGCGCGCGTCGAACCCTCTTTCTGTCGAAACTGAATGGTATCCGCTCCTCCAGCAACAGCCATTTGTGCCAGTGCGCTGTGTGAAAAGCGATCTTGCAAAACAACATCGGTTATGACGTGAAGTTTGCCAATTTTTTTCATGTTTAGAGTTAGCGTTCAGTACAGTCCAAAAAATAAAAGTGATTTGTGGGACCGTTACCTTTGCCAATATCCAAACCGTGCCGGATAGCTTCTGTAATATAATTTTTTGCCCGATCTATCGCATCGCACAACCCGTATCCCAGCGCAAAATTGGCCGCTATTGCCGATGATAGTGTACAACCCGTCCCATGTGTATTCTCGGTATCAATACGTTCACTTTCAAAAATCGTCTCACACGCCCCATCCCACAACACATCCACCGCTGCGCCCTCCAAATGTCCCCCCTTCACCAGCACGGCACACGCGCCCAAATCGGCAATTTTACGCGCAGCAAATCCGGCATCTTTTCGCGTTTTTATTTTTTTTTGACTAAACAATTCTGCTTCATGGCAATTCGGCGTCACCAATGTAGCGAGCGGCAACAAACGGTCTGTAACACATTGTATGGCATCATCCCTGAGCAAAGAAAATCCACTCGTCGAAATCATCACCGGATCGACCACAATCGGTTGCCCATTGCGAGTTATCAACTCATCTGTCACAGCCTCTACAATCTCACGCGAAGACAACATCCCCGTCTTAACCGCAGCAATCTCAAAATCGTCAAACACGGCACTTATCTGAGCGCGGATAATCTCTTCGGGCAAATCACAAGCCGCACGCACCTCTTGCGTATTTTGAGCAGTGACCGATGTAATCGCAGACAGACCAAACACACCATGAGCGTGAAATGTTTTCAAATCCGCCTGAATGCCCGCGCCACCGCCGGAATCCGAACCTGCAATTGTCAGAGCTTGTTTCATTCCCACGCCTTCAAAAATTCACATACTGCCTTAGCCGGATCTCTCGCCGCCAAAATACCCGACATCACCGCGACGCCCGCACATCCCGTTGCACGGCATTTGGCCGCGCGTTTGGGCGTAATCCCCCCCAGCGCGTAAACGGGTAAGTGAGAATGCGCCACCGCATTTGCCAACCCCTCAAGCCCTGCTTCCACGCCATCATGCCCGGGCTTGGACCCCGGTGTAAAAATGGGGCTATAAGTCACAAAATCTGCCCCACCGGCGCAATCTAATTCCGCATAGGTATGTGTGGAATAACCAATTAAAAATGACGGCTCAACCCGATCTCGAACCACCTGCGGCAATGCATCACCTGGTAAATGCACACCCTGCGCGCCGATCTTCACGGCAATATCTACTGCTGTATTGATCAACAGCATCGCATCATAACGCGCCACCAGCGACAACACCTGCTCAGCTAGAGCTTCTAATGCATCTCTATCCAGCGCTTTTTCCCGCAACTGCACCATCCGCACCCCGGCATCCAGTGCACGCGCGAGCACATCCAGCAATGGCCGATCACCGCACGTTGCCCGATCGGCAATCAGATAGAGAGGGGGAAAAGAATTCAAATTTCCACCCGTCCTTCCATCGCCGTCGAAGCCGTCGCGTACAGCTTTCTCGGAATCCGTCCGGCTTCAAGAGCATACCGCCCGGCTTCAACCCCCTTTTTCATCGCCATCGCCATCTTCACCGGATGCCGAGCACCTGCCACTGCCGTATTCAACAACACGCCATCGCAACCCAGTTCCATCGCCAGAGCAGCGTCCGATGCAGTCCCAACACCCGCATCGACAATGACGGGCACATCGACCGAATCCAGAATAATCTGAATATTGTACGGATTGCGAATCCCCATTCCCGAACCAATAGGCGCACCCAGAGGCATCACAGCTACACAACCCAAATCTTCCAGCTTCTTACAGGTAATCGGATCGTCGTTGCAATATGGCAACACAGTAAACCCATCATTCACCAGAGTCTCGGCTGCTTGTAGCAACCCCACCACATCTGGAAACAAAGTGCGTTCATCGCCAATCACCTCTAACTTAATCAGATCGGTCTCCAGCGCTTCACGGGCCAACCGCGCAGTAAGCACCGCGTCTTGAGCCGTAAAACAGCCAGCAGTATTTGGCAAAATAGTGTATCGCGATCGGTCGAGCAAATCGAGAACACCCTCGCCGGATTCGTCATTCATATTGAGCCGCCGAATGCCCACCGTCACAATCTCTGCGCCACTGGCTTCGACGGACTTCAGCATCACCTGCATATTGGGATAACGCGCAGTGCCTATCAACAGCCGTGAACGATATGTTACGCCTGCTATCTT
Organism: Candidatus Latescibacterota bacterium; assembly: GCA_022824945.1. Taxonomy (GTDB): domain Bacteria; phylum Latescibacterota; class UBA2968; order UBA2968; family UBA2968; genus VXRD01. The sequence goes on from JAJDYX010000015.1 coordinate 285,090, forward strand.
AAAATCGCCAGTCATAATATCCTCACTTCTCTACCCTCCCTGAACCGCGTGAATAATATCCACCCGATCACCATTGCACAACCGCGTATCTGCCCACATCGCCCGCGCTATAACCTCGGCATTTACAGCCACGGCAATGCCTTTCTGTTCGGCGTTAAAATTCATCTCAATCAGCAAATCGAGCAGCGTTGACGCATCATCCACTGATTGCTCTTGACCATTCACTATAAGTTGCATAGGTCATAATCCAAATCGGTCAATCCCAAAAGGCTGAATAAGTGCCGGGGTACGCCGCTCCAAAATCACTTCGGCAATAGATAGCGCAGTCAACGGCGTCAACAAAATACCCTTCCGATAATGGCCTGTTGCCATAATTAAACCCTCAATAGGCGTCTCGCCCAAAATAGGCGCGTCATCTCGGCTACCCGGACGCAATCCCGCCAGGGACTCCACCACAGGCAAATCGTAAACCCCCGGCACCACCTCCCACGCGGCGCGCAACAACTCAAACATCCCCCCCGCGGTCACATCTTCATCAAACCCCATCTCTTCTGACGTAGCACCCAGAACGAGATGCCCATTATCCTTCGGCACGAGATACGCCACCGTAGAAGTCGCCACCCGCGAATACCAGACCATTGTATTGAGCGCGAAGTCCTCCGTCATCGCCAGACGCATAATCTGCCCGCGCACGGGTCGCACCGGAGGCCTGGCACAATCGGGCAAACCCGGTATCAGACGCGACCAGCACCCCGAAGCCAGCACCACCGTATCGCCTTCAAAAACTTCCTCGCCAACTCGCACCCCGCGCACTCGCGTCCCATCTATCAAAAGTTCATCTACCCCCATCTCTTCAAATACCTCGCCACCAGCCGCCACAAGCCCCTTCCTCAATGCCCTCACCAGATGTCGATTATCCACTTGATGATCGCCCGGACACCACACAGCCGCACTCACTTGAGCCGACAAATGCGGCTCCCGTTCCCGCGCCTCATCGCCCGAGAGATAAGCTACAGACAATCCCAAATCGCGCTGATAACGATACCGAAATTTTAAGTACTCCAGATCATCTTGCGTAATCCCCACCAGCAGCACCCCATCGCGGCGATAGCCCACACAACACCCGGTGTCAGCCTCCAATTCACTGACAAATTCGGGATAAACTGCCAGCCCCTTCAGGCCGAGATGCAATAGATCTTCCTCTTCAAATTGCACCTCTGACAGCGGCGACAACATACCCGCCGAAGCCCAACTCGCCGAGTGCCCAACGCGACCCCTATCAAACAGAGCCGCAGCACACCCCGCACGCGCCAACCGCCAGCCAATCGCCAGACCAATCGCTCCGCCCCCCACAATGAGCACGCGCTTTTGCGCCATCACAACCTCAAGGTAAAAAAAACCACCCTTCGCACAGAGTCGAAAAGTGGTCTCACCATCCAGTCAACAAACTCCCTACGCCGGCACGATCCGGATCAGGTACAAAGGGTATAATCTCAGCTCGCAGCTGCAAGCACCCCTGTCTTCTTCTATTTTTGCAAAGATACCATTTTAACATCTTCAGGTCAAGACGTTCCCCTTATGACTTGACAGACACCAATATATTCCTTACGTTGTTCAAAACAACGCTGACCGTACAGGGGTGCCGAAAGGCTGAGAACACACCCTACGAACCTGCTCTGGGTAATGCCAGCGAAGGGAACACGGCGCATTATGGAGATACAAACCGCCGATGCCTTCGCACACATCGTCGGTTATTTTTTTCTAAGGAGAAAGCCATGAGTAACCAGAATGGCAACAATGCTACAAAAGTCTATCTCAAAGGCAAACACGGGATTCGCGTCCCTGCCCGCAAAATATCTCTGACAAATGGTGAAGACCCCGTTTACGTCTATGATACCAGCGGACCACAAGGCGGGGATGTGCGAAATGGTCTGCCCCCTTTGCGCGAACCGTGGATTCGGGCGCGAGGCGATGTCGAGGATATCGCACCAACTTATGTCCCACAGCCAGAGGCACCGGAAATCCCAAAAAAGAAAACCGTTCTTCGCGGCACGGGCAACGTCACACAGATGCACTATGCCAAACGCGGTGAAATCACGCCCGAAATGGAATTTATCGCCATCAGAGAAAATGTCGATCCCGAATTTGTGCGCTCAGAAGTCGCACGGGGCCGCGCCATCATCCCGGCAAATATCAACCACCCCGAAAGCGAACCCATGATCATCGGGCGCAACTTCCTCGTCAAAGTCAATTCCAATATTGGCAACTCCGTAGTCACTTCATCTATTGAAGAAGAAGTCGAAAAGATGCAGTGGTCCACCCAATGGGGTGCCGACACAGTGATGGATCTATCCACGGGCAAAGACATCCACGAAACCCGTGAATGGATCATCCGCAACTCCCCCGTGCCCATCGGGACAGTGCCGATTTATCAGGCTTTGGAAAAAGTGGGCGGCATTGCCGAAGACCTCACGTTTGACATCTTTATGGACACCATCATCGAACAGGCCGAACAAGGCGTTGATTACTTCACCGTGCATGCCGGCGTACTGCTCCGTTATGTGCCCCTCACCGCCAAACGAGTCACGGGCATCGTATCTCGCGGCGGCTCCATCATGGCCAAATGGTGCCTCGCCCATCACCAGGAAAGTTTTCTCTACACCCGGTTTCGCGATTTGTGCGAAGTGATGAAACAATACGATATTTCATTCTCTCTCGGCGACGGGTTGCGTCCTGGATCCATTGCCGATGCCAATGATGAGGCGCAATTTGCCGAATTACAAACGCAGGGCGAACTCACCAAAATCGCCTGGGAATACGATGTTCAAGTCATGAACGAAGGGCCTGGACACATCCCGATGCACCTCATCAAAGAAAACGTCGATAAACAAATGGAGTGGTGTCATGAAGCCCCCTTCTATACCCTGGGACCACTCACCACAGACATTGCGCCGGGTTATGATCACATCACCTCGGCCATTGGTGCAGCAATGATCGGATGGTATGGCACAGCTATGCTTTGCTACGTCACCCCCAAAGAACACCTCGGCTTGCCGAACAAGCAAGATGTAAAAGACGGCCTGATCGCTTACAAAATTGCCGCTCACGCCGCCGACCTCGCCAAAGGGCACAAAGGCGCGCAAGACTGGGACGACGCCCTGTCAAAAGCGCGCTTTGAGTTCCGATGGGAAGATCAATTCAACCTCTCGCTCGATCCCGATACGGCCCGCTCTTATCACGACGAAACACTGCCCGCTCAGGGCGCCAAAATCGCACACTTTTGCAGCATGTGCGGCCCCAATTTTTGCAGCATGAAAATCACGCAAGACGTGCGCGCCTATGCCGAAGAAAAAGGCATAGAATCAGCCAAAGCCCTCGAAATTGGCATGGCTGAAAAAGCGCGTGAGTTCAAAGAAAAAGGATCTGAGATTTACCAGGTCGCGGATTGAGCAGAAAAACCCCAAAAAGAACAGGTATTGCTCTATCTTTTGAGCAATACCTGTTTTATGTTTTAAAAGGGATGGGGACTCAGCGACGGTCCTCTGCAGCCAGCGGAGGTCCAACAATGCCTGAGCTAAGCGGCTTTGTCACCTTCGCAGGTATCGCCGTATTCAGTATTTCGACATAAGCGACGTAGAAATTCTGAATATTTTTTACATAGTGTACGGGCTGACCGCCGCGGCAAAAACCGTATCGCGCCCGCTCGTAATAATCCGGTTGGGACAGCAAGCGCATCGCCTTTTCCACATTGCCAAACCAGCGGTTGGGATCCCATCCCATTTCCCGCGCCAGGCGGCGAGCGTCGAGCACATGGCCGTATCCCGCATTATAAGAAGCCAGCGCGAAGCGAATCCGCACTTCCATCGGCAGATTGTGATCGAACCTGTTGATAAGCTGATGCATGTACTTGACCCCTGCGTGAATGCTCTCCTGGGGGTCATGAAGATCGGTAAATCCCAACTGCTCTCCCGTGCTCGGCATCACCTGCATCAGCCCCTGCGCGCCGACCCAGCTAACGGCCTCTGGATCGAATCTGGATTCCTGGTACATCTGCGCGGTAATCAGACGCCAGTCCTGCCCGTATTGAGAGGCGTATTTTTTTGCCAGATCATCATAAGGCGACAACTGTCCGCTCAACCCGACCCGCATTGAATCTTTGGCTCTGGCAACAGCGCGCGTGCTCTTAAAATACCTCTTTTTCATCATATTAAAAAACAAGCCGCCTTTTTCTTCTTTTATATATTCGTTCAATGCCGCCAGCAACTCTGAATTGTCCTTGCGAACCGCCCAACCCAGTGCCGTGGGCTTTATACTCAAAGCGGCTTTGAGGCGGCGACCATACGCGCGTTCTATATCGAGCAAATGGGAATCGCACATCGTGAGATCATAAATACCCTCTTCAACCCCAGCTAAAATATCTTCGGTTTCTACGTCGTCGGGCACTATCGCAATCTCGAGACCTTTGATGGAATCCTGCAACGCCATCAGCGTCGTATAAAACGAAGAACTGGCACGCACATGTATCGTCCGCCCGGCCAGATCCTGAAGGCTGGCAATCGAATCGTCATCCGCATGCACCACCACCAGTTCACTCACTTCATTATAGGGTAGCGTAAATGCCGCCTGCTCTTGTCGTTCCTCAGTAATAGTCATTGCCGAAGCCACGACATCGCCCTTACCTTCATTCAAATACGACAATAGTTCGGCGTGACTATTCGGAATGACAATCTCGAGATTCAGGTTGTGCTGCGAGGCAAATCGCTTCATAAGCTCGTATTCGAATCCTATCTGCTGTCCCCGATAGATAAAATAAGTCATCGCATTATTGCGCGTAATCATGCGCAATCGGCGGCGTTCTTTTAAGCCGGGCAGATCGTCTGTGAAAACTTGCTGGCGATGGCGCGTAAATTGATGCGCCAGCAAATACTCATCCACCGCGACCTTGAGCTTTGTATCATTTGGACGCATCATCAGAGCGAGCGGCCTCTCTTCGGCCACAACGAGCGGCGCGACGAGGTTATCGTAATAATTGGCAATAGCATGCCATAAATGCGCGTCGCATAAGGTCGCTTTGAATCTGCCCTGTGCAATGCCTTTAAACAGACCTTCAGTACCCAGCGTATCTGACACAGTGTGGATGCGTAAAGAAGGCACCTCCTTCTGAACATCGATCAAGGTCTGATAATACGAACTGGACTGCCGTACGCTGATCTCCATACCGGCGAGATCAGCTACTGTCTCGGGCAGGCTATCTGCCCGCACTGTAATCAAATATTCATCAACGTATAAATACGGAACTGAAAACGCTGCTATCTTTTCTCGATCCGGTGTAATCGTCAAGCTGGAAGCGATAATATCACCCTCGCCTCCGAGTAGTTTTTCCAACATCTGAACATAATTATCGGCCTTTACAAGCTCCAACTTCAGATTGAGTGCATCCGCCAAACTATGGGCGATGTCGTAGTCCAGGGTAACCGGCTCCGCCTGCCGGGGTATATAGGTAATCGGCTCTTCACTAACGATCACCCGCAATACGCCGCGATCCTGCAATTGTGGAAGATCGCCAGTGTATTTGGGTGGCAAGGGTTGTTTTTCGCTGCACTGTACAAAAGCACATAAGAACATCAGTGCTGGGGGAATCATACGATGCAACATACGATATGTCTCCTTTCAATATATAGCTTCATCGCCGGGTCGATGGGGCTAAAGAGGTATTTTCTTCCCAAAAGAAGAAGGGATTGCGATATAATCGCACCCCTTTTTTATGAACGAAATACAAATGATAGTTTGGGGCGATTTATGTTTCCCGTCTCCCCGGCGGGTCGGACACAAAGCTTTCGATAGCCGCGTCAACCGATTCCAACGTGCGAAAATGCGACGACAACTTTCCGACCATCATCAAACTCTCCATCCGGTTTGCAATGCCAGCCAACCTGAGATCACCTCCAGCATTTCTCAACATCTCCAGGCTGACTGCTAATACGCCCAACATCGTGCTGCCAAACCACTTCACTCTGGAAAAATCGACCACGACATTGGTAATGCCGTCGGCCATGACCTCTTCGACATAGTGCTGAAAAGGAACGACCGTAGGACCACTCATAAGGGTACCCGATACAGTCATAATCGCGACGTGATCGCGAATGTCAATTTTCACTCTCATTAATTTCGCGAACAGCTCTTCAAAAATTGGACGTTGCTCAGTCCACAATGTAAAAAAATCTCTATGCATCCTGATCTGCAAAACTTTCCACAGCTCGATCTACCGTATCCAGGGTCGTAAAAATATTTGCCAACTGCGTAACCATCAAAATACTTTCAATCTTCCTGGTGACACCCGTCAATCTCAAATCGCCGCCTTCACCGCGCAACGTCGTCAAACTCGCCGTTAGCACGCCTAACATGGCACTGCCAAACCATCTCACCCTGGAAAAATCAACCACTACCTTTTTTGTACCCTCACTTGCAAGTTTTTTAATATGATCTTGGAATGGGGCAACCTCGGGGCCGCTCATCAATTCACCCGACAAGGTTAAGACAGCGACATCGCCGCGGATCTTTTCCGAAATTTTCATACAAACCTCCAGGACCAGAACCCTACTGAACATCGCGCAGGGCACTGAAAATACGGCTGAACGAGAAAAAAATCAAGCTTATCAGTTGATATTATGCAGCGACTCTATATCTTGTGATTTATTAGAAATAAGATATACAAGATATGGTGGTAAAATGAAACTTTTTTCGATGAACTGCGTAACATCAGTTATCGGTTATCAATTGTTTTTCCCGCCTCAATCACCATCTGCAGAGCAGCATCTGCTATTGCATTGCGAATCGCATCGCGGTCCCCATCAAACTGAAAGACCTCACATACCACACCTTCTGCACCGGCAATTGCGACATACGCCGTGCCGATAGGCTTGGGCGACCGTCCGCGAATGGGACCAGCGATCCCGGTCTCGGCCAGGCCCAAATCTGCACCACTTACCTTTCGCACGCCTTTGGCCATCTCGCACGCGGCTTCCGCACTCACAGCACCATACGTATCCATCACCTCTTCATCTATCCCCAGCATCTCGCGTTTAGACAATGCGCTATACGCAATAACCCCGCGCTCATAATAAGCCGAACTACCCGGAACCGAAACAATGCGAGCGCTGATCAGTCCCCCTGTTGTGGTTTCTGCAACTGCAATCGTCCAGTCTCGTTCCCGAAGCAATTTGCCGAGCTTTACTTCCAACTGTTCAGACATGTTTCACCGCTGATCAATAACCACAGGGGAACCCGATTTTGAAGACGCATAAGCCGCACAAAAGAGCTCAACAGACTTTCGCCCCTCTTCACCCGACACCACAGGTGCCGTACCTTTGGTAATAGCAGAAACCATATCCTCTGCAATATCGGCAGGCGCATCGGGCACTTCAAAACGGCTCAAATCTACCAATTCCTCATCCTTTGTCATCACTTCTATACCGCCGCGTTGATCCCACCGTACAGTGCCTTTCGTGCCGCTGATCTCCACTTGTGTCCCCAAATTTGGATAACTCGAGGTCGTGGTCGTAATCAGCCCCCACGCGCCGCTTTGAAATGTCAACTGTGCAATTGTAATATCTTCCGTTTCAATATCGTGTGTCATAGTTGCACTGCGCCCATAAACTTCCTGTACCGGGCCGAGCAACCAGCAGATGAGATCGACAAAATGCACACCCTGATTGGCTATCGAGCCGCCCTCTGTCTCTTTGCGGCTGCGCCACCCCATTGGAAAGCCCCCATTGTAATAGCTCTGCTCGCGCCACCACTTCATCTTCACATCACCCAAAAAAATCTGTCCGATGATCCCCTGATCAATGGCGGCCTTCAACTGCTGGTTTTCCTTAGAATAGCGATTCCCAAAATCCACTGCCAGAACCTTCCCCGCATCTTTTGCCGCCTGAATCGCCGCATCGCACTTTTCTACGAGAATATCCATCGGCTTGGTGACAAATGCATGTTTGCCTGCTTCTATCGCTTCAATAGCGTAATCGCAATGCGTGCCACTGGACGTATAGATACCGATCGCATCGATATCATCGCGCGCAAACATCGCCTTGTAATTCGTCGTCCAGTCACATCCATACATTTCGGCTTGCTCCACGGCCTTGTCTTCCTGTAAATCGCACACGCAAACCAATGCACTGCCCTCTGCTGCTACCACCTGTTTTGCTGCTCCACGGCCGCGTCCCAATCCCATAATACCAAATCTAACGCTCGACATTTGAATCTCCCTCTGAAAGCACAGCCAGATTTTCCTGCAACTTCGACAGTGTATCCCGATACTCGCGCTCGCGCTCGCGCTCTTTTGCCACGATCTCTGCGGGGGCATTGTGCAAAAAACCCGCATTACTCAACTTCTTCTCCAATCCCCCCAACGCCTTCTCCAATCCGCCAATCTCCTTCTCCAATCTCTGGCGTTCCACAGCGAGATCAATCACGCCGGATAGAGGCACAAAAATTTCCACATCGCCAACCACAGCACTCGCGGACGCTGCCGGACGTTCCACAGCCTCACCCAGGATCAAATTTTCAATTCGTCCCAACGCCTTCATATAGCCCTGAACAGACGTCAAAATCACGCGCGCCGCCTCTGAACTCGTCTTACATACCACATCCACGCGCTTGCCCGGCGGAATACGCATTGTACCTCGAATATGGCGCACAGCCCCCACCACATCCCGCATCAAAGCCATCTCTCGCTCGGCCGCTTTATCAAATTGCGTTTTGTCGCATTCGGGCCAGGGCGCGGCAATAAGTGCCTCGCCTTCGCGTGGAAATGTTTGCCACAATGCCTCAGAAATAAAAGGCGCGATGGGATGCAACAGACGCAGCGTGCCTTCAAACACGACACACAAAACCGACTGCGCGGTTTGACGGGCGCTTTGATCATCTCCATACAGGCGCACTTTCGCCATCTCCACATACCAATCGCAATACGCGCTCCACACAAAATCGTACAGCGCGCGCGCCGCCTCGTCAAAGCGATACGCCTCCAAAGCCTCTGTAACCTGCAACACCGTGCGATTGTACAAACTCAAAATCCACCGATCAGAAAGGTCTGTAACCGGCTCGGGTACCGTCTGCAATGCCACATCGCGTATGTCGCGATCATCCAGATTCATTTGTACAAACCGCGCGGCATTCCAAATTTTGTTGCAAAAATTGCGACACATTTCCGCAATAGGCGAATCTTGCAACTTATTGTCCTTCACATCGGCATCGAACCGAATATCCTGCGAACTGCCACATTGATACAAAAGCGACAGGCGCGTGGCATCGGCGCCATAGCGATCAATCAATTCGCGCGGATCAATCCCCGTACCCAGCGACTTGCTCATGCGCTTGCCATCGCGCGTTTGCACCGTGGGATGAACCAGCACCACCTTAAACGGAACCTCATCTACAAATTCAACAGCCGTCATAATCATCCGAATCACCCACAGATACAAAATATCCCGCCCCGTAATCATCAAATCCGTCGGGTGAAACTGCTTCAAATCCTCCGTATCTTCGGGCCAACCCAGCGTTGCAAAAGGCCACAGTGCCGAGGAAAACCACGTATCGAGCACATCGGGGTCTTGCGTCAACTGCTGACTGCCACATGCTGTACACACCTCGGGTGGCTCTGCATTCACAATCACCTCACTGCAATTTTCACACGTCCACACCGGGATGCGATGCCCCCACCACAGTTGTCTTGAAATACACCAGTCGCGGATATTCTCCAGCCATTCAATCGAATATTCCCGAAACCGATCCGGCACATAGTCGATCTTCTTCTCGCGCATCAGAGGCAAAATCAAATCGGCCAAATCGCGCATCGCCACAAACCACTGCTCCATAGGCATCGGTTCAATCACCGTGCCACAGCGGTCGTGATGCGGTACCGCGTGGGTATAATCCTCAATTTTTTCCATCAACCCCAACCTGTCGAGTGCCTCAACCACCGCCTCGCGACACGCATATCGGTCCTGCTCGGCATAAACACCCGCATCCTCCGTCATCTCGCCATTCAGACCAATAACCGCGATTTCGGGCAAATCGTGACGCTGCCCTATCTCGTAATCATTGGGATCGTGTGCCGGCGTCACCTTCACCGCACCGCTCCCCATTTCCGGATCGGCATAGTCATCTGCCACAATGGGAATGGGGCGATCCATAAGCGGCAACATCACCATTTTACCCACGGCATCTCGCCATCGCACATCGGATGGATGCACCGCCACCCCAGTGTCGCCCAGCATGGTTTCCGGGCGCGTTGTCGCCACAACCACATCGGGCGCGTCATCTATCCCTTTGTACCGAATATGCCACAGGTGGCTATCGACCTCTCTTTCCTCCACCTCGAGATCGGAAATCACAGTGCCACACTGCGGGCACCAGTTCACCATGCGTTTGCCTCGATAAATCCAGCCCTTCTCGTAAAAACGCACAAATGTCTCCAACACCGCCCGCACATATTCCTCATCCATTGTAAATCGCTCGCGCGACCAGTCATAACTACAGCCCAACTCGCGCAACTGTCTCAAAATTGTACTGCCGTATTTTTCCCGCCAGGCCCATATCCGTTTCAACAAATCTCTGCGCCCAATTTCGCGACGCGTCTTCTTTTCGTTCTCCCAGATCTCTTGCTCCACCTTCATCTGTGTGCCAATACCCGCGTGATCCGTACCGGGCAAACACAGCGTGCGAAATCCCCGCATCCGCTTGTACCGAATCACCGCGTCGTGAATCGCGTGCTGTAGCGCGTGGCCCATGTGCAACTCTCCCGTCACATTGGGCGGAGGAATCGTCACCGTATAGGCAGGACCTGTCGCGCGAAACTCCGGACGAAAATATCCCATCCTGTGCCAAAAATCATACCACGTCTTTTCAATATCTTTTGGATCGTAGGCACGCTCCAAAGCTTTATTCTTCATCGTCTCCATTACTCCTTCTTTCCTAAACCGAATAACCTCGCCACCCATCATAAATCGTCCGCACAGATACTTTAATCACCGCTGTTGTGGGCACGGCCAATAACATGCCGACTGCGCCAAACAACTCGCTGCCGACGAGCACGGCAAAAATGACGAGCAGAGGATGCAAATTAACACTGCGCCCAACCACCATAGGGGCGACAAAAACATTATCTACGAGCTGAACGATTGCAAACACAATAATCACTGGAATAACCAGACCAAAACTCAGAGCAGAATATTGCAATACAGTAGCAATAACACCGGCAACAATCCCAATTAAAGGTCCCAGATAGGGAATCACATTAGCCAAACCCGCGAGGATGCCAATCAGCAAAAAATGTTCTAAACCGATAAAATAAAGACCGATACTTGACAGAAGGGAGACAATCATCACAGACAAAACCATACCGCGCACATAACCACCCAATTGCGCGTCAATACGATGCAGCAAATTTAATACCAGCTCAAAATATCGATTTGGCACCAGCTCGATAATCGCGCGCTTAATCGTTCTGCCCTGTCCTAAAAAGAAAAACAAAACAAAAGGCACAATGATGAAAAATGTAAGCCCTGACAGCAATTGCCCGACCAATCGAGGGGTCTCCTTAAACAAATTTGTGGCTATGACCTGCAAACGCTCATTGAGCGCATGTACCACATCTTTGCTTTCGAGCAGGGGCATCCATTCTTTGAGCATAGGCGTCCATTTTTCGAAGCTGGCATGAAAGGTTTCAATATAGGTTTTCACAACTGCCAGATATCCGGGCTTGTATTTACCAAATGTATGTTGTGTTGCCGATATTAAAATTTGTGCTTCCCCAAATTGAACCGACTTCTCGGGTTCCACAACCAATGAGTCTGAAAGCGATGATACATCCCCAATATTCCCTCTGAGCGTCAACACAATAGAATCTTCTTGCCCACCATAAAAACCGTACAACCTCAAAAACGTCTGACGCGGCTCATTCGCTTGTGGAGAAAACACCACGCGTAGTGTATCTCGTCCATCTACCACTCTTGGGCTGGCCTGTGGAGGCCAAGAAAAGATAGTGGATTCCGCGCTTCGCTCATCGGGTACCAATTTCAAAGGCAAGCCATCGACCTTAAAATCGTCGAGTTCACTCTCAAAACGATCAATCGTCACCACGGCATCACCCGTATTTTCCACCACGCAGTACCAGGTGCCCTGCTCACCAATAATGCGCTCGACCATATCCTCGGTACTGCGTACAATCACAGGCATGACCACAATGAGCGGAATAAACACAATAGCAAAAACAGAGACTAAGACCACAGCCGCAGCGACCAGACGATTTAAGCGATAAGACTCGAGCAAATCGACCAAGGGCATTAATAAATACGACAACACAAACGCAATAAAAAAAGGAGCCAGAGTACTTCGAATCGTATATAACAGCCAGACCGCCACAACGATGAGGCCCAAAAAAATCACAATACGCAAAATCTGAGCCGTGCCCAGGCCGCTAGAAGGGGATTCATTCATGATTCGCCTCCCCCATCCTCTTTTTGTTTTGCCGCCAGCTCATCTCGGGCAACCTGCAAACTGTGATTGGTTTGCCGCAATCGCTCCGCGACAATCCGCGAAAGTTGAATGGCAATTTTTACTCCCAAATGCGGTCGTTGTTCCGCCAACAGATGCAATGCGTCTCGCGGGAAAAGTGCCAATTTGGTATCTTCTGTCGCCACTGCTGCTGCCGTTCTCGGCGCATCTTCCAAAAGTGCGGTTTCACCAAAAAAAGAACCGGAGTCAGATTGGGCAAGTAGCACTTTCTCGCCGTCTTTCCCATCCACCTGAACCACCTCTACACACCCTTTTAACACCACGTAAATCCCATCTCCCAGTGCACCCTGTTCAAAAACAACATCACCTGTTGAATACTTGCGCATTTCTATAAGTTCCACTACCGCCTGCAGGTCCCGGCGGTTCAGTTCCCGAAATAGTGGAATGGCGCGCAATTTGGGAAATAGTGGCTTTTCGCGCTCCAGCCATCTCTGTAGAAGTCGATTCATCACAAATCCTATACCCCTGCGCGATAAGGCGCCACAGGTTCTGCTGCCCTTAAGCGTTCAAAAAAATCTAATGCCTTTGGGCGATAGCGAGATTCGATGTGTTGATCAAAAAATGCGCGCAAGATTCGCGTCACCTCTGCGCGATTTACACCCCGCAAGAGGGAAAGATCAATGCGATCGGGATGTCCCACCTGTAGATGCGCCATAAAATTTACCGTCTCGAACTGCACTCGCATGCCCGCCCCTGCGTGCTTGTCACACAGCGTGCCGCCCAGGCCGGGGCTGAATCCCAGGCGGTGCCCCTGGAGCCGCGCACCACATTGAACACACCCACTCATATGGGGGCGATACCCCACCGCACCCGCAGCGCGAATCTGGAAATACCACACCGGTACATCCAGCGCTATTTCGGCAATATTCCCCACCCATCGCATCGCTTCAAGTGCAATACTAAACAAAAGTGGGTTGCGGTCTTCATCTTCGGTAATATGATCCAAAAATTCGCATATCGCGCTTCCGGCCGCCATTCGACCGTAGTGTTGTTTTACCGGTTCAAAAGCGTGTGCAATATCGCCTTCGCTCAATATTTGCAACTCGCGGTTATCCTGCCGATAAAAAACATAACGCCCCCATGTCATGGGTTCAAGACTCGCACCAAATTTACTTTTGGGCCGTCGCGCTCCTTTGGCGACCAGGCGCAACTTACCGTAATCGCGAGAAAACAGCACCACAACCTTGCTGCTTTCACTCATGCGAAAACCGCGCAACACCAATCCATCGGTATGGCAAATCACGGCGACTCCAATGTTGTTGGTGGATTGGGATAGACCATATAAATCGATTCATTGGGATACACCATACCATAGCGCTCTCGAGCAATGCGTTCAATTTCCTTCAAATTGCTTTCCAGCAGCTTCGCCTCGCGTTCCAGCATCGCATTCTGCTGGCGAATAGTTGCAATTTCCCGTTTCAATACGGCAATTTGCTGCTTGCGCATTATGAGTTGATAAATCCCACTATCTCCTGCAAAAAACAAATAAAGGGAAAGTACCACTGGTGCAAATATCAAAAATCTGTTCAGGCGTCGTCTCGCACTTCCCGGTAACATCGGACTATTTTCCGGCAACACCGTACTTTGTCCCCGATAAAATGAGCGCATAACACAATCTCCAAAGTCAGTTGTTAGCCCTATCCCCCAGCCCCCGATTTAACACCACCATATCATCTCGGTGGATAACCACCGCGCCATTGTCGATCCCGAGAATTTCTGCAACTTCTGGCGTTTTTTTTCCGCGAATACGTCGCACATCATCGGCGCCAAAACGCGTTAAACCGCGCGCGATCTCAACGCGTTTTTCCGATTCAACGCCAATGAGTTCACCAACTTCAAAATCGCCAATAACGCGGACAATACCCGAAGGCAACAAACTTTTGCCTCCATCGCTCAAAGCAACCACTGCGCCATCATCTACAACCACACCCCCTCGCTTTCGGGAATGCGCCAACCACAAATCTCTACTGTTCAAACTGCGATTATCCGCCACAAATAACGTGCCGCAATCTGCCCCATCCAAAATTTCGAGCAACCCGTTTGTACATCCATTTGCAATCACCGCCATCTGCCCACCTTGCATCACGGCCTCGGCTGCCCTGAGTTTTGTGCGCATTCCCCCGCGCCCCAGAGTACCCCTCGAAGACCCTACAGTGGCGTAGAGTTCTTCGGGCATCCCATGCACAGACCGAACCAATTGCGCGTTTGGGTCCTTTGCGGGATCACTTGAAAACAACCCATCGACATCGGTCAACAACACCAGCATGTCCGCATCCACCAGATGTGACACCATCGCGGACAGGCGGTCATTTTCGCCCACAGACAATTGCAATTCTTCCACTGCTACGCTGTCGTTCTCATTGACAACAGGCACAACACCATACCGAAATAATTGATCTAATGTATTGCGTGCATTCACATACCGCGTGCGATTGTCCAGATCGTCCGATGTCAACAGCACCTGTCCCACTAAAATACCGTGTGCTTCAAATGCCCGTTTGTAAGCATCCATCACCAATCCCTGTCCCACCGCAGCCGTAGCTTGCAAATCGGCCAAACGCCTCGGCCGATTACTCACCCCCAGGTGTCCCATGCCAGCACCAACGGCTCCAGATGTCACAATTGCCACCTGTAAACCGCGATCTTTCAAACACGCCACATCAGCGGCCAGGCGTTCAATCACCGCGAGATTTAATGTGTTGCCATGTGCCGTCACCACCCGCGTGCCCAATTTTACCACCACCCGCCGCACATCGGCGAATAAGGCTTTGCGATCAATTTCGTGTTCTTTTGTCCCACTCATGTCAAATCAATTTTGATCTTGGGGCGCACTGGCACCCCGCGTTTTGCGAGATACGTTTTGACTTCCTCAATACTGTACTGATTGTAGTGAAAAATCGACGCAGCCAATGCCGCGCTCGCCTTGCCTTCGGACAACACCGCGTACATATCCTCTGGCCCCCCAGCACCCCCAGACGCCACAATCGGCACATCCACGCGCTCGGCAACCATGCGATTTAACTCAATATCGTATCCATCTTTTGTACCGTCCGCATCAATACTGTTCAAAACCAGTTCGCCCACGCCGCGATCCACCAATTCTTCAGCCCATTCGAGGGCATCTCGTCCAGTATATGTGCGTCCGCCATTGATAACTACTTCCCAGCGCACATCCTCTGTTTGATCGGGATTCAGCCGTCGAATTGCATCAATTGACCCCACAATTGCCTGCGATCCAAAACTTTCAGCCCCTTGCGTAATAATTTCAGGCGTGTGTACAGCAGCAGAATTGATTGACGCCTTTTCTGCGCCCCCTTCGATAATTGTGCGAATATCCTGATACGTGCGAACGCCCCCGCCAACCGTAAAGGGAATAAACACCTCTTCGGACACGCGCCGCACGAGTTTGCCGACAATATCGCGCTTCTCCGCCGATGCCGTAATATCGTAAAACACCAGTTCATCGGCACCTTCTGCATCATAGCGTTTCGCGAGTTCAATGGGATCCCCAGCGTCTTTATCGGCAGAAAACCTGACCCCGCGCACATTGCGACCATTTTTCACATCTAAACACGGAATAATTCGCCTTGCCAGCATCCTACACTTTCTCCGCAAAATTCTTCAAAATCTTCAAGCCAGCATCCTGGCTTTTCTCGGGGTGAAACTGCACGCCAAAAGCCCGATCATTTCCGGCAATTGACGCATAATCAATCCCGTAATCCGTCACCCCTACCACATCTTCATCGCGCTCAGATGCCACAAAAAAAGAATGGACAAAATAAAAATAAGATCCATCGGGCACGCCATCTAAAAGTGCTGTCTCGCGCTGAATCCGCACCTCATTCCACCCTATTTGCGGAACGCGCTGACCTTCGGGAAAACGCTTCACTTTGCCCGGCAAAATTTCCAATCCCCTGTGCTGCCCCATTTCTTCACTCTCGGCAAACATCAATTGCAACCCCAAACAAATACCCAAAAATGGTCGGCCTTCTGAAATAGCTCTTACAATGGACGTGATCAATCCCGCTGTTTTCAGATTGTTCATCGCGTCGCCAAACGCCCCCACCCCTGGAAGCACAACGCGATCGGCGGCATCGATATCCTCAGGTCTATCGACAATAACAGCTTTCGCACCAACGTGTTCAAATGCCTTTTGAACACTTCGCAAATTCCCCATCCCGTAATCGACAACCGCAATCATCTCATTCTCCCAACACACTCGACCGCTCCGTCGCAGCCAAAACAGCATCCATCAAAGCCGCGCGCAAACCGCCCTGTTCCAGCGCGTGTAAACCCGCAATAGTAGTTCCACCCGCCGACGTCACCTGGTCTTTCAAAATTGCCGGATGTTCACCGCTCTCAGCAACCATACGCGCAGCCCCCAGCACAGTCTGAGTCGCCAGTGTCAACGCCATATCTTTTGACAAACCAGACCGCACTCCGCCATCTGCCAGCGCGTCAATTACCGCGTACACATATGCAGGCCCACTGCCCGCAAGTCCAGTCACTGCATCCATCTGTGATTCTGAAACAACGACTGACGCCCCAACCGCGTTGAACAGAGACATTACCAGACTCATGTGATCTTCACTTGCATGTGTTCCCGCACATATCCCCGAACCCGCAGCACCGACCTGCGCCAGTATATTGGGCATCACGCGAATGACGGGCAGAGAACCCAATTCCGCTTCCAATGCCGCGATTCGCACACCCGCCATAAAAGAAATAATTACCTGACCCCCGTGCAACAAATCCCGAAATCCCACAACGGTTTGCTGCCAAAACTGGGGCTTAACGCCCAACACCACAATATCCTGATGCCCCACCACGTCGCGCGCATCTCCTGCAACATGGACACCCAACTCGCGCCTTCTCTGATCCAACACCTCAGCAATCAGATCCACCGCCGTGATATTTTCAGGCGCGATCTCTCCCGACCGAATCCAACCGGCCATCAGCGCGCCCCCCATATTGCCTGCACCAATAACAGCAATTTTTTTATTTTTCATAAGCAATCAGCAGTTAAAGGACCTTCTTTAAACATACGTCAACCAGCCACGCTTGTCTTCCGCACGCCCTTCCACAACGGCAAAAAAGGCATCCTGCAACTTCTTTGTGATCTCACCCCGAGAACCACAACCGATATTAATATGGTCAATAGCCGTAATAGGCGTGATCTCTGCCGCGCTACCCGTAAAAAACACCTCGTCTGCAATGTACAGAGACTCCCTTGGAATTGGTCGCGCCGTCACCGTATGTCCCAAATCCCGGGCAAGTGTAATAACCGAATGTCGCGTAATACCGGGCAAAATAGACGACCCGGTAGAAGGCGTATAAATCTGCCCATTCTTCGCCATAAAAATATTCTCGCCGCTGCCCTCGCTCACATAACCCTGTGTATCCAGGGCTATGCCCTCGGCATAGCCATCGGCCATCGCCTCCATCTTGATCAGTTGTGCATTCATATAATTTGCTGCCACCTTGGCCAGCGAAGGCATGGTATTGGGTGCCAGACGATTCCACGACGCAAACCGAACCGACACGCCTTTCTCCAGCGCCTCTGGCCCCAGGTACTTGCCCCATTCCCACACCGCGATCACCACCTCGACCGGACATGGCATTGGGTTGACAGCCAACTCGCCAAATCCCCGAAAAACCACAGGCCTGATATAACACGCTTGCAATTTATTAATGCGAATCGTCTCCAAAATAGCCGCTTCCAGTTCATCCTGCGTATAGGGAATCTCCATGCGATAAATTTTGGCCGAATCGTAAAGCCTTTTTACATGGTCTCGCAGCCTGAAACAGGCCGGTCCTCTCTCGGTATGATAACACCGTATCCCTTCAAAAACACTCGACCCGTAATGCACCACATGGGACAGCACATGTATTTTGGCATCGTCCCAACCCACAAAATTCCCATTAAACCAGATCTTATCTGACTTTGGAATGGGCATAACAAATCCCTTTCTATAAAACTATCGCATAGCCAATGCGCGGCAAATCCGTTCAAATCCATCTATTGATATGGTTTCAGGACGCGCTCGACCATCGATATTCGCCTCCATCAAAATCTCATCATCTACCACACCAGCAAGTGCGTTGCGCACCATTTTCCTCCGCTGCTGAAATGCGGCGCGCACCACGCCAAACAAACGCCTTTCATCTGCAATATCATAAGCAGAATTCGCTTCAAAATCCAGCATCAACACAGAAGAATGCACTTTGGGCTGCGGATAAAAATGCGTGGGAGGCAAGTCAAACAACCGTTTTGCGACACATCGCACCTGTGTAACAACCGACAGCACGCCATATATTTTACTGCCCGGCGGAGCGATCATGCGTTGCCCCACCTCGCGCTGCACCGTAATCACAGCGCGTTTCCAAACCCTTCGAGCATCCGTAATTTGCCTGAGGAGCGCGCCCGTAATATGGTAGGGCAAATTGCCCACCAGAACCGCCTTTTCTCGTTTTTCATTTTCGACAAGCGCGGGCAAATTGACCTGCCGCACATCATCTGACACAATTTTTAACCGCGAACCAAACCGATCGGAAAGCAGATCACACAACGCCCCATCAATCTCAATCGCGACCACCTGTCCTGCCCGCTCAACCAAAAGGCCCGTCAACGCACCTCGTCCAGGACCAATTTCTACGACCATGTCCTCTTTCTCAACCTGTGCAGCCTCTACGATTTTCCCGATAGCTGCGCCATCAGTGAGAAAATGCTGCCCCAGCCGTGCCTTCGTTTTCACGATATCAACCCAAATAAAGTCTGAGCATTTTGCGTCGTCTGCCGACACACATCTCCAATATCCCCGCATCCCGCATCGGCCAGACGCTCGGCGACATAGCGCACATAAGCCGGCTCATTGCGCTTGCCGCGTTTTGGTGCCGGTGCCAAAAACGGACAATCCGTCTCCAAAAGCAACCGCTCAGCGGGAACATCCAATGCGACCTTCAACGCACCCGAATTTTTAAAAGTAACAATACCGCCAAAACCCAGATAAAAATTGAGATCCACCGCACGCTTGGCTCCTGCGACGTCCCCTCCAAAACAGTGCATCACACCGCCCACTTCCGATCCACCTTCTTCTTCCAACACGTCTAACACCCGTGTCTCAGCACCCCGACTGTGAATAATCAGCGGCAGATCCATCTCTCTCGCCAGACGAATATGTGCCCGAAACGCCCGTTCCTGAACCTCGCGTGGCGCGTAATCGCGATAAAAATCCAGCCCTGTCTCGCCAACCGCAACAATTCTGTGATGCTTCAAAAGCGCGGGCAACTTTTTCAAAGCCGCTTCATCCGCCTTTGCAGAATCCGACGGATGAAACCCCGCCGAAGCATATACATCAGCTTCTGCCTCAGCAAGGGCGATAGCCGCCCGGCTCGTCTCCAAATTTGTCCCCACATTCACAATCTGCCCCACCCCTGCGGCACGCGCCCGGGCGAGTAGATCATCCAGATCCTTTCTAAATTGTGGAAACATCAAATGCGCGTGTGAATCGACAAGCATATAGAAATCCTAAAAACCGAAATAATAGGTCTATCAAAAAAGTTTGTTTATGAACTTAATCCAGAAGGCTTTGGCTGTCATCGCGGCATGGTGTTAGCCGCGATCCAGTCCGTGAGGAAAGACCAATAGTCTATAGTCATGTCAATGCGGCGTAATCATACACAGGTGTTTCAATAGTGCGAACGGGTTGACACCGTTCCCACACCGCCTGTTGTAAACATTCGACAGTCTCTGGAGAAAAGAACCTTTCGCCCGTCTCAACATTGACCCGAGCGGGAACATCTTCAATGATAACGAACCGCCCATTGACTTCAATGCTATACGTAACGCTCGTCTCAACCAATGTTTCACGTACCACTTCTTGATCAGACATTGTGTTTTCTCCACGCCTGTCGGGTTAGTTGAAACCGCCGTGCGGGTTCGTTCTGAAACTTGGAACTGTTGTAGATAAACCCTTCCGTCTCCTGAAACCCATTCTTTTTTAGAACACGAGCAGAAGCCGGATTGCGCTTCAGGCACGCCGAATGAACGATCTCCATGCCGAGATCACAAAACGCGTAATGTAGCGCGAGAGCAACAGCCCTGGTCGTGATTCCCCTGCCCCAGTGCGACGACGCGATTGCGTAATCACATCGGACGCTGCGTTTTTCATAATCAACTGCTCCGAGGCCCACCACGCCAATCATATCGCCATCTGCAACAATAGCGAAAGAGAAACCCTCTCGATTTTTGTGTGCTCTAATGCTTCTTCTGACGAATGTTTCCCCACCATTTTCCGGATATGGTTGAGGTATATTAGTCGTAAGAGCAACGCGTTCATCAGAGGCATATTGCTGTACTGCTGCTGCATCGCTGTATCGTAATGGGCGAATTGTAATCTCTAACTGCTCCATCTGGGCTATTCCTTAGTTATGCGAATAGAGCAACTACTGTATCGTGGCATGAGTCATACCCATTTTGATTGTGCTGGATTGCGGCTCAAAACCCTGCCGCAATGACAATCGCCTTTAGCGATTTGTGTCTTTGTGTTAGTCCCTCTCACATTTCACTCCTCATCACCCTTAACTCACCTCAGCCCCAACGCTGATCTCGCCATCTGGCGTTACGAGTGTGAGGCCGTGATCATCGGAAGCGGCCAGCAGCATACCCTGGGATTCGACACCGCGAATAGTCGCTGGCTCCAGATTGGCAACCACCACAATCTGCTGCCCAACGAGCGCCTCCGGCTCATAAAACTCGGCAATCCCTGCGACGATCTGGCGCTGCTCATCGCCCAAACTAATTTGCAACTGCAACAGACGGTCTGCCCCCTTCACGCGCTCGGCTGCGTCAATTTTTGCCACGCGCAACTTGAGCTTCTGAAACTCTGAAAAAGAAATCAAATCTTCTGGTTTTTCTTCTGCCACATCGACCTCCTCAATACGCGGGAACACCGGATCGCCAGGTGCAACTTGCAAATTGGCATCCAGACCTCCCCATGTTTTTAAATCATCCAAATGAACATCTTCCGGCGAACCCTCTGCGCCGAGTTGCTGCCAAATCTCACACGCCTTTGAAGGAATCACAGGAAACAGCAACACAGATAGTTGGCGCATCGTCTCCAGCAGCGCGTAAATCGTCACCTCAAGCTCGGCCCTTTTACCTGCATCCTTCACCAAATGCCACGGCGCCTGCACCTCGACAAACCGGTTGGCCTCCCGCACCAATTTCCAAACCGCATCCAGCACCGCATTGGGATTCATCGCATCAATAGCCTCGCCCACCGCATGGAGCGTCTCATCCGTCTGCGCTTTCAACGCGTCGAGTGCTGCATGATTGCCATCAACAGCGGGCACAACCCCATCCAGATACCGCGCGGCCATAACCACCGAGCGATTGAGCAAATTGCCCAACTCATTTGCCAACTCGGTATTATAACGCTGAACAAAAGCCTCCTCGCTAAAATTGCTATCCTGTCCCAGCGTCATATCGCGCACCAGAAAATACCGAAACGCATCCACCCCGTATTTATCAGCCAGATCCAGCGGCCGAATCGCATTGCCCAGCGACTTCCCCATCTTTGTCTCATCCACGAGCCAAAAGCCATGCCCCATAATCGTTTGGGGCAATGGCACACCAATCGCCTTGAGCATCGTGGGCCAATACACGCAATGCGTGGTCAAAATATCTTTACCAATCAAATGACAAGACGACTGCCACCAGTGCTCAAAACGCGCATCATCGGCGATATAACCCGGTGCCGTAATATAATTGATCAGCGCATCGAACCACACATAACAGACATAATCATCATCAAAAGGAAGCGGAATCCCCCATTCCAAACGCTCTTTGGGGCGAGAAATACACAAATCGCCCAGCGGTTGGCGCAAAAATCCGAGGATCTCGTTGCGCCGCTTTTCTGGTCGAATAAAATTGGGATGTGTCTCAATATACTCAATGAGCCAGTCCTGATATTTGCTCATTTTAAAAAAATAATTCTTCTCCGAAATCTTCACCGCAGGCCGCCCGCAATCCGGACAATTCCCATCAACCAGGTCCTTCTCCGTCCAGAATCGCTCATCCGGAATACAATACCACCCCTCGTAATTATCCGAATAAATCTCGCCCGCATCGTAAATGCGTTGCAAAATCTCGGAGACAACGCGCTTGTGCCGCGCTTCGGTAGTGCGAATAAAATCATCATGAGAAATATTTAAAACATCCCACAACGCCTGAAATCGCACCACCATTTCATCGGCGTGTGCCAGAGGCGACAGATTGCGCTCTTTCGCAGCCTCATCCACTTTCTGTCCGTGCTCATCCGTACCCGTCAAAAACATCACATCATCGCCAGCCAGGCGATGAAAACGCGACAACACATCGGCCATAATCGTCGTGTAAGCATGTCCGATATGGGGTTCATCATTGACGTAATAAATCGGTGTTGTAATATAAAATGTGCCCATTTTTCTACACCCACTCAAAAGGACCTGATCTGTCGCCAGAGCGAGATCAAGCCCAGATTCATATTTACATTGCGGTGATTCATCTCCCGCAGTGATTCAATCTTTTTTACTATTGCGGCGAGTTGGTCCAGATCAAAAACCTCAGCCAATCGCCCGACATTGTCCTCCTGATCGGCATTGGCTATATTATCGCCCCGACCACATTGCAACAACAGCGCGTCCCTGAGCCAGATTTCAGCACCTGCCAAAATATCCAACGCCTCTTGTCGATCGAGTTTTGCAAGTGCTTCAAACGTGCGCTCATCCTGCTCCCACAGCAAGGCTGCCAAAAATCGAAATGATCGATCCTGCCTGTCTGCGACATGACCATCGGTCATATCCAATGCCCTGCGAAAGTCGCCGCCACACGTGCGTCCAATAAAATCTGCCATTGTTTTGTCAACGCCCCTTGCTGCCAACTCAGCACCGATATCAGGCGGCGAAAGCGTGGGAAATTTCACAAACTGGCACCGAGACACAATAGTGGGCAATAACGCATCGCCCTGGGATGCAATTAAGATTATCAGCGACCGAACAGGCGGTTCCTCCAGGGTTTTCAACATGGCATTAGCCGCCTCTATACGCATTTGATCCGCGTGTAAAATAAGAGTCGTGCGCCAGCCCCCTGCAAAAGCACTGTGCGTAAACTGCCGCTGCATCTGCCGAACATCATCAATGAGAATCCCCGCATTGTTGTCGGGCAATAAATAGTGATAAGGCGATTGCCACACCTGCAGTAACGCAACCTGCCTATCTTCCTCTTTCACGCTCCGAGAAAAAGGAAAGAGCAGCGTACTATCCGGATGATTGAGATTTATCACCTTATGGCATGCGGCACAATGCCCACAGGCCACAGCACCATCTGCCCGACAATGCAATGCCTGCACAAAATCCAATGCCGCCGCCACTGCGCCCGTACCAGAAGTGCCCAAAAACAACAGCGCGTGCGGGACTCGGTCTCTTTCAATCAATTCGGTCAAAAACCGAACTGCTCGCCCCTGTCCAATCACCCGTTTCAATATCGCCTCTCATATAAAAAGCCGCTGGAACAGAACATTCCAACGGCTTTTTTTTTATAATGCAAACGACTAAAATGATCCGCTATCCATGTTCCTGCTCACAATGGGAACGTACAACATGTGCAGCCCGTACAACGACGGGCATCGGCATTTGCATTTTTGGCACAAAAAACAACATGGAACGGCTCCATAATCAAAAAGTATATCACAACGCGGTGGCAAATAATATACCATATCCTTCCATTTGTCAAGATTTTATTATTGAATTTGTTCTTTGTCTAAACTATTGACACTTGCGATACAATTTTTTAAGTTTGACCAACAATTGTTTGGATGTATCCGAGACTCATTGAGCGAGAAGATGCAATGCAAATAGGCAACAAAGAACTCGTCGTTATTGGTGACCGCGTTTTGGTCAAGCGGGAAGATTTGGAAGAGCGAACCAAAGTGGGGCTTTATTTGCCTCAAACCGTGGTCGAAAAAGAGGAAGTACAGAGCGGCCGCATTATGGCTACAGGGCCTGGTCTCCCGCTGCCAGAAACGCCCGAAGAGGATGAACCCTGGCGCAATACGCCAAAAGAAACGCGATATTTGCCCCTGCAAGTTGAGGAAGGAGATTTTGCCTTATTTTTACAAAAAGCCGCAATGGAGATCTCTTTTGAAGGAGAAAAATATCTCATTGTACCCCAGGCTTCGATTCTCGTTGTCATTCGAGAATCGAATACCGTGGTGGGCGAAGACGAGGTATTGGATGAATTGGAGGACCTGGACGACCTCGACGACCTCGACCTGTCGTGATTTTCCAAATGGTCATTCCCAAAAAAGCCGCTGATCAGCGGCTTTTTTTATTCACCTTATTATTCTTGTTTCGCCCGTGTCTGAGTATCCGATCTGGCGCACCGAAAACCCAGAGAAGGATAGGTTTTATCGGGCTTTTCACCCCGTCGTCGAGCCATGTGGATATGTGGCGCACTCCAACCCCCGCCCCTTATGACGCGCTTTTTCCCGGCCTCTGGACCCGTGGGATTATTGAGGGGAGAGACGCGGTAATATCCTTCATCAAACCAATCCCAACACCACTCCCACACATTGCCCGACATATCGAGCAAACCCTCACTGGTAGCACCTTCGGGGAAGGTTCCCACAGGCATCGGACGTCGATTTCGAGTCTCTCTGGTATTTGCTCGCGTGACGTCAAAACGGTCGCCCCAGGGGTAAAGACGGCTTTGTACCCCCCGTGCTGCGCGTTCCCACTCGGCTTCAGTGGGCAGGCGTTTGCCCTTCCATGAACAATAGTCATTGGCGTCATTCCAGGAAACACCCACAACGGGTTGGTTAGGATCATTGTATTTGGACTCGCCCCAATACCGTGGGGCCGCATGCCCTGTACTCGTCACAAATTCGCGGTACTGGGCATTGGTGACTTCGCGTGTGTCAACCCAGTAGGCATCGAGATAAACCTTGTGTACAGGCGCGTTTTTATCTCGGGTATCTCCCATGAGAAAATGGCCTGCGGGAATTTGCACCTCCATCTTACTTGCACTATCGGAAGATACTGCCGCGCGGGATCTGCGCCGTTCAAAAGGAGAACGTCCATCAATTGTTTTGATACTCAATTTGGAAATTTCGATCCGGCTGGAAGATAGCTGAAGCGTAATAGAAGTCGCAGTCTCTCGAATCAGTTCACCTCGCACAACGCGACCCGATTTGAGAACGACTTCAACGGCCTCAGTTGTATCGACGAGGCCAGATAGCACCCCAAATACGATCAAGCATACTCCCATAATATACCGCCGCATTTTGCCTCCTTGGCAATTGGATGATCGCTTTTTAGTTCCAACCTTGAAAGTAATCATTTCGCGGTATTTTGTCCAGTCCCGCAAAATATACCCAAAGTGATTATAAACATAAAAAAGCCCAACTTTAAAAGGCTGGGCTTTTCGATGGTTCCCTAAATGCGGCGATTGCTAAACCATGTCTTTCAGTTTTTTAAGAGCTGAAATTCTTATGCCCGACGAAGCGGGTTTGGCTGCAATTGTTATTTTTTCGCCAGTAAAAGGATTGACGCCCTCTCGTTCTGCGCGGGCTGGTTTTTCGACTCTTTTAATTTTGAGCAGACCGGGCAACACAAATTCACCGACGGAACCTTGTGCGACATGGCGTTCAATGGCACTGTCCAACCCATCGAGAACGCTACCCACATCTTTCTTGCTCAGACCGGTGCCTTCTGCGATCGCGCTTACAATTTGGGCTTTGCTCCATCGTTTTGTTACAGCTTCAGCTTGCGGCATAACTCTCTCCCTTTGTGAAAATGGATTTATAATCTCAATCCTATGCCCCCGCGAAGGCATAAGTTGAAAACTATATTCTAATTATAGTCCAGCATGCTTTGATTTGTCAAGTGTAGATTGCCCATTCCCTATTTTTTCCATCCCTTTGGCTTATTCCACCCAAATATCCGGGCGCGTATCCACCTCGTATTTCTCGAATATCGCATCAATAGCGCACTTGTCGTCTTCGGACAACGTCAACTCTAATGCCCCCATATTCGACACCACCTCCTCGGGTTTACGCACGCCAACCAGTGCGGTGCTAATCACGGGATTGGACAACACCCACGCCAGCGCGAGGTGATATATAGCTGTACCGCGATCCGCAGCCATCTGTTTTAACGCTTCCACCACCTTCAAATTGCGCGGAAAATTCTCATCTGCAAACAAAGGCATATTAAACAACCCGCCCTTAGAGCGCCAATCTTGTGCATCAAATGTCGTATTCTCATCAAATGCTCCGGTGAGCAACCCATGCGCCAGAGACCCATATCCCATCATCCCAATGCCGTGCGTCTCGCAATATGGAAAAACATCCCTCTCCATACGTCGATCAAACATGTGATAGCCGTATTGTCCCACATCTACCCGCCGCGTCTTCATGCACGCATCGATCTCCTCGGCCTTAAAATTCGATACCCCCCCAAAACGCACCTTGCCCTGCTGAATCAAATCTTCCAGCGTCTGCATTGGCTCTTCAAAAGGTGTATATCGATCGGGCCAGTGAATCAAATAGACATCGATATAATCCGTATTCAAAAACCGCAAACTATTCTCTACCGACGCCATAATCTGCTCTCTGCGACTGTCGCGCCCCTTCTCCCGTCCCGAATCCGTATATCCAATACCGACCTTTGTCACCACAATCACATCCTTGCGTCGATTTCCCAAGCCACGCGCGAGCAGAGCCTCTGATTTCCCCTTCCCATAGCCTTCGGCTGTATCAAAGCAATTAATCCCCAAATCCAATGCCTTGTGAATACCCGCGATCACTTCGTCTTCATCAAAATAACCATAACTCCCGCCGAGCTCCCAGCACCCAAAGCCAATCGCCGAAACATCCAATCCGGTCTTTCCAAACGGCCTGTATTCCATATCGAACCTCCGGTTAAAATATTGTTTAATTACCGCCCCATCCATCCGCCATCCACTGTCAAAATCGCACCATTGACATAATTGGCTGCATCCGAACACAAAAACACACACGCGCCTTTCAGATCATCCGGCTGCCCCCATCGCCCCTGGGGAATGCGCGTCAAAATTTGCTCGGAACGGACAGAATCACTGCGCAGGGCTTCGGTATTATCTGTTGCAATATAACCCGGCGCAATAGCATTGACATTCACCCCTTTGCCTGCCCACTCATTTGACAGCGCCATCGTCAAAGTCGCAATACCCCCTTTGGCAGCGGCATAACCCGGCACTGTAATACCCCCCTGAAAACTCAGCAAAGACGCTGTAAAAACAATTTTACCTCGACCACGCGCAACCATCTCTTTGCCAAACTCGCGCGCGAGAACAAATTGCGCGTTCAAATTTACCTCAATGACTTTATCCCAGTATTCATCCGGATGATCCGCCGCGGGTTCCCGCAAAATCGTACCCGCGTTATTCACCAATATATCGACCTGAGTGACATCTGCTTTCACCTGTGCAACAAAAGCACGCAAAGCATCTCGATCGGAAAAATCACATGCATAAGGGCGAAAACTACGGCCCAATGCCGCGACATCTCCTTCTACTTCACTACCCGAAGCCAGCGATGCACTCACCCCCACAATATCGGCACCTGCCTCGGCCAATCCCTGGGCAAAAGCGCGACCAATACCGCGCCGACACCCTGTCACCAGTGCAGTCTTATCGCTCAAATCAAACTTATCCAAAATTCCCATAATAACCTCTTACGCCTGACAGTCCAAAAGCACCTTCATTACCTCGCCACCCGCCACCATCTGTTCAAACCCTTTTGCCGCATCATTCAGCGGCAGCGTATCCGTAATCAGTGCTTCTACATCAACCGCGCCAGATGCCGCCAATCGAATTGCCCGTTTAAAATCTATGGGTTCGTACACGCGACACCCCACCAGATGCAATTCCCGCCAAAAAAACCGCTGTAAATCCACAGGCGGTGGTTCAGCGTGTACCCCAACCAGCACAATAGTTCCGCGAACCCGTGCCAACTCTGTCATGACCTTTGCTCCGGGTGCACTGCCACTAACTTCAAACACGAGGTCTGCCCCCGCGCCCTCAGTCCAATCTTCTGTATAGGCGAGGAGATCAGTTTCCAATGGATTCACAATCTCAAAGCCCAATGCCCTCGCCTTTGCCAAACGAAAGGGATTCACTTCGGAAACCACTACCTCGGCCCCATCCAATCGCGCCGCCATTGCAACCAGCATCCCAATCGGGCCGCCGCCAATAACAACCGCGCGGTCACCCAATTCCACTTTGGCACGCCGAACATCGTGGACAGCGACCGCAAGCGGTTCAATAAGTGCGCCGGCATCGTCGTTCAGTGCATCGGGCACGCGGTGCAGACGGTCGAGAGGAGCATTCCAAACAGCCTGAAATGCACCCGCTGAGTCAATACCTAAAAAATTCAGATCCTGACAAATATGCCGATGTCCCCGCCAGCAAGCCGCACACGCCCCACATGCCACCGTGGGTTCAACCACCACGCGCTCCCCCACTTTGAACCCGGCATCTTTCGGAACATAGACAATTTCACCGCACATCTCGTGTCCCATCACCAGAGGAATTTGCACTCGCTGATCCATGTGACCCTGATAAATATGCAAATCCGTGCCACATAAACCCGCCCGCGCCACCTTGATGAGCACCTCACCATCACCCGGTTTGGGCTCCGCAATATCGCGCAATTCAACCCGCCCAGGTCCCAGATAAACAGACGCTTTCATATCACCTCCACAATAACCCTTGAAATTCAAGGCTTTGTAATGTATGTTACACCATATTAAATCGCCGCCGTGCAAGAGCCGATCGGAAAATCAAAACCGGTCGGCATTTATGATACCGCACAGAACTCAAAGAGTCAACTCAAAGCATTCAGGATCTTTTCATTCTCCATGTCTATTCTACACACCTACATAACCCTCGACCTCGAAACCACGGGTCTGAACCCGAAAGAAGCCGAAATAATCGAAATCGGTGCTGTCAAAGTCAAAGATGGCGAAATTGCCGACCGCTTCCAGACTTATGTGCGCCCCAAAATGGGGGTGCCCGAAGAAACAACACGCCTGACGGGCATAGCATTCAAAGACGTGAGAAACGCCCCCCGCATCAACGCGGCAATCGAAAACTTTATGACCTTTGCGGGCGACCAGCCCCTCATCGTACACCAGGGCCGATTTGAAACTCGCTTTTTATCTGAAGCCTCTGGCCTGCCCTTTGGCAACAACATACACAGCGTGCGCGACCTCGGCCGGATTGCCCTGCCCAGTTTATCCGATCATCGTGCGAACACACTCGCGGACTATTTTGAAGTCGAATCCCAATCAGCGCACAAAGCACTTTGCGATGCCGAGCAACTCGCGGGCATATACTCGAGCGTCGTCGAGGTCTTGCGCGAAACCTCATTCCGCACCAAACAACAAATACTGGGGCTTTTACAAGGCACAAATAGCCCCTTGCTCAATATCTTTGTCGATCTGGGCAATGAAGCGGCCAAAAGCGAATTTATGAATCGCATTAGCGGTGGCGGGGCAGATGACCTTCCCCTCTCCAATGTGGGCGGCGAAGAATCCCGAACAGAAACAGAGGACCACGCGCCTCTCGACATCGACATGCTCTGCACCTTGTTTGAATCCGGCGGCACCTTTGACCGCCAAACCAAAGGATATGAAGTTCGCACCGAACAGATCGAAATGGTACGCGCCATTGCCGACGCCTTCAACAACAACCATCTTCTCGTCGCCGAAGCGGGCACAGGCGTGGGCAAATCCATGGCCTATCTCACCCCGGCCATTCACCACGCCGCACAAAATGGCCGTCGCATCATTATTTCCACCAATACCAAAAATCTTCAAGAACAATTGTTCTTCAAAGACCTGCCCCACCTCGAACGCACCCTGAATGTACCCTTCAGCTATGTCCTGCTCAAAGGTCGCAGCAACTATATATGCCTCAACCGCTGGCATGCCGCACTCGCCAATATCGAAACATTCTTTACCGAAGACGAGCGCGAAGGAGCTTTATCCCTCGTTATATGGGCAGAACAAACGCAAACTGGTGACATTTCGGAAAACAATGGCTTTGATATGCGTCGCCATGCCGGCCTGTGGGCAAAAGTGTGTTCCGACTCGGGGTATTGCCGCTCGCAAAAGTGCCGCACCAACGGGCAGTGTTTTGCCAACACCGTGCGCCGCGCCGCCCAAAAAGCACACATCGTGGTTGTCAATCACTCCCTGCTCTTTTCCGATATCGTCTCTGAAAATGCCGTGCTGGGCGAATACGAAGATCTCATCCTGGACGAAGCCCACAACATCGAAAAAATTGCTGCACAATATTTGGGACGCGAACTCAATATATGGCACATTAAAAATTTTTCTGATCAACTGCGCAGTCCTGGCTTTCAAAGCACCGGCACCCTGCCCGCATTGCGCCACTGGATCGGTGTAGCCGATCTCAAAGACAATATCTTCGCCACCTTTGACAAAGGCATCGGACGGGCTGTAAACGCCGCTGAAGACATCTATCTCAAAGCTCAGGTCTTTTTTCAAGATCTCACGGAATTTTTGTACGGCAAACAGGACAAACGCAAATTTTACTATACGCCAAAAGAGCGCTATCGTCCGGGTGAAAATACGTTTGAAGCAGTCAAAGAAAGCCTTGAAGATTTTGCCGGAGCGGGCGCAGAACTCGGTATCAGCCTAAAAAATCTGTGCGATTGGCTCAAAGACTTGCCCGACGACACCTTTCCCAACCAGGACGAACTCGTCAGTGAACTCGACGGACGCGCACAAGAATGCAGCGACCTGCTCGCAACCCTCAATCACTTGACCCATCCCGAAGACGAACAATGCGTTTACTGGTTTGAATTGCCAACCCGAGAAAACAGCAGTGACACGCGCCTGTTTTCTGCGCCCTTGCATGTCGCCGATGTATTGCGCGACGCACTCTACGACAAAATGCGCACTATCGTCTTCACATCGGCCACTCTGGGCATTCGCGGCAAACTCATCTACTTTCTTCAGCGCATGGGGCTCGATACCATGCCCGATGAGCGCGTGCAAACGAGTTGCCTCGGTTCGCCCTTTGACTACGATTCACAAGCCCTTGTCTGCGTGCCGCAATTTATACCATCACCTAAATCCCCTCATTTTCAACGCGCTGTTGACGATTTGTTGCGCCATCTCGCACGCGAAATCGGACGGGGCACGCTGGCATTATTTACGTCCTACAGCATGCTCAACCAGTCTTATGACGCGCTCAAAAACGATCTGTCGTCCGATGATATCTTACTCCTGGGGCAGGGAATAGATGGTGCACGCGGCAGCATTACCGACCGCTTTAAAACCCACCGCCGCGCAATGCTCCTGGGCACCGACAGTTTCTGGGAAGGAGTAGATATCCCCGGTGAAGCCCTCGAAATACTGGGCATTATTCGCCTGCCTTTTGCCGTGCCATCTGAACCCCTTGTTGCAGCGCACATGGAAGAACTCGAAAAACAGGGCAAAAATTCATTTTTACACTATTCCGTCCCCGAAGCCATTCTCAAATTTCGTCAGGGTTTTGGCCGCCTGATTCGCAACAAATCCGACAGAGGTATTGTCATCGTCTTCGACAGTCGGGTTTTATCCACCTTTTACGGGCGGGCCTTTCTCGAAGCACTCCCAGTTCAACATCGGGCGTTTCGGGCACCAGACCATTTATTACAAACCATCAAAAGCTGGTTCGACAAAGCGAGCGCGGCGTGAATACCAAATACCAAATTGCCATACGCGAGCCTCTGCGGGAATTGTTGGTAAAAATCCCCCAGCGCAATCATCCGCTCGTCGGACATGCCTACCACTTCGCCAATGCCAGCCACGAGGGACAGGACCGCGACGCCGGACAACCGTATATCACCCATCCCATCGGCGTAGCCCTTATTCTGGCTTCTGAATTGGGCTTTGCACGCGACGCGGGAATGATGGCAGCGGCACTATTGCACGACGCCGTTGAAGACTCTGCCCTTACCCTTGACGACATTGAACCCACCTTTGGCAAAACCATTGCAACTCTCGTCAGTGGCGTTACAAAAGTAGAAGGATCAAAAGCTGGCCGAGCAACGCGGCGCATTGCCACCTTGCAACATCTGTTCACCCATGCCAGACGAGACCCGCGCGTACTCATTCTCAAATTGGCTGACCGCATGTATAACATGCGTAGCCTCGACGGCATTGCAGAACTCGGCAGACGACAACGCATTGCGCGAGAAACCATTGATATATACGCACCCCTATCGCACTTATTGGGCATGGCTCGCGTCCGCCGCGAGCTTGAAGATCGCAGTCTTTTCTGTCTTGAACCGCGCATCGCAAATCAGATACAAACTATATTTAGAACAGAACCGACCGAGCACCTCGTGAAATTCCAAAACACAATTCGCAACTTGCTCAATGCCAACGGCGTGCGGACAAGTGTGCGCGTGCAAGAGAAAAGTTTGAGCAGCATTTACCGCAAAATGCAACATCGCCCCCTCAGTCAAATTCAGGATCGCTACGCAATAGAAGTCATTGTCTCGCGCCGTCGATTGTGTTATTCGGCTTTGGGAATTTTGCACGAGCAATTCCTGCCCGTAATGGAGCGTTTCAAAGACTTTATTGCCCTGCCCAAACGCAATGGTTACCAGGCTCTACATACCAGTGTCCACCACATGGATCAACGCTACGAACTCCACATTCAAACCCCTGCAATGCATCGCCTGGGCGAATTTGGCATTGCCGCATTGCGCGGAGATGCAGAGCACGAAGAGCGCCGCACCCGCTGGTTGCACGATTTTGTCGATTGGTACGACCGCGCTGACGCCTCCCATCACCTGATGTCCGAGCTCAAACGCATTCTCTTTACCCGAGAAATAGTCACGCTCACACCCAGAGGTGATCCCTTTATTTTGCCCGAAGATGCGACTCTTGCCGATTTTGCCTTTGCCGTGCATACCGACCTCGGTTTGCAATGCAAAGGAGGTCGTATCAACGGCGCGCGGGCTTATCCATTCTCCAAACTTACCTGGGGCGACACCGTTGAAATTGACACCGATCCAAACCAACATCCCAAAAAGAGTTGGGTCAGCCGCGTAAAAACCTATCGCGCTCGCCGCCACATCCAGCACTATCTCAATAGTCAAAAATAATATGCCTCGCTTTCTCTTATTTTTCGCCATCATCCTGACCTTTGCCTGTTCGGGAACCAATCCCGTACTCGAAAGTCAAAAGATGAAGGTCACACAAGCCCAAAAGACGCTACGCGAAGAACGCATCCGCTTACAAACCCTGCGCGACAGCCTGCAAAGCGAAATTCGCCGCAATATCGATCTGGGCATTCCAGAAGAACAGGCAGAGCAAATAGAACACGCCCGTATCAAAATTCAGGAAACCATTGTCGTGGCATCGGAGAGAAATTTGATAGCGCAACAAGCTCTACTCGATTCGCTCACAAAATATTCCCCTTGAGGCTCTGGTATTTACAAATATTAACTTGCGCTAATAGCACAAATTTATCATATTGACCATATATAATCATATGTAACTATATAACCGTATATACTTGCGTTTAGGCATCCCGAAAATCTACATCAAGAGGAGGAGCATCCGTGTCCAACCGCGAACATTTTCCTGTTGCGCCCAAACTTGCGTATGCATCCACGGGACTCGAACCCTATATCCCCTCGGCAGAACAGCCGTGGAATGAGCACCGGGCGGCACACCTCTTGCGGCGCACCCTGATTGGCCCAACGCCAAGAGAAATTACAGAAGCCGCGCAAAGCACGCCAGAAGCCGTTGTAGATCGCCTTCTGGAAATACCTTTTTTGCCCCCTAATCCACCCGATAGTTGGGTCTATGAAGACCCATTTCAAAAACCCGATTCAGATCAGCGCAAAATTGAGCGCCAGCGCGTTGACCAGACCCGCGCATGGTGGATGGCGAACATCGTCAATCAGGGATTCTCAATTCAAGAGCGCATGGTGCTCTTCTGGCACGATCACTTTGCCACCCAGGCCAAAGATGTCAGACGTCCGCAGTGGATGTATCTTCAGAATTTCCTGTTTCGCAAACACGCCGTCGGCAACTTCAAAACACTCGTCGAGGGCGTCACGCGCGATCCAGCCATGATCTACTATCTCGACAGCAACTCCAACAGAGTAGGAAGACCCAATGAAAATTACGCCCGAGAACTCATGGAATTGTTCACCATGGGCGAGGGCAGCACCTACACAGAACAAGACATCGGAGAAGCGGCTCGCGCGCTTACGGGGTGGATAGTCGTAGGCAGGCAACCCACTTTTAGAGAGAATCGGTTCGACAAAGGCCAGAAGACATTCCTGGGGCAAACCGGCAACTTCAACGAGCAAGACATTATCGACATCATCTTCCAGCAAGAAATCACAGCAGAATTTATATGTGGCAAACTCTATCGCGAATTTGTTTATGAGCATCCAGACAAAAACATCGTCTCGGAACTCGCGCAAATCATGCGCGACAACGATTACGAAATCAAACCGGTGCTGAAGACATTGCTCTTGAGCGCGCACTTTTTTGATCCAGCCACCATCGGCGCCAAAATCAAAAGTCCCGTCGAACTCGTCGCCGGCACAGCGCGCAGTCTCGGTTTCAAAGCTGGCACAGGCAGGAGCATCAGTTCCGAATACCTCGTTTACATCGCCCAGGTGCTCGGTCAGAAACTGCTCGATCCGCCCAATGTAGCCGGGTGGCCGGGATATCGGCTGTGGATCAGCACATCGACATTGCCCGAACGCCACAAAATGACCGACGAGATTGTCGATGCCAAACCGCGCAATCCCAACCGCTACACCATCCTCAATACAGATGCCGTGGGATTCGTCAAGGCATTTCCCGACCCCTACGACGCGGAAAAACTCGTTCGCGCCCTGGGAGAATGTTTGACCGCCTTTCCAGTTGACGATTATCGCCGTGAAATGTTTTTGGAAACGCTCCTCGAAGGTGCCGATGTCTATGACTGGAACCCCGACGCGGTTGCAGCACCTCGACGCATCAAGAATATTCTCAAACTCATCTTTGAATTGCCCGACTATCAACTGAATTAGACTTGAGGCCTGCCTGTTAGCCTCCAGAAGGAGCTCGTTATGAACAGACGCGACTTTATCAAAAATGCGACCCGCGGTGGTGCCGGGTTTGCGCTGGGCGGTTTTATGACACGGGCTTATGGACGCGCCGAAGCTATTGGCCCCCTGGCAGCAACAGCCCTCAGTGAGACCGACCGCGTGCTCGTTATCATTCGTCTCAATGGCGGTAACGACGGCCTCAACACTCTGGTCAATTTTGAAAACGACGCCTATTATCAGGCGCGTCCCAAAATCCACATCAGAAAACAAGAAGCCCTCAGACTCACCCCGACACAGGGCCTGCATCCCCAACTCACCGGATTCAAAGAACTCTACGACGAAGGTCAGTTGATGGTCATGCAGGGGGTGGGATATCCCAATCCCAATCGATCGCACTTCCGCTCAACCGACATCTGGATGACTGCATCGAATTCCAACGAATTTTTGAACCACGGTTGGCTGGGGCGCTATTTTGAATCCCAGACCCCGGGCTTCCCAGACACCCTGCCAGAACAACCTCTCGCCGTTGACATCGGCCCCGTGCTTTCCCTTGCCCTATTGGGCAAAAATGGCGCCATGGGCATTGCACTGCGCAATCCCACGCAATTTGTCAATCTCGTGGAGCGGGGCAACAAAATTATCGAAGACGGTAAGATCCCCACACCGGCAGGATATGAACTCGACTTTATTCGCCGTATCAACTTTGAATCCCTGCAATACTCCTCACAGGTCAGAGATGCCGCAGATAAAGGCGCAAACAGGGTTCAATACCCCTCCAATAATGGGCTCGCCAACCAGCTCAGTCTGGTCGCGCGGTTGATCGCTGGCGGCTTGAAATCCAAAGTGTATCTGGTCTCACAAGGCGGATACGACACACACTCCAATCAGCTCAACCGCCACAACACCTTGATGGGAGCTCTCAACGAAGCAGTCACGGCTTTTGTTCAGGACCTGCGACAACATCAATTACAAGACCGCGTGCTCGGCATGAGCATTTCGGAATTTGGTCGTCGAACAAAAGAAAACGGCAGCGCAGGTACCGATCACGGCACATCTGCACCCCAGTTCTTCTTTGGCACATCGGTCAATGCGGGCATTTCGGGTCCAGAGCCCAACTTTGGAAGGGTTGACAGACGCGGCGACTTTTACTACGACCACGACTTCCGACATGTCTATGCCTCGGTGCTCAACGATTGGTTTGACGTATCACAAGATGTTGCCTCAAGCATCTTTTCATCCAATACGTCTCACATACCCATTCTCAGGCCAAAGCTCGATCTCGCCAAAGTTGACTTTAATGCCGACGGCAAACTCGACTTTAACGACTTTCTCCAATTTGCCCAGGCCTATGGCAGCAACGAAGCCAAATTCGACTTAGACGGCGATGGCAACGTTGGATTCGGCGATTTCCTGAGATTTGTCGATGCCTACCGAAACCGTTAAGCATCTGGCATCGTCTGAAACATAAAAAGCCCCGGTCACACACCGGGGCTTTTTACTAATGGGCAACAGA
>JAJDYX010000006.1 GCA_022824945.1 Candidatus Latescibacterota bacterium
GCGAATATGTTCGGGGCCATCCATGCTGATTATGTTGCGTCCGACTCCCCCAGCTTTGTTGTAATCCACCCAGTTTTCAAGCGTGCGAAAGTACTTACCCCCTCGCTTTACGAAGGCATTCGCCTCGGGACCTACGAGGGCTATGAAGCGGCGATTGAATGCCTTGATTCGAAAAATTGGACCTAAGTTTCGGTACTGTTTGACGAGAAGCGAGCGCAAATCGCGCGTCATGCCGATGGTGTTGCCAACAAGTGGCAATCCCGGTGCTTGGGGTATCTCTTTGCGTGGGGTAGGGGTAGGAACAGGAGGCTCATGCTCGCGGATCGCCCTGGTGACCGATTGCCCGATCAGGTCCATTTTGCGAATCAATTCGATCCGTTCTTGTACCTCCGATAGTTCCGACTGGGACAGAATATTCTTGAAAACGCCGCAGGCATCTGCCAGACAGATAATAACGATGTCGCGCGGGTCCGGAATTTCATCGGTGAATAGTACGCGCATAATGCGTAACCGGACTTCTTCTACTGTTTTTCCATCAATGGTTGGATAGCGGCGGGAGCGCGACACCAGACGCGAAAGGAAGAAGCCCCCTTCGTCAGACTCGGATTCCAATATGCTCCGGTTGACTAAACGCGTAAGTGCTTTATCGCGGATTTCGTCGTTCCGTTTGGCCGTTTGTGCGACCCAATAGCTGGCGTCTCGCGTGTTTGTATCGCGCGCGATGTCGGCCAAGGTGGGATCGAGCAGGTCGTCTTCAAGAGGCGTAGCATCAGCCAAAAAGAGATGATCGAGATCGGTATCGATGCGGTTTTCAAGGGCCAAATCCATCAACACGGCACCAGCGAGGACGATATTCAAAGTGTCCGGTGCGAGACCGGGTGCGAAATCGCCCCGGTCTTCGTTGTGGAGAAGCAGCAGTATTTCTTCAGCAAATCTCAGCATGATACATATTTATCTTTAGTAGAACCTGTACCTGTTCGGTTTATATTTTATGCCGGTTTATACATACGGTTTTTTAATTAAAAAAAATCTCTCCTTACAAAACCAATTTTTGTACAATTGCGTAACACCAGTTAATCATATGAGCGAAAACCGCGTACCATAAATCCATTTTCTTTTTTCGCTTCTACCGGACGCTTTGACGATTCTGCGCGGTTTTTTGTGGTGGTGCCGCGTATGACGACGTAATCATCGGCTCTGCGATAGCGGTGTATGAAGACGGGGCGAGGTTTGTCCGAGTGGTTCTGTTTGGAGCCGTGAACGGTTTTGACGTGGAAGAAGATGGCGTCACCGGGTTGACCGGGTATTGGAAGGGCGCGCTCCCAGGGCCATTCGTCGTCTGCGAGTCCCAGGTGCGAGAAGGTGTCGATGTGGTCGAGTTGTCCCAGTTTGTGAGAGCCGGGTACGACGTGGAGGGCGCCGTTTTTGAGGTCGGTGGGGACGACGTAGGTGAGGATGCCAACGGGTCCTTCGTATCGGTGTTCAAAATAGGCTGAGTCCTGGTGCAGGTGTTTGGGATGGCCTCCGACGGGTTCTTTGTAGAGGCATTGCCCGTTGCCGTAGAGTTCGATGTTGGGGCCGAGGATGGCTTCGACTATGTCGAGGGTGGGCGGGTGAAATGCCGAGCGAAAGAAGGTCGCGCTGGTGTGGTAGTTGATGCCGAGGACCATGATTTGTCGGTCGCGTTCGTAATTTTCAGGCGCGGGTATAAAGAGGGTGCTGTTGGGTGTGCGCCATCCTTCGGGGATTGCTGTGGCTTGATTGAGCAGGGCGAGAGATTGCCTGGCTGTGGCGTCAATGTCGCGGTGAAGCGCGTCAATGTATTCGCGGAGCAATCCCCGCACGACTATCGCGCCATGTGTTTTAAATGCTTCGGCTGCGCGTTGAATGTCGATGTTTTTGGACTGGAAGTCGAGATCGCTTAGAGAGATGGTTTGGGTCATTGTTTTTGCTCAAAGTTATGAGAGAGGACACTTTGACCTTTATGATACACGAAGCAAGTCAAACTGTCACGCATATTTTGTGCTTTTACAGAAGTTCCGAGAGGGTTATGCGGCGGTTTTCTTCCATTGATCGTTCGGCTGCGAGACCGATTAGCGCGGCGTTGATGGCCGTGCGGGCGTCGGTTTGCCAGTTGCCATTGTGGATGTCGTTGAGGAATTGGGTTTGGATTGTGACGTCCGTTGGTTCGGTTGCGGACAGGTCGCGTTCGCCCGATTTTGTCGATAGGCACCAGCCATCGCCTCTGTTGATGAGTGTCCCGCCTGTCATGACAATACGACGATATTCTTCGGCATGGGAGATTTCAATGCCCCCGGCCCAGTTCCATTGCCCAATACCGCCGTTTTCAAAACCGACTGTGACGGAATTTGCAAAGCTATCATAGGTGCTGTCATCGCGCATATTTTCGTAGTGGGCAGCGGCTTCAACCCAGGTGGCGGGACCAAAATAATCGACGAGTGGATAAATATTATAGACAAAAAAGAGGGCTGGTGGACCCG
Source organism: Candidatus Latescibacterota bacterium (assembly GCA_022824945.1). Lineage (GTDB taxonomy): Bacteria > Latescibacterota > UBA2968 > UBA2968 > UBA2968 > VXRD01. The sequence continues at coordinate 2,502 of JAJDYX010000006.1, forward strand.
ATATGGAAATATTAAAGAGGATTTCAGGACGTTGACCTCGGCCCGGGGTGAGGCGGGTGAAAAGTGCGGTTATGAGATTTCCCGTTTGGGCTGTTTGTCGTTTGAGTGCCCGGTGAGATGGCGAGAGTACTTCGTTGTGGCCTACGCGGAGGACGTGGGACGACTGGTCGATTCTGGAAAGCAATTGCCGCGCGTCATCAATATTGCGCGTTGCGGGATATTCGGTAAAAACGTGTTTGTTTGCATCGAGCGCGGCAAGGGCGATTTCGCCATGGGTGTCGTTGTAGGTGCATATTGCGATGGCGTCGATGTCGTCGCGTTTGAGCATATCCCGATAGACCGGTAGGTAATCGATACCGTACTTGTTGGCAAGTGCTGGCCCGGTTTCTGGATTTCGCGCAGCAATGGCAATGAGTTCAAAGCCATCTGTTTGAGAGAAATTCTGGGCGTGGCGGCTCGCCATACCACCTGAGCCGATGATGCCAATGCGAATGTCGTTCATTTTTTCTCCATCAAAAAAAGAGTCCGCGAAGTTGCTTGCGGACTCTGTTTACACAGTGAATGTCGATGTACTCGGACTGGAAGTCCAGGGCGTTTAGGGAAATGGTTTGGGGCATGAGATAAACTTAAATTTGAGATTGGCTCGGAGCATCCCGTAGCGTGTCTAAAATTTCATTGCAGTATCCTTCAACAATCGTACGCTCATGGAGTTGGAGTACCTCATCACGATTATGAGCCAAGGGATTTCTACACTTCGCAAGTAACTTTTGGCGTTCCTCCCAGTAATTCTTATCCTTACCAAAGATAGGCTGAAAGAGTTCTTCCCATAAACCTCTCGCACGAATAATCTCAAACAATTGTGTGGGATAAGTAAAATCGATCAGACTCTGTGATGCTCTATCTCCAAATGATTTTTCTTCTTTTTGCTGTGCTTTACGGCAGTCATCAAAAATGTTCTTTAAGTTTCGACGTGTTTTCCCCAGTTCGTCAATCCAGTTCACTCCATACGCATTGGACAGGGTGTTTGTAATTACCTCACGAAGTGCTTTTTCTGTGTCTCTCCAGATCGGCCATAAATCTGCAGCAAATTCTGTTGCACGCTCTTGGAGCTTAAGATAATCGTGAAAGTGTTCTGAATAGGCAACGTAAGTTCCATTTTGGGTTGGCTTAATCAATCCGTAGTTTTGAAGTTCAGTCACATCAGTTCGCTTGACATCAATAACGGGACCAAACAAAATTTGGATTAACTTATTAAGGGTCCCTTCCCCCCGCAGTAAACGAATCATGTCGTCGTAATGTTCAAAGAAGGACTGGCTAATCGTATCGGCGGCTTTATCGACATTAATTTTTTGATTTTCAAGAAATATCTCGACAATTTCACATCCTAACATTTCAAGAAGATAGGGGTGCGCCCCGCAATAGAATAACACACGTTCTCGGTCAGCATCAGATAGTGATATCCCGATAAATAAAAATTGATCAAAGTAGGTTTCTAAGTCCTCCTCACGGAACGTTGCTAAACGTTGAACCTGAAAAATGTTATGAAATGGGGAGTTGGATCCAGCATCTTGCTCAATATCTCTAATACTCCTACGAGAGGTTAAAACGAGCGATAGCCGATAATCCGGGTAATCAGCCAACTCTCGTAAGCGCTGAAAGGCCGTATCCCCTTTGAAGAGAAGTCGAGCCTGATCAAATTCATCAATAATGAAAAGAGTGCCATAGCCAGCTTCCTGGACTTTCTTAAAAAAGCGTTTAATTTGGTTCCACGGATCCTGAGCCTCCAATGCGCGGTCGGCTAAACGTTGAATTTGTTCTGTGAGCCAGTTTAAGTCCGCCATTTCATCAACACATTCAGTTACAAGCGAGCGGAAGAAATTCAACGACTGATTATACGAAGAAAGCCCTATCCAAATCGGAAGAACTCCCTTCTGGGTTAGCTTATCTTTCTGCTCAATGATCGTTTTGTAAGCCAAGCTGCTTTTGCCGATACGATGTATCCCAATGATAGCCAGGTTCCCCGGATCCGTGGGCTGAATGATTCGACTTTCAATAACCCTTATAATTTCCTTACGACCGATGAAGCGTTCTCCGCGAACAATTTTACCGTAATCTGCAAATGGATTTTCAAACGCAGAATTCATTCTGTTCTCCAATTTCATCCATTAACGACAAGCCATTCTTTGAAAAGAGCAACCTGAATTTGGTAATATTGCCCCTGATCGTGTTTAACGACATCCCGTTTCACGAGATCGTCCAGAATTTTATCAACGCGTAAACAGGTTTCGCAGTCAATTTTATCCCGATGACAGGGCCCTGTCCTGCTATTGGCGGCAATGGCCTTGAGAACTTTTAATGCATCGTCATCTGAGATAGCATCCGTTGATGTATCTCCCGAATTAATGAGGTTATCAAATTTGTCTAAACCAAACGCATTTACACCCTGTATCAGTTCATTTTTAACCTGCTCTACATCCGCCTCTGTTACCAGTTCGGCATGTTTAAGATTCATATATTCAACCAGACGGTTGCATAAGATTTGAATGTAGAATGGACTGCCCGCAGTGAGATCTAAAATCCGTTCAATTGCTTGCTCTCGGTAACGACTTTCACCCTGTCTGCCGCCGATACGGAGGGGATCTTCGATGAGTTTAGTAGCGTCTTGTTTGTTGAGATAGGTGACGCGTTCATCCTGTGTTGTGCCAAACTCGTTGGGGAAACGTTCCTTAAACTTTGGCATCATATCCTGACCCACCAAAACAGCACTGAAATAGTTTGCTTGCAACAACGCTTTCCAGTTTTGCATGAACGCTTCGTGAATTTCACCAGCAACGATTCGACTGTAAATATACTGGAATTCATCTATCAAGAGCACAACCCTTACACCACGCCAATCCTCTTGTCTAGAGACGAGGCGATCTAGGGTCTTGAAAGTGTCTTGAAAGCATTGCAGTGGGGTGGGATGATTATAGAAATCAAGATCATCGGGTATAGAGAGATCTAATGAACTAAAACCATCATCGGATCGATCTTCAATCGCGTATTCCAATTCCGTTAAAATGCGCTTAAGAACTTGGTATAGGAGAGGTACTTCGGAATCCGGATCCTGAATCGTCCCAATGTTCCCCAGATCAAGGATAAGTAGCTCCTTATCTTTTTGGAGTAACGTCTTCAGGTGATACAAAACCGAAGACTTGCCAGATCGTTTTTGTCCAAATACCATGACACACTTGCTCTGCAAGCGAGATTCTTGAATAGTCTGTGCAATGTTTTGGATTAACTCATCACGTCCAAAAAACATGGCTGGATCGCCGACAATTCCCCCTTCGGCATAGGCAGCATAAGGATTTTTAATCGTCTTAAACTCATCTTGAGGATAGAGGCGAATTGAGAAATTTTCGACCTGCGTTTTTTCTTGCTCATCTGCACGGGTACGATACCGGGCATAAATAGGAAAAGAAAATGTTTGGGAGTCTAAAGCTTTGTGGGTCACACGCAATGGCACTTTCAGAATAGACGATTCGCCTCCACGTAAGGATTCATCGCGTTTAATATCTGACTCTGTGACCGTGAAAAATGCCTGGTCTCCCTTGATAACCAACTCCAATGCCTCAGCGGGGCTCCGCCCTTTCTCATTCTCTATCACAATCTGTACCTCAATTTTTCCGTTGGTGTCCGGTGCATAAGATTCCACAGGAAGCCTAAGTATCAATTGGGGTTTTGAAGTCACATAGAGTTCTTCAAGATATTCACTGATTTTTGTCTGGATGTTCTCGATCACTGGGTACAGCATCTCGACAGATATTCGAGTGGGGATCTTTTCAATCTCTGATAGCAAATCGCGGCAAGAATTTTTAATCTGATCGCCCAAACGTTCTCGTGCTTCAAACTGGGTTTGTTTGCACAATTCTACTGCTTTTTCTAACATTTCTCGCAGATGTTGGACTCGGTCTTGGTCGAGGCCAAATCTGAGTCTGTCAACAATACTCCTGCACTGTTCAACGGCATCTTCTAACCAGGCTGTCTTTAATTGAAGGTTATTGAAGTGGCGTAAATTGATATTAAGTTCGCGTGTTTTTCCGGCGAGTCTATCACTCAATTGGTCCCATAGAGAGATAAATTTCTGTCTCGAAAGGTCAGAATCGGGAATATCAACACCTTCATCCTTGAAGTAGCTTAGTGCCTTCGCACGTAAATCCTGTTGATCATATAAACGTCCCAGAAGACGACTTGCAGCATATCTGCTGCGAAAAACGAGATACGTAATGTCATCAAATATTCTTTGGGAATCAGCAAGAGTAATAACCTTGTGCATTGTCTTATCAATAGAAGGGGTATGAGGCGGCATAGGTATGTCAGCGCGTCCCAGGCGTGAATGAAGGAATCTTACGAGGGCATTGACAACATCCTGTTCATCTCGTTGTCTACGACTTCGGTCTCCATCATAAACACTGAGTGCTTCAGCATACCATTCTCGTGCTGCATCAAGATTTTCGTTGTTAACCACTACATCGTCTCCTTTAGAGGCGAAACAGCGGCCGAGGAATCTATAAAATCTGGGATCTTCATCTTCTCGAATCGAAATAATTTTGGCAGCAGATAAGTAATAACTGGCACGGTCAGACGGTCGAGATGTTCTCAATTCTGTTGCTTGACGTTCTAAAAAATCAATATCTGAACGCTTGAATATCTTTGACTGAATCCGGTCCGGTCGTACGCCTGTAAAGTCACACCGATCCAAAAAAAACTGAGTAAATGCACTCATTGGCCCGCTTGAATAATCTGAAAGCTCCGCTTCAATTACAATCTCGTCAAGGCGTTCTTTTTCGCCAGTCTGTTTGGCTTGACGAACGGCATTAAGCAGTTCGTCAGATATTCTATCTGATGAAACAGCCAAAATTTGATTGAGCACTTCTTCTGCTTCATCGTAGCTTTCCTGTCTTGACAGACATAAGGCGAGGTTACGTTTGGCGGAGACATGGTTTGGCTGGCGTTCAAGAATCTCTCTGAATAGATTCTCAGCTTTTTTATATTTTTTTATTTGAAAGTAGGAACTCGCAATCTGCCACCGAATCTGGTCCTTTTTTTCTGTCGTTGTCGCCTGTTTGAATTGTTTTTCCAAGAGCTCAATCGTTTTATGCACATCAAACTTTTTGTAAATATTCGTCAGCAAATTTTCTAATGATTGCTGGTTGCGAATCTGAGAACGATTCTGTTCAATAACTTTAATCGCATCCTCAAAGCGTTCGCGTTGTGATAGAAGCCCTGCTAAAGCATTTACAGCAGATTCCAAATTGTCGTTTTCACGAATGGCTTGTTTAAAAAACTGCTCAGCTTTGTCCAAATTTTTTTCAACTACTTGTGCCCGTTCGGCGCGAGCGAAGGGATTAGATCCCTTTGGTACGGCTATCTCCTGTGCGTACTCTCCCCATTTGTCGTAGTTTTCCTTTGCATTCGGGTAATTCTTATTGATAGAGAGAACCTGTCTGATATGTGAAATTGCTATGGCATAATCTCCATTATCCGCTGCTCTTTCGGCAAGTTCATACTGTTCATGAATTGTCTTGTATCGAAAAATTTGGGTTGCATTTGGTCCTTTAGGTCCTTGAGTCGCTTGGAAAGAAACAGGGATTGGATCATCGGAAAAATAAGTCAGCTCTTCACGCAACACAGGATCTATAATTGCACTTATATGAAAGAAATACTCAGTTCCTTTTCCATCCCGAAGAAAACCGTAGCCTTGATGAGACTTGTAGCTATAAATATGGCCTTGTGGCGGTTGGTCTTCTACAGCTTGAGATACTTCCTTTGCATCCATCTGCCTTGAAATCTCTTCAGCGACGCTCTGGTAATTTTCTGTCGGTTGCTGGTCAAGAGCGTTCAATGTTTTTTCAAAAGAAGAAATTGAAATTTCACCAGCTATGGCCTTCTTCAAAGCTTCTTTTGCCGTCGTTTCTCGGCCTGCCATCTTGAGGAGGTAAACCCCTGTTTCCAATAGGAGTGAGGTTTCCTCTTGAGAAATTTTTCGGTGTTCAGTCTGGCATATATGGCTCAATTCCCTGCAGGTATTGAACTTGATCAATAGATGTACATACAAATACCAAGCCTCTATATCATCGGTGACCGGCAATCGCTGGAAAATCTGACCCAAACTGTAGCAAGCTAGTTCCTCGTTTTCAGTTTTCTGAGCGACGACAGCAAGATTATACCAATCGATCTCATTTTGCGAAAAAATTGCAATGTCTTGATAGTTATTGAGAGCCTCTTCTCGATTGCCAGAAAGTGTATAGAAGTACGCGAGGTGGCGTTTTATGCTTGACGAACTCCTATAACGATTCGCCAAACTCTGGAGTTCGGTGATAATCGGCTGAATGCGACCAAATGTTGTACTTAGCTCATTGTTCTTCTTTGCGTATTGGTATTTATCCCGGATTCTGTCCCAGATTTTAGTCGCCTCTTTTTTATGTCTGTCACTTAAGTCCTTTAAGTCCTCCTGTGGAAACTTAAAATCTGGTTCTTTAAGCTCAATTTTTGCGCTTTGACATTTGGTTTGAAAGCGGGCATCAATTTCGATCAATTTTTTTTCTGTCTCAATTTCGGCACTTGATAACACATTAACTTTTGTTTTTTCGGATTGATCGGCTTTGGGTTTTTCCTCAGCAGTTAATGTATCGGAATGGTTCTCATTCAATGGTTCACTGGGCGGAGAACCATCTCTTGATATATCTGGATCCGGCAAGGGCTGCAAATAGTTGACTCTTTCAATGGGAATCTCTGCCGGGTCTTGATTTTCTTCGACTTCAATTTTTATATGGTCCTGTCCGATTTCTACGAACCTGCCTGAGACTGTATCACCACCCTTGAGAACAAACTTGGCACTACTGCCAATTGGAACTCGCTTCTGAATCCATATAGCATTCATTTTTTTCTCCGATCATCTATTGCGATTATGGATGCTTTGACTTTTATGATACTCAAATCAACGCAAACTGTCATGCATATTCTGTGCTTTTAGACCTGAAATCCGAAAGCCTGTGTGATCTTTTTTGCAGTTTCCGAGGCTGTTAATCTGGTGTTGTTAATTTTTACGTAATTTTGTGTATAAAAGAAATCGCCATTTGAATTGAGTTTGTAATTTTTGTCACTTTCAATCAGATTTTTTCTCGACGCTTCAATATCGCGTTTTGAAGGTTTCTGTTCTAACCTTAATGGAGATACGTTTCGCTTGAGGCGTTCTTCTTGATCTGCATCGAGTTCGACGAAATAGATTGTTCCTCCTTTTTCTCGAAGTCTCTAGTGGTTGACCTTACAGAAGTTCTGAGGGATTGTCCCTACTTAGACCTTGACGCCAATTGCGCCAACCATTGGCGGCGATGCAATACTGGCCTGTGGATCGCGGGCATTTGTTTCCCATTCTTCCCAATGCGCCGCGCAATCTTCTTCGCGCAATGCGCCGCGTGCCACGAGTTCAGGCAAATACATGCGCAAGAAATCTTCTATCCAGCACCAGATGCGGTTGCCCGGGCGGGCAATGCCTCCGATAGGAATGACCTCCATGACCGCGAGGCCACAACGTTTCATGAGATGGGGTAGCTTATCGCCGATTTCGAGCCCATCACCGAAGCTCCTGTGTACCGCCTGCAGTACGCGCCGCAGGTGGGGGTATTCGATCTGGGCGACAAATGTCCCATAAGCGCAATAATCCATAACGAGTAGGCGCCCGCCCCTTTTAAGCGTACGGGCTACCTGCTCAATCACCTTTTGTGGCTCTTTTATGAAGCAGAGTAGCCAACGGGCAAACGCAGCGTCTATAGAAGCGGCTGGCAGGTCAAGGGTGCGGACATCCGCTACGGCGACCTCGATTTGCGTCATACTGGCTGATGCAGCGCGGTGCCGGAGAAAGTCCGCGAATTTCTTTGATCCATCTACGGCCAGAACGCGCCCACCCGCGCCCACGCGCTCGCCCAGTTCTAAACTCGTAAAGCCCGGGCCACAACCGAGGTCGAGAATCGTTTGCCCAGCGCGAAAGCCGGCGCGATCCCACAAGTCTGTGGTCTTGGCACGCCATGCATTGTGTTGCGCTTGCAGGCGGCGCAGTTCCTCGTCATTTGTTCCCAACAGATAGTCGCGTTCGGCAGCGGTGCTCACGGCGTGCTTTCCCTCATAAAAAAAGAGTCCGCGAGGTGCTTGCGGACTCTTTTTGCGCTGTGATGTTGACGCGCGTTAGTTGGGCGATATGTCGTCTGAGAAGAGTCCGCCAGTGAACTTGAGCATGACTTTAAAGGATGCCAGGCCCACGGGACGCCCATCGGGATCTACAATGGGTATGTGTCGGAAGCCGTGCAGAGACATCAGGTGCAAGAGATGACCGATGGGATCAGATGTTTTCAATGCAGTGGGGTCTTTGGTCATCAGGCTATCGACCGTTATTTTTGTCAGGTCTATATCGCGTCCGGCAACTTTTTCAAAGAGATCTCCCTGTGCGAATATGCCGCGCAACAAGCCCTGTTTATCAACGACCAGCAAGCAACCCAGATTTTTGCTGCGCATGGTCTCGACGGCATCGGCTACCGAGGTATCGGCGGATACGCATTCGGGTGCTGGCAGGTCGAGCGATGAGATCGGATCGTAGAGCAGTTGCTGAAGCGCGGTGCGCGGTGCCATGGGGTCTTCTTGTTCGATATCGGGAATGATATTCGATGTGGGCAATTCTTCGTGGACTTCTTGCACGGTTTCAGCGTCGGGACCTTCGGGAACAATCCAGGTGTCTGTCGCGTGATACAGTGCGTTGAGATCGCCTGCGCCGCGCTCTTCAACCGCCTGGCGGCCCTGTGCGATGACTTGGTCTTCATAAATTGGACGTTCGACACAGCGAAATACACCGAGTGGCACGGGATAGTCCGGATGCGTGAGGCGGCTGAGCAAATACGCCTGGGCCGGATTGTCCAGGGTTTCGTCGTGTGTGAGCAAGTCGCTTTCCGACACGCCATTGCCCAGGGTGACGACTTCGGGCGCGAGCTTATTGACACGGATGCCTTTGTCGCGGTCTTTGCCAAAAATGATGGGTTGGCCGTGTTCGAGGATCACGGTCTGATCGTCTTTGACATCTGCCTCAGTGGCAAAAAAGAAGGCACCGTCGTTGTAGATGTTGCAGTTCTGGTAAATTTCGACAAAGGACGTGCCGCGGTGTTCGGTGGCGCGTTTGAGGATCTCGGCCATGTGTTTGGTGTTGCGGTCAACGCTGCGGGCGACAAAGGTGGCTTCGGCTGCCAGGGCAACGGAGATGGCATTGAAGTCCTGTTCCACAGAGCCCATGGGCGACGAATAGGTGCGCGTGCCCGGCGGCGATGTGGGTGAATATTGTCCTTTGGTGAGACCGTAGATCGCATTGTTGAAGAGTATGATGTTGAGATCGACGTTGCGACGCAGCACATGCAACAGGTGATTGCCGCCTATGGATAGGCTGTCGCCATCGCCGGTAATTACCCATACGTGCAGGTCGGGGTTGGCCACTTTGAGGCCCGTTGCCACGGTTGCTGCACGACCGTGAATGGTGTGCAGACCGTACGTGTTCATATAATAGGGGAAGCGGCTGGAACAACCGATGCCCGATATAAAGACCATATCTTCTCGCGCAATGCCCATTTCGGGCAATACGCGCTGCATCTGTGCAAGGATGGCGTAATCACCACAACCGGGGCACCAGCGCACTTCCTGGTCGGATACGAAGTCTTTTCGCGTCAGTGTTTCGATAGCGTCTGCCATGTTTGGATTCCTCTATAACGATGCGCTCTTTGGAGCACCCAGTATTTCGGCAATTTTGCCGGAGATTTCTGTAATTTTGAAGGGCAATCCCTGAACTTTATTGAAGGGGACGATGACCTGTGAGGGATATCGGGCCTGGAGCAGCAAAGACAATTGTCCCATGTTGAGTTCGGGCACGAGTATGGTTTTGTAACTCGATAGTATTGCGCCCAGATTTTTGGGGAATGGGTTGAGATAGCGCAAATGCGCCGCGGCAACCGAATAACCCTGCTGTCGCATTCGGCGCACTGCCGAACGGATTGCACCATAAGTACATCCCCAGCCCAGGACGAGCAAATCGCCCGATTTGGGACCCATAACGTGCTGGAGTGGAATGCGGTCGGCGATGCGCGCCAGGCGTTCGGCGCGTATGTTCGCCATGTGCTGATTGTCATCCGGGTCGTAGGATACATTGCCCGTGCCGTCTTCTTTGCCCAGTCCACCAAGTCTGTGTTCAAGGCCCGGCGTGCCCGGCAATACCCAGGGGCGAGCCAGTGTTTTTGGATCTCGCAGATAGGGCAAGAAGCCCTCGGGATCGGTTCTGTGCTCGGTCTGTATGGTCGGAATATCATCCGGATCGGGAATTTTCCACGGTTCTGCGCTGGTGTTGAGGTATCCATCGGAGAGGAAAATGACCGGACTCATGGTTTCAACGGCTATGCGGAACGCTTCGATGATCATGTCAAAGCAGTCTGATGGCGTGGCCGGTGAGACAATGGGAATGGGACTGTCGCCATTGCGACCAAACATGCATTGGAGCAGATCCGATTGCTCTGTTTTGGTGGGCATACCCGTGCTGGGGCCGCCGCGCTGAAAGTCGCATATAACGAGGGGCAATTCCATCATCAGGGCGAGGTTCATGGCTTCGCTTTTCAGCGCGATGCCGGGGCCACTGGTGCCCGTGGCGGCAAACGCGCCTCCAAAAGCAGCGCCAATGACCGAACCCAGTGCGGAAATTTCATCTTCTGCCTGAAAGGTTCGCACGTCAAAATTTTTCAATGCGGCCAATTCTTCGAGTACTGCGCTGGCCGGCGTGATGGGATAGCTGCCGTAAAAGAGGGTTTTGCCCGCTTTGTGAGCCGCGGTGACCATGCCTATTGCCGTGGCTTGTGTACCTGTGACAGCGCGATAAGTGCCCGGTGCGACGACGGCTTTTTTTACCTGGTACTGAACCTGAAATTCTTCGACTGTTTCACCAAAGTTGTAGCCGGCTTTCAGGGTGCTCACATTGCCGTCGATGATTTCGTCTTTGCCCTGAAATTTCTTTTCGAGCATGCGAATGGTCGGCTCGATCGGGCGGTCAAAGATCCAGTAGGACAGGCCCAGTGCGAAAAAGTTTTTCATCATGTCAATCTGGCGATTGCTCAGGCCCTCAACGTGTGCGACGGCTTCTTTGTGCATCGTGGTGAGGGGTACTTTGACCACGCGGTAATTGGCGAGTCCATTGCCTTCGAGGGGATCGCCGTCGTATCCGGCTTTGCGCAGGTTGTTGCGCGTGAAGTTGTCTGTATTGGCAATGATGATGCCGCCATCTGGAAGATCGTTGACATTGGCTTTGAGTGCTGCCGGGTTCATCGCCACGAGGACCTGGGGCTCATCCCCGGGCGTGTATATGTCTTCGCTGGATATATGGATTTGAAATCCGCTAACGCCGGGCAATGTGCCAGCGGGCGCGCGGATTTCAGCGGGAAAGTCCGGCAGGGTACTGATGTCATTGCCGACAATTGCCGAGGTGTTGGCAAATTCTTTTCCGATGAGCTGACTGCCGTCACCGGAATCACCTGCAAAGCGAATGGCAATTGATTCGATTTCGGATAGTTCGAAAAGCGCCGATTCGGCCGTTTCTTCAATGTCTATTTCGGCCATAAATCCTCCTGAATATTTTAGGCACCAGCCCGAGCGCTGGCAAAGTGGTCGGGTGTTGGCGGTAAGTTGTAGATTTCTTCTGGAAAATGATCGCTCATGTATTTGATGATGGCATAGTGTGTCAGTGTGCCCAATACGCGCCCTTCTGCATCTACAACGGGCATGTAGCGGTGGGGTTTGTCGCTCATAAATCGGATGGCTTCGATTAGTGTGGTATCCGATTGCAGGGTGAGCGGATCGGGGGTCATGATCGTTTCTATAGGCTCGTTGATTACTTCGGATTGGTCGATTACGCGGCGGGCAATATCGTGTGCTGTAAAGATGCCGATTAGTTTGCCCTGATCCATTACCAGCGCGCATTTGCGCTGACTATTCTGCATTTTTGCGATGACCTGATCAACGGGATTATCTTTTTGTACTTCGACGTAAAAGGAGAGATCAACGTGTTTTACTGTGTCGTTGTGGAGGCTGTAATTCAGATTCATTGGGAAGGCTCTTGGGGTGATTTTAGAGGGATTTGGAGGTATAATTTTAGAGCAATTTAATATAAGGTATTTACATGTGTGTGGCAAGTATTGTTCTAATAATATAGCATGGGGGGCAAATCCAATACATCTGCTCAAAAAGGTCGGTTCGGAAATCGTTTGATCTGCGGTTTTTTGCCTCTATATTGAGAATCAACGATCAATCCCATCCATCGTCATTGCGGCATGTTTTAAGCCGCAATCCAGAGGTTTTGGGTGGTGGGGCGGGGTTCGTCTATTCGTCTATTCGTCTATTCGCGCTTCTTATGAGGAAGATATGCTGCGATCCGGGGCTGGACATTCAAATGAAGCCGAAGGCATGTACGCTGTTGAGGCCGCTTTGTCAGAAGCTATGAAGGGGCTGGGCAATGTTGCGGTTGATGCTGCGTTTCTTTTTTTGACCTATCACCACATGGGCGATGCGGCTGCTATGGTGGATGTTGTTATCGATCGGGTGGAGACAGAGGCTGTGTTTGGATGTAGTGGCATGGGGGTTTTGACAGATGCCCGAGAAAATGATCGCGAGCCTGGGGTGGCGGTGCTGGTTTTGGGCGGAGATCATCTCGAGGTGACACCTTTTGTGGCAGAGGGTGCCGATGCCGGGGTTGTGATTGGCGAACGCGTGGCAGCCCAGGGAACAGAGGATGCGTTGCTGGTGCTTATGTGTGGGATTTATTCCAATCCGGCGACTTGTCTGGAACAGATTGCCGAGATGGCTGGCGATGTGCCCGTTGTGGGGGGCGTCGCATCGGGCAATCCGTGGGGATCGTCGTCGCCGCAGACATTGCAATGGTGCGGCAGGTGGATTGGTGAACACGGTGTGGTGGGGGCGTTGCTGTCCGGGGTAAAGGTGGCTACGGGGGTGGCACAAGGTTGCCAGCCGTTTGGACAGGCTTATGCGATTACCAGAGCCGAGGGCAATGTGATTCAGCAGGTCGCATTTGTTCCGGCTGTGGATGCGCTGAAGGAGGCACTCAATACGCTTTCGGCAGAGGAAAAGGCCGATTTGCGCTACAATATTTTTGTGGGTCTGGCGATGGATGAATACGCAATTGAACGGGGGCGAGGCGATTTTTTAATTCGCAGTTTGACGCATATCGACGAGCAGTCGGGCGCAATTGCGGTTAATGAACAGGTGTCTGTGGGACAGACTATTCAATTTAATCGGCGCACGCCCCATGCAGGGCATGAAGATATGGTGAAGGTGATGCAGGAGTTGCGGCAGTCTGTCGGGCGTCCGTCCAATACATGTGGTTTGTATTTTAACTGTATGGGACGCGGATTTGGGCTTTACGGTCAGCCCGATCACGATGTTCTGGTGATTCGAAAACATCTGGGCGCTTTTCCGATGGCTGGCTTTTTTGGCAATTCAGAGCTGGCACCTGTGGGCGGGCGCAATTTTGTTCATAGCTATACGGGCGCGCTGGCACTGATTTGGGAGGCGTAGGGTGATCTCGATTATCCGATTCTTCCGGCTTTGGAGCGTCCCCCGCGCCACAGGTCGTACTGGGGGTCTGCGTACTGATCAAAGAAGTTCTGGATGCGGTTGCGACATTCGTTGATGACTTTTGTGTGGGAATTATTCGCCAGGTTGTTGCGTTCCCCTGGGTCTGCCTGCATGTCGTATAGCTCATCCGGGCCATCTGGATGACGCCAGGTGTATTTCCAGCGGTCATTTCGCACCAGGCGCGTGTTTTCAAATTCGTGGAATATCTCATTATTCCATGCTATTTCCTCTCCCAAAAGTGCTGGGGCATAACTCTCGCCCGGGAGATTGGAGTTGTCGGCAATCCGATCCCGCAATTCCAGATGGTCCAGTACGGATGGGAGAAAATCGTAGTTGCATGTTCGCCCTTCAAATATCCCGCCCGCCGGTATCCGCCCGGGCTGGTGGAATATCAGCGGGATGTGAATGGTTTCTTCAAATGTATGCAGGGGCCGGGAGTGGTCTCCCATGCCCCACATTCCGTGATGTCCACCGCACCAGCCCTGATCTGCTGTGAAAATTATCAGGGTGTCTTCTTCCAGGCCGTATTCTTTTAAGGCGTTTGTTATTTCGCCTATCCCGTCATCTACTCCGCTTACCGCAGCGGCATATCCTCGAATGCTCACCGGGTTATTGATCATGTCCCGGTTGCTGCGTAGCCAGGGATGAACTGGTTCTCTGGGGAAGCTCGGCAGTTCCTTGTCTGCGTAGTATTCGGTATGACGATTGACATGTGTTTTCAGCATGCTCTGGCCCAGGCCGTAGGGACCATTGTACGCTACGTAGAGAAAGAACGGCTGATGGTGGTTTTGTTGCAAGAAGTCCAGGGCGTGTTCTGTTATGGCTTCGGTTGTGTATCGGGGTTCGGTGTAAACCTGTTCTCGCCAGATCCATTCATCGTCGTAAAATGTGGTGGTGTGTCCCTTCGGGCGGGTAAACCAGTATGAGAATCCCTCCTGAGGCCGCAGGCTGTCTCCCAAATGCCATTTTCCGCTCAGTCCGCATACATAGCCCGCATCTGCCATTACGCGGGGGAGGTTTGCAAATTCCCGAATGGTGCAGTACGCGTCTGGTCCCATCTGTGCGTCTGGTCTTTCTCCGCCGAGGTAGCAGTGTACGCCGTGTTGGGAAGGGATCAGTCCGGTCATGAATGTGGCGCGGCTGGGCGAGCAGACCGAGTTGACGCAATAGGCGTTTGAAAACCGGATTCCTTCATTTGCAAGTCTGTCGATGTTGGGGGTTCGAATGTCCGGATTTCCATAACAGCCCAGGGTCCATGCCCCCTGGTTGTCGGTCATGATGAATACGACATTGGGCATTAAACAATCCTCTTAAGTAGTCATTTCTAAGCGAATGAGATCGGCATCAAAAAGCGACCTGATGCTACACCCTCTGTCATCGCGGCATGGTTCCCCGCTTAAATCATGCGGGGACATGCTTAGCCGCGATCCAGAAGGTTTTTTTTACCATAAAACTCATAGACAACTATTTAAATGTCTTTTTCATACCGCTCATCTCCCACTTCATCCTGCAAGCGGTGGAGTTCGTCTTTTAGTTCGGCGACTATTTCTGCGTATTCTGGATGGTCGTAAACGCTGTTCAGTTCATACGGGTCTTTGTCCAGGTCAAATAATTCCCATTCTGGTTCCCGGGCGTCGTCCGAGGCACCTTCTTGTCCACATCCGTCGGCGTAATAGTAGATGAGTTTGTGCCGGTGCGTTCTGACTCCGTAGTGCGCGTAGATATTGTGTCCGTTCAGGTGCATCCAGTACCGGTAATACATTGAGGCGCGCCAGTACGCGGGTCGGTCGCCGTTTAACAGGGGGCGCATGCTGTGTCCTTGAAAATGGCTGGGGATGTTTATGCCGGCGTAGTCCAAAAATGTGGATGCGAAATCTACGTTGAGGATCATGTCGTCGCAGACACTGCCGGCTTTGATTTCTTTGGGGTACCGGATGAGGAATGGCATGCGGAGGGATTCTTCGTACATGAATCGCTTATCGTACCAGCCGTGATCGCCGAGGTAGAAGCCCTGGTCCGATGTATAGACGACGATGGTGTTGTCGGTCAGTCCTTCTTCGTCCAGGTAGTCCAGTACGCGGCCGACATTGTCATCGACCGATGCCACGCAGCGCAAGTAGTCTTTGATGTAGCGCTGGTATTTCCACCGCATGTCTTCTTCAGGGGTCAAGCCTTCGGGTACGGGCTGTTTCAGGTCGCGGGGGTTCAGGTCGCGGTTGACGCGCATTTCAGCCTGAGATGCGGCTGTGGCGCGGTTGCTGTAGTCGTCCCATAGTGTTTCGGGTTCCGGGATGTCGATGTCTTCGTACATGTCCGCGTGTTTGTCGTCTGGCTCCCAGGGGCGATGGGGGGCTTTGTGGTGATACATGAGCATGAATGGTCTGTTTTTGTCGCGGTCTTTTAACCAGTCCAGTGCGAGGTCGGTTATGATGTCTGTGGTGTATCCCTCGTAATGGACTTCTTTGCCCATGTCGTACATCATGGGGTTGTGATACGCGCCTTGACCGGGGAGTACGTTCCAGTAGTCAAATCCGGTGGGGTCATTGTGTCCGCCGTGCCCGAGATGCCATTTGCCCACCATTGCGGTCTGGTATCCCGCTGCTTGCAGGAGTTTGGGAAATGTGACCTGACGACCGTCCAGATTCGTGCGCAATGTGGTTACGCCGTTGATGTGATTGTATGTTCCGGTCAAGATTACCGCCCGGCTCGGCGCGCAGATTGAGTTGGTGCAAAAGCAGTTGTTAAAGCGCATTCCACCTTCGGCAATGCGGTCCAGGTTGGGCGTTTCGTTAATCCGACTGTTATAACAACTCATGGCATGCGATGCATGATCATCGGTCATGATAAATAGGATATTGGGTCTTTCACTCATGTGTGCTCCTGTTAGTTGTGATGTCAATTAAGGGTTGAAATCATGGTGCATTGAGAAAATGAGCCATCAGCGGTCAGTGGTTAGAATGTACATAAAAGTCGTCATTGCGGCATGGTGTTAGCCGCAATCCAGAAGGTTTTAGCCGCTACGCGCAATACAACGCCAGTAATCCACTATGCATGTATCAGTCCTCTCGAAGGGCAGCACTCGGGCTTTCGGAAGCGATCTTTAGCGCGTGTAAGAAACCGCCTGTGAGCGGAAGCAGAATGCCCAATAAGATTGTCACCAATATAGTACTAACGCCGAATTGAAAGCGGTAGGCAAATATTGAGAGCCACTCATCCATAAAGAAATAGGAGAGTGGAAGCGCGATGATGGCGGCTATAAAACCAGGCAGTGCGTAGTTCAGCACTATGCCGCTGGCTATTTTTGAGGGCACGGCACCCATGACCCTTCGGATGGCTATTTCTTTTTTTCTGCGTGCCACGGATAGGGAGATCATGCCCAAAGCACCCATTGACGCGATGAGGACAGCACACAGGGCTGCACCAGAGACGATTTTGCTCCAACTGATTTCTTTGGCATAAAAGTGCCGTCTGTCATCTTCTACGAAGGAAAATGTCAGTAATCCGCCAATTTTCAGGTCTTTCCAGAGCTTCTTGAGGTAAGGGATAAATTCATCGGTGCTGTCCTTCTGAATGCGAATTAATATTTCTCCTGAGAAGGCTCGTTGCCAGGTTGCATCATTGGCAAGTGTGATGATGGCAGGCTGGGCTTTGTGGCGCAAGTCCTGGAAGTGAAAATTCTTAACCACACCGACGATGCGGCGACTGATATCGCTGCCAAACATTTGTGCGCTTAACTTTTCTTCTGCTGGGCTGATGATCTGTCCAATAGACTCTGAAGACGTTAAGTGCTTTTGGAAGGCTTCATTTACAATCACATCGCTCTGAATGGGATTGGGGTACAATGATCTTCCACTCAAGAGCCTCAAACCAACGGTATCGAGAAAGGGACCATCCACCTGATAATAGGTTACATAATCAATGAGTTTGCCACTGCTGTCTTTCATTAAAATTGAGTTTGACCATCCAAGGGGCAAATTCGTCCGCACACAGGAGGTCACGAGAGGAGAAGAAGATAGGGATGCTTGCAGACGGGCAATTTCATTTTCTTTTAATTTGCTAATATCGAGCTTCAGCAGGTTGGTCGGTTCAAAACCAGGATCAGCCTTGATGACAAAAAAGGTCTGTTCGAAGATAATGATCGTGCAAAACACAAATACCAATGTCACGCCAGACTGGATAGCCATCAATACTTTTAAGAAGGGTCCAGATCTGACGGCTTTTGCTGTTTTGCTCAAAACGCTGACGGCGGAAACAGACGACATGAAGGCTGCCGGGTAAAGGGCTGTGCCCAGACCAATAAAGCAGGCAACTAATAAGAGAATGATTGTTGTCTGAACGGGGTCCGTCGAGGACATGAGTGGGGTCTTCAAAATGCCTTCGAGGGGACTTGAGGCCAACTCTGCGACTGCCAGGCCTATGACGCAGGCCAAAATGCTGTATCCAAAGCATTCGACCAATAGCTGGTGTCTGAGATGTCGGCGGTTTGCACCAAAGACTTGTCGTAAGCTCAATTCTTTGGTTCGCGAGTTGAACCTTCCCATATAGAGGAGTACGTAATTCAAACACGCGACAGACAGCACGAGGACACTCATACCGCCGAGAATATATCCATACAAGGGATTGGTGGTTCGACGCACACCATATGCCCGCTGTCGCACCGATCCAGGATTATGGTGCATATCTGTGATGGGTTGAAGCCTACCCTGAAAGCCCTCCAAATCCCATAGCGAGTTGAAGGAGGACTGCTTTTGGATGCGTTCCGTGAGCTTTTTCTCCATGTCCTCTATATTTACATCGTCTGCCAGACGGATGTAATGTGTGGATGTAAAGCGCCAGTTCCACTCTCCTTCTTCTCTGTCGAGAAAGGTTTTAGACATACTCAGTGGCAAAAGTATCTCAAAATCCAGGCTCGAATTGCGAGGAGGGGTTTCCACAATACCCCCTATTTCAATAGGGGCAACTATGGCTTCCTGGTCTTTAAAGAGACTATGAGAAAATCGCAGCCATAACACTTTGCCAATCAAACTGTCAATATCATTGGCAAGTGTTCGAGCGAATCTGCGCGTGATCACGACTTGTTCTGGGTATGAGAAGAACGTACCGTGAATAAGGGGAAAGGAGAACATCTCTTCAAAACTTCTATCTACAAATAAGACCTTTTGCATTCCGGGGTTTTTTTTCATAGGTCTCAGAAACTCTCTGTGAGTACCCACAGCCCAATCCGCCAGATCACTCGTTATACGGGTTGTAAGCTCGATCTCTGGAAATTCGGCAGATATCATGGACGATAGTGCGACGGGAAAAGACACTGTCTCAGTCCATGTCCCTGCCTTAGGAGTTCCCCTTATTGTGTCCCTGTACTTTATCTTTCCGGCAACGCGATATATCCTATGATGGTCCTGGTGGAATCTATCAAAGCTCCAGTCGTAAAGCAGGTAAAGCACGCAAAGATAACAGCACGCAATCCCGATTCCCAAACCCAGCAGGTTAATGGCTGCATACGTTCTATATTTGATTACATTGCGAAACCATGTTCGGAAATAATTGAAAAGCATTGGTTCTCCTCGGCACTTAGGGGATGCTTGGGTACACCTCACTTTTGCCACTATTCGGCAGGGTTTGCAGGAGCGTCAATAAGACGATAAACACGGATATTGCCATTCGTATTCTCGTTATCAGACGGAGGCGAGTACTTATAGACAAGCCTGCCTTGACAAGTAAAAATATTTCCTTCCAATTCATTGTTTACTTCTTGTGCAGAAGGTTGCATGTTCAGGTCTGATAGAAGTATAAGCGCGGTACTCTTTGAGGGATCCCTAAAATCGTACCTGAACAAAATATTTCCCGAAGGGAGGAGATGCATTCCGCTTAATCTGCTAAACTTACCAAAGTTAGGTGGAGGGGAGAATAATCCGAATAATCCTGTTTCTGTTTTATCATCATCTAATTTGAGGCTGACGAATTTGGGATGATTTGTGGTTATAGGGGGGAGAAAATCTCGTGTCGCCAGATCAATTCTCTTCACTTTATCTTCCCAAGTTAGGGCAAAATATATGATTTTTCGCGCCTCGTCATAAGCAAGGCCGTGAGTACGCTGGAACATAAAAAAAGCCCTTTCGTATTGAGCCTCGCAGACTTTGAACTTTGCAAGGTCTTCACCCGTATCAAGGGAGGTAACGTAAAGCATACCGTTTCCTTTTCGGTCACCATAAGGATAAATGATCTTGCGATCTTCAGAAACCACCAGGGGCTTAATAAGGCGTCGTTGGGGCAGTTTTAATTGTCCTAAAAATTCACCTTGAACGGAGAAGCGAAGCGTCTGCCCGGTCCCACCGTCGTAGATCAGCATTTGTTCGGTATTCGGTATCATCGTTGGCTTGCTCGGTGATTTGTACTGGCCTTCTCCCTCTCCCCGACTGCCAATAGGCCACTTATAGTTGCCTGCTCTATCAAAAACTTCGACACAGTTTCTTAGAATATCAAGAATAATGATGTAGTCATCCATCACCGCAATTGAGCTTACCATCCCAAGTGCGGGACCTGTCTCTGGACGTTCGAGTGTAATGCCATCAATTAAAGATAGATGAGCCCCTTGTGTTTGCACTTTGAGGGCGATTACATCTTGCTGGTTTTCAACATCTTGCTGGTTTTCAACAGCACTTTTTTCGCAACTTCCACATAAGAGGAAGAGGAGTGCCATCCATTTCAAGGAAACAGATAACTTTTTGCGATTCATCGGTAATATCCCTTTCGTGATAAGAAATTGTCGAGAAGATGAGTGAATGTGTGGGAAATATTTAGCAATTTCTATGCCAAAACCTCTTTTTTATATTTTACAAGTAGTTATGCAAATTTGTGCTATGAACGCAGTTTAATAAGTGTCCGATTTTGATACAGTGGTGTCCGAAAATGAACACTTTATAAAAAAAGCAGGCACATTGTGTTGACTTCAATGTGCCTGTTGGATTTGTGACTGATGTTACGCAGTACTTCAGATAAGGCATCGTAAAACGCCCCTCGGCTATCTTGGATTGTTCACTAAACAAGAAGCCATTCAACGAAAGGAACCTCTCGTCCACGCATGCGATGCATGGTCATCTAAGGCAGAAATTTAGTGCCAGCAAGACTCATAATCCAGAGATTTTTATAGGGCACTGTGAGAAAAAGGATTCGATTACCCGCAGGTGCCCACCTCGCATTTATCAGGCCTGGTATATCTCCCAGGATTTTTTCAGGTGTGCCTCCCTTAACAGATATTGTCCATAGCTCACGAAAAGTGCCTGCGTCATTCTGGCGAAGAAAAAGCAATTTTTGGCTATTGGGAGACCAGACAGGCCAAAAGCCTTCTGCGAGTTGCGTTGGTTCTCCGTGGTCAATGGAAGCAGTCCAAATGGTTTGGGCTGTAGCATTCCCTTTTTGGGGGTGTTCAGAAATCGTCGCGTAAGTGAATGCCATCTGTGTACCATCAGGTGACCAGGATGGATGCAACTCGCCGAATGGCTCACGTATATCGTTTATAAGCCATTCACGTTTTTCATCCAAAAATCGTTGTATGTCCATTGTTTTTCCATCTTTTTCCATATGCCAGATATGTGTCAACCAGGTACTTAATAGAGTTGTTAAGGCAAGTTGCTTGCCATTTGGAGACCAGCGGGGCGTACTGTGTTTCCAGAGTCGCATGATATCTATTGCGATGTCCCTAAAATCCATCACTGTTTGTATCTCACCTGTACTGATGTTGAGACGCCATATCTTATTTTGACGCCCGTACAATACGCCGGCAAATTCCTGCCCATCAGGGGACCAACTCAATCCACCAAGAGGATTGGAAATCGCACCGGGTTTTGTAAGTGCTGTCCAGTTTCCTCCTGAACTGGGCATTGTGAACAGTGTTAGCCCCTCGTCTGTATAAGCTGCGAACCCTATTATGTCCCCATCTGGTGACCAGTCTGCGTCTGCTATACCACTTGCCAATTTGGTAAGCTTACTGTCGTTTAAAGATAGACTCCATAAGTCGTAGCCAGCCTCTTGCATTCCAAAAAGCAGAAATTGTCCATCAGGGGACCAGCGTGGCGAAGTTTCTTGTTTGGTCGGCGTTTGCGTTAATCGAATCAGCTTATTCCCATCAACTTGCTTAACCCAGATGTCCCTGGTTCTGGTGCTATCACTTTGAATATATGCTATCCATTTTCCATCAGGCGACCAGGCAGGTTCTTCTCCTCTTCCAAAAAGGCGAGTTTTGTTTGTATCAATTTCCCAAAGAAATATCTGGCTTCCATCTTGAAATGCCAGGCGTTTATGGTCTGGAGACCAGGTTGCATTGGATTGATATGCAAAACCTCTGCGCGCTATTGCACCTGTGACCAGTCGATGAGAAGGACTGCTATCCACTATTGACTTTCGCCATAGTTCTCGAATATAGCGTTTTTGCCAATTTTTTCCGCTCTTTTTGCTAAACAAAATGTGCTTGCCATCGGGGGACCACGTTATCCGTGCATTTTCAAAAAGGGGTTCATCTCCAAAATCATCTGCCAATTGATCATTTGATGATGTCATGGGTTTTATTTTCCTACCGATCACCTGTTTTAACCAAACTTTGAGGGTGTCATCCCGGTAAGACGTAAATGCGATTGCTGTACCATCAGGGGACCATGCCGGTGATGCATCCCATGCCGGATGGTCCGTCCATCTTATAGGTGTTTCGCTAACTATGGATTGGATCCAAATGTCTGAATTTCCATTTTGAATGCTGCAAAATACAATTTGCCGTCCATCTGGTGACCACTCACCATCCCAACCCCCATCTTGTGTTAATTGTTGCAGGTATTCATGGGTAACAGTGACTATGATTTCATCTAACTCTAATAATTTGGGTTTTAGCAAGATATCACATTCGTTTGACGTTTCCGCAGATATAATTTTTCGTTCTGTGCGATATCCAATATGGCTGATTTGAAGGACCACAGGTAGTTGCCACAAGTTGAGTTCAAACACGCCTTGATTATTGGCCATCGTACCCATTTGGGTGCCTTCAATAACAATAGAAGCATTGGGCAAAAAAGAATTATTATCAGCGTTTCTAACTGTGCCTCGAATGAGTTTCTGAGCTTCTATATTGTTGATGAAGCATAGACCAATCAAGATGCTGAAGAGGATGAGGCGTCCCATTTTATACGCAGGTCCTTATCTTATTCATATCTCAAAATCTCTACGGGATTATATCGCGTGACCCTTATTGTCAGGATCATAATGGTTGCTAAGACGATAATGATCGTCATTGCCCCGCTAAAGAAAAATATCTCAAATCCCAAATTGATGCGGTAGGCGAAATTTTGCAACCATTGACTCGCAACATAATATGCGAGCGGCCAGGCGATGAGTGTAGCAACTGTAATCAGAAGAATAAAGTCCGTCGCAAGCAATGTCACAATGTGTTTTGTGGAAGCACCGAACACTTTACGAATGCCAAACTCTCTGGTTCTCCCGGAGATGGCCATCGCTGTCAAACCCAATACGCCAAGACAAGCAACAACAAGCGCAAATATTGAAGCGTAGGATACTATTACGGACCAACGTTCTTCTTGTTGATACAGATGATCGAATCTTTCATCTAAAAAGGTATAATTAAATGATGTGATACCGAATACTCGTTTCCATTGTCTCGCCATAAAGTCCAGAGTCTCAGGCACTCGCTCAGAATGAATGCGAACGAGAAAATCTCCTGTTTGCACCTCTGGCCTCAAAAACATAATCAGGGGCGAGACTGCTTGATGAAGTGATTGAACATGAAAATCTCTTACGATACCGACAATTTCGGGATTTCTAATTATTCTGAACGTCATATTTTTAATATCTGTACCGCCTGCGATACGTCTGGTCAACGGGACTTGATATCCCAACGGC
Source organism: Candidatus Latescibacterota bacterium (assembly GCA_022824945.1). GTDB lineage: Bacteria > Latescibacterota > UBA2968 > UBA2968 > UBA2968 > VXRD01. The sequence goes on from JAJDYX010000006.1 coordinate 26,106, forward strand.
TGAGACAGCCCCAATTGCTTGACGAGCGTTTCATTTACCAGGATCGAATGTTGCGAATTGATGGTGTGGTCGGAAAATAGCTGTCCGTGTAGCAATTCAATGCCCAATACTTGCATGAAATTTTTTTCAATGTCGATATAGGGTATGCTAAACTCGTCAGCTTCAAGAGGCCGCACAGATAATCTACTAAACTGATAATCTGAATCTATATCTGAAAATAGATCAGAACGGGTTACGCCAAGAATATCCGGGTAACTGTCGAGTTGTTGGCGGAAGGTTTCAGATAATTGTCTGAGATTTTCTCCTCTCATATCGCTTTGGCTGAGCAGACCCTCCGTTGAAATGACTGCGATTTGATCTCCATCAATCCCCAGGTCTTTCGTTTTAATAAATGATACTTGCAAAAACATGACTGCTGTTATGGTCACCAGCAGGATTGATCCCACAAACTGCACAATAATCAACGCGCGTAGAATAGGCCCACTGCTTCCCAAGCGTATTTTTTCTTTTAATACTGTAACAGCCTGAAAGCCCGACAAATTGACTGCGGGATACAAGCCGGAGATGAGTGCGATAAAGACCATTAAAACAAATGCGAATAAGACAAATGACAGTGTGAACATGTCAGTCATAAGCAGGCGAATTTGTATGAGGCTGTTGAAGGTGGGTAGGAAAAGTTCTGCAAGTGAGATACCGAGTATCATGGCTATTGCGGTCATCACAATTGATTCACCCCAAAATTGCCACATTAAATGGGTTCTCTGGGCTCCCACTACCTTGCGTATTCCCACTTCTCGTGCTCTTGTTGAAAAACGCGCAGTTGCCAAATTCATGAAATTTACACTTGCTATCAGCAGCACCATGCCTGCAATAGCAGAGAGGATGTAGGCATATACTGGATTGCCAGAGGGCATTAGCGGGAGAAAGGTCGGGCGTTGATCAAAATGCACGTCCGTTAATGGCTGAAATTGTAGCGAAGTCTCCCTTCCGGGTATCCGATGAGTATTAATAAATGCAGGTAATGCATTATTTAGATCTTCTAAATTAGCTCGGGCGTGAAGTCGCACAAAAATATAGTCCCGAGGCAGAAAGAAATTGAGTTTGGAGGGATCATTCATCGGTGAGGCATGCATGCCTGACACTCTCGGAGGGATCAGTTTATAGGGCAAAAGAATTCTAAATTGAATACTGGAATTAGATGGTGGATCCAATGCCACACCGCCAACTGTCAGGGTTTTGGGTTCATTTTTCCAATGGTGAGATGCTATGACAATTTCTTTACCGATGGGATTTTCTCCTGGGAAAAGATTCTGCGCTGCTGATTCGCTCAATACCAAAGACTGAGGATCAGTTCGAAATGTCTCTGTATTGCCCTGGCTGAGTGGAAATGAGAATAGCTCAAAAAAATCTTCATCTACGAATAATACACCTTCTCTATACCGCCGGTCACCAGTGCGAATAACTACATTTTCATTTTTGACTATGCGAACGACCCGGTCTAATTGTGGAAATTCTCCTTTTAACAGTGGTCCTAAGTTTTCGGGCAAAATTGTTAACATATGCATATCGCCTGTATCTGCTCTTCTAAAGCTAATGAGACGGTAGATCTGGTCGGCATGCTTATGAAAACGATCATAGCTCCACTCATGCTGCACATATAAAAACGCAAGAAAACAAAAAGCAGTACCCATTGCCAGGCCAAGCACATTAATAGCCGAATAAACTTTCTGCCTGGTAAAATGGCGCAGTGCCGTTATTAGATAATTTCGCAGCAATTTGTTCTCCTTTTGTGGTATGATTAGACTAAACGCATCTTAGCTTATTTGGAGGTTGCCGCTTAAATCTGTCTGAACTATGGAAAGCAAAGGCTTGGAAGACATGTAGAGATTCGCGTATCAGTCCTCTCTAAGGGCTTCGATTGGATTATCAGAGGCGACCTTCAGCGCGTGTGCGAAGCCGCATATTAGTGGAAGCAGGATGCCCAATAAGATCGCTGTCAAAATCGTGCCAACGCCAAATTGAAAGCGGTAGGCAAATATCGAGAGCCACTCGTCCATAAAGAAATAGGAGAGGGGAAGTGCGATGACGGCAGCTATAAACCCGGGTAGCGCGTAGTTCAGCACAATCCCACTGGCTATTTTGGATGGCACGGCACCCATGACCCTTCGGATGGCTATTTCTTTTTTTCTGCGTGCTACAGATAGGGAGATCATGCCCAGAGCACCCATTGACGCGATGAGGACAGCACACAGGGCAGCACCAGAGACAATTTTGCTCCAACTAATTTCTCTGGCATAAAAGTGTCGCCTGTCATCTTCTACGAAGGAAAATGTCAGTAATCCGCCAATTTTCAGGTCTTTCCAGAGCTTCTTGAGGTAAGGGACAAATTGATCGGCACTGTCCTCCTGGATGCGAATTAATATTTCTCCAGTGATATATTTCCCCTTAAATAAATATGTGGTCGCATCATCGGCAATGGCGATGACGGTAGGCGAGGCTGTGTGGCGCAGGTCTCGGAAGTGAAAGTCTTTGACCACGCCTACGATGCGGCCACTGATATTGCGTCCAAACGCTCGTGAGCTTGTATTTTTATCCTCCTGAGTGATTACCTGTCCAAGAGGTTGTGCCGATGTCAGGCGTTTTAAGAAGGCTTCATTCACGATCATATCATCCTGAGAGGGGTTTGGGTACAAGGATTTTCCTTGTAGGAGTTTCAACCTCAAAGTCTTGAGAAAGTCACCATCTGCGTCATAGGTAATCACCTCATCAATCAGGTTGCCATTGCTGTCCTTCATCTGTACTCCCGCAGATTCAACCTCCCGGACGCATGTGGCTACGAGTGGATGCTCAGATAAAGATGCTTGCAGGCGATCAACCTCATTTTCTGTCAATCCTCTAATGCTGAGTTTGACCAGATTCGCGGGTTCAAAACCCGGATCCGCCGTGACAACGAAATAGGTCTGTTGAAAGATAATGATTGTGCAAAACACAAATACCAATGTTATCCCGGATTGGATGGCCATCAATACTTTTAAGAAAGGTCCAGACCTGACGGCTTTTGCTGTTTTGTTTAGAACGCTGATCACAGAAATAGACGACATAAAGGCTGCCGGGTAAAGGGCCGTGCCCAGACCTATTAGACAGGCAAGCGATAGGAGAATGATCGCGGTCTGAATGGGGTCTGTCGAGGACATGAGTGAGGTTTTCAAAATGCCTTCGAGAGGTCCTGATGCCAATTCTGCGATTGCCAGGCCTATGATGCAAGCCAAAATGCTGTATCCAAGGCACTCGACCAATAGCTGGTATCGGAGTTGTCGTTGGTTTGCGCCAAAGATTTGTCTTATGCCCAGTTCTTTGGTACGCGAGTTGAACCGAGCGACATAGAGCAGCACGTAATTCAGACAAGCGACAGACAGGACCAGGACACCCATACCACCGAGAATGTAGCCATATATTGGATTGGTACCTGGACGCAGGCCATCACCACTTTTTTTCTCACCTGCATGGTGTAGGTCCGTGATAGGTTGCAGTTTGGCCTCAAAGGTAGATACATCCCATAGCGACTGCCAGGCGGATCGCTTATGGATGACCTGTGCGATTTTTTCCTCTACGACATTTATAGGCGATTCTTCTGATAGGCGAATGTAATGATTGGCAGTAAAGATCCAATCCCATTCTCGCTTTCTTTTTGAATAAAAGGTTGCATACATAGTAAAAGGCACAAGAATCTCGAATGTCAGACTCGAATTGCGGGGAGGGGTTTCCACAATGCCCCCGATTTCAACGGAGACTGCACTTTGCTGGTTTGTGGAAAATGGTCGCTCAGGGGGTTGCATCCATAACGTTTTGCCCACCAGACTACTAATATCGTTGGTAAGTGTCTGAGCGAATGCGCGTGTGATCACGATTTTCCCCGGGGTTGAAGGAAATGTACCACTGATGATAGGGAACGAAAAAATCTCCACAAAATTGCTATCTACGAATATGACGTCTTTTATATCTCGCAGAAAATCTTCGTGAGTGCCCACGCGCCACTTCGCCTTATTTGTTGGAGGGAAGGACTTGATATCTTTTACACTGGTGGCCGTTTCAATTTCTGGAATCTCAGCAAGCATCACCGATGCCAATGGGACCGGAAAATGGATTTTCTCAGTCCATGTGCCCGCCTTAGGGCCACCTATTCTTTTGTCAAACATTATCTGTCCTGTAACGCGGTATATGCGATGATGGTCTTTGTGAAACCTATCAAAGTTCCAATCATAGAGCAGGTAAAGCACGCAAAGATAGCAGCAGGCAATCCCTATCCCCAAGCCCAGCAGGTTAATGGCGGCATACGTTCTATATTTGATTACATTGCGGAACCACGTTCGGAAGTAATTGGCAATCATCGGTTATCCTCTGGAATTGAGAAATGTTTAATTATGGCTAACTTTCAATCCATTCGTATCTTCGCCATCAGTGGGAGGCAAAAGCTGGAAAATGGGCGGGAGATTTGTGTATCAGTCCTCTCGCAAGGCATCACTTGGGCTTTCAGAGGCGACCTTCAGCGCATGCACGAAGCCGCCTATGAGCGGAAGCAGGATGCCCAATAAGATCGCTGTCAAAATCGTACCAACGCCAAATTGAAAGCGGTAGGGAAATATCGAGAGCCACGCATCCATAAAAAAATACGAGAGGGGAAGCGCGATGAAGGCGGCTATAAACCCAGGGACTGCATAGTCCAGCACAATCCCATTGGCTATTTTGGATGGCACGGCACCCATGACCCTTCGGATGGCTATTTCCTTTCTTCTGCGCGCCACGGATAGCGAGATCATGCCCAGGGCACCCATTGACGCGATGAGGACAGCGCACAGGGCAGCGCCAGAGACGATTTTGCTCCAACTGATTTCTCTGGCGTAAAAGTGTCGTCTGTCATCTTCTACGAAGGAGAATGTCAGGTGTTGCTCCGTTTTGAGGTCTTTCCACAGACTCTTGAGATACGCACCAAATGCTTCGGCACTGCCCTCTCGAATCCGAATCAATATTTCGAGGTCCTGTCGCTCAGTTGTTGCACCATCAGGGGCAATTGTGATGATCGTGGGTGAGACAGTATGGTGCAAGTCTCTAACGTGAAAATCCTTAACCACACCTACAATGCGACCGTTGACATCGCGGCCAAATACGGGTCTTCTGAACTTTGTATCCGCCTGTGTGATCACCTGTCCAAGAGGCTGTGACGATGTTAGATGTTTTTGGAAGGCTTCATTCACGATCACATCGCCGGGGTTGGGATACAATGGGTTTCCCTGCACGAGTTTCAACCCAACGGTCTCGATAAAGGGTCCCTTCACTTGATAATAGGTTACATTATCAATGAGTTTGCCACTGCTGTCTTTCATCAGGATTGAGTTTGACCATCCGAATGGCAGATTCGTCCGCACACTGGATGTCACGAGAGGAGATGTAGATAAAGATGCTTGCAGACGATCAATCTCATTTTCTGTCAATCCAGTGGTATTGAGTCTGACCAGGTTCGCCGGTTCAAAGCCCGGCTCTGCTGTGATGACGAAAAAAGTCTGTTCAAAGATAATGATCGTGCAAAACACAAATACCAATGTCACACCGGACTGGATAGCCATCAATACCTTTAAGAAAGGTCCAGATCTGACGGCTTTTGCTGTTTTGCTCAAAACACTGACAGCAGAAATAGACGACATAAAGGCTGCTGGGTAAAGGGCTGTGGCTAGACCAATAAGACTGGCAACCAATAGGAGAATGATCGCGGTCTGGAGGGGGTTTGTCGAGGACATGAGTGGGATCCGTAAAATGCCTTCAAGAGGACCTGATGCTAACTCTGCGACTGCCAGGCCTATTATGCAGGCCAAAATGCTGTATCCAAAGCATTCAACCAGTAGCTGGTACCTGAGGTGCCGTCGGTTTGCGCCAAAGACTTGTCGTAAGCTCAATTCTTTAGCTCGCGAGTTGAACCGTCCCACATAGAGGAGTACGTAATTTAAACACGCGATAAACAGAACTAGGCCACTGATACCGCCGAGAATATATCCATATAAGGGATTTGTTTTGCGAAACATACCATCAATAAACAGACCGATATAATGGTGCAAGTCTGTGAGGGGTTGCAATTTAGTCTGGAAGCCTTCTAAATCCCATATCGAATTGAAGGAGGATTGTTTCTGCATGAACGCCGTGAGTTTTTTCTCTACTTCCTCCACATCTGATTCGTCTGTCAACCTTATGTAATGTGAGGATTCAAAGCGCCAGTCCCATTCTCCTTCTTTCTTATCAAGAAAGGTTGAGGACATACTCAAAGGCAAAAGAATCTCAAAAATCAGGCTCGAATTGCGAGGCGGGGTTTCCATGATGCCCCCTATTTCAACAGGGGCTAATACGGGTTTTAGATCTCTCGAGAACCTCCGAGAAGCAACGCGCATCCACAACACTTTGCCAACCAAACTGTCAATATCGTTGGTAAGCGTCTGAGCAAATCTACGTGTGATCACAACTTGTCCTGGGCGCGAAAAGAAAGTACCGTGAATGAGGGGAAAGGAAAACATCTCTTCAAAACTCTTATCGACGAACAATACATCCTGGATAGGTCGCAAAAATTCTTTGTGCATACCTACTTGCCAGGTCGCTGTCCCGATAACACACTTTATACGAGTTGTGCGCTCAATCTCTGGAAACTCATCAGACATCATGGACGATAGTGCAACAGGAAAATGGGCTGTCTCTGTCCAGGTGCCCGCCTTAAGGGATCCCCTTATCGTTTTTTTATACTTTATCTTCCCGGTAACGCAGTATATGCGATGATGGTCTTGATGAAACCTGTCAAAGCTCCAATCGTAAAGAAGGTAAAGCACGCAAAGATAGCCGCACGCAATCCCTATCCCCAAGCCCAGCAGGTTAATGGCGGCATACGTTCTATACTTGATTACATTGCGAAACCATGTTCGGAAATAATTGGCAATCATCAGTTATCCTCTGCAATGAAGAGATGCCTAATCATGGCTAACTTTCAATATTAGCCGGTAGGGGATCTCTGAGGGTCTGTCAGACGATAGATACGAACCCTGCCATTCATATTTGCGCTATCATTGGGAGGCGAATACATATATATAGATTTCCCATGGGAAGTGAAAATATTGTGTCTCAGTTCATTTTGCATTTCTTGTGCAGAAGGTTGCGTATCCAGGTCCGATAAAAGTATAAGCGCAGTACTCATTGATAAATCCTCAAAAGAGTACCTGAGCAAAATATCTCCCGAAGACAAGAGATGCAGGCCGTACAACCTGCTGAACCTTTGTTGGGATAATTGTCTTATATCTTTATTACCATCTACTTCATCTAATTTGAGGCTGATGAATTTGGGATGATTTATAGTTATGGGTGTGAGAAATTCTTGTGCTGCCAGATCAATTCTCATCACTTTATCTCCCCAGGGCAGAGCAAAGTATATAATTTTTCGCACCTCGTCATAAGCAAGCCCTTGTGAACGCTGCAAACCGAAAAACAGGTTACTGTATTTCGCCTCGCAGACTTTGAAATTGGCGATGTCTTCACCTGTGTCAAGGGAAGTGACGCAAAGCATACCATTTCTGTTTTTGTCAACATAAGTATGAATGAGACTGTGATTTTCAGAAATCACCATGCGATTAATAAAGCGTCTCTCTGACAGTTTCAATTGTCCTAAAAATTCACCTGTAATCGAGAAGCGAAGCGTCTGCCCGGTTCCTCCATCGTAGAGCAATATTTGGCTGGTATTGGGGATAACCACTGGCTCTCCCGGTATCTTGTACTGGCCTTCTCCATCCCCTCGACTGCCAATAGACCACTTATAGCTTCCCTCTATGTCAAAAACTTTGACACTCTCATCTACAATAATGATATAGTCATCCAAAACAGTAATGGTACGGACACGTCCAAGAGTTGGTCCTGCCTCTGGGCGTTCGAGTGTAATGGCATCAGTCAATGAGAGATGGATTCCTTGTGCTTGCGTCTTGATGGCGAGTACATTGTTCTGATTTTCAACAGTACTTTTTTCGCAACTTCCACATAAAAGAAAGAGGAGTGCCATCCACCTCACGGGAACCAATAACTCTTTGCGATTCATCGGTAATATCCCTTTCGTGATAAGAAATTGTCGAGAAGATGAGTGAATGTGTGGGAAATATTTAGCAATTTCTATGCCAAAACCTCTTTTTTTATATTTTACAGGTAGTTATACAAATTTGTGTCATGAACGTAGTTTAATAAGTGTCCGATTTTGATACAGTGGTGTCCGAAAATGAACACTTAATACAAAAAACAGGCACATTGTTTTGATTTCAATGTGCCTGTTTTATTTGTGAAATAAATGAGTGTAATATTGCTCAGTAACTCCTAATTCAATTGAGCAATGAGATCAGATGGCACGGATGCGACGTGGATTTGGGGATGTCCCGAGCGGTCGGAGTTGAAGACGAGCCATTTGAGGTCGGGCGAGAGATAGGGATGCCCGTGTGTGTTTTGCGCGGTGCTCATGGATGTGTGCGCTTCGCATACGACTGCGGTTTTGCCGGTGTGGATATTGCCGACGATGAGTTTGCTGGCGCCCTGCCAGTCGTCGCAGAAGAAGTAGCGACCACACGGGGAGGTGCCAACGTGGTTGAAGCGATAGCCCGGCGTGCCGACGCGCTCTGGGGGATTGTTTGCCGATACTTTGACGAGGTTGCCCTTGTCGGGTGCGTATTCATCTTCGGCGCGGACGGATAGGAGGATTTCATTCGCGCCCGCGATCCAGGCTTCATGGCCCGTGATGCCCGGCGTATGGGGTGGTCCGACCTGAAGGCGTGTGACTTTGCCGTTGGGTATATCGACGAGGTATTCGGTGGCGCCTTCGTCGCCGACGAGTTTGACGCGGGTGCCATCGGGTTTGAATTCGCAGCCCCGGTTGTGCTGAACCATGATTTGTTTGCCTTCTGTGGGTTCAAATTGCGTGTGCGGATTGCAGATGTCGGGGTCGGTGTTGATGATTTCTCGCGTTCCCTTTTGGAGATCGACGAGTTCTATGCCAAACATTTTGGGATGGTAGGAGATGGTGACGCCATAAGCGTAATAGCGTTCATTGGGGGATAGGGTGCCTAATCCGCGCGTTTGAAGGTCTTCGGGAAATTCATGGATGACGCGCTGGTTGCCCGTGCGCAGGTCAATGCGTACGAGTTCCTGGCATTTGTTGGGGACAATGCGCCGATAAAAGAAGATGCCGCTGTGGGTCATACCAGGTCCGCCCAGGCCGCGACCGATTATTTCGGTTTCCCATGTGCCAAATTCGCAGGCGACATATTCGGTGGTGTTGGGCGCGGTATCTGAATTTTTCTGCTCATAGACGAAGACGCGGGAGTCAGCAGAGCAATAGGGCAGTTCGCAGTAGATATTGGATTTGTCGCGCGCGTCTGTGGTCACCTGTGTGAGTGCCACGCCATTGGACAATTCGCCGAGTTCGATGGACATTTTTTTTCCTTTTTACATTAAGAGCCACTGGTGTGCCAGATGCCAGTCTTCGATGTGGTTGAGCACGACGGCTGAGGATATGTCGCCGCATCCCACGGTTGCGCGGATTTCTGCGCGTTTGGCGTCGTTGTGGATGCGGTTGCACAAGTAGTCGTTCCATTCGTCAACGGCCTGTGCGGGAATTTGACCGCCGCACTGTTCGAGTACCCAGCCTTCAAATTCGAGATAGGACGGTAGGTTTTCGCGGATGTAGTTTAATGTGGTGTCGATGTCCAGATTTAATGCGCGCAACACGCGGGGATCCAGGCCGCTCTCTGTCATGTCGGGATAGTCGGGGTGTAGCAGGCCTTTTGCGCGGAGGAGGATTTTGTACCAGGTGCGGGGCAACTGGCGCACGCCGAGGGGGCCGAAGTCGATTGTGGCGACGAGTGGTACGATGTTTCCACTGAGTTTGGATAGGTCGCGTTTGTAAAATAATTGCAAATCCTGAAGGCTGTTGAGTACGGTTGCAGAGTCGATGCCCGCATTTCGAGGCAGACCCGTGTCTGTGTACGTTTCTTCGATTTTTTCCGAGCGGTGTCGCCGTGCGCGGATAAATGCATTCCATCGGACGATGGCGTCTTGTTGTTCAAAGCCCCAGAAGTCGTCGCCTCTCTGTTCGAGTATCCAGGCTTCAAATTCGAGGTACGAGGGCATGTTTTCGCGCAAGTAAGCCAATGTGGTGTCGATATCCAGATTTAATGCGTGCAACACGCGGGGGTCAAGGCCATTATCTGTCATGTCGGGATATTCGTCGTCTAATATACCGGCGTTGCGGGTGAGTGCTTTCCACCAAGTGCGGGGCAATTGACACGCGCCGAGCGGGCCATAAGCGAGGCTGCTGATGAGGGGGACCATAGTGTGCTCCTTGTTAATTGGTTATTATCCACAGATGGACGCAGATAGACACAGATGAAAAATGGACATTACTGGCGGTGGGGTATCCTGTTCATCCTTTAATTCTGAAAATTCTGATCGCTTTGGCGGCATAATTCCATGACGCGCATGAGTTCGCGCGATTCTTCTATGCGAATATAGGGGGTGGCGTTGTTGACGATTACGTCATGGATGTTGGCGTAGAAGTCGCGCTGTTTGTCCCGGGTAATGGGGATGTCTTCTTCCCGCCAGGGCAGTCGGTCCCGATTGTCATAGCTGCGTTCGGGTGCCGCGCCTTCGATGACGTCGAGCGGGGGGGCTTCTGCGGGGTCGTAATATCGTACTTTGAATACGTTGTCCTCGCGGATAGCCGTGCCGTATTTCCCACAAATGTGCCAGAGGGGCATTGTATAGGCAGAGGCCTGATTGATTTGCACGTCTAAGAGTTGTCCAGAGTCTTTTTTTACCCAGGCTTTGACCACGTCGTCGGCGTCGCCGCGGGTGGCTATTGCCCAGCGTTTGCTATCGACTTCTGTGATTGCCGAGTCGTCCGAGAGATAGATGAGTTGGTCGAGGTAATGCGCGCCGTAGTTGTTGAGCATGCCGCCGCCGTTTTTTCGCAGGCTCTGCCAGTCGTTTCGGCGCACATAGCGATATACGCCCCTGTGTATGGCGTAGATGGGTCCAAGCTTACCGCTTTGAATAATTTCTCGCGCGGTTTGCGTTTCGGGTGTGAGGCGGTGGGGTTGATAGAGGAAGATGCGGCGGTTGTTCTTTTGGGCCTGGGCGATCATGCGATCTGCCGAGGCGAGGGAGGTGGTCATGGGTTTTTCGAGGATGACGTGACAACCTTCGTTGAGGGCGCGAATGGTCATGTCTTCGTGCAATGTGGTGGGGGTGGCGATGACGACCACGTCGGGCAGTGGGCCGGTCCAGAGAGATTCAAAATCGGTATGGGTTTCACAACCAGATGCTGCGCGTGCTTCGGATAAGCGTTCGGGCAGGGGATCGACAACAGCGGTGAGTTCGAATTGGTCGGATGACAGGGCTTGCTGAAAGTGAAATCGCCAGCCGATGCGCCCCAGTCCGACGATGGCGATTTTTGTGGTTTGGTTCATTGACTTAGCTCCATTCTGTATCTATATTCTCCAAAATTTGACGCAGACGAGTGAAGTTAAAATAACCATGTGTATTGTTAAATGTCCACTACATTTCCCGGTGGTTTTGAATGGATAATAAAGATATTGCCGCGGCTTTGGAAGAGATGACCACGCTGATGGAACTGAATGGCGAAAATGCGTTTCGCATTCGGTCTTATGTCAATGCAGCGAGGCAGATTGAGTTGTTGCAAGAATCCGCTTCGGATTTGAGCGCGTGCGGCGAATTGGAATCTGTGCGCGGTATTGGTGCGAAGATGGCGCAAAATATTGCAATCCTCATTGATACGGGGCAGTTGCCAGGCGTGGGCGATTTGCGTTCCGCGCTGCCCGAAGGGTTGTTGGAGATGATTGAGGTGCCCGGTTTGGGGGCGAAACGGGTGCGGTCTATTTACGAGCAGTTGGGTATTGCCGATGTGGATGCGCTGGCAAAAGCATGCGAGGCGGGTGAGGTCGAAAAATTGCGCGGGTTTGGGAAGAAGACTGCTGAGAGTATTTTGCGAGGGGTGTCTTATTTGCAGCAACACCGCGGGCGATTTTTGAGCCGCACGGCGCGAGATGAAGCAGAGGTGTTGCGCGCTTATTTGTCGGATCAACAGGGGGTTATTCGTCTATCAGTGGCGGGTAGTGTGCGGCGATGTATGGAGACGAGCAAGGATGTGGATATTGTTGTGAGTGCGAAAGACGGGGGCGCGATTGCCGAGGCTTTTGTCGCGTATCCCGGCGTGGTGGAGGTTACGGGGCGCGGCGAGACAAAGGTGAGTGTTGTGCTGGATTCGGGCATGCGCGCAGATTTGAGGATTGTGGCAGATGCGGCGTATCCCTGCGCATTGCACCATTTTACGGGGAGCAAAGAACACAATACCGCGATGCGACAGCGGGCAAAAGACCGGGGTATGAAGCTCAATGAATATGGTTTGTTCATGGGGGATGAAAACGCGGTTTGTGCCGATGAGGAAGCGTTGTTTGCCGCGTTGGGTTTGCATTATATTCCGCCCGAGTTGCGCGAAGGAAGTGATGAGATCGAACGCGCAGAACAAGCGCCGTTGCCGGAGTTGGTCGCGCAATCCGATCTGCAGGGTACGCTTCATGTACATACGACGTATAGCGATGGACGGCATGGTGTTGAGGAAATGGCACGGGCGGCAAAGGCGTTGGGTTATACGTATATCGGCATTTGCGATCATAGCAAGGCCGCGGCTTATGCCAATGGGCTGAATGAAGACCGCGTGCGGTTGCAGTGGGATGAGATTGATCGGGTCAATGATGCGGTGGAAGGTATCCGGGTGTTGAAGGGTATTGAGGTGGATATTTTGAGCGATGGGCGGTTGGATTTTGACGATGAATTTTTGTCTGAGTTTGATCTGGTGGTTGCGTCTGTGCATTCGAAGTTTTCAATGACTGAAAAAGAGGCGACAGATCGGTTGATTCGCGCAGTTCAAAATCCCCATGTCGATATTTTGGGGCATCCATCAGGTCGTTTGTTATTGTCTCGTGAGGGTTATCCGCTCAATATGATGGCTGTGATTGACGCTGCGGCTGCGGCGCGTACGGCGATTGAGATTAATGCCAATCCCGCGCGTTTGGAGTTGGATTGGCGCTTTTTATCTTATGCGAGGGAGAAGGGCGTGCAGGTCCCGATTAATACAGATGCCCACAGTATGGAGGGATTAAAAGATATGTGTTTTGGGTTGGGAATTGCCAGAAAGGGTGGATTGACTGCTGATGGTGTGCTCAACGCACTTTCTGTAGAAGATTTTTTGGCTGCGCTTCGAGGATAGAACGTCTTATTTTTTTGTTTTGCAAGACTTGACATTATTTGTACGCTGACATATAATTGCGGACAAATTTTCACAGGGGGTAGAAGTACCCTTCCCTGCGTATTGGCAAATACCAGAAAAGAGGGCGAATAGGCAATGGCAACGCATGAATCTTTGAGCGATGAAAAACTCGCGTTTTATAAAAAAATTTTAACTGAGCGCAAGCGCGAGTTGCTCAAGCAAGTGCTCAATCAAGATGAAGATCTTGACGAAATTAGAGGCGATGTCGCAGCCGATCCGCTCGATGCGGCTGGCAATGCGTCGTCGCTGGAGTTGATGACGTCGCTGGGGAATCACGAGCGGCGAGAATTGGCCGAGATTGACAATGCCTTGCAAAAAATTGAGAATCGAACTTATGGATTCTGCGAAGAGTCCGGTGAACCGATTCATCCCATGCGGCTCGAGGCTATGCCCACGGCGCGTTATACGGTGCAGGTTCAGGAACGGCTCGAGCGCACTCCCCAACAGCTTAGTCGGCCCCGCCGCCGCGTTTTGAAGCGCGAAGATTTGCCCATTTCTACAGATGATGATGAGTAACTTTGAAATTTTTTGGTGATTTCATGGCCGTCAGGGGTATATCCTGACGGCTTTCTCTTTGAGGAGGATTCATGTCCGAATCATTGTTCAGCGATGCCAGCCAACGGCTCGACGAAGCTTTGGCTTATGCTTCTATTACAGAGGAGGCTATTGAGCGGCTCAAATTGCCCAGGTCGAGTTTGAAAGTTTCTATCCCGGTGCGGATGGATAACGGCGAGTTGCGTATTTTTCCGGGCTACCGGGTGCGCTACGACGATACGCGAGGTCCCACCAAAGGGGGTATTCGCTTTCATCCAGATGTGTCTATTGACGAGGTTCAGTCTCTGGCTTTTTGGATGACTTTCAAATGCGCGGTGGCCAATTTGCCTTTTGGCGGGGGTAAAGGTGGCATAACGGTGGATCCCAAGTCGCTGTCCCCTTTTGAACTGGAGCGGCTCAGTCGGGGTTATATCGACGCGGTGGCCGATTTTATCGGTCCGGATGTCGATATTCCGGCGCCAGATGTTTATACCAATGAGATGATTATGGGCTGGATGGTGGATCAGTATAGCATTATTAAGCGGCAGATTGCGCCGGCGGTGATTACTGGCAAGCCTTTGACTATGGGGGGGAGTCTCGGCAGGGATAAGGCGACTGCGATGGGGGCTTTTTATACGATGGAGGCGACTTTGCCCAGGCTCGGGTTGAGTGGCTCGCCCGCTACGACGACCGTGGCAGTGCAGGGTTTTGGCAATGCCGGTGCGATTATCGCGGAGTTGCTCTTTGATGCCGGTTACAAGGTTGTGGCGGTGAGCGATTCTAAGGGCGGGATATATCGGCGAGAGGGTCTCGATATTCCCAGTGTGCGGCAGTTCAAGGATTCGACCCGCGCGCTTAAAGCCGTTTACTGTGAGGGTAGTGTGTGCAATGCGGTCGATCACGAGACGATTACCAACGAGGAGTTGCTCGCACTCGATGTCGATATTCTGGCGCCAGCGGCGCTGGAGAACCAGATTACAGCGTCGAATGCCCGAGATATTAAGGCGAGGGCGGTGTACGAGTTGGCAAATGGTCCGACGACTCCAGAGGCGGACGAGATTTTGCGCGGGCGAGATGTGGTGGTGTTTCCCGATATTCTGGTTAATGCGGGTGGGGTGACTGTGAGTTATTTTGAGTGGGTGCAGAATCGCCAGGGTCTGTATTGGACGCTGGATGAGGTCAATCAGCGGCTGAAACAGAAGATGGTCGAGGAGACGGAGCGCGTTTGGGATATTGCCCAGACACAGGGTATTTCCCAGCGTACGGCGGCTTATGTGCATGCTTTGAATAGAATCGGCGATGCGGTGCAAGCTAAGGGTACCAAGAGCTATTTCACGGGTGGGAGTGATTGAGATAAAAGTTCAGTCTGCTGAGGATAAAGATGCGGAGGTTGCACTATGAGTTATCCCATCCAAACGCAGATGGAAAGGCAACTGCTCTGATAGGGAGGTTGGGAATGATGAAAAGGAGATTGAATTATGAATGCTGGAGAGCATGAAAACAAAAAAAGAGGGTTTTGGAAAGATTGGTCCTGGTGGATCAAGGTTATTGCCTTTATTTGGATGATATTGCCGTTAATTCTACTGTACCGGAACCCAAATTGGATCAGTCCACCGCAGGAAGATGGATCGACACAAATTTTATTCAACCATGTGCGGACAATTATGCTGGTCATCGCGGCCTGGTATGGTGTGCCTTTTCTTCTCTGGCGCACGGTACTCGCGGACAAGCAGACGGAGATCAATCGAGAAAGCTACTACACCGAGCTTTTCATCAAACAGATCGCTCCGATGTGGTAGCGGTTCTGACGGTACTGAGCCGCCGGAAACAAAACCGCTACTGGACCAGCACGAGCAAAAATGAGACCCAACCCGACTTCACTGGGGCAAATTTTCAGGGTGCGAACCTTGAGCAAGCCAATCTATCGGACGCGAATTTTTTAAGAGCCGACCTATCGGGTGCTCGCCCTTTGGACGCAGACTTTTCGGGAGCCAATCTATCTAATGCTAACCTTTCGGGAGCCGATCTATCGGGCACGAAACTTGAGAAGGCCAATTTATCGGGTGCTAAACTTTTGGGAGCCAATCTATCGGGTGCTGACCTTTCGAAAGTTGGTCTACGGCACGCATTTCAGGTTGGAGACTTCTTCCCAGATGCAATTGGTTTAACTACCGAGATGCTCAAAGAAGCATTTGGAGACGAAGACACGTCCCTGCCCAATGGCGTAACTCGACCCGTACACTGGAGAAATCGAGAATTTTGGACGTAGAGGGGATGCTGGTCCCGTTGGTCTGAGAGTGTCTATGGCAGTGGCTTACCCTCAATTAGAACTTCACGCTTTTGATGCGCTACACCATCCTTCGCACTCAATACCTTTTAGAGCACGCAAAAGCGGGTTGACACTACTGGGTATAATGGGATATATTTTTTGGCACAGGACGACACCTGATCAGTTGTGATTATAGAGATTTCTATCGTTAGGATAAAAACAAGATAAACTATGGCTACGGATCCGGTTGCAAAGGCGAAACTGCCCGCCAAGATGACGCCGCTTTGGGTTATTTCTCTCTTTGTGTTTCTCACCGAAGTCATTGCGGGAATCGCCGCTACTCAGACGACGGGAAACCTCCAGGCTGCACTCGTATGGTGACACATGATATTCATCTGTTACTCCTGGCGTGACGCCGAAATTGTCCATGACGTTACAAAGCAATTGGTAGGTATGGGTCGCGATGTGTGGATTGATTCCGAGCATCTTAACCTGGATGCACCTATGGATGATCAAATTCGCCAGGCTCTTCGCAAATCCTCATGCGTGCTTCTTTTTGATTCGCCAAATTCGCAGAATTCAGAATGGGTCAGACGTGAGTTGGCCTGGGCTAAAGGCACGGGGATAGATATCGTGAATTGGCCGATTGAGAATGCCGAGGAACGACTTAAATGGCCTAACCCTGTGTCGCAAGCACTGATTTAATACATTTAATAAGGAGCGTGTTTGCCGAATAACCCATTATCTGAACACGAAGTTAGGAACCCGTCGGTTTCAAGTGATATTCTCAAGACCGAGATATTTTCAAGATGGCTCGATGGTTTGCGCGACCTGCATGCAAGAGCGCGCATTCAGGCTCGAATTGAACGACTCGCGATGGGCAATCCTGGAGATGTAAAGCCCGTTGGAGAGGGGGTTTCAGAACTGCGGATTGACTATGGGCCTGGCTATCGGGTGTACTATACGAAGCGCGGGCGCGAGATTATCGTCCTCCTTGCAGGAGGCGACAAGCGCACGCAGAACCGCGACATTGAAACTGCCCTTCGTCTCAAACGAAATTTTTAGGAGCATACGATGACCAAGACCGAAACGACGCGTTACGATGTCGCGGAGCACTTGCGAACGCCCGAGGAGATGGCGGCATACTTAGAAGCCTGCATTGAGGAAGCGGATGGCGATGCGGCCTTCATCGCCAAAGCATTGGGCGATATTGCCCGCGCCAGGGGCATGTCTCAGATTGCCAGAGACGCTGGTCTGTCCAAAGAGAGTTTGGCCAAGGCTTTGTATGGGGAGCAATCTCCGAGCTTCGATACCATTCTGAAGGTGGTGAACGCCTTGGGGCTGAAGCTATGCGCGGAAACTGTTGATTGTTGAGTGTAACGGTTCAATGTCGCTTATCAACGGATTCATAGTTAGGGATGGTTCATTATTCTCTGCACCCATGTAATACTTCAGGCATGAAAAAAAGGAGATACCGCCTGGTATCTCCTTTTTCTTTTTATCGCGATGATAGATCAGGTGCGGATTTCTTGAAGGATGTGGCGGCAGCCATAGAGATAGATGCCCGTGTCAACGGAGAGCGAGATGTAGCCCACGCCCGCGTCGATCCAGCGGTTGGCGGCTTCGGGGGAGTCGGCAAATGTGCCGACGGTGAGTCCGGCTTCGTTGATTAAGTTTGCGGCTTCGCGCATTCGGTCAACCACGCGCGGGTCGTTGACCTGGCCGGGTATGCCGAGAGATTGCGAGAGGTCATAAGGTCCCAGGAAGATGACGTCGAGGCCTGGAACAGAGATGATTTCTTCGAGGTTCTCAAGGCCTTCTACGCCTTCGATGTGGATGAGTATCATGGATGAGGTATTGAGGCGTTCAAAGATGGCTCCGCCATCTGCAAAATAACGAGCTGCTCGGGTATAGGGCGAGACACCCCGCATGCCCTGCGGTGAATATTTGGCTGCGCGCACGACGGCTTCGGCATCGGCTTTGTTGCAGATTTGAGGGACCTGTACACCGTCAGCGCCTATGTCGAGGGCGCGCAGGATCTGTGCGGGGTCATTTTCTCGCACTCTGACAATGGGCGTGATAGCGACGCCGTGTGCAACGCGGCAGAGGTCTTCGCAGGTGGGTATGTCGAGCGGCCCATGTTCGGTGTCGAGGATGACAAAGTCAAATCCGCTGTATGCCGCGATTTCGATGAGCGCGCCAGAGCTGAGGTTGACAAAAGGCCCGATGGCAACGTCGCCATTGGAGAGTTTGTTTTTGAGCAGGTTGTCGGCCATTTTTGAACTCCTGATAAAATAAAGAATTTGAACGGTAAAACTTATACACCTGTAAAAGATCTATCATTTGTTTTTTCGCACCAGTCGCGCAGGCGGCGGCGATGGTCGTCGAGTTCATTTTTGAAGCGTGCGTTGACGGCGAGGTTGACCATTTCGCCGGGGTCGTTCTGGAGGTCGATGAGTTGTTCGCGGTGACGGCCCATGGGAAAGGCGCTGTATTTGTAGCGGTCGGTGAGGACGGCGCGCGAAGCACCGCTACCGCCTGGGCCAGAGCCGAGGTCGATGATGGTTTCAACGACGAGGTCGTCGCGCCATTCGCCGGATGTGTTGCCCTCTGCGAGAGACCGCAGGCTCAATCCGTCGAGGCCGTCGGGAGTGCTTGCACCGCCTATGTCGCACAATGTGGGTAGAAGGTCGAGGCCGAGGGAGACGAGGTGGGTGTCGTTGACGCCGCCGGGTTGCGTGACGCCTTTATGGCTGATGATGAATGGGATGTTGATGACTTCTTCGTAGAGGCTGGTTTTTTGATTCCAGTTGTGTGCGCCGTGCCCGTCGCCGTGGTCTGAGGTGAAGACGATGTACGTATCTTCTTCGAGGCCGAGGTCGCGCAAGCCGTTGAGGAGGACGCCGATTTCGGCATCGACTTTTTCGCACAGGCGGTAATAGAGAAAGCGGAGGCGTCGCCAGTCGTCTTCGGTGTATTCGATGGTGGGATAGACGCGGCGGTTGGCCTGGCGCAGCATTTGCAGGATGTCGGGCGAATAGGGTGGGATGGCGAAGTTCGCGGGCAGGTTTGGGCATTCTTCTATGGTTGCTGGTTCTGGTACGGGTCCTTGCGGAAGTGGCTGACTCCGGGCGACCTGACAGATGTCGTGGGGATTGAGGAATGACGCGATGAGGAAGAAGGGGTTGTCGCGGTCGCGTTTCATAAATTCGATGGCGCGAAGGGGCACTTCGTTGTCGCGGTTGCCACAGATGACTTCGAGGCCGCTTTCTTCGGGGGTGGTGCCGGGGACGTGCCATTTGCCCGAGAGGGCGCAATCGTAGTCCGCGTTTTTGAGAAAGTTGCTGAGGGTTTGGCCTTTGTATTCGGGTTTGATCGGGGTGCCGTTGCTCGTGGCGCCGTTTTGATGGGGGTAGAGGCCCGTCATATAGCTGGCGCGCTGGGGACCGCACAGGGGATGCGTGCAGTAGGCGCGGGTGAAGCGTACGCCGGTTTGGGCGAGGCTGTCCATATTTGGGGTGTGTACATCGGGGTTGCCCGCGCAGGACATAGCCCCGGCGTATTGCTGGTCGGTGATGATGAAGAGGATATTGGGACGATCTGGCATGAGAACTCCTTTTTTTTGCGAGTCGTGGCTCGATGGTAAAAAAAATTTGGCTTCGTCTATTTATGTGGTGCCAAAGACGCCGACAAAGATGAGAAAATCGGCAAAGTTAATAACACCATCGTCGTTCAGGTCCATGCGGGCATCGTAATTGGCATCTGATAACGATAATCCAAAAACGCTGGTAAAGGCGAGAAAATCGGCAAAGTCAACGTCGAGGTCGCCATCGAAATCGCCGGCAATAATAGTAACAGTGATCACGGCGTTGGACACATCCAATGAGTCCTGTTGTCCACTGAGACCGGCCATTGAAGCGGCTTTGACAATGAGCGTTGTCTCTGCTTCAAGGGGATTGGTCACTTGCAAGTCAATCTGGCCGAGATAACCATTTTCAGGCACAGCAGGAGTAGAGATGAGCAATGCGGACAGGATAGGACGATCCGGTGTTTGGCGCATGGGTGTGTCTGTAAAACTCGTGCCCGATATGCTGCCGATGTAGTCGGAAAATGTCTTGCCGGGCAGGTCGAGTTCTATTTCGTAACCGTAAGTTTGTTTGCCTGCGGCCATTGGAACAAAAAGTTGAAATTGTATTGTATCGCCAGCTTGTTGTTCGGGGATGATTAGCCTGTTGTTCTGTGCAGCGGGCGTTTCAATTTGTGTGTCGAGGTGAAGTTGCAGGCCTTCAAATTCGCCGGTTACAGGCTCGTTAAACGATATGACATTTGTCGTTGTGATTTCGTCGATTACTGATACACTTTGAGCAAGTGAAACCATTTTAATGCCCAGGGTAAATGCCTTATCCGTTACATCTACTACAGTGGTAAACTCAGCGCGTGCCAGAAAACCAGATTCCAGCAAGGTGACAGGGGGATTTGTGACAAAGTTCGTGCCAGTTTTATCCGGTTCTGGAACAGCAAATTGAAATGCACTGTTCTCGGCTTTGTCAAAAGTCAAAATAGCGGGATCAAAGTCGAATATGACTATCACCCCGGCGAGAGGTGTGGTCACACCTTTTGCGAAGACTTCAACGGCAATTTTTGTGCCTTGTCCAGAGACCGTGCCAGAGGTAACGCCCTCATCTGTTTGATTGCCCGGCCCTCCATCGGGAATAAGATCAAGCGATAATGTCGCATTTGCATTGGGACCCGCAGAGGCACGACCCGCGAAAGTCAGCAATGCAATGGCGGTAATAAATAAAAATCTTTTTTGAAATAACATTTACAACACTCCTTCCTGACTACAGCCGCGGATCCACGGGTTCTGTTTCGAGCGCGA
This sequence comes from Candidatus Latescibacterota bacterium, assembly GCA_022824945.1. Lineage (GTDB taxonomy): Bacteria > Latescibacterota > UBA2968 > UBA2968 > UBA2968 > VXRD01. Next base: position 47,193 of record JAJDYX010000006.1, read on the forward strand.
GGACGCCGAAGACGCATTCGTGGATGCGGCGCAGGGGATCGTTTTGAACGAAGCGGCTGAGGGCTTCGAGGCCCAGGGCAAATTCGCGCAGGGCGAGGGATTGCTTGGTTTTGACATTGCGCCAGCGCAATTTTTTGAGATTTTCGGGGGTGGTGTATTCGGGGCCGTAGATGATGCGGAGGTATTCGCGGCCTCGGCATTTGATGGCGGGCTGAATCAGCCTGCCTTTTTTGTTGCGTGCAATGAAATTCAGGGGTTTGACGACCATGCCTTCGCTTCCCTCTGCTGTTTTTTCTTTCCACCATGCAGTGGTGTTGGCACAACTTTGCGCGTCGTTGAGATCGACGACGCGGTATGATGTGGTGTGGAAGAGTTCGGGATCGGCCAGGCACAGTTTTGAGAGGGTTTCCATGTGATAGGTGTGGGGCTGATTGTGGTGAACGCTTCCTTCTGTGGCGAGGATGTGAAAGGGCGCGAGTTTGAGGTCTGTGAGATTTTGAACAGGCCAGCAATAGGCGCGGTACGAGTGAATGTAGCGGTTGATGCGATGTGAGCGATTTTTGTATTTGTCGATCCAATCGCCGATGTCGATGTTGTTGGTAGCGGTGGCGTTGAGGGCCGCGAGGGTGGCGTTGAGAGATGCGCGGGCAGATGCGCCGACAGCTGCGTATTGTTCCTGCAGTAGTTGTTGTGCGCGGGCAGACCAGGGCATGAGTTCGCAGTCGAGGGCTATCCATGTGGTGTTGAGGCTGTTCCAGAGGTCGGCTTTGGAGACGGCGTTTTGGAGGCGGGTAAGGAATGCGGTTTCGAGAGTTGTATCGTCAAAGAAGGAGCGGCCCGTTCGGGTATAACATGCGCCGGGTGCGGGTTCGGATAGGCCAAAACGCGTGCGGGCAATATCTTCATTTTTACACAGGATGACGATGGCGCGGGATCCCATGTGTTTTTCTTCGGCTATGACCTGAGTAATGTCGTTTTCCCGATAGTAGGCATAAGCTTCGTCAGGGTGTTCGAGGATATTGGGACGCGGACTGGGTTTTGATGGGGACATGGTCGGCGGCAGGTAGATCAGCCATTTGGGATCGATGGCGTAGCGGCTCATGATTTCGAGTGCGGCAATGGCGTGTTCTTCGCGGATGGTGATGCGCGGGATGAGAAAGGTATCTACAGCGCGTTTGCCGCTGACGTCGTCGATGTCGAGCATGTCGTCGTGCGTTTGCTGTGCAGAGCGGGCGGCCTGAGAGGCAAGAGGGCGCGAGGGTTTGCTATATGTTTTGAGCGCGGGTACAGAGACGCATTCTTTTTCGGGATAGCGCAGGGCAGTGAGTGCGCCGCCATAGACACAGCCCGTGTCGATGTTGATGGTGTTGTTGAGCCATTCGGGATTGGATACGGGGGTGTGTCCATAGACGACGGTGGCTTTGCCGCGGTATCGCGTCGCCCAATTGAGGCGGATGGGCAGGCCATATTCATCGGTTTCGCCCGTGGTTTCGCCATATAGGGCGAAAGCGCGTACGGTGCCCGAGGTGCGTCCGGCGAGCTCTTCTTTCATTCCGGCGTGTGCAACGACGAGGTTGCCGTTGTCGAGTATGTAGTGGCTGACGAGGCTGTCGAGGAAATTTGCATAGCGTTTGCGGTCTTCAGTGGAATATGATTCGAGTTGTTCGAGGGTTTCGGAAAGGCCGTAAGTGGGTCTGACTTTTTTGCCCTGTAGCGCGCGTACGAGGCGGGTGTCGTGATTGCCTGGGATGCAGAGGGCGGTGTCGGAATGGACCATTTGCATGACGAGGTCGAGTACCTGGGGTGTTTGGGGACCGCGATCTACGAGGTCGCCGAGAAAGATGGCTTTGCGCCCTGGTGGTGGTGTTATGTGGTTGGGCTGAATGTCGTAGCCGAGTTTGTCGAGTAGCGCGAGGAGTTCGTCAAAACAGCCGTGTACATCGCCGATGATGTCAAAGGGGCCGTGGTCGTCGCGGCGGTTGGGCCAAACTTTTTCGCGTGTGATGCACGCACGCTGGACTTCGTCTTCTGAGCGCAGGGTGTAGATGCGGCGAAATCCTTCGCGTTTGAGGCGTCTGAACGAGCGGCGGAGTTGATGGCGTTGTTGCGCGATGACGCGATGCGCAAAGTTGCGGTCTGGTCGGTGTTTGTTGCGTTCGCGGCAGAGATCTTCGGGCATGTCGAAGACGATGGCGATTGGGAAGACGTGATGTTGTTTGGCCAGTGCAACGAGGGGTTTGCGGGCGCTTTCCTGTACGCTGGTGGCGTCGATAACGGTGAGTTTGTAATTGGCGAGGCGTTTGGCGGCCACATAGTGGAGGGTTTCAAATGCCTCTTTTGTGATGGTCTGGTCGGTTTCGTCGTCGCTGATGAGTCCGCGGAAGTAGTCGGAAGAGAGGACTTCGGTCGGTTTGAAGTGGGTTTTGGCAAATGTGGATTTGCCAGAGCCAGATACGCCGATGAGGACGACGAGTGCGATTTCGGGGATTGTGATGTTCATGATTTATTTTTTATTGAATACGACCATTTGCGTTGGTGGACCTGCTTCGGGATCTACGGGACCGATGGGTTTGATTGTTGCACTGTAGTTAAATTTTTTCTCGATGCTTTGTGCCCAGTGTTGAAATTGTTTGCGCGACCACTCAAAGCGGTGGTCGGGGTGGCGAAATTGTCCGGCGGGGAGAGATTCCCAGCGCACGTTGAAGTCGGCATTTGGGGTGGTGATGATGACGGTGTTGGGATGGGCATATTCAAATACGACGCGTTCGAAGACGGATAGTCGCGATGGGTCGAGGTGTTCAATAACTTCGAGGAGCACTGCGGCGTCATAGCCGTCGAGTCGCGTGTCGCGGTAGAATAGCGACCCGTGAATGAGTTCGACGCGGTTGCGCTGTATGGGTTGTTCGAGGCGTTTTTGGGCGCGGCTCAGGGCATAGTGTGAAACTTCCAGGCCGAGGATTCTGGTAAATTGAGGGCGTTCTGACAAGACTTGTGTGAAGTGACCTTCACCGCAGCCGAGGTCGAGTACGCGTTGTGCGCCGCTGATTTCGAGTTCTTTGAGTACGGCATTGTGTCGTTGCTGGTTCAGCCTGAGGTTGTTTTCGACGACGAGTTCGTTGTCTTTGATATTGCGCGATAGGGGCTGTTCATCCATAAGGCGATAGGCTTCCTGGGTGAGGATGCGCTGGTGTCTGAGGTATCGGTCTATGATGAGGTCGCGTTTGGGGTGGTCTGATAACCAGCCTTCGCCGCGGCGCATCAGGGTGTCGATTTCTGACTGGCTGACGAAGTAGTGTTTGTCATCATCGAGTACGGGGATGAGGACGTAGAGATGGGTGAGCAGGTCTTTTAGTGGGATGGTTGCTTCGAGTGCAACGGTGTAATACGGGCTGTACCCCCATTCTGAGAATTTTTCGTCGAGACGGTGCGGTTTGGCTGTGACTTTATATCCCAATGGCTGAAACAGGTCGTTGAGTAGCTGGTCGCCACCCCGACAAGGGAGAACGTGGATTTCTACGCGCAAGGAAATGGGCCGGGTAACGAGATCGGGTCGGTCGGCGCACTGGCCTTTGAGCGCGCTACCAAATACGCGGGCGATGGCTACGCTGGTGAACGAGGAGGCGACATAGGGACGGTCGGTGACGTAATCGCGAAGTGCAAAGGTGTTTTGGCGACGGCGTTTGAGGCCGATGGTGTCGAGGTCGAGCAATAGGGCAGCCGTGCATTTTTCATCCGTGGCTTCGGGATAAAATACATGTGCGCGACCAAAAGAGAGATCAAAGGTCTGCGCGCGTTTGGGATGTTTGTGTAGCAGATAGCCCAGGTCGGTTGCGGGGTTGTATGTGGTTGTGATGGTTAAGAGCATGAGAAGTGTGAAGTAATGATAGCCCCGTCATCGCGGCATGATTCCCTGCTCAACATCATGCAGAGCCTGCCCTTGAGGTTTTAATCAAGGGGACATGGCCGAGCCGCGATCCAGAGGTTTTGTTTGTTATTACTGACGTTGTGCATTGGCGTGCTATTTCAAGATACACAGAAAATCATTTTGAAGATAGTGTTACTTGTTCCTGTCTATGCAGATCTTTTTGTGTGGACTGGAATTTGTTGATGGTGTATTTTCGATGATGGATGCGAGGTGTTTGAGAGGATTTACATTTTTGGAAGGGGCGAGCAGATGATACGCGAGATCGTGATGGCTGGCATATCCGTTGGGGCGGTGATTGCGCTGGCGTGGTGGATGGATCATCCAAAAAAAGAGGTGGGAAGTCTGTTGGCTGTGGGTGTGTTTGTGGTGATCGTTGTGGTTGCTTTTCTAAAAAATAAGAATCAGGTGACGCGCTATCAAAGGATGAAGCACAAGAGAGATGAATGAGTGTAGATAGGAGAATAAGGAGGATTGTAGTGTTGAGAGGGTTTGGTAGTGTGGTCGTGCTGGGCGTTATAGCAGGGATGATGTGGCACTGTGGTGGTGAGCGCGTGATGATGGAGGTGGATGAGCAAGTTGGGCAGCCGCTGGGTAAGCTGGCGGTGCAAGACAATGCGTCGGGGGCTGTGGTGGTGGCTTCTGTGCGACAGGATGACGCGCCCGTAAGTGGTGCAATGGTAGCGTTTGCGCGTTCTATCGCGGGACAGGCGGCAGAGTATGCGTGGTCGGGGATGACGGATGAAGATGGTCGGGTGCGGCTGGAGATTGCGGGCGATGCGACGGGTTATTATCAGGCACGTGTATCGCAGGATGGTAGCGTGATTGGGTTATGGTCGAGTATTCCGATTAATATCGGCGATGAGGTGATGGTCAATTTGCCCGTTGGGGAGAGGGCGAGTGTGACGAGGATGTCTCCGTCGGCTTGCGCGGATCGCGTGCTCAATTTTGGTTTTTTTGCTTTTTTCGCGCCGGTTAGTTCCAGTGTAGATCCCGATCCGGATGCCGCCGAGTTTAATACACATGTGGGTTATGAGGCGGATTTGTTGACGGCTCTTGAAGCTATGGATGGCGCAGGGCTGTCGTTTTCTCGGTACGGTATCGCGGTTTGGCCCAATATCTGGCTGCTGTCGGCTGGTGCGGAATACGATATTGTGGGCGGTGGTATTACGATTCTCGATTCCCGAACCCGCGATGAGATGGGCAATCAGGTGGTGACTTTTACTTCGGGGCATATTGCGTTTCGGCAGTCGCTTCTGGTGCGTGCTGAAGATGGGGTGCGCTGGGTTAGTCACGATGACCTGACGAGTGAGGTGCGCGTGGGCGCGCTGGCGAGTACGACGGGGGAGGCGCGTTTACTGGAGCTTGTGGGTCTGGTCAATGCCGATGGGGTTTTGGCTGCGGGTGTGCGCGTTGAAACGAAAACGGATACGGTGGTCGCCGATGGTAGCGCGGAGTATTTTATTACTGCTGCTGGTGCGTCGCCCAATCTCGCGGGGAGACAACATCTTTTCCCGCCTGTAGATACGATGCCGCAGGTGATTTATCTGGGGGATGAGACAGGTGAAGTGGAATTACTTGACGCGCTTGCGTCTGGTAGGATTGATGCCCTGGCCCGAGGCGAGATCGGCAACCGCGATGCTGTGCATGCTTCGGGTGGTGCGTTTGTGGTGACGGCGCTGGATGCCGCGGTTGAGTATGGCGGCTTTACCCTTGGTGTGGACGATGCGGATTTGGCTGCCTGTATTGATGATAAGATCAATTATCTGACGGATGACCAGCGCATCGGCTATGGAGAGTGGCGACAAGATCCTCTGATTTTTATGACCCGGGCCAGGATGTGGCAAGGGCAATGATTATTAAGCACACTCCTCAATTAACTCCTCAAAGCCTTCGGGTTTTGGGGAGTTTTTTATTTTTCCGCTTGACAGAAGAATTGTTTGAGTGTATTATTTAGGTAGAACACTAAGACACCGCTGGTTTTTAACTCGATTGGAGGATCAAATGACTGCTCGATATTTTAAGTTCTGCCGATCTGGTCTCGGGGTGTTCGCAACGGCGCGTGGAACACTGTTGGGCTTCTGTTTGTTCGTCGGATGTGCGACCGCGGGTGCTGAGGAACCCCCTCAGGTGGTGCGGACTGTGCCGGAGAATGGTGCACAGTCGGTGGATGCCGCTACGACGGAGTTGCGCGTCACTTTTGACCAGCCTATGGCGACCAAAAGGGGCTATTCGTTCGTGATTGTGGGTAGCAAATCTGTGTTTCCAGAGGTCGTCGGAAAGCCCCAGTGGATTTCTGATACGACCATTGTTCTTTCTGTGAAACTCAAACCGGATCGCCAATACAGCCTGGGGATCAACTCAGAGCGTTATCAGAGTTTTCGAGGAATCAATGGGCTTCCCGCGGTTCCGTATCCCATTTCTTTCAGGACTGCGCCATCGGGTGATGTGAAATCCCTGGATCCAGAAAAGAATCGGAAATCGTTGAAGCAGTTGAGGGCGGCCATCGAGGAGAAGTATTCCTATCGCGATCTGCGGGGCATAGATTGGGATGTTAGATTTGCCGAGTTCGAGGCGCGGTTGATTGATGCGAAGACGCCCAATCAGTTTGCCAGTCTTGCTGGACAACTTCTGGAGGTAGCCCGCGATGCTCATATCTGGCTCGATGCAGATGGTGATCGATTAGCTGGTTTTCGGCGCAATGTTCGCCTCAACGCGGATCGAGAGTTGCTGAAACGAATAGTACCTCAGCTTCGATCCGTCAATCGCGTGGTGGCTACCGGGAGGTTTCCGGATGGACCGGCGTATCTGATGATTGGAAGTTGGGCACAAAAAGTGGCCCGGGATATTGAGGCCGCCGCGAAATGGATCGACGAATTGTCGCCCGATGATACCCTGATTCTGGATATTCGATTCAACGGTGGGGGAGACGAGCGGTTGGCGAGAAAGATCGCCGGTCGATTTGTCGATCAATCTGTGGTATATGCCGGTCATGTCAATCGCGACACTTCCAGTCCTTCTGGTTTTTCCAAAATCAAGAAACGAACGCTGGAGCCGATTCGGCCCGGTTTTCGAGGGCGCACGGTCGTTTTGATGGGGCCGGTCAATATGAGCAGTTGTGAGGCGTTTTTGTTGATGATGAAGCAAGTGCCGCAATGCACGCTGATGGGCGAGAAGTCCTACGGCAGTTCGGGTAATCCGAAGCCGGTGCGCTTGGCGAATGGGGTGAGTGTGTTTCTTCCTTCGTGGGTGGCTTTGACGGCCGATGGAGAGCCGTTTGAGGGTAAGGGTATATCACCCGATGTTCACGTCGAATTTCCCGACGAGCCAGGGGATCATGACCCGTTGATCAACGCAGCCCTTGAATTGTTGAAAGGCGGTGAGAAGTAAGATGGGGGCGAGGCATGCCTCGCCTGTTTTAAGATATAAGACGTAAGAAGAGGTGACTTTAACGTCTTACGTTTCACTTCTCACCTTATCCTGCGACAGATGCCCGTCAAGCGCGTACCTGTAAACCAGCCATATTAAAAGGAGATACCGCAATGTATAACGCTCACCTACTGAAAATCGCAATCATTGTTCATTTACTTGCTACAAGTGTAATAGCGCAGGAGATCTCAATTGAGAAGACCAAAGAAGTGTTGGTTATGAGTGTAATGGGAGAGCAGAGCCTGATTGGACAGACTGCGCCAGAATTGGACATTGAAAAATACCTGCAAGCACCAGAAGGAGAAAAAAGTTTATCGGCATTAAAGGGCAACGTTGTCGTCCTGGAATTTTGGGCAACCTGGTGCGCCCCCTGCGTGGCAGAAATTCCGCATCTGAACCAGTTAAGCGAGGAATTTCACGATAAGCAAGTGCAGTTTATCTCAATAACAGATGAAGATGAAGGCGTAATTGCGCCATTTCTGAAACGACAAGAAATGAAATCGTGGATTGGACTGGACACGGATCGGTCGGCTTTCGAAGCTTATGGTGTCAGGGGAATCCCACGGACATTTTTGATTGATCAAAAAGGCATAATCGCCGCATCGCTTCATCCGGCAGGACTTTCATCTGACATGATCGAAAAGGTCATCAAGGGAGAAAAAATAGAGCGACCCAAATTGCCAAAACCGAAAACTGTCGAAAACGAAGGCACCGATCCCATCTTCAAAATCTCGATTGCACCCACAGACAAAGAAGGCGGCCAGAGTTCGAGCAAAATTTCAAAAGGATACAAACAACAGGAAGCAGAGAGCAAAACATTGCACCAGATTTTGAGCACGGCTTATGGTGTTCCCACAACGCGGATTATAGGTCCAGAGACACTTTTAGAGTCGCGGTACGAGATTTCAGTCAGACTGCCGACCAATCAGTTCGAATTGCTATTTCAACAAGCGTTGACAGCATCGTTACAGTTGCGCGTTTCCAACCAGAAGAAATCTGTTGAAGTTTTCGTACTCACGGCTGGCGAAGACAGCGCAGAAAAGTTGAAACCCTCAGTAATGGGTTCAGGGGGATCTATGACAAGAAGTGGACGTGGCAAGATAAAGACAATGAACGGTGAAATCAGCAGGCTGGCGCAGTCATTGGAACATGCTTTAGAACGTGTCGTAGAGGATGGCACTGGAATAGAGGGAAAATACGACTGGGAAATCACCTATGACAAAGACGATCCCAATTCCGTGCTCGCGGCTCTGAAAGAACAACTCGGGCTACAAATTCGGAAAGAACAGCGAGAGATAGAGTTTTTGGTTGTGAATGATGCCAGTGATTGATGTAGAGGCCCCTGGACGAAAGGAGAAATCAAAATGAGACATATCGTGACAAAAATCGCGCAAATCAGCCTCTTTTCAGGCAATACTTCGGACATTTTTTTAAAAATCGCGCCATCATCAATGACTGTATAGATGATGTAGGGGCGAGGCATGCCTCGCCCGTTTTAAGATACAAGACGTAAGAAGGGATGACTTTAACGTCTCACCTGTATCAAAGGAGTATGACATGAAACATTTTTTTGCGCTGTATGTGAAGGAACTCAAAGCGAATAAAACCCTTTTTTTATTTTTGCTCCTTTTGCTTGTGGGGATAAATATCTATGGATTTATCAAAATAGAAGATATTTCGCAACAAATTGCATCCGGCGAATTTCTCAAGTTGTCCTTCTTTATTCTTCTTCCTCCTTTTACCCTTGTTCTGAGTCTGCCCTTTTTGCTGGCGCATGCCTTCAATGCCGAGTGGAAATCAGAAACGCATTATCAGATGTTTGCGCTGCCGATTCCACAATACACAATGATTTTGGCAAAGATCGTTGCGGTTGCGAGTAAGGGCATTGTAGGTGGTGGAATTGTTATTGGCGGTCTGTATTTTTGGGTGTTGGCCGACTTGCCAGACGTACAGGTTATAGCATTTGATAATACAGAGGTTACAGTATTTTTGGATTTTGTTTTTATAACTGGTTTGGCACTTGTGACGTATATGGTTTTCATTCTCGGCCTTGTGACCGGAATGGAGGGTGTGAAGTTCGCGGTTAAACGGTATCGGGGATTGACTGCGGTTGTTTTTTTTGGAATTGCCGTATTTTTATTTTTTCGATTTTTCAAGCAAATGACGATGGCGTTAGACTTTTTAGGGCAAATTTCAATTACTCCTACTCCTTCTGGGCAAATAGATTTGGCACCTTTTATCTATACCATTCTTATGGGTGTCATCTTTATGATTATTGGGCTTGTGTTGTATGAAAAACGCGCGGAAATATGAGGTCCGGTGTATGACCGCACAAAAAGTCAGGAGGCATTTGTATGCCACCTTATGAGTTTGATCCAAATGCACCTATTTATCTACAAATTATCGGCGAGATCAAAAAGCGTTCGGTGCGCGGGGTTTATTCGCCGGGGTCAAAGTTGCCTTCGGTGCGGGATATGGCGAGGGAGATGGGCGTGAATCCCAATACGATGGCGCGGGCTTATGCAGAGCTTGAGCGGGAGGGGTTTGTTTTTACGCGGCGCGGGCAGGGTTCGTTTGTGACGGAGAATAGGAAGAAGATTGAGGCTGAGAAGCGAGCGTTGGCGCAGAGTGCTGTTGCGCGGTTTGTTGCAGAGGTTGGAGAACTGGATCTTTCCAGCGAGCAAATTGCCGATTTGTTGCGCGAAATAGAGGAGGATTTGACATGATGATCGATGTTCGAGATGTGTGGAAGCGATATCCGGGCGCGTGGGCACTGCGCGGTGTTTCTTTTCAGGTTGATCGCGGGCGCGTGCAAGGTGTGTTGGGCGAGAATGGGAGTGGGAAGAGTACTTTGTTCCGCATTCTGGCTGGTTTGACCCGTCCGTCGCGGGGATCCGCGGAGGTGATGGGACAAGAAGTGAGTGTGAAGACCCGACAGCATGTGGCTTATTTGGCGGAGATTAATCCGTTTTACGATTGGATGAAGGTGATGGAGCAGGTCGAGTTTCTGGCGCGTTTTTATCCCGGGTGGGATATGGATAAGTCGCGCGAGTTGCTGAGTTTTATGGGGCTGGATGGCGATAAGAAGGTGGGCGCGCTTTCGCGGGGTCAACAGGGACGGCTCAAGGTGGTGTGTGCGTTTTCCTGGCCCAGTGATCTGGTTTTGATGGATGAGCCGCTATCCGGTATTGATCCCCCGTCGCGCAAGCGCATTGTGGAAGCCCTGTTTAGCGAGTTTCGCTTTGGCGAGCAGACGATTTTGATTTCGACGCATCTGGTCCATGAAGTGGGCGAGTTTATCGAGGATGTGATGTTTATGAAAGAGGGCGAGATCGCACTTTCCGGCAATGCAGATGCTCTGCGAGAAGAACGCGGGGAATCGCTTTCGGAGATGTTTGAGATGGTGGCGATGTAGGGGCGGTGCCTTCCGTGCCCGCCCGTCATCGCGGCAGGTTCCCCGCTTAAATCCTGCGGGGACATGCTTAGCCAGCGATCCAGTGCTTTCAAGGAGTATGACATGAAACCATTTTTTGCATTGTATATGAAAGAACTCAAAGCGAATAAAACCCTTTTTCTGTTTTTGTTGCTTTTGATCGCGGGGTTGAATGCGTATGGGCTTATCCGAATAGCAGATGGTTTGAATTTCGAAGAGGCATTCAAACAGATATTTATTTTGACGACGATAGCAATTTTTCTCGTTCTTCTCAGTCTGCCCTTTTTGTTGGCGCACGCCTTCAATTCTGAGTGGAAATCAGAAACGCATTATCAGATGTTTGCGTTGCCGGTATCACAATACACGGTGATTCTGGCAAAGGTCGCTGTGGTTGCGAGTATCGGCTTTGTAGGTGGCGGGATTGTTATAGGAAGCCTGTATTTACTGATTTTAGCCGACCCGCCAGGTCAAATTCTATCATTTGATGGGATGGAGGTTACCTTATTTTGGGATTTTGTTTTTATGTGTGGTTTGGGGCTTGCGACATATATGGTTTTCATTTTCGGACTTGTGACTGGAATGGAAGGGATAAAGTTTTCGGTTAAGCGGTATCGGGGACTGACTGCGGTTGCTTTTTTTGCACTTGCCGTGTTTTTATACATCCGATTTTTCCAGCAAGGGAAGATGGCGTTAGATTTTTTAGGGCAAATCTCAATCCTTCCTACGCCTTCTGGACAAATAGCGTGGGCACCGTTTGCCTATACCATTCTGATGGGTGTTATCTTTATGATCATTGGGCTTGTGATGTATGAAAAACGCGCAGAAATATAAATCCGAATTGTGCAACAATCCGTCGTACATCTTGCATAGTCCCATCCCCGAAACGGAGGAGATTTATCATGATTAATATTGCGGTAACTGAAAATGAACAGCGAACCGAATCTCTTGCGTATCCTGCAATCCTGCAACGCTTACTTTTCGTTCTATCGCTATGTCTGCTCATCGCGCCATCGGCGTGGGGGGATTATCAGGATGGTAGGAAGGCATATAACCGGGGTGACTACGCAACGGCACTCAAAGAATTGCGACCGCTCGCTGAGCAAGGCCATGCCGAAGCGCAATATCTTCTTGGTTATATGTACTATAAAGGTAGGGGCGTAGGTCAAGATGGAGCGGCGACTGTGCAGTGGCTTCGCAAAGCTGCAGAGCAAGGCGATGTCAAAGCCCAGTACCTTCTTGGCTATATATATTACAAAGGTCAGGGTATAGGCCAAGACGATGAGAAGGCAGCGAAGTGGCTTCGCAAAGCTGCAGAGCAAGGCGATGCCAAAGCCCAGTTCTACCTCGGCGAGATGTATTACAAAGGTAAGATCGTGGAACAAGATGGGGAGGAGGCTGTAAAGTGGGTTTACAAGGCAGCCGAGCAAGGATTGAATAGAGCACAGTACCTTCTTGGCGAGATGTATTACAAAGGTAAGGGCGTTTCGAAAGACAATGAGGAGGCTGTAAAGTGGGTTCGCAAGGCAGCCGAGCAAGACTATGATCAAGCCCAACACATCTTGCCTATGTTGCTTAACGAAACTCAGGTTGATTCTGATCCTGAGAAAAATTTCCAAATTTTATGGAACGAATTTGACCGCCATTATGTTTTTTTTGAGTCCAAAAATGTCAATTGGCAGGCTCTATATGACATCTACGCGCCACAAGTTACCGACCAGATAGGTAATTCTGAGGTTTTTGATATTTTATCTTCAATGCTAACTCACTTAAACGATGTTCACGTTACTCTAACCATGCCGTTCGGGTCTTTCAACTCTGCAAATAGACGACCTGAAGGAACCCTCAATTTGGATATTGTAAAAAGTAAATATTTGAATGCTGGATTTCAAACCACAGGGAATAGTTTTCTTACTTCTGGTCAAATTTCTGATGCGATAGGCTACTTACACATCGCGTCTTTTAGCATCAGGAATGGCAGGACCTGGGTAGAGGCAATAGACCCCATTGTGAACGATTTTTTTAATCATAAGGGTTTAATTGTGGATGTGAGAGGCAATAACGGAGGAAGTAGCCGCAATGTGGATGCAATAGTGGGACGCTTTGCAGACCAGAAGAGAGTGTCCGCTCTTGTGCAACGGCGCGATGGGTCTCGACATTCAGATTTTGGTCGCGTTATAAAGAAGTATGTCAAGCCTGCTGGAAATAAACAATTTACCAAGCCCATTATTGTACTTACAGACAGACAAGTAATAAGTTCTGGAGAATATTTCGTGTTGGCGATGAAGCGATTTCCCTATGTCAGGACAGTAGGAGACACGACATTTGGAGGCCAGGGGAGTCCTACCCGTAAGAAGTTGCCCAATGGTTGGGAATATAGAGTCTCTACAGGGAAGTGGTCTTCGGCTGGCAACGTTCTGTATGAAGACATTGGGATTCCTCCAGATATTTATGTTGCGGTCTCACCTTCGGATAGTCGTATGGCAAGAGATCCAGTTATAGAGACAGCAATACAATTGCTGAAATAGCGGATGAACTACTGTATGATAAAAAAGACTGTGCATATTGATCTTGCGATTGTCATCGCGGCAGGCTTTTAGCCGCGATCCAGTTTTTCAACGTCCTTTACCTGGAACCGTGATATGAAACCATTTTTTGCATTATATGTGAAGGAACTCAAAGCGCATAAAATCCGTTTTTTCTTTTTACTTCTTTTAGTTTTTGGACTGAATGCTTATGGAGTTATCCGAGTAGAAAATGTTTCGCCTGAACGTTTTGTTTCGGAAGAAAATATTGCGTCTGACGAATTCATACAAAGATATATTCAGATCAGCAACTCCCTGATAGGTATTATGTGGCCCGTCAGTCTGGCAAAAACTATCCTCATTCTGAGTCTGCCTTTTTTGCTGGCGTACACCTTTAACTCCGAATGGCAATCAGAAACGCATTATCAGATGTTTGCCCTTCCGGTTTCGCAATACACGGTGATTCTGGCAAAGGTCGCCGCAGTTGCAAGTATCGGTTTTGTGGGTGGTGGGATTGTTATTGGCAGTATGTATTTATCGATGACACATATCGCCGATCTGCTGATAGCGTCTGAGGCTAAGTTTATATTTGGCGTAGAGCGTATGCCATTTTTTGATTTTGTTCTTGTAGCGAGTTTGATACTTGTGATTTATATGATTTTTATTTTTGGCATTGTGATAGGGATGGAGGGAGTGAAGTTTTCAGTTAAGCGGTATCGGAGACTAGCTGCGGTTACTTCTTTTCTTGTCTTTTTTCTTTTTGGATTCTTCGCGCTTGAAGGTCTGAGGGTTTTTACAATTTTACAGATGCAGGCGGTTCCTTTTACTTATAATGGGAGGTTCATTTTTATGGAAACGAGTGTCGCTCCTTATTTCTATACCATTTTGGTGGGTGTCATCTTTATGATCATTGGGCTTGTGATGTATGAAAAACGCGCGGAAATCTAAAGCCCAAATTGTACGATGGCGGTTGAATACTCTTTACCTGGGATCGTGATATGAAATTATTTTTTGCGCTGTATGTGAAGGAACTTAAAGCAAATAAGACTCTTTTTTTCTTTTTGCTCCTTTTGATCACGGGGATGAATGCTTATGGAATTATGCAGATAGCATATGTTCGGCATTTTCATGATGTGATTGAGTCCAGCAATAATCTTCCTTTTATTCTTTGGCCCAATTTCAGCTATTTCTGGCCAATGCTGGGTGTTTTTACCCTTGTTTTCAGTCTGCCTTTATTGCTGGCGCATGCCTTCAATACCGAGTGGAAATCTGAAACGCATTATCAGATGTTTGCGATACGAGCTTCACAATATATCGTGAATTTAGCAAAAATCGCTACGGTCGCGAGTGTAGGCTTTGTGGGCGGTGGAATTGTAGTTTGTAGTCTGTATTTATGGATGGTGACTGCGGCAGAGTCTGTAGATGGCGTTTTTGTAAATGGCGTTTTAGAGTTGATGTCATTTCCCCATTTTGCTCTGGTGACTGGCTTGATTCTTGTGACGTATGTGGTTTTCATTTTTGGACTTGTGATCGGAATGGAGGGGGTGAAGTTTTCGGTTAAGCGGTATCGGGGATTGACTGCGGTCGTTTTTTTTCTGGGATCCGTATTTTTATATGGTCGGCTTTTCCAGCAAGGGGAGAGGGCGTTTGAATTTTTAGGACAAACTGCTATGCCTCCTTTTGGAGTTGTGAATGTGGCTCCTTGTGTCTATACCATTCTTACGGGTGTCATCTTTATGATTATTGGGCTTGTGATGTATGAAAAACGCGCGGAAATATGATTTTTATTTTCCGATCACCTGCATCCTCTTGACCTGACTTAATCTCGCTCCAAAAGCAAGTGCTGCCAGAATGTCCTCTTTTTCTAAGTCTTCATAATCGTCCAGAATATCATCAATGGACATATCTCCACTTAAGAGTGTCAAAATCATCTCAACTGGATATCGCAATCCCCGTATGCATGGTTTGCCATGACAAATTTCAGGATCTATGGTAATGCGTTCCAGCAATTTTTCTGTGGAATGATCCGATTGCAGAGCCATATACGTACTCTCCTCGAAAGAATGACATACGAACGTTTTAAGAAGTTGGTGTTTGTTCAAGTGGTTTCAAATATATGTAAAGCAAATTGCGGTACTATGCAATGGAAAAACAGGCTATGACAACGCGATGGGCGTGGTTTTTTGCTGTTCTTTTATTGGCTACCCAGGTGCAGGCAAAGGTGATTCAGGGTACTGTGACCGATGCGGCAACAGGTGAGCCGCTTCCCGCTGCGACGGTGCATGTTCTGGGGGCTTATGACGGAACGATTTCAAATACCGAGGGCAAGTATGTGCTGTCTTTGCGCTCTCTGCCCGCGGTGGTGGAGGTGCGTTATATCGGCTACAGATCGCAGCAGTACCATGTGACAGAGGATGCAGCCGATGTGCATAATTTTGCCCTGGAGCCTGTGCCGATTGAGTTGGAGGCACTCGTGGTGACGGCTGAGGATATGGGGCCCAATATTATGCGTAGGGTCATCGCGCAGAAGCAAACTTGGTGGGATAGTCTGGAGACGTTTCGCGTTGAGGCTTATTCGCGGTTTGTTCTGCACAAGGATGCCGAGATTGTCGCGATTGTCGAGAGCTTGTCCAATGGTTTTTGGGATAAAAAAAACGGATGGCGGGAGGTCGTTAAGGATAAACGCGAGACAGAGAATTTGGATTTGGATTTTGCACTGCCCGCGGCTGCGGGAGTGAATTTGTACGATGATGAGACGAAAATCGCCGGGCATCGATTGATTGGCGTTACGCATCCCGATGCACTGAATCACTATGATTTTGTGCTCACAGGCCGTCGCAAAATGGATGATCGCATTATTTACGATATTGACGTGAAACCCAAACACAGCCTCAAGACGGCTTTTAATGGTCGCGTGGCTGTGCTCGATAGTGTGTACGCGCTCGTGGAGGTGGAATTGACGCCAAATCGGGCGTTTTTGTTTCCACCGCCTGTTCGCGAATTTACCATTACTATGCGACAGCAGTTTAGCAATTTCGGCGGTGATTACTATTTGCCGGTGGGCTATCAGTCGGATGTGAATGTTGAGGTTGGGATGATTGGTTTGCAATTTCCGCCTTTTAAGAGACAACGCGTTTCTCGGTTGACGGGGTATGAGGTGAATATCGCGTTGCCCGATTCGCTTTATGAGCAGGATCGCATTGTGGTGGTGGATTCCGCGCGTGTCGAGCAGGATAGTTTGTTGGTTCAAACAGCACTCGCCGTGCCGTTGGATGATATCGAGCAAGAGGCTTATGCGCGCATTGACAGTACGATGACGCTGGATAAAGCTTATGAGCCAAAGGGGTTTTTGGCGCGTTTTGTGAAGGAGGATGAGGAAAAGAAGAAAAGCGAAAAAAATAGTAAGGATGGTGAGAAGAAACGCAAGTTGCCGTTTCGAGTTGATCCCGATATATGGTTCAATCGCGTGGATGGTGGGCATTTAGGTTCAAAAGTTTCTGCGGGGTCGAGTCGAAGCCGAGCGGCTTTTGCTGGTGGGAGCGCGTATAATTTTGGTTTGAAACGGTGGTCTTTGAATGGCAAGGCAACGGTGCGCTGGGGAGCGAGTAATAAGGGTTTTGTTTCGTTTGAGGGTTTTCGCGGGACAGATACGCGCCATCGGTCGAGACTGTATAGCCGATACGAGGTCAGTTTGCGGCAGATTAGAGGTTTAGAAGATTATTTTGATTTTTTCTGGCGCGAGGGTGTAAGGGGCACTGCAGGCTATCGGTTTGGTCGTCCGCGAAGGGCAGGTGTGCGATTGAGCGGTGGGATTAATGTTGCGCAACACAGTTCGGTGGAGAAGACGACGGATTGGCATTTTAGTGGGGATATTGATGTGCAACGTCCCAATCCGGAGATTGATCCGGGCAATTTGCGTTCTGTGTTTTTGCGCGTGGATATCGAGGGTAAAAATTCGGGACCCGCACTTATTTTTGGGAAACGAAAAGTCGCATTGGAGGTTGAACACAGCCGGTCGGGATTTGGTAGTGATTTTGATTTTACACAGGTTCGGGTGCTGTTGGATTGGCGGATCGAGACGATGTTTAAGCGGCGTTTGTTGCCCAATGTGCTCGATGTGCGCGTTGTCGGCAGTGCGTTTACGGGGACACTGCCCAGGCAGCGTTTTGAGATTTTGGATTTAGGGGTGCTATTGAGCAGGGTTTCGATATTCGGGGGATTTAGAACGCGAGTGGAGCGCCCTTATGAAGGCGAGAAGGTGTTGGGGATGTTCTGGGAACACAATTTTCGCACGGTTCCATTTGAGCTGATCGGCTGGCGGTGGGCTGCGGAGCGCAATATTGGTTTGATTGTTCACGGCGGGCACGGGCGCACGTGGTTTGGAGATCGGACGTTATTGGATTACGCGCCGCAATATACAGACGGTTTTCACCACGAAATAGGTGTGTCGATTAATGGGCTGTTTAATTTATTCCGATTGGATTTTTCAAAGCGGTTGGATGCACCGGGGTTTTTTGTGAGTGTTGGGTTTGTGCGGTTTTGAGGGTGTGGTGGATAACACATCATCTTCGCCCCTTGTCAGATACATTGACAAGGGGCTTTTTGGTTTATAATATTGTCGCGGTTTTTTGTGGGATTACACTTTAATGTAAAGGAGTTTCATGGCCAGTAATATTATTCTCATTTTTGGCGACCAGTGGCGCGCTCAGTCGTTTGGTTATGCCGGCAATTCCTGTGTGCAGACGCCGAATATCGATCGTTTCGCGTCTCAAAGTATCAATGCGACACACGCGGTTTCGGGGTGTTCGGTTTGTTGCCCGGCGCGCGCGTCTTTGCTGACGGGGCAATATCCGCTGACGCATGGCGTTTTTGTCAATGATGTGCATTTGAGCGATAGGGCTGTTAGTCTGGCACAGGCTTTTAAGAGATCGGGATACGATACCGCTTATGTCGGCAAATGGCATGTGAATGCAAATGGGCGATCCAATTATATTCCGCCCGAGAATCGGCAGGGGTTTGATTATTGGAAGGTGCTGGAGTGTACGCACAATTACAATAATTCTTTTTATTATGCGAATGATTCTGACGAGAAGGTCACATGGGAGGGATATGACGCGATTGCACAGACGCGCGATGTGCAAGAGTACATCCAGAATCACGACTCGGAGAATCCTTTTTTGCTGGTGCTTTCATGGGGGCCACCACATGCGCCTTATGAGACTGCGCCCGAAAAATACCGCGCGATGTATCGTCCCGAGGATGTGCCTTTGCGCGATAATGTACCACCGGAATCCGAAGAGAATGCCCGAGAATGGATTGCGGGCTATTATGCGCACTGCACTGCGCTGGACGATTGTATGGGCGATTTGCTCCAGACGCTGGACGATAAGGGTATAGCCGACGATACGCTTTTGCTCTTTTTTTCGGATCACGGCGATATGCTCGGCTCACAGGGTAGTGCGAAAAAGCAACAGCCCTGGGAGGAGTCTATTCGCATTCCGTTTTTGTTGCGATGGCCAGCGCAATTTGGGTTGGAGGGTCGCGAAATTTCTGATCCTATCGATATTCCCGATATTATGCCTACGCTTTTGGGGCTTTGCGGGATTGGTGTTCCCGATACGGTTGAGGGGTTGGATTTTTCGGCTTATCTTATGGGAGGTGAGAATCCCTCTGATGGTGCCGCGCTTTTACAGTGTCCGCAGCCTTTTGGGCAATGGACGCGCGATAGGGGTGCGCGCGAATATCGCGGTTTGCGGACGGGGCAATATACGTATGTTCGCTCGCTCGATGGACCGTGGTTGCTCTATGATAATGATGCCGATCCCTTTCAGTTGAATAATCTCGTTGACGATCCCGAATACGCGGATTTGTGTAGCGAGTTGGATGCCTGGCTCCAGCGCCGCCTCGATGCGCGAGGCGATGAATTTTTGCCTGGGGCGGACTATGTTCGGCAATGGGGATATACGGTGAATGAGAGCGGTACTGTGCCTTATACAAATTAATCCTGGAGTAAAACATGAATCGCGGTAAAAATGTTTTGGGCGAGGAACTCGAGGATTGTTGTACCGATCCTGTGACGGGTTTTTTTCGAGATGGATGTTGTCGCACGGGTCCGGGCGATCTGGGATTGCACATTCTCTGTGCGGAGATGACCGAAGAATTTTTGGCTTTTTCCCAGTCTGCGGGCAATGATTTGAGTACGCCTGTGCCCGAATTGCGCTTTCCCGGCCTCGTGCCGGGCGATCGCTGGTGTTTGTGTGTCCAGCGCTGGGTTGAAGCGCTCAATGCGGGTTTTGCACCGCCCGTTTATCTTTCGGGTACGCATATTTCCACGCTTGAGTTTGTCGATTTGGATACGTTGAAGGAATATGCGCTGGATAATGGAGACTCTTTGACATGATTGAAAAAGCCACTCTTCAAGTTCCCCGTCGTCGCTGGGGCAAAACAGAACTTTCTATTCCCGTTATTCCCTTTGGTACGCAGGGGTTTGGCAACCATTTTGGTCCTGTTACCGATGACGAGGCCGCGGACCTCATTCGGTTTGCGGTGGATATTGGGGTCAATCAGTTCGATTGTGCGCGGTGTTATGGCGATTCGCTTCGAAAACTCGGTCTTGCGATTAAGCAGGGCGTTGTCGAGCGCGATGAGATTATTATTAGCGGGCGCGTTTGTTGTCACAGTGCCGCGAAGTGGGGGGGATATGGAGATGGAGATCCCGATTACTCAGCCGAGCACGCGCTTGCCGATATAGAGGATCAGCTCGAGATTCTGGGGATTGATCACTTCGATGTGCTTTTTATTCACGATCCGTGGAGTATCGAGGCTACGCTGGTTGCGGGGGGTACACTGGAGGGATTGGAAAAGGCGCGAGAGCGGGGGTGGGTCAATTTTATTGGATACGGGATGCGGCCCCACGATTTTCATCTGGCGCAGATCAAATCGGGGCGCACGGATTGTTTCCTGTGTTTTAGCGATCACAATCTTTTGCGGCAGACCATTAGCGAAAATATTTTGCCCGCTGCGGCGGAGCGCGATCTGGGCGTAATGAATGGCTGGTCAATTATGCGAGGTTATCTCACGGGCGCGCCGGTGGAAAATTTTGCGCCCCGCGATCGCTGGCGAGAAGATCACCAGCGCGCCGAGAATATGCGTCTGTGGTGCGAAGAACGCGGGCATAATTTGCTCGAGCTGACTTTGCAATTCTGTATTCGCGAAACCCGCATTCACGGCAATCCGATCGGTAGTCTGAACAAGGAGCAACTCGAGGCCAATGTGCGCGCAGCGTGTGCAACGGTTTCCGATGAGGTGTTCGAAGAGTTTTTCGCTGCGGAACTTTAGGAGTTTTTTATGCAAATTCACACGTACCAACCCGCACATCTCCACGCGCTTACGAGATGTTTGTTCGAAGCATCTGGTGCGACACCTGATATTGCAGATATTGTCGCGAAGATTCTGGTGAATGCCAATCTCGCCGGTCACGATTCTCACGGTGTTCTCCGCATCCCATTGTATCTCACTAATATCTCCGAGGGGGGGATGAATCCGGCGGCTGAACCCACTACGGTGCGGGAATCGGCTACGACACTGGTTCTGGATGGCAACCGGGGGGTGGGACATCTTACGGCTTATCGCGCAGTCCACCAGGCGATGGAAAAAGCGCGGACTTCTGAAATTTGTTCGGTTTCTTTCACGCGGGTTGCACATATTGGGCGGCTGGGAGAATATGTCGAGATTGCCGCGCGTGCGGGTTTTATTGGTATTTGTATGGTGGGTGGGGGCGCGCCCAATACCCTGAAAGTCCTGCCTTTTGGAGGGAAGAAAGGGAGCCTGGGCACCAATCCCATTGCAGTGGGTGTTCCCACGGGCGATGAGGCGCCTTTTGTGATTGATTTTGCCACTTCTATGGTCGCCGAAGGCAAGCTCCAGGTCGCGCGAAGCAAGAATGCGTCGATTCCCGATACTTTTATTGTGGATAAGAATAATAATCCGTCAACTAATCCTCTGGATTTTTACGATGGCGGATTTTTGCGTACTTTTGGAGAGCACAAGGGCTACGCGCTTTCGCTGCTGGTCTGTTTGATGGGGTTACTTTCGGGATCCCAAAGGGAGGGCAGGCGTTCTGGAGGTGCGTTTATGCAGGTTATTGATATCAGTACATTTACTGATCTGGACAGTTATCAGCAGGATATTCGCGTATTTTTAGACGCGATGAAGACGACCGAACCCGCCGATGGGGTAGATGAAGTGCTGGTTCCGGGGGATTTTGAGTACCGCAATCGCAAGCATCGCCTCGAACACGGGATCGAAATACCCGATACGATTAATGAGCAAATTGGCGAATGGGCAGATCGTCTCGAGGTGCCTGTGGATGATCGTATTGTGGAGGATGAGGATAGAGCGCAATATTGATCGCGGATGAAACGGATTAAAGGATGACGCGGATTAAAGGCGAAGGGCTGGGGGTTGGTCTTTGAAATAAAAAAGGGGTGAAACCGATTGGTGGTTTCACCCCTTTGTGTTTTTGCGTTGCGACGATTAGTCCGCCGCGTCGCTGTGATCCATGGCGCAGAATGCCTGATAGTCCATGAGTTCGGTGATGGTTGGGTTGTCGCCGCATACAGGGCAATTTTTGTCGCGGCGAATTTTGAATGTGTTGAAGTTCATTTGCAGGGCGTCGTACATCAGCAAGCGACCGATGAGTGGATCCCCCTGACCGAGTATGAGTTTGACTACCTCTGTGGCCTGCACGAGGCCAATTGTGCCGGGTAATACTCCCAGCACGCCTGCTTCGTCTCACGACGGTGCCAGGTCTGCCGGCGGTGGCGCGGGGTAGAGGCAGCGGTAGCAAGGCCCCTCGCCGTCGCACGTGTACACCGTGACCTGACCTTCAAAGCGGAAGATGCTGCCATCCACGATGGGTTTTTTGAGGAAGACACACGCGTCGTTGACCAGATAGCGCGTTGGGAAGTTGTCGCATCCGTTGACGATAATATCGTATTGGGGAAGGATGTCCATGATGTTGTCGGATGTGAGATAATCGGTGTGTGGCACCACATTGCAGCCGGGGTTGATTTCTTTGAGGGTCTCGTACGCCGAGATGGCTTTGAGACGACCCAGGTCAGATGTGCCGTGTAGTATCTGGCGTTGCAAGTTGGTGACATCGACAATGTCGGCATCGACGATTCCCAGGGTTCCAATGCCAGTGGCGGCCAGATAAAGTCCGGTTGGGCTGCCCAATCCGCCCGCGCCTATGAGGAGTACTTTGGCGTCGAGGAGTTTGCCCTGTCCGCGTTCTCCCACTTCGGGGATGAGGAGGTGACGAGAGTAGCGCTGTACTTCGGCTTTGTCGAGCGCGCGGTCCTGGTTGATGTCGAGGCCAGCATTTTGCCACGCGTCGATGTCGCCCTGTATATACGCGACGTCGGAATAGCCCATGTCCTGGAGTGCCTGTGCGGCCAGTGCGCCCTGACCCTGAGCGCCATAGACTATGATTGCGCAGCTGCGGTCATTGTCCATGCTTTCTATGCGGAGTTCGAGAAAGCCACGCGGCACGTTTTCTGCGCCGGGGATATATCCTTCGATGTAATTTTCGCGCTCGCGCACGTCTATGAGCAGCGTGCCATTTGCGTTGATTTTCTCCTGTGCGCGTTCTGGAGAAAGTCCCGTGGTGCTGGCTTCTGCCCGTGCGACGAGCGTTTCATATGTTGTACTCATGGTGTCCCTTTCGGGTTGAATTTTGAATGGTCACAGGGATTTAATGTAAGATATTTTTTTCCATCCGCAAGCCCGAAAAATTAGACAATTGTAATTTCGGGTAGGTCGCTTTCCCGTTTTGCCAGTGCGTCGGCAATGCGCGTGGCGATTTCGGAAAATGCGCGATTTTCACCTGTTGCGATGGGCGCACCTGTGTCACCGCCTTCGCGAATATTGGGCTGGATGGGGATTTGTCCGAGTAGAGGTAGGCCAAATGCGTCGGCGATGTGTTGTCCCCCGCCTTCGCCAAAGAGGGGTGTACGGTCTCCGCAACACGGGCACAGGAAATAGCTCATGTTTTCGACAATGCCGAGGATGGGGATTTCGACTTTGCGGAACATTTCTATGCCGCGATGTACGTCTTCCAGTGCGACATTTTGCGGGGTGGTGACTATGACCGCACCGCTGAGGGGCACGGTTTGGGCAAGGGTGAGTTGTGCGTCGCCCGTGCCG